>NZ_FOLL01000005.1 GCF_900112315.1 Parapedobacter composti | reverse complement strand
CATGGCCATCAACCACAAGAACCTGAAAGACCTATATCCACAGAACTATAAGAAAATAGTGCAGCAATCAAACATGTAGTTCATAGGGCGGATACGTTATTAAGATTATACAATGCGGCAAAACGAGCCGCGAACGGTCATGCGTGCGCTAGTCTGGATTATGGTAAGAGTATAACATGATAGCATTATAACACAATAACATTATAACACTGTAACACTATAACATTGTATCACTATAACATTATAACATCCTAACATACTAACATTGTAACATGAAAAATCAGCTGTGTATTCCATGGTGCAAACTGATTGGGGTGTTCAATAATTTACAGAAAAGAAGCATGTTAGAGGTGTTTTTGAGCAAAAAATGGTTATTTTGTAACCTAATTCCGAGACTTAATCGATGAAGTTTGTTGTTATATCCGATACCCATGGGCAGCATCGTTCGTTAAAGTTGCCTAAAGGAGATGTTATCATCCATGCAGGCGATATCAGTAAGAGCGGCCATCCGGTGGAGATTGAGGATTTTCTTGACTGGTTCAGCAAGCTAAAATTCAAGTATAAGATTTTCATTGCCGGTAATCATGATTTTTTCTTAGAACATGCGCATCCAAGGGTTATCGAGCAAATGATCCCTAAGGGTGTGATTTACCTGAACGATTCCGGTGCAGAAATCAATGGAATCAAATTTTGGGGATCGCCCATTACACCTTGGTTCCACAACTGGGCGTTCAATCGGGAAAGGGGAGAGGAAATAAAGAAACACTGGGAGCTGATACCGGATGATACGGATGTGTTAATCACACATGGGCCACCTATGGGAATATTGGATGAAAATTCATGTTCTCAATGCGTAGGCTGTATGGATTTATTGGTTAAGGTTAACCAAGTCAAACCAAAATATCACTTTTTTGGCCATATTCATGAGGGTTACGGCCAAGATACTAAAGACGAGACAATCTATTTAAACGCTAGTGTATTGAATGACCGTTACCAACTGGCACATGAACCGATGGTTATAAACTTCAAATAAACCCTTTCCGGTTTCCCGTATTTTGTAGTACGCTTCGTTGACTATTTTTGAGTGAGGTGGTGCCGGGTTGTTTATGCTGCCATATAAGTCGGATTTAATTGTATCTCACAAAATGAGATGATAAAAGGATTTTTGTGTATCTTGTGAGGCAATTTCAATAAGCTGAACAATGAATCGAATCAAAGCCGTATTGCAGGAGAAAGGGCTAACGCAAACGTGGCTGTCTGAGATACTCCCCATTCGTTGGACAGCTTTTCGCTAAGTTAAGATATAATCACGACACATTTTTGATAACTTGATGGAACTTTTCATCTGGCGTCACCTTGCCTATTGACTTATGCCTTCTCTCGGTGTTATAGAAGTTCACATAGTCCTTTACCTGCTTGTATAAGTCAACGCCGCCATTTGGTGGATTCAAGTATATCTTCTCCCTTTTGAGCGACCCCCAGAATCTTTCGATGAATACATTGTCCAGGGCCCGTCCTTTGCCATCCATGGATATCTGGACCTCATTTTTCTTGAGTGCTTCGATGAATACCGCCGAGGTGAACTGCGAGCCTTGGTCGGTATTGAATATCCCTGGCTTACCGTGCTTGCGCATGGTATCCAGCATCACATCCCGGCACCATTCCGCACTCATGGTATTGGATACATCCCACCCCATGATCTTGCGGCTGTATACGTCAATGATGGCGAACATGTACATAAAACCACGGTACATGGGAATATAGGTTATATCCGCCTGCCAGACCTGGTTGGGCCGTTCCACCTTCAGGTTCCTAAGCAGGTATGGGAATTTATAATCCGCCTTGTTTGCCTTGCTGAGATTCTTTTTGGGGTAAATGGCCTTCAGGTTCATGATTTTATACAACCGCCTGATCCGCTTCTCCCCGACGGGGTAGCCCAGATCCTGTTTCAGGTAATCAGTCATCCGCTCCACCCCATAACAAGGATGGTCCAGGAACCGCTGTCGATGGCATTCATCAGCTGTTGGTTGAACAGGGACTCCCCCTTGGGCCTGAAATAGTAGCTGCTGCGCGGAAGCTCGATGACCCGGCATTGCTCGAAAACGCTCATCTTCCTGAAGGACGGGCAAACAAGCCTACGTTTATCATCCAGACTCATTTGCCCAATACTTTTTTTAAAAAATCAACCTGGATCTGCAATTCCCCTATCTTCGAATACAGCTCCTTTTTCTCCTGTGAATCATCCTTGGATGGGGACTGCTCCTTGCTGAATACCGACTCTGCATTATCCAGAAACTCCCGCTTCCATGTGTTGATCTGCGTGGGATGGATCTCGTATTTTGCGGCCAGTTCATGGACCGTGTGTTGCTCCCTGATCGCTTCGATGGCAACCTTTGCCTTGAAGCCGGCACTAAACTTTCTACGCTCTTTTTTCATTTTTCAAACTGCTAAGTTAAACATTTAAGCAGCTGTCCAGTTTTTGGGGAGTATTATATTAACGGCAGTGACCTCGGCAAGGCGTACACTGCTAAGGCCATTACGACCCAATTGGGCCAACAGGATATCCGCGCCAAACCCAGCGCCAACAACACCCAGCAACGAAAACAACATGAACATCGCCCACAGCAAAAGACCTACCTGCGTTCGGCACCGAAGCCAACCGATTACTTACAAAAGGCACTCAAAAAGCAGCCCACCGTCTCCGGCACCACCGACGGCAAGTCCCTACTGGAATCCCTGCTCGGTCGCACCGAGCCCGAATACGGCCCGTTCGTCCCGAAACGAAAAAAGAAGAAACGCCGCAAAGGCCCAGATGGCCGGCAAGACCACAGCCTATGATATAAGGCATAGCCCAGGACCTACGCATTCGTAATGCGTAGGTCCACAGACACTTCACGGAATATCAAACCCCGAAGTGCTCATTGATGCCAATATTATTAAACAAATAATCAATAATCTATCTCACGTCTCAAATCTAAAGAACAATGAACACCGGAGAAGACATCCAATCCCTGCGCAAAATAGCCGATCTCAGCAGGCTCATCAGCCTCACTGTCCTCGGCATCCACTGCTACCTCACCTGTTACCTCGCCTTCCGACGCTGGGGCCTCACGACGGGGATTACGGACAGTCTCTTGGCTAATCTGCTTACCACGGGCCTGTTTGACGGCAACTTCCGTCCCAAGTTAGCTGCATTGGTTTTTCTTGCCATTTCACTCCTTGGCATCAAGGGGCGTAAGGATGAGAAAGTCGATAAACGGAGCATCGCCATCCATATCTCACTTGGTCTCACAGGCTATTTCGCCAGCCCCCTCGTCCTGCATGTGCCCCTGTCCGCGGAAATGCTCGCCGCCACTTATATCGGCACCACCGCCACCGGCTACCTTGCCATCCTTGTGGGCGGCACGCGCCTCTCCCGTCTCATCAGCTTCACGTTGCAGCAGGATACATTCAACACCGATAACGAGACATTCCCACAGGAAGAGCGGCTACTGGAAAACGAATACTCCGTCAACCTGCCTGCCAAATACCGTCTCAAGGAGAAAATACGCGACAGCTGGATCAACTTCATCAACCCCTTCCGCGGTCTGCTCGTCATCGGCACGCCCGGCGCTGGGAAATCCTATTTCGTCATCCGCCACATCATCGACCAGCACATCCGCAAGGGATTCACCCTATTCGTCTACGACTTCAAATACGATGACCTCACTAGGATCGCCTATAATAAGTTGCTCAAATACCGCCAGCACTACCCAATACCCCCGAAGTTCTACGTCATCAATTTCGATGACCTCAGCCGCACCCATCGGTGTAACCCCCTCGACCCGCACAGCATGGACGATATCACCGATGCTACCGAAGCGTCACGGACAATCATGCTTGGCCTCAACAGGGAATGGATTAAGAAACAGGGCGACTTCTTTGTGGAGTCCCCCATCAACTTCCTCACGGCCATCATCTGGTATCTCCGGCGTTACAGGGACGGTAGCTATTGTACATTGCCCCATGTCATCGAACTGATGCAGGTGGATTACGATCCGCTCTTTGCCGCCCTCAGCCAGCAGGACGAGATCAAGACACTCATCAACCCCTTCATCTCCGCCTTCCAGAACAACGCCAAGGAACAATTGGAAGGGCAGATCGCCTCGGCCAAGATAGGCCTCGCCCGGCTATCCTCGCCGCAGCTTGACTACGTCCTCTCCGGTAACGACTTCACGCTGGACGTGAACAATCCGGATGATCCCAAAATTATCTGCGTGGGCAACAACCCCGAAAAACTCCAGACTTACGGCGCAGTGCTCTCCCTCTATATCTCCCGAATGATCAAGCTCGTCAATAAAAAAGGCAGGCAAAAGAGTAGCCTCATCTTCGATGAGTTTCCCACCATCTACTTTAATAACATCGACAGCCTCATCGCCACCGCCCGTTCCAACAAAGTCGCCACTACCATCGCCGTGCAGGATTTCAGCCAATTGAAAAAGGATTATGGTTCCGAACAGGCCGACGTCATTGCGGGCATTGTCGGCAATGTCATCGCTGGACAGGTCACAGGTGATACGGCCAAGGCGCTTTCCGAAACCTTTGGCAAGATTATGCAGGAGCGCAATAGTAGCACGCTCAGCAGCAGCGACACGACATTCACCAAGTCCGCGCAGCTCGACTACGCCATCCCCGCCTCCAAAATCGCCACGCTATCTTCCGGCAGCTTCGTCGGCATGGTCGCCGATAATCCCGAGGAAAAGATTCAACTGAAGGTCTTCCACGCCGAAGTCCAGAATGACCACGCCGCCATCGCCGCGGAGGGGGCCGCTTACAAGGACATCCCGAAGATTGCGACGGTCACCACCGAGGACATCCGGGAAAATTACCTGAAAATAAAGCGTGAAGTCAGGGAGCTGATGCTGGATGAACTGGAACGGATTGAAAGGGAGCAATTACCGGAGCAGTTGGATAAGAAGGAGCAACAATCGACGCCCGAACAATCTTGTCAACAAGAGAAAAATGCCGATGACCAAACTGGTCCAGCGTTTTCCCTGTGAGCATCAAGCGATCCCATAAACCAATATTATAAACCCATTACGTACGTCTCGCGCTAAATGCTGATGAAAGAGAGGTCGCCATCGCACGCTCGAAATGGCATAAGAAATAAGCGGGGTAGGGGGATTAGAAAACGAAAGGTTTCCAAACGGGGAGAATGGAAACCTTTACTAACCAATTATAAACCTAAATTATGATGATGCAAAGATAGTGTATTTTTTACACTAAGAAAATTATTTATGGAATTTTTTTGGCTTACCGTAGACGTCACCTAACGGCACGGTGAAAAACATCCCGCAGTTCTTTATTCCGCGCTTTCCGGAGTTTGCACTCCTCCCGGCGCTGCTTTTTAAGGGCATCCATGCGTTTTAACCATAGCGCGCGCTGCGTCATGGCCCCATACCTGTAGCGGTTATCGTCCCTTGCGGCTGCCTTGTGATCGGCCTCTTTTTGGCTCGTGTCAAAAAAAGGGACATGCCTACCATCCGGGGTCACCAGCACATTCCCGCTGATCACCGAATGGGTGCCGTTCGGATTGACAATCACATCGCCCGTGCGCACGGAATGGGTGCCATCGGAATTCACAACGATATTTCCCATGGCGACGGAATGCGTCCCATCCGGGTTGACGATTACCTGCGCCTGTGCACTGGCACCACATGCCAATAGTGTAATCAGGGCCGCGAAAAATTTGTTCATGGACATGTGCCGTATCCTCCTTTCTGTGTGAAGATAGACAACTTTGAGGGAAATTGGTGTAATCCTTCATCCTATCTAGCATCAATTTTACAAAGGGCAGGAATTTATGCTCCTTTGCCTTTGGTAAAAACGCCCGATGGAAAAAGCAACAACACCCGATGAAATCCCTCGATTGTTCACCGAGGCTTGGAATGCTAGGCGCACCGATTGGCTTGCCACATTGTTCGAGGGTGATGCGGATTTCGTCAACGTGGTGGGCATTTGGTGGAACTGCCGCACTTCGTGGAAAAGATCGGCGTGGAGCTGCAGGGGCGCACAGGGGTTCGGTGTCGCTGGCCGTGGGCATGGCGCACATCTTCAACAACATCCCGTTCATGGACGAGATGATGGCCTACTGGTACAACTTCGCCATTATGTTCGAGGCGGTGTTCATCCTCACGGCGATCGACGCGGGTACGCGGGGGAGGGGGCGTTTTTTCCTACAGGAGATGCTGGGCGGCGTCATCCCCCGATTCAGCGACAAGGACTGGATGCCCGGGGTAATCATCGCCAGCCTGCTGTTCACGGCCAGCTGGGGCTACCTGGTCTACACGGGCAACGTAAGCAGCATCTGGCCTTTGTTCGGCATCAGCAACCAGCTGCTGGCAGCATGCGGATTGATCGTGTGCACCACGATGCTGATCCGGCTGAACCGCGGCAGGTATGCGCTGTGTTCGGCCATCCCGGGCGTGTTCATGGCGGTGATCACGTTCTGGGCCTGCTACCTGCAGGTGAAGGATATTTACCTCCCCCATGGTCAGTACCTGCTGGCCGGTCTGGCGATGCTGGCCATGGTGCTGATGCTCATCGTGTTCATCGGCGCCTTCCGCAAGTGGTACCGGTTGCTGGGCATGCCTGCCGACAAGACCGACAGCTATGGCGAGACGGTCAAGGAGGTGGTGGGGTGAGACAAAAAAGAAAATTGGAATTGCAAAGAGTCAGAGCGTTTTTCGGATAATCAGGTCGAATTTATTCCAAATCTTGGATAGTTTCCCGGATTTGACCATTTCGGCAGCAAGTGCTCCCATTTCTTGGAAATCCGTGGACAATACGGTTAGTCCGTCGAGAATGATTTCATTGATAGGGGATTCATTGTAGGAAACGATACCGATATCATCCCCTATTTTCAGGCCTTTAGATTTGGCGATTCTAATGATTTCGATTAATTCAATGTCCAGTTGGCTGTTCAGGACAATGTAAACCCCACCTTTCAGCACTTTTTCAGGATTGATGGTTTTATAAATACGATGATCGATTCCGTGTTCGAGGCAGAATCTTGCAATCCCCTTTTCCGTGAATGCCCCATAAAGGCTCCCAGCCGTTGAGATGGTGTTCACCGTGGTATATTTTTCAAAAAGCTCTCTGCCCTGTGACAATCCCCGCTGTACATCCTGTTCGTAATCCTGGTAGACCATACCGTAGTTGCCAGGAAACGATTCGACTTTCCGATCCAGGATGACGAGTTTGCGGTTAGGTATTTTTCCGAGCGCGGTGATAGCCCTCCGCTGGATGTCGTCATCTATCGGGAAATGCGGTGTGATGAGGTAATAATCAAAATTGTCCAAGTTCTCATGAACCAGTGTTTCGAAAAGATCTATATCCTGGTCGTGAAGACGGATGGTCGTCTGAATATTTTCTCCAGTGTTTTCCTTGAATGAACGTGCTAATACCAATTTGTAGGTGCTGAGTTTGTCGAATATCATCAGCACGTTGAGGGCGCCTTTGTTTTCTTTCACATAGAATCCCTTGCCCTGTGCGGATTCGATAACGCCTTTTTCCCGTAAGATGGCATAAGCCTTTTTGACGGTTTCCTTAGAGACGGAAAGCGATTCGCTAAGCACATTCATTGAAGGCAATATGTCGCCGTGTTTGTACCGTCCTGTCTCGATCAGGTGCTGTATTGATGTCGTCAATTGTTTGTAAAAAGGTATTTGAGAGGATAGATCCACCGTTATTTCTTCTTTTTTAAAGAATGGTCTATTGCGCATATCAAAATTTAACTAATTGTTTTACAGTTACTTGTTTGTTTTTTCAAAAATAATAAAGCCTTTTTTTGGAAAAGTGAAATAAATAATAAGATATTTGCACCACACCACACCACACCACACTTATCTTGCCTCTTAGCTTTGATGTAGTGTGGTTCGGGACAAATATAAACCAATAGATTATGAAAAGAACATCCTTCGGACAGTTTTTGGATTACCAATCTCCATGGTTGGGGATCATGGTCTTCATGATTGTAATGTTGTTAGCTCCACTTCAGTGGGCCAAAGCGCAGGAGAATGCCGTATCCGGGAAAGTGACCGGTGTTTCCGGCGAACCGATACCGGGGGTTACGGTAAGGGTAAAAGGCGACAGTCAAGCAACCACCACCGATAGGAACGGTGATTACGTACTGGGCAAATTGGATCGTGAAGTTATGCTCACTTTTTCGCTGATCGGTATGAAAACCCAGGAAATCGCACCTGCGGGAAGACATCGGTTAGACGTGGTCATGGAGGTAGAAGCCGGACAACTGGATGAGGTAGTGGTGATCGGGTACGGCACTGCCCAAAGGAAAGATTTAACCGGAGCCATTGCCTCGGTGAACCTGGATAGGGTTGAAAATGTCCCAAATATAAATATTGCACAAACTATGAGGGGCACGGTTGCGGGAGTTACCGTAACGGATAACGGTCGCCCGGGTAGCAATCCGACCATACTGATCAGGGGTACCAACTCGATATCTGCAAGCAATGATCCTTTGATCGTTCTGGATGGGGTCATTTACAGGGGCGGAAGTTTAACGGATATTAATCCGGGTGATATTGAGTCCATTGATATTCTCAAGGATGCCAGTTCGACGGCGATTTACGGATCCTTGGCAGCGAATGGAGTAATTGAGATCACTACCAAAAAGGGAACAGCATTGGATCCCCAGATACTCCTTCACACTTACTATGGTTCTGCGGACTATGCGCATCTCCCCGACTATCTCAATGCTGAGGAATATCTTCGGAATCGTGCGTACGCTGAGCAGGCAGACAACGGGTCGCTCCCCTTCCAACCGATAGAGGTGGAAAACATCGCTGCAGGAAAGACTATTGATCCGTTTAAGGCCATAAGCCAGGATGCTCCCATCTGGAATTCGGAGTTAAGTGTTTCCGGAACGGCAAAAAACCTCACCTATTACCTGTCCGGATCGTTTATGGATTCCCACTCACCGGTAGCCGGTGATAATTTTAAGAGAACTTCCGGAAGGGCTAACCTGAATTTTAGTGCAACCGATTGGTTGAAAATTGGATTGCATTCTGGATATACAGCAAAGGACAATTCGGGGTTCCGGGCAAATCTTCTCCAGACAACCTACTTAAGCCCCTACGCCAGCCTTTACTATGATGATGGGGTACCACGCAAGCAACCCATGGACATAGGCCTTGGTGGAAACCCTGTTATTGACCATGCATTAAATGCCAACGAAAGAATCAATAAGACGTTTTTCCTGAACAGTTACCTGAATGTCGATCTTCCCGTTGAAGGGCTTTCCTACCGCCTGAATGTCGGCCTTACCACGCAGGATAACCATGATTTCAGCTACAAACCATCTTATAGCCGGGATGGCTTTTACAACCTGGGATCCGGGAGCAAATATTATTACTCAAGCAACAATCTTACGCTGGAAAATATCATAAACTATAATAGGACTGTAGGAAAACACGCTTTCAAAGCTACCCTGATGTACGGTATTTACGAAGCGGAGGATGAGTCTTCGGAATTGAGCAGTAAGAATATTTTTAATGACGCTTTAGGATGGAATTCCCTTGAGATCGGTGATTCCTATGCGTTGGAAACCGGGGCGGGCAAGGATCAACAGGTATCAGCCATGGGCAGGTTGGGATATATATACAATCACCGATATATTTTTGACATAAGTTTACGCAGGGACGGATATTCGGCATTTGGAGATGGAAGAAAATACGGTCTTTTCCCTGCAGTGGGTGCAAGCTGGAACGTAAGTGAGGAATCTTTTCTGTCCGATGCTGCTTTTCTGGATAATCTAAAGCTCCGTTTGTCCTGGGGAAAAAATGGAAACCGCGGTGTAAGCCGGTATTCGGCCTTAAGTAACATGACTGAAACCTATTACGTATTTGGGCCGAATACGGCTGCCGGTCAATATGTGACGTCCATGGCCAATCCGAAATTGGGTTGGGAAACCACTACGAGTACAAATCTAGCTATAGATTTCTCTGTTTTATCAAACAGGATAAGTGGCTCATTGGATGTTTATACAAGCAAGACTACTGATTTATTACTCAGCCAATCCATTCCTAACACAAATGGATTCAATCGTTTTTTACGAAATGTCGGTGAGGTGTCCAACCAAGGGATGGAAATAAGCTTGAATACAAAGCCCTTGGTTAATAAGGATTTCACTTGGTCTGTTGATTTCGCATTTACCCATAATCGGAACAAAATCCTGAAACTTACCGGAGCGGATTTTAACGAGGATGGCATTGAAGACGATGATATTGCAAGCGGATGGTTTATAGGTCATTCCCTGGGATCGAATTACGACTATGTCTTTGACGGGATTTATCAGGAAGGAGATGATTTCTCTTTGCAGCCCGACGCAAAGCCGGGATATATAAGGTTTAAAGATATTAGCGGTCCGGATGGCGTTCCCGATGGCGTTATAACCCCGGATGACAGAACGGTACTCCATTATAACAGGCCTAAGTATACGCTGGGGGTAACAAATACACTTTCATTCAGGGGATTGAGCCTGATGGCGGTACTGTTCTATCGAAATGGGGGTTACACCGCTAATACCAGTACTGTCCCGGGTATTAATTTTTATGACGTGGCAAACTATATGGATGTTCCATACTGGACACCGGAAAATCCGAGTAATGAGTATCCAGCAATTAATTACCGGAATCCATTGAATTATGGTTTTTATCAACCTAGGTCCTTTGTCCGGTTGCAGGACGTATCATTGGCCTATTCTTTTCCTTCAGGCATAACAAAGAAAATCCGATTGAAAAACGTCCAGGTCTATGCGAGTGGCAAAAATCTCATCACATGGACGGATTGGAAGGGGTGGGACCCGGAGTTCGGGGCAGGTTCCAGAGATCCGGGCGCCAACGGGCCAATAATGAAGATATACACAGCGGGACTAAGGGTTCAACTTTAAATTCGAAATAATGAAAAATATTAGCTTTTTTTTAACGATTTTTTTAGCACTAAGTGCTTTATCCTGTAAAAATGGTTATCTGGATGAAGTGCCTTTGGATCGCTTTAGCCCAGAGAATTTACTGGTAAATGAATCCGGTTTCGATGCTGTTCTGACCGCATTGTACGAATCGGTGAGGAGTGAACACCATCTTTCAGGGAATTTTGACTACATGAACTTAGGTACGGATGTAGTGAGATGGGGTAGGGCCGACAGCCGCGGGTTTGCAGATTACACACTAATCAACTCTTACGCAGAACCAAGCCGACTCTATTGGAATTGGGCCTACGAAAAGGTTTTGCCCCGGGCCAACCTGATTCTGGATAACATAGATAACATGGATATTGATATTTCCGAGGAATCCAGAAATAATATCAAGGGACAGGCTTTGTTTTTCAGAGGCTATGTCTATAATATACTGGCCAATCTTTTCGGAGGGGTACCGATCGTGGAGACCCTGTATTCCGAACCGCGCTTTGATTTTGAAAGGGAGAGCAGGGAGAATGTGCTTTTGTTTGCGATGAGTGATCTTGAGGCGGCGTCCCGGTTACTTGCTATAGATATAGCCGAAGACGGCAGGGTACCCCGAGCCGCCGCCTTCCATCTGCTAAGCGAAGTATATATTACTTTGGCAATGCTGAGCGGTGACGATTCCTATTATGATAAATCCATAGGTGCTGCAGATAAAGTGATAGGAAAAGAAGCTGGAGATTATGAAATTGCGACTCAACGTTTCGGTCCCGCCAGTTCTTCGCCGGGGGATGTCTTTTCCGACGTGTTTGCTTATGGCCAGATTAATCGCTCCGAAGGTAACAAGGAAGTGATATGGGCCTATCAAATCGAATTATACATATTAGGAAATAGTGGTAGTCAACTACCCAGGTTGTGGGCTCCCCAATATGACGTAATCAGAACGCCTAATGGAATCAAGAATAATTCAGTCGATAGTTTGCCTAGAGGTATCGGGGTTAATTCGCCAACAAATTATGCTAAATATTATATATGGGATGATCCAAATGATATCCGGAATTCGAAACACAATATCCGCAGAACTTTTTACTATAATAACCCTGCCGATCCGGAGTACTTCCAAAAGCCGATCAGAACGGCGTACGGTTCAGACGGTAACCTATACGTCACAAGGGAAGACGGTACGTTGACAACCCAAAGGCTCGACACGTTATTTGGCTATTACCCTTGGTTCAGGAAAATAGATGGACATCCATCTGCCGACCAGCCAAGTTCAGGCAATACCGCAAAGGATATGAGTCGGATGCGCGTCTCGGAAACGTATCTCTTAAGAGCCGAGGCATATTTTAGAAAGGGTGATTTGGATAAAGCGGCTGCGGACATCAATGTTGTACGGGGCAGGGCAAAAGCGTCACTGATTGGGGCATCGGATGTAACGGAAGATTACATCTTGGATGAACGGGCAAGGGAATTACTGGTGGAAGAGCCCAGAATGAGAACGCTGATTCGGATGGGGAGATTAGTGGATCGTGTTAGAAAATACAATTCTGAACCAGCCGGAACAGGAGGGAGGTCTGCGGGTAGCACAATTCAGGAGCACAACGCCTTGTGGCCTATTCCGCAGGCTGTAATAGATGCAAATTCCGGTGCGGTTCTCGAACAGAATCCCGGTTATAATTAGTGTGAATTGTCATTTTATATCGTTCAGATTAGTTGACTCTAATTTTCAAGAACCCATGGAAATAGCTTACTATAAGGACAATGGCTGGAGTTGCCCCCCCCTAAAAACATATTTGATTATAATTCTTTTTTTAACACAAGGAATACCATTGTTGGCACAGCATACCTATTATGTTTCAGCGGCAGGTAATGACGTAAATTCCGGTCTAAGTGAGGCAGAACCTTGGCAAACCCTGGGTAAAGTCAATGGGGAAATGGCCAGTTTTCAGGCAGGTGACCAGATACTTTTTAAGCGGGGTGACACATTCCATGGATCATTGCTGATAACGCAGGATCAGCTGTCGTTCGGAGCATTTGGAGCAGGTAATAAGCCAGTTATTTCCGGAGGTGTGACGTTTAACTCCGGCTGGACATCCTTTATGGGCAACATATGGGAGAAAGTGCTCGTACAGGCACCCTCGGAGCTCAACAATCTTTATAGGGAAAACGACAGGCTCCCGGTGGGCAGATTTCCCAATAAAGATTCAATCGACGGGGGATTTCTACGGCTGGAATCATCTTCCGGTGTCACGCAGTTCACCGATAACGAACTAGGAAGTTCAATAGACTGGACCGGGGCCGATGTGGTGATAAGAGTGTCCGAATTCCGATATAATCGGGTAGAGGTAACAGACCATGTTGGAAATACGGTGTTTCTTGGGCCGGGGTTTGATGTTGCATCGCTACAACCCAATTCCGGATACTATCTTATCAACAGTATTAATGCATTGGATAGCGAAGGTGAATGGTGCTATAACCGGGCTACTGGAAAGATTTATTTATATTCTACTACTAATCCTAATGGTACGGAATTTACCTATCCGTTTGAAGAGGCCGTAATAGAAATAAACAGCGTTAGTGATATCAGTTTCAGTGATATCGCTGTAAAGTTCGGAAATCATTTTAATGTGAATGCTTATGGATCCGAAAATCTTTCACTCGATGAGGTAGAGATTTCAGCTGCAGGAGGAGAAGGGGTGAAGGCTGAGAACACAGCTGGTGTTCAAATAGCAGATTCCTATTTTGAGGAAGTCAATGTCCGGGCGGTATATGTTCGTAACGGTACCACCGGATTAGTCGTTCATGACAATGAGTTTTATAACATTGGAATGGATCCGGCATACGGGAAGGAGAAGGGCCTATTTTGCATATATAATGAATCAAATGGTGCTCAATTTCTACGGAATAAAATAACCCTAGTTGGCGGAGCCGGCATTGTCACAGGAGGTAAGAATCAACTCATAAAGAACAATTACCTGAAGGACGTAGTGATGCTTGTCGATGATATGGGCGGGATCTATACCAACAATAATTTGGGTGGCCTTACGACTCAGGGGTCAGTGATAGAATGGAATATTGTGGACAATGCCCGAGGACAGCCGGAAGGGAACCATTCAGGGCGGAACCGGGCGGTAGGTATTTATCTGGACAATGGCAGTAATAACGTGACGGTCAGGAATAACTCTGTATTTAATTGCGGTGCTACCGGTTATTTTCTGCACTGGATTACCGGGAACACCGTTTTTGAAAACAATACTGCATTTGGAGCCGGTTCCGCGGAAGCACATGTTGCTTTGCAGTCCGCTGATGTAAGTCTTGCGTTTAATGATAACATACTGGTATCCACGGATTCAAGCGGATCTCACAATATTTTATATTATACATCCACCGCACTTGATGTTGACGAGTCAGGGACATACACGGGCAACTTTATCGTAAACCCTTTAGTTGCTGAGAACATTTACATAAAAAACATAGATGGTAACCCTGACAGTTCAGCCATCTATAGTGTTAATCAGCTTGATATCAACAGGTCGGCATTTTCCGATTCTTCCCCGAGCCCGATTCGCGTTTCGGGAAACATGGAAGAAAACTTACTGTATTATTATAATGAGACTTTGCAGCCGAAAGCAACTATTCTACCACCTGGTAAATTTATTGATGCAAGGAATAATTATTATTGCGGCGAAGTGGATTTGGAACCTTTTTCCTCTGTAGTTTTATTTAAATATTCCGAAGCGTCCTGTGAGTCTCCTAACGTACCCGTTACCGTTCCCGATAGTCTTTCGGTTGACCAATTATCAGACATTTATTGCTCCCTCAGGTGGGATTCGGTAGCGGGAGCGATAAATTACGACCTACAGTTCAGAAATGTCAGTGATACGGGTTGGACTATTCTGAATAACATCCAGGATAATTCTTTTACCCTTATGGGGTTAGCTCCCATAAACGATTATGAATGTCAGGTACGTGCCAGCGGAATAGATTCAAACAGCAACTGGAGTAGCTCTTTGCTGTTTACAACCTTAATAGAGGCCGAATGTGAGGTTCCGGCAAATCTTGCAGTGAGGGAAAATCTGGCGACTAGTGCCTTGTTGTCTTGGGAAAAAGCAAGTGTTGTCAACTATTGCGATATACGATATAGGGCTTTGGGCAGTCCTAACTGGATTGAAGCGGATTCTATCGCAGAACCCTATTTTCAGCTTTCGGCGTTGGTGCCAGAAACACAATATGAATGGGAAATCAGAAGCATTTGCCAATATGGGATGTCTGACTGGCACCAAGGATCACAATTTACTACCTTGCAAGGGGCGGAAATTGATATCAGGGAGGCCAGTGAATCGAACCAATGGGTTACAAGGACTATAAGCAATAACGCTATCGGCTTTAATCCACACGCAAGTGTGATGCTTGTCGGGAGGAGCGGCGATGGCGTGTGTGGGAATGCCGTTTTTCCTTTTCAACTTCCCAATGGCTCAGCGATAGCCGATCTGAAGGAAGCCAGTTTCGGAATTTTATTGGATAATGTTTCACCGGTGGCCAGCTTTGCAGCCGATTTATGGGGGTTGTCTTATAGACCTACAAACTTAGTAAGTTTCGAAGATTATTATGACGGAAATTACTCAGGTACGAATCAGTCGTCTGCAACCAAAATTGAGAATAGTTTTATTGACCCCGTAGTTACAGCCAATGCATATCATGTTACAGTCACTAATGTAGAAGGTAGCCATACCTTAAAGCAGTTCATCACTTCCCAATATCAAAATGGTGCTATGGGAGGGGAGTGGATATTTTTACGAATTAGCCCCCGTCAGGCTACAATCACCGTACGGCATTGGGTGGACAGGGCTGAAGACAAAGAGGACGGTGTTCCCTATATCAAGCTAATATATTCATCAGATTCCACAAATCTCCCTATAGCAGCTTCACAATTATCCACTCATATCAATTCTGAAAACACTGTCACCCTGAATTGGGTTGATAACTCCCATAATGAAGCTGGGTTTATCATTGAACGGGCTACGAGCGTAGAAGAATTTCGGGCAATAGATACCTTAGCGCCGGATGTGGTTTCGTATGTAGATTCCAGTGCGGTTTCTGGCAATACGTATTGGTACCGTGTATTGTCCTTTAATGGGAATGGCGTTCAGGGGTATTCAAATGTCAGTAGAAGCCATATCCTGAAAATGCCTGAAACACCGGGAAACCTCACGGCTAAGCTGCACAGCGATAGCATTGTAAAACTTGCATGGGTTGACTTCTCTCTGGATGAAACCGGTTTCGTAATCGAAAGGAAACTGGATAGTTTGGAATTCCAGGTTATTGATACGGTTCAGGCGGATACTACGGAATACACGGATGTAATTAACCCACAATTAGGGGAGTATAGTTATCGGATCAAAGCAATAAATGAAAATGGAAGTTCCGGATATTCCAATGTTGCTATTCCTGTCGTCATTCATCCGATTCATTTTGTCAACGCGAATCTTAACAATGTTGTCCCTGGAACAGCTATTTCCACGCAATCCTCAAATGGCGATAATTTATGGCACTATCGGACAGCAACAAATGGTACCATTGATGGGAATTATATAGAGTCGCGGATGCAGGATGGGGACAATTGCCCGGACATCTCGGTTATTGAGGAGGGAATATTAGACAGCTTGAATACATATAACGTTTATTTGTATTACATCTCTCCTGCGTCCCAGAATTGGCGGATACTGGCCAGGCTCCCAGGCGATAGTACATATAAGGAGTATGGCCGAACCACTACGGGTACTGAGCTTTTGAATGATAACGATGGCATTCCCGACAGACTTTACAGGATTTTGATCGGAGAGGTAACGGGAACGGCCGACTTGCAGGTGGATATCTCCGATGATTTGCCCGGTTCCGTGATCAGGGCGGCTTTTGACGGAATCGGTTACCAGTTGAAAAGCGTGGGGCAACCGATGGAGCAGCAATCAATCACCTTCGCTATGCTGGATACCATGTTGTACGGCGATGGTCCGCTCGTGCTGACGGCCACGGCTACATCGGGATTGCCGGTATCGTATATGAGCAGCAATCCGGAGGTTGCTTCGGTAACCGGCGGTGTACTGACCGTCCACGCAACGGGTACCACGGCCATCACGGCCAACCAGGAGGGCAATGTTACCTACTATGCGGCCAACCCGGTAGCACGTGCACTGATCGTCAATGAGGAGATGCTTAATGCGGATACAGTGCAGCATAAAATGTACGGTTCGGCCGAACCGTCACCGGCCCCGCCCATACACGTGCACCGGGCGGTTTCACCCAACGGAGACGGCATCAACGAGTACTTGGTGATCGAGGCTATCGGCGGGTATCCGGAGAACAAGGTTACGGTTTTCAACCGGAATGGTACGGTGGTATATGAGGCCGGGGGCTACAACAACGGCACGGTGGCTTTCCGGGGTGTCGGCAACGGCCAGCGCCGGGTACCGGCGGGAACATACCTCTACGTGGCCGAGTTCAGAGTGAATGGGGAATGGAAGCATGAAAATGGGTGGTTTGTGCTACGGTATTGATCTTCTGATAGGAGTGTTGAAGCGGCAAAAAGCAAGGTGACAAATCAGGGAATCATGAAGCGGATGCGGTATGTAACAATGGTGATGGCGGGGTTGGTGATCTACGTCGGACTTCAGGCGCAGCAGCCATTGACGCATATCCAGCACGGTGAGCTGCGTGTTCCGCTGAACGCAGCGGCGAGCCTGATGAACCCACAGGGCGAAATAAGTTTGGTTGGACGCAGGCAGTGGGTCGGGCTGGACGGCGCCCCCTCCGTGTACTGGGGTAGCGGCCACTTCGGCCTACAGCGTATGGGGGCTGTCGCAGGGATAAACCTGCGGCACGAAGGCATGGCGGTAGAGAAGCTGACGGAGGCGAGCGTATTCTTTGCCAAGGGCATCCGCATATCGGAAAGCGAATACATCGGCCTTTCGCTCAGCGCAGGCTTCAGCTACATGGATGGTCGGTTCTCGCAGCTGGATCCCCAGGACCCGGCTTTCCGGGAGGATGTGAAGGAAACGGACGCACTGGTTGGCTTCGGGCTGATGCTCTACCGCCCGGAACGATATTATGTCGGCTTGTCGCTTCCACGGCTGATGCTGGGCAACCTGGGTGCGGGCGGCGGCGATAATCGCTATGATTTCCGAAACCTGTACCACCTGACCGCGGGCGCGCTGTTCAATCTGGGTATGGATTTCCAGTTCCGGCCGTCGCTGCTGGTTAGCTATTCCGAAAGCTTAAGGCCACAGGCAGAGGCGTCGGCGATATTTTTCGTCAAGCAGGTATTCGGGATCGGGTTGAATGCGCGGAGCTATGGGGAGCTGGCAGGTATCGCACAAGTCTATATCCAACGGTTCGGCATCGGTTATAGCTACCAATTCGGCATGCGTAACAGGGCGTTGAATCGCGGAATCAGCAACAATACGCATGAAATCGGATTAAGATACCGGTTCGGCGGTATAACGGGACTGCTGAATTAAAATAACAGTTAAATTATAAAGGAAGAACAATGAATAAAATGAATAAATACAAATACCTGACGTTGCTCATGGCTGTAATGGTGCCTGTTTTTTGCAATGCGCAGCAGATGGGCGAGATAGGGTTTGACAAGGAGGCCTATAGACTACCGGACGGCACTTCAATCGATTATTGGGAGGACCAGACAGACTATAAGCGCATAATACATGTTTCACAGCGGCATCCCCTGGCCAATGACAACAACGACGGTTCATCGGATAAGCCATTGTTAACCATCCAGCAAGCCGCGGATATTGCGATGCCCGGCGATTTGGTTTTGATAGGTGAGGGCATCTACCGCGAAACCGTCAGGCCGCAGCGCGGTGGGAGGTCTTCGAAGGAAATGATTTGTTACCGTGGTGTGGACAAAGCTACGGTTATCATCACCGGGAGCGAAATTTACGAAGGGGCATACCAGGTGTCCGAGGGATGGGTGCCGTATAGTTTCTGGTCGGGGGAGAAACGCAAGATCGATGCCATGGTCCTCTTCGATGAATCGCACGAACAACCGGACCTCCCCGCAAAAAAGGCATTCCCGGTACGCCATTCGGATTCAGACGATCTGTTCAAGCAAGCTGGTGCACAGGCCTACATGTTTAAATTGCCCCGGGAGAAATTCATTGGCACAAACCCATTCTCCATGGTCAACGGCCCCTTGATTCCCTGGGTTGGCAATGGTGCGTCCTTCATCTATAGGTGGGCAAAGACGGATACGCAAAAGAACCTGGCGTTGATGAGCCGGGGAATGCTTTTCTGTGACGGCAAGATGCTGAAGCAGGTACCCCAGTATGTGGATATGGCCGGTAATCCAGGGTCTTTCTTCGTGGAAGACGATGGATTGACGGTTCATGTCAGGTTGGCGGACGATTCCCACCCTGGGCAGCACCAGATCGAATACACGGCGCGGGAACAATGCTTCTCTCCGGAACACCGGTACAACGGCTATATAAAGATCGAAAACATCACGTTCCAGAAGGCAGGCAACGGTTTCCCCCCGCCGCAACGGGGCATCGTGTCCACGAATTGCGGCCACCATTTCATCATCAATAACTGCGTGATCGAAGACGCGAACGGCGTTGGGCTTGACATCGGGTTTGAACTTCCTTCCAGGTATTCCATGGCGGAGCGGGGTTATCACATCGTAGCGAACAGTGCGTTCAACAGGTGTGGCATAGCGGCCATCTGCGGCACGACAGGAAGTTCGGATATCGATTATTATGATTTCCAGCAAGACGCGATCCTGATATACAACAACAAACTGCGTGACAATTGCTGGCAGGACTTTAGCCAGCTCCATGAAAGCGCGACCATTAAGTTACACCATCTCCGAAGCAGCATGTTGGTCGGCAATTACATTGAGAACAATATGCATGGGCATGGCGGTATCTGGTTGGATGCGGCCAATGAGAATGTTTCGATCAATGAGAATGTTATCCATAAAAGCCTGGAAGGGGGGATATACATCGAAGCTTCCACGCATCTCAATGAGATTGCCAATAACGTGATCATCGATGTCAAGCAATTGGGAATACGCGGCAGCGAGTCAGACCATATCCGATGTTACCGCAACCTGATACTTGGCAGTGGCCTAGCGGGTATCCGGCTGGGCTATGGGGGCACGCGGTACTTTTTGGGACAAACCTTCACGGGCAAAGGGGTGGAGATCACGGAAAATATCATCAGCCAATCCCCGGTAGCGGTCTCCATTCCCATAAGCGAAGCCAAAGTGGACGGGAATGTCTATGGCGCATTCGAGTCGGACAATTACCTGGGCATCGGTAAGGAAAAGAAGGTCTACACGCTGGGGGATTGGCAACGCACGTTGGGATTGGACTCGCGGGGGATCCATGCGGACATTCGATATGGGTACAGCCCTGCAAACCATGCGCTGGAATTGCACATAGGCGACAAAACGTTTGATGTAGCCTTGGAAGGAAGCGTCAAGTCGGAAATCGACCGGATTATCGAGTCAATCGATCGCTATTGAACACATGACGAATATACGGAAACCGAGAGCGCAGATGTCAAAAAATTATAAATGGGAAGTACTGTTGCTGTTGTGGATCGCTTTTTTCGTGAATCAAGCCGATCGACAGGTCTTCAATGTCGTGCTTCCACTCGTCAAATCAGACCTGGGTTTATCCGATATCCAGATTGGTTGGATAGCCACGTTATTCAACCTGTTTTACGCGATACTCGTTCCGGTTGCAGGTTACTTCGCCGATATCTATAGTAAAAAGTGGATCATCGTCGGGAGTATCCTGTTTTGGAGCACTGCAACGATGTTTACGGGATTGAGCAATGGGGTCATGATGCTCATTATCATGAGAAGTCTGGCGACTGGTGGCGGCGAGGCCTTTTTCGGCCCAGCCAACTACACCTTGTTGGCGGCGTACCATAAAGATACCCGCTCATTTGCCATGTCCGTCCACCAGACCTCGTATTATGTGGGTATTATCCTAAGCGGTTTGATAGCCGCCTACATCGGCGAACGCTGGGGGTGGAGGAACGCCTTCTACATCTTCGGTGCGTTTGGCGTCATCCACGGGATTGTCATGGCTTTCCGGCTAAAGGATCGGAATGACGGCCAAGCGGCGGTAGGAAAAGGCGAAGTAACCTTCCTTGCGGGGTTGAAAGTGCTGTTTCAGACACCTACCGCGCTGATCCTCACCATCGCCTTCTCCGGCCTTATTTTTGTCCTTGTCGGTTACCTGACCTGGACTCCCACCTACCTATTCGAAGAGTTCGGGATGACGCTCACCTCGGCAGGTTTTCACTCCATGTTCTATACCCACTTGTTCGCCTTTGTCGGAATTCTGTCCGCTGGACCGATCTCGGATAGGTTGGCCAAGTACAGCCCGGGGAAGCGCCTCCTGCTACAGGCCATGGGGCTATTGTTTGCGGCCCCGTTTATCGTTTTGATGGGCAAGTCAACCGTGGTGTGGATCACGTACATCGGATTTGCGGGTTTCGGTTTTGGTAGGGCCTTTTTCGATGCCAATACCTACGCGGTCTTATATGACGTGATCCCGCGTAAATACCGGTCGACAGCTTCGGGAATGATGATGATGATCGGTTTTTCGGTAGGGGCCACCGCGCCGCTTGTATTGGGGTATTTAAAGCCGGTTATCGGACTGTCCACCGGGATTTCCTTGCTCAGCGTGGTTTGGTTGTTGTGCGGTGGCTTACTGCTGGTGGGATACAAGTATTTTTTTGCAAGGGACTATAGGAATATGCAACTCAAGGAAGTCAATCATATATGAGATTTGAAAATAAAGTAGTACTGGTAACCGGAGCGGTGGAGAACACCGGGTTCCACATCGCGTCGTTGTTCCTGAAAGAAGGAGCCCATGTGGTAATCAATGGCCCGGATGAGCGGTTGACGCAAAGCGCCGCCGAAAGACTAACACACTTGGGGTTACCGAACCATTTCCCTATCGTGGCGGATATTGCCGATGCGGAGCAGGTCAAGAGGATGTTTTCAACCATTGAAAGCCAATTCGGGCGCATCGATGTGCTGGTCAACAATGCAGCCCATCAAGGTATCGGTGATGGGTTTGGAGACATGGCCATCGACTTTTTCAAGGAAGTGATCCAGGTGAACCTGCTGGGTACCTTCATGGTATCGCAGCATGCGGTGAACCTGATGCTTGCAAAGCACACCAAGGGGGTGATCGTGAATATCGGCTCCAATGTTTCGACAAGGGCGATCCACAAACGGACTGCCTACATTGCAAGTAAGGGCGGGCTGGACGCATTGACCAACTCGATGGCCACCGATCTCGGGCCCAAAGGCATCCGGGTGAATATGGTTGCTCCGGGATACATCAACACGGATAGGTGGGAAAAGCAAACCATGGAGGCCGTCAATAGGAGGAGGCGGAACATACCGATTGGGAGGGAATCAACGGGCGTCGATATTGCCGAGGCCGTTGCATTCCTTGCGTCCGATACCGTCACATCACTGAACGGGGCAAGGTTGGTGGTCGATGGCGGATGTTCCGCGCAACACATGCCGGAAGATATTGATGTGTAAGGATATTCAGATCAAGACATTAAAGTAAACAAAAGGATAGTTATGAAGATAACCGGTATTAAAACGTTCCTTTGCCATGCCTATCGGACCAACTGGGTGTTCGTCAAGGTGATGACCGATCAGGACGGCCTGTATGGGCTAGGCGAAGCAACCCTCGAATACAAGGAGCAAACCGCAGCAATGGCCTGCAAAGAGCTGGAAAGGGTCATCAAGGGATGTGACCCGCATGCAATCGAAGCCGTGTGGCACAAGGTGTACAGGGATAGTTATTGGCGGGGCGGTCCAGTGCTCATGTCGGCGCTGTCCGCTATCGAAATGGCACTATGGGATATCAAAGGAAAGGATTTGGGTGTCCCGGTCTATCAACTCCTGGGCGGGAAGGTCAGGGATGCCGTTCCGTGTTATGCCAATGGCTGGTTTGCCCCGGCGAAGACGCCCGCGGAATTCGCGGAGAAAGCGGCGATCGCGGTCGATCAGGGATTTAAGGCAATCAAGTGGGATCCGTTCGGATCTTCCTATCTCCATATCGAGCGGGCGCAGTTGCAACAGGCAATGGCCTGCATAGGCGCGGTCAAAGAGGCAGTCGGGAATAGGGCCGATATCATCATCGAGGCACATGGCCGTTTTGATGTGCCTACGGCGGTGAGGATCGGGCACGCGCTTGCCGAATACGACGTATTGTGGTTCGAGGAGCCCATCCCTCCCCAAAACCTGGAGGGATTGGCCGAAGTGAAGAAAAGGATCAAAGTCCCGGTCTCGGGGGGCGAGCGCCTGTACAATAGGTGGGAGTTCAAAACGCTGTTCGAGATGAGGTCGGTCGATGTCGTGCAGCCAGACGTAAGCCATGCAGGTGGCATCATGGAACTGAAGAAAATTGCTGCCATGGCAGAGGCCCATCACATCCCTTTCTGTCCGCACAACCCCAGCGGCCCGGTGGCGAATGCAGCGACCTTGCAGCTTGCGGCCTGTGTTCCTAATTTTTACCTGCTCGAAACCATGAGCAGTGACGTTCCGTGGAGAAGCGAGATATGCAACGAGGAAATCCGCTTTGAAGACGGGGCCATGATTATCCCCGATAAACCGGGGTTGGGTATAGACATTGACGAGGAAGAAATCAGGAAGCATCCGTATGTTCCCAAGGAACTGCGGCATTATACCGGAGACCTGACCGATATCAGGCCGGAAAACGGAGTGAAATACTTTAACCAGAAAACATGAGGATAATGAAGAAGGCAAGTATCGTGGTTACGCTAACCACGTTATTATACAATGGTTACGCACAGACAGGCCAACCGGGAATTGAAAGCGACCTCCCCAAAGGCAAGAAATGGAAGTTGGTATGGCACGATGAGTTCGATGGCAACGAGTTGGATACCACGAAATGGGGATTCCGCCTGCACATCATGCAGACCAGGCATAGCACTTGGACGGACGATGCCTACGAACTGGATGGCGAGGGACGCCTACTGTTGAAATTGTACGAAAAGGACGGGCATTATTTCACGTCACAGCTCCAAACCGGAAGCAATTACATGGATAGGCCGGGAGACCAGTACGGTAAATCCAAGCTCACTTGGCCCATCGCCCAGTTGGAAACGCCAAAGTTTGTCCATCGGTACGGGTACTATGAAATACGTTGTAAACTTCCGACCCAGGAAGGCTGGTGGGCTGCATTCTGGTTGCAGTCTCCCATCATCGGTTCTTCCTTGGATCCATTGGAGGCCGGTGTGGAGATCGATATCATGGAGAATTTCCAACGGAAAGGCGGGATAAGCCAAAACCTGCATTGGAATGGATATGGAAAAGACCACCAACACATCGGTTCGGGGAACCTGGATCTCGATGCCAACGACGGGGAATTCCACACATACGGTGTGGACTGGAGCCCCAGTGGCTACGTCTTTTACATGGATGGGAAAGAGACCTGGCGGGTTCCCGGCCCCGTATCCCACAGGGAACAGTTTATCCTGATCTCTGCGGAGGCCAACGGGTATCGAAATGGGGCACCGGCAAGCATACTCAGAAAAGCGAACTTACCGGATTATTTCGTGGTGGACTATGTGCGCGTGTACGATGAAGTCAACTGATAGTCTAGGCATGAAAGCGTATAATCGAAGGGGGTGGCTGAGGACCGCGGCCACGGCAGGTATCGGCGCGGTGATTTCTTCAGCACTGACCACTTGTACACGGGGAGCCGACGGCAAGGTCAAGACGATCCTAGTCGTTTCCGGCTGGCAGGACGTGAATATCGGAGATATCGCCCACACGCCCGGTCTACTGAACGTGCTTCAGGTGTTCTTGCCTGATGCGAAAATCATCTTATGGAAAAAAAGCCATAGCGAAGCGGTAAAGGTGTTGCTGGAAACGAATTTTCCAGACGTGAAAATTATCTACGGGCATGTGAGCAAGGAAGGGGATGTAAATAGCCAGGAGGTGATTGAAGCCATGGATGCGGCAGATATCCTGATCCACGGTTCAGGGCCCTCTGTGGTAGGCAAAGACAACCTCCGTGCCTGGCTGAACCATACCGATAAGCCTTTCGGGATTTTCGGTGACACCATTGCGCATATCGACCCGGATCTCAAATCCATACTGGACATGGCGAAGTTCATCTTCACCCGTGAGACACGCTCGTTGAAAGTCATCGAAGAAAACCGCATTGCTGCAAAAAGGGTGATGTTCGGGCCCGATGCCACGTTTTATTTCAATCTAACGAATGGAGAGAGGGCCCAGCGTTTTTTGCATGACGCCGGTTTGGAAGGGCACGAATTCATCTGCGTGATCCCCCGTTTGCGATACACTCCTTATTATAAAATCAGACCAAATAATGGGGGATGGAGCGAGGAGAAGATTGCTGATGTGGAAGCACACAACGATAAATGGAAAGAGGTAGACCATTCCAAGCTCAGGGAGGTTATGATTGCCTGGGTGCGGGATAGCGGCGGAAAAGTGCTTGTTTGCCCAGAAATGACCTACCAGGTGGATATCATGGATGAATTGTTGATTGATCCGCTGCCGGAAGATGTGAAGCCAAATGTATTGAAGCGCGGCTATTGGTTGCCGGACGAAGCGGCTTCCATTTATTCTCGTGCCAAGGCTGTTTTCAGTTTTGAGTGCCACTCGCCGATCATCGCGCTCCATGCAGGCACGCCATCGTTTTACCTCCGCCAGCCCGAGGATACCATAAAGGGCCAAATGTATTATGATCTGGGCATGGATGATTGGGTGTTTGAAATGGATGGAACTGACGCCTGGCAACTAGTTAGCGAAGCAAGGAAGGTCTGGAACGACTATCCAGCTGCAAAAGCCGCAGTGGCTTCAGTCATGGATAGGGTAAACAAATTGTATGGACAATGTATCAAAGCTATTAAACAGGAACTGTATCAATGAAAAGGATTCTCTTTGGCTTTGATATTTTTAAAGAAAGTTAGCTCTTGCCGTTGAACCGCGCGCTTGCAAACAAGGAGGGCTTGTATCCTTATCGGGAGACGATAAGAATGCAGGGAACGTGTCTGCACCTTTCCGGACTATGCAAAGGGCTTTGGCGGATGCCGAATGTGTGCAAGACAGAATTAGGTTATGGCAATGGGTATTTCAGGGTATGCGAAGTAGAACCGGGCGATAAATTTAAAAATCCAGTAGTAACAATTTTCCTTAATAAATTATTAGCAAAGTGATCATTGATTTTCCCCGTATAAAGCCATGTACTAAATGGTTTATGATAAGTTTTATTGTTTTGGCTTTTACCCAAGTGGAAGCAATCACCAGCAATGACGACTTCTTAATCAGGGATGGGTTGCCCAATATTCGTTTGTCGTTGCAAAACAAAGACACCGTTCGCGTGGCGTATTTTGGTGGGAGCATTACAGCCCAGAAGGGTTGGAGGATCTATTCGCAGGAATGGCTTAAGGCCAAATATCCTCAATCTGAAATCGTTGAAATAGATGCCGCAATAGGTGGTTGCGGATCGGACTTCGGTGTATTTCGGCTGAAAGAGCATGCCCTTCGGTTTGATCCTGACCTGGTGTTTGTAGAATTCGCGGTAAATGATGGCGGAACGGAACCAGCAACAATAATAAAAGCTATGGAAGGTATCGTCCGGCAAATATGGGAGACTGATGCAACCACGGATATTTGTTTTGTATATACAATCGCTATGGATTTCCTGAAAGAATATCATGTCGGCAGTCTGCCACAATCTGTAGAAACCATGGAAAAAGTGGCGGCCCACTACGGAATTCCTTCCATGAATTTTGGCCCCGAGGTCATAAGGCAAATTGACGACGGAGTGCTTCAATTTAAAGGGAGAATTACCGGTAATGACCATGTTTCAGTGTTTAGTCCGGACGGAGTGCATCCCTATCCCGAAACAGGACACCGGATATATGAAAGCGTCTTCAAAAAATCATTTTCAAAGATTATCGACGCAAGTTCTGATGGAGAGATGATTCATGGTGTTGGAACTCCCTTAGATGAAAGGTATTATGGGAATACAAGAATGGTGAAATGGGATGAATGTGAAGGTACGGAAAAATGGGATAATATTGATGCTTCAAGCAACACGCACTTTAACGGTTTCGCCAAGTATTTCCGTACCATAGGGAATGCTGTACCCGGAGATTCAGTAGTATTTAGGTTTGTTGGTGATGCATTTGGCTTTTATGATTTAAAGACTCCCGACTCAGGAGTGCTTCTGTTAGAAATAGATGGCGTGCCCACAGATACCATTCCACGTTTCGACAAATACACGACATACAGGCGAATAAGTTATAAGTTAATTACGGGATTGGAACATAAGAGGCACACGGTTGTGCTTAGGGTATTGGACAAGAAATTGGATAAAAGGGCTATTCTTTCCGAGCTGGGTAATTCAATGCGAAATCCGCAGGAGTATGAAGGAAAAAACTGGTACTTGGCAAAATTAATGATAAACGGGACATTACTAGAAAATGAAAAATAGGAAATGTTTTATTGTGAGAACATAACCCTCTCTATAATAAATACAGAAGTAGTAGTTTGGAAGCAACCGTCATAGGGCTGACAGAACTGATAGCTAAGGGAATTCATACGGATGCGGAGAATTATGGAGGCCCTACGGTAGAAGGAATAGTTTTTATTGCTGCAACCGCGGATAATAAATTTAGAACGTATAATAAGATAATGGACGGCTGTTGTAGGGAAATCGGTCTTCCTGTACGTGGCTTTTGAATACCATCGGTTATCCCGGAATTTCAAGCCCAACACGCTCGTGCTGCGGTCCGGAGCGAACTATCAGCCGCATAACCCGCTAAACAATGAAACACCTTGAAAATTTTTTTAAAAATGCCCCTTAATTCCCCACCCAGGGTAAAATCCATGTTGAACTTGGCTTTATTATTTTTTCGATAACAAAAAATGAAGCCAATGAAAACGATTGATTTTGAAAAAGCAAGTTTCAAGGATTTTGAGAACATCCCCGGTATGGATGCATATGGCTGGGCGAAGTTGTGGGCAGCGTATGTAGAAGACCGGAATCGGGTAGGAAAATTCAATTACCGGCAGGAGAACCAATCGGGTTGCGGCCCGGAGATTGAATTGAATTTACCTGGCAATACGCATCGTTCGTTCGTGAGTCTAGTATCGAACGACTATTTGGGGTTTACGCAGCATCATTTGGTGAAGAAGGCAGCTGTCGCCGGGATTGAAAAGTATGGGTCCGGCGCCGGTGCGTCTCTTTAGACGTTCCGGTTACTCAAAGCCGATTGGTTGAGATTTTTGAAGAGTGCCGCAAAAATCTTTATACGCAGGTTGATGTGTTGGGCTTTGAGTTTGAAATGGGCTTAACCCCCCAGTTCATTCAGGAACTCAAAGAAAAAGGTGTTTCCATTACATTGAAATACATACCCAAAGATGTATTTGACAAACGAGCGGTTGAGAAAGGACAAGTAAAATTCTTTGATGTTGCCTATTTAAACACCAAAGAAAAAATCAATGGCAAATCTATCACCATCGAACTGACCGACTTTGTTACCCACTACACCCAAGACGATATTGAAGAATTACAGCAATCCATGCGAGCAGGAAGCAAAGTAGTGATTGAAGATGGGCAGATTATCAAAGTAGAAAAAGATAAAAACGGAATCATCACCAAAACCATTCTCACGAAAGACTGGCACGACTGGATAGATTACTGGGCAATCGACTTCAACTACGAAGACAAAAAGGAAATCATCAAAATCAAAAACGAATCGGGCGAAACCGAAGAACGATGGACGGGTAACTACCTTTTTGAAAACGAATGGCAGAGTTTCCGCACCAAGAAAAATCCAACGCTTGAATTTACAAGCATTGCTTACGAATACAAGAAAGCGGGCAAATACAAAGTAATGGTGAAAGTGGTTGACATTTTAGGAATTGACACAAGCAAGATTATTGAAGTGCATATCAAATGAGAAAGGAAGCAAAACACCTGTATCAAAAAGCCATTGACTCACTTACATTGAGTATTGAGCTTTTCAATCGTCCGAACGATTGCGGACGAATACACGGTGTTTTGATTTTTATGAACCATTCATTTGAAATGTTGCTCAAAGCAAGCATCATTCACAAGGGCGGTAAAATCAAAGAAAAAGGTGCTAAAGAAACTATTGGCTTTGGTGCTTGTGTGCGGAAGGGATTTAGCGACAATACAATCAAGTTTTTATCTGACACGGATGTTTTGACATTGCAGACCATTAACGGATTGAGAGATGCAGCACAACATTACACACTTGAAATGTCGGAGCAGTATCTGTATTTCCAAGCCCAAGCGGGTTTGACACTTTTCAGAGATATAGCCAAAAAAGTATTCAATATTGACTTAAAGACTCAATTGCCTGTAAGGGTTTTGCCTCTTTCCACCACTCCACCTATGGACATTCAAGCTTTTTTCAGCACAGAAGTTCAGGAAATAAAAAAGCTACTTGCACCAAAGAGCAGAAAGAAACTGGAAGCCACAGAAAAGTTAAGAGCATTAGCGATAATGGAAAATGCTATTCAAGGAAATGAATCACAGCCATCGGACACAGAACTAAAAGCATTAGCCAAGCGACTTTCAAAAGCTACCAATTGGGGACAGCTTTTTCCAAGCGTTTCAACCTTGTCATTTACTCAAAACGGTTATGGCCCTTCATTGGACTTGAGAATTACTAAATCAGAAGGCGTTCCCGTGACAGTTGTTCCCGAAGGAACACCGGGAGCAGGTGTGGTTGCTATTAAACGAGTGAATGAATTGGACTTTTATAATCTTGGAAGAGACCAATTAGCAAAGAAATTAGGACTTACTGGCCCAAAGACGACAGCAGCCGTGAAACACTTTGGAATCAAAGATGACCCTGAATGTTTCAAGCATCTAAAAGTAGGTAACGTTCCATTTGACAGGTATTCACAAAAAGCAATAGAAAAAATAAAGGAAGGACTAAAAACAAAAACGATTGAAGAAATTTGGAATGAAAGATAATAGCCAACGCACAGGCCAAAATGGAGAAGTTTTTGTTTTTAAAAGATGACCATCGATGCCCGAAACCAACCGCATAGAATACAAAAGAGAGCTCAATATCGATGTGGATATTGAAAAGGAGGTTATAGCCTTTTTGAACTACCATGAGGGCGGTGTGATTTATATCGGCATTGACAAGACCGGCAATGTCGTGGGCGTATCGGACGCAGAGGGTGATGCGCTCAAAATCAAAGACCGTATCAAAAACAATATATCGCCATCGGCCATGGGCTTGTTTGACGTAGTGGTGGAGGAGCGCAAGGGCAAGGAGATTGTAAAAATCACCGTAGCCAGTGGCAGCGAAAAGCCGTACTTCAAGAAAAAATACGGGATGACCGACAAAGGTTGTTTTATCCGCGTAGGCACAGCTGCGGAGCCAATGCCGCAGGGGATAATTGATAAACTATTCGCTACCCGTACCCGGAATTCTATCGGCAAAATCCGGTCGAACCGACAGGATTTGACTTTTGAGCAGCTTCGTATTTATTACGAGGAAAAACGGAAGCCGCTCAATGGCCAGTTCAAGAAAAGTTTGGAGTTGCTTACCGAAGATGGTGCGCTCAACTATGCAGCTTATCTATTGGCTGATGAAAACGGTGTTTCCATCAAGGTGGCAAAGTATCGCGGTACGAATCGGGTGGACCTCATTGAAAACAATGAATACGGCTGTTGCTCGCTTATCAAAGCCACGAAAAGCGTATTGGATAAAATCGAATTGGAAAACCGGACAGCAACTCAGATTACATCCAAGGAGCGCATAGATCAGAGGCTGTGGAATCCAGTAGCCCTTCGTGAAGCGATAATCAATTCGATTGTTCATAATGACTTTACACGAGAAGTACCTCCTAAGTTTGAGATATTTGCAGATAGAATTGAAATTACTTCCGCAGGTATTTTGCCAGAGGGATTAAGCGAAGAAGAGTTCTTTGAGGGAGTTTCAATTCCTCGGAATCGGGAGTTGATGCGTGTGTATCGAGATCTGGAACTGGTAGAGCAATTGGGGTCAGGAATACCTAGGATCTTGGAAAGCTATGGAAAGGAGTGCTTTCGTTTTATGGATAACTTTACACGGATGACATTTCCGGCTTCAGAGGAAGTGATTCCTCAAAGTGGGTTGGTAGATGGGTTGGTAGATGGGTTGGTAGATGGGTTGGTAGAAAGTCAGCGTAAAATTGTGGAATTGGTTAAAGCCAATCCAAAAATATCTAAAAAGGAAATGTCCGAAAGTATTGGGATAAGTACGACGGCCATAGACAAGCATATAAAGCGCCTACGAGATAAAAATATCCTTAAACGAGTAGGTAGCAATAGGTCCGGATACTGGGAATTGCAATAAATGAGGGTGTTGGTTTGTCCGTTACTTGTACTTTTGTAAATTAAAAACACTGAAAATCAATTATTAACACTTTTTGCATCGGGAAGTAAGTTTTGATAACCGTCATTTGTTTTCTGTGCAAACTCCCGCAGGATAGTCCATGACACTTGTTGAATATTCTTTTCATTCTTTTGAAACGAACGAGTATCATGAAGCTACAAGCAATTTTCTGCGTGCTTTTTGCACTATTTGGAGCATTGCTATTCAATGCCTGCATTTCGCTTAAAGCGTCCGGGACAGCCGGTCCTTCGTCAGACAGTATTCTGAGGGTATTAGCCATTGGCAACAGCTTTTCTGCCGATGCCTTGGAGACGCATCTGCACGGAATCGCCAGGGCTGCTGGCGTGCAGATGCAGATCGCCAATTTCGCGGCACCAGGTGCCGGGCTGGACTTTCATGTAAGATACGCGACAACGGATAGCACCAAGTATATTTATACAAAGATAGAACCCGATGGAGCAAAAAAAGTCGCCCATCGCATTGCATTGGGTGACGTGTTGAATACGGAAGACTGGGATCTGATCAGTTTTCAGCAAGTAAGTCACCTTGCAGGGGAGTTTGAAACGTTCGAGGCGCATCTCCCGGCACTGGTCGAGCATGTGCGACAACACCTGACTAAGGCCCGGCCGATCTATGCTTTGCACCAGACTTGGGCTTATGAAGAAGGGTGTAAGCACCCGGGCTTCGCATTATACAACCATGACCAACAGATTATGTATCGCGCTGTTGCAGATGCGGTAAATAAGGCTGCATCACTCGTCGACATCGATGTGATTGTACCATCCGGAACGGCAATACAAAATGCCCGAACAACTTTTATGGGGGACGCCTTTACCTCGGACGGCTTCCATCTCGCTCCACAGACGGGAAGATATATCGCAGCGGCGACTTGGTTTCAAAAACTCACGGGCATCAGTGTTCTCGGCAACAGTTATCGCCCCCCGGAAGTGACTGTGGAACAGCTCGCGGTGATGCAGTATGCGGCGCATTTGGCGGTAAAACAGCCCAATGAGGTTACTTGGATGTCGAATAAAGAGGATTGGGGAATGTAAGGAGGGAAAGTACTTAAGCCGTGAGGGCTTCGAAGGCGGGATGACGGCCAAAAAGTACATGTGCATCACCAAGGTTTACCATAGTTGACTGGCTGACATTTGGGAAGTAACCGGCGTCATCTCGAGCCTTGCCTTTGAATAGTCGTTGTGATTACTTATTTTTGATAGATTATTTATATGAAAAGCTATATCACTGCCGCTATCATCAGCGTTGCGTTTATTATTTCAACCGTGCTCTTGGTCAGCGCATTCAAAAACCGCCATGCCAATGAAGACACCATCAGCGTGACCGGGCTGGGAAGCACCGATTTCGTCTCCGATTTAATTGTGTGGAACAGTTCGTTTTCAAAGAAGAGCAACGATTTGAAGTCGGCCTATGCATCGTTGGAGCGAGACCGGAATGCGTTGAGAAGCTACCTGGTTTCCAAGGGGATCAAAGAAAATGAAATTGTTTTCTCTTCGGTCAATATCGCCAAAGATTTCGAAAACAGGTATGACCAGCAATACAATATCCGCTCACAGGTGTTCACGGGTTATACCCTAACGCAAAACGTGCAGGTCGAAAGCAAAGAGGTGGAAAAAATCGAGGGGATTTCCCGCGAGGTGACCGAGCTCATCAATTCCGGTGTGGAACTGTATTCAAATCCGCCCCAGTATTATTATACCAAACTGGCTGAACTGAAACTGAAAATGATTGCTGAAGCAACTCAGGACGCTAAACTGCGTGCGGAGCAGATTGCTCAAAACGCGGGTGCACGGTTGGGCGACCTGAAAAAGGCCGATATGGGTGTCTTTCAGATTATCGCCCAAAATTCTTCGGAAGAGTATTCCTGGGGCGGTTCTTTCAATACTTCATCAAAAAAGAAAACGGCTACCATTACGATGAAGCTTGTTTATCAGGTTGACTGATTCACCTTGGCAGTATTCCGCAGCTATTCTTTTTCATCTTCTTGTTTCCGCTTTAAGGTAAGCATACGCCGCAGGTATTCCTGGAACGTATAAAACTCCTGCCGGTATACCAGGCCCAGGGCGCTCACGTAGTTGTCGTTAATCGTAAGGGGCAAGAAATTGCGGCTGTTCAAGCGGTTGGAACCGCGCAAGACCAGGCGGCCATCCTTGCGGATTAGATAGAGCAGTTCGGCATCGGTGACTATGCGGTTGCCAAAAACGTTTAGGTCATTGAGGTTTCGCCGGTCGGTAACTCCACCTGTAAAAATCAGCCGATCATTGAATAGCCTCACCGATGCGCTGGCGTCATTGAGCGAACGGATATTCAGGTCAATGAAATTGAGGTTAAGGGATTGGGTGATGAGATTGTTAAGTTGGTTGAATGCCAATTCCGTACCGGCACTCAGCAAGGTGTTGTTTAGCTCCCTGCTAAAATCTGCCGCAGCGCCCGGGGCGAAGCTTCGGCGTACGATGAGGCTGAGTGCTTGCTGGTTTATGTTATTGACATCGCTGAGGTAGCTTTGCAATTCATCTTTCACATATGGGTCGTTGGGAAAATTCAGTGCGAAAGTAATGTCGGGTCGTAACAGGCTGCCGTTGAGGTTCATTTCCGCCTGGGCCAGCACCCGTTGTTCTGTAACTTCCCGGCCTGCCGCATTGTAAAGCGGGGCAAGGCTGGTACGCTGCCCGTATACGGCGGTAAGGTTAATGGTGGCTTCAGTAGGCTGGCCTGTCCACCGGATAGTGCCCCCGCTGTTGATGTCGAATATCTTATTGATGAAATCCTGCGCCCTGAAAGTGAATTGACCGCCGTTGATGGTGTAATCGCCAAACATTTCGAAATCGCCGAAACTGGATACGCGTAAAGACAATAAGCCTTCCCCCCGGCCCGATAACTCTCCCAGGTCGGTGTATAAGCTGGTTTCGGCTTCTGGTGTCACTTGAAGATCCATGTTCATGCTTACTCCCCTGAACAGGCGTGATTGGGACCGCGGCGTACCCAGTGTATCATGACTCACAAACCGGATAAAGTCATTTTCGCTTACCGTCCCAGCGGCATTGAGCGGAATATGGAAACGTGTGTTTTCATCCGTTCGGGCCTGAATATCAATCGCAATGGCGTTGGTAGGTCCGTTGAATGCAAATTTGCCCGTGCCATATGCGGTCCCGTAATACAAGGGATTATCCCTGAACGTGGTGTTGAGCGCCAAAAAGTTGTTGGCATCGATAATCACATCAATATCCGGCACCAGCGGGTTACGCATGTCCACTTTGCCGTTAACGATGGCCGTATTGTTCCGTGGGTCCACAATGGTCAGATCCATCAATAGGATGGTACTGTTATCCACGGTTACTTTATCGTTAATCCGGTAGGGGGTTTTAAGGTAATTGACGGTAAAAGCTGCATCGTGCAGGTAGCAGGTGCCGTTAATCTGCGGAGCCAGTAACGAACCGCTCACCTGTAGGTCGGCTGATACTGCTCCATGAATATCCGAAACCAAGTGGCCTAAAAACGGCTGGAACATGCGCAGCGCCATCTGGTTGAGCTGCGCTTTAACATTGAGTTTGTCGGTCTGAGCTGCCGCGTTGTATGTTCCCGCAGCTGTCATGCTCCTGGTGCCATCGCGGGCGGCTTCCAGCCGAACATTGACCAATTCGCTGACACGGTCAAAGTCGGCCCGAAGTAGGACGTCGCCGATTTCATGTTGGTTAAACCGGACATCCCGCGCGATGATATCGGCCAGTGCATACGGATTTTTCAAAACGGAAGATACGTCCATACGGCCGTTGAGTACACCGCCGATTTCAACGCCTGCGGGCTGTGTGATGGAGTTGAAGGTACTGAGCTTGAAGTTCTTGAAAGTGAGGGATACGTTATCCGTCGCATCGGTTGAAAATGTTCCTGATAACTGCATAACCTGCTCGTTATTGGCGATCTGAAAATCATATGCAGTGAATTTTCCATCGTTGATAAAACCGGCGGCGTTGCCGCCGAACTGCCAGGGTTCGTGGTTCAATATCAGCGAAGAGGGAAGCAGGTTAATGGCTATCGGTTCGGTTTTATGGAACCGAGCCAAACCGTTTAAATCCAGTTGATTGCCAGCCGTAACATCAGATAGTTTCAGGTTAAAATGCAGACTGTCGCGAGCCATCACATTGGATAAATTGAAATTATTGATATATAAGCTGTCGGCCGCGCTCACGCGATCGGCGGTAACCATCAGCCGCAAGGCATCGCCCATCGTGGATTCGTCTACTATGAGACGCGTCACACTGATATTACCGTAGGATAATTCGGGCACGAGAAAATTGACAATAGCCGCACTATCTGCCGTTGAAAACCGGGCGTTCAACGATGCGCCGCTCGGTAAGATGAGTTTCGGTGCGATAAGTGCGGCGATGGGCTCAAACTTTCTGAGTGTTAGATTAATGTCAAAAGCCTGCGTGCCGGGAGGCCTTACATCGAACTCCATGGATGGCGCATATCGCATGGCAATGGATTTGAAATAATTGCCTATGCTGTTGAGATCGAACGTTCCCCTTAGGGTTGCCTCAGCAAGGTCAGACCGGAGCTGAAGTGTACGGAGCATTTCATCACCGTGGGCCGCGAGCACCAGCGAATCAATGGAATAGGTGCTGGAATCAGTCCGAAAACGGATGTCACGCACGGCAATGGTCCCCTCTATGCTATTCAGCGTACGGCCGTTGAAGTCAGTGGATATGGCGGCATGCGTTACAGCCACCGGCGATTCTTTTTTAAGAAGACGGAGCTCGTTGAGCTGTGCATGTGCCACCTCGGCGGTAAATGCGTATTCGGGCCGCTGGGAGTTCAGGTTTATCGCACCGTTGAGGGATAACCGGAGATTCGGGTCGTCTATCGCAGCACGGCCGGACAATTGCATTCCTGTGGCCTTGCCCGCTATCCCGATGCCGGTATATCGGTAACCGTTGAAGTCGACGTGCCCCATATGGCCGTCTATCTCACTGTCTATGTCTTGTAATGTATACCCTTTGCCTGCTATATTTACGGTGAAAGCACCGCGCCCCACCTGTGATTGCTGCAACAGGGTTCCGAGATCAAAATCATCGGAAGAAAGGTGCGCCGAATAGTGCCCAGCTTTGCCGGTTTGTATGCCCAGATCAATAGCTGCCGTGCCAAGGACTGTTTCCAGGGTGCCTTTGGCGGTAAAGTCGCGGTACAGGCCAGCCAACCTGCCTCGGTATACCAGGTTGCCCATACGGTTAAACAGCGAAGGAATATCAGGGGCGCTCCAAAGGCCCCACCGGGATACCAGCGATTCGATTTCCCTGCAGTTGGTTGCCAATTGGGTTAGCTCCACGTCAAACACCGTTTGATTGATGTTTGGCAATCCCTGCACCGAAAACCCGCCCTCCAAGCTGGTGCTATCACTCACGGTGAGCTTTACTCTGTCGGCTACGAAGTCGGCTACGGTGCCGGAGAATAAACCGGATACGGTGGCCTCAACGTTAAGAGATGCGGCATCCGGCGCGAAAAACGCGATGTCTTCCGAATGTATAAGCGCTTGGTGAAGGGTCAGGTGCGCGGATACGGAGTCGATGAAATTCCGGAATGCCGGAAAACTGCCGTATTCGAGCCGTAGGTGGTTGCCGATACGGCTTCGGTTTGTTTCCAAGACCAGGTTCTGCAGCTCAATGCTGTGGGAGTCTACTACTGCCAAGGCATCCAACTCGCGGATCCGGAAGCCGCTCTGCTCTTCGAGTCGAAGTTGCTTAATGGTCGACTTAAACAAATGGTTGTCCATATCGATATCGGTGAAGCGGCCGCTGACTTTGGTTACCCGAATGTCGTTGAAGTCGATACCTCTGGACGTGCTTGAGCTTATTCCGGTGCGCTTGTAGGCCAGTGAAATGTCGGAGAGGGCGATTGAACGTACCGCGAGGGTGATGCCGCCGCCGGAGGCTGGCTTGCTGGTCGGAGGATTGAAGTAATCGATGATGAACGAGAGGTTGGTACTATCCGGATAGTGCTTCAGGAAAAACCGACCATCGGCCAGTTCCAACTGTTTCACAATAACCCTGCTGCTGCGCAGCTGCCAAAGATCGACCTCCGCTGCCAGTTGGCGGGTATACAACAGCGTATCGCCTGCCCGGTCGGCAATGTGCAGGCCATTAAGCACCAATGAAGAAAACGGTTTAAAATAAAGTCCCTGCACCGAAACGGTGGTGTGCAACTCCCGCGAAAGATATGCTGCCGCTTTTTGGGCGAAATAGGTCTGCACCGGTTTATACCGGAGCGAATAAATAACCCCGCTGAGCAAAAGCGGGAGCCCAGCAAGTGTCCAAAGCGTTATTTTTAAGATTTTTTTGATACTTTTGCTTCAGTTAAGCGTTCAAGTTATTGTTATGCCCATTATCCTCGGCATCGAATCATCCTGCGACGAGACATCCGCTGCCATCTGTATAGACGGAAAAATCCGTTCAAATATTATCGCCAACCAAACCATCCATGAAAAGTATGGCGGGGTGGTGCCGGAACTGGCGTCGCGCGCCCATCAGCAAAACATAATTCCAGCAGTAGAACAGGCATTCCGCGAGGCAAAAGTACATAAAAATGACGTGGATGCGATAGCCTTCACCCGGGGCCCCGGATTGCTGGGGTCGTTGTTGGTAGGTACTTCCTTTGCAAAGGCGTTCGCGCTTGCGCGTAATATCCCGCTAATCGATGTTAACCACATGCAGGCGCATATCCTGGCACATTTTATCGAAGAGCCGGTGCCCCGGTTTCCTTTCCTGTGCCTTACAGTGTCGGGCGGGCACACGCAACTGGTGTTGGTAAAGGACTATTTTGATATGGAACTGTTGGGGCAAACCCTTGATGATGCGGCAGGGGAGGCGTTTGATAAAACGGCCAAGATTCTTGGACTTCCCTATCCCGGAGGACCGTTGATCGACCGTTATGCGCAAGGGGGGAACCCCCTGGCTTACCGTTTCCCTGAACCGCAGATCCCGGGGTTAAACTTCAGTTTCAGCGGGCTGAAAACAGCTATTCTATACTTCATGCAACAGAAAGAACAGGAGCAGCCGGGGTTTGTGCAGGCCAATATCCACGATATTTGTGCGTCGGTGCAAGCCCGTATTGTGTCTGTTCTGTTAAACAAACTCAGGCGAGCGGCTGAAGCTTCGGGCGTTCGCGATGTCGCGATTGCGGGGGGCGTGTCGGCCAATTCGGGCCTGCGGCAAAGCCTGCTGGCGCTGGGTGAGCGGCAGGGGTGGCGAGTATTTATCCCGCGTTTTGAGTATTGTACAGACAATGCAGCCATGATCGCTATAGCGGGCCACTATAAGTATGAGGCTGACGACTTTGTGGGACAAGAGGTGGCTCCGCTGGCCAGGTGGGCGGTCTGACGGCTATTGGCTGCGCTTGGAATTATGCGTTATGAATAAGAAATGATAGGGTGATATGAACTGGACTCCTAATCCCGACCGTTACGAGAATATGGTATTTAACCGCTGTGGGCGGAGCGGCTTGAAGCTGCCGATGATTTCTCTTGGTTTATGGAATAATTTTGGCGACGACAAGCCGCACGACGTCAAGCAGGCGATATGCAGGACGGCCTTTGACCTGGGAATCGCACATTTCGATCTGGCTAATAATTACGGTCCGCCGCCGGGAAGCGCCGAATTGGCCTTCGGCCGTATATTGAAAACAGACTTTGCAGGACTGCGTGACGAACTGATCATTTCCTCAAAGGCGGGATACGACATGTGGCCGGGTCCGTATGGCGAATGGGGCAGCCGCAAGTATTTAATCGCAAGTTGTGATCAGAGCCTAAAGCGCCTGGGTGTCGATTACGTCGATATTTTTTACAGCCATCGGTTCGATCCCGAAACGCCGCTGGAAGAAACCATGATGGCTTTGGATCATATTGTGCGATCGGGGAGGGCACTGTACGTGGGTATCTCCTCTTACAATGCCCGGCGTACACGCGAGGCGGCGCCCATACTGGAATCATTGGGGACGCCCTGCCTTATCCATCAACCCAGCTATTCATTGCTTAACCGTTGGGTGGAAACCGATGGATTATTGGATACGCTTGATGAGCTTGGTATCGGTTCCATCGTTTTTTCGCCGTTGGCGCAGGGCTTATTGACAGATCGGTACCTGGGCGGCATTCCGGCAGACAGCCGGGCAGGCATGGAACGGTTTTTCCGCAAGGAATTTCTCAATGATCGGAATATGGCTAATGTGCGGGCACTTCACGCCATCGCCCAGCGCCGGGGCCAGACCCTTGCTCAGATGGCCATCGCCTGGGTGTTGCGCGGTGGAAAGGTAACTTCTGCCTTGATTGGGGCCAGCAGGCCCGAGCAGGTGGTCGACTGCGTTGGCGCGCTCAAAAACCTTAATTTTTCGGCAGAGGAACTGGCCGAGATCGACAAACACGCGAAAGACGGAGGCATTAATATCTGGGCGAAATCGGCAGAGCTGGAATAGGTTATTTCTCTTTTGCCTTCCATTGTTGGCTGAATGACTTTGGAGCCACATTGGGCAGACCGCGCCGTTTGCCCCAGGCTTTCCTGAAAAAGCGCCGCAGGATGCTGTTTTTGAATCTACCGCTGAAAAAATCAATGACCTTGCGGCGCATCATGGCGAACGTAAATCCGCGCCACGCCAACCGTTCAGCTTTAGGAACCATGTTGTTGGCTACGGCATCTCGGCGGTTAAGCAGCAGCATTTTATGGATGTCTATCTTTACCGGACAAACCGCGGTGCATTTTCCACACAGGCTGGATGCGTAGCTTAAGTGCTTAAACTCCTCCATGCCCCGCAGGTGTGGCGTTATGAGTGAGCCTATCGGTCCGCTATAGGTCGTGTTGTATGTGTGACCGCCCACGTTTTTATAAATCGGACAACCATTAAGGCAGGCGCCGCAGCGGATGCAATACAGCCCTTGGCGCTGCTCTTTCTGTGCCAATAGATCAGTGCGGCCATTGTCGAGCAGCACAACGTACATTTCAGCGGGCCCATCGGTTTCTCCCTCCTGCCTGGGGCCACCTATGATGCTGTTGTATACTGTGAGCCGCTGGCCTGTGCCGTGGGTCGCCAGCAGCGGCCAAAACAGGTCAAGGTCGTTCAAAGAAGGGATGATCTTTTCAATGCCCACAATGGCGATGTGGATTCTGGGAAAGGTAGTGGTAAGCCGGGCGTTCCCTTCATTTTCCGTGATGGCGACACTGCCGGTATCCGCAATGAGAAAATTGCCGCCGGTAATGCCCACGTCGGCCGTGACGTACTGTTCGCGGAGCAATTCGCGGGCTTTCAGCGTCAGCTCCTGCGCGGTTGCATCAGGAGGCGTGCCGAAATGCTGATGGAAGAGCGCCGCGATATCCTGCAGACTCAGGTGCATAGCCGGCGTTACGATATGGTAGGGCTTCTGCTTGAGCAGTTGTACGATATATTCCCCCAAATCGGTTTCAAATGCCTGCACTCCCTTTTCTTCGAGAAAAGCATTGAGTTCAACCTCCTCGGTGGTCATTGACTTCGACTTGACCACCGTTTTGGCTCCGGCGTTTTCCATGATTTTCCAGATTTCCTGTCGGGCCTCCTCGGCATCGTTAGCCCAGATAACCTTTCCGCCCTTCCGCAGGAAATTGGCTTCGAACTCGGGCAGCAGCTTGTCAAGGTTTTCCATCACCTTCCACTTGATGATGTGGGCTTTGCGTTTTGAGTTTTCGATATGCTGGAACGGGGCCAACCCGATGCGGACGGCGGCATCGTACTTGTCGATATTATAGTTGATAATCTGCCGGTGGCGAGTCTCAAACGCTTTGGCAGCGCTGTCTTTCAGGAAAGAAGTTTCTTGTATAGACGGCATAAACAACGTGTTATTATAATAACAACGGAAAAAACGCGCAAGTGTTGCGACAATTAGCGTATCCCGATCCCAAGCTCACTAAGCTGTGCGGCGGAAATGGGTGAGGGTGAGTCAATCATCACGTCCCTGCCCGCATTGTTTTTCGGAAACGCGATGACATCGCGGATGCTGTCAAGGCCGCCAAACATAGCTACAAGGCGGTCAAAGCCGAAGGCAATGCCGCCATGCGGGGGTGCGCCATACGTGAACGCTTCCAGCAGGAATCCGAATTGTTTCTGAGCCTCTTCCTGCGTAAACCCGAGGTGCTTAAACAGCAGCGACTGCAGGTCCCTGTCGTGTATCCGGATGGATCCGCCACCTATTTCCGTGCCGTTGATGACCAAATCGTAAGCGTTTGCACGCACGGCACCCGGCTGCGTGTCCAATAACGGAATGTCTTCCGGTTTGGGCGATGTAAACGGGTGGTGCATGGCGTGATAGCGTCCACTTTCTTCATCCCACTCCAGCAGCGGAAAGTCAATTACCCAAAGGGGAGCAAACTGCTGCCTGTTGCGCAAACCCAATTGCGATGCTACCTCCAGTCGGAGTTCGCACAACTGTTTGCGAACCTTGTCGGCTTTACCGGCCATTACGAGCAATAGATCGCCCGGCTTGGCATCGAAGGCTTCCGCCCATAATTGAAGTTGTTCCGGACTGTAAAATTTATCCACAGAGGATTTGAGCGAACCGTCTTCGTTGCATCGTGCGTATACTAATCCGGTGGCGCCGATTTGCGGCCGCCGCACAAAATCGGTCAGCGCGTCCAGTTGTTTGCGCGTATACGATGCACATCCTTCCGCGTTTATGCCGACAACCAGCTCCGCATCGTCAAACACAGGAAATCCGGCGCCTTTAACCGCCGTATTGAGCTCAACAAACGGCATCCCGAACCGGATGTCCGGCTTATCAGAGCCATATAAGCGCATGGCCTGATCATACGGCATGCGGGGAATGTCTCCCAGATCGATGCCCTTGACCGTTTTGAATAGGTGTTTGATCAGTCCCTCGAAAAGGTTCAGCACGTCTTCCTGCTCCACAAATGCCATTTCGCAGTCGATCTGGGTAAACTCAGGTTGCCGGTCGGCACGGAGATCTTCGTCCCGAAAGCACTTGACGATTTGGAAATAACGGTCAAATCCGGATACCATTAACAGCTGCTTGAAAGTCTGTGGCGACTGCGGAAGTGCATAGAATTCACCGGGATTCATCCGGCTGGGCACAACGAAGTCACGGGCACCCTCTGGAGTAGACTTGATTAACACCGGAGTTTCCACTTCCAGAAAATGCTGTGCATCCAGGTACCTGCGGGTCTCTTGTGCGAGCTTATGGCGTAATATCAGGTTATTTCGCACGGGGTTGCGCCGCAAGTCGAGGTAACGGTATTTCATGCGCAGATCATCGCCTCCGTCCGTCTCGTCTTCAATCGTAAAAGGGGGGAGTTTGGCCGGATTCAAAATCTCAAGTGACGAAACTTTGATCTCGATATCGCCCGTGGGCAGTTTCGGGTTTTTGTTTTCCCGTTCGATAACCGTTCCCGTCACTTTAATGACATATTCGCGGCCCAATGTCCTGGCCTTGCTGCGCAATGATTCATCGTCGGCCGCATCAAAAACCAATTGGGTTACCCCATAACGATCGCGTACGTCAATAAATGTCATGCCGCCCAGGTCGCGCGACTTCTGTACCCACCCGCTCAGTACCACCGGCTTTCCAAGGTTCGCGAGGGTCAGTTCTCCGCAAGTATGTGTTCTATGCATTTTTCCGTTCTGTTAAGCGGCAAAAATAGCGGTTTTCCGGAACAACTCGCAGCCGTTGGGACGAGATTTTTTCCCGCCTATTAATAGCGCGTTGGTGGAGGCACAGAGGGCGGAACCTCCTGAAAATAAATGTGGAAAACTTTTTTGTGGGGAAAAGTGGGAGAAAGTGGAGTAAATTCCTACTTTTACATCATATTTATTGGGTAAAGTGTAACTATGGGCCATTTAATAGGCGAATTTGATTGCAAGTTGGACACCAAGGGAAGGATGGTGTTGCCGGCTGCGCTCAAAAGGCAGATGCCTGATGTTGAGCGTGCTGGCCTTGTAATTAATCGCGGCTTTGAAAAACACCTGGTGATTTACCCGAGAAGCGAGTGGGATAAGATTACCCGTAAGTTGGCAAAGTTGAACCAGTATGTGGCGAGAAACCGCAAGTTTATCCGCGATTTTACGCGGGGTGCCACAGAACTGGCATTGGATGCCTCAGGTCGTGTATTATTGCCCAAATCGTTGCTTGAATACGGCGGTATTGAAACGGATATCGTGCTTTCCTGTCAATTCAACAAGATAGAGGTATGGTCTAAAGAGGCTTATAATAAGTTGTGGGAAGATAGCGAAGATGATGATTTCGCGGCGTTGGCAGAAGAAGTAATGGGCAGTGATAGTTTTGGCGGAGAGGATGATGAATAGCGGATACCACGTGCCGGTGATGTTGCGGGAGTGTATGGATGCATTGGCGATAAAGCGGGATGGTACATATGTCGACGTCACTTTCGGAGGCGGGGGGCATTCGCGGGAGCTGCTAAAGCACCTGGGGCCGGAAGGGCGTCTATTCGCGTTTGATCAGGACCCTGACGCGTTGCGAAATGCGATAGCCGATGAGCGGTTTGTGCTCATCCATCAGAATTTCAGGTTTCTGAAGAACAATTTGAGGCTGTACAACGTCAGGGAGGTGGACGGAATTTTAGCGGATTTGGGTGTGTCTTCGCATCAGTTTGACGATGCGCAGCGGGGTTTTTCCACCCGGTTCGACGCGGAACTGGATATGCGGATGGGTCAATCGGGAGAGCTTGATGCGAAACACGTGCTGAATACCTATACAGAGGCCGAACTGCACCGGATTTTCGGCATGTATGGCGAATTGCAGAACGCCCGCACGTTGGCAAAGACGATCGTGACCGCACGCATCGCGCAACCGATTCACACCGTCGGCCAATTGAAAGCGGTGGTAGAGAGGCTGGTGCCGCGCGGCAAAGCGCATAAGTATTACGCGCAATTGTTCCAGTCGCTGCGTATTGAAGTAAACAGGGAGCTGGATGCGCTGCAGGAGTTTCTGCAACAGAGCGTAACCGTGCTGAAGCCCGGTGGCCGACTGGTCGTAATGTCCTATCATTCCTTGGAAGATAGGCTGGTTAAAAACTTCATGGCCAAAGGCAAGTTTCGGGGCGAGGTGGAGAAAGACTTTTATGGTAATGAAATCAAACCGCTTCATGTCATCAGCCGTAAGGCGGTGGTTGCAACTGAAGGGGAAGTGGCCCGGAATCCCCGGGCAAGGAGCGCGAAACTGAGGGTAGCGGAGAAAGCTGTGGGCACGGAAAAATAAATGCGGTGATGAGGAATACATATAAAAAGGGACCGTTGAGTGAAGAGCAGCAAGCAGAACTGCAGGAGACTGTGGAAGAGCGGGCAGATGCCACCAACTCGTTCTTCCAGTCGCTGTTTTCTTCTGATCGTTTCTCTTCGGCGGCATTTGTAAACTATATCCCGTTTATTGCTTTCGTTGGGCTATTGGCTATTATTTATATCGCTAATCGGCATTACGCAGAACGCACCGTGCGGGAAATTGACCAATTGGGCAGGGAGGTAAAGGAAATGAACTGGGATTACAAGTCGCTGTCGGCCGATTTGATGAAACTGACCACCCAAACGGAGATAGCCAAACGGGTAGATACCATGGGGCTAAAGGAACGGACAGCACCACCTAAAAAAATCGTGGTAGTAAGAGGTGGTCAATAGAAATAGGAGACATCTGAAAAGGACATAGAAAACGTGTAACGCATGAATATCAGAACCGACATACTGCTCAGAGTATACCTATCGTTCGGGTTGATCGTGCTTATTGCGGTGGCTGTGTTGGTTAAACTTGTTCATCTTCAATATGTCGAAGGTGACCAATGGCGGGCGATGGCCGACAGCCTGTCCACCCGTTACGTGGATGTGGAAGCGGTGCGAGGCAATATTTATTCCGCGGATGGAAGCCTGCTTGCCACATCGGTCCCCGAGTATGATATCCGCATGGATTTGTTAGCGCCGGGAATCCAGGAAGACGACGTGTTCTATGCCAAGGTGGATTCCTTGGCTGCCAGCTTATCGGCCTTTTTCAAAGACAAGTCGTCAGCCCAGTACGCGCGCCTCCTTAAGGAGGCGCGCGCGAAAAAGAACAGGTATTTCTTGATTAAACGGGACGTAGGGCATCAGCAATTAAAGCAAATCCGGACGTTCCCGATTTTCAACCTCGGCAGGTATAAAGGCGGGTTGATAGCCGAACGGAAGAACAAACGGATATTGCCTTTTACCACCCTGGCTGCGCGCACCATCGGTTACAAGATTCCCAGTGAAAATGTACATGTGGGGCTGGAGGGTGCCTACGGCGAATATATTGACGGCAAAAGCGGTAAACGGTTGGTGCAGCGAATCGCAGGGGGCGTATGGATGCCGGTAAATCGAGAAATCGAAGTGGCTCCGGTGGACGGCTCCGATATTATCGCCACCATTGACGTGAATATGCAGGATATGGCCCAACGGGCACTGGAAAAGCAGTTAATTGCCAGCAATGCCGACAATGGCTGCGTCATATTAATGGAGGTCGCTACGGGAGAAATAAAGGCGGTGGCCAATTTTACAAAAGATACGGATGGCGTATACCGTGAGAAATTCAATTATGCTATTGCGCAAAGCGCCGAACCGGGTTCCACGTTTAAACTCGCCTCGTACCTGGTGGCACTGGAAGATGGCTTAATCGATACAAATACCATCGTTGAAACCGGTAACGGTACTTATCGGGTACACAGGCATACCATTAGGGATACCCATGCTTATGGCACTGTAACGGTCAAACAGGCATTCGAGGTATCATCCAATGTCGCCATCACTAAAATTATCAATACGTATTACCGGAATAATCCGGCAAAATTCACCAAGCGTTTGCATGCATTACATCTCAACGAACCGTTGGGGCTGCAAATCCCGGGAGAGGGCAACCCGCTTATCAAAACGCCGGAAGCAAAAAGCTGGAGCGGCCTCTCATTGCCCCAGATGGCATACGGTTACGAATTGAAAATGACACCGCTACAGATGCTCACGCTGTATAATGCAGTGGCAAATGACGGTAAGATGGTGGCGCCGTTGTTTGTGAAAGAAATCCGGCATTTAGGCAATACGGTTAAGCGTTTTGAGTCGCGTGTGATTGAAGACCGAATTGCTTCGGAGCGTACCATCCGGAAGCTGCAAGCCATGCTGGAAGGTGTGATGATTGAAGGGACGGGCAAACGGCTGCGAAACTCTATGTTCACTACCGCCGGAAAAACGGGAACAGCCCAAATGGCCGATGGAGCAGCAGGTTACCGGAACCGCAAATATCAGTCTTCTTTCGCAGGATACTTTCCGGCTGATAACCCCAAATATTCGATGATTGTTGTGGTCCAGAACCCGCGCAACGGCTATTATGGCGCGTCGATTGCCGGGCCGGTATTCCGTGAGCTGGCCGACATGGTCTACGCCAACGACCTCGATATGCATGACGATTTCGAACAGATGCGGTTTGTTGGCAATACGGAATTGCCGCCGACACGCAAAGGATCCAAATCGGCTACGTTACGGGTGTTTGAAGCCCTGGGTGTTAAAGCCACGTATGCTTCTACGGAACCATTGCAGCACGTAGACACAGTGAAGGGAATCCCCTTTGTGGATGTTGACATCAAAGAAGGTATTGTGCCCGATGTTCGCGGGATGGGGCTCATCGATGCTTTATATGCACTTGAGAACGCCGGATGCCGGGCAAAGGTAAGAGGCAGAGGGCAGGTGGTCGCGCAGTCACTCCCTGCGGGACAACGAATTAAAACAGGTACGCCAATACAGATAGAACTGGAATGAGGGGACTGAAAGACATATTGCATGGTATTCCGGTGCGGCAAGTTATCGGTAATTTGAATGTCGCAGTGGACAGCTTGACCTTTGATTCGCGGAAAGTGGGGGTAAACTGCTTATTTGTGGCAGTGAAGGGTACCCAGGTAGACGGGCATCGGTTTATCGGCGCCGCCGTGTCAAGTGGTGCATCGGCAATCCTTTGCGAGCAATTGCCAGAGACTACACATGACGATGTCACGTACGTCCAGGTGGACGATACGGCGTTTGCTCTGGGAGTATCTGCCGCTAATTATTTTGAGAACCCTTCCAAAAAGCTGCGGCTCGTAGGCATCACCGGAACCAACGGGAAGACTACCATAGCAACATTGCTTTATAAGCTCTTCCGAGAGATGGGGTATGAAGCGGGATTAATCTCTACCGTAAAGAACCAAGTTGGCGATCGTACGGTGGCCGCAACGCATACCACGCCCGATCCGGTTGCACTGAACGGGTTATTGCAGGAAATGGTTCAGACAGGTTGCGATTACTGTTTTATGGAAGTAAGCTCGCATGCCATTGCCCAGCAACGTATAGCCGGACTGAATTTCGCAGGCGGGATTTTCTCCAACATCACTCACGACCATCTGGATTTCCATAAAACGTTTGATGCATACATTAAAGCCAAAAAAACGTTTTTCGACGGGCTTGACCGGTTTGCTTTTGCGCTTTCCAATGCAGATGATAAAAATGGGTTGATCATGCTGCAGAACACGTTTGCGCATCGCAAAACTTACGGCATTAAAAGCATGGCCGACTTTAAGGCAAAGGTAATTGAAAGTCATTTTGACGGCATGTTACTGCATCTTGACGGCCATGAAGTGTGGGTGAAGTTGGTGGGGGGCTTCAACGCTTATAATATCTTAGCGGTATATGGCGCTGCAATCCTGCTGGAGCAGGAAACCATGAAGGTGCTTACAGCGTTGAGCAGCATCACCGGTGCTGAAGGGCGTTTTGATGCCACGATATCCAAACACGGTGTTGTGGGTGTGGTAGATTATGCGCATACGCCCGATGCGGTGCAAAATGTATTGCAGACCATCCAGAGTCTCCGTAAGAATAACGAAACCATCATCACCGTGCTGGGATGCGGGGGCGACAGGGACAAGGCAAAACGGCCGAAAATGGCTGCCGTAGCGGCAAAATACAGCGACAAAGTTATTATTACCTCAGACAATCCGCGCACGGAGGATCCATTGCAGATAATCCATGATATGGAGGCGGGCATTCCAGCGGATAGGAAGCGGGATGTTTTTTCCATTGCCGACAGGCGGGAAGCAATTCGCGCGGCCTGCCACCTGGCAAAGCCGGGTGATATCCTGCTGATTGCTGGTAAAGGTCACGAGAAATACCAGGAGATTAACGGAAAACGCTATGATTTTGACGATAAGCAAGTTTTGATTAACGCATTTAACGAACAATAACCCCTGTATGTTATATTATTTTTTTAACTGGATAGAACAATACATGCATGTGCCCGGATCGGGTTTGTTTCAATACATCTCGTTCCGTACCGCAATGGCGGTTATTGTGTCGCTTATCATTACTACAGGGTATGGCAGCCGTTTGATTCGTGTGCTGCGAGCCCGTCAGGTCGGAGAAACCATCCGTGACCTGGGGCTGGAAGGGGAAAAACAGAAGCAGGGCACGCCTACCATGGGCGGACTGATTATTTTGGCCGGAATCCTCATCCCCACCTTGTTATTTGCGAAATTGGAAAATATCTATGTTATTCTCATGCTCATAACGACCGTCTGGATGGGTACCATCGGTTTTGTTGACGACTATATCAAAGTGTTCCGGAAAAATAAGGAGGGACTCGCCGGTCGTTTCAAGGTGGTCGGACAGGTGGGGCTCGGAACCCTTATCGCCTGCACCATGTATTTTCATCCCGACATTGTGGTGCGCGAACAGGTCACCAATCCGAAATTGATGCCGGAAGCTGAATTGCGCCTGCGCGAGGGTTCGGATGAAACGTATTACACTCGGGATGTGAAATCAACTAAAACAAACATACCATTCTACAAAAACAATGAATTCGATTACGCCAAGGTGCTGAGTCTGTTTGGCCTCAATAGCGCTACGGTCACTTTTCTGGTTTTTCTGGTATTTGTTGTGTTTATTGTTACGGCCGTATCCAACGGTGCCAATATCACCGACGGCATTGATGGACTGGCAACGGGTACGTCGGCTACCATCGGGGGAACGCTGGCTATATTGGCTTATGTGTCGGGCAACGTGATCTTCTCGGATTACCTGAATATCATGTATATCCCCAATTCGGGCGAGCTGGTAATTTTTGCGGGAGCATTTGTTGGCGCTTGCACAGGTTTCCTTTGGTATAACTCCTATCCTGCACAGGTATTTATGGGCGACACCGGCAGCCTGGCCATCGGTGGCATCATCGCTGCATTTGCGGTGCTTATCCGGAAAGAATTGCTTATCCCCATACTCTGCGGAGTGTTCCTCATCGAAAACCTGTCGGTTATCCTGCAGGTTTCCTACTTCAAATACACAAAGCGGAAATACGGGGAAGGGCGGCGGATTTTTCTGATGTCGCCATTGCATCATCATTACCAGAAAAAGGGATACCATGAAGCGAAGATCGTAACGAGGTTCTGGATATTGGGCATCATACTGGCCATCCTGACCATCGTTACATTGAAAGTGAGGTAACTATGGCGGCCATACCAACATATCATTATCCGCAGCAAGGCAAGCTCGTTATCCTCGGCGCAGGGGAAAGCGGGGTGGGCACCGCTATATTGGCAAAGCAAAAAGGGTTTGACGTGTGGGTTTCTGATGCAGGTGCCATAGCGCCCCGCTATAAGCAACATTTGGAAGACGCAGGCATACCCTATGAAGAGGGAAAACACAGCGAAGCGCAAATATTGGATGCTGCCCTGGTGGTCAAAAGCCCCGGAATACCGCGAACCGTGCCCATCATACGGCAGCTTATCTCCAAAGGGATTCCCGTGATCGGTGAGATAGAGTTTGCCGCGCAGTATACCGATGCCAAACTGATATGTATAACCGGATCAAACGGTAAATCTACCACAACCATGCTCACATGGTATATCCTGAGCCAGGGTGGCCTTAACGTGGGGTTGGCAGGTAATATCGGAAGAAGCTTCGCCTTGCAGGTGGCAAACGAACAATACGATTGTTACGTGCTGGAAATCAGTAGTTTTATGCTGGATGATATGGAGTATTTCCGTGCGGACGTGGCGGTATTGCTCAATATTACACCAGATCACCTGGACAGATATGAACATAAGCTGGAAAATTATGTGGATTCGAAGTTCCGCATCATCCGCAACCAGCAGCCGGGCGACCTGTTCATCTACTGTGCGGACGATCCGATTACAACGGAGGGGTTAAAAAAACATCACCCCGTAGCGATGGCGCTGCCGTTCAGTTTGACGGATAAACTGCAGCCCGGAGCGTATTTGAATGATCAAGAAGAAATAGTGATTAACGTACCTTATCAAGATACATTTACGATGGATATTCATGAACTTTCCCTACAGGGTAAACACAACGTGTACAACAATATGGCTTCCGGATTGGTGGCCAAAGCGCAGGAGCTCCGTAACGCTTCCATGAAGGAAAGCATGGGGTCGTTCAGGAACATCCCGCACCGCCTGGAATTTGTGGCCTGCATTGCAGGGGTAAATTATATCAATGACTCGAAGGCGACCAACGTCAATGCCGTTTGGTACGCACTGGAAAGCCTCCCACCCAAAATCGTGCTGATTATGGGTGGCGTAGATAAAGGTAATGACTACGAGATGCTACGCGATCTGGTACGTACCAAAGTGCGGGCTATCGTGTGTATCGGAAAAGACAACTCCAGAATATACGACGCGCTGGAGGAAGACACCCAGATTATGGTTAATAGCGCGAATATGAGGGATGCAGTTGAAATCGCTTCACACCTCGCGCAAAAAGGTGATACCGTACTGCTGTCGCCGGCGTGTGCAAGTTTCGACTGGTTCAAGAATTTTGAAGATCGAGGCGACCAGTTTAAAGAGGCCGTAATGAATCTGTGATTGTGGCAGTTGGTGATTGGTGATTGGTTCAATTTAATGAAGAAAGAATGGAACAGGCGTTTTCAAAGTTAAAAGGTGACCGCTGGTTGTGGATTATCATCATCGTATTGTCTGTGTGGTCGCTGCTTGCTGTGTACAGCTCGGTGGGTACGCTGGCCTATAAAGAGGGTAAGGGAACGGAGGTGTACCTGATTAAACACACCTTATTGATATTCGGCGGCTTTGCGTTGATGTACTTTTCTCATTTGTTGGACTACCGCTGGTATGCCGGGATTTCTAAAATCCTGATGGCGATTACCATCCCGCTGCTGTTGTATACGTTATTGTTCGGTAATACCATAAACGAGGCGAATCGTTGGGTGACCATACCGGTGATTAACCAGACATTCCAGACTTCCGATTTGGCTAAGCTGGCGTTAATTACGTTTTTGGCCCGTACGCTGACCCGTAAGCAGGAAAATATAAAAGATGTAAAAAAGGCTTTCCTTCCCATCATGGGGTCGGTATGCCTCATCTTCGTGCTCATCGCGCCGGCAAACCTTTCCACCGCTTTGATGTTGTTCGGTGTAAGTGTGCTGCTGCTGATTATCGGACGGATTAGTATCAAACAAATAGCTTATGTTTGCTTTGGTGTTTTTGTGCTGCTTATTTTGGTGGTAGCCCTGGGACCACGTCGGCAGACCTATATGTCCCGCGTGGAAACGTACCTTAGCGGAGAAGCTGCCGATGATGATAAATCTTTCCAATCTGACCACGCCAAGATTGCCATTGCAACGGGCGGCCTGCTGGGAAAAGGACCCGGCAACAGTACGCAGCGTAATGTGCTCCCGCATCCTTATTCGGATTTTATTTTCGCAATCATTGTGGAGGAATACGGAACGGTCGGTGGTTTTATATTGGTATGCCTGTATGTGGCACTCATGTTCAGGTGTATACGCATTGTCACCCTTAGCCCCAAAGCATTCGGGGCGCTGCTCGCGGCGGGGTTAGGGTTTAGCTTAACCTTGCAGGCGCTCGGAAACATGGCTGTGGCCGTAGGGTTAGGGCCGGTTACGGGTATTCCACTGCCACTGGTAAGCATGGGGGGGACTTCCATCTTGTTTACCAGCGTTGCTTTCGGGATCATCCTGAGCGTTAGCCGCAATATTGATGAACTAAAAGGGAAGGAATTAATTGATCGGAATAAAAAGGTAGTGGTCGGTGAAATCCCGGCAATGGGATAACGTAAGGGGATAATATTGGATAATAACGATATGGCAAAACGGATCATCATCAGCGGAGGAGGCACGGGAGGGCATATTTTTCCCGCCGTGGCCATTGCCCACGCGTTAAAACGCCTGGCCCCTGACACCCAGCTGTTGTTTGTAGGAGCAATCGGCAGGATGGAGATGGAAAAAGTGCCCGCCGCGGGATATGAAATCGTTGGCCTGGATATTCAAGGTATTAACCGGCAGTCGCTGTGGAAAAATCTTGCGCTGCCTTTCAAGTTGTACAAGAGTCTCCGCCGCGCCAGGCAGATCATCCGCGACTTCAAGCCGGATGTGGCGGTAGGGGTAGGAGGCTACGCTTCCGGACCGTTGCTGCTGGCCGCTTCTGGCATGGGGATCCCCTGTCTCATCCAGGAGCAGAACTCTTATGCCGGCATCACCAACAAGCGCTTGGGGCGCAAGGTTGATCGGATTTGTGTGGCTTTCGAGGGGATGGACAGGTTTTTTTCAAAAGACAAGCTGTTGTTTACCGGTAATCCCATAAGGCGCGAATCGGTAGACATCCAACATAAGCGGGCGGAAGCCCTGGAATACTTCGGCATGTCTCCAGGGCGGAAAACCATCCTGCTAACCGGGGGCAGCCTGGGTGCACGCACATTGAATGAATGCATGCTGCAGGGGCTGGGCAGCTTGGTAGCGGCAGATGTGCAGCTGATCTGGCAGTGCGGCCAATATTATTATGAAGCATTGAAGCCCATGGTGGCGGAGAAATATCCCGACCGGATAACGCTTACCGCCTTCCTCCATCGTATGGATTTGGCCTATGCGGCAGCAGACATCATCATTGCGCGTGCTGGGGCAGGCACGATTGCCGAGCTTTGCGCCGTGGGCAAGCCGGTGATCTTAGTCCCTTCGCCCAATGTGGCGGAAGACCACCAAACCAAAAACGCCAAAGCATTGGTAGACAGGAACGCCGCAGTGATGGTTACCGATGCCGAAGCACCGCTTCACTTGATTCAAACTGCATTGCAACTGCTGGGCGATGAAGCCCGTTGCAGTACATTGCGCACCCATATCGCAGAACTGGCGATTTTGGACGCCGATGAGGTGATTGCACGGGAGGTGCTGCAACTGGCAAACAGAAAAGATTAACAATGGATACGCTAAGGTAAATTATAATATATGAATGTCGACAGCATCAGGTACGTGTATCTTATCGGAATAGGTGGCATTGGCATGAGTGCCCTGGCACGTTATTTCCGTCATCTGGGATGCGTTGTGGCAGGATATGACAAGACGGAAACGGCACTCACCAAGCAACTCGTTTCCGAAGGTATTCCCGTGAGCTATGCTGACGACTTTTCCGTGGTAGACGACGCTTTTAAGACGGTCGACAAACATACCCTGGTTATATATACCCCGGCGGTGCCTGCTGAACTGAATATCCTCAACCGGTTTCACGGGCTGGGACATACCCTGTTCAAGCGGTCACAGGTGTTAGGGTTAATCAGTCGGGATAGATTTACCATCGCAGTGGCCGGCACCCACGGAAAAACTACCACGTCTACACTTATCGCCCATATTTTGAAAGATAGCGGCTATGATTGTTCGGCCTTCCTGGGCGGTATCAGTACCAATTACCAAAGCAATATTCTTTTTTCGGACAACAATGTGATTGTGGTTGAAGCCGATGAATACGATCGGTCGTTCCTGACGTTATACCCCGATATCGCTGTGGTCACGTCGGCCGATGCGGATCACCTTGATATTTACGGTGATAAGGATCACCTTCACGAGTCGTTCCGTTTATTCCTGGGCCAACTGCAAGATGATGGTGTCGGTATTGTAAAAAGCGGGCTGCCGTTTGAAGCCACCATCCGCTATTCCGCAACCGAATCCGCTGATGCCTTTGCGGATAACATCCGTATTGTAGCGGGCGAGTTTTACTTCGACTATGTGTGGAGCGAAGGAAGGATCCCTTCGGTGCACCTCGGTGTGCCGGGGACGCATAATGTTGAAAACGCTGTGGCAGCCATCACCGTTGCACGTCAATTGGGTATTGATACCGGTCAGATTGTTCGTGCCTTATCCAGTTTTTCCGGTGTGAAGCGGCGGTTTGAATACGTCATCAAGTCCGATAGCGCCGTTTATATCGACGATTACGCGCATCACCCCGAAGAGCTGAGGGCATTCCTCTCCGCAGTAAAACAGCTTTATCCCGATAGGGCCTTAACCGTGGTCTTCCAGCCGCACCTTTACACGCGTACACGAGATTTTGCGGATGAATTTGCAGCGGTATTGGCCCTGGCGGATACCTTGCTGTTAATGGACATCTATCCGGCCAGGGAATTGCCGATACCCGGAGTGAACTCGCGGATGCTGCTCGAAAAGATAGCCGTGGCCGACAAGCACCTGATAAACGCTCAGGGCGTATTGGACTACGTGAGGCATAAACGCCCGCCATTGGTGGTAACCGTGGGGGCAGGTGATATTGATTTATTGGTTGAACCTATGAAAGCCATTCTGGAACATGCGTAGCGGTTTTTGGCATCGGATCAATTGGCGTAACCTGGCATATGGCATTGCTGCGCTTGCGGTGCTGGGTGCACTGATATCGCTTATGGGATTCATCAGCATGAAAAGCAGCGAACAGGCCTGTTCAACGGTGCGGGTCATCGTGCTGGGCAACGAGGCATTTATCGAGCAGAAAGAGATTTTAGCCACATTAGTCGAAAAATACGGCGAACTGCAAGGACGTACGCTGGAAAGCATACCCATCCACGATATGGAGCGGGACCTACGCCAGATACCTTATGTGTTTTCGGCCACCGTGACAACCGACATGAACGGAATGCTGACGGTGCGCGTCAGGCAACGGGAGGCCGTAGTTAGGATAATTGGCAACGGCGGGCCGGACTTTTACATTGATCAGGAAGGGTTGAAGATGCCGGTGTCGCTCAAATATGTGCCGCGGGTACCGGTGGCCAACGGGTACATCGCAGAACCTTACAATGGCGTGCTCGATACCATGCACGGCCAGGTGGTTAAAGATATTTTCGAAACCGCCCGGTTTATCAATGCCGACAGCCTTTGGAGCAGTCAGGTGGTTCAGTTGTATGTTAACCAGCAACGGGATATTGAACTTGTGCCACGTGTAGGTAAGCAGCAGATTATACTGGGCAATGCCGACTCGCTGGATCGGAAATTTGAAAAGCTGAGGCTGTTTTACAGCAAAATCGTACCAAAAACCGGTATTGGAGCCTACAAGTCCGTGAACCTTAAATATGCCGGCCAGATTGTCTGCGAGCGGGACGAAAAGTTCAATCCGGAAGATAATATCGTAACGAAGGATACCATTTAACAAACGTCGTATAAATAATAGCATCAATACACAATAGTTATGAAGACAAAAGTGACAACTGAAAAAGACTCGCCAATCGTCGTGGGACTTGATATTGGTACCACCAAAATATGCGTCACGGTCGGCAGGAGGAGCAGCAATAACAAAATTGAGATACTGGGCGTTGGAAAAGCCGAATCATCCGGAGTGAGCAGGGGAGTTGTGGCCAATATCCAGAAAACGGTAAATAGCATCGTTCAGGCGGTGGAGGAAGCCGGTGCCCAGTCCAACGTCGACATCAAGGTGGTGAATGTTGGGATTGCCGGCCAGCACATCAAAAGTATCCAGCACCGCGGCATCCTGACCCGGAAAGACGACAGCGAAATCAGCCGGCTGGATATCGAGCGGCTCATTGAAGACATGTATAAACTGGTGTTGCCTCCGGGTGAGGAAATCATCCATGTACTGCCGCAGGAGTTTACCATAGACAACGAGCCGGGCATCAAAGATCCCATCGGGATGGCAGGCCGCCGGATGGAAGCCAATTTCCACATCATCTCCGGACATGTGAGTGCCATTAAAAACATCAAAAAATGCATAGACAATGCCACGCTGGAAGTGCAGGATCTCATCCTGGAGCCGCTGGCATCGTCTGAAGCGGTATTGGACGAGGCAGACAAAGATGCCGGTGTAGTGTTGGTGGACATCGGCGGCGGTACCACCGACGTAGCCATCTTCCACGAGGGAATCATCCGTCATACAGCCGTAATCCCGTTGGGAGGCAACATCGTTACCGAAGACATTAAACAGGGGTGCGCCGTGTTGCGCAATCAGGCGGAATTGCTGAAAATCCGCTTCGGTTCAGCGCTGGCCGACGAAAATAAAGAAAATGAGGTTATCTGTGTACCGGGGCTCCGCGGACGCGAGCCGAAAGAGATTTCCGTCAAGAACCTCGCCTATATCATCCAAGCCCGTATGGAAGAAATTATTGAACATGTGTATTATGAAATCAAATCTTCGGGTTACGAAAACAAGCTTATCGGGGGTATCGTCATCACCGGGGGCGGTGCGCAGTTAAAGCACCTGGTGCAACTGGTGGAATATATCACCGGAATCGATTGCCGCGTGGGCTTCCCCAATGAGCACCTGGCAAAGAACGAGGTGTTGCCGAAAAACGTGTACGATGAATTGAAAAGCCCCCTGTATGCCACCGGAATCGGCTTGCTTATTAAAGGTATTCAGGCCGAGGAGGAACAGGAGGAAATGCATCAGAAAAACGGCTCACCCATGTCGGTAAGAGAGATTACCGAAAAAGGCAACAAGGAGAAAGGTTTCTTCAAATGGTTCAGGGATATCATCAAAGACGGTAATGAAATCGATGACGAAACTTACCTCGGGAAGAAATAGTTTTCAACAACGGCTGTTTTTTCCACATTATTAACAATTGTGGAAAACTATTGTGTAAAAAGTGCTATTATTACACTACGAATATAGGGTCAAAATTAGATTTGTATCACGCTCTGTTGGAGCAAAATACGATTGAGATATGTCTTTTAAATTTGAAATGTTAAAGGAGCAATCGGCAATTATTAAGGTAATTGGCGTTGGCGGTGGGGGCGGAAATGCGGTCAACCACATGTATAAGCAAGGGATCAGCGGTGTGGATTTCATCGTTTGCAACACGGATGCACAGGCCCTCGAACTGAGTCCGATTCCCAATAAAGTCCAATTGGGTGCAAGCCTTACCGAAGGGATGGGGGCCGGCGCAGATCCCACAGTGGGGGAGAACTCAGCCATCGAAAGCATAGAAGACATCAAGCGCATGTTGGGGTCCAATACCAAGATGCTGTTCATAACCGCCGGCATGGGGGGTGGCACAGGTACGGGCGCAAGTCCGGTATTGGCCAAGGCTGCCAAAGAAATGGGCATCCTTACCGTGGCCATCGTTACCACACCCTTTGCTTTTGAGGGCAAAAGAAGAAGGATGCAGGCTGATGAAGGATTGTCAGAGCTCAAGAAGTATGTCGATTCCTACCTGGTGATTTCCAATGACAGGCTGAGGGATATATTCGGCAACCTGACCATGACGGCAGCTTTCGCCAAGGCAGATGATATCCTCACCACGGCCGCGAAAGGTATCGCGGAAATCATCACGATTCCGGGGTATGTTAACGTTGACTTTAAGGACGTACGTACGGTAATGAACGACAGCGGTGTGGCTATCATGGGTAATGCTGTGGCAGAAGGCGAACAGCGTGCGCTGCGTGCCGTGGAAGGTGCATTGGCGTCGCCGCTGCTGAAAGATAATGAGATACAGGGAGCCCGTTATATCTTGCTCAACATCACTTCCGGCAAACAGGAGGTGACTATGGATGAGGTAACGGTTATCACCGATTACATCCAGGAAAAAGCAGGGCTGTCAGCAGATCTGATTTGGGGAAACTGTATCAACGAGTCGCTGGAAAACGAGTTGTCCGTCACGATCATCGCAACCGGTTTTCAAACTTCAGAGGAGCGCAGGCAGGAACGGGAAAACGAACGTATCGAAATACCGCTTACTCCCGAGGAACCGAAAACACCTTACATCAAACCCATTAACCAGTTTGTACAGAAAGAGAGTAACGAGATGCGGGAGGAAGAAACGGCAAAGCCGGCCGTAACACCGCATACCATCCGCCCAACGGCCCAGCAAGTGGACCTGTTCAGTGCCGCCGCTACCGCTAAGCCGCAGCTGCGGAACAGCACGCCTGACAACGACGGTATCATCCGCCATACATTGTCGCCCCAGAATGAGCCGGCAGAAGAGGAACGTAGCAATGACGACGGATATGAGGTAAAAGTTACGCCCTCCGCGTTCCACTTCGAAATCCCGTCGTCCCGTATCGAAGAACGGCGTGAAGCCGAACCGGAACCGGAAGTGCCTGAGCCTAAGGCAGAGGTAACGCCGCAACCTGCCGGAACAGTGCCGGGAGGCGATTCCCACAAGACACCGGAATTCGTGGAGGAGCAGCTGCTGAAGACCAAAGAGCGCATTCTCCGCCTGAAGGAATTGAGCATGAAACTCAAGTCGGCAAACGGCTTACAGGAGCTGGAAACCGAACCGGCTTACCGAAGAAAACAAATGGCCCTCGAAGATGTTCCGCATTCATCGGAATCCCAGGTGTCGCGGTTTACGCTGTCAACCGAAGAAGGAATCACGGAAATCAGGCCGAACAACTCGTTTTTGCACGATAATGTAGATTAGTCCGCTGATCTGCTGTGCTCCATCATTCAATTAACTGTTTGGTAAAGATTCGGCTGAATTGGAACCAAACAGTTTTTTTTAGCAAAACGTTGATTGCAGTGCCGTCCATAGGAATGAATTGGTCTGTTGTTACCTTTTGATATAAAGTTTATCTTTGCAAACAATTTTTGTACAATTAATATTGAACAACGATATTGGACTTATTTGATAAAATTGCGAAAAACCTCGGGCCGATAGGCCAGCACTATGAGTGGTCGCACGGTTATTTTTCATTTCCTAAATTGGAAGGAGAGATTGCGCCCCGTATGTTATTTAACGGCAAAGAGCACTTGGTCTGGAGCCTGAACAACTACCTCGGTTTAGCCAATCATCCCGAAGTCAGGGCGGTGGACGCGAAAGCGGCGGCGGATTTCGGGATGGCATACCCCATGGGGGCTCGGATGATGTCAGGAAATAGCGTCTATCACGAAGAGTTGGAACAGAACCTCGCTACATTCGTCGGCAAAGAGGATGCTTTTCTTTTGAACTACGGCTATCAGGGAATGGTCTCTATCATTGATGCGCTGGTAGACCGGAATGACGTGATAGTTTATGATGCCGAATCGCACGCCTGCATAATTGACGGCGTAAGATTGCATATCGGCAAGCGGTTTGTATATCGCCATAATGACATTGAAAGTTGCGAACGACAGTTGATTCGCGCCACTAAACTGGCCCACGCCAATGGCGGCTCGGTATTGTTGATTACAGAAGGCGTTTTCGGAATGTCGGGTGTTCAGGGCCAATTGAAAGAAATCGCAGCGCTGAAAGCCAAATACGGCTTTCGTATGCTTGTCGACGATGCCCATGGCTTCGGAACCATGGGGGCTACCGGCGCAGGTACGCATGAAGCACAGGGCTGTATGGATGAGATTGATATTTACTTCGGAACTTTCGCTAAGTCCATGGCGGGAATTGGGGCCTTCGTGGCAGCCACAAGACCGGTTATCACCTATCTGCGTTACAACATGCGGTCGCAGACGTTCGCGAAGTCGTTGCCCATGCCCATGGTATTGGGGCTTAGGAAGCGTTTCGAACTGCTGAAGAGCAGTCCGGAACTGAGAGAGCGACTGTGGAACGTTGCCCGGTCGCTACAGAACGGGCTGCGCGAACGCGGTTTCGATATCGGTGCAACCAACACGATGGTCACCCCGGTCTTTCTTAAAGGCGACCTTCAGGAGGCCACCGCACTGACTCGCGACTTACGCGAAACGCATGGCATATTCTGCTCTATTGTGGTATATCCGGTCATCCCGAAAGGCCTCATCGAATTGCGGCTCATCCCCACGGCAATGCACACTCAGGAAGACGTGAACTATACCCTTGAGGCGTTCACCGCAATCAGCGAAAAACTCAATGCCGGTTATTATAAGCAGGCCGTATCCGTGCAATCGGATTAAAAAAACAGCTGTTCAGAAAAAAAAGACGCCCGGAAACTGCTTAAAAAGCATTTTTCGGGTGTTTTTGTTTTTTAGTTTAGGATTAAATGTATTGTATTGATTTTCAGTACGTTGTGATTTTTTAATTTACGCCTGCTTGTACGGCGCCATCGTGGTTGTGGAAAAAAAAGTGCCTTTACAGCCTGTTTTGGCCATACTAAAGTTTGTTTTTCCGAAAAAAGATTCTACTTTTAACCCACTGTAGATTATTAACTTAATTAAATCAAAACTAAAGGAGTATTATTATGGCAAGTATTCAAAAATTTAATGAGCTAAAAAGCTTGATCGAAGGACTGGACGCAGACGCAGACAAGTTCTTTAACAAGGGTAACAATGCTGCTGGTACCCGTGTGCGGAAGGGGTTGCAGGAAGTGAAGAATTTGGCTCAGGCCATCCGTTTGGAGATACAAGAAGCAAAAAACACAAAATAGGCATCACGTTGACAGGACGTTCAACGTTGGAAAGCCCTGGATAATCAGGGCTTTTTCTTTTTTGGTGCAGACTTGGCCTGTTTCGCCGGACCGCCACACAGCGCTTGACGATATAGGGTAATTTTCGTATCATCGCGGGATGACCCGTAAACGAAATAACCCTATATGGGTAATGAGCTCCGCATTCGATAAATCCGCCTTAGCGGACCTTATTGCCGTCACCCAAAAGATCGGTGCCCAAGGGATCGATCTATGCGTTTTCAGGCGGGACGGCACCCGTAAGGACCATACGGCCACGCACCTTGATTATGATCGGTTTACGCCAGATACAGCCAAACAATTGTTAAGCCATTTCAATGATGCCGGCCTCGGACTGTCGCTGGGAGCATTTGAGAACATAATCGGGGGCGACCCGGCAGATCGGATCAAAAACCAGAACCACCTGCTCAAGCTCATCCGCATAGCGTACCTTTTAGGGGGAGATGCCAACGATGTGAAAGTGGGAACGTTTGTCGGCTACAATCATGAATTGGGAGCAGAAGAAGGAGGGTTCCAGAAGAACCTGGATGAATACCGGCGCGTTTTCGAACCCATTATCAGGTATGCCGAAGGGTTAGGCGTCACCATTTTGTATGAAAATTGTCCCATGGAGGGATGGAGACCGGCCTCCTATGCCACGACGTACAACAACCTGCCAGGTGTTTTAGCCGCGCGTAAGCTCATGTATGCGCTTATCCCGAGTAAGGCGCACGGGGAAATATACGATCCGTCTCATGATGTTTGGCAGCATACCGACCCCATCGATGTCATAGCCCAAAGCGATATTTCACGCATACACCGCATTCATGTGAAAGCCACCCGTAACCTGAAAACCAGGGCCCGGGTAGATTGGGGAGGTATGTATCCGATGCAAGCTGTGGATGAGAACCTGGCCGCAAAAGCCGATGTCGATACGCCCCTCAACGACTGGGATAGGCATCATTACGAAGCGATGTTGCCGGGCTTCGGGGGTACCGATAGTATGGATTGGCGCGCCTTCATCGACCTGCTCAATGAAAAAGGATTCCGCGGGCCGTACGAAATTGAGAACGAGGCCAGGAATTCAAAAGACACCGGCAACTTCGCTGCGGTGGTGCAGGGTTATCAGACGGCGGTCGGCTTCCTCAAACCGATGCTATGGGAGCTCGATGAAACAGCCGGCTATGCATATAGCGGAAAAAAGGAACTGTCGCTCCCCAACGTGCGCGACATACCGGTAATGACCATTGATAAATTGCAGGGATAAGGTTCAGGATCCGGAATATAAACGGAATTTTTCTATCAGCTCCACGAGATTGTTCACCTGGAGTTTTTCAAAAATACGGGTTTTGTAAGTGCTTACCGTGGATGTACTGAGATTAAGTGTTTTGGATACGTCCTGTATGCCCATACCCTGCACTAGGTATTTGGCAACGTCAACCTCCCGGTTGGAAAGCTTATTGAGGGGATTGTCGGCCGCAATAAACGATTTGCCCATCGTCAGCGTGTGGTAATACAGCTCTTGTATTTCCGGACTCATGTACTTACCGCGTTGTACTACGGCGAGGATGGCATTTTTCAGTTCAGTCTTCGATGCGTTTTTACTTAAATAGCCTGAAGCGCCGGCCTGCAGGTAGCGCAGTGCATACAGCGTTTCGTCATAAGAGGAAAATACCAGTATCTTGATGCCGGGCTGGACAGCCAGAACTTTCTCAACCATTGTGATATTATTGCCGCCCGGCATATTGATATCCAGCAGCAATAAGTCATACTGCTTCTCAGACAAAAATCTGATGAGTTCGTCAACATCTCCGGCCTGGGTGATGTTGGCTAAGGGCAATGCCTCCTTTATCACGATAGACGTGCCAAGTCTCACGATTCCGTGATCGTCAGCTATCAATACCTCTGTCATGTAAACTAATCTTGCCAAGTAGGCATCATGTCAATAGATAGTGTTTATAATGTTGCCTTAGCAACGCCATATGCAATCATACAAATATAAATTTATTTATGGATTATGATACACACAGATTAAAATTAATAAAATATTGTAAAAATGTGTTCGTTGCGGTTAATAGTGTTCCCGGCCGTCTTGGCCCCAATCAGGCTGGGAAATCTTTTGAAAAAAAATTTGTATAAATATGGAAAATTATCAATTTAGGGATAGGAAAAATTAATTCATTACTTAACCGTTTATTTATGGGATTTTTCAAAGAGTTCAAGGAATTCGCCATGCGCGGAAGCGTGGTTGACCTTGCTGTCGGTGTAATCATCGGCGGGGCATTCGGTAGGATTGTTACCTCGTTGGTAGACGATGTCATCATGCCGCCGATCGGTTATTTAACCGGAGGGGTTGATTTTGCCGAGATGAAATATGTTATCGAACCCGGTGATGAGGCTGCCGGTATAGCGGAGGTGGCTATTAGATATGGTAATTTCATCAATGTGGTGATTCAGTTCCTCATCGTAGCGTTTTTCATTTTCTTAATGATCAAGGGGATAAATTCCCTGAAACGTAAGGAGGAGGCAGCCCCCGCGGCACCGCCGGCTCCGACCAAGGAAGAAGTGCTGCTTACTGAAATCAGAGACTTGTTACGGGCTAAGCAATAATCGTTTAGCAGAGGCGCCGCAAGGCGCCTTTTTTGATGCTTCCCGACGTTGACTGAAGGGGGGCGCGCTCCCGGGCGTTCAGGGCTAAGGCTGTCGAGGCACCGTCAGGATAATGAAATCGCCCAAGTGGCTGAACGTGTTCCAGTCGGGTTGCCCAGGCCCGTTGTAGGGAAAACAGGATATATTGGCAACGGTGAGCCGGGGCGCGTATGTCCGTAGGTGCGCCACCGTTCCCAGCTTTTCATCGCTGTGAAAGCGGCCGTTAAGGTGCAGGATTTTCCTCACCTTTTTTCTTTTGGCTAATCTGCTGATGCGATAGGCCATGGTCGCATCCCACAGGTTCTGGCTTTGGTAAATGTTCAGGCCGCTCATCCCCACGTGGCCACCCATCAGTTCGCTGAACTTGCGGTAATAAGGCCCGGTAAGCGTATCAATGGGCAGCGGGGCAAGCAAAGCCCTTGCAGCCTTATCCAACAATTTCAGGCTTTCCAAGCCTTCTCGGGTTACCCGGTTAGTGTAGCGGCTCGGTGCGTTTGCGGCCAGTACGGCTATCCCCCTTGTTTTGGCGTATTCTATCATGGGCCGGTAATCGTTATAGTTGGGCCATAATGTGGCATCGTTACGGAAATTGCGTTCCGTAATGAGGCCGGTCAGGTATTCGTCCAAGACCAATTGGTCATCACTCACGAACATTTCCATAGACAAGGCCAACCCGTCATAGTGCTCATCCAGCGCCTGCAATAACGCATATTGCAATACATGGGCTGCTGAATCATTGTGTTCTTCGCCAAAGAACACCACGTCGGCGCCGCCCAGGGCAGTAACCAATTCCGGCAAGGTGATTTCCCGTTGTTGCTGTGCGTCATATATGCGGTACAGCGTGCTATCTGCCGGAAAACACCGGGCACCGGCGGGCAGCAGGCCGAAAATGACTATACAGCAAAGCATCCATTTCATCACGCCACGAATATAACACACATTCAATGATTTGCATAAAATTAAGTTCACCTAAGCCGGTAAAGCGCCGGCCGTTAAGGTCAGTATAGGAAAATTATCGTCGATAAATTTGATATTTATACTTTTATCCCGTACATTTGCGCTCTCATTTTCGGAAGTTTTTACATAAGATATTAAGCGTCATGAAGAGAACATTTCAGCCCTCGCTACGGAAAAGAAGGAATAAGCATGGGTTTAGGGAGCGCATGAGCACCGCCAACGGCCGTCGCGTATTGGCTGCCAGGCGTGCAAAAGGCCGGAAGCGCCTATCTGTATCGGACGAAGGCCGTCATAAAGCCTAAAGTTGCATTGCCGGTGACTGCTTGCGTCCGGAGCCTTCAACCGGTTTCGGATATGTCATCGATGATGGAAAGACATAGATTCCCCAAAGAAGAACGGTTGTGTAGTAAGCGGTTGATTGAACGCCTCTTCCACCATGGTTCTTCTTTTTTTATATATCCTTACCGCGTTACTTTCCTCCGTGTCGACGGATTAAATCCCAAGGTGCAGGTATTACTATCTGCCGCTAAACGCCGTTTTCCGCATGCCGTACAACGCAACCGCTTGAAAAGGCGTATGCGGGAGGCTTACCGTCTTCAGAAAAACGGGCTGCTGTTTCCGGCGCTCGAAAAACATCCCTACGGGTTGGCGTTGGCTATCCAGTATGTGGGTGACGGCAAGCCCGATTACGGGCATATGTACAGGCAGATGGCTGAGGTAATGAAGAAATTGCAGCGAGAGAATCCATGAGGCCAGTCCGGTTTATCTGGGAGCGTATCATAAAACCCTTGATCAGCGGTTTTTTCCTGGTGATTATCCGGGCTTATCAGCTTTTGCTGTCGCCCATGCTCGGCGCTTCCTGCCGTTACACCCCCACTTGTTCCCAGTATGCCGTCGAAGCCATCCGGCGGCACGGGCCGTTCCGGGGCGGCTGGCTGGCAGTTAAGCGGATAGCCCGTTGCCATCCCTGGGGCGGCCATGGCCACGACCCTGTGCCATAGTCATCACCGATCACCGACCACCCATCGCTGACCACCGATCACCGATCACCCATCACCGACCACCCATCACCCACCACCCACCCCCCATCACCGACCACCCACCACCACCAAAAAAAATCACTAACTTCGCACCCATATATCATGGCCAGTCAATATATCCTCCAAATCGAGACCGCGACGCAGGTATGCGCCGTGGCATTGTCAGAGAATGGCGTTACGATGGAATACCGCGAGCTCGATGAACCCAATGTACATGCGTCGCAGCTCACCCTGTTGATATCCGATGTGCTGCAAGCCTGCGGGCTGTCATTCACCGATCTCGCGGCCGTAGCCGTCAGTAAGGGGCCCGGATCATATACCGGGCTGCGCATTGGGGTTTCCACAGCAAAAGGGCTTTGTTATGCTGCCGGTTTGCCTCTTATTGCGCTGGATACCCTCAGGGGCATGGCGGAAGGGTTTGTGGCGTTGCAGGAAGAAAACATCGATGCGGACACTCGGCTGTGTCCTATGGTGGATGCCCGCAGGATGGAGGTCTATTCAGCGATTTTTGACCATCGGTTGCATTGTATTGCCCCGCCGTCAGCTAACATCATCGATGAGCATTCGTTCAACGGGATAACCGGAAGCGAGCGAATCATCCTGTTTGGCAGCGGTGCGGATAAATTTGAGCAACTGTTTGTCGGCAAAGCGCACGTACAGGTCGTTCCCGGATTCAAAAACTCCGCAAGGCACATGAGCCGCTTCGCCTATGAAACATTTTTGCAGGGGAAATTCCAAGACGTTGCCTATTTTGAGCCGTATTATCTGAAGGATTTTGTGGCTACGGTGCCCAAAAAATAGCGGTCACAGCCACCCTTTACGTTTGAACCAGAAATAAATGGCTGCAGAAATGGCTATCATAAGCGCCATTACAGCCGGATAACCATATGGCCAGGCCAGCTCAGGCATATGCTCGAAATTCATCCCATAGATGCCGGCAACGAAGGTAAGCGGCATGAAGAACACGGAAAAAATCGTCAGCACCCGCATGGTTTCATTGGTACGTTGTGAAGCCAGGGAGAAGTAGACGGAAAGCAGTTGAGCGGTGTTTTCTGATAAGCTGTCGAACAATGTCTGGGTGCGGACATACAAATCGCGGAGGTCACGGGTGTATGCGTTGCTTTGCTCGGCGGAGTCGATATTGTCCACAATTTCGAACGACAGTAACATCAGCTTCCGGATAACGTCTATTTTTCGTTTCACGAAATACAACCCACGGAGTATGGGTGATTTTTGCTGCCGGAGGAATACCCGTTCCTCGTAATAATCGAGGGTTTCCGAAAGTTTGATGCCCGGCTGTTCGAACGTCAGTAACGACTCCCGGATCAAGGCGTTCAGCAGATTAAGCGTAGAGTCGCATTTGCCGTTGTCTATACGCTTTATTTTAACCTGTTCAACAAGGGGATGTTCCTTCCGGTGAACGGTAATCAGGTATTCCTTGGTGAAGAATACGGATAGTTTGTTGGTCAGTTCCTGAATGGTATCGGCCTCGTGCGCAGCGTCCGGAGCCATTAACCGGAAGATGATAAACGTGTAATTGTCAAACAGCTCATATTTAGGTAGATGATCGGGTTGCATGCTGTCTTTAATAGACGCTTCATGCAGTGCATATTGCCCGGCCACCTGCTTGATTTCTTCGTCTGTGGGGGCTGACAGGTCAATCCAATCGAAGCCGTTCAATGCCTTTGTTGCCAGCAACCGAATCATAATCGAATGTCTAAAAAAAACTTGGCTTTTGTGCTATTTTTTCTAATAAAAATACTTCTTTTGCCTTAAAAGAGCGGAGTGCTTTCATTTAGTTTGAATAGATGCCAATAACAGTAGTCAGAAAAGATAAGATATTTGAGCCGGACTCCAGCAGGGTGATTGCTAGGTTTCTATATACCGGAGATGAGCGGGCGAAACGATTGATAATGGCCGTAATGGCCCTTCCTGATCACACGCAGCATGAGGTGTTCAATCAGGTGCTGCGCAAATATTCCAAACGGCACCGAAGCATACAGCGGATATTTGCTAAGCACTTTGAACGGATTACCCCGATAATGGAGCAGATGGAAATCGAACATGCCGAGCTGCCCGAACACTTGAAGCTGCTCATCGGCTCCTATTTTACCATGGAATATTCCATTGAAGCGGCGGCTTTCTTTAATCCTTCCATCATCGAGCATCCCGATCAAACCGCGCTCGCCCGCGGACAGAAGCGGGTCATCCTCAGCTTCAGGGCTACAGGAGAGGGGCATATTTCGTCCATTGTGTTCCGGCAGGGAGTGCTGGATGCGAATATGGATATCGACGTGGAGCCGCCGGGCAAAATGCTGGAAGTTCCCGAACACGTAAAGAACCATACCTATCACAAGAAATCTTTTCTCCGGAAATTACGGGAAATGTGGAGCGACAGCGGTTATCGCAACGATGAGGCGTATGAAATCATCAGTGAACAATTGAACGATACGTTTACATATGAGGAACTGAAGCATGCGTTGAAGGAGGTGCAGATTAAGCTTGAGCCCCGCCAGGAAAACCTGGCGTTCCTGCAGGAGGTGAAATGGCTGGCCTCGTCGCATTATGAAATGACCTTTTCTGCCGATACTTCGGTTTGCGAACGGGTTATTTTTCCCATCGCTGATACGGAGAAGAACGGTATTGAGGATGCCCGGTTCGTCCGGTTTGTTGGCGACAAGGGAAGCGTAACGTACTACGCCACGTATACGGCGTATGACGGGATATCCATCCTGCCCAAGCTGTTGATGACGAAAGATTTTCGCCATTTCCAGGTATTGCCCATGCATGGTTATATTGCGCAGAATAAGGGAATGGCCTTGTTTCCGCGTAAGATTAATGGAAAATATGCGATGCTGTGCCGCATCGACGGTGTTAACAATTACATCGCTTATTCCGATACGGTGAATGTATGGCGCGAAGCGAAACTGATTCAGACACCCAGGGAACCCTGGGAATTGATACAGATGGGTAATTGCGGTTCACCGCTGGAGACAGAAGCGGGTTGGTTGGTTCTTACTCATGGCGTAGGGCCCATGCGTGAATATGTACTGGGTGCATCGCTGCTCGACCTTGAAAACCCTGAACGCGAAATCGGCCGTTTAAAGCAGCCCCTGCTCACGCCCAACCGGAAGGAGCGTGAAGGGTACGTGCCCAATGTGGTATATTCATGCGGAGGATATATCCATGAGGGTCAGCTCGTTATCCCGTATGCGATGTCTGATTATGCGTCTACCTATGCGGTGATCAACTTGAAGGAACTGTTGGCGCAGCTGCTCAGCAGCCACACTGTTTCAACGGTCCAGTAGTTGCTCGTAAATCTGTATATAACGCGTAACCATCGCTTCCTGGGAAAACTTGGCCCGCGCCCATTGGGAGCAGTCAGGCCGGTTCAGGCGCGGTATATCGGCAACCGCTGCCACGGCTTCCTCTGCGTTGGCGACCAGGAAGCCCGTTTTGCCATGGATGATGAGCTCAGGCATCGAGCCCCGGTTGATGGCGATAACCGGCGTGCCGCACATCATGGCTTCCGCTACGCTTAACCCGAACGGCTCATCAAATCCGATTAAGTGAAGTAAGGCCTCCGCCCCGCCGAGCAGCTCCGCACGGGCTTCAGGCCCCACGTTCCCCACGTATTTAATCTGGGTGCCATCCACATGGGGCAATACCGCTGTCGAGAAATACTGCTCATCCTGCACCAGGCCGGCTATGATAAGTCGCCTCCCGGCCTTTTTCGCAACATCAATAGCCAAATGAGCACCCTTTTCGGGGTGTATCCGCCCGAAATACAGCAAGTAGTCGTCCGGTTTATTCACAAAAGGAAATAACGCGGTATCAATGCCATTGTATACCGTGGCAATATAGTTCAGCTCTGGCGACCGATCCGCGTCGCTGATGGATACGTACGCAACATGGCTGTTGTATTTCCGGTACACCGGGATAATTTTAGGCGACGAAAAGCCATGTATGGTAGTCATCATGGGCGTGTCAACCAACCGGGAATAGGTAAGGGGTAGGAAATCAAAATGATTGTGAATAAGGTCATACGCCCCTGCTTCTTCCATCAGTAAACTTATGTGCAGGCATTCCTCCACTTTCGGATCCAGGGCAGGGTCTTCGGCATATCCCCTCGGTGCATGGTGCCTGAGTCTGCCCCGCGTGATGGAATCTGCCGTGGCAAACAGCGTGACGTCGAAGCCCCGCTGTACCAGTCCCTCTGTTAACGTCGAAGCCACCTGCTCCCATGGCCCGTATTTACGAGGCGGCGTCCGCCAGGCTATCGGCGCTAATATGGCTATCTTCATAGACTACGGTTTTAGCGGAGCGTTCAACAGGTTTTTCAAACGTTTGCTGCACGGCGAGGTAAGCGATGAGGTAAGCAAGCGTGCTTTCGGCACCCTGATTGCGGTTCACGCCGTCTTTTTCCAGTCCGTCACAGCAACCTCCCGTTTCAAAGTCGTAAAGGCTTAAGCGCAGATCGTTTTCGCCAAGGAACCACATGAATGCCGTATACACCAGTTGCAGGTAGTACGGATCACCCGTGAGGTTATACGCCTGGAGGAAGAGCAGCACGGTAGCCATAGCGTCTACCGGTTGCTGATCGAATCGGGCGGGAAGGCCATCCTGTTTGAACCAGCCCTCATTGCCTACCAAGCTAAGGTGACCCTTGCGCATGGTGTGCTTTTCAAGAAAGGCCATGCTTTCGAAGCCCACCTGTAAAAACGTCTCATCGTTAAGCAATTCGCCTGCACGCAGCATAGCCAAGGGCAATAACGCGTTGTCATAGGCAAGCAATGACTCGAACCAATGCCAGTCAGCACGCCGGTATGCTTGATATTCCCGGTGCAGCCGCACAGCGAGTTTGCGGGTAAGCTCCATCATTCCATCATCAGACGGGTTGCTCTTCAGGTAGTGGTAAAGCCCGAAAATCGTGTTGGCAATAGCCCGTATCGACTGCAGCCGTTCAAACTGCGGCACCGCCTTGAAGAATACGGATCGGGCCACCTGGAAATACGCGTCTTTGGGAGCGTGGGCCATAGCATATCCGATAGCCCATATCGCCCGTCCAAAAGCATCCTCGGACCCCACTTTGTCGAGGAAATTACGGTTGAAGCTCATGAAATTGCGGAATGTGCCATCGTCGTTCTGCGCGTAGTGGATGTAGGCTAAATAAGTGGGAATATACCGGAGCGCAATCTCATTTTTAGTTCTCCGGTAGGCCATTAACGTCATCAGTAACGCACGGGCATTGTCGTCCAGGCAATACCCTTCGTGATAATTCGGAATACCATAGGTGGCATGCTGGAAGATGCCCGTACTGTCGGTAAGCCGTTCCAGGTGGTCAAGTTTCAAAGGCGGCAGAATGCTCCGGTCGAATGCCGGATCCGGCTTGACGGGATTAAGCGAGGCCCGCTCAACTACCTGTTGGAGCAGCGATGCATACCGCTCACCGATTTTGGGCCAGGTAACCGCTTCGCCGTATTGCTTGGCTTCAGCACGCATAACGCCCAGTTTTTCGGGATGGTTGAACAGGTCGAGAAGCATTCCCGAAAGCTGTCGGCTGTCGTTGAACCCAAACAGCATGCCCCGCCCTCCCGCAAGCAATTCGGCGGCGTGCCAATAAGGGGTGGAGATGACCGGGGCGCCTACGCCCACAGCATACGACAGGGTGCCGCTGGTGATCTGCACCTCGTTGAGATAGGGAGTGAGGTAAATATCGGAAGCGCTGAGGTACTTGAAAAGCTCCTGCTGTGAAGCATAGCGGTTGAGGAACATCACATTGTCCTGCAGCCCCAGCTTCTTCACCATGCGGTGCAGGAACAGTCGGTACTCTTCGCCAGAGTGCTTAATGACGTTCGGATGGGTTTTGCCCAATATAATATACAGTACATCGGGGTGCTTTTCCGCAACCTCAGGTAACGCCGAGAGAACCGTTTCAATCCCCTTGTTTCTGCCGATGAAACCGAATGTAAGCAATACTTTCCTGTCAGCGAGCCCCAATTCATTGCGCACCTCCATCCGCTCGTAGCGGATATCGGGCACACCGTGGGGGATCATGTCGATTTTCTCCAGCGGCACCTCATATATCTGTTGGAGCAGCTCCACGGCCTTGTCGGCCATCACGACTACCCGTTGTGCAATCTTGGCGATCTCCTTCAGGATAAACAGCTCATTGTACGAAGGTTTCTTGAGTACGGTGTGGAAAGTGCTGATAACCGGCACCTCGAGGCTGTGCAGCAGGGATAGAATATATACGCCGTTTTGGCCTCCGAAAATGCCATATTCATGTTGGACGACGCAGGCATCTACTCCGCTCCGATTGATGAATTCGGCCGCTTCGAGGTAAGTATCGTGGTCGTCCTGATTAATAATGCACTGCACTTCGGGCGGATATTCATAGGTACTGCCCGGATCCGTAATAGCTACAACGAAACTCCCTTTGGCGTCGATGACGTTGGAAGCTGTAACCGCATCAAACAGATCTTTGGAAAAAGAGCCGATACCGCATTGGCGAGGCTTGTAGGTGCCGATAAGTGCTACTTTCATAACTTTTTTATGGTAAATTTTGTCAACTAACAGTTCTGCCAATCGATTGGAACCAAAGTTAAAAGCAAAGAAACACAACTATTGTTTGGTATTACTGACAAAAATTCAGCAATAAACCACGCAACAGGGATAGCCAACTTCATGCCAGGCGAACCTTCGTTGAGGGCGGCTGAAAATATGGCAGTTGATTCTAAAAAACAAAGGCCGCCCTAAGGCAGCCTTGTTTGATATCGTGCAATAGGTATTTACTTTTTCTTTTCGGTTGCGTAAGCGGCATTCAGTGCAGTAAGTACCTCGGTGGTAATTTCCAGGCTTTCATCGGCATACAACACGCCCGGATTAGCCGCTGAATAGGTAAGCACCAGTTTGTAGCCGTTTTCTTTCGCATGCTTTTTCAGGTAGTCCGTTATCCTCGAATAAAGTTTTTCATTTTCAGAGGCTTCCTCCTGCGCAAACGAAGCACTGGCGTTTTGGTTATGACGTGCAAGTTCATCTTGTTTACGTGCAAGGCGCTCTTCAGTGCTTTGGCGGTCGGCCGCGCTCATGGTGGGCGCTTTTTGCTGGTAGTCGGCTACCTCGCGCTGGAACGCATTGCTCCGCGATTGCAGATCAGCTTGGGCTTTTTTTGCCTTTTCTTCCAATTTTGTCCGCACATCTTTGAAATATTCGTACTTTTCAAGTAAGGTGTCGATGTTTACAAAGACAATTTTTTCCACCTGGGCCTGTGCGGAGTCTGCTGTTGCCACCGTGGCGGCCGGTTTGGTCCCTTGGTTGTTGCAAGACACCACCGTGGCGGCCAGCAACGCACATATACCAGCTTTAGCAATTGTTGCGAATGCGTTGTTCATTTCTTTTCCTGATCGTTTTTTCATTCAAAGGGCAAACCTACTATAAAAATCCCACATTTCCCTGACCTATTTCATTTCTCCTGCTTTTTTCGTATCTTTGGGCACCGAATTCAAAAACGATAATGAGCGAAGAAAACAAGAAGCAATCAACTTATTCTGCAGATAACATACAGGTGTTAGAAGGATTGGAGGCCGTTCGTAAACGGCCTTCCATGTATATCGGTGATACAGGCGTCAAAGGGCTCCATCACCTGGTGTATGAGGTGGTAGACAACTCCATTGACGAAGCGGTAGCCGGTTATTGCGATGATATCCTCGTTACCATTCATAGAGACAATTCCATCACGGTAGCAGATAATGGACGGGGTATCCCTACCGGTATCAACAAAAAAGAGAATAAGTCTGCCCTTGAATTGGTCATGACCGTACTCCATGCTGGAGGGAAATTCGATAAAGACACTTACAAGGTATCAGGCGGTCTGCATGGTGTGGGCGTGTCCTGCGTCAATGCGCTGTCGACAGTGCTTATCGCTGAGGTGCATCGCGAAGGGAAAGTGTTTATGCAGGAATACCATAAAGGTAAACCGCAATACGAAGTGAAAACCGTTGGCGAGAGTGAGCGCACGGGTACCAAGGTGACGTTTCATCCCGATCCCGAGATATTCACCACGACCACCGTATACAATTACGATACCCTGGCCAGCCGCCTGCGTGAGTTAGCATTCCTGAACAAGGGTGTCCGGCTCACACTGGTAGACGAGCGAGAAGAGCAGGAAGACGGCGCCTTCCTGAAAGACGTTTTCTATTCTGAAGGCGGCCTTAAAGAATTCGTGAAGTTTCTCGATGGCACACGGCAGCCCTTGATTCCGGACCCTATCTACGTAGAAGGCATCAAACAGGGTATCCCGGTGGAGCTTGCACTGCAGTATAACGATACTTATTCGGAAAACGTACATTCTTACGTTAATAATATCAATACCCACGAAGGGGGGACACATGTCGCCGGTTTCCGGCGCGGCCTTACCCGCACACTGAAGGCGTACGCGGACAAATCCGGACTAACCAAAAACCTCAAGGTGGAGATCACGGGCGATGACTTCCGTGAAGGGCTTACCGCGGTGATTTCGGTTAAGGTAGCTGAGCCTCAGTTTGAGGGGCAGACCAAAACCAAACTCGGCAATAACGAAGTGATGGGGGCGGTAGACATGGCCGTGGGTGAAATCCTGGCTAACTACCTCGAAGAAAATCCCAAAGAGGCCAAGGCCATTGTGCAAAAAGTCATCATCGCGGCGCAAGCCCGTGCCGCAGCACGCAAAGCACGCGAGATGGTACAGCGCAAAAACGTGATGGGCGGTAGCGGACTGCCCGGAAAGCTGGCCGATTGTTCCAATAGCGACCCGTCGAAATGCGAAATATACCTCGTGGAGGGAGACTCCGCGGGAGGTACAGCCAAGCAGGGGCGTGACCGCGAATTCCAGGCCATCCTGCCGCTCCGAGGCAAAATCCTCAACGTGGAAAAGGCCATGGAGCATAAGATCTACGAAAATGAGGAAATCAAGAATATGTTTACCGCCCTGGGGGTAAGCATAGGTACTGAGGATGACGCCAAAGCGTTAAACCTCAGCAAGCTCCGCTATCACCGCATCATCATTATGACGGACGCCGACGTGGACGGTTCACACATTACCACGCTCATCCTGACCTTCTACTTCCGGTACATGAAGGAATTGATAGAAAACGGTCATGTCTATATCGCCACGCCGCCGCTGTACCTCGTTAAGAAAGGGAAGGAACAGGAATACGCGTGGAACGACGACCAGCGCGACGCGGCTATTCAGCGGCTTAAAGGAGCCGGTAAGGAAGATAGTGTGCATGTACAGCGCTACAAAGGACTCGGTGAAATGAACGCAGAACAGCTATGGGATACCACCATGAATCCTGAAACACGTACGCTGCGTCAGGTGACCATTGAAAACGCGGCTGAATGCGATCGCATATTCTCCATGCTGATGGGAGATGAAGTGGCTCCCCGTCGGGAATTCATAGAACGCAACGCTAAATACGCGAAGATCGATACCTAATTGCCGGAAGTCCGTCGTGATACGGTGGGTCAACCGCTAAAACGACTATGCACGCCTAACTTGCAGCCAGCACGTTGTTTTGCAGGTAGCGCTTTTTGTATTCCAGCGGTGTCATGCCGGATACTTTTTTGAAATGCCGGTAAAAGTTGGACACATTGTTAAAACCGCATTCAAAACAGATGACTTCCGTGGGCAGCAGATCCTCCACCAACAGCCTGCAGGCATGGCTGATGCGGATTTCAATGAGGAAATCATAATAGGTCTTCTTGGTCATCAGCTTGAAATACCGGCAGAACGAGGTGACACTGAGGTTAGCCACCGAGGCGATGTCTTCCAGCGTGATAACCTTTTTGTAATTGCTCAAGGTGTATGTGCAGACCCGGTTGAAACGTGCGGCGTCCATTTCATTTGATTTGTAGAACGCATGTGCTGAAGCGATAGGAACGTATTCATCCGTTTCGGAAGCGGTTTTAAGAATGTTCAGCAAGATAATTAATCGGTCGATATACGTTGCAGTCATGGCCCTGTGCATCAGTTCTATCAATTTTTCCCGGCTCCTTCCGGAAAATTTCATGCCCTTCCTCGCCTGTTCAAGCAGTTTGGGTATCAGGTAAGTTTCGGGAAGGCTCAAAAAGTCCCTGCCCAGGCAATCAGGGAGAAAATGGATGACGATGGCTTCCACTTTCCGTTCAGGGTTGTTTTGGTAATACTCTTCATTACACCGCCACATATGCGGTAGGTTGCTACCCAGTAGCAATACTTCCCCTTCCGAAAAGTTGCCGATATTATCACCGATGAACCGGACGCCCCGGCCCCGTATTACGTGGTGCAGTTCGAGCTCCGGGTGATAATGCCACAGCGAACCGAAGTTTTCCTGCACATCGTGCCGTACGCTGAATGACGACTGCATTTGGGTAGGTACTTTGTGAAACAATGGTTTCATGACGCTTATCATTTGTTTTTTCTCCGCTCATTTGAAACGGGCAGATGGTTTATAATCACTGAGAAAACTAAGGTAAGCAATGCTATACTCATATCCAAGCAAATGATAAGATTGTATAATAAAAAGGCAATAAATTTCAATAATGCGGTGGCCGTTTAGCGCAACTTTGTATTGTTCCGCCCCTTATATTTGTAGCCGAGCGCGGAAACCAATAGATGAGCCTTGATGAAACAACTTCCCTTGTTTGATATCGCCGTGATTCTGAGCTACCTGCTGGCAATGGTCCTGGTGGGCGTGTGGTTTTCACGGCGGAACAAAGACGCCGAACAGTTCACCAAGGCATCCGGACTTATTCCGGGGTGGGCCATTGGACTGTCGATATATGCCACGTTTCTGAGCAGCAATACATTTCTGGGCGTTCCTGGAAAGGCTTTCGGCAGCAACTGGAACGCCTTCGTCTTCAGTATCTCCATGCCGTTGGCGGCGTGGGTGGCTGTAAAGTACTTCGTGCCCTTCTACCGTGCTACAGGAGAGGTGTCGGCCTACACCAACCTGGAGAAACGGTTCGGTCCCTGGGCTAGGAGCTATGCCGTCATCTGTTTCCTGCTCACGCAACTCGCCCGCATGGGTTCCATATTTTTCGGGATAGCGCTGAGTCTGCAGGCGCTTACGGGCTATTCAATGGAAACCATCATGGTCGTTACGGGTATCTGCATCATCATCTACACCGTAATGGGCGGCATCGAGGCGGTCATCTGGACGGAGGTGGTGCAAGGGGTCATCAAAACGCTGGGAGCCGTATTGATTGTATACCTTGTGGTGAATAATATGCCCGGCGGCATACCTGAAATCATCGAAATAGCGAATGTAAACGGCAAATTCAGCCTGGGTGGGTTGTCGCTGGATCTCTCGTCATCCACGTTTTGGGTTGTCCTGCTGTACGGGTTCTTCATCAACCTGAATAACTTCGGCATGGATCAGAACTACGTGCAGCGTTATCATACCGCCTCTTCAGTCAAAGAAGCCAGCAAATCGGTGTGGCTCTGCGTACTGATATATGTGCCGGCCTCCTTGCTTTTTTTCGTCATCGGTACTTGCCTGTTTGCTTATTACGGGATGAATCCCGATTTGATAGAGCCTGTAAAATTGCAAGCGGCGTCTGAACAACTGGGCGCATCGGCCACGCAGGAGGAAATCGTGGAGTTGGCAGCAACGCTGAAGCCCGAAGATTACGGCGACAAAGTGATGCCGCATTTTATGGTCACCCAGATACCGGCAGGTTTGGTCGGACTCATCGTATCGGCCCTGCTGTCCGCCGCGATGAGTACCATCAGTTCCGGCATGAATGCCTCGGCCACGGTTTTTCTGGAGGACATTTACAAGCGGTACGTTAATCCACGCCTCAGTGCAAAGGGACAGTTGCGGCTGTTGTATACCGCCACCGCCGTTTTCGGCATCATGGGAATGTTCGCCGGGGTAGCGATGATTGGCATCAAAAGCGTGCTTGATGCCTGGTGGCAGCTTTCCGGCATTTTTGCAGGCGGCATGCTCGGTTTGTTTCTGCTGGGCATCATCAGCAAAAAGGCAAGAGGCGGTGATGCCGCTATCGCGGTGATAGCCGGGGTGCTGGCCATCCTGTGGATGACGTTTTCTTATCTCATCCCCGAACATTATGGATATCTCCGGTACCCGCTGCATGCCAATATGATCATCGTGATAGGTACACTGGTGATATCGCTGGTGGGGACGGGTCTGGCGGCTATGCGACGTTAACTCGCCAGATACTATCGGGCGTTCTTGGCATATTTTTTCTTGAAGTAGGCGATTTCCCGTAACTTGCGGGTGAATATATCATCGCACGGCATGGCTTCTTTCGGTGTTTCGAGGCCATCTTCAGCCCCTTTGGAAGCCATTGCGTCGGTAACATGGAACGCATCCAGTATGATGGACGGCGAAAACGCGCTGTCTTTGGTAACTTGGCGCTGCCCGACCCAGTTGGTATGCACATAACTCAGCGCAAGCGTGATAAACACCATGCTGCCCTTCGGCAGCTGTCTGCTGCATAACCAGTCGATTTCTGCCTCCTGGTTGTCGCCCGTGAACTCAAAAGACGCGTAGTCAATGATATGGAGCGATTCCTCAAAGAAGTTGAAAGCGGCCACCGTAATGAAAAAGCAGGGAACAAACCGCTGCGGCTCCTTCGGGTAAACCAAGTCGCTCATCACATTGAACCGGGGCAGCGCAATCCGGATTTGGCCATTTGGTGCTAGGTCGATCGACGGCCTCACCTTTACCAACCGTTCAATCGGCGCGTTGGCGTTGAACTGGAATCCTTTCAGTCCCCCTAAATCGGCATCATGAAGCGTCCGTTCACCCACTTCCCGCTGCGAAGTACGCAGGCATTCCAGTACCGCTGCATTCAGCCGTACGGCCATTTTTCCATCGTATTCGCCGACAAAATTACACAAGATACGGCGCAGTATTTTTGCCTGAATGCTGGCCAGCCCAAACTCGAGTGCAGCGAGCTTGGTAGCGTAGGTCTGCCGCACGCGGTCCGGAAGGATTTGCAGCACTTGCTTATCGCGGTAGCTGCGGTAAACGATGTTGTTGATTTTACCCTTTATTTTGCCGTTTCGCCCTTGTATTGCCATTGTTGAAAGTTATTTGGATGATAATATATCTTTGCTTTTTCCCCATTTATATTTGCTTATATGTGAATCAGAACATAACCCATTAAGTATCAAAAAGAAGTCTGGTTTTTTACCACAAAAATCGGACCTATATTGGATTTATATCGGACTCATATTGGACTCATAGCGAGCAGCGAATAGCGGAAGCCTCAGTCCGAAGTAAAGCAGATCGCTAATATCCTACAATACTCCGCAAATTTGGTATAGAACCGTTGTATATGTCTGGACTACCTTTGTTAGCCATTTGTAAAACACAGAAAATAAAACGTGACGAGTTACTGATATATCCATGCGCGAAACACCCAAGGGACTTATTCCCGTGATGCTGACGCCGTTCAGGGAAGACGGAACTATTGACTTTGACGGACTGACCAAGTTAACCGAATGGTACCTGGAGGCGGGTGCGTCAGGCCTTTTTGCTAACTGCCTCTCCAGCGAAATGTTCGAGCTGACCGATGCCGAGCGCCTGGCTGTTGTCCGCCATATTGTTGACGTGGTGGGAGCGGCGGTACCGGTGGTAGCCACCGCTACGTTCGGAGGCCCCATCCACCATCAGACAGATTTCATCAAGCAGATGTACGATACGGGCATTGAAGCGGCTATCGCCATTACCAATATGTTGGCCGGGGAAAGCGAGGGAGACGACGTGTTTGAGCACAACGTGTTCCAATTGCTCGATGCCACCCACGGCGTTCCGCTGGGATTTTACGAGTGCCCCGATCCATTCAAGCGGGTACTCTCCGCTGGGCAGCTGAAACGGTTTGCAGATACCGGGAGGGTTATTTACCACAAGGATACCTGTTTGGATATCGAGCAGGTAACAGCTAAATTGCAGGCAACGCAGGATATGCCTTCTTTCGGGCTGTATGATGCCTACATGGTGCATGCTGTGGCATCGCTCAAGGCCGGTTCGGCGGGGCTCTCTTGCATCCAAGCAAATTATTTTCCGGAATTGGTGGTGTGGCTTTGCCGGAATTACGACAATTCCGCCTGTGGGGAGCAGGTGGAACTGGTGCAGCAGTTTTTTATTGACCATATGGATGTGATGCATCAGGTATATCCTACGGCTGCAAAGTACTTTTTGCAGCAAAGAGGCATCCCTATTTCTACCTTTACGAGACGGGATATCGGGGTGTTCAACGGGGTTGTGAAGAGAAATATGGACGTCCTGCATGCCCACATGCAGCATTTGTACCGCAAACTCGATTATTTAACGAATAATACCGTAGACCGATGAACTCGCTTGTATGTACAAAACCTGGTCAGTTGGACTATCATGAGTTGGCGGTGCCCCGGCGCCGCGCCGGGCATACGCTGCTGAAAATCCGGCAGGTGGGAATTTGCGGTACCGACATCCATGCGTTTGAAGGTACACAGCCGTTTTTTGACTATCCGCGGATACTGGGGCATGAGATAGCGGCCGAAGTCGCCGAAACCGATGCGCCGGGCTTTTCAGTGGGTGATGCAGTAACGGTTATTCCTTATTTCAGTTGCGGCGCGTGCGTGGCGTGCAGGCGGGGCAAACCCAACTGCTGTGCAGCTATTGCGGTATGCGGCGTGCACGTAGATGGTGCCATGGCTGAATATTTCGTCGTGCCCGACAGGGCGCTGATTCAAGGCCGCGGCCTTACGGCAGACCAGCTAGCTTTGGTGGAGCCGTTCGCGATAGGGGCACACGGGGTACGCCGGGCAGGGGTAGGTCCCGGTGAATATGTACTGGTAGTGGGCGCAGGGCCGATTGGCTTAGGCACCATGACCTTCGCCCGAATTGCCGGTGCGGAGGTGATTGCGCTGGATGTTAACCCGAATCGGCTGGCATTCTGCAGGTCTGCTTTGGGCGTATCCCATACTTTAAACGCCCTGGAAGGCGATGTGCGGGAGGCGCTCGAAACGCTTACCCATGGGGATATGCCCACCGTGGTGATTGATTGTACGGGCAGCCTGAGGGCCATCAACCAGTCGTTCGAATACCTGGCCCACGGTGCGCGCTACGTGCTCATCGGCCTGCAAAAAGGCGATATCACGGTAAACCATCCAGCGTTTCATAAGCGGGAGGCCACGTTAATGAGCAGCAGGAATGCCACCAGGGCCGACTTTGACCAGGTGCTTGCCTGCATGGACGAGCATCTGATTGACCCGGCCAGCTACATCACCCACCGGATTCCGTTTGAAAAGGTGGGCCGCGATTTTCCGCAGTTGCTCCGGCCCGAGTCGGACGTCATCAAAGCGATGGTGACCTTGTGACAATTACAAACGTTACCGGCAACGTTTGCGCAAATTAAACGTATCGGAACGCTGAATACATTGGCCGAAAGCAATATACTTGTAATTAACCAATTGAAAAACACAATAATAGGGAGGGGTATGGTTAATAGATTATTATTGGGATTAACGTTTATGCTGGCCGCAAACCTCGGCTATGCCCAGCCGGCCTTCCGGGTGCTCGGCGACAGCCTCCTGGCGGCTTACGCAGCTGATTTTAACCGCGCCGATCCGGAGCATGTGGTTAACGAGATTTCCAACGCGCAGGCGTTTGACTGGCTCGCTGCCAACATTCCGTTTTTTGAGTGCCCGGATGAAAAACTGGAACAAATTTATTACTACCGATGGTGGAGCTTCCGGAAGCATCTCAAGAAGACGCCTCATGGGTACATCTTTACGGAGTTCATTACCCCCGTCAAACATGCCGGCGAGTTCAATTCGATCAGTTGCGCACTGGGTCACCACATTTATGAAGGCAGATGGCTGCGCAACCCGGTTTACATCAACCAGTACATTGATTTTTGGTTGAAGTACGAACAGCACCAGCCCGGCTCAAAGTTTCATAATTTCAGCAATTGGCTGTCCGACGCCGTATACCACCTGTATCTGGTGAACCGCGACGAGCGGTTTTTGGTGGAACGGCTGGCGTTGCTTGACGCCGATTTCCGGTGGTGGGAAGCCAACCGGCTACTGCCCGGCGGACTGTTCTGGCAGCATGACGTGAAAGACGGAATGGAAGAATCCGTAAGCGGCGGCCGCCGCGAGAAAAACGCACGGCCGACCATCAACGCATATATGCATGGCAATGCGGTAGCGCTGGCCAAAATCGCTGCGATGGCTGGTGACAACCGCCTGAAGGACCATTACAGCAGGAGGGCCGCCGAGATCAAACAGCTCGTTGACCGACACTTGTGGGATGACACCGCGAAATTTTACAAAACGAAGCTGGAGGCGGACGCCTCACTCGCCCCGCGTGAGGCTATCGGGTTCATTCCGTGGTATTTTAACCTGCCAGATGACCGTCCAGACCGTGCCCAAGCGTGGAGCCAACTGGTTGACACGAATGGATTTGATGCACCTTGGGGGCTGACCACGGCGGAACGCCGCGAACCGACATTCAGGACCAGGGGATCAGGGCATGGCTGCGAATGGGACGGTGCCATATGGCCGTTTGCGACAACGCAGACGCTCAAGGGGCTGGCCAATCTGCTCTCTGGCTACAGGCACAGCGGGGAAATGAGCAAGGCCGTGTTTTATGACGAGCTGTGGACCTACGCCAACGCACACCAGAAAGACGGCCAACTGTACCTCGGCGAATATCAGGATGAAAAAACCGGCTATTGGCTAAAAGGTGACAACCCGCGGAGCGAATTCTACAACCATTCGGCATTCTGTGATTTGATTATCCATGATTTGGTGGGCTTCAAGCCAGCCGAGGATGGCGGATTTTTGTTCAACCCGCTGATTCCGGAGGGCAAATGGGACTGGTTTTGCCTGGACAGGCTATCGTACGGCGGTAAAACCGTGACTATTCTGTGGGACAAGCGCGGCACCCGGTACGGAAAAGGTAAGGGACTGAAAATTTATGTCGATGGAAAAGTCGTGGCGAAAAGCAGGCGGCTGACGAAACTGAACGTAAAACTTTGAAGCGATGAGCGTATTCCGAGTCGGACTGTTGTTGTGGATTGGGGTTGGCATTGGCACTGCGCGGGCGCAGCCTTATTACAATGTATTGGAGTATGGCGCGGTGAATGATAGTTCGGCGCTGATCACCGAAGCCGTGCGCCTGGCCATTGCCAAGGCATCCGATAACGGCGGAGGGACTATCTTTTTCCCCGCAGGGAAATACCTCACCGGACCGATTCACCTGAAAAGCAACATCACGCTGTATCTTGATGCCGGGGCAGAGTTGCATTTCAGCGACAATTTTGACCATTATCTGCCGATGGTGCCCAGCCGGTGGGAGGGGACGGACGTTATCAATTTTTCACCGCTCATTTATGCTTACGGGGCCGAAAATATCGCCATCACCGGACGCGGCAGGCTCAACGGTAACGGACGTACGTGGTGGATGTATTTTTTTGACCACATCTACGGCAAGGACACAGCAGGCAACGTGTCGCGATGGCAGCGCGAATTTTTCAGTCAGAACCGAAATGTGGTGCCCCCTGACGAACCCGGATGGATAGCAAAGGGTTTTCTGAGACCGCCTTTCATCCAGTTCATGCATTGCAGGGATGTGCTGGTGGAAGGAATAACCATCACCAACTCACCGTTCTGGACACTCAACCCGCAATATTGTGAAAACGTGAAGATTGATGCGGTGACCATCAATAACCCGCCCTCGCCGAATACGGATGGAATTAACCCCGAGTCGTGTCGGAACGTGCATATTGCTAACTGCCATATCTCGGTGGGGGACGACTGCATCACCATCAAGTCGGGTAAGGACCGCTCAGGCCGCCTTGCGGCTGCGCCCGCCGAAAACTACGTGATTACCAATTGCACGATGCTCCGCGGGCACGGCGGTGTGGTCATCGGCAGCGAGATGTCCGGCGGTGTTCGTAATATCAGCATCAGCAACTGCGTGTTTGACGGCACCCATCGCGGCTTACGCATCAAAACTGCCCGAGGCAGGGGTGGGATCGTAGAAGATATCCGCATGAGCAATATCGTAATGCGGAACATCCGGGAGGAGGTTATCGTGCTGAATATGCAATATGCAGAAACGGCTCCGGAACCGGTGTCCGAGCGTACGCCGGTATTCCGGAATATCCGCTTCAGCAACATGACAGCTGAAGGCAACCGTGCCGTACTGATTCATGGATTGGAGGAAATGCCCGTGCAGGACGTGTCGTTTTACGACGTCGATATCCGTGCCAAGGAAGGTATTCTGGTCCGTCATGCCAACCAACTTGATTTCCATGGCATCCGCATTCAGACGGAAGCCGGATCGGCGCTGCAGGCGCAATGGGTCACCGGTCTGGAAATAGGTGGGTTGGCCGTGCGCCGGCCACCGGCCGGGACACCGCTGGTTAAACTGGCTGATACTCGCAATGTGTTTATCCATACTTCCACAGCAGCATCCGGGACGGACGTATTCCTGGAAGTCAGCGGAATCCGGAGTGCCAATGTGGTGCTGAAAAACAACGTATTGGATCTTGCGGTCCAGCAGGTCGTCCAACGCGACGGCGTTGATTGTGTTACGCTTAAACCATAATACGATGGGATTACAGCTATTGAAACGTTTACAGGGGAGCCGTTGGCTGATTATCATGGCGGTGTGCGGCGCATGCGCCGGCGGTAGTTCCGGCGGAGCGCTCGAGCTTTGGTATGACCGCCCCGCCGTGGAATGGAATGAGGCCCTGCCCATCGGGAACGGCCGCCTGGGCGCGATGGTTTTTGGCGGAACGGCCCATGAACGCATACAATTCAACGAAGAAACGCTTTGGACGGGCGAGCCGAGGGAATACAACCGGCCCGGAGCGGCAACCGTGGTAGGGCAACTGCGGCAGCTGCTGGCAGAGGGCCGTCAGGCCGAAGCCGAGCGGCTGGCGGGTGAACGGTTCATGGGGCTGCGGTCACCTGCGGGCGACCGCAACGCTTGGCGGTCAAAGGTGCTGGCTGCGGGCACCCCGGATAACGATGATTTCTGGCAGGTGATGGAACTTCCCACCCACGGTGGATGGGAGGTGGCGGGCATCCCCGGGCTCGAAGGGTTGGACGGTGCGGTATGGTTCCGCACGGCGTTCGATGTACCTGACAGCCTATTGGAACAGCCCTTGGTGCTTGACCTCGGTAAAATACGCGATGAGGATTTTACCTACCTGAACGGGCGGTTAATCGGCAATACCGATGGAGCAGGGAAAGATAGACGCTACCTCGTGCCAGCCGGATCGTTAAAAGCAAGCAACAACCAACTCACCGTGCTTGTACTGAACTATTACGACAAAGGTGGTTTCGTCGGTTATAAAGATACCACGGTTCCACTGGCGCTTTATCCCGCGGGCAAATCGCATGAGGCCGGGCTGCCGTTGCCGGAGCGTTGGCACTATTTCGTGCAGAACGACGATGCACCTGCGGAACCTCGGTACCAGGCCGATTACCAACCTTTTGCCGACCTGCTGTTGCAGTTGCCGGGGCATGATTCAGTGGCCAGCTACCGGAGGATGCTCGACATTGCCAATGCCGTGGCTACGACGTCTTACATGGTTAATGGCGTTACGTTCACGAGAGAGTATTTCGCAAGCTACCCTGCCAATGTGCTGGTAGCCCACATCCGCGCCGACCAGCGCGGCGCGGTATCGGTCCGCGCCTCCCTGCGCAGCCCCCATAAAAATTCGCGTATGCGACGGGTGGACGGCCGGACGCTGGGTCTTACGTTGCAGGTGAAGCGCGGAGCGCTCCGCGGCGAAAGCTTACTGCGTGTCGTGCCGAGGGGCGGTGACGTATCGGTCACTGACACATCGATTACCGTCGCCGGCGCCGATGAGGTGACACTATATCTTGCGGCGGCCACCAATTTCAAACGCTATGACGATACATCCGGACGTCCGGATGAGGCTGTAAACCATACCCTGGCGGCTCTTGAAGGGCAGCCGTATCACCGGGTGAAACAAGACCATATTGCGGACTACCGCTCATTTTTCGACACATTTTCCATCGGCTTTGGGGGCGATACACTTAATCATCTGCCCACCGACCAGCGCATTGCGCGATTTGCCGACGGTAAGGACCCCCAACTGCTGGCCCTTTACGCACAGTACGGAAGATACCTGCTGATATCCAGCTCACGGCCGGGCACACAGCCTGCGAACCTTCAGGGCCTCTGGAACGGCCTGATGACCCCGCCATGGGGAAGTAAGTATACCACCAACATCAATCTGGAAATGAACTATTGGCCAGCCGAAGTGATGGGGCTATCGGCCCTGCATGAGCCGCTGTTTGATATGGTGGATGAGCTCCGTGAGCGCGGACGGGAAACCGCGCGCATCCATTACGGCACCCCCGGCTGGGTGGTGCATCACAATACGGACTTATGGCGGGGTACGGCACCGATAAACCATCCGAACCACGGTATCTGGCTGGGCGCACCTGCCTGGCTCTGCCACCACCTGTGGGAGCATTACCTGTTTACACTTGACGAGGACTTCCTACGCGACAGGGCCTATCCGGTGATGAAAGAGGCCGCTCTCTTTTATCAACATAACCTGCAGGAAGACACCGAAACGGGGTATCTGATCAGCTCGCCGTCCAACTCGCCAGAACACGGGGGGCTGGTGGCGGGGCCGGCGATGGATCACCAGTTGATCCGCGCACTTTTCGGCTACGTGGTTGCGGCTTCGGCCCGACTGGGGATTGACGAGGATTGGGCCGCGGATATCCGGGCGCTGGCAGCGCGGATCGCCCCCGACCGGATAGGCCGCTTCGGTCAGCTGCAGGAATGGCTGGATGACGTGGATGATCCGGAAAATAAGCACCGGCACATGTCTCACCTCTGGGCGGTGCATCCGGGCGCCGGAATCAACGGGGCTAATGATCCCGCCCTCATGGAGGCTGCGAGAATTTCCCTGAACCACCGCGGCGACGAGGGAACGGGATGGAGCCTGGCTTGGAAAATCAACCTCTGGGCACGGTTGCTAGATGCTTCACGGACGGAGAAATTACTTAAGATGCTGATTTCGCCGGCAGCCCGAGGAGGCGGTTCTTATCCGAATTTGCTGGACGCGCACCCACCTTTCCAGATTGATGGTAATTTCGGTGGGGCAGCGGGCATCGTAGAGGCGTTGCTGCAAAGTCACACCGAAGGCATTGACGTGCTGCCAGCGCTGTTGCCTATGCTGCCGTTTGGTCAGGTGAGCGGCATACGGGCAAGGGGCGGTTTCGTCATTGACCTGAAATGGGAAAAGCACCGGCTCACTGAGCTGCGGGTACTTTCGATAAAAGGCGGACCGCTCCGCATCAGGTATTCCGCATACCTGGCGGAGCTGGCTACCGAACCGGGAAGCAGCTATCGTTTTGATAGCAAATTGCAGCGGCTATAGGCTGTTTTCCGGATATGATAAGATTGTATAATAACAAGGCAATAAGGTGTAAAATCCCATCCTGTATTTTCTTGAACTTTGTCTAACTAACTCAGGGTAGAGCCAAGGCGTTAAATAGGTCAATTGGCGACTGTAACCAATTTTATATTAAAAAGTGTCTTAAATACAAGTTAATATAAACACGGCAGCCGGATACCGGGGACATTTGGGCGGAAGGTTGCTGATATTTTTATAAACCAATAATTAACTATTTTATGATCAGTAAGTTGACGTATTACAGTAGAGTCGCGCCGATGCGGATCAGGCCGTTATTCAGTTGGCTTATGCTGGTAGGGTGCCTCATGTCACCGATGACCTATGCGGAAGAGCCTACGGCACACCGGTTTATCAATATTACCGGTGTTGTGAAAAACTCGCGTGGTGAGCCGTTAGCGGGGGTGACCGTCACCCTCAAGGGCACACAGACCGCGACAACGACCGATGAAAACGGAGTGTTCAGGATAAATGTCCCTACGGGTAAAGAGGTGTTGGTCTTCCATTTTTTGGGCTATCGGTCGCAGGAGGTAGAGGTGGGCGGCCGAGCCAGGCTGGAGGTTTTCCTGGAGCAGGATAATGCCAGTTTGGATGAAGTGGTGGTAACCGGATACGGCGAGCGGAAGCGTTCGGAGATTGTCGGTTCGGTGGCTACGGTGACTGGTGAAGAATTAATGGACATCCCGGCACCGAATATCGCGGGAGCCATGCGTAACCGGATTGCCGGGGTAGGAGTCAGCCAGGTGTCCGGCAGGCCCGGAGCCAGCATCACGTTGAACATCCGGAATGCTTCGACGTCGCCCAACGCCCCGGCTGGGGCGACGGCCGAGCCGTTGTATATCGTAGACGGGATTATTGTCGACCGGCCGACGTTTGACAACCTTGACGCCTCCATGATTGAAAATATTTCGATATTGAAGGATGCATCCGCAGCCATCTACGGAGCAGCGGGAGCCAAGGGCGTAATGCTGGTGACCACCAAACGCGGTAAAGCGGGCAAGCCGAGCATCACTTATAACGGTTACGCCGGCGTGTCTGACGCAGCAACCCGGCCGGAGATGTTATCGGCCTATGAACACGCCCTGCTTATGAATGAAGTCAATATCATGCGGAATGCGCCCGAAAGCGATTTTTTTAGCCGGGAAGATCTGGAATATATCCGAAGCCTGAATTACAAAAGCTGGTTTGAAGAGATGTGGCAACCTTCGCTGACCCAGCGGCATAATGTGGGGATATCCGGTGGATCCGATAGGCTGACCTTTTTTGCCGGGGGGAGCTATCAGAACGAGAATGCAAATTATGCCGGAATGAATTTCGATAAGTACTCGTTCCGTACAGGCATCACTGCGGATTTCGGGAACGGACTGAAAGCGGATGTGAATTTCAACGTGGATCAAAATGTGCGGAATGCACGGCATAACATCACTGAAAATGACGCCAGTTTTATTGAGTCGATGATCGTGACGCCCAAATGGGTTCCCATACGCATCGGTGATCAGTTTGTGAATTATAGTGCTAACCGAAACCCGATGGCCTACTTGGAATCGGGGTATTCCGATGTCCAAAAGTACCGGGGCTACCGAATCAATACCAGTTTGACGTACCAACCGGAGTTTTTGAAAGGCTTCACTGCCCGGTTCCAGATTTCTCAGGGAAGCAGCGGAACAAATGGCCGGTTATACCAGCCGCAGTTCAGGGCGTATAATTTTGTACGTCGGGGGCAGAATCAACAGTTGTTTACTGATCAGTTGGATCCGGAAACTCCTTATATAGACGTGGTCTCTCAGCGGGATGCCCGGGTACGCCCACAATTGGGCGAGAGCAATAGCTATCAAGGATTTTTGACGTTACAGTATGCAAACACATTTGGCCGTCACAGCCTGGAGGCTATCGTAGGCGGAGAGCAGTTGGAATCCAATTCGGAGAGTATGCGGTTCTATTGGAGAGACCAGCTGATCCCGGGAGGCGAAGAGTACTGGGCGTTTGATGTGAATACCCTGACCCAAGACGGGGTAACTCGGACGGAAACTGCCAAGCGGTCGTTCTTCGGACGGTTAAATTACGATTGGGACAAGCGGTATATTGTGGAAGTGGTAAGTCGACTGGATGCTTCTTCCAACTTTGCGCTGGGAAACCGGTGGGGATGGTCGCCCAGTATCGGCGCAGCCTGGGTGGTTAGCCAGGAAGAGTTTTTCGCAGATCATGTGCCGTTTATCAATTTCCTGAAACTCAAGTTTAACATTGGTATCACCGGTGACGACCGCGTAGAAGAGCGGTTGTGGCAGGAGCGGTACGTCATTGACGTTACCAACGGCTATTTGTATGGAGAAAACAACGGCAATTCCCTGAGGCCGTCGGTTATCCCCAACCCGTTTATTACATGGGAAAAAAAGCGGACGGTTAACTTCGGGGTAGAAATGTCGCTGTTTGATAATAAACTGGATATCGGGGCCGAGTTTTTCCAGAACAAAGTGTTTGACGGTTTTGATCAGGGGGGCAACGACATTACCCCGTTATACGTAGGCTACTTGCCACCCGGTATCAATTACCGGGAAGCGTATAATTGGGGTTCCGAATTTACCATCGGATACCGGGCTAAGATTGCCCGTGAGGTAAATGTGAGTGCCAGTATGAACTTCAGTTATGGCAATTCCATAGTAACGCGGGTATTGTATGCTCCCGGAGATTTACTGGAGAACAATATCGAGGATGGTCTGGCGGCTGCCTTCGGCACCGATCCGCGTAAGTATAACAACAACAACTTCGGTTTGCTGTACCGGGGCACTTTCCGTACGCAGCAGGAAGTGGATGCCTTTTTGTCAGAAAATCCCAACTACAGGCTATACAATTCCATTCCCCAGCCGGGTTGGATGTACTTTGAAGACACGAATGGCGACGGTATCATCAATGACTGGGATTTGGTGCCGATGTATGAAAATACCAACCCGCTTTTTGCATCCGGTATTACGCTGGGCATAAGCTACAAAGCGTTCAACCTCAGTACCAATATCAATGCCCGGATTGGTGGCAAGGTGGCGTATGACGGCAGGGCACGTACAGCGCCGCAGTTGACACGGAATGTACTCACCCTTTGGCGGGATCGCTGGACTCCGGATAATCCTGACGGCTGGATGCCGCGGTTTGACGACCCGTCATTAGGGCGTAATTCCACTTTCTGGATGGTAGACGGAACAATGGTGCGTGTAAACAACATGACCATTGGCTATCGGCTTCCTACGTCTTTGGTCGCTAAAGCCGGTCTGCAAAGTGCACGTATACTGGCTACCGGCAACAACCTGTGGACGTTGGTGAATCCGCTGAAATACAAAGATCCATATACGTCCAGCGCGTACGACTACCCGATTTTGAGAACGATCTCATTGGGATTAAGTGTGAGCTTATAAATCTTCAACGATGAAAACGATGAAAATTAACTTATTCTCCATACATATAGCATTGGTCGGCTTGATTACGAGTTTGGTATGTGTTTCCTGCAACGACGATGATTTTTTCGAGCTTCCGGACAGAGGTGGCATAGACGCGGCGATATGGGATTCGGAGGGTTCCATCCAGTTGCACCTGAACCGGGCATATGACAACATTATCCCGCAGTTTCTGTATCAGCAAGTGCCTGACAGGTTTGGCATACATCTGGCCAGCGATGAAAACTTTTTCCCGAACCAGGATCAGTGGGCGAGGCGGGCGTTGGGTATGGATTTTGGCTATACACTGGGTAACCACGATGTACGGTACGTAGGAAACGCGTATAATTACAATCGGATGAGTAATAGGTACTTCGATATAGCTCTTTGTAACAATGCTATCCGGTACATCCCTCAGGGCGCCTTGCCGACGACAGTGCAGAACACGTATCTGGGGCAATATTACGCGTTGCGTGCCATGGTGTATTTTGAACTGGCCAAAGTGTATGGCGGCGTACCGCTGATTCTGGAACCTGTTGATCCGGACAACATTACGGTAAGTGGGCGGAACAGCGCGCGGGAGATTTTCCAGGCCGTGTTGAACGACCTCGATTCCGCTATCGTGAAGCTGGACAACGTCGATTGGAACGATAATAATGGACGCGGGAAAATCAACAAGGTAATCGCCGCGAGTTTGAAAGCAAAAGTCCTGCTCTACTGGGCGAGCCCCCAGTTTAATCCGGTGGACGATCCAAAGCATCCCTACGATGCCCAGCGTTGGCAGGTAGCGCTCGAAGCAAACCGGACAGCCTACGAATTATGCTTGGCAGCCGGACACAGCCTTGTTCCCGATTACGCGGATATTTTCAGGTTGGAAGGGACGCAGAATCCCGAAGCCATTCTGGTGCGCACATATTCCAATGCCATAGTGCACCGGGGGCATAACGGAGAAAACCGGGCCCGGCCATCATCCGCCGGCGGTTCGGCTTACCAAGGGTATGTGGCGACTAAACGCTTATTGGACGCATACCCGATGAAAGATGGGAACCCGATTGGTGAAGGTGCTTATGAATATGACGACATCTTGTTCTGGGTGAACCGCGACCCTCGCTTTGAGGCCACCATCGCCTACAATGGAAGCTACTGGCCGCTGAATGGCAACCCCGGCCGTCGGCAATGGAATTACGTCGGCGCGACACAGGAAACAAATTTGCGGGGGGTATATTGCAAGCGCTTTACCACACCCAACCTGACTCAAGGAAATGTTAACTATTCCAGTAATATCGGTGGCAATGGCATGGATTGGATAGAGCTCCGGTTAGCAGAAGTGATGCTTAATTACGCTGATTGCGCGAATGAAACAGGCGACTTGGCCCTAGCCAAGGATATGGTGCGGCAAATTCGGATTCGTGCGGGTATCGAAGAAGGCCCCGGCGGAAATGACTATGGCCTGGGCGCTGTGAACGGGGTTGATGAAATGCGGGATTTGATAATAAATGAGCGCATGGTAGAGTTTGCCTTTGAAAATAAACGCAATTCCGATTTGCGCAGAACACGTCGCATGCATTTGTTAACAGGAAGTATGCAAACCGTAGCTTTTGACGTGGTTAACGGAGATAACACAAGGGAAATTCTGGAGGAAATTGATCCGGCGACAGGGCTTAGATTCAGGGAAAGCCTGGATGTGAATGATAAAGACACATATCTGACCTATTTTAGGCCCTACACGTTGAACACCCCGAATTACGGCCCGTACGCTGTGCCGGAATTCCATGTGTTTTACACGTTCCATAATGACTTCGTGAACAAAGGAGCCAATATCGAACCTACGGTCGGGTGGGCTGGAGGCACATTTGACCCATTGGATGATTGAAACGGCATACGTAACAAATTCTTGAAAAGAACCGACAATGAAAACGATTAATATACGAATATTTATGGTCCTTCTCGGGGGAGGGCTCGTTATGGCGGCTTGTAAGAAGGAAGCAGCCAATATATTCAACATGTTTACGGATGTAACAGTGACTTTCCACGGCGATCACCCGTTCAGCGTCACCGACTATAAACTGGTGAACGATGGCGACAGTGTATACATTGACTACACCATAGCTTCAGCCAACGAAGACATGTATGCCGTGGTTGTGGAAAAAGTTGGCGGAGCCCAGGGCAATAATCCCGAACGCACCGAAACCGTCATATCGGATGAGTCTGAGCGCCGAAGCTATTCACGAATTCTGAAATTGAAAATGCAGCGCGACGGCCAAACATCGTACCGGATTTTTGCCAAGAACCGGGTGGGGCACTATATGGGAGATGGTTATACGAAAGTGACTATAGAAGTGAGGCCAAGCTATCGGGTGATCCCGGATCGCAGGATTTTTGCGCCTGACAGCGTTAGCGGTACAACCCCCTCTTTCTATTCCCTGATGAGGGGAGAGGCGTTCAGTTTTGCGGAGGGACGGGAACATTCGGCCGATATTGATTTTGGTATCCGGGTAAGGCCTGATCCACGCCCTGCACATGCCAATCAGTTGATTTATAATTATTATTCATTAAGTACGGATCCCAATCCGTTTGAGCCCTATGATATCAGCGACTGGGAGAAGCGGGAAACGATCTTTAGCGCACCGCTTACCGGACAGACCAACACGTTCCTATACACGTTAGTTTCCTCAAGCGTTATTGAGGAGCACGCCAAAAGCAGGGATTTGACGGTAACGTCTACCGATTTCGGAACATGGCAAGCCGGACTTGCGCCGGGCAATCTGGTGTATTTCCTTACGCCTGAAGGCAAGTACGGGGCCATACACGTAAATCAGAGCACGAAAGATTTGGAAGGACGGCCCTACATAAACATCAGTGTGAAAATGCAGCGGTAGTGATAAATTTTAAGCAGATGAGAAGAATGATTCTGGCCCTTTTGTTGGCCGGTACAGTGATGCCCGAGGCCTTGCAGGGCCAAGATGAAGCCTACAAACGGACTGCCACGGAACGGGCTGAAAAGATTGTGCGGAACTTGGAACTGCGAGATGCGGATAAGGCCGCGCAGGTAACCGTATTGATAGCCGCCCAATATGTCGCGCTAAACCAGATACACGGCTTGCGTGATAAACAATTGGCTGAACGTCCCGAAGATAGCGATGCCATCCAAGCGGAAGCGGAGAAGAGGGCCGGTGAACTGCACCAGGAGTACGTCGGAAAATTGGCCGGAGTACTGACCCCTGAACAGGTGGATAAAGTGAAGGATGGCATGACTTATGACGTGGTGCCGAAGACCTACCTGAACTATCAGCTGATGCTACCTTACTTGAGTGATGCGCAGCTATCCAGGATTTACGGGTGGCTGGTGGAAGCCCGCGAGCAGGCAATGGATGGTGGATCGTCGGAAGAAAAGCATGCCTGGTTCAATAAATACAAGGGAAAAATCACTAACTTTTTAGCCCAAGAGGGGTTTAATCTGAAGCAGGAAAGCGAAGACTGGGCAAAAAGAAGGAATGTTAAAGACAGCACACTGATGATTGTCGCCGCCGCCCGGATAGCGGACAAACTGGTGCCGAACGGTGGTGTTCTCCATGAGCAGGTTCGTAACCTGACAGCTTTTCAATACCAGCAGTTGGAGCGTATTGCGCAGTGGAAGGATGCGCGGTTGAGGGATGCTGGCGCACAAGATACTCCGACGACGACTAAACAACGAGACGAGGCGGTTACGATGGTTTGGACTGCGGCAAAAGCCAGACAAGACGAACAACGCAACAAGTTTTTTGACAAGCTGGGCGAATGGTTGCCGCCCGATCAGCTGGATCTGATCAAAGATGAAATGACCGGATACCGATTGCTGAAAGAATACGATCGATTTCAGAAATTGTTGCCTGACATGACGGAGGAGGATAAACGGCAGGTGTATCAACTGTTAATCGAGGCCAGGGAAAATGCAGTCAATGTGCTGTCTGAGCGAGAACAGAACCAATGGTTTGCCAAATACTGCGGACGGGCCAATAATTACCTGTCAAAAAAGGGGTATGACCTCCGCGCGGCCACCAACCGTTTGGAGGAATCCAAGAGATAAATGGCGCTAATTTGTGAGCGCAAACAGGATAAATAAATGTAATGCATTGGAGGAAAGATAAAATGGGATTATACGGTAAACAGAGTTGGTTAATGGTGTGTTTGGTCGCCGCGGTTGTCGGAAAGTCTGCCGGGCAGTACCCAAAAGTACCTCAGGAAGACGGGGAAGCTGCCCGCCAATTAATGGCTGAGGCCGAGCGCCGCGCGGATTCGGCCTGGACGGTGGCGTGGCCCATCATTTTGGAGGAAGCTAAGGGCGACCGCCCGTACGTGCCCTGGGCCAGTCGGCCAGACGACCTGCCGCAGGCTGATATTCCGGCGTTTCCGGGAGCCGAAGGCGGGGGTGCCTATACCCCGGGCGGAAGGGGCGGCAAGGTGCTGGTGGTAACCAGCCTGGAAGACAGCGGTCCCGGCACGCTGCGCTGGGCTTGTGAACAGGGCGGCGCGCGCATCGTGGTGTTCAACGTGGCCGGCATCATCCGGCTTAAAAGCCCCCTGATTATCCGTGCGCCCTATATTACCATCGCGGGGCAGTCCGCCCCGGGCGACGGGGTGTGTGTGGCGGGCGAATCGGTATGGATTGACACGCATGACGTGATTATCCGTTATATGCGTTTCCGCAGGGGCGAAACCTGGGTAGGGCGTCGGGATGACGCCATCGGCGGTAACCCCATCGGCAATATCATGATAGACCATGTATCGGCCAGCTGGGGGCTGGATGAAAACATGTCTATGTACCGCCACATGTATGACGAAGGCATTGGTAAACCGCCGAAGAAGTTAGGTACGGTAAACCTCACCATACAGAATTCGATATTTTCTGAGGCATTGGACACGTACAACCACTCATTCGGCAGTACACTGGGTGGTGAGAACTGTTCCTTTATCCGTAACCTATGGGCTAACAATGCGGGGCGGAACCCATCCGTTGGCTGGAACGGGGTGTTCAATTTTGCCAATAATGTGTTGTTCAACTGGGTGCACCGCAATGTAGACGGGGGCGACTATACGGCCAAGTTTAACATTATCAACAATTACTATAAGCCCGGACCTGCCACACCCAAGGATTCGCGGCTGGCCTACCGGCTGTTGAAACCCGAAGCAGGGCGAAGTGCGCTCGATGAAAAAACCTATGGCCGGGCTTATGTAGAAGGCAATATTGTGGAGGGGAACGACCGGGTCACCCGCAATAATTGGGATGGGGGCGTTCAGATTGAAGACCAGGCCGATGCGGGGGAGTATACCGATTACATCCGGGCATCGAAACCTTTTGCGAAGCCGGAATTCACGATCCTTCCCGCCGCGGACGCGTTTGACTATGTGCTGGCGAATGCCGGCGCAACGCTGCCGGTGCGTGATGCGGTGGATGTACGGGTGACCAACACCGTGCGCACGGGAAACATCGATCCGCTGCCGGAAGTAAAGTTGCCAGCGTATGAGTTTGAGCACCGCCGGTTACCGCGGGATTCGTACAAAATTGGGATCATTACGGCTATTGACCAGGTCGGCGGATATCCGGAGTATAAAGGAACGCCTTACCAGGATGCCGACAACGACGGCATTCCCGATGAGTGGGAAACGAAAAACGGGCTGAATCCGAATGACCCCTCGGATGCATCGGCCTATACAGAAAGTGGTTACACGAATATTGAAATTTATCTGAATAGTCTGGTCGATATCCGGAACGTGGTTCCGGCTGGATAGTCGACAATTGATATACATGGCTAACTATCGGTTTGTTGGTTTGCTGCTTAGCGTTGCCGGATTAATTTCTGGCAATGCTTTGCTCTTTTGGGGGTTTACCCAGGAAAGGGCTGAAGGCCGGCCGTTGCTCGTTGCCGAAACAGGGGCGCTGCACTACCGGCCGGATTCGCTGGGTAACCGTATACCGGATTTTTCCTACGCCGGCTACCGGGCGGGGGAGCTGCCGATACCTGCGGTGCCTGCGAAGGTCCATGTGCCGCTTATGGCTGGCGGAGCGGACGCTACGGCCGCTATCCAGCATGCAATTAACTATGTCAGTTCCCTGCCGGTCGATATCGATGGGTTCCGCGGAGCGGTATTGCTGGATCGCGGTGTATACCGTGTGGCAGGCAGTCTGCGGATACAGGCTTCCGGTGTGGTGCTGCGGGGCAGCGGCATGCACGACGGCGGAACGGTTTTGTTGGGCGTGGGGGGCAGTCGGGAGGCACTCATTGACGTTGCCGGTGAAAATGACCGTACCGATGCCGGCAAACGGCTCCGTATCACCGATGCCTATGTTCCCGTCAATGCCCTCGAGCTGGCTGTCGAAGAACCGCACCTGTTGCGACCAGGCGACCGGATTTCCGTTTGCCGGCCCGCCTCGGCGGAGTGGATTGCGCAGCTGGGCATGGAACGGTTCGGCGGCGACAACAACTGGCTGGGCTGGCGGCCGGGTGAGCATGACATCACATGGGACAGGCAGGTGGTAGCCGTGGAGGGCAGAAGAATACGCATCGATGCGCCGATTACCACGGCTATTGATGAGCAGCTCGGCGGCGGCTACGTTGCCCCCTACCGGTGGCCGGGGCGGCTAACGCAGATAGGTATCGAAAACCTCATCTGCCTGTCGGAATATGATACATCCAATCCGAAGGACGAAAACCACCGGTGGATAGCCATCCGGATGGAACACGTAATAGATGCTTGGGTGAGGCAAGTGACGTTCCGGCATTTTGCGGGTTCAGCGGTGTTTTTACCGGAGACGGCCAGGCGCATTACCGTGGAAGACTGCAAGTCGTTACAGCCGGTATCGGAAGTTGCTGCCTACCGGCGGAATACTTTTTTTACGGCCGGACAGCAGACGCTATTCCAGCGGCTCTACGCGGAATATGGTTATCACGATTTTGCCGTCGGTTACGGGGCAGCCGGTCCCAACGTGTTCGTGCAGTGCGAGTCGCACCTGCCCTTCCATTACAGCGGGGCTATAGGAAGCTGGGCATCCGGCGTGCTGCTGGACGGCGTTACGGTAGATGGCCATCGGCTCGGTTTCCCCAATCGCGGGCCTGAAGCACAAGGAACCGGATGGACGGGAGCGAACAGTGTGATCTGGAATTGCAGTGCCGCCCAAATAGATTGCGACCGGCCACCTGGGGCCAGCAACTGGGCTTTCGGTACATGGGGGCGCTATGCAGGTAACGGCGAATGGTACGAGTCGGACACCCATGTACGGCCGCGCAGCCTGTACTACGCCCAACTGGCCGAGCGTATAGGGGAGGCTGCCCGGGAACGCAGTTTCCTGTTGCCGTTCAGTGGAGAGGCTTCCAGCAGTCCATCGCCGGCGGTGGCCGCCGCGCTGACGGCAGAAGCGTACGCCCCGCCGCTCTCGCTGGCCGCCTGGATTGACAGCGCTGCGGTGTTACGCCCCGTGGCTGCTCCGGTTGCACGGGATATGCGGAACGCGACATTACCTTCCGCCGGAGATGCATCGGCGCAACAGACCATTGCCAAGCCGCTGGTGTTACGCAACGGCTGGCTCGCCGTTGGCGGACAGGTGGCTGCGGGCAGAAGGCACCACGTGATGTGGTGGCGGGGGAGCCTCCGGAAGCCGGAAGTGGCCAAAGCAACCCCTCACATCACCCGGTTCGTACCGGGGCGCACCGGAACAGGATACACTGACGACCTCCGTGAGGTCGTCCAATGGATGGAACGGGAACATTGGATAGCGATAGAACACAACTACGGGTTGTGGTACGATCGGCGGCGCGACGACCACCAGCGGGTGCGCCGCATGGATGCCGACGCATGGGCACCGTTCTATGAGCTGCCGTTTGCCCGTAGCGGCAAAGGTACGGCTTGGGACGGCCTCAGTCAATACGATCTTACCCAATATAATACCTGGTACTGGAGCAGGCTCCAAGAATTTGCCGGCCTGGCTACTTGCTCTGGGCGGCTGCTCATCCACCAGCATTATTTCCAGCATAACGTGTTGGAAGCAGGGGCGCATTATGCCGACTTTCCGTGGCGCGCCGCCAACAACGTGAATCAGGTGGGATTTCCGGAGCCCCCCCATTACGCAGGTGACAAACGTATCTTCATGGATGCCCAGTTCTATGACGTGTCGCATCCGGTACGCCGGGAGCTTCACAGGGCATACATCCGGCAATGTCTGGACAACTTCAGGGGGCAGCCCAATGTGCTGCATGCTGTCGGTGCGGAGTATACCGGACCGCTGGCGTTTATGCAGTTTTGGATCGATGTGATCCGCGAATGGGCGGTCGAGACCGGATGGAGGCCGATGGTGGTATTGAGTGCCACCAAAGATGTGCAGGATGCTATACTGGCCGACAGCGAACGGGCAGCCGTGGTAGACGTGATTGATATCCGCTACTGGCATTACCGGGCAGACGGCAGTTTGTATGCCCCTAAAGGGGGGATGCACCTGGCTCCACGCCAGCATGCGCGGCTGGAAAATCCGGGGAAGCTGTCGGCAGCATCGGTTTACCGTGCCGTGGCGGAATACCGGGAGGCGTTCCCCGGAAAAGCCGTCATCTTCTCGGCAGGCAACCATGAGAGCATGGGCTGGCCTGCTCTTCTGGCGGGGGCATCGTTGGTGAACCTCCCTTCCAGCTTACCCGAAGGTTTCCTGGCGGCCGTAGCGGAAATGGAGCCCGACCCGCAGCGGCAAGGCACAATGGTGCTCGCAGACGGCAGGGGGAGCTACGTGGCCTATGTGGGCAGAGGGGATGAGGTGCCGGTTAACCTGGGGAACGGCCCGGTACGTGTGCATTGGATATCCCCGGAAGACGGAACGACAACAGTTACGCCGGATTTGGTTAAACCGGACAATCGAGACTGGATGATATGGATAAACAGAAAATATTGATTGCTGGCCTCTTGCTGTTTGCCGCTCTCATCGATGGCTGCACGGAACAGGCTGGAAAGGACACGGAGGCGGTTTATTTTTTTACCTCATTCCGCGAGCCGGCGACGGACGGTATGCGGCTGCTGTACAGCCACGATGGACTAAGGTGGGATACCCTCGGCGGCGTTTTCATCCGTCCGGGGATAGGCGACCAGCGCATCATGCGCGACCCCTCCGTCGTGCGGGGGCCTGACGGCACATTCCACCTGGTGTGGACTACCGGATGGAGGGGCACTAAAGGTTTCGGCTATGCTTCGTCCAAAGATTTAATCCGTTGGAGCAACCAGCGCAGCATCGATGTGATGGCCCATGAACCGACCACCGTGAACGTATGGGCGCCGGAGCTGTTCTACGACGATGAAGCGGATCGGTTTATCATCATCTGGGCGTCAACTGTCCCCTACCGGTTTGAAAAGGGGATGGAAGAGGAGGACAACAACCACCGGATGTACTATACCACCACCAAGGATTTTAAAACGTTTACCGGAACGAAGTTGTTCCTTGATCCCGGCTTCAGTGTCATCGATGCCGTTATTACGAAGCGGGAGAAGGCCGATTATGTATTGGTGCTGAAAGACAACACACGGCCCAACCGGAACCTGCGGGTGGCTTTCGCTGACAATCCGCTGGGGCCGTACACCGAGGTGGGCGAACCGTTTACCGGACACCTAACGGAAGGGCCTACCGTGTTGAAACGCGGCGATGACTGGTATATTTATTTCGATGCATACCGCACGCACACGTACGGCGCGGTGAAGACGCGCGACTTCGTTCACTTTACGGATGCGACCGAAGAAATCAGCGTGCCGCGGGGGCATAAACACGGAACCATCTTTGCCGGTACGCAGGCAGACTTGCAACGGATACAGGACTTTTTAAAACGCAACGGAGGATGAAAAAACGCGATATGCTGAACGGGTTATGCTTGGCAGCGGGGCTGCTGTGGGGCGCGGATTGTCATGCGCAGCGGGATACCGTGCGCTATATCGATTCTGTGTTGGCCAATGTGGAAGAGCATCACGGGCAGTTGCGGCTTGCCGTCGGTGTACATAATATCCAGGTGCTCCGCGCAAACCGTGAACGGCCTGACTTGGCTGAGGGGTATGGGTGGACGTACAACCACGCGCCGATGTTGGCGTACTGGAACGGACACTTTTACCTGCAGCATCTGGCCGACCCCGTGGGAGAGCACATTCCCCCCAGCCAGACGTACATTTCTTCTTCGGCCGATGGTTATCATTGGTCGACCCCCCAAGTGGTATTTCCGCCTTACCGCATTCCGGACGGGTATACCAAGAAAGGACATCCCGGAGTGGCAAAAGACCTTGATGCGGTGATGCATCAACGGATGGGGTTCTTCGTTTCCCGATCGGGCCGCCTGTTTACGTTGGGTTATTACGGCATCGCGATGGATGAGAAAGACGACCCGAATGACGGAAACGGAATCGGCCGCGTGGTACGGGAAATCCGCAAAGATGGTAGCTACGGCCCTATCCACTTTATCCGTTATAATGCGTCATGGGATCCGGCACAGTCCAGTTATCCGTTTTACAAGGACAGTAAAGACACCGGCTTTGTGGCGGCATGTGAAGAGCTGTTGACAGATCCGCTGATGATGATGCAGTGGGTGGAGGAAGCCGACCGCGATGACCCGCTGATCCCGCTGAAGAAGCAATACAAGGCGTTCAGCTATTATCGCCTGCCCGGTGACCGGGTAGTGGGGCTCTGGAAACATGCCCTCACGGCCATTAGTGAAGATGGTGGTAGAACGTGGCCTGAAAACGCCGTGAGGGCACCCGGTTTCGTCAACAGCAACGCCAAAATCTGGGGGCAGCGCCTTTCCGACGGTTCATACGCCACGGTGTATAATCCCGCGGAATACCGCTGGCCCCTGGCGCTTTCGCTGAGCGCCGATGGCCTGAACTACCGCCGCCTGTTATTGGTAAATGGCGAAATCCCGCCCATGCGGTATGGCGGCAATTACAAGTCGTACGGCCCCCAGTACGTGCGGGGTATCTTGGAAGGTAACGGGGCACCGCCCGACGGCAACCTGTGGGTCACCTACAGCATGAATAAGGAAGACATCTGGGTGTCTAAAGTGCCTGTGCCGGTGACCGATCGCCCCGCGGGGCACGCGGATGACGGTTTTGCACAACTGGACGGAATCCAGCAGTTGGCGGCATGGAACATTTACAGCCCGCTCTGGGCTCCGGTGACCATCGGTCTGGACGACAGCGGCATGGGATACCTGCGCCTGGCCGACCGCGACCGTTACGATTATGCCAAAGCTGAGCGAGTAATCCCGCAATCGGAACAAGTGGCGGTGGAGTTTGCGGTTACCGCCGCGCAGCATACTTTCGGGCAGCTCGACTTCGAACTGGCTGAAGGTAGGGGCACTGCTTCCATACGGCTGACTTTTGACTCTACCGGCGTATTCCGTGCGAAGGCGGGCGCGCGCTACCGTAAAATCATGGACTACCGGGCAGGACAGCGCTATGTTGTACGCGTGGAGGCCGATGCCCGTAACCGCCTTTACACAGTGAGCGTAAACGGAAAGCCACTGTTTACCGGCATCGCATTTGCTCCGGTGCGCGCGTTCGAACGTGTGGCCTTCCGTACCGGCGGCGTCCGCCGCTTTCCCGATCCGGACACACCGGCCGATCAGACGTACGATCTGTCCGATGCAGGGGAGCCCCTGCCGGAGGCCTCATTCCGTATCGATTACCTGAAAACGGAGGGACGATGAAATTTATGATGATACAATGGCTGTTCGGATGGCTACTTCTCCTAGGGTATACGCTGCCTGCGCTGGGACAGGTGAAGGTGATCAACCTGCGGACAGAGTTGTTGTCTAACCCGCTGGGCATCGGTACGCGGTCCCCACGGCTGAGCTGGGAAATCAACAGTGAACGCCGGGGTGTTGAACAGCTGGCTTACCAGCTTTGCGTGGCGTCATCGCCGGAAAAGCTGGCGGCCGGGGATGCGGACCTCTGGGACAGCGGTAGGGTAGACAGCCGGCAGTCCGTCCATGTGGCGTATGCCGGGGCACCGTTGGTGAGCAGGCAGGACTGCTTCTGGAAGGTGCGGCTGTGGACCACCCAAGGGGAGACCGGCTGGAGCGAACCGGCTCATTGGAGTATGGGGCTGCTGGATTACGTGGACTGGCGGGGGCGGTGGATTGGGCTTGACCGGGCATTCCCGTGGGATCGCGAAGACCAGTTTAGCCGCCTGTCGGCACGGTATTTCCGCAAAGAGTTTGATGCCCGGCAAACCATCAAACAGGCCGTGCTGTACATCACCGGGCTCGGCCTTTATGAACTGTACCTGAACGGTGAACGCATAGGCGACCAGGTGCTGGCTCCTGTGCCGACCGATTACCTGAAGGATGTCAAGTACAACACCTTCGATGTAACGGCGCACCTCCGTGAAGGGCGGAACGCCATTGGCGTCATTTTAGGTAACGGACGGTATTATACCATGCGGCAAGCTTACAAACCGCATAAAATCAAAACATTCGGATACCCTAAGCTGCGCATGAATCTGTATGTGACCTATGCGGATGGCACAATGGAAACCGTCCATTCAGATGACTCCTGGAAGGTGACGCCGGACGGGCCGATACGCACCAATAACGAATATGATGGGGAGGAATACGATGCAACGAAGGAATTGGGTGCCTGGCATCAGCCCGGTTACGATGATACGGACTGGCTGCCGGCCATGCTGGTGCAGGAGCCCGGTGGTATGCCCACTGCCCAGATGAGCGAACACATGAAAGTAATGAAAACGCTGCAGCCCCGGTCGGTTAGCCGGTTAAACGACAGCGTTCACATCTTGGATATGGGGCAGAACATGACCGGCTGGATACAGCTCCGGGTGAAGGGGATACGCGGGCAGCGTATAAAACTGCGGTTCGCGGAATCGTTGCAGGACGACGGCTCGCTCTACCTGGCTAATCTCCGGGACGCCAAGGTTACCGATGTATATACGCTGAAAGGCTCGGGAACGGAAATCTGGGAACCCCGGTTTGTTTACCACGGCTTCCGTTTTGTGGAAGTAACAGGTTACCCCGGTGTGCCGGCTGCCGATGATTTTGTGGGCAAGGTGGTGTATGACGGCATTGCTACCACCGGCTCGTTCGAGACGTCCGACAGTACCATCAACCAGGTGTTTCGCAATGCATATTGGGGAATACTGGGCAACTACAAAGGGATGCCGGTGGACTGCCCACAGCGGAACGAGCGTCAGCCCTGGTTGGGTGACCGCACCACCGGGGCGTATGGTGAGAGTTTCGTGTTTGACAATGCCAAGCTGTATGCCAAATGGCTAGATGACATCCAGCAGGCGCAGACCACCGACGGCGGCATACCGGACGTGGCCCCGGCGTTCTGGCGTTACTACGGCGATAACGTAACCTGGCCCGGCACGTACTTGACCATTGCCGATATGCTGTATAATCAGTTCGGAGACTTCCGATCGTTGCAAAAGCACTATCCGTCCATGAAAAAGTGGATGGACTACATGCGGCGGAAATATACGCAAAACGGCATCATCACCAAAGATAAGTATGGCGACTGGTGTGTGCCGCCTGAGTCGCTTGAACTGATTCATTCCAGAGATTCCGCCCGCCGTACCGACGGACAGCTGATTGCAACGGCAACGTATTACCGTCTGCTGCAGCTGATGGACCGGTTCGCCCGGCTTACCGGCCATGACAGCGATACCATGGCTTACCAACAGTACCGCCGTGAGCTGAAGGCTGCATTCAACAGCCGGTTTTTCGATTCGGCAGCAGGCAGTTACAGTAACGGAACGGTCACCGCCAACCTGTTGCCGCTCTCGGTGGGGCTGGTGCCACAAGGGCGGGAGCAGGAGGTGTTTGCGCACATCGTCAGAAAAACCCTCGCGGAGTACGGCGGACACATAAGCACGGGCGTGGTCGGTACACAATGGCTGATGCGGGGACTGAGCCGCCACGGCCGGCCGGATGTAGCGTTCCGGCTGGCGACCAACCGGACGTATCCCAGTTGGGGGTACATGGTGGAAAACGGGGCAACAACCATCTGGGAACTATGGAACGGTAATACGGCCAATCCGGCGATGAACTCTCAGAACCACGTGATGCTGCTGGGCGACCTGCTGGTTTGGTATTACGAGCACCTCGCAGGCATCAAGGCCGCCGAACCGGCATTCGCACGTATCGTGATGAAACCCGAGGTTATCGATGGCCTGGACTTCGTCCACGCCACGCATCGGTCGCTTTTTGGAACCATAGGGAGCCACTGGAAGAAAGACAACGGCCGCTTCCTCTGGGAGGTTACTGTGCCGCCGAACACGCGTGCGGAAGTACATGTGCCGGCCGCAGGCCCGGCCGACGTGCTTGAAAGCGGACAACCGGCTTCAGGGGCCGAAGGCGTGACCTATCTAAAAACGCAAAACGGAAGAGCCATTTATCAGGTGCTTTCAGGCACATACCGGTTTGAGGGCACTTATCGAAATTAACGATGATGAAAATGAAACGTACGATAGTGGCATTGCTTGCAGTATACTTCACGGCAGCGGGCCTACAGGCGCAGGTACCAAACCCGTGGCGGAGCGGTATCCTGGTGGATGAATTTATTTATGAGCAGGCGTCGTTTCCTTCCTGCCATGCGGCCACCATTGCGGAGACGCCTCAGGGAATGGTCGTGGCATTTTTCGGGGGCACGCGTGAGCGGCATCCCGATGTGGAAATTTACGTATGCCGGCACGAAAACGGACGGTGGACAGCCCCGGTATCCGTGGCGGACGGTGTTGTCAACGACACGCTCCGGCTACCCACCTGGAACCCCGTGTTATACCAGGTGCCGGGCGGTGAGCTGCAGCTGTATTACAAAGTCGGGCCCAAGCCGTCGGCGTGGTGGGGTATGCTGAAAACCTCGTCCGACGGCGGCAGGACGTGGTCCACCGCGAGAAAACTCCCCGACGGCCATATCGGTCCGGTCAAGAACAAGCCGGTATTGCTGGCCAACGGCAGCCTACTGGCACCAAGCAGCACGGAAGGCAATGGCTGGCATATCCATCTGGAGGTTTCGGCCGACCGCGGGACAACCTGGAGGAAGGTAGGCCCACTCGACCGCGGTGCCGACACGCTGGACGCCATACAGCCCAGTATCCTCGACCATGGAAACGGCAAGCTTCAGTTGATTGCCAGAAGCCGTAACCGGGCGTTGGTACAGGCCTGGTCGGTCGATTACGGCGAACACTGGAGCCCGCTTGAAAAGTCGGCTTTGCCCAACAATAACTCGGGTACGGATGCCGTAACCATGCGGGATGGGCGGCATGTGTTGGTGTACAACCATGTGCTACCGCCCGGCGACCTAGCCAAAGGGCCCCGCACGCCGTTGAACCTCGCGGTTTCTGGCGACGGGAAAAGATGGCGCGCGGCATTGATTCTGGAGGATTCGCCCATTAGCCAGTATTCCTATCCGTCTGTTATCCAGGCGAGCGATGGCCTGTTGCACGTGGTCTATACCTGGCGGCGCGAACGTATCAAGCATGTGGTGATAGACCCGAAGCAATGGCGGCTGAAGCCGATACGCAATGGGAAATGGCCTAAGCGGGGTGGATATTCCGCTCCAGAACCCGCTACCGACGGCACGGCGCCGGAGCCGGGCGAGGAACGCAACAGGACGTAACGGAAATAAACATGACCAGAGCAGAATTTCTGAGATACAGTACGATAGCGGCACTGGGTGCCGCCGCCGCTCCATCGGCGTTTGTCGGCAAGGCATCGGTGCGACAGCCGGGTGACTACAAAATTGGACTCATTGACCTCATGCTGCTGAAGAGGCAGAAAATCAGCGCGCTTGATTTGACGGCCGAGTTGGGAGCCGACGGCGTTGAGGTGGATATGGGCGGACTGGGGCAGCGCGAGACATTTGACAACAAGCTGGCCGACCCGGCAATACGGCAGGCCTATCTGGACAAGGCCAACGCCCTGGGCATTGAAATCTGCTCCTTGGCGATGACCGGCTTCTACGCACAGTCGCTGGCCACGAGGCCGACCTATCAGCGGATGGCTGGCGACTGTATCGATACAATGCTAGCCATGGGAGTAAACGTTGCGTTCCTCCCGTTCGGCGTACAGGGCGATTTGGTCAGGAATCCCGAACTGAGGCCGGCACTGGTGAAACGGATGCAGATTATCGGCCGGATGGCGGAGCAGGCCGGAGTGGTTATTGGAATTGAAACGGCCTACGACGCCGCAGGCGAACGCCGTTTCCTGGCTGATGTCGGATCAAGCCATGTCAAAAGTTACTTCAACTTTTCGAACGCCTTGAAAAGCGGTCGGGACCTCCATCAGGAACTCCGCACGCTGGGGGCCGGAAATATTTGCCATATCCATTGTACGGATGAAGACGGCGTTTGGCTGGAACATAATACCCGGCTGGACATGCCTGCAGTGAAACGGACGCTCGACGGCATGGGCTGGAAGGGCTGGCTGGTCATTGAACGCTCGCGCGATGCCAACAATCCACGTGATGTGAAGGGGAATTACGGCGCTAACACGCGCTATATGAAACGTATTTTTCAGGATGGATGATCGTATTAATATCTTGATTGCTGGCCTGTTGCTGTGCTGCACCGCTTGCGTACCGCACGCTGATCCGGAGTCGGCATGGATGGCGGCTGTACCCCATAAGGCGAATGTCGGTGCTGCAAACCTGCCGGATACCATTGCGCCGGTGAATGCACCGTTTGCCATGCCCCGCTTCAGCACGCTGAAGTTTCCTGATTACGTTGTCACCGTTAATCCGGAAAACATACCTGCCGGAAAATTAGCCACAGGAACGATACAGGCTGCCATAGAAGACGTACACGCCAGGGGAGGCGGCAGGGTGGTGATACCTCAGGGACTATGGAAAACCGGGCGCATTATACTGAAAAGCCATGTCGAGCTTCATCTGGAAGAGGGATCAGTACTGCAATTCAGCGCTGATGTGCGCGACTACCACCCCGCTGTCTTTACCCGAAACGAAGGGATTGAGCTGTACTCGCTCGGCGCTTGCATTTACGCCCATGGACAGCAGCACATAGCCGTTACAGGCACCGGTAAGCTGGTGGGCCCGGGGCCGGGCACCGTACGGCAGCAGACCATGACGCACGATGTCATCGAGCGGGTCGTTCCGCTGGATAAACCGGTGGACCAGCGGGTTTACGAGGGGGACGGCGGAGGTACCATTTTTCCACCGGCAATGATATCGCCTATAGGATGTCGACAGGTTTATATCGAGGGCATTACGCTGGAACAGTCGGCATTCTGGAATGTGGTGCCGATCTACTGCAACGACGTAGTGATACGGGGTATTACAGTTAATTCCGTGGGAATACCGCGCGGTGACGGCATCGATGTTGAATCGTCACAAAACGTGCTGATAGAATATTGCACATTGAATGCGGGCGATGACTGCATCGCCATAAAAGCGGGCAGGGGTATCGACGGGCAGCGGGTAAACCGCCCATCAGAGAATGTCGTGGTACGGCACTGTCTCATGCACCAGGGGCATGGCGGCGTGACGGTTGGGAGTGAGACGGCGGGCATGGTGCGCAACCTGTATGTGCACGACTGCGTGTTTGAAGGCGCCGGTATCGGCATCCGGTTCAAGACGCGGCGACCGCGTGGCGGCGGCGGCGAAAGCCTCTACTACGAACGGATTAGGATGAACGTGGAACAAACCGCATTGCGATGGGACATGTTAGGCAGCGCACTCCATGTAGGCGAATTAGCCTCGGATACGCCGTTGCCAGTGACGCCGCTTACACCCCGGTTCAGCGACATCACAGTCAGACACGTCATCGTGGAGTCTGCCGCAGATTTCATGAAAGTGGACGGCATCCCTGAATCGCCGCTGACCGGCGTTTCCATAACCGCCTGCCGGGTGGCCAGTGATCGCTTCGTGCGGTTGAAGCATGCGGTGGACATTCAGCTGTCGGGTATCCATTTTGCCGGTAAGGATTCGACAGTCAACTTATATAGCTGTCGGAATATCGGCATAGAAAGGGTCGTAACAGGCTCCATGATGAGGCCTGCGGTGGTGTCAACCGGAAATTCCGATGGCATCCGGATTAAATAGCGGCACGTAATCCGAGCTGACCATGTATCTCCTGGATGCAATGCGTTAAGCCATCGACAATGCCGTCGTTCACCGCCGGTGTGTTTTCGTTATAAACTACCAGGCGCGATACGGTTAAGCATGCTATCGTACCGGATAAGCTGGTGCCGATAGGCACGGAAATATCAATGATGCCCCTAGCATAAGCGCTTTCCATTTTGTACGGGCCCTGTTTGCTAATGGCTGTAAGTTCTTTGACGAATTGTTGTTTGTTTTTCTTTGACAACTGCAGGTAATAAGGGTCATGTTCCAGCACGGCTTCCCTGACGTTATCTTCCAGGCAGCTTAACAAAAGCCTGCCGGAGGCCGTCTTGGAAACCGAGTAGAGATTACCCTCCTCAACAAGCAGTGCAATGGGGGCGGGGCTTTTTATGCTGGCAATTACCATGACCTGATTGTCGTAAAGAATGCTTAAATGGCAAGACTCTTTGTAAGTGTTGGCGAATTTGCGCATGGGGAGCAAGGCGGCCGATCGAAGCTCTTCAACAACGGAGTGCCGATGAGAGAGGTAGTACAGTTTCAATGACAGGCCGTACTTGCTTGATAACGGGTCGCGAGTGACATACCCTCGTAGTTCCAGGTTAACCAGCATCCGATATATCTCATTCGGAGTTTTATTCACTCCTGCTGCAATTTCGGTCTGAGATTGCGGGGTCGACTGTTTGGCCAGAAATTCAAGGATATCCAGCCCCTTTTCCAGGGCCGGTGCTTTGTATTTGTTTTCAGGAAGCATATTCAACGCCAATTATATGAGATATCCACTTACAAACATAAGCTTTGTTGTCATGTAACAAATAGAAAATTTTCAATTTATTTTTCATAAGTAAAAATTACATTTATATTTGAATTATTATTACCGATTTCAAATCGTCCGGGTGAGGAGAAGGGGTATTAAACCAATTATGATGAAATTCGATGAAAGCCGGTTATTCTTTTTCGTGGGCATGCTTGCTGGCCTGCTTACCAGCCCTTGCGATGCGGCGGAACCGCTGCGTGTTCACCGCTTGCGCGTGTTGGATAAACCTGATCCGTTGAATGTAAACGCACGCCCTTATTTCAGCTGGCAATTGGAAACCGATGTGCGGAACGTGGAACAGACCGCTTACCGTGTGCTGGTGACCAACGGCCGTGATACCCTTTGGGACTCCGGGAGGGTGCCGTCTGGCCAGTCCATACATGTGGCGTATGACGGGCGCCCGTTAACCGCGGCAAGCCATTACCAATGGCGGGTGGGGGTGTGGACTAACCTCGGGGACCGGCCGCTTTGGAGCGGGATGGCTTCGTTCCAGACCGGATTGTTTTCGGGTGCCGACTGGCATGGCGCGGCATGGATTGCGCTAGAAGAACTGGATGCCGATAAGGTAGACGCGCTCCCCGAAAGCACGAAAAAAGATACCTGGTTCGGAAACAATCGACTGCCCTTATTCCGGAAGCCTTTCGTTGTAGACGGTGAAATCGTACGGGCGAATCTGTTTATCAGCGGTTTAGGGCATTTTGAAGCGTTTATCAATGGAGCGCCTGTGAGTGACCATTTTCTGGATGCCGGTTGGGCCAAATACGACAAGGAAGCGCTGTATGTGGCCTTTGACGTAACCCCGCAACTGCGGCAAGGCGAAAATGCAATTGGCGTGATGCTGGGTAACGGTTTTTATTTTATCCCGCCGGTGAAGGGCCGCTTCCGGAAGCATAAAGTGGCCTATGGTTATCCAAAGATGATGTGCAACCTCATATTGGAATACGCTGACGGCCGGCGCGTTTCCGTGGTGAGCGATTCTACTTGGAAGACGGCTGCGGGTCCAATTACATTTTCCAGCCTCTACGGTGGAGAAGACTACGATGCGCGGCTGGCAGAGGCTGGATGGAATCAGCCGGGTTTTGATGACAGCCATTGGCAGCCAGTACTGGGCGTCAGCGGTCCCCCGGCACTGAACCCCCAGTTGGCCGAACCACTGAAGGTATTTGACCGGTTTAAACCCCGGTCGGTACGGCAGGCCGGTGACGGGTACTGGGTGTATGACTTAGGACAGAACGCCTCCGGAATCATCGAACTGGCAGTGCGCGGCAAAGCCGGGGATACCGTACGGGTGTATCCCGGAGAGTTGGTGGATGCTGACGGCCGTGTAACCCAGAAAGCGACCGGAGGGCCTTATTATTTCGAATATGTACTGGACGGTAACGGTACAGAAGTATGGCGGCCGCGGTTTACTTATTATGGATTCCGGTACCTGGAAGTCCGCGGCGGTGTGCCAGACGGGCAGGGCAATCCAGCTGATCGCCCGACGGTCGTCCGGCTGATAAGCCTGCATACCCGCAACGCAGCACCGGAAGTCGGCCACTTTTCTTGTTCGGATACGTTATTTAACCGAGTCCATGCCTTGATAGACTGGGCGATTCGCAGCAATATGGCCAGCGTGCTCACCGACTGCCCGCATCGGGAGAAGCTGGGATGGCTGGAGCAGGTTCATTTGATGGGAACGGCGATTCAGTATCGCTACGACTTTTCAAATCTCGTGCGCAAGACGGTAACCGATATGATGCATTCACAACTGGATAACGGCCTGGTTCCGGAAATAGCGCCAGAATATGTCAACTTCACGTGGGGCGGCGATATGTTCCGCGACTCGCCGGAATGGGGCAGCAGCAGCGTCATCGTACCCTGGTATCTCTATCGTTGGTATGGCGATGAGGCAGTTCTCCATCGGGCTTACCCGATGATGAAACGGTATCTGGCTTACCTGCAAGGCAGGGCGGACGGGCATATCCTAACGCACGGGCTTGGCGACTGGTATGATTTGGGACCCCATTCGCCGGGGGTATCACAGCTCACTCCGGCGGGGGTTACCGCTACGGCAATCTATTATTATGATCTCACTATCATCCGGAAGGTAGCCTTAATGCTTGGCGATACCGCCGCCGCGCGTGGCTATGCCCTGCAGGCTGATTCCGTGAAGGTGGCCTTCAACAAGCGGTTTTTCGATGCCGGGGCACATCAGTACGCCACCGGAAGCCAGACTGCGCAGGCGATGGCTTTGTATATGGATTTGGTGCCCCGTCAGCACCGGGCAGCGGTAATTGACCAACTCGTGTCCGATATCCGGCGGAACAATTACCGGCTTACGGCAGGTGATATCGGTCACCGTTACCTATTGCGGGTGCTGGAAGACGAAGGCTATGCCGACGTAATTTATGCGATGAACAACCGGGATGATGTTCCCGGTTACGGTTACCAGCTGGCCAAAGGGGCAACGGCGCTGACCGAGTCGTGGGCGGCGCTACCTAACGTGTCCAATAATCACCTAATGCTCGGACACCTGATGGAGTGGCTTTACAGCGGACTGGCGGGTATCCGGCAGGCGGAGGGATCTGTGGCGTATAAGCACCTCGTCATCCATCCGCAGCCGGTAGGGGATATGCAGCACGCCGAAGCGGCGTTCATGTCGCCCTATGGGGAAGTCCGTTCGGCCTGGCACCGCCAACCGGGGTATTTCCGGCTGGAGGTGGTTGTTCCGCCTAACTCGACCGGACTGATTAGCATTCCTGGACCGGAAACGGGTGTGCTTACCGAGGAAGGCCAGGCTTTGCAAGCAGCTGGCCTGGACTACCGTGGGTACGCCGATGGTCGGCACCTGGTTTCTGTGGGCTCCGGCACTTACTTGTTTGAACTGAAAAACGATAAACCATGAAGAACTTCGTTCGTAATCTACCGGCCGCGATACTGGGCTTATCCTGTTGTTGCTGCGCAAGCCGGACACAGCCGGTGCAAGTACCGCAGGCCACCATGGAGGCGATTTATGAAACGGTAAAAACACCTTATAAATATGGCTTGATAAAGGTAGCTGCTGATGATTCCAAAAAAATGGACTGCCCGAGTATTTTCCGCGCTGGAGGAAAATGGTATATGACTTATCTCGTATTTGATGGCCGGGGGTACGAAACGGTATTGGCTGAAAGTACGGACCTGCTCCACTGGCAAGACCTGGGCAACCTCCTGTCGTTTTCTGATAGCACCGGATGGGATGCTAACCAAAAAGCAGGATATATCGCCCTTCAAGACGAGGAATGGGGTGGCTCGTACGCGCTCAAGCGCTTCGACGGGAAATACTGGATGTCGTACTTCGGCGGCCCGGACCGCGGTTATGAGCAAGGTGACCTGTCCGTTGGTATTGCCTACACGGCGGGTGACCCGACCGTTCCGCATGAATGGATGCGCCTGACGGAACCGGTGTTGACCGCGCAGGATCCGGACGTTCGCTGGTGGGAAAACCGGAAGTTATTTAAGAGTTCCGTAATCTGGGACAAGGCGGAAACAACGGGGTATCCGTTTGTCATGTTTTACAATGCCAATGGGGACTCCGCACAGAACAATATCAAAACCCGGTGGTATGAGCGTATCGGTATGGCCGTGTCTGACGACATGATACACTGGAAACGATTCGGCGCAGACCCCGTGATGCATCATCCGAAAGGCATAACGGGCGATGCCGTAATTCAACGGATAGACAATGTGTGGGTCATGTTTTACTTCGGCGCATTCTGGGAAAATAAGGACGGCGCATTTAACAGGTTTGCTTGCTCCTATGATTTGGTGAACTGGACCGACTGGCACGGCGACGACCTGATAGCGCCCTCAGAACCTTATGACAGCAAATTTGCCCACAAGTCGTTCGTGCTGAAGCATGACGGGGTGGTCTACCATTTTTACTGCGCGGTGAATGACCGTGACCAACGGGGTATCGCGCTGGCAACGTCACATGATATTGGAAAAAGTAAACTGGCTTTTGCAGATGACGAGTTATAATGCCATAATCACCTGGGGGTGGCTGGTAGCCGTTGTACTGACGGCGAATTGCCGGCCGGTTGGCGTCACGGCGGTGCCGAAGGATGACGACCGGACGGAATTTAACGTGGGATGGAAATTTCAGCTCGGCGACGATTCCCTTGCCATGGCTCCCGGCTACGACGATGCGGACTGGCGGGTGCTGGACCTGCCGCACGACTGGAGCATCGAGGGAAGCTTCAGTGCCGATCATCCCGCAGGCAATGCGGGAGGCGCACTTCCGGGTGGCATCGGCTGGTACCGGAAGCGGTTTGATGTGCCGGAAAATGCCGAAGGCCGTATGCTCTATATTGATTTTGACGGCATTTACAGGAACAGTGAAGTGTGGATTAACGGCCATTACCTCGGTAAGAGGCCCTATGGGTATAGTGCCTTTCGTTATGATTTAACACCTTACCTCTTTAGCCGCGGGGAACCCAACGTCATTGCTGTGCGGGTAGATAACAGCGCGCAGCCCAATTCGCGCTGGTACTCCGGCTCGGGTATTTACCGGAATGTGCATCTGGTGGCCCGCCATCCGGTCGGTGTGGCGCATTGGGGAGCTTTTGTCACCACACCGCGCATTACCGATGAGCACGCGCTGGTTATACAGCATACGGAATTGGAGAACCTGACCGGAGAGCCGCAACAACTGACAGTCGTGCTATCGGTATTCGATAACCAGGGCCAGGCCGTGGGGAGCGTGGAGAGGGATTTCCAGTTGGCAGACAGCATGGGCGTGTTGGATTTGCTGCTGGAGGTACCAAACCCGAAGCGGTGGTCAGTCGACAGTCCGGTGTTGTATCATGCCGTCACCACGGTAAAACAGGGGAATAAGGTGCTCGACCGGCATGTGGAACGCTTTGGTATCCGGGAATTCCGATTTGATGTGCAGGGCGGGTTTTCGCTTAATGGGGTGCCTACACGCCTGCATGGTGTTTGCATGCACCACGATTTGGGGGCGCTCGGCGCCGCGGTAAACCGCCGGGCGATGGAGCGCCAGCTGGAAATCCTGCGGACAATGGGGGCCAACGCCATCCGTATCTCGCATAACCCGCCTGCGAAAGAGTTTCTCGAACTATGCGATGAGAAGGGTTTTCTCGTCGTGAACGAAGCATTTGACATGTGGCGCAAGCGCAAAACCAAATTTGATTACCATATTGACTTTGACGCGTGGCACGAGCGCGACCTGCGCGACCTGGTAAGACGTGACCGCAACCATCCCTCCGTTATTCTCTGGAGCATCGGCAACGAAATCCGAGAGCAGTTTGACAGTACCGGCATAACCATCACCCGCGATTTGGTGAATATTGTTAAATCCGAAGATACGACCCGACCCGTAACCGCCGCACTGACCGAGACCGAATACGGAAAAAATTTCATTGCACAGGCAGAAGTACTGGATGTATTGGGTTTTAACTACAAATATGCCGACTATCCCCGCTTGCCAACCAGCTTTCCGGGCAGGCCGCTCTATGCTTCGGAAACCACATCGGCACTCCAGACCCGCGGCCATTACGAGCCCGAGCATGATACGCTCCGCTTCTGGCCCGCCAGCGGGGCCCAGAAATATGTGGAAAACGGCAATCCAGACTATACCGTTTCTGCCTACGACCATGTGGCGGCTTACTGGGGTACTCGTCATGAAACCGCCTGGAGTGCAGTAAAAAGCGCGGATTACCTCGCCGGGCTGTTTGTATGGACGGGATTTGATTACCTCGGTGAACCGGTTCCCTATCCCTTTCCGGCACGCAGCTCGTATTACGGTATTGTGGATTTGGCGGGCTTCCCGAAAGATGTGTATTACATGTACCAGAGTGAGTGGACGGATGAGCCGGTGCTGCACATCTTCCCCCACTGGAACTGGAATGCCGGGGATACGGTTGCGGTATGGGCATATTACAACAACGCCGATGAAGTGGAACTGCTGTTAAACGGTAAATCGCTTGGCAGCCGCCGGAAAGAAGATGGAGCCCTGCACGTTGCCTGGGATGTACCCTTTGAGCCCGGACAGGTGAAAGCCATCTCACGGAAATCGGGCCAGGTTGTGCTGGAGCGCACGGTTAATACGGCGGGCCCGCCAGCAAGCATCCGGTTGACAGCCGACCGGAATACCGTACGTGCCGATGGCCAGGATCTTTCCTTCGTAACGGTGGAGGTAATCGACAAAGAAGGCAACCTGGTACCCGATGCGGCTCTCCTGATTCATTTCAGTGTGGACGGCCCGGGAGAGGTGGCAGCCGTAGACAATGGTTACCAGGCCAGTCTTGAACCGTTTCAGGATACCAAACGGAAAACATTTAATGGTAAATGCCTGGTGATAATACGGCCGGGTACCAAAAGCGGGGTTGCGACGGTGCGGGCGCACGCTGAAGGATTAGCTGATGCTACGGTTGGCGTCAAGATGATAGTGAAACGATAACCAGCAAAAACGTAGGGAGAAGCAATGACAGGGATACAACGCAAATTGATAAGTGGATGCCTACTCGCATCGTTAGGAGGAGCAGCAGCACCGGCGGTGGCGCAAGACAACGGGCTGGTCAACACGCGCCGCAGTCCCCACGCGAAACTATATACGGTGGATATGGACGCCGTGAAATGGACCGAAGGTTTTTGGGCCGAACGGTTTTCTGTATGTGCGGAAACGATGGTGCCCCGCCTCTGGGATACGTATACCGACGCCCGCATCAGTCATGCCTTTCGCAATTTCGAGATTGCGGCCGGTCTCAAAGACGGGCAACACAAGGGTCCCTCGTTCCACGATGGAGACTTTTACAAAACGATGGAAGCGGTTTGTGCGCTATATGCCACCACCCGCGATCCGAAACTGATGCAGTGGCTTGATGAGGTTATACCCGTCATCGAAAAATGCCAGCGTGCCGATGGTTATATCTATACCAAGGCAACCATCGATGAACGCAGGACAGGTATGAAAACCGAGTTTCAGGATCGGTTGAGTTTCGAAGCATACAACATCGGCCACCTGATGACGGCGGCCTGCATTCATCACCGAGCCACGGGGAAAAGGGATTTATTGAATGTCGCTGTCAAAGCGGCTGACTACCTGTACGGATTTTACAAACAATCAAACCCAACGTTGGCAAGAAATGCGATCTGTCCGTCGCATTACATGGGAACCGTTGAATTGTACCGGACAACGAAAGATCCCAAATACCTGGAGCTTGCCGTGCATCTTATTGATATTAAAGGCGAGATTGAAGACGGGACCGACGATAATCAGGATCGCGTACCCTTCCGCCAGCAAGACAAGGCCATAGGCCATGCCGTACGGGCCACCTACCTGTATGCCGGGGTCGCGGACCTTTATGCAGAAACGGGCGACACCACGCTGTTGAATCGTTTGTACGCCATCTGGGACGACCTGGTTTCGCACAAATTATACATTACCGGAGGATGTGGAGCACTGTATGATGGGGTATCGCCTGACGGAACATCTTATAATCCTGACACGGTACAGAAAGTCCATCAAGCATTCGGCCGGGACTACCAACTGCCCAATTTTACGGCGCATAACGAAACGTGTGCTAATATCGGCAATGTTTTATGGAACTGGCGCATGTTATTGCTTACCGGCGATGCGAAGTATGCCGATATCATGGAACTTACACTTTACAACAGCGTGCTGTCTGGTGTCAGTTTAGCCGGTGACGGGTTTCTCTATACCAATCCGCTGAGTTACTCCGGGCGGCTGCCCTTCAGACAGCGCTGGTCTAAGAAACGGATTCCTTACATCGCATTGTCAAATTGCTGTCCGCCGAATACGGTGCGCACTGTTGCTGAAGCGGCCAATTATGCCTATAGCCTATCGGCCGATGGTATATGGTTCAATTTGTATGGAGGAAGTACGCTGGAAACGTCGCTGGATGCAGGAACGGTGAGACTTACGCAAACCACGGCATATCCCTGGCAGGGGCGTGTTCAGGTTGCGGTGGAGGAAGCACCGGCAGCAGCAGTCAGTTTTTTCCTGCGGATACCGGGATGGTGTGAAAACGCCCGTCTATTGGTCAACGGAGCGCCTGTAACTATTGAGCTGCACTCTGGCAGCTACGCCGAGGTAAAGCGGCGATGGCACCGTGGCGACCGTATAACGCTGGAGCTCGATATGCCGGTGGAGATGATGGAAGCCCACCCATTTGTTGAGGAAACCCGTAATCAGGTGGCGGTAAAACGAGGGCCGTTGGTCTACTGCCTTGAGGCAGCCGGTCTTCCGGACGGCGTGGACGTGTTTGACGTAGCCATACCAGCGGCAGCCTCTTTTGAACCGACGGACACTTTGATTGGCCGTACACCGGTGGTGACCTTGCGGACGACAGCCGTAAAGCAGGGCGGGGGTACATGGAGTGGCTTATACCGGCCCTTAAGCCGTGGGACGGCAACACCCGTGTCCGTCAGTCTGATACCTTATTATGCGTGGGGAAACCGCGATTTCGGCGACATGTCGGTATGGCTCCCGGCGTGGCGGGAGTAGCAGGAAAGATTGGGGTTTTTCGTTTGGTAATCAGTTTTTTAACCAATATAAATAGATTATGTATATGAAACCCAAATGGACATTTTTGACGGTATGTCTCTTGCTGGCAGCGGAGGCATACCTGTTTGCGCAAGAGACGGTCTCGGGCCGCGTACTTAGCGCAGCTGACCGACAGCCGCTGGCCGGAGTCAGCGTAAAAGTACAGGGGACTACGATCAGCACGGCCACCGATGATGATGGGCGCTTTAAGGTTGAGATCCCCGACCGGAACGAAGTGGTGCTGGAGGTATCCTATCTGGGGTACCACACCCGTGAAGTGCGGGTGGCAGCCGGGGGTACGGTGGACGTGCTACTGGAGGCTACGGCATCGGCCCTGGATGAAGTGGTGGTGGTTGGTTACGGCACGGTAAGGAGGCGGGATCTGACCGGGGCGGTTTCTTCCGTAAAGGCGGAGGAAATAGCCTTTGCACCGGTAGCGAATCCCATAGAGGCTATCCAGGGCCGGGTGGCTGGCCTAGACATCGCCCGGGAATCAGGAAGGGCGACGTCCGGTTCCAGTATATTGCTGCGGGGAAACCGGTCGCTTACAGCAGGAAGCACCCCGCTGTATATCATCGATGGTATACCCGGAAATATAACCAACCTGAATCCCAATGATATTGAAAGCATCGATGTACTGAAGGACGCTTCGTCTACGGCAATATACGGATCTGCCGGTGCCAATGGTGTTATCATCATCACCACGAAGCAGGCCAAAGAGGGTCAGGTAAACATCGATTTCGATGCCTATTTAGGGGTAAATTCGAACGGTAGATACCCATCAGCCCTGCGGGGAGATGCCTGGCTCACCTACTTGCAGGAAAGTTTCCGCTCAACGAACGGGCGGACACCGGAAAACCGGGATGAACTGCTGACAGCCTGGAGCCTGAATCCCGAACAGATTAACCAATATATCGATAATGGCCAATGGATAGATTGGGTTGACGAAACCTTACATACAGGCGTGCAGCAGAACTATATGCTCTCCGTAAGGGGCGGAACCGAAAAAACCAAAGGATTTTTCTCATTGGGATATAATTCTACACAGGGGATATACCAAAATGATTTGGCCAAACTCTATACGATGCGTGGAGGGGTGGAGAATAAAATCAATCATTGGATATCCGGCACCATCAATACCGGCCTGACCTGGAGAGACAATGAGACCAGGCCCAGTCGGGTAAACAGGACGTTCAGTACCATTCCGGTGGGCGAAGTGTATGACCCACAAGGGAACATCAATGTATATCCTATAGCAGGGCTTACCGCGCCGAGCCTCATTGCGGATGATATCCCGAATACCTTACGTAATAATTCAAAGAACTTGGTGCTCACCGTTAATCCGCAGATAGATCTGAACATCATGGAAGGGTTGACGTTCCGATCGATTTTGGGAACCACCCTGACGTCTTCGCGGACAGGAATATTCAACAGCGACCGTACCTATATGATGCTGGCGGGAAGCGCGCCCCAAGTGCGGAATGCTACATACCAAACCGCGCTGGGTTACAGTTACATCTGGGAAAATATCGCCAATTACCAAACCACGTTAGGTGAAGATCATAACCTTGATGCGACGCTCGTTTCGTCATGGGCACACAACCAGAGTGAATCATCTTCGGCTTACAACGAAGCATTTCTGTATGACGAGTTTATCTTCTATAGTTTGCAGGCCGGTACCAATCCTTATGCAAGTTCAGGTTATACCATGACCAAGCGCATGTCTTTTGTAGGCCGGTTAAACTATGGCTACAAAGGGAAATATCTGTTGTCGTTAACCAATCGCACAGACGGTGTATCCCAGCTTGCCCGCCGTTGGGATTCGTTCCTTGCCGGTGCGGCAGCATGGCGGATCAGTGACGAGGCGTTTATGGACGGTGCGCGCCATGTGGTCAGCAATATGAAATTACGTACATCATACGGCGTTTCCGGCAATTCCAACATTGACGCCTATTCTACCCTGACGGAAGTGACCAGCACCGGCTTGGATGCCATCAACCTGGGCGGTGGACTGTTACCAACCAGTGTGCTTACCCAGGCTGTCGGCAATCCTGCGCTCACTTGGGAAAAATCATATAACCTGAATATCGGGTTGGATTTAGGGTTGTTTGACGACCGGCTCGAAGCCGTGGTAGAATGGTACGATACCGAGACGCGAGGTGTATTGTTTGCCAGGAATTTGCCGTTTTCAAGTGGTGGGTTTACGCCTAAAATACCCTATCAGATGACCGCTAATTTGGCGAGGATGCATAACCGCGGGGTAGAGGTGACGCTGATGGCATCCCCTGTACGAAACAGCAACTTCCGGTGGAATTCTACACTGACGTTTGCCCATAATAAAGAACAAGTGAAGTCAATCGACTTGGGCAGCGGGACAACCGTGGATGACTTGATTTCACTTGGTTTGTTCATGGGACATCCAAGCAACACCGTCTTCGGATACAAAAAGCTGGGCATCTGGCAACAGGGGGAGGAGGCCGATGCCGCTGTTTTCGGTTTAAGTCCGGGAGATGTGAAAGTGCAATCCAACCTCACAAAGGTGCGCGACGGTGTGTGGGTAGATCACACCGCTGAAACCCCGGTGGAATATACCGCGGACAACCCGTATACCATTTCGCCGGCTGACCGCGTGATCATCGGGCAGGGCAGTCCAAAATGGACGGCAGGCTGGCAGAACTCCTGGTATTGGAAAGGTTTTGACCTGAATATATTCGCCATTGCACGTTGGGGGCATTACCTGAATTCAGCCCTATTGGGGCATTTTGCTTATGGACGGGTTAATCTCCCATCCAATTATAGCTACTGGACGCCCGAAAACCCCACCAATGACTATCCCCGCCCATATTTAAACCGGGCGGCCAATCATTCGAACCCCGTATTAGGCCTGAATGAAGTGGATGGATCCTTCATCAAGATTAAAAACATTACCCTAGGGTATGCCCTGCCGGACGGGTTGGGCCGGCGCTTGGGCTTGTCAAGGTGCCGGGTCTATGCAACGATGCACAACCCGCTGATTTATACGAGGAGCCATTTGTTGAAAGGGATGGATCCCGAAACCGGCGCAGACGATGAGTTTCCATTGTACCGGCAGATGGTCTTCGGTATCAATCTGTCGTTTTAATTCATATATGCTTTGATCACAGTCAGTTGATAACAATAAATTGATGAATATGAAAACATTATTTTTTCGCCTTTCCTTGTGGGTTTTGCTCATGGGGATGGTGAGTTCCTGTTCGTTGGATGAATGGAATCCATCCACCGTGGATTTGGAAACAGCCTATAAGTACAGGGACGGATTCGAAAGCCTGGTCAATTACTGTTATGATGCGCTCTATTATTTCTATGGCAAGATCGATGGCATCGGTGCAATGGAGATGGGCACAGACCTATGGTCCAATGTGGGTAATGGCGAAACGGGATTTATTCTCTACAACAGCAACATGGCTCCGCAGTTGGGCACGCTGAATACGATATGGCAGGGGATGTATGCCACCGTTAATTATTGTAATACCGCTATCTATTACGCTCCGCTTGTTGAAGATTATACCGAGGAAGAGCGGAATGCCAAAGTGGCCGAGGCTCACTTTCTGCGGGCATGGGCCAATTGGCATCTGGTGGAACAGTTCGGCGGTGTGGTACTGAATACCCAACCGTCATCGGTTACCGGTCCGCAGAACAGCCCGGTACGAAGTTCAGAAGAAGCGTTTTATGACCTGATCATATCGGATTTGCAATTTGCCTGCCAGCACCTGCCGGACCAATCAGGGGCCGAACGCGGACGCGTGGCAAAAAAAGCGGCTTATGCCATGCTGGCGAAGGCTTGCCTGCAACGGACCCGCTTGGGGGATAGCCAACAGTACGCGAAAATGGCGCTTGATGCAGCCGAAGAGCTTATCAATAACCAAGGCCGGTATGGTATTGCGCTTTATCAGAGCGACGCAGAACGCTCGGGATTTGCCAAGCTGTGGGATGGTATGAACAATAAAGACAACACAGAGTTCCTGTTCCTCGAGGCGGTTGACCATCTGGCAGGCCGTAACCCTGAAGGGTGGAACCGCGGCCGCACGCGACAGTATTACCTGATGGATGCGCGGACCACAGGCGCCCCATGGGGTACGCAGGAAAACGATGCATGGCTGGGAAGAGCGAACACCCGTCAGTTCAAGCCAACAAAATACCTGCTGACAACCTTGTTTGAACCGGTCGAAGATCCAGCGGATACCCGCTTTAAGGAAACCTTTTTTTACGAATATTATAATGCCACTTGGTTGGATGTTGTAATCAGCCAGCAGATGGTCAACCAATACGGTAAAAACCCTAATCTGGTAGGCCGTGTCATCAAAAACACCGCCGCCACGGGCAGCAGTCTGGTAGAGGGAAACCGTGCAATCAATCATATGGGCTTGGTGAATATGGTGGATGATGACGGCGACGGGTGGCTCGACGGCCTTTCGGTGTTTACACCCAACTGGGTTATGCCTGCTTCGGATAAGGCCGATTTGCCGTTTTGGGTGGTGGATCCTTCTGATTGGTTTGATGCTAATGGCCGCTGGGTTACAGCCGAGACCCACCCGATGGGTACCTATTACCGTGAAATTTACCCTTCACTGAAAAAGTTTTCGAGTATAGAATGGGTGTACGACAGGCAATACTGGATGGGAGATATTCCGATTATCCGGTTGGGAGAGGTTTACCTGATCGCTGCCGAGGCGGCATTGCTTTACAACAACGATGTAGCAAAAGCATTGAACTTCGTAAATGAAATCCGCAGGCGCGCGGCAGTAAGCGGCCGGCAGCACGAGATGGAAATTACTGCGGCCGAGCTATCGCTAGATTTTATCCTGGCCGAGAGGGGACGTGAACTGGCCGGTGAACAAACCCGGTGGTATGATCTCAAACGAATGGGTAAGCTAACAAACGAGTACCTGCGGAGCACTAACCCAGAAATTCTGTCGTTTGATCCGGCTAAACATATCGTACGTCCGATTCCACAAACGTTTATGGATGCGATTGCCAATCCGGCCGAATTCGGACAGAATACCACTTACTGACATGCGCAAACTGATCAATATGATGAAGAGAACGCTTAAGATGGCGGGCGGGCTTTCTTTGCTTTTCGCCTTATACGGGCCGTATGGTATAACACCCGCCCACGCCCAATATCCTGTAATACCGCCTGTTTTTCAACAGCGGACGGATTCCATCCTGGAATTGGAGGAAGCGCGGCTTCAGGCGTACTGGGAACGCGAAGGCAAGGCAACGGTTGAGCGTCAGGCCCGCGCGGGAAGGCCTTATGTTCCCTGGGCCGCTTACCCGTTAGACCTTGTCAGGGCCGACATTCCGGCATTTCCCGGGGCGGAAGGGGGCGGTGCCTTCACGCCAGGGGGGCGCGGCGGAAAAGTTTATGTGGTAACTAGCTTGGAAGATAACGGCCCTGGTACTTTCCGGGAAGCGTGCGAGGCGGCCGGCGCACGGGTTATCGTATTCAATGTAGCCGGTATCATTCATTTGGAGACACCTGTCGTCATTCAGGCACCGTATGTAACCATCGCTGGCCAGACCGCCCCCGGTGATGGAGTCTGTATTGCCGGAGAGACAGTAGCCATCGAAACCCACGATGTCATCATCCGGCATATGCGCTTTCGCCGGGGGAATACGGAGGTTACCCGCAGAGACGACGCCCTGGGAGGCGATGTCAAAGGCAACATCATCATTGACCACTGCTCGGTAAGCTGGGGCTTGGACGAAAACATATCCATTTACCGGAACATGTATACCGATGGCCAAGGCGTTAGGCATAAGTTGCCGGCTGTTAACATCACTATTCAAAACACCATATCATCCGAAGCATTGGATACGTATAACCATGCTTTCGGAAGTACGCTCGGTGGCTTGAACAGCACGTTTATCCGGAACCTCTGGGCCCACAACATCAGCCGCAACCCTTCCGTTGGGATGTATGGTGATTTCACGTTCGTTAACAATGTGCTGTTCAACTGGTGGAACCGCACGGTGGACGGCGGTGACCACCGCTCCTTGTTCAACATTATCAATAACTATTACAAGCCCGGTCCGATTACGCCAACGGACAGACCGATTGCACATCGGATATTAAAGCCCGAGGCTGACCGGTCGCGCAAGGATTCTTCGGTTTACGGCAGGGCATATGTAGCCGGTAACGTGGTTGAAAACAACCCCCTTGTTACAGCAGACAACTGGGCAGGGGGTGTTCAGGTAGGCAGCAGGCCGGATGCCGGGGACCATGCCAGCCTAATCCGTGCAGACCGTCCGTTCCCGATGGCATCGCTTACGATCTACAGTGCGGAAGAGGCCTATCGGTATGTGTTAAGGCATGTAGGAGCTACACTGCCCCGGCGTGATGCTGTGGACGAACGTATCATCCGGGAGGTGGCAACCGGCAAGCTGGATCGTGAGCAGGGGCTGGAAATCGAATCGACCGGATTTGTCAATAGGCGGCTGCCCTCCGACTCGTACAAGCGAGGTATTATTACCGATGTCAGCCAAGTGGGAGGATACCCGGAGTACAGCGGCGAACCCTATCCGGACACTGATGGCGACGGCATGCCCGACGCGTGGGAAGTCCGTTACGGTTTGGATCCGCACGATCCATCAGATGCCAATGGCGATATCAACGGAGACGGCTATACCAACATCGAAAAATTTATCAACGGCATTGATCCAGCGGTAAAAGTAGATTGGACAAAACCGGAAAACAACAAAGATACACTTGAAGGCAAATCCAGGATTTTTGAGCAATAGTACAATCGTTTATGAGCAGATGTTCCTTTTTACTGGTTATATGGATAGGATTGAATGTATTGGCCGGCGGGATTGCAAATGCGCAACAAGCTTCCCGCGAGCTGACCATCATTGCGCCCCAACAGACGAACCCGCGGGTAAGCTTCGGGCTAGAAAAGCTAACCGCTGCGTTGACGGACGCCGGGTATGCGGTTACTGTGAAAGATAACACTGCGGGTGCCGGCACGGACGACTGGTTGGCAGTGAGGATTGCCGATAGCGCAGCGTCTTTGCCAAAAGAAGCCTTCCGGATCCGTATGGCAGCGGACGGCAAAGGAGAGCTGACCGGCGGAGACGCAACCGGCGTGTTGTACGGTTGCATGGAACTGGCCCGGCGCATAATGGAACACGACGAAATGCCCGCTCCACTCGATGTGACCGACCAGCCGGAGATGGTGTTACGGGGTACAGCCATCGGTATCCAGAAGCCGTATTACCTGCCCGGACGCACCGTGTACGAATATCCGTATACACCGGACGTCTTTCCCTGGCTTTATGACAGGGATCTTTGGATCCGCTACCTGGACATGCTGCTCGAAAACCGCTACAATTCCCTTTACCTCTGGAACGGACATCCGTTCGCATCGTTGGTGAAGGTGGACGATTATCCTTATGCCGTGGAAGTTGATGAGGCAACATTCAGGAAAAACGAAGCGCTCTTTGCTTTCCTGACAGCTGAGGCCGACAAACGTGGCATCTGGATTATCCAAATGTTTTACAATATCATCGTTTCTAAGCCCTTTGCCGGACACCACGGCATTAAGACGCAGGATCGTAATCGGCCCATTATACCATTGATTGCGGATTACACACGGAAATCCATTGCCGCATTTGTGGAAAAATACCCGAACGTAGGACTGCTGGTCACGCTCGGGGAAGCCATGGAAGGTGTAGGGCAGGACGATGTGGACTGGTTCACGGAGACCGTTATCCCCGGTGTACAAGACGGGCTGGTTGCATTAGGCCTTGATGAAGAGCCGCCAATCGTGCTGCGCGCACATGATACCGATGCACCGCGCGTAATGGAGGCGGCTAAACCGTTGTACGGCAACCTGTATACGATGGCTAAGTATAACGGTGAGGCGCTCACTACGTACACGCCGCGGGGAAAGTGGGCCGAACTGCACCGGGCACTGAGCGCAGCTGCGCCGGTGCACATCCAGAATGTGCATATCCTGGCCAACTTGGAACCGTTCCGCTATGGGTCTCCGGATTTTATCCAGAAGTGTGTTATCGCCATGCATGAGGTTTATCGTTCCAACGGCTTGCACCTCTATCCGCAGGCTTCTTATTGGGACTGGCCTTATGCGGCCGACCGGATTTCGGCCGACTCCACCCGGCGGCTACTGCAGTTGGATCGCGACTGGATCTGGTACCGTGCTTGGGCGAGGTATGCATGGAACAGCAAGCGCCCCCGAGCCGGAGAGGAAACGTACTGGAGTTCTGTACTTGCCGATTACTACGGGCTGGATACGGCACGCGGAAAGGCGGTTTTGCGGGCCTATGAGGAAACCGGCGAAATCGCACCGAAATTGCTGCGCAGATATGGCATTACCGATGGCAACCGGCAGACGCTGACGCTGGGTATGTTTATGACACAGCTAATTAACCCCTACCGTTACAGCCTGTTTACGCTACTATATGAGTCTGAGGCACCGCCGGGCGAAATGATTATAGACGAGGCGCGCAAGCGGTGGCGTGGCGAGCCGCTCATCGGGGAAACGCCCAGCCGCGTGACGGAAGAGGTGGTGTCCCATGCGGAAGCAGCGGTGAGAGCTATTGAACAGGCGACTCCGGCCGTGACCCGGAACCGTGCGGAGTTTGAACGGCTACGCAACGATATCTACTGTTATGAGGCCTTAGCGAAGCACTTTGCAGCGAAAGTGAAGGCAGCGATGGCGGTATTGCGGTACAAGTATTCGCATGACGTGGCCGACCTGGAACGTGCCCGTCCGTTGCTTGCTGAAAGTGTGGCGCACTATGAAACGCTTGTGCACCTCACGGAGAACACCTATTACTACGCCAACAGCATGCAGACACCGCAGCGCCGCATCCCTATACGGGCTGCGGACGGCAAGTTTAAAACATGGAAAGAAATGCTGCCACTGTACCGGCGGGAATATGACAATTTTATCCGTAATATCGATTCGCTCAAATCGGCCGCAGGTAACCCGCAGGTAACCACAATCCGTCCGCTGACTCCTGCCGCAGTAAGCCTTCCGGACGGGCAGAAGCGATATACGGTCAGCGCGGGAAGCGGCGTGTTCTCCGACGGTGAGGCGCGCATCACCGCTGTTGCACCGGAAATCGAGGGATTGCAAGGTGTGGCGTTCGATCGCGACCGGCAACTTGGCGAACGCACTCGTCTCCGTTTTTCCGCCTCCGTTCCGGTGCAGGTACTGGTTGGTTATTTTGTGGAAGACAAAGTTCCATTTGGGGGCGATAACAGGAAGTCGCCATATGCCCCGAAACCTACTCTGGAACACGATGCCAGCGCCGGAGATTATGGCCAAGCCGATGTGAAGATAGCTAATGCCATTGCCGTAGGCGGCCTTCCAAGGGTGAACATCCATACATACTCGTTCCCGGCGGGCAATCACCAGCTCGAACTGCCCCAGGGGCTTTCGCTAGTACTGGGTTTTGTGGAGGCCGGGGTGCCGCTGCGTGTGTATGACGCAGGAGTGGGTGTGCTGGATGAAGATCGGGATATTGACTGGTTGTTTGAGTAACGAATCAATCTTTTTATCATGAGAGGTATTTATCTAAGTTTGACAGTGCTGGTGATGGCCTGTGCCGGTGACTACGAAGAGGCTGGCTCGTTAGGGGTGGCCGATAACGGACGGTATTTCGTGGATGCCGATGGAAGTCCTTTTTTCTGGTTGGGTGACACCGGCTGGCTGATCTTTTCCAAGTTGACCCAGGAGGAAGCGGAAATGTACCTGATTGACCGGAAGGAGAAGGGGTTCAACGTCATTCAGGTGATGCTGCTCCATACGCTGACCGCTGCGAATGCTTACGGCGATTCGGCACTGTACAACGCGGATGTGTCCATGCCGAATACGGGGGGGCTGAAAGATACCGCAGCACCGGGTTATTGGGAACTGGTGGATCATGTGGTGGATTTCGCGCGGCGGCAGGGGCTGTATATGGCGATGGTGCCTATATGGGGTACCAATGTCAAGGAGGGAAAGGTTACACCCCGGCAGGCCGAGGCATACGCGCGCTTTCTCGGTAACCGGTATAAAGACGATAAAAATGTGATTTGGTTGAATGGTGGCGACATCCGCGGCGATGATTCGATCGCCGTGTGGCAGGCCATCGGCCGGACATTGCGCGAGGTTAATCCCGGTAAGCTGACAACCTTCCACCCGCGGGGGCGTACCTCGTCCACGGATTGGTTCCATGAGGAATCCTGGCTGGATTTCAACATGTTCCAGTCGGGTCACCGGCGTTACGACCAAGATACGTCGTCCAATGAAAAACATCATTACGGTGAAGACAACTGGCGTTACGTTGCTTTTGATTATTCTCTGCAGCCTGCCAAACCCACGTTGGACGGCGAGCCTTCGTATGAAGGGATTCCTCAGGGCTTGCATGACCCCGGGGAACCGGTGTGGACGGATGCCGATGTGCGCCGATACGCCTACTGGTCGGTCTTCGCCGGCGCATGCGGGTTCACCTATGGCCACAATTCCGTCATGCAGTTCCACCGGCTAACGGATACCGTACCGGCTTTCGGGGCAACGATGCCCTGGACCGCTGCCATCCATGCCCCTGGGGCACAGCAGATGAAACACCTAAAGTCATTGATGCTTTCGCGGCCATTTCTGGAACGGGTGCCCGACCAGGGGCTACTGGTGGCCAACGGCGAGCGGTATGCCTACCGCGCGGCTACGCGTGGCTCGGATTATGCCTTTATTTACGCGTACAACGGCGGTGAAATACACGTTAACATGGGGCGGATTTCAGGTAAGCGGGTAAAAGCGGCGTGGTTTGACCCGCGTACGGGCCATACCGAGGCCATAGGCGAATTGGACAACAGCGGTACCCACGTGTTCCGCGTACCGGGACCTGAACAGGATGGCAATGATTGGGTACTGATTTTGGATAGTGTATAACCGATGAGAATAAAAGGATTATACCGTATATTATCGTTTGCGTGGCTGACCCTTACGGCTGCCAATGCGCAGCAGACAGAGCGTGTTTACCTATCCGGCACGGGAAGCGACGACATGGTGACCTGGGATTTTTATTGTACGGATGGGATGAACGCCGGTAAGTGGTCTAAAATCGGTGTGCCGTCGTGCTGGGAATTGCAGGGGTTCGGGAAGTACGACTACGGGTTTGCGCCGGACAGCGTCCGAGGCAAGGAACTGGGCCTGTACCGACACCGTTTCCATATACCCCAGGAATGGAAAGGGAAGACGGTTAACATTGTGTTTGAAGGGGTGATGACCGATGCCGAGGTGCGCATTAACGGGAAGTCGGCGGGTCCGGTTCACCAGGGCGCGTTTTATGCGTTCCGCTATGACATCAGCGGTTTGCTTCACTACGGTAGGGAAAACCTGCTGGAGGTTACGGTGGCAAAGCATTCGGCCAATGAAAGCGTGAACAAGGCGGAGCGGCAGGCAGACTATTGGATTTTCGGCGGCATTTTCCGTCCGGTTTGGCTGGAGGTGCTGCCGGCGACCCATATCCGGCACTTGGCCATCGATGCGCATGCAGACGGTACCTTCACGGTGCAGGCCGAAGTTGCCGGCAAGCATTTGGATGGGGCCAGCCTGCATTTTATCGACGGTGCCGGTCGGCAGGTGGGGCCGCATTTTACGCTCGGGCAAACACCGGAAGGTTATACTGGTTCGGGGCGTCTGTCCGGTATCCGTTCCTGGAATCCCGAAGCTCCCCATCTGTATACGGCGGTGATTGCCCTGAAACGGGATGAGCAGGTTGTCCATCAAGTGCATCAGAAGACCGGTTTCCGGACCGTTGAGGTGCGGCAGCGCGACGGCATCTACATCAATGGGGTGAAAATTAAATTTAAAGGAATAAACCGTCATTCGTTCCGCCCCGAAACCGGCAGGACAACCAGTAAGCGCATCAGCATTGAGGATGTGGAGCTCATCAAAGCGATGAACATGAACGCCGTGCGCATGGCCCATTATCCGCCGGATGGGCACTTTCTGGAAGTGTGCGATTCGCTGGGGCTGTTCGTCATTGACGAGCTAGCGGGTTGGCATGGGCACTACGACACACCCACGGGCAGTAAGCTGGTGAAGGAGATGGTGATGCATGATGCCAAACATCCTTCGGTCGTCATCTGGGCCAACGGAAATGAAGGCGGGCACAATACGGAACTGGACACGCTTTTTGCGCTATACGATATCCAGCAACGGCCGGTGATTCATCCGTGGCAGCTGCATGGGGACATTGAAACCCAGCACTACCGGCAGTATAACTATGGCGTAGGCAACTACGAAAACGGACGCGAAATTGTGATGCCTACGGAGTTTTTGCACGGCTGGTTTGATGGCGGGCATGGCGCTGGGCTGGAAGACTATTGGCATCGGATGTGGCATAATCCGCTGAGTGCCGGCGGGTTTCTTTGGGATTTCGCCGACCAGGGGGTGGTGCGTCGCGACCTGCGTGACTCATTGGATACCGATAAGCACCGTGGGGCCGACGGCATCCTTGGGCCCCACCATGAAAAAGAAGGCAGCTTTTATGCCGTGAAGGAGATTTGGAGTCCTGTTCACGTGGAGCGGCGCGAAATTACCGAAGCTTTCGACGGTACGCTGACCATCGAAAACAGATATCATTTTACCAATACCAACAGCTGCCGTTTTTCCTGGCGGCTGGAGCACTTCGGCGGCGGAAGTCACGCACGCCCGGCACGGTCGGGTACAGCTGACAGTCCCGACATTCCGCCGCACGGCAAAGGAACTGTGCAACTCCCACTTCCGCCGGACTGGGCGGCCTACGATGTGCTGTATGTGTCGGTTCACGATCCCTACGAACGCGAGCTGTTTACCTGGAGCTTTGCCATTACCCGTCCGGCTGCGCTGGCGGAACGTATGGTAAGCCTATCCGGCAGCGGCGCAATCACCCTGACGTTGGATTCCCTGTACCGGATTCGTGTGGGCGACGTCAGTCTGGCTATTGACAGGCATACGGGGCTACTCAACGCCGTAAACAACGCCAAAGGAACTATCCCGTTGTCCGAGGGCCCGACGGTGCATGAAGGGACAACGAACTTTGGCGGTTTCAGTCACCGCTACGACCCGGATAGCAATCTTATCATCGCTTCCACCTTTGACCGCGACACCCATTTTAACATGCTACGATGGACGGTTTACCCTTCCGGTTGGGTGAAGATGGAGGTCAGCTATTTCCCGGCCGCGTTGAATACCCGCATGCTGGGGGTAAACTTCACTTTTCCGGAAGACAGCATCCGGTCTGTCACTTACTTGGGGAAAGGGCCTTACCGCGTTTGGAAAAACCGGTTAAAAGGGGGGCGTCTGGCGCGGTGGACCAAGAGGTATAACAATACGGAAACGGGAGAACAATGGGTTTATCCAGAGTTCAAAGGATATCACGCTAATTTTTATGGCGGAATATTCCGTACAGGTACACAGATGTTTACCGTGTTTGCCGAAACCGAAGACCTGTTTCTGAGACTGTTTACACCGGCCTGGAAAACCGATCAGTGGCACAACTACGAGCCGCATTTTCCGCCTGGAGATATTTCCTTTATGCATGCTATTGCTGCCATTGGCAGCCGCACGCAAACCGCGGAATCTACCGGCCCGATGGGGATGAAAAATATCCTGTATGATTATGAACGCGATCCATCCAGAGCCCTGCGGATGGTGGTTTATTTTAACTTTTCAGCAGACCAACATGATGATTTTTGGAAAGAACCCGTTGATTGATTTTCTGTTGACCATGGTAGCGCTGGTTCTGTGGGCTTCCCCGGCGAGGGCTACGGAAATCTGGGTGTCGCCCCAGGGGAAATCCTCGGGTGACGGCACCGCGGGGAGTCCGTATGCCACGGTAAGCGAGGCCCTGCGGAAAGCGCGAGAGCTACGCAGGATGGGCGACCCGTCCGTGGCGCAGGGAATAACCATTATTGTAAGGGACGGCGAATACTGGTTGGAAGAGCCCATTTTTGTACGGCCGGAAGACAGCGGTACGGCCCAAAGTCCCACGGTGGTGCGTGCCGACCGCGGAGCGCAGCCGGTGCTCAGTGGCGGCCGCCTGATATCCGGGTGGCGAAAGGCGGGAAAGATGGATGGCATTGCCGCGGCCGCTGCGGGACACCTATGGGTGGCTGAGGCGCCTCGTATTGCTGGCAACGTGGTTGATTTCAGGCAACTTTGGATAAACGGCCGTAAAGCACAGCGCAGCCGCAGCCACCGCGGAACGGAAATGGGCCGGATTTTGTCTTGGAACCACGAAGAACAAACCTGCTGGGTACCGTTGCCGGAAAATACCGGTTTCCGTTTTGAGGAGGGCATGGAGCTTTTTATCCAGCAGTGGTGGGCTATCGCCATGCTGCGCATCGCTGAGGTTGAGGTGCAAGGTGACAGTGCGAGGCTGTCGTTCTACCAACCGGAGAGCCGTATACAGTCCGAACATCCCTGGCCGGCGCCTTGGATATCTGAAGAGACCGGCAATTCGGCATACTGGCTGACCAACGCTCGGCAGTTTCTTGACGAACCGGGTGAATGGTACTTGGATAAGCGGGCTGGAAAGCTGTATTACTGGCCGCGCGAAGGTGAAAATATGACCACCGCGGAGGTGATCTATCCCGTGCTGGAAACGCTGTTGATCCTTCAGGGCAGTGCTGATCGGCCGGTGCGTGATGTCCGTTTTGAGGGCATCACCTTCCGGTACAGCACCTGGTTGCGCCCGTCGGCCTTTGGGCATGTGCCGTTGCAGGCCGGTATGTACCTGCTGGACGCGTACAAGTTAAAGCCCCCGGGTACGCCCGGTCGGCCGTCGCTGGAAAACCAAGCCTGGGTGGGGCGGCCCCCGGCGGCCGTGCAGTTTAGCTTTACGGCCAATACAGCAGTGGAGCATTGCCGGTTCGAACACCTCGCTGCTACCGCCTTGGACTTTGTGAAGGGCAATAACGGTGACCGTGCTGTGGGTAATGTATTCAGTGACGTGGGGGGCAGCGGCGTGCTGCTGGGCACGTTTTCGGAAGAGGCGACCGAGGCTCACCTGCCGTACCTCCCCTTCGACCTGCGGGAACTGACGCGGCAGGTTTATGTGGCCAACAATGTGATAACTGACGTCGCCAACGAAGATTGGGGCTGCGTAGGCATCGGAGCGGGCTTCGTGCGGGGGGTGGTCATTGAACACAATGATATTAGCGAAGTGAGCTACACCGGTATCAGCTTGGGGTGGGGATGGACGCCAGCGGTAAACGCCATGCAGCACAACCGCGTGGTGGCAAACCGCATTTGCCGGTATGGCAAACACCTATATGATGTGGCAGGCATTTACACGCTTTCCGCCCAACCAGGCACACTTATCGCCGAGAATAGCATAGATAGTATCTACAAAGCGCCGTATGCACATCTTCCGGATCATTGGTTCTACCTGTATACCGACGAGGGAACGGCGTATGCGACTTTAAGGGACAATTGGTATCCTTCCGATAAAACGCTGCAGAATGCCAACGGACCTGGCAACACTTGGGAATATAATGGCCCGGCGGTAGATCCGGCTGTCCGCGACAGTGCAGGGCTCACGGCCGACTTCCGGCAGTTGGCACGTTATCGGAAGCTATATGATGACCGGTACGAGATTAACACACATGTGCCATTCACCAAGCCTGTAGTCGTGCAGGTCGAAGCTGCCGGACATCCGGATATCCAGGCGGCTACGCTAGAAGCGATTGCCAAAAAGCAGGGAGATCCCCAACCCGAAATCAGGCGTTGGAACGACCGCTATGTACTGATAACCCGTGATGCGGTGGCTAAGAAATTTCACGGTGCCATGCTGGCACTGTACCCCCGCGTGCGGACCACCGTTTTTAACGACCTGTTCTATGCATTTGACCGTGCAGACTGTTCAGACGCCACACAACAGACTTCCGTAGACTTCGTACTGCTGACGGCCAATCTGGTGGACGACGAACGGCAGCAGCAGGCTTATTTTGACTACCATGAACGCCAACGCTCGGATTGGCCTGAAGTGGTCCAAGGGTTCTGCCGAGCGGAGTTCCAGGAAGTGTTGCTCTATCGCAGCGGCCGTCAACTGATGCTGATGATCACGTTTCCCGTGGGGAAAGATTTCCAGCAGCTTAACCGCAAGACCGTAGAGGGGAATCCGCGTGTGGATGAATGGAACCGGCTGATGAGCGTGTATCAGCAAGGAATACCGGGAGCATCACCCGGTGAAACATGGGTATATTTTAAATAGTAGTAGTCTTTATCTTTATGCAATATCAGACGATTAAGCCATTGCGACTGGGTATTTTAGGTTTGGGAGAAGGCCGAAGTACGCTGGCCGCGGCATTGGCCAGTCCCTGGATTGAATTGGTGCGTATTTGCGACATCAACGAATCATTGGGCCGCCAGCGGATGAAAGAATTTGATTTTCATGCTTACACGGCAAATTATCAGGATCTGCTGGATGACCCCAGCATTGATGCGGTGGCCATTTATACGCCGGACCAACTGCATGCCGCGCATGTGCGGTCTGCGCTGGAACATGGCAAGCATGTGGTGTGTACCAAGCCATTCATCGACGACCTGAGTGATGCCCTGCCGCTGTTACGGCTGGCGGAACAGACAGGTAAACATGTGTTTGTGGGGCAGAGCTCCCGTTTTTTTGAGCCGATGATGCGCCAGCGCCGGGATTTTGAGGCGGGGGTGATAGGTGAGCTGATCACCGTAGAGGGATACTATCATGCAGATCATCGCTGGTTTCTTCAAAAAACCTGGGCATTGGAACCGTCATTTAAGTGGCTTTACGGCGGACTGAGTCATCCGGTCGATTTTATCCGGTGGTATTTACCGCAGATAACGGAGGTGATGGGTTATGGCATGTTGAGCCGTAACGGCCGGGCAGGAGGACTGCATCATGCGGACACGATGCATTTCATCTTCCGCGCGCGGGATGGCCGCATTGCCCGCGTAAGCGGCGCATATACCGGTCCGGTCCAGCCGGTGATGCGCGACAGCGAGATGAGCTGTATCCTCCGCGGTACCGAAGGGTGCAGTCAAGCGGACTACATGGATCTGCGCTACGCGGTAACCACCCGAACGGGGGAAGAACAGATTATTACGTGGGAGCATAAGCTTAAGCATTATTTCCGGTTTGAAGGAAAAAGCCACCATGCGGGGGAATACCAGAATTACCTGGAGTACTTTGCCCGGTCGGTCGCTGAAGGGACGGTGGCCTATCCTGACATGCAGGAGGGTATCGGCACGGTGGCACTGCTCCAGGCGATGGATCGTTCATTACAGACGGGTAAACCGGTTAAGCCAGCCGATTTGCTTGCCGAATTCGGTATTGAAGAATCAACTGTAAAGCTTTAGCAACCGTGGGCAGCATCGCAGATAAATTGACGATATGGGACTATGCCATCGTGGCGGGCTACTTGGTAGGACTGTTCCTGTTGGGCTTCAGCAGCCGGTTCAGACGCGGCGGCGGCGAGTCGCTGTTCCTTGCCGGAAAATCCCTCGGCTGGCCTAGCATAGGCTTCAACATGTGGGCCACCAATGTGGGGCCGTCTATGTTGCTCGCTTTCGCCAGTGTAGGCTACACCACAGGCATCGTGGCGGTTAATTTTGACTGGTATGCCTTCGTCTTTCTCTTTTTGCTGGCGGTAGTGTTTGCGCCACGGTATATGGCAGGCCGGGTAAGTACGCTGCCTGAATATATGGGGCAAAAGTATGGGGCGTCCACACAGACCATCTTGGCTTGGTATTCGCTCGTGAAAATGCTGATTTCGTGGCTTTCCCTCGGACTCTTTGCTGGCGGCTTTCTTGTGCGACAGGTGTTGGGTATCCCGATGTGGCAATCCGTGATTTTCATGGTGCTGTTTGCCGGTACGTTTGTGTACATGGGTGGATTGAAAGCGGTGGCGCGCATCAACATATTCCAGATGCTGCTGCTGATTGCGGTATCCTTGTTGCTTACCATTCTGGGGTTGGTCAAAGTGGGCGGACTCAGTGCGGTACTCCATTCAACGCCCGCACATTACTGGTCGCTCATCCGTCCGGCAACTGACCCGTATTACCCTTGGTATGCCATATTGCTGGGCTATCCGGTAGCGGCTATTGCCTTTTTCTGCACCGACCAGGCCATGGTGCAATCGGTTCTCGGGGCCAGGAACCTGGAACAGGGGCAGCTTGGCGTGAACTTTATTGGGTGGTTGAAAATTCTCTCCCTTCCGTTGTTCGTTTTTACTGGGGTGTTGTGTTATGTGCTGTTTCCCGGGCTGGACGACCCCACGGAAGCGTATATGACGATGGTTACCAGCCTGTTTCCAACCGGGCTTAATGGACTGGTCATTGTGGTGCTTATTGCCGTGCTGGTAGGCACCATCGGCTCGTCGTTGAATTCACTGAGCACCGTATTTACCATGGATATCTATGCTCGGTATATCCGTCCTGGAGCAAGCAGCCAGCAGTTGCTGCGCGTAGGGCGGGCTACCATTGTTGTGGGATGCCTTTTTGCGGTGTTGATGGCCATTGCCATTGACAACATCAAGGGCTTGAACCTGTTTGATGTATTCCAGTCTGTACTGGGCTTCATTGCACCCCCGCTTGCGGTGGTATTCTTGCTCTCGGTGTTCTGGAAACGCATGCATACGGTTGCAGTGAATGCCGTGCTCACCGTAGGGTCGGTGGTATCCCTGGGCGTCGGCGTATTGTACTTATGGGTGTTTCCAGCAGACAGCCATCCGTTTTGGCCTCACTACCTGATGCTGTCATTTTACCTGTTTCTGGCATTGGCGGCCATGGGCATGGCACTGTCGCTGTTGGGCCGCGGGGGGGAAGGGGTGCAGGACGGGGCAGGTGCAGTTCCGCTTCAACTGCAGCCGCCATCGCGCCGTGTGCGCTTGGCCTGGCTGGCGCTGTGGGTGGTTATGATCTGCCTCTACATCATTTTTAGTTAAGTTGAAGACAAGTAAAATCAAAAAGCACATCGTTATGAACAAATCACTATCCGCATTAATTATGCTCAGCCTGTCGGCTATTATGGCCGCTGCCCAGGAAGGCCGTGCCACCTGGATTTGGTATCCCGGGGATTTTGAGGTCTGGCTGAGCAACCAGATGCAGAACAAAAGAACCGAACGGGGGGCTTTCTTTCCGCCGTTTTGGCGTCAGGACGGCCATTATGTGCTGATAGATTTTCATAAAGAATTTGATTTAGTTGCAGGAGAAGAAGTGGAACTCTATGCCGAAGGCCAGTACAATGTCAAATTGAACGGGAAGCTGCTTGAAGGTTACCCCAAAAAAATACATGTGCCTGCGGGAAGGCATAAACTGAACCTCAAGGTGCACGCGCAGGATCGCGTGCCGGCCATCTATGTGAAGGGGCGGACGATTGTGTCGGACAGTACATGGCTGGTTACCTACGAGGATAAAGAATGGATCGATGAAACAGGCAAGGCATCAGACCAGTCGGGTACGATGTGGCTGAATGCGGCATCTTGGCATTTCGACCAGCCCAGTACACCCCCATCATCGTTTCGCCTGGCAACCGAACCTCATCCCGCGCAGACCATTGAACGCGCTGACGGCAACGGGTTACTGGTTGATTTCGGGAGGGAAACATTCGGCTTTGCCAGGCTCCACGGCGTATCCGGTACCGGCCGTATTTCGTTGTACTACGGCGAGTCCAAAGAAGAAGCGCTGGCCACCGGAACCTGCGAAACGTTGGACCGGATTACGGTAGATAACGTAACGGACAAGGACACTGTGCTTGAACTTTCCAAAGCATTCCGTTTCATATGGATTGAACCGGAAGGGGGTGTACAGATAGATTCGGTATCCATGCTGTATGAATACTTGCCGACGGTACAACGCGGTAGCTTCCGTAGCTCGGACACTTTGCTGAACCGGATATGGGATGTGGCAAAATATACCATGGAACTGACCACACGTGAATTTTTTATCGACGGTATCAAGCGCGATCGGTGGATTTGGTCGGGCGATGCCTACCAAAGCTACCTGATGAACTACTACCTGAATTTCGATTTGCCATCGGTGAAGCGTACCATGCTGGCCTTGCGCGGCAAGGACCCGGTGACCAGCCATATCAACACCATCATGGACTACTCGTTTTATTGGTTTATCAGCATTTTTGACTATTATCAGTATACGGGTGATAAGCAGTTTGTCAGTCTTATTTATCCCAAGATGCAACAACTGATGGACTTTTGCCTCGACAGGCGGAACAACGACGGTTTCATGGAAGGATTGCCCGGCGATTGGGTGTTCATCGATTGGGCGGAAGGGCTGAGCAAGCAAGGTGCGGTAAGCTTTGAACAGCTGCTGTTCTGCCGTAGTCTGGAAGCTATGCAGCTCTGCGCCGGCATTATTGGCGACGGACCGGGTGCGGAGCGATATGGGCAATTAGCTGCCGAAATGAAAGAAAAGGTATTCACTACCTACTGGGATATGGACAGGAATGCATTCCTGCACAGTCTGGTGGACGGCGAACTCGTTGACCATGTGACACGCTATGCCAATATGTTTGCCATATTCTTCGGTTACTTGGACGAGTTGCAAAAGCAATCCGTCAAAAACGGGGTCTTACTCAATGAAAATGTCCCGGCGATTACCACGCCGTACATGCGTTTTTATGAACTGGAGGCGCTTTGCACGTTGGGAGAACATAAATACGTGCTGGAGGAAATCCGCGACTATTGGGGTGGCATGCTCCGATTGGGGGCCACCTCGTTTTGGGAAGAATATGACCCTGGCAAGCAGGGCGTGGCCCATTACAGCATGTACGGCCGACCGTTCGGCAAAAGCCTCTGCCATTCGTGGGGTGCAAGCCCGATATACCTGCTCGGCAGGTACTTTTTAGGGGTGAAGCCTGTCAAACCGGGCTACGCGGAATATCAGGTGGAGCCAAGCCTGGGTGATTTGGAGTGGATGGAGGGTACGGTGCCTACACCCAACGGCGATATCAGATTGTACATTGACCGGAAGCAGATACGGATACAGGCAGAGGGAGGTAGCGGAAAGCTGATCCTTCATAGCAGGACCAAACCGGAAGCACAGGGACTGACGGTTACCCCGTTGGGCGGGGATCGGTACGAACTGGAAATTCCTGTGGGCTCGATACATCAGGTCAGTTACCGGTAAGGTATGCCAATTTCATATAGAAAAAAGGTTAAAAAGTATAAAGATGCCATTGCGATAAGTGGCAGTTTTGAAAATTGGGGGAGGCACTACTCCGTTAAATATGTGATAGGAGATGACAGAAACGATCCGTTTGAAGGGGATTACGTGGGATCATAGCCGAGGGTATGTTCCCATGGTTGCGACGGCACAGCGTTATACTGAGCTGCATCCGAACGTGGAGGTGGTTTGGGAGAAACGCTCGTTGCAAGCGTTTGCAGACCGGCCTGTAAAGGAGCTGGCAGCTTGTTACGATTTATTGGTGATTGATCATCCCTGGACGGGGTATGCGGCGGCAACAGGTGCGCTGTTGCCACTGGATGGCCTTCTTCCGGACGCATTTCTGCGGGATCAGGCCGAAAACAGCGTGGGTAAGTCATTTATGAGTTACACATTTGACGGGTACCAGTGGGCACTACCCATTGATGCGGCTACGCCCGTGGCGGCAAGCCGCCCCGATTTGCTGAAAGCGCGGGGCCTGGCGCTCCCCCAAACGTTCGATGATGTGCTGGCACTGGCCGACCGGGGACTTGTAGGACTTTCTCTTTTGCCGATAGACGCCTTGATGAGCTTTTACATGTTCTGCAGCACACTGGGCAAGCCAGCCTGTCAAACCAACAGTGAGGTCGTTGCTGAATCCTGCGGAATAATTGCGTTAAAAATTTTTAAATCGCTGGTAGATAGGGTTGACCTCGCTTTTTTCAGTAAGAACCCTATCGGTGTATACGAAACCATGGCGAACTCCGATACGATTGCTTACTGCCCGTTTGCCTATGGTTATTCTAATTATTCCCGGAACGGTTACGGGCGGCACCTGTTGTTGTTTCATGATTTGGTAGACCTGGCATCTCACGGACCGCTAATCAGTACATTGGGTGGTGCGGGCCTCGCTATTTCCGCGCGGTGTGCATATCCGGAAGTCGCCGTGGACTATGCGCGTTTCGTAGCATCTCCTGGCATACAGGAGACCTTGTATGCCGATGCAGGCGGACAGCCCGGCCACCGGTGTGCTTGGACGAGCGACTATACCAATGGTCGTACATCAAACTATTTCAACAATACCTTGCCCGCTCTGGAGCGCGCTTACCTGCGCCCGAGGTATGCAGGCCATTTATACTTTCAGGATCACGCGGGTGATTTGATTGTCAACTACCTGCAGCACGGGGGAAATGAACGGAAGGTACTTGAATCATTAAATCAGTTGTATCACCAGTCGTTACTACAAGAAGCTCATGGATAGACCCCTGGATGGATTATTGGTATTGGAGTTTGCGCAGTTCATGGCAGGTCCGACAACTGGTCTGCGGCTGGCCGATCTGGGTGCGCGCGTCATCAAAATTGAGCGACCTGTCTCAGGCGAAGCCGGTAGGCAGATTGCCATCAAAAACCTGTTCGTGGACGATAACGGCAGCCTTGTATTCCACACCATCAACCGTAACAAGGAGTCGTATGCAGCAGATCTTAAAAATGAGGGCGATCTGGCGCGTGTGAAGGCGCTGATAAAGCGGGCCGATGTAATCATCCATAATTTCCGGCCGGGCATCATGGAAAAGTTTGGATTGGATTACACCAGTGCAAGCCAGCTTAACGGCAGCATCGTTTACGCCGTTGTATCGGGATATGGCACGTCTGGGCCGTGGGCCGGAAAACCCGGCCAGGATTTACTGGTACAGTCGTTGTCCGGCCTGACCTGGCTGACGGGCAGCCGCGCTGATGGCCCCGTGCCGTTTGGGCTCGCCGTGGTGGATATGTACTGCGCTACGCACCTTACGCAGGGTATTCTGGCAGGCCTGCTCAAGCGTTCGCGAACCCAGCAAAGTGTATTGGTGGAGGTGAGCTTGATGGAGTCTGCCCTGGATATGCAGTTTGAAGTGCTCACCACCCATCTCAACGACGGCGGTAAACTGCCGGATCGCAGCGGCGTTTGCGGATCGGGGCATGCCTATCTTAGTGCACCCTATGGGGTTTATGCCACTGCGAAGGGATACATTGCCTTGGCAATGGGCGACCTGACACAGATTGCCGGTCTCGTCGGGCTGGCCCCCGGCTGTTATCAAGACAGGGCAACTTGGTTTTCCAGGCGGGACGAGCTGCTAAAGCAAATCGGCGAACGCATGAAAAGGCAGCCGGCCAACGCTTGGGAGGCCCTCTTGACCGGGGCCGGTGTATGGTGCGCAGTGGTCAACGACTATGGCGCGTTTACTGGATCAGACGGTTTTCGGCATGCCGACATGCTACAGGAAGTGGCGTTGTCTAATGGCAGCCGATTAACGACTACGAGAAGTCCCTTACAGATAGACGGTAAATGCCTGCGTGCCAACAAAGCTGCGCCCGGCGTAGGGGCAGACAATGCACGGATTAATCGAGATTATCACTTAACTTCGTAATATGTTGCCATTATCCGGATACCTTGTGGTAGATTTCAGCCAATTCCTGTCGGGACCGCTGGCCAGCCTCCGACTGGCTGACCTTGGTGCAAGGGTCATTAAAGTGGAACGGCCCGGCAGTGGCGACATTTGCCGCCACCTCTATGCCTCGGATACCCTGCTGAACGGCATGTCTACCGTATTCCATGCAATTAACCGGAATAAAGAAAGCGTTGCGTTGGATATCAAAAATGAGGCAGACCGGAAGGTTATCACGAAGTTAATTGAACGGGCAGACGTTGTCATCCATAATTTTAGGCCGGGGGTGATGGAACGGCTGGGATATAGCTATGAACGAGTACGGCAGCTTAATCCTCGGGTGCTGTATGGGGAAATATCCGGCTATGGCACTTCCGGACCGTGGAAAGACAAACCTGGACAGGATCTGCTGCTTCAGGCTATGAGCGGGCTCATGTGGCTGAGCGGGAATGCGGACGCGGGGCCTGTACCGATGGGGCTTTCCATTGTGGATATGTTTGCGGGGGCAAACCTCTGCTACGGGCTGCTGGCCTGTCTGTATCGGCGCAGCAGAACGCATGCAGGCGCCCACGTGCAGGTGAGCATGCTGGAAACGGCCATTGACATTCAGTTTGAGACCATCACAACATACTATAAAGACGGTGGATGCGAACCCCTGCGTACCGCCAGCAATAGTGCCCATGCCTATCTTGGGGCACCGTACGGTATATACCGTACGGAAGACGGTTACTTGGCATTAGCCATGGCTTCTATCCCCCAGTTGGCGCGTCTGTTGGAATGCCCGGCGTTGGCGGACTATCGGGAGCCAGCGGAGGCTTTCGAGAAACGTGATGAAATCAAGGTCATACTGGCCGGGCATTTACGGGGTAGGCCGACCCGGCATTGGCTTTCCATCTTAGAAACAGCGGATATCTGGTGCGCGGATGTACTGGACTGGCACCGGTTGCTGGCGCACGACGGATTTAAGGCACTCGACATGTTCCAACAAGTGGCCATGGGCGATGGCTTTACCTATCCGACCACGCGCTGCCCGATACGCATTGATGGTGAGGTGCTGAAGGCAGTCAGGGGTGCTCCGGCCTTAGGTGAGCATAACCAAAGAATTATGGAGGAACTGTATGGCTGAGAAATTGCGTTTCGCGGTACGTAAGTTTGATCCGTTTGAACAGGCACTGAAAAAAATATGGCAGACCTATCGGGAGACCAGCGGCACGGGCTTGGAAATGGAATTTGTACCGATGGATTTGGAGGAACTGTATTTTCACTTGTTTACACGGGATGGACTGATGGACGGTTCGTGGGATATTGTTCATATCAATACCGACTGGATTGCTCAAGCTTATGCGCGGGGCGGATTGGCTGCACTAAACCTCTACTTGGAAAGTCGGCCGCCCGAAGCATATGGCACCGCCTGGTGCGAAAGTCTGTCCGGTTTGCAGAACTTCGATGGTAAAATCGTGGGGTTGCCTTTTCACGACGGGCCTGAATGCTTGATTTTCCGCAAGGATCTTTTTGAACATCCCGTTTATCGCGAAGCGTTCGTCCGCCGGTATGGCAGCACGCTGGAAATTCCGGTTACCTGGGATGACTTTTTGCGGGTGGCCGATTTTTTCACACGACCGGAAGAAGGTTTGTACGGAACGGTATTTGCCGGATACCCTGATGGCCATAACGCGGTGTTCGACTTTTGCGTCCAGTTATGGTCAAGGGGAGGCCGTTTGGTTGATGATTCCCACCGGGTGCTGATTAATCAGCCGGTAGCTGAAGAAGCCCTCGATTTTTACCGCGATCTGTTCCGGACCCGTGTCTGTCTGCATCCGCAGTCGCACTCATTGGAGTCTATTGGTGCCGGGCAGACCTTCGCCCGCGGAGAGGTAGCCATGATGATCAACTGGTTCGGCTTTGCTGCCTGGGCCCAAGTGGACACCCGCTCCTCCGTTCGCGGGAACGTGGATGTGGCTCCCATACCCGTGCACAAGGGGCTTTCACCGCTCTCATTGAATGTATATTGGCTGTATGGTATTGCACAGGGGAGCGTGCAGAAACAGCACGCCTACGAATTCATCAGGCATGCCGTAAGTCCGGAAAATGATAAGCTGTTAACGCTGGAAGGTGGCATCGGATGCCGGCTATCGACCTGGAAGGATGCAGACGTTAACCGACACATACCGTTTTTCGGGAAACTCCCCTTGCTCCATCAACAGGCCAGAACGTTGCCACGCCTCGCCACCTGGCCGGCGATAGCGCATATTATCGATAAAACAGTCGCGGCAGCGATCCAGACAGATATCCCCAGCGGGCGTCTGCTGGCCGATGCCCAGCATACCATTAATCTTTGCTATGATACATATTCCTTATGAGTCGGTACTACCCAAAACCAAGCTGCCTATCGTCATCATCGGTGCGGGCGGAATAGTGAAAGATGCGCACCTGCCGGCCTACAGGAAAGCAGGGTTCGAAGTGTATGGCATCGTCAACAGGACGAGAGCCAAAGCGGAAGCATTGGCGGCCGAATTCGGTATACCCCGAGTGTTTGGCACGCTTACTGAAGCCGTAGCTTCGGCACCTCCATCGGCGGTATTTGACATCACCATCATGCCTGACCAGTTCGTACAGACGCTGGAGGCGCTGCCCGATGGAGCAGCCGTGTTGATTCAGAAGCCCATGGGCGACGATTACCGGCAAAGCCGGACGATATTGGATACTTGCCGGAAGAAAGGACTGGTAGCCGCCGTCAATTGCCAGTTGCGGCAGGCTCCCTTTGTTAACACAGCGCGCTGGTTGATAAATGAAGGCTATATTGGCGAATTGTATGACATAGAAGTGAAGGTGACGGTACAGACCCCATGGCACCTTTTCCCCCATGTGATGGTTCACCCCCGGCTGGAAATCCAGTACCATAGTATTCATTATATCGATCTTATCCGTTCTTTCCTGGGTAATCCGCGAGCTGTCTATGCCAAAACGCTGAGGCATCCGGCAAAGCAGCTATCATCGAGCCGTACCACGCTATTACTGGATTATGGTGATGCGTTACGTGCGGTGGTCAATACTAACCACGACCATGACTTTGGTCTGCACCATCAGGAGAGTCACATCAAGTGGGAAGGCACTCGGGGTGCGATTAAGGCCAAAATGGGGTTATTGATGGATTATCCGAACGGTGTGCCGGACCAGTTCGAGTATTGCGTGCTGAAAGGCGAAGAAACGCCCCGGTGGGAGGAGGTGCCCATTGCCGGATCTTGGTTCCCCGACGCTTTCATCGGTAGCATGGGCAGCCTGATGCGTTACAAAAACGGTGAAACGGATGAATTGCCTGCCGCCGTAGAAGACGTCATTCATACCATGGCAGTGGTGGAAGCGGCCTATAACAGCAGTGATTCGGGAGGAACAACTATTCAGTACCTAAGATAAATCAAACGTAATGCATTTTGAATCCATTTTCTTTGAAGACTATCGATTACAGGCTAAGCGCAAGACCTTTGGACGCACCATTACCGAGGCGGACATTGTTGTGCACGCCGGCCACACCGGCGATTTCTTTCCGCATCACCTTGACGCGGAATGGTGCAAGGAACAACCTTTCGGCCAGCGGATTGCCCACGGCACGATGGTATTCAGCATGGGTATCGGCCTTACCGCATCGGTGGTCAACCCGGAAGCGTTCTCGAAAGGATATGACCGGTTACGGTTTGTAAAGCCGGTATTCATTGGCGATACGATCCATGCTGAGGTGACCGTTACCGAAAAGCGCGATGCCAAGAATCCTTTGTACGGCACCGTGATTGAACACGTGGAAATTATTAATCAACACGGGGATGTGGTGTTGGTGGCCGACCATATTCTGCTGGCTAAGCGTAAGCAGCCGGCTGCTGCCTCCAGTTAACCGTTGTCATGAAAATTTCTGACCAAAAACTTAAGGATTTTTGATTATGATGCTCAGGAGTTACGCAATTGCATTCATTGGCGCTATCAGTTGGATTCTACCGCATAAAGAATCAGCTGGGCAGGAACGGGAATTGCCGGCTGGCGTTGTCTTCGCCGATGATCAGTTGCCTGCTTCAGCGTCCCCTTGGGTGTTTTGGTATATGATGTACGCCAGTTATTCACGTGAAGCAATCACGGCCGACCTCGAAGCGATGAAAACCAACGGCATCGCGGGAGCCTACCTTGCTACCATTAAGGGGAAAACGGAACCACCCTTGTTTGAGCCGGTAACGGAAACGCTGACATCGGAATGGTGGGATCTGCTGGCGTTTATCTTTGCTGAGGCTGACCGCATCGGGATCAACATAGCCTTGCTACCCAACGACGGGTTTGCCACGGCGGGTGGCCCGTGGATTACGCCCGAGCTTTCCATGCAGCGGGTGGTTTGGACCGATACGGTAGTATCTGCCGGTGTTCACCAGCTTTCGCTGGTACAACCCGAGGCGTACGAAGACTATTATCGGGACATTGCCGTGTATGCCTTTCCCGTGGGCGGTGACTACGATACGGATTCATGGAGTGAGGAAGTCCGGGTGACGACAAGCACCGGAGCGGATGCCCAGTTCCTAAACGATCGGCAAAACACGAACACCTTCGGCAGCAACGACCCGTTATGGATACAATACGCATTCGAGCGGCCTTTCACGTGCCGGAGCATTGAGGTGACGATTGGCAACTACAGCGTCCAGGGCAACCGGCTACGGGTGGAAGCCAGCCAAGACGGAAAGCACTTCGTGCCGATAGCTCAACTGGTACCCCCCCGTTCGGGTTGGCTGGATTGGGACGCCGGTGTAACGCACGCCATCCCTGCTACGACCGCGAAATATTTCAGATTTCGATACGACCCTGATGGGTCTGAGCCCGGAGCAGAGGACTTGGATGGCGCAAAATGGAAACCGAGTCTGCGGCTAAAGCGCCTGAAGCTTAGTGGTGCACCCAAGGTACACCAGTATGAGGGCAAGTCTGGCTTGGCGTGGCGGGTAAGTCCGCGGACGACCGCAGAGCAGGTATCTCCAGCAGATGGTATTCCGACGGACCGGATCATCGATTTGACTGCACAAATGGATTCGGGAGGCCAACTGGTCTTTACGGCGCCGGCTGATGGAAGCCGCTGGGTTGTCCTCCGGATGGGATACACGTCAACCGGCCATAAAAATGAAACGGCTGGGGCGGGGAAGGGGCTGGAATGCGATAAGTTTAACCCCCAAGCCGTGGAATTGCAGTTCCGTAGCTGGTTTATGGAGGCCAAAGAAGTTGCTGGGGAAGCGCTTGCGGCACGCGTACTTGCTGCTTTTCATGTCGACTCCTGGGAGTGTGGCAGCCAGAACTGGTCGCCTATTTTCCGGGCAGAGTTCATGAAACGGCGGGGCTACGATCCACTGCCCTACCTACCGGTCGTTGCAGGGATACCGGTTGGTGGCTCCGATACAGCCGAAGCTTTCTTGTACGATATGCGAAGAACCATTTCGGAACTCATGGAAGACAATTTTTTCGGGGTGCTGCGGAGGCTGACCCAAACGCAGGGGGTACACTTCACAGCCGAGGCCACTGCGCCCGTTATGGCGGCCGATGGGTTGGTGCATTTCCGTGAGGTGGATATTCCTATGGGAGAGTATTGGCTGCGCAGCCCTTCGCACGACAAGCCCAATGACATACAAGATGCATTGTCAGGAGGGCATATTTACGGCAAACGCATCATTAAGGCCGAGGCATTCACCCAAATCCGTATGGAATGGAACGAACATCCGGGGAATCTTAAGTTGTTGCAGGATAGAAATTACGCGATGGGAATCAACAACCTGGTATATCACGTATATACCCACAATCCCTGGATGGAAAAAAAGCCCGGCATGACGTTGGATGGCATCGGCCTCTATTTCCAGCGCGATCAGACCTGGTGGAAGCCGGGTAAAGCCTGGGTGGATTACGCTACCCGTAACCATGCGCTCCTTCAGCGGGGATATCCCGTGCGGGACGTTGCCGTGTTTATAGGCGAAGAATTTCCCAGGCGGTCTATATTGCCGGATCGGCTTGTCAATACGCTGCCGGGCCTGTTTGGTGCCGAGCGCATACGGCGCGAAGCCGTCAGATTGCAGAACGCCGGAAACCCGACCCAACGGGTAGCGGGGGTTACGACTGGAGCCAACATGGCGCAGCCCGAAGACTGGATAGACCCGCTCAACGGCTATGCTTATGATTGTTTTAACCCCGATGCGCTACTTAGGTTGGCAACGGTAATCGATGGGAAAGTGCGGTTTGGGGGCGGCAACGCTTATTCGGTACTGGTACTCCCCGGAAAGCATCCCATGCAGCCCCACCCGGAATTGATGACACCCGAAACCGCCACCACGTTGTTGGAGCTGGTGGAAGCTGGGGCGGTGGTCATCCTTGGTGAGCGCCCGCAGCAATCACCGGGCTTAGCAGATAAAGCAAAGGCAGATTCGGTGGTCCGTTCGGTGGCAAGCCGGCTGTTTGATGGGCCGTTCACCCCTGAACAATCGGAAAACGGCACAGTATGGGTCAAGCGGATAGGGGAAGGCAAAGTCATCAAAGGCCCATATACGGCTTCTACGCTTGAACCATTGGGTATTTTGCCAGATGTGCAGATTACAGAGCCGGGGGGATCCCCGGCGGTCGACGTGGCCTGGCATCATCGGCGTGACGGAGAAACAGACATCTACTTTGTTTCGAACCAGCGGGAATACGGACGTCAGATCGACGTGTCGTTCCGTACGGTTGGCCGATACCCGGTTCTATATGATGCCGTGGACGGTAAATTGGTGCCAGTAAAACGTTGGTATGAGCAGGGCGGACGGGCGGTGGTGGCACTCGATCTGGCCGCCGGCCAGTCAGTGTTCGTTATTTTTGATCAACGTCCCGTTTCTGTGGCCCGTTACGATGAGGTGCACTGCGAGCCGGTTACCGGGCCGTGGCAGGTGCAGTTTGATCCGGCCTACGGCGGCCCGGAGCAGCCCGTTGTTTTCCAACAGTTGACAGATTGGACCACCCATGCCGACCGGCGGATAGCCCACTATTCCGGCACAGCCTCGTACCACCGGGCAATCCGGCTAAACAAGGTTGCCCGTAATGAACGTATCCTGTTGGAACTGGATAGCGTGGCCAATCTGGCTGAGATCGTTGTCAACGGAAAAGCTTGCGGCGTGGTATGGACGGCCCCCTACCGGCTCGACATTACCGGCGCCGTCCGGCGCGGGCATAATATCATCGAAATCAAGGTCACCAACACGTGGGCAAACCGCCTCATCGGCGACCACCGGTTGGATATGCCGCAGCGCATAACTCATACCAATGCCCCATACCGTCTGTTGGAAAGATTATACCCGGCAGGACTTCTAGGTACGGTGCGTCTCATTACGGAACGGATAGCAAAACATGAAGAATGATGAAGCAGGTGCCTAAAATCATTGCGTTTATCTTACTGTTTTGCCTCTTTTTCTGGGCAGACGCCCAAACGCCGGATCTCACTCCTTACCATGTGATTTGGGAAACCCCCAGCGCACATGCGGGCGAATCCATGCCGCTGGGTGGCGGGGATATTGGGTTGAACGTTTGGGTAGAAGATGGGGACATTCTCTTTTACATGAGCAGGAGCGGTGCGTTTGACGAAAACAACACACTGCTTAAGCAGGGGCGGGTCCGCGTGACAATGCACCCCAACCCGTTTTCGGGCAAGCATTTCCGGCAGGAGCTGAAGCTGGATGACGGTTATGTGGCCATAACAGGTGCGCATGAGGGCTTGGAAGCGACTGTCACGATTTGGGTTGATGTGTTTAAGCCAGCGATCCACGTTGAAGCAGCGGCCAACCGGAATGTATCTGTCACAGCCGTTTATGAAAGCTGGCGATTTGTGGATCACTATCCGCAGCCGCGCGAAAATAATGGCAACTCCTGGAAATGGGCTCCGCCCCGCCCCGTGGTTACCCGCGCGGATTCCATTGCTGCTACTGATGGGGCCATTGTCTTTTACCACCGTAACCGTGACAGTACGGCTTTTGACGTGGTAGTGGCCCAGCAGGGGCTCGCTCAGGTGAAGGGATCCCTGTTCAATCCGCTGGCTCGGCTGACATCGGGCGGGGTATTGTTTGGTGACGGTTTCGCGTATACCGGCAAAACCAGCGGACATTATCTTGCAACGCCTTATGAGGGCTGGATGCTGCAGAGCCGGAGGCCGCGCCGGAAACACGAAATGACCGCTGTGTTGCATATTGCGCAGGTTCCCACAGTGGACGCCTGGAAAGAAGGACTGGACAGCCTGTGGCGCGCGGCTGCCACCGGAAAGCCGGCAGCCTGGGCGCGTACCCGAGCGTGGTGGAACACCTTTTGGGCTCGCAGCTATATTGTCATTAACCCGCAGGATCGACCGCGCGGAACCGTGCCTTGGCAGGTCGGCCGCAATTACCAACTGTTCCGCTATATGCTGGCATGCAATGCCTATGGGGCGTATCCCACCAAGTTCAATGGAGGCCTGTTTACCTATGACCCGGTCATGGTAGATTCCGGGGCGGCGTTTACTCCCGATTTCCGAAATTGGGGGGGTGGTACGCATACCGCCCAGAACCAGCGGCTGGTATATTGGCCCATGTTGAAAAGCGGCGACCTGGACATGATGAAAAGCCAGTTCGAATTTTACCTCCGTCTCCGGGGGAATGCCGAACTCCGGAGCCGGGTCTACTGGAACCATCGCGGGGCGTCATTTACCGAGCAAATGGAAAATTTCGGACTGCCCAACCCGGCGGAATACGGCTGGAAGCGGCCGGCGGATTTCGACCGTGGGGTGGAGTATAATGCCTGGCTGGAATACCAATGGGATACGGTGCTGGAATTTTGCCTGATGATGCTTGAAACGCATCGCTACGGGGGTGCAGACATTCGTGAATACATTCCGTTTATCGAAAGCTGCCTGCGCTTTTTTGATGAGCATTACCAATACCGGGCACGGCAACGGGGGCGCAGGACATTCGATGAAAACGGGCACCTGGTCATCTATCCGGGTTCTTCGGCCGAGACCTATAAAATGGCTTACAATGCCGCAACAACCGTTGCCGGTCTGCAAGTGGTTAGCCGACGGATGCTTGATCTGCCCCCACTGCTGATTGGCGATTCATTACGGAATTACCTGGATACCTTGGTGAACCGTATACCGCCCCTCAGCTTCCGGGAAGTCGGGGGCAAAACGATGCTGTCACCGGCCAAACTTTGGGAGCGGGTGAACAACACCGAGGCGCCACAGCTGTATCCGGTGTTTCCATGGGGCCAATACGGCATCGGCCTGCCCGGACTGGATACCGCGCGCAATACCTACTGGCATGATCCGGACCTGTTGAAATTCAGAAGCCACATCGGATGGAAACAGGACAATATTTTTGCGGCCCGGTTGGGGCTTACCGAAGAAGCGACGAAATACACTGCTCTGAAACTCCAGGATTCAGGCAGGCGGTTCCCCGCGTTCTGGGGACCGGGGTTCGATTGGGTTCCCGATCACAATTGGGGCGGGAGCGGCATGATAGGCTTGCAGGAAATGCTGCTTCAGACCGTGGGAAACCAAATTTTTGTGTTGCCCGCATGGCCGGCCGATTGGGACGTGCACTTCAAACTGCATGCGCCCGACAGCACCACTGTGGAGGTGATGTATGTGAACGGCCAAATCACGAAACTTGATGTATATCCCGGCGAACGGCGCAAAGACGTGGTGATTTGTGGCCCGGATTCCTATTGATATATACTGATAATTCATTTGAATTTGTATTTTTAGCGCGCTAACTATCCAGTGTACATAGGTGCAATTTGTATGAAGAAAACGAATCTCCGCGCGGCTGCGGTTTTATTTGTGTTTGTAACAATTATTTTCAGCGGCATGCTCCCCGGCTGTAACCGGCAGTCTAAACCCGAGTTTCCAATCAAAGAACTGGATACCGCCGAGGTGTCCAAACTGGCTAAAGAAATTGAAAACACCGTGATCCCTGAATTGGCAGACGGCCTCACGTTAACGCTATGGGGTATCGATTCGCTGGTTATTTCGCCGATAGCCATTGATGTGGACGACTTGGGCCGGGTGTTTTTTACCACCACGGAAAGGCAGAAAAATTCTGAGTTTGACATCCGTGGCCATCGCGATTGGGAGATTCCTTCCATTAGCCTCCAAACGGTGGAAGATCGCCGGGCTTTTCTGCGCAAGGAACTCGCGCCGGAAAACAGTAGCAAAAACCAGTGGTTGGCGGACCTGAACGGTGATGGTTCACACGACTGGCGCGACCTGACCGTTGAACGGGAAAAGGTGTACCGCCTGGACGATGCCTTTGGCATCGGGCGGGCTACCCGGTCGCAGTTGGTGGTCTATGACTTCCATGAGGAAATTACAGACGTGGCGGGAGGCGTGTTTGCCCACAAAGATGAACTGTATGTGGCCGTGGCGCCGGATTTATGGCGGATGACCGACAAAGACGGGGATGGCGTGTATGAGAAAAAAGAGTCGATTTCTCACGGATATGGTGTACATATCGGGTTCGGTGGGCACGGTATGTCGGGTGTCAAGATGGGTCCGGACGGTCGTCTTTACTGGCAGATTGGCGATATCGGCTTCAACGGTACGGATAAAGATGGGAAAAAATGGGAACATCCGAACAGCGGCGTCATTGCACGGGCGAACCCAGATGGCACTGACTTCGAGATATTTGCCCATGGGCTTCGCAACACGCATCAGTTTGTGTTTGATGAGTATGGCAACATTATCAGCGAGGACAATGACGGGGATCACCCGGGCGAGAAGGAACGGTTAGTATATATCGTGAACGGTTCGGATGCGGGGTGGCGCAGCAACTGGCAATACGGCAAATATCGCGATCCGGATAACAACACGTATAAAGTTTGGATGGATGAACGGATGTACCTGCCCCGGTTCGACGGGCAGGCGGCCTACATCACCCCCTGTATTGCCAACTTCGTGAGCGGTCCGGCGGGCTTGGCGTATAACCCCGGTACGGCACTGGGTCCGGAGTATAAAAACACTTTTTTTGTTGCTGAGTTTGTAGGCAGTCCGGCGAGCTCCGGCATTCATAGTTTTAAACTGAAGCCCCGTGGCGCTACCTTTGAACTGGGCGAACACCGGAAGGTGCTGGGCGGTGTGTTGGCCACAGGGCTCGATTTCGGGCCGGACGGCGCGCTTTACGTAGCCGACTGGATAGATGGATGGGGCACGCACGATTACGGCCGTATCTGGAAGCTTGATCATAAAGCCGGCGCTGCCCAAGCCGTGCGGGCCGAGGTGAGCGTGCTGTTGGCGGCTGATTTCGGCGAAAAGGGTGTGGATGAGCTCGCCGGATTGCTGAAACATGAAGATATGCGTGTTCGGCAAAAAGCGCAGTTTGAGCTGGTGGAGCGGCGTAATGAGGGAATGGACGTGTTCCGGCAGGCGTTGCGCCAAACCACGCACCAGTTGGCCCGTGTGCATGCCATCTGGGGGGTCAGTCAATTGGCCCGTCTGGCAGACAGCAAATATGCGGAAGAACTGATTCCGCTGCTGGGCGACAGCGACCCGGAAATCCGGGCGCAGGCCGCCAAGTGGCTGGGTGACATCCGCTACGCTACGGCCGCCAACGCATTGATTCCCCGGCTTGCCGATACTGACAGCCGTACCCGTTTTTTCGCGGCTGAAGCACTGGGGCGGATGGGCTATGAACCGGCTATCCAGCCGATCATTGCCATGCTAGAGGTCAACAATGACGAAGATGCTTACCTGCGCCATGCGGGAAGCCTGGCGCTGGCCCGTATCGGGAAACCGGAGCCCATAATAGCGCTGCATGATCATCCCTCACGGGCGCTGCGGATAGCCGCCGTTGTGGCGTTGCGCCGTATGCAGCATCCGGGTGTGACGGAGTTTTTGGCCGATAATGATGTGTTTGTTGTTACCGAAGCTGCACGTGCTATTAATGATGATCTTTCCATTGAAGCTGCGTTGCCAGCGCTCGCAGAATTGTTGCGCACCACCACATTCTCAAACGAGGCCTTGATCCGGCGGGTGATCAACGCTAACCTGCGGGTCGGAAAAGAACGGAACCTGCAGTACCTGATGACCTATGCCCAGCGTGCAGGCGTACCGGCGTCCATGCGCGCTGAAGCGGTGGATGCCATCGCCGTATGGCCTAAACCGTCGGTACTCGACCGTGTTGATGGGCGTTACAGGGGGCCTGTCGAACGGGATCCGGCAATGACGGTCAGGCACGCGGCAAGCCAGTTACCGGTGTTGCTGACAGATAAAGAACTCGCCGTGCGGATTGCCGCGGCCAAGGCCATCAGCAAACTGCGGGTTAAGGAAGCCGGAAAGGCGCTGTTTGCCGCTCTGGAACGCGATAGCGAGCCCGCCATGCGCATAGCCTGCCTTGAAGCGCTTGTAGCACTGGAAGACCCGCAGCAGGAACAGGCCATCCGGCGTGCACTGGCTGATAAGGAAAAGCAGGTGCGCGTGGCAGGTTTGGAACTGCTGGAAAATATGGCCATCCCCCGTGAGGTGATGGTCGGACTGTTGGCCGATGTGATTGACACGAAGACCATGGAAGAAAAGCAGGCGGCCATAACCACGTTGGGACGGTTACCACTGGGCGATACGAAGCCATTGTTTGAGCGGCTGCTCACCGCCATGGACAAGGGCATGCTTGACAAACGCGTATACCTCGAATTGGGCGATGCGATAGACAGTACCCGTTCGGCACCCTTAATCGAACGGTACAAAGCCATCAGCCAGCACTTCTCGCCGGATGAATTGTTGGCGGCATACGCAAGCAGCCTGGAAGGAGGCAATCCCGATCGGGGGCGGAGAGTTTTCTTCCAGCACCAGCAGGCGCAGTGCATGAAGTGCCACGCGTATGACGATCGCGGCGGCAACGCCGGACCGCGCCTCAACGGTGTGGGTAAACGGTTATCGCGTCAGGAGTTGCTGGAATCGCTGATTGAGCCCAGCAAACGGATCGCACCGGGCTACGGTGCGGTGATGCTGACGCTGAACGATGGGCAAAGCATATCTGGTATCTTCCAGGGGGAAGACGACCGGGGGCTGAAAATCAGAAGGCAGGGAAGCGATCAGCTTATACCCCATAGCCAGATCAAGGAGAAAACCTTTTCACCGTCAAGCATGCTGGATATGAAGCCGATACTGTCGAAGCGTGAAATCCGCGATGTGGTCAGTTTCTTAGCCACATTAACTGAAGACTGATTTTAACTGAACAATTGGTAATTTAATCGAACATATGAATAGACTGATTTTTATCCGGGCCTTTGTGATGGCCTATGGCCTGTTTTTCGTAACGCTGTATGCATTTGCCCAATCCCGTCCGCCGCATCCCATACAAGTGTTGGTTTCACCGGACAAGCCTGATTGGAACTATGCACCCGGAGAAGAAGCTGAATTTACCATTCGGGTGCTGAAGCACCAAGTTCCCCTGGAGGAAGCTGAAGTCGTTTATGGAGTAGGTCCGGAAAAGATGGCACCATCCGGTCACGGAACGCTGAAGCTGAAAGGCGGGGTTGGCATTGTAAAAGGAAAACTATCGGATCCAGGTTTCCTGCGTTGCGAAGCGCGGATTTCGGTAGACGGTGTGACATACCGCGGCCTTGCCACAGCGGCATATGCGCCTGAATCAATACAACCCACCCAGCAGTTGCCGGACGATTTCTGGGAGTTCTGGAATGCAGCTAAGGCGGAAGCGGCCAAGGTACCGATGGATGCCAAGCTGACGCTGCTTCCGGAGCGCTGTACGGAGCGGGTAGATGTTTATCAGGTGAATATCCAGAACTACGAAAGCGGCAGCCGGCTGTACGGTATATTGGCCAGGCCGAAAGCTCCGGGGAAATACCCGGCTGTGCTGCAGGTGCCGGGGGCAGGTATAAGACCATATGGAGGCGTTATCGATTTGGCCGAACAGGGGGTTATCACGTTACAGATAGGTATACACGGTATTCCGGTCATTTACGAAACCGGCCTGTATAACGATTTGCGGGCGGCGGCCTTGAAGGACTATCAGTTTTTCAATTTGGACGATCGCGACCGCTATTATTATAAGCGGGTATACCTGGGGTGCGTGCGGGCGATTGACTATTTGTTTTCGCTTGCTGACTTCGACGGCAGAACCCTGGCCGTATGGGGCGGCAGCCAGGGCGGTGCGTTGGCTATTGTTACGGCCGCTTTGGATAACCGGGTGAACTATCTGGTGTCGTTGTATCCGGCACTGTGTGACCTCACCGGCTACCTGCACGGTCGTGCGGGAGGCTGGCCGCACATGTTCAACGATGCCAATGCGGCTTTCATGAGCAAAGAAGAGAAAATTAAGGTGTCGGCTTATTATGACGTGGTCAATTTCGCCCGTTCGGTAAGTGTACCCGGATTTTACACCTGGGGCTACAACGACGAGACTTGCCCGCCTACATCATACTATGCTGCATACAACCAGATTAAGGCGCCGAAGGAACTTTTCCTGGTGCAGGAAACCGGCCATTGGACGTTTCCTGAGCAGCAGACCAAAATCCAACAATGGCTGTTGGAAAAACTGAAACGTTGATGTATATGTGAAATAGCGTTTGATACCCAAAATGATTTTTTGCATTTTTGGGTATGCGTAAACTATTCATTTACAGTGCCAGCGTAATCGTGGCCGTCATCGGCTTGGTTGGTGTTTGGTGGCCTCCGATACTTTGGAGTTTAATTGTATTGCTTCCCTTAATCCTGTTAGGCATCTCGGATATGGTTCAGACCAAACAGGCCATCCGGCGGAATTTCCCGCTGTTTGGCCGTTTGCGTTATTTATTCGAGAGTATCCGCCCGGAAATACAGCAATATTTTGTGGAGAGCGACACCACGGGGCGGCCATTCAGCCGCATGTTCAGGAGCGTGATTTACCAGCGCTCCAAACGGGTGTTGGATACGACGCCTTTCGGTACACAACTGGATGTTTACGATAATAACTACGAGTGGCTGAGCCACAGCATCAATGCCCTGGATTATTTCAAGGTCAATGAACATCCACGGGTTACAGTGGGCGGCCCCCAATGCACCAAGCCCTATTCGAGCAGTGTCTTCAACATATCGGCCATGAGCTATGGCTCGTTGAGCAAAAATGCGGTTATCGCATTAAACGAGGGGGCGAAGCTGGGGAATTTTTACCACAATACCGGAGAAGGGGGGCTCACAGACTACCATCTGACGGGAGGTGGTGACGTGGTGTGGCAGATCGGTACGGGCTATTTCGGATGCCGGCATCCCGACGGCAGCTTCAACGCGGAAGCATTCGCTGGCAAGGCGCAGCATCCGCAGGTTAAAATGATAGAAATCAAGCTGTCGCAGGGTGCCAAGCCCGGACACGGCGGTATCCTGCCTGCGGCCAAGGTGACGCCTGAAGTGGCGCGGATCCGTTTGGTAGAGGTGGGCAAAGAAGTTGATTCACCGCCTTTTCACCGTGCGTTCGCTACGCCGACAGGTCTGCTGGAATTTGTAAAGCAGCTCCGCGAGCTTTCGGGAGGTAAGCCAGTGGGGTTTAAGCTGTGTATCGGGCGCCGCCATGAATTTATGGCCATTTGCAAGGCGATGATTCAAACGGGGATTTATCCTGATTTCATTACCGTAGATGGGGGTGAGGGGGGTACGGGTGCGGCTCCGTTGGAGTTTTCCAATTCCGTGGGGATGCCGTTGCGGGACGCTCTGGCATTTGTATACGACTGTTTGACCGGTTTCGGCCTAAAGCAGCATATCAAAATAATTGCGTCCGGCAAAATCGCCACAGGGTTCGACCTCGTGAAGAACTTTGCATTGGGCGCCGATATCTGCAATAGCGCACGGGGAATGATGATGGCGTTGGGGTGTATCCAGGCGCTGCAATGCCACGCCAACACGTGCCCAACGGGTGTGGCCACCCAGGACGCTGAACTGGTAAAGGGACTGGTCGTGGCTGACAAGCGCGTGCGGGTTGCAAATTTTCACTATGAAACGGTAAAGAGTGCCGGCGAACTAATGGGAGCAGCAGGCATCAGACATCCGGATGATATCCATCGAATATACATCCATCGGCGGATATCGCCGAACAAAGTGGAAACGTACCTGGATACTTATCCTTACATCCCTGCGGGCAGCCTGCTCCAGGCGCCTTATCCGAAGGCATTTGAATTGCTGATGAAAATCAGCCGGCCAGATTCCTTTGAGCCGGACTTGCAGGGGATTGATTTCGTGGAATATGCCTGGGCAAAAAAGCCGATGACGGGATAGGAGGCTTGGCCTCACTATCCCGCCTACCGGGTGTTAATAACCTACACCGGTGCGGCGCGGCTGCCGGATTACGGGCCATTGCTGTGGTTGGCCGTCTCTGCCCAAAGGCATCACCCGCTTTTCCCGGTTAACTAATTCCGGTTCTTCACTGGCCTTATAGGCCAGCGTGGCGATGAGGACGACATTGGATGTCAGATCGTCAAAAATCAGCTTGTCATACGTGTCTAAGTTGGTATGCCAAGTAATGGTGCTATAGCCCCAGGAAAGGGAACTCAACATGAACGCGGGAATACCGGCAGCGGCGAACGAGGCATGGTCGGATCCCCCGCTGCTTGGTAAGCCCGGAAAATCCGTGTTGATGTCCCGGGTAATTTCACGCGGTGCTGCAGAAAGCCACCTGCCCATGAAGTCATAAGCGTGCAGAAATCCCGAGCCGTTGATCGAGGCTACACGTCCTGTGCCGTTGTCCTGATTGAATACGGCCTGTGTTTTTTGCACAATTTCAGGGTGATCCAATACAAATGCCCGAGATCCGTTCAGGCCCTGCTCTTCGCTGCCCCAATGTCCGATGAGAATGGTTCTTTTGGGATGTGGCAATACTTTTTTCAGGATGCGTGCCACTTCCATCATGGTGATGGTGCCCGTTCCATTGTCGGTAGCCCCGGATCCGCCTTCCCATGAGTCAAAGTGCGCGGAAAGGATCACGTACTCATCTGGCTTTTCTGATCCCTTTATTTCGGCAATGGTATTGAAGGTAGGCACTGTACCCAAATGTTTGGAATCTGTTTCTACCTTGATGCGAGGTTTATGGCCATTTTCTGCCAAGCGGTAAAGCACGCCGTAGTCCTCCAGGGAGATATCCAGCGACGGTACGCTGGTGGTACGCGCCCCGAAAATTTTGTTGGAGCCAAATTCGCGCGACCAATAGCATTCCAGAATGCCTGCTGCGCCGGCTTCCTCGAGTATGCGGGGGAGTGAGCGGGATGAGATTCCCATCGCATCGATGTTTGCATTCCATGCTTTTGTCAACGAATCCCGTTCGCGTTTCATTTTTTCGAATGATTCCGGGCGTGCATATTGTTCCCAATTATGGTCGGGCCGTCCGGTGGGCTGCGGCATGGAAACCATCACATATTTTCCCTTCACATGGGGCAGCCAAGCCTTGAAGGCCAGTGAATCTTTTACTTGGGGCAGGACAATGACTTCGGCTTCCACTGCTTTGCCTCCCGTGGTGGGGCTCCATGCCAGCTGGGTGCCCGCCAAGGTTTTTACCCGGGGGTGCACCATATCAATGTGCGAGATGCCGCGCTCCCAGCCGCGCCATTCGCCGAATTCCTCGTAGCGCGCTTCAATGCCCCACGTGTTGTACTTAGCTACCGCCCAGTCGTGCGCATGCTTCATTTGCGGCGTACCCACCAGACGTGGGCCAACAACGTCCAATAATTCGTGCGCAAGCTGCTGTAACTGGGAATGCTCATGGGCTTCTTTTACAATCTGTGCAACTACCGGGTCAAGCGTATGGGCTTCTGATGTTCCTCCCGGCTGAGCATCTGCCCACGTTGAGCTAAGACCAAGAAGGATGGCCAAGGAGGTCCGCTTAACACCGCGGTACCGTGATACCTGGAAAATGTTCATGTATAGTCTCATATTGTCGTGTTTGGATTAATGGGATTAAAAGTCCTGAAAATAATTGAGAAGTGCCCCTTATGTGGCATAAATTTTACGTAAAGTGCGGTTGTCTTGGTAGCTGGACGGTACGCAGCCGGGTGTATCGTTACGGTATTGGGAAAATAACTCGTACCTTTGTATCCTATGGAACAGACAGCAGTATTGGAGCACTTCGATGTCGAAAAGATTAGGCAAGACTTTCCTATTCTTACCCGTAAGGTTAATGGTAAACCGTTGGTATACCTTGATAATGGGGCTACTACCCAAAAACCAAAACAGGTTATCGATGCCATTGTGGAATATTATACCCAGTTGAACAGCAACGTACACCGCGGGGTTCATTACCTCAGCCAACTGGCCACGGACGCCTTTGAAGTGACGCGCCGGAAACTGCGCCCCTTCATCAACGCTGCACATGAGCATGAAATCATCCTGACGAAGGGAACGACCGAGGGTATCAACCTTGTAGCCAGTTGCTATGGCAAGGCGTATGTGAAGGCGGGGGACGAAATTATCATCTCCGCCATGGAACACCATTCCAATATTGTGCCTTGGCAGATGTTGTGCGAAGAGCGGGGGGCGACATTGCGGGTGGTGCCTATCAATGATGCCGGAGAGCTGGATATGGAGGCCTACCGGGCCGCATTGAACGACCGAACGAAAATGGTGGCCGTAACCTACGTGTCCAATGCCCTGGGCACGGTTAACCCGGTCGGGGAAATCATCCGGCAGGCTCATGCCGCCGGGGCTCCGGTATTGCTGGATGCTGCTCAGGCAGTACAGCACCTGCCGATTGATGTGCAGGCATTGGACGTGGATTTTCTGGTGTTTTCCGGGCATAAAATGTACGGCCCTACGGGCATTGGGGTATTGTACGGAAAAGAGAAGTGGCTCGACGCGATGCCGCCTTATCAGGGTGGGGGTGAAATGATAAAGGATGTGGCCTTCGAAAAGACCACCTATAACGAATTGCCGTTCAAGTATGAGGCCGGTACGCCAAATATTGAAGCGGGTATCTGTCTGGCGCATGCTGTAGACTATTTGGAAACGGCGGGACTGAACCGTATTGCCCAGCATGAACGCGAATTATTGGCATATGCCGGCGGGCGGCTGCTCGAAATTCCTGAATTGAGGATTATCGGCACAGCTCAGGAAAAGTCGAGTGTAGTTTCATTCCTCCTGGGCGGTATCCATCCCTATGATGTAGGCGTCATCCTGGACAAGCTTGGCATTGCTGTGCGTACCGGGCACCACTGTACGCAACCGCTTATGGAACGCTACGGCATCCCCGGTACGGTGAGGGCTTCCATTGCGATGTATAACACAAAGGAAGATATTGACGCGCTGGTGGCCGGGGTACAAAAAGCCGCCGAAATGCTGGCGTAATCCTGGAAATTGAAAGCCGGAACGGGGCGACGCCAACATCAAACACAACATAGCATGACCATAAACGAAATACAAGAGGAACTCATCGAAGACTTTGCTTTCTTTGACGACTGGATGGCTAAATATGAGTACTTGATTCAGTTGGGCAAAGAGCTGCCATTGATTGATGATCAATATAAAACAGATGAATACCTTATCAAGGGTTGTCAGTCCAAAGTATGGCTGCATGCCGATCACCAACGTGGCAAGGTGCTATTTACCGCCGACAGTGATGCCATCATCACCAAAGGATTGGTGGCATTGATGATAAAGGTGTTGTCCGGCCACAGTCCGGCCGAAATAGCCGATAGCGAACTCTACTTCATTGACCAGATTGGGCTGAAGGAACATCTTTCGCCCACCCGGGCAAACGGGCTGCTGTCTATGGTTAAGCAGATGAAACTGTATGCCTTAGCTTTGCAGGCTAAGGGGCGATAACAGCGTCACTCAAACCATTTCAATACGTCGTCTTTTGAGGGCATGGGAATTTCCAGCTTCATCTTCTTGCGGAGACCTCCCAAATCATTGAAAACCTTATTGGGGTTTGCCGCTTTCAGTGCATCAATGGTGTTCAATCCCATCTTTTGCAGTACAGGTATCCACTCTTCAGGTATACCCTGCGCTGTGTAATCGGCCACTCCAGCCTGCTTTACCGTTTTTTCCGGTCGCATCTGCGGAAAAAACAGTACATCCTGGATGCTCTGCTGATTGGCCATCAGCATGGCTAACCGATCAATGCCAATACCGATGCCCGCAGTGGGAGGCATGCCGTATTCAAGTGCGCGGAGGAAATCGTAATCGATAAACATTGCTTCATCATCCCCCCGCTCCATCAGTTTAAGCTGTTCTTCGAAACGGATGCGCTGATCTATGGGATCGTTCAGTTCGCTGTAAGCATTGGCCAACTCCTTGCCGTTTACCATCAGCTCAAAGCGTTCAACCAACCCCGGTTTACTACGGTGCTTCTTGGTGAGCGGACTCATTTCTACCGGATAATCAATGATGAATGTGGGCTGGACGTAATGGTGTTCGCATTTTTCACCGAAAATCTCATCGATAAGCTTTCCCTTGCCCATGCTCTCGTCAGTGGGTATATCCAGTTGCCTGCAAACCTCACGCAGGCCCGCTTCATCGAGGTCGTTTACATCAAAACCGGTATGCTCCTTGATGGCATCATAGATGCTGACGCGTGGGTAGGGGGCTGCGAAATTGATTTCCTTATCCCCCACCTGGAGCACGGTTTGGCCATTGGTGGCGACAGCGACATGTTCAAAGAGCTTTTCGGTAATATCCATCATCCAGAGGTAATCCTTGTAGGCGACATAGAACTCCAGCACCGTAAACTCGGGATTATGTGTGCGATCCATCCCTTCGTTACGGAAGTTTCGGCTGAATTCGTACACCCAGTCGTAGCCACCTACAATAAGCCGCTTAAGGTAAAGCTCATTGGCGATACGGAGGTATAGTGGAATATCGAGGGCATTATGGTGTGTGATAAACGGCCGTGCCGCCGCACCGCCCGGAATACTCTGCAACACAGGGGTATCGACCTCAAGTGCTCCCCGCTCATTGAGAAAATCGCGGATGGCGGTCTTTACCTTCGAAACTTTCACAAAAGTTTCCCGCACTTGCGGGTTCACCACCAGATCCACATAGCGCTGGCGGTACCGAAACTCCGGATCGGTTACGGCATCGAACGTTTTACCGTCGGCCGACTTAACGACCGGCAGCGGTTTCAGCGACTTAGCCAGCACGGTAAACTCCTGCACATGGATGGAAATTTCGCCGGTGTTGGTGGTAAATACGTAACCGTTGATGCCCAGGAAATCGCCAATGTCCAGTAATTTCTTAAAGACAGTGTTGTACAATGTTTTATCTTCATCCGGACAAAGTTCATCGCGTTTGAAATAGGCTTGGATACGACCGGTAGCATCCTGCAGCTCTATGAATGACACGCCCCCCATCACCCGGCGGCTCATCATTCTTCCGGCTATGCTGATGTTCTTATAATTGAGCTTATCGCGATCATAGTTCTCCAAGATATCCTTGGCGGTGGCGTTTACTTCAAATGCTTCGGCAGGATAAGGGTTTATACCCAATGTTTCGAGCTTCGCCAACGCATCCCTGCGTTGCAGCTCCTGTTCAGATAATGCGGTATTCATCCAGTCATGAATTTATGCGGCAAACTTAGTTAAAATGCATTTGATTTGCAATCGGCGGTTGGTGTAGCGTTTCAGCGGCCGAATCCGTTTACTAAAAAAAGTGATGGTACAATGGCTGCATCCCCGCATAATTGCGTGTATATTTGCAAGGAGAATTAACGAGCTGATAACTAGTTTGTAGCCGTAAAGTGAGTTTCAACATCCGACATTTGAAGGGGAGGCAGGCGTTATCGTTGGAGAGCGCAGTGAAGGGGTGTGTCCGTAATGGAGATGAACGGTGCAAGGAATTTATTTATAAAAGCTGTTACGGTTACGTGCGTGCGATAACCTTGCGCTATGTCAAGAATGAGTACGATGCCGAGGAGCTGACCAACGAGAGTTTTGTGCGGGCATTTAACAAAATGGTCATGTTTAGCAGTGTGGATTCCGGTGAGCGGTTCGAAAAGGCTTTCCGGTCATGGTTGGCCCGCATAGCGGTGAATATTTCGATAGACTTCCTCCGCGCCCAGAAGCAGTTGGTTGCGTTGGATGACGTAAATGAAGGGGAATTGGAGCCGCAGCACGTAGATGTATCCGGTAATCTGCATGTAGAAGACATCATGAAGCTGCTTGCCCAACTGCCGGAAATTCAGCGGGCCATATTTAATCTTTATGAGGTCGAAGGATATTCGCATGAGGAGGTTTCGGCTTTACTGTCTATTCCGGAAAGCACGTCGCGGACATACCTCACCCGTGCTAAGAAAAAATTACGGAAGCTGTATCTGGCATCGATAAATATTACGGCCGGATTTGAATAGCAATAACAATGAATCGGGGCAAAAAGGATAGCGAACTAATTAAACAGATGGCGGAATCGCTGCGCAACCATACCGAACCCTATCGGGAGGGGGCGTGGGAGCGGTTTTCGGCGATGTATGGTAAGCCTAAGCCAGCCTTGTGGACGCGCTGGTATTGGGGCGCTGCAGCGGTACTGCTGCTGGCTGCGGGATGGTTCCTGCTAGGTGTACGGCAGGAACGGGCGGAACCTGCGTTTGTGCATACGGAGACAGTATATCCCGAAGCGCGGGTGCAGGAGCCGCAACGGAAACCGGAGGTGCAGCCGTTGGCTGTGGATGAGGAATCACCGGCGGTTGCACAGCACAGTGTGCCCAGGAAACGGAAAGCCTCTCCGCGACAGGAACGCGCATCCGTCCATAAGCAGCAGGAAGTTGCATCCGATCCTTCGGCAGCGGGGCCCGTGGTGATGTTGAACACCGCGGTGTCTGATGAAGATGATTCGCGCAGGCAGCCTGAACGGGAAACCCTGCCTGCCCCGCAGGCAGCATCGCCGGCAGGGGAAGAGCGCCCCGGCCTGTTGGCACAACGTACACCCCATGAACAAGCTATTCCGGTCGAAGCCGGGAAAAACATCATAGCCAAGGAAAACAGCAATGTTGCGGGAAAATGGGATTTGGGTTTGGTGGTTTCCCCTTCGCTTACCACGGAGCGTGTAAATATGGGTGGAGGAATAGCGGTAGCCTATCAATTGTCCGATAGGTTATCGCTTCGATCCGGTGTATCGTTAGGTGAATTGGGTGTGGGGCAGAGCCATAACCGTGGAAGGGGCAACCTCAGTGCGATGCTGGACAGCCAGACTCCTTCCCCGCCAAATGATTACTTTCAGGGATGGGTACAGGATGCTCCGCGGAATGGGGAAATAACGTCAGTAACCAGCAATATATTGGCCCTGGACATACCACTGGATGTGAGGTATCACGTCACCCGAGGTTTCTATGCCTCCGTAGGAGTTTCTTTCCTCACCGTATTGGAAGAGCAGCGGACGAACCATTTGGTTATCAACCGTATAAATGAAGAAACATTCGGTAACGCAAAAAATTCGGAACGGCAGGGTTTTGTTGGTGAAGTGCAACCGGTTTACCTATCGGAAAGGGCTGCCAGCCGGCCACTCGAGGGTAGAGGATATACCGGATTCATGAACTTTTCAATAGGCCGTACTATGCCGTTGACCCGTAAACTATCGCTCTCGGTAGAACCTTATTTCAAGCTACCGGTAGGGCGGCTTTCGCGTGAAGATATGGACTTTACGAATGGCGGAATCCGGATCGTAACCGGATTTTAATCTAACCAGCCATGCCCCGAGTCTCCAGTGAAGGGAGATCACCAACGGTTTACATAATTTTAACATGTGTTGCTTACTTTTGTCCGGTGCCTTGCTGAAGGCCGCCAAAACGGATTGCTAAACAAATACTTGAATGAAACGCAGAGACTTTTTCAGGAATGCCGCCCTCACAGCTGCGGCTGCAACGGTAACATCTCCTTTTTCTTCCTTAGGTAACTCCCGCAATCACCCGCCTCAGGGCAGGGGGAAGGTTGCAAGGAATATTATTTTCATGGTCAGCGATGGAATGAGCGCCGGCACGTTGACCATGGCCAATATGCTCAGTGAGCTCCGAGACGGCAGGCTCAGTACCTGGATGTCGTTATACCATGACGGAACGGTTAGCCGGGGCCTTATGGATACGGCGTCGGCCAATAGCTTGGTTACAGATTCATCCGCAGCAAGCTCGGCTTGGGGCGGGGGTGTGCGGGTAAATAACGGTGTCCTGAACGTGGCACCCGATGGCAGCCGGCCTATCCCCATCTTGCAGAAGTTCAAGGCAGCAGGCAAAGCGGTTGGCTGCGTGACCACGGTGCCTATCACACACGCCACACCTGCGGGATTCTGCGTGAACAATGATAGCCGATCGGCACAGGCCGAGATAGCACTGGCGTACCATGACCTCCGTTTTGACGTGATGATGGGCGGGGGGACGGAATATTTCGATTCGGAAAGGCGTAAAGACAAACAAGATGTTTTCGGCAAATTCAGGAAAAGCGGCTTCCGGGTGGTGCAAACGAGGGACGAGTTGTTGGCTGCTGATGCGGCCGGGGACGCTGCTCCGCTTCTGGGGGTTTTCCACGCAGATGGACTGCCTTATGCGTTGGACAGGGAACACGACGAGCAACTGAAAAACAACACACCTTCTCTAGCTGAAATGGTGGAGTCGGCCATCCGCCGCCTCAGCAAAAACCGTAACGGGTTTGTATTACAGGTAGAGGGAGGAAAAGTGGATTGGGCCGCCCACGCCAATGATATCGGTGGCCTGCTGTTCGACCAATTAGCTTTTGAAGAGGCGTTGGCAACAGCTATCGCCTTTGCAAAGGCGGATGGCGACACATTGGTTATCGTAACCACTGACCATGGCAACGCCAATCCGGGCCTGTTTGGAGGAACGAAAGATTTTGAAAGGGTTTTCCGGTTCAGGCATACCAACGATTGGGTGTTGCAGGGTATTGACCGGGATTTTACCGCCGCACAAGTAAGGGAGCGCATAGAGCACGCGCATGGATACGCCATCAGCGCCAACGAGGCGATTCAATTGCTGGCGCATTACGTGACCGACCGGAATGAGGATGGTTTGTATAATCCGTATAAGCTGCCCTTTGCCGATCTGGCTGCTATACAACGCAAATATACGTCGGTAGGCTGGGCCAGCACAGGCCATTCCGGTGACCATGTGGAGGTGGCAGCATTCGGGCCAGGGCAACAATTGCTGAGGCCGTTCGTACGGAATACCGATATGCACCACCTGATGCTGGAGGCCGCAGGGGTAGCCGCTAATGTTAACCGATCTGGTCGATTCTGACCCAGTCCATACCGGCAGCCGTTGCGGCCTGCACACCGGGGTCGCCGTCTTCAAAGACCAGGCATTCCTGAGGAGGAACACCCAACTGGTGGGCTGCTTTCAGGAATGGATCAGCATAGGGCTTCCCTCTGTCCGTGTCATCGGCGCAGACCAGTGTTTCGATGCGGTCAATGAGGCCAATTACGGTAAGTGTGCGCGTAACCGTTTTACGGCTACCTCCAGACACTACACCGATGCGCACTTTTCCGACGTGGTTCTGCAGGTGCTGAACCACGAAATCTACGGGCAGCGTATCGTTGATGTAATCGCTGAAAAACACGGCAGATTTCAGGCTTGCAAATTCAGCGGGTGGTAACTCAGTGCCGTAACGCTTGTTAATTTCTGCCGCAATCAGCACTGTAGGCCAGCCTGCCAGTTCGTCAATGATGGTCGTATCAAGAGCAACACCGTATTGCTCGGCTGCTTTCCGATATGCCGCCTTATGTGCATGCATGTTGTCAGCCAACGTGCCATCGCAATCATAAAGGAAGGCTTTATAGGGTTTCCTGTCGCTTATTTCTGTAAGTATATTCAGTTTGTGCTGCAATGAGGTATCTGTTGTCATTTGATGGATTTTCTCCTTTTTTTTTCCCGGATAAGCAGTGCAAGTTCACGCCCGGTCTGCCCCGCTACGGACGTATTTTCCCGGGCGCGGCGGAAAAGGTAGGGCATGACCGCTTTAACCGGTCCGTACGGCATGTATTTCGCAACGTTAAAGCCGGCTTCCGCGAGATTGAAGCTGAGGTTGTCACTCATGCCGAGCAATTGGGCAAAATGGATATGCGGATGGCTGTGTGGCAATTGCCGCCTGTCCATTTCTTCGGCGAGCAACCGGCAGCTTGCCTCATTATGCGTGCCAGCCATGAGCCCTATCCGGCTGATGTGATCGAGGCTGAATAAGAGGGCTTCGTTGTAGTCGCTATCCGATGCCGCCTTATCGGGTTGGATAGGCGAGGGATATCCCTTATCCGTTGCCCGTTCGCGCTCAATCTCCATGTAAGCTCCCCGCACCAGCTTGGCGCCAAGGAAACATCCAGCCGTTTCACACAGGTAGTAATCGGCCTTCAATGAAGCCAGCTTATCGTGTCGGTAAAGCTGGTAGGTGTTATACACGATTGGTGCTGAACGGTTAAATGTGAGCATCATCTCGCGGGCAATATCATCAATCGCATCCTGAATCCAGGAGTGCTCGGCGTCAATAAGTACACGTACTTCGGCATTGTGACATGCTTCGCAGATGCGGGTAATGCGTTGTTTCACCCGTTCGTATTCAGCTGCTTCGGCTTCCGTAAGCGTTTCCTTGGCATTGACCTTCGCCCATAGGCCGAAGCGGCCTAATCCTGAAGGTTTAAATACGGAAAATGCAATATGCTCACTGTTCTTCGCGTAGGCCACGGTACGAAGAATTTCTTCGCACGTCTCGTCAAAGGCCTGTTCGGTGTTTTCTCCTTCAACTGAATAATCCAGGATGGTGCCTACGCCCTGTGCGGCAAGATTAAGGATGGTTCCGGCACATCCTTCGATGGATTCACCGCCGCAGAAATGCTTGAAAATGGTTTTGCGGATAATACCCGTGATGGGCAGCCCCACGCGCAGCGCTGCGTTGGTGAGCGGAGGGCCTATCTGCGTGAGGAAATTGCTGGCCAGCAACTTAAACAGCCAATACGCCCGGTTCAGGTCTGCATCCGTTTTGTTCCGGAACGCTATTTCGGTATCCTCAAATGAAAGCTCATGCTGAGGCCGTATTTCTTGAGTCATTCTATGGTGCAATTATGCGGCAAATTTAGCAATTAAACGCTACATTTGCGTGGTGGAAACCTATAAAATCACAGGCGGGTATATCCCTTTGATTCAGCTGCTGAAAGCGCTCAACTGGGTAGAACATGGCGGCGAAGCCCAAGCGGTGGTTGTAGCTGGACTGGTGAAGCATAACGGTCAAGTGGATTACCGTAAACGGCTCAAGGTACGGCCGGGCGATGTAGTGGAATTTCAGGGAAAGTCCGTGACGTTAACAGAATAGGCAATGAATGTTCGGTTAATCTTCCTGTCAGTTGTGGTATGCCTGGCTTGCCAAAGCAAGGAACAGACCGGCGATAAGCCTTATGTGCTGGCTGTGGCATTGGATGTTTACGAGGGGAAAGGTAGGAGGGCATTAGTGGAAAAAGTAGAAGTGGATACGGTAGAGGCGCCGTCTCCGCTGGCGGCATATTCAAAAGGTATACAGAAATATGCAGCGGTGCTGATGCACATCCAGCAGTTTCCGGATTCCATACGCGGCGCAAAAGGGTTACAGGTATTGGATGAACACGGCGCGGATGTGGCGCCCTCCATCCCACAGGAAGCGCGTGATAGTGTTATCATGAATTTTATCCAATTTGCAAGACGGTCTAACATTCCCTATTACGAGCGGGTGAAGGACTTTGAGCTGAAGCTAATGACGGCAAGATGACTACATTAATGGAACCTTATATTTCAAGCACGGGTTATAACGTGTTTTTTGACGATACCCTGGCTGGATTAGAGACGTTTATCCGTTCAGCTGATTATTCCAGAATATTGATACTTACGGACAGGAATACCAGCGAACATTGCTTGCCGGTGGTACAGGCAGCTATACCGACGGTCAGCGACTACGACGTGATAGAAGTGGATCCGGGTGAGGAAAACAAGAATATCGATTTTTGCATGGGCATCTGGAGGATGATGCTTGATTTCGGTGCCGACCGCCGGAGTTTGTTGATTAACCTGGGCGGCGGTGTAGTGACCGACATGGGCGGATTTGCGGCGTCGACATTTAAGCGGGGCATAGACTTTGTACAGGTGCCCACCACCTTGCTGGCCCAGGTGGACGCGTCCGTGGGAGGGAAGACGGGCATTGATATGGGCAACGTGAAGAACATTATCGGCACCTTTGCCCAGCCCCGGGCGGTATTCATATCCACCAGGTTTTTGCAGACACTTGATCGGCGGCAGCTGGTATCGGGCTTTGCAGAAGTTATTAAACACGGATTAATCAAGGATGCCGCATTCTATGCATCGGTAAAAGGGCTTGATGCGTCAGATCTGACCGCGACGCATATCCAGCATTCGGTTGTACTCAAAAACGCCGTGGTTACGCAAGATCCGACAGAGAAAGGACTTCGGAAAATCCTGAATTTCGGGCATACCATCGGGCATGCCATAGAAGGGTATTCGCTGGCCAATGATAGCCGGCCGTTGCTCCATGGCGAGGCCATCGCCGTGGGCATGATTTGCGAAGGCTACCTGTCATATCGGCTGAACGGGCTGGAAGAGGCATCGTTCAACGATTTGGTCGCCACCTTCCGCAGGCACTTTCCCGATTACCGCTATGATGCTACCTGCTATGATGCGTTGTTGGATTTGATGAAAAACGACAAGAAGAACGACGGCGACCGCATCGGTTTTGCACTGCTGAACGCAATAGGGGCATGTGATTACGATGTGTTTGCCGGAAAAGCTGAAATTTTGGAAAGCCTTGAGTTTTATCGTACATTAGTTAATTAATGACGTTACCATGAGACAGACAATTGCCGCATGCGCAGTATCACTGCTGCTGATCACTATCAGTACCGCATCAGCGTTGGCACAGCCGAAAATACTGGTGTTTTCCAAGACGGCCGGCTTCCGGCACGACAATATCGAAAAAGGGGCAGAAGCCATCCGGCTGCTGGGCCGCGAGCATGGCTTTGAAGTTGACCATACGGAAGATTCCGGGGTATTCACGGATGAACACCTCCGCCAATATCGGGCGGTGGTGTTTTTAAGCACCACCGGCAACATCCTTGATGACAGCCAGCAAGCGGCGTTCATGCGGTACATTCAGGCGGGTAACGGCTTTGTTGGTATCCATGCTGCCACTGACACCGAATATGAATGGCCGTGGTACGGCAAAATGGTGGGGGCTTATTTCATGAGCCATCCCAAGGTGCAGCCCGCAGACATCCATGTGGTGGACCACAAGCATCCGGCTACGGAACACCTGCCGGAGGTGTGGACACGTAAGGATGAATGGTATGATTTCAAAGCATTCAATCCGGACGTCCGGCTGTTGATGCGGTTAGACGAATCGTCTTATGAAGGAGGGAAGATGGGACGTGAACATCCGATATCCTGGTATCATGAATACGATGGCGGCCGGGTATTCTATACAGGGCTGGGCCACACCAAGGAGTCGTTTGACGAGCCCCAGTTTTTGCGCCATATTCTGGGCGGTATCCGATATGCAATGGGGCAGTAGTTGCGCGGGTTCGACGGCGCTTGCTTAACGGCCTTCATAGCCGAGGAATTGTATAATTCCCTCCGCCGTGCGTTTGGATGCGCCGGGTTTACCCATTTTTTCCATCAGGATATCATAATTTTCCAGAATATTATCGCGGTATGCCCTGTCGTTGATCAGCAGGTCGAGTTCATCCGCTATCCTATCCACGTTGCAGTCCTGCTGGATAAGCTCGCGTACGGCCAGCATGTCGGTGATAAGGTTGACCAGGGAAATGAAACGTACCTTGATAACCCGTCGCGCTATGGCAACGGATAGCGGATTGGCACGGTATACCACTACCTGCGGCACCCGCAGCAAGGCGGTTTCCAACGTAGCGGTTCCGCTGGCCACCACAGCAGCCTGCGCATGCTTGAGCAGATCGTACGTGGCATTGAACACAACGGGCAACTGGAGACCGTCCATATATTGGCGGTAATAAGCCGCAGTTAAATCAGGTGCCCCGGCGATAACACACTGATGGGCCGGAAAAAGTAAGGATAGCCGAGCCATGATAGGCAGTAAGTTACTGATTTCCATCTTCCGGCTCCCCGGAAGCAGTGCGATGATAGGCTTATCTGTAAGGCGGTTATCTTCCCGGAACCGGTCGTTGTAGGTGTGTGCGGCGATGGCGTCAAGCAACGGATTGCCAACATAGTCGACTTCCATCCCCCAGTTCCGGTAGAAATCAACCTCGAATGGCAGTATGCAGAACAATTTATCCACCACTTGTTTGATGTTCAGTACCCGGCGCTGGTTCCATGCCCATACTTTCGGAGAAATGTAATAGCATACCTTAAGCCCGGCTTTTTTAGCGAAGGCTGCTATCTTGAGGTTAAAACCCGGGAAATCTATTAATATCAGGGTGTCGGGCCGGTAAGCTGCGACATCGGTTTTTACCGCCTTCAGGTTACGGGCTATTGAGCGGATATTGGCAAGTACTTCCACAAAGCCCATAAACGCCATCTGTGAAGTATGGATGAACGCCTGCTGGCCGGAGGCCGCCTGCATCCGATCGCCGCCGACAATCCGGAACTCCGCAGCATGGTCCAATTTTTTCAGCTCATAGATGAGGTTGGCACCATGGAGATCGCCTGATGCTTCCCCCGCAATGATATAGTATTTCATATCCCCAGTTCGATCTGGAACGTTGCGCCCCAGTTGTTTCCGTCGTGGTTGGTCCGGTAAATACCGTCTGTTACCTGGTAATTGGCATTAAGCTGCAGTTTCAGGCGGTGTGCCCGGAAATATTTGGTAACTCCGAGTTCGACTACCTCGGTCTGTGCTTCCCAGGCAGCGATATCTTCATGTGGGCGGATCCAGGTATAACGCCCGGCAAGTTCATAGCCGTGGTCTCTGTTTACCAGGTAAGAAAGCTGCTGGTTTACCCCCTGGCCCTTATAAGTGTGGACGGTTTCTCCTGCTTCATCAAGCGCAAAGGGATTGTCGACATCACGCTTCATATATTCCACCTGATACGCCAAGCCACGGTATTTAAAGATAGCATCGAAAAATGTGGTTTTCAAATCCAGCGGCGTTACGATATACTTTCCGGTTTGCCCGTTTATCCGTGTAGTGTTATTGTTAAAGCTGTATCCACCGCCAATAGATAGTTTGGGCAATTCCTCGTATTCGAGGTCGCCCTCATAGTAATCCCCGTCGTTGGTAAACTCGCCCAGCGGCAGAAATTCAGCTCGGCCGGTGTAGGCCAGCCCGCTGTCGGTCATGTTCGCTACACGCCCTTCCCCTGTGCTGATGGCACCTTTGAAATGGAACGGTACGGAGCCGATTTTCGGCGAATAGTAGGCCTTGATACCGAAGTCGCGGTCGATGTTGAAGGTAGCGTTGACCAATGAACGTTCAGCAAATTGCAGCTCTCCGGAAGAGTTCACGCGCTGCCGGTTGCCGGGAAGCTTATTTTGGCCGAAAGCCACGTAAAAATTGTCGGTAAAATTGTAAAATACCACCGCATCGCGGACGATGTTGGGCACATCCGTGTCGTCATAGTCCTGGTCGCCCCGGGTAAATCCGAGTTGTATGCTATAAGAGAGTTTCGGGTTGTACATGTAGCCGTCCATGCGCAGCCGAAGTCTCCGGATACGGGCCTCGAAGTCGCCATCGCCCAGTTCGTTGCCTGCCGGAGTGGTATAGCGCAGCCTGTTTTGCATACGGAACCGGAAATTGATGTAAAAGGTGGAATCATCACCAGTATATTGAATGCCCTTGAAGTTTTCAATGGTAGGGCGCTCGTCATGCTGGCGTTGTGCCCTGGCACTAAACGTTATACCGAACAAAAGGACGAGCATTAAGGGCAGGAGGTGTTTAATTGTCATGGTGATATACTCAAACGGTTATAAGCGTTACTGATAAGCTATACTTCAGGTTCCTGTTGGCTCAGGCAATGCCAGCTTCCCAGTCCCCAGATAATATCTGTACTGTCGATGCCCACCACTTTGCGCGTGGGAAAGCAAGCCGTGAGGATGTCCAGCGCTTTTTGGTCGTTCTTGTCGTCGCGATAAGTGGGCACAATCACCGCTGCGTTGGCGATATAGAAGTTCGCATACGACGCGGGCAGCCGCTGGCCATCGTATGTCACCGGCGCTGGCATGGGTAATTCGATAATGTTTAGTGGTTTTCCATCAGCCAATCTCATTTGCTGGAGCAGCTTCAGGTTTTCCTGCAGGATGGTATAGTTCTCATCCGATTTATTTTCTTCCACCACCGTTACCACGGTATCCGAACTGACAAACCGGGTGATATCATCGATATGGCCATCCGTATCATCCCCGATGATGCCATCGCCTACCCAGAGGATTTGCGATGCGCCGTAGTATTGGTAGAGGTATTCTTCAATCTGCTGTTGGTTCAAGTGCGGATTGCGGTTTTCATTCAGCAGGCAGGCCTTGCTGGTAAGAATGGTCCCTTCGCCGTTGAAATCAACCGATCCGCCTTCCATCACGATACCCGGGGAATATACAGGTATGTCCAGTGCGTTGCCTATTAATGTAGGAATGATATCGTCTTGTTCGTAGGGAGGGTATTTGTTACCCCAGGCGTTATACCCCCAGTCTACGATAACTTTCTTGATATCCGCATGGGGATTGATAAGAAACGCTGGCCCATGGTCGCGGCACCACGCATCGTTGGTGGGATGATGGAAAAAGGCGATGTTCGCCGGATCTACCCCAGCAGCGTTGAGGTGTGCGGAGGCAAAGGCTTCCATATCTGCATCAGCTACGTTGATGCAGACCTGTTCGCCCGCGGCCACTTCCTTGATGAACCTGCAATAAGGAGCATACACCGTATCCAGCTTGCCCGGCCAACTGGCTTCTTTATGAGGCCAGCTTAACCAAGTAGCGCGGTGCGGATGCCATTCCGCCGGGAAAAAATAGCCTAACGATTTTGGGGTATGCGTCATCATTTAAAGCAAAAGAACAAGCAATATTTGGAAAAAAATGGGAATAACCGGGCTGTATTTCGATTATTCATCATCAATAAAACGCTTTGTGATGGGGGAGTAGCTGTCAATCCGCCTGTCGCGGAAAAACGGCCAGTGCTTGCGGAAATAATCGGCTTCGGACAGGTTTACTTCAGTTACTTCGGTTTCTTCTGCATCATGGGAAGCAAGGTATAGCAATTTCCCCTGGCCATTGGCAACGAAGCTGCCGCCCCAGAATTTCATGGCGCCGTCCTGTTCGAAGCCTACGCGGTTTACGCTGACCACCGGGACGCCATTGGCTACGGCGTGGCTCCGTTGGATGGTCTGCCAAGCATTGTACTGATCCTGGTTGGTATCTTCATCCTGGTCCGTAGCCCAGCCGATGGCCGTAGGGTAGAACAGGATTTCAGCGCCCATTAATGCGGTTATCCGCGCTGCCTCCGGGTACCATTGGTCCCAACAGATCAGCACGCCGATGGTCGCGAATTTGGTTTTAAACACTTTGTAACCCAAATCTCCCGGCGTGAAATAGAATTTTTCATAATAAGCCGGATCATCGGGGATGTGCATCTTGCGGTATTTGCCCAGGTACGTACCATCCGCATCGATGACCGCAGTGGTATTATGATAGATGCCTTGTGTACGTTTCTCGAACAATGAAGCAATGATAACAACGCCAAGCTCCGCAGCAACTGCCTGCAAGGCTTCGGTGGAAGGGCCGGGGATGGGTTCTGCCAGCGCAAAATTGTCATAGTCTTCCACATCGCAGAAATACAGCGACGTAAACAGCTCTTGCAGGCAAACGATTTGGGCACCCTTACCAGCGGCTACGCGTATCTGATCCACCGCTTTGGAGAGGTTTGCAGCTTTATCAGCTACGCAGCTCATCTGGACGGTTCCTATTTTAACGTTGGTCATGCTCATATCCTAATAGTTGGAACTGCAAAAATACGAAAAGTATAACAATAAGCGGGGCAAACCTTTGTATATGCATTTTCTACGAAAAATTCGTAAATTAGCACGATGAACGGGTTCTTAAGCTACGTGGTTCTGCTTGCAGCGGGGTTGGCCGGCTGGGGCATTCCGGTCATCGCACAACAACGAATTGCCGGTAAGGTGGTGAATGCCGAAACCGGTGAGCCGATTGCCGGCGCGAGTGTGTTTGTCAACAACACCACTTACGGCACCAGCTCAACAAACAGCGGAGATTTTGAATTGAGGGGTATACCAGTTGGAACCTATGAAGTAGTCGTCTCCTCTGTGGGCTATCACACCTTTGTTTCGCCTATCCGGGTCACTGAAAGCCGCTCTGCTTTCCTCGCGGTGAAATTGGAGCCGAGATCCCTGATGCTTGACGAAGTTACCATTATGCCGTTTGAAGCCGCCGGATGGATACTACCTTCACATTCAGCATACGCGTCTGATGGAAGCGCCCGACTATCTGCGCCGCATAAACGAAGCACGGAAGCCGGCCCCCCAGACATCCCTGTTGTGGCTGTATAACAGCCCCGCATGTGTGGATTGAACCCAATGGCGGATATGTTCCGCCCCAGAGCCTTTACACGGGGGTACTGGACGTGGTGCGACAACATAGCCGATTGACAGCATCAAGACTCAATAGGTCAATTCATATGCAGCTACCTCATTTTTGAGAAATGTAGGTACGATGACCAGGTTTTTTCCCCGCACGAATCCGATATCTGCCGTATTGGATTTTTCTGCCTGGGTATCCAGTAATACGGTGGTTTCATCGCCTTTAATAAAAAATATTTCACCATGCCACCTGCTGGTGATGAAAGTGCTGTCGTTAAGAATAATCAATCCGTCGCCACCGGTCACTTCCCTGTTGATGATTTCCGGTGTGTACTGGCTATCGTTGCTGAAGCGTTTTAACCCTTCCCCGTCCAGTGCATACAGGACGCCTTTGTGGCATTCAAGCCCGTTTACATTGGGGCTGTTAGCGATAACGGTATAATCGCCATCGGTCGTCATCCGGTAGATTTTGCCAGCACGGGTATCCGAAAAGTAGAGCTGCTCGCCGTCGGTAGCCAAATCGTTCAGGAATACCGCACTGTCTACCGCCACCGTCTTCTCGATGGCTGCACTGGCTACATCAATGATTTTAATGGCATCAATATCTGTAACGAAGAGTTTCCCGTTCAGTAGCGCCATGCCTTTAGGCGCATGGAGGTCGCCGGCCAACCATTTTTGATCACGTACTGTCCCGTCGGTATTGATAATCGAAATGAAACCATCGTTATCCTTTTCTGCGGCTTTTGTATTGCCGTTGGACACGTAAATGACATCAGCTTCGGCATCATACAAAGCAGATTCAGAGCCTGTGAACACCGTGTCGGTTTTCCATACTTGGGTTAATGCAGGGGAGGCCGGGGTTTCGCTGGACTCGTTGCCCGGTTGGCCACCGCATCCCAGCAACATAACCGAAGCCATAGTAGAAAGCGAGATAGTTGTTTTCATCATCATATTTAAGTTATGTTTAAAACTGATTTACTTACCCCAATTCACCGTTCACCGTTCCCCGATTACAATTGCTTCCGCAACCTTGCTACCGGAATGCCCATGGCTTCACGGTATTTGGCTACTGTACGGCGTGCTATCGTATAGCCCTTTTCTTTCAGTATTTCCGTTAACTTCTCATCCGCCAAGGGCTTCCGTTTATTTTCGTTGGAGATACACTCCTCCAATATTTTCTTGACCTCTTTATTGGAGACCTCTTCACCGCTGTCTGTTTGGATGGCCTCCGAAAAAAACGATTTGAGCAAAAAGGTTCCGAACTCGGTCTGCACATATTTTGAGTTGGCAACCCGCGACACGGTTGATATGTCCATGTCGATGCGGTCGGCAATATCTTTCAGGATCATGGGTTTCAGCTTGCGTTCATCGGCCGTAAGGAAATACTCATATTGGTAATTCATGATCGCGTTCATGGTTTTCAGGAGTGTCTGCTGCCGTTGTTTGATGGCATCGATAAACCATTTTGCTGAATCCAGTTTCTGTTTGACGAACTGTACAGCCTCTTTCATTTTTTTGTCTTTTTGGGCTGCCTTATCATAGTGTTCGAGCATCTCCTGATACGAACGGCTTACGCGGAGTTCCGGCGCATTGCGCGCATTGAGGGTGAGATGGAGCACTCCGTCATTGTTGGTAATGTGAAAGTCAGGGATGATATGCAACTGCTTTCCCGCCGCGGCGCCCGAGTCGCCCGGCTTGGGGTTAAGTTTGAGGATTTCATTGACCACTTCTTTCAGTTCTTCGGAACTGATGTTAAGCGACCGTTCCAGCTTATCATAGTGCTTTTTAGTGAACTCATCGAGGTGATCCTCAACGATGGTGATAGCCCGTTTTATAATCGGGTTGTCTTGGTCTTTTTTGCGTAACTGGATAAGCAGGCACTCTTGAAGATTCCGCGCACCGATGCCAGGAGGGTCAAATTCCTGAATCACCTTCAACATGTCTTCCACTTCATGTTCTTCGGCAATGACGTTTTGGGAAAATGCCAGATCATCAATGAGCGATGAAACGGGCCGTCGTAGGTAACCGTCATCATCAAGGCTGCCGATGATCTGCTGTCCGATAAGGAAATCTTTGTCAGACAAAGCCAGCAGATCCAGTTGTTGCTGCAGGTTTTCAAAAAACGATTGCTGTATCGGGATGGGAATCTCTTTGCGGTCATCTTCATCATCCCCGTTATTATGCTGACTGCTGCCATAATCATTGATATCATCGGCCTGCAGGTAATCATCCACGTTAAACTCTTCCATTTCGGAAGCCTGATCCTCGTTGCTAAAATTTTCCTCGTCAGGATCCTTGTCTGGGTATTCCTCAACAGGGTCGTTCATGTTGGCCAGGCTGATATCTTCCAGCGCAGGATTCTCTTCCAACTCCTCTTTGATGCGGGCGTCCAGCGATACGGTGGGCACCTGCAGCAATTTGATGAACTGGATTTGCTGGGGCGATAATTTTTGTAAGAGTTTCTGTTGTAGGGTCTGTTTTAGCATAATAAAATCTCTTCACAAACATACGCAAAATTTGAGTTAATCAGCACATCAGACGTAAGTTGCTGAAATGTGCTTTAAGCATTTTCAGGCCGTCCGTGAGGCTCATCAGCTTAATGCCTTCCCGTTCGGCATTGGTCTTACTGATGCGATATAGCAACCGCCAATGTCTGCAGACTTCTTTCCATGCGAAGAAGACCGAATACGACGGATCATAGATATGGGCAGGTTCACTGGCTGCGCCATCAGTTCGATGATGGAGAAATGCTTCCCCATAGCCAGATCTTCCCAGCTTTTGAACTTGACGTCCAGCCGGCCGTAATGGAATCCGGGTATTCGCTGGCATGTGCTGTCGATAACATGTGCTATTGCCGGGTTGATCCGATGGCTGATATCGACGAACTTGGCACCCCGGCAATGGCTGCCATAAGGGAGCGTATACCGCTCTCCAGCCGGAAGCACCGTTTTCAGCCTAGTGCCGTACGACACTTTCAGCAGCGGCAATTGAATGAAATAGCGTTTTTCCCGGGCCAGCAGACTTTCAATGGTTGATATACCGTCACCCGTGACCGTCAGATACAGCTTGGCCACGATGCCCGAGATATGTCCGCGGGATTCGCCCGGAATACGGTAATAAAAGATACCGGCTTCATGCTCATAATCGATGAATTCCTGATTCAGGAAATCAACCTTGCTCTCGGAGGCATATCGCCTGAGCTCGGCCGGTGTATGCAGCAATTTAACCCCTGTGCCGCGGTCGCCGATATTCGGCTTGGCCATCAATGGAAACCGGAAGCCTTCGGCATACAGTGCGTGTTCCAGGGTCTCCATATCGGCTGTTCCCTGAACCAGGCGCGTTTTGGGATAGCAATGCGTAGGGATGAGATCGTAAATCTGGTTTTTCGGTGCGAGGGTAAATCCAGCATAGGGGATACTCGGGTTTGCGGCGCTAAAGAAAAACGGTGTGCGTGCCTTAAGGCTGATCCACAGCCAGTAAGGCATGACGGGAGCATAAAAGGCAGATACCGGCCAATATTCCCAGTGGCTGGTTTTAATCATCCATTTTTTAAGAGGCCAGAGCCATTTGTTCTTCAAGCCGTCCCTTCTTGTCAATTGAAGGGGGAGCTGTGCGGAATCTGTCGCACCCTGATTATGATGTGTCATAGCTATTATATAAGAACAGTAAAATAGGAAATTTGTTGTGTGGCAGCACAGGCAGGAACGGAGCATGGCCGGACATAGAAAAAGGGCGCCGTTATGACGCCCTTTTTCTATTGCTGTTCAATAATTTACAATTGTTTGGCTAATTTATCGGCCAATACGGATTTGGGCACTGCACCGATTTGTTTATCAACAATCTGTCCATTCTTAAAGAACAGCAGTGCAGGAATATTGCGGATTCCGTATTTTACGGAAATATCAGGATTGTAGTCTACGTTTACCTTGCCCACAACCGCTTTGCCATCGTATTCTTTTGCCAGTTCTTCAACAATGGGGCCCACCATGCGGCAGGGGCCGCACCACTCTGCCCAAAAATCCACCAATACCGGCTTGTCTGATTTCAATACAACTTCGTCGAAGTTGCTGTCTGTAATTTCTAATGCCATGATGTTGTTTCCTTATGCTTCCGGTATACCGTTGATATGCCTTCAGCGGGTTGTTATTATAGTTATTTACTTTTTTGCCTAAGTAAGCTCCGCTGTAGGGCTATGTCCATACGGTGTTGCCCGCAGTTTACAGCCGATAGCTTACATTTCTGCAAATATACACCATCAAATTCATTGCCAAGGCAAAACCACCGACAATCTGACATTAATTTAACTTGTAATTGACACCGTTCAATTCCGTGAGCGCCGTAATAAAATCGTTGCTGGGGCTTACTTTCAGGCCTTTTGATGGCATTTCAATGCTGATTTCCGATTCAAAGTCGCGCACGGCGAACCGGAGTTGGCACGTGGTGTTTTCATATTGCTCGATATTGGCATTTACCAGTTGCTGTATGCGGTTTACGAACTGGTCGTTCAGTTCGTGCAGGGGGATCTGTATGGTAATGGATTTAGCCAATTTATCGCGCAGGTCTGACAGGAGCTGCATGCCTTTTACTTCAAAGCCCCAGTTTCCCGGCTGGCGGAATCGCTCCTGGATGATGCCGCGGATCTGGAGAAAATAGCCTTCGTGAAGATAGCCTTTCAGCTTTACATAATCTTCGCCGAAGAGGGCGATCTCATAAGAATCCGCATAGTCTTCGAAAACCATCACGCCGAAGGGTTTGCCGTTTTTTGTGATGCGGTGACTTGCCGCGGTAACCATGCCACCGATAGTAAGCTCGCGGTTTTTGATTTTATTAAACTCTGAGCGGGTTTCATCATCAACATCCGTTCCTTTGATTTTGTCAATCAAGGTAAGGAGCCGTACAGGGTGCTGGCAGAAATGGCTGATTTCAAACCGGTAATTATCCAGCGGGTGGCTGGTCAGGTAAATGCCGATGACGTCTTTTTCGTATTTGAGCTTTTCGATAAGCCCCCATTCAGGACAAACAGGCAATGTCGGTTCGGGAATCTGGACATTGCTGCTGGCACCGAATAAGCTTACCTGTGCGGAGTTTTCGTTCTCCTTGTATTTCGCTCCGTATTTCAGTGCTTTTTCCAATGTGGAAGCCCCGTCGCCGTCTGCGTGAAAGTATTGCGCACGGTGGCTACCTGCGAAGCAGTCGAAGCCGCCGGCATAAGCCAGGCTTTCAAACGCTTTTTTATTGGCAGAGCGGAGATCGATGCGGCGTGCAAGATCAAAGATGGATGTATAGGGGCTATCTTTACGGCTTTGGACGATGGTATCTACCGCTCCGGCCCCCACACCTTTGACGGCCCCCATGCCGAACCGGATGGCGCCTTTGTCGTTTACCGTGAATTTGTAATACGATTCATTGACATCCGGGCCCAGCACCTGCAGTCCCATACGTTTGCATTCTTCCATGAAGAACGTCACCTGCTTGATGTCATTCATGTTGTTGGACAGTACGGCCGCCATGTATTCTGCGGGGTAGTGCGCTTTCAAATAGGCTGTTTGGTAGGCCACCCAGGCGTAACAGGTGGAGTGCGACTTATTGAAAGCATAACTGGCAAAAGCCTCCCAGTCTTTCCAGATTTTTTCCAGCACCTTAGGGTTATGGCCATTGGCAGCCGCCTGATCAACGAATTTTGGTTTCATCTTGTCCAGCACATCACGCTGCTTCTTGCCCATGGCCTTGCGCAGTACGTCGGCTTCACCTTTGGTAAATCCGGCCAGCTTTTGAGAAAGCAGCATCACCTGCTCTTGGTATACGGTGATGCCATATGTTTCCTTGAGGTATTCCTCGCACGCTTCGAGGTCATACGTTATCGGCTCCATGCCATGCTTCCGGCGGATAAAGCTGGGAATATATTCCATGGGTCCCGGGCGGTACAGCGCATTCATGGCAATGAGGTCGCCAAAAACGGTAGGCTTGAGTTCCTTCATGTACTTCTGCATGCCGGGCGACTCGTACTGGAAGATGCCGATGGTTTCGCCGCGCTGGAAAAGCTCATAGGTAAGCTGGTCGTCAATTGGAAACTCGTCGGGGTTCAGCTCGATGCCGTGTCGCTGTTTGACGATACTTACCGTGTCTTTAATAAGTGTCAATGTCTTCAGACCAAGGAAGTCCATCTTAAGGAGCCCCGCGCTTTCCACTACCGAGTTGTCAAATTGGGTAACGTAGAGGTCTGAATCTTTGGCGGTTGCCACAGGCACGAAGTTAGTGATGTCGTCTGGGGTGATGATCACCCCACAGGCATGGATGCCTGTATTGCGTAGCGAGCCTTCCAGCACTTGCGCCTGCCGGATGGTTTCGGCTTCGATTCCTGTTCCGCTGGCAATATTGATCAGTTGTTGTACGTTTTCCAGCTCTTCTGAGCGCAAAGCGCTTTTGAGCGCCTGCGCGTCCATGTTGAAGATTTTGTTGAGCTTCAGATTAGGAATGAGCTTAGCGATCTTGTCGGCCTCGAACAGCGGAAGATCCAGTACCCGCGCGGTATCGCGGATGGACGACTTGGCTGCCATAGTGCCATAGGTAATGATCTGTGCTACCTGGTTGGCTCCGTATTTTTTGATGACATATTCCATCACACGGCCCCGCCCTTCGTCGTCGAAGTCAATATCAATATCCGGCATGGATATCCGGTCGGGGTTGAGGAACCGTTCGAAAAGCAGGTCGTAAGCTATCGGATCAATATTGGTGATGCCGAGGCAGTATGCCACCGCTGAACCAGCCGCTGAACCCCGGCCAGGCCCGACCGACACACCCATATTCCGAGCCGCCGCGATAAAGTCCTGTACTATCAGGAAGTAACCCGGGTATCCGGTACGTTCGATGGTGGCCAGTTCAAAGTCCAGCCGCTCCCGAATGGCATCGGTAATTTCAGGGTACCGCTTCTTCGCACCCTCATAGGTAAGGTGCCGCAAGTATTTGTTTTCGCCCCGTTTTCCGCCGTCCAGCTTGTCGTCTTCCACCTGAAATTCCTGTGGGATTTCGAATTTGGGTAGCAGTACGTCGCGGTACAGCGAATAAGGTTCGATCTTATCGACGATTTCCTGAATATTGATGATGGCTTCAGGCAGGTCGGCAAAGAGCTTTTTCATTTCGTCGCCTGACTTGAAGTAGTATTCATCATTGGGTAGCCCGAAACGGAATCCGCGCCCACGCCCTTTCGGGGTAGATAACTTTTCGCCATCTTTCACGCACAGTAGGATGTCATGTGCGTGTGCATCGGCTTTTTTAATATAGTAGGTGTTGTTAGTTGCCACCGTTTTCACACCATGTTTGTTCGCCAGTGTAACCAGGCTTTGATTCACGCGGTCTTCGTCTTCCTGCCCATGTCGCATCAATTCGATATAGAAGTCACTGCCGAACGTGCGTTTCCACCACAGCAATGCCTCTTCCGCCTGGTTCTCCCCCATGTTCAGGAGTTTGTTCGGTATTTCACCATAAAGGTTGCCGGATAAGACGATAACATCGTCTTTGTATTGCTCGATGATTGACCTGTCGATGCGGGGTACGTAGTAGAAGCCTTTGGTGTAAGCGATGGACGACATTTTGGCCAGGTTGTGATAGCCTCTTTTGTTCTTAGCCAGGAAGACCACCTGGTAGCCGTTGTCTTTACGCGATTTATCGGTATGGTCATCGCAGACATAAAATTCACAGCCTACGATAGGTTTAATGACGATTTCCTGGGGGGCTTCGCCGTTTTCGGCAGCGGCTTTGTTTTTTGCTTCTGCTGCCTTGTTGTGGTTAAGCACCTGGCTCACGAAGTGAAAGGCCCCCATCATGTTGCCATGATCCGTAATGGCTACTGCCGGCATCCTGTGCGCGGCGGCGGCTTTGACTAAGTCGCCCACGGATATAGTGGATTGAAGCACGGAAAACTGCGTATGGTTATGCAGGTGTACAAAATCCACCTCGGCCATGTCGCGCCGGTTTGCTTCCAGATCCTGTGCAGGGATTTCCGTTTGTTGCTGTTGCAGGCGTTTCCGGATCGCATCAGAAGCGGCTTTCAAATTAACGTGTGTGAGCCCGGCCGACTGGATAGGCTGCGGGTTCCTTTCGCGGAATTCCAGGAAATATCCCGTTTCTACCTGCAGTTCCGCGGCGGTAAACACGTCGCGTTTGATCAATTCAAGGAAACAGCGGGCTGTCGCTTCCACGTCGGCCGTGGCATTGTGCGCCTCGGCAAAAGGCGCTTCAAAGAGAAATTGATGCAGCTCGGTCAGGTTCGGTAATTTATATTTACCGCCACGTCCACCCGGTATTTTGAGCAATTCGGCCGTTATCTCCGTACAGGTGTCCAATACAGGCAGGTGTGCCAGCGGCGATTCCATGCCCAGGCGGTGAAATTCACAGCCCATGATGTTGATGTCGAAGCCAATATTCTGGCCTACCACAAACTTTGCTTTGGCCAGCGCTTCGTTAAACCGGTTGAGTACCCCTGCCAAAGGAACTCCCTGTTCGGTGGCCAGCTCCGTGGAAATGCCGTGCACACGCTCTGCATCAAAAGGGATGTTGAAGCCCTCCGGCTTGATCAGATAATCCTGGTGCTCTACGAGGTTGCCCATGGCATCGTGTAATTGCCACGCTATCTGAATGCATCGGGGCCAGTTGTCTGTATCGGTGATGGGCGCATCCCATCGCTTGGGAAGACCGGTTGTTTCAGTGTCAAATATCAGGTACATCGTTGCCTCAAAAGTCGGGGATTATGCTATGAATTTCCTAACACAAACTTACGGAAATTTAACAGCAACCGAAAAGGAAAAGCCCCTTTACGGAATTGGCGGTTACCAATCCGCTGGGTTTAATCTGTTTACGTTTTCAACAGTAAGGTATTGGTTTTGGGTGGGGTTTTTGTTGTTGTTTGTTTGATGAAATCGGTGTTTTTCTTTATGGTTGCTGTAGTTTTGTTTTGGTTTTTGTAAGTTAAGTTTGATTTTTACAATTTATTTCATAAAAATTTGAATATTATATAATTTTTATGATTAATTTTTAAATTTTATTATCAAAATAGCTATTTTTGTGGTGAATTTTATTCATAAAAATCAAAATGGACTCAAAAAAATCCGCTATTCCTTTTATTTTTTTAGTTATTGTTGTGTTGTTGGCGCTTTTTTATCCCGGTATTCCCGGCGGCGGCGCCCAGGAATTCGATGGTGCAGACGTAGCTTGGATGCTAACCTCTACGGCATTGGTTTTAATCATGACGCCCGGACTGGCCTTTTTTTACGGAGGCATGGTTAAAAAGAAAAATGTAATTTCTACCATGCTCCAAAGTTTCATCTGTATGGGTGTGGTGGCCGTCATCTGGGTGGTGTTTGGCTTCAGCCTGGTATTTGGTGAATCCATTGGTGGCATTATTGGCAACCCGGCCACGTACTTCATGTTTGAAGGCGTCATCGATGGTCCTAATTGGCCCGGGGCGCCCACCATTCCATTCGCGCTGTTTGCAATGTATCAACTGAAGTTTGCCATCATAACACCGGCGCTGATTACGGGTGCTTTTGCCGAGCGTATACGGTTTACGTCTTATGTCTTGTTCCTGTGTCTTTTTTTCGTCTTTATCTACGCGCCCTTAGCCCACGCGACCTGGCATCCCGATGGATTGCTGGCAGGTATGGGGGTGCTGGATTTTGCCGGAGGTACGGTAGTGCATATGTCTGCCGGCGTTACGGCACTGGCGTCGGCGTTGTATCTTAAGCAGGGCAACGGCAATGAAGGGCATAATCCTGCCCGGATAACTTATGTGATACTGGGCACAGGACTGCTGTGGTTCGGGTGGTTCGGCTTCAATGCGGGATCAGCATTTGGAGCGGGGGCTTTGGCAGCAACAGCCTTGGCAACCACCAGTACGGCATCGGGAGCGGCGGCGCTGGCCTGGATTTTCTTCGATGCTGCACGGGGAAAGAAACCTACGGCCATGGGGGTGTGCATCGGCGTTGTGGTCGGACTGGTGGCAATTACGCCGGCTGCGGGTTTTGTAACGGTTCCGCATTCGTTGATTATCGGTGTAGTGGCGTCCGTTATCAGCAGGTTGGTGGTCGAATGGCGTACACATTCACGGGTAGACGATACGTTGGATGTGTTTCCGAGCCACGGCGTAGGCGGCATGGTGGGCATGCTTTTTACCGGTATTTTCGCGACCAAGGCCATCAATGAAGTGGTAGAAACAGATGGCCTGTATTTCGGGGAAACCGGACTGTTCTGGGCGCATGTTATAGGCCTTGTAGGGGCGGTAGCTTTCACCTTCGTTATGGCGTTTTTGCTATTAAAGGTTACCGACCTGATTAGTAAGCTGCGCGTCTCGCCGGAAGAAGAAGAAATCGGGCTGGATATTAGCCAGCATGGTGAGAAGTTATGATGGTGGTTGGTGATTGGTGGTTGGTGGTTGGTGATTGGTGATTGGTGATTGGTGGTTGGTGATTGGTGATTGGTGGTTGGTGGTTGGTGATTGGTGATTGGTGATTGGTGGTTGGTGATTGGTGGTTGGTGATTGGTGGTTGGTGGTGTTAATCTGGGTTAAGAAAGATAGGTTGCAAGATTGTTATTCAAAAATTGTGTATCTTTGCATGCTTAGAAGCATAACATGAGTGACGCTATCAAACACGAGTGCGGAATTGCACTGATTCGCCTGTTAAAACCCCTTTCATATTATCAGGAAAAATACGGTACAGCCTTGTACGGCATCAACAAACTGTACCTGTTGATGGAAAAGCAGCATAACCGCGGGCAAGACGGTGCCGGCATTGCTACCATCAAGCTGGATGTTAAACCCGGCAACCGCTATATCAGCCGGTACCGATCAATGGCACCCAATGCAGTGGCTGATATTTTTGAATATGTACAAAAGAAATTTGCCACAGTGCAACGGACTTACCCTGATCGGTTTGCTGATGCGCAATGGCTTAAAGACAATGTAAGCTTTACGGGAGAGGTGCTTCTGGGGCACCTCCGTTACGGTACACACGGCAAGAACAGCATCGAAAACTGTCACCCGTTTCTTCGTCAGAACAACTGGATGTCCCGTAACTTGGTGATTGCCGGTAACTTTAACATGACCAATGTGGACGAGTTGCTTGAACAGTTGTATGAACTGGGGCAGCATCCGAAAGAACGGGCAGACACAGTGACCGTGCTGGAAAAAATCGGGCATTTCCTGGATTCGGAAAACCAGGAGCTGTTTGATAAGTTCAAGAGGCAGGGGCACAGTAACGTAGAAATCAGTGCGTTGATTGCGGAGCACCTGGACGTGGCTAAAATCCTGCGCAGGTCGGCCAAAAACTGGGATGGCGGCTACACCATCAGCGGTATCTTCGGTCATGGAGACGCATTCGTGATGCGCGACCCCGCGGGTATCCGGCCCGCTTATTATTATGTAAATGACGAAGTGGTAGTGGTGGCATCGGAACGTCCGGCCATACAGACCGCGTTTAACGTGAAATTTGATGAAATCAATGAAGTTAAACCGGGCTACGCACTGATCGTTAAAAAAGACGGAGCCATCACAGAAGAGTTGTTCCGGGATCCGGTTGAAAAGAAATCGTGCTCGTTTGAGCGTATTTACTTTTCGCGGGGCAGCGACGCAGCCATTTACCGCGAACGTAAATACCTCGGGCGCCTGTTGTGTCCGCAAATTTTGGAAGCGGTTAACTATGATATCAAGAACACGGTATTCTCTTATATTCCGAATACTGCCGAAGTAGCATTTTACGGCCTGGAGGAGGGGATAAATGAATACGTGCGGAAGCTCCAAAAGGATACTTTGCTTAACAGGGCCGATAAGATATCGGATGAAGAACTGAACGAGATGCTTAGCATTTCGCCGAGGTTTGAGAAGTTGAACATCAAGGATGCCAAATTACGGACGTTCATCACGCAGGATGCTGACCGCCAGGATATGGTGCAGCACGTGTATGACACGACCTACGGTATCGTCCAGGATCATGAGGATACCATCGTCGCAGTAGATGATTCCATCGTTCGGGGAACAACTCTCAAGCAGAGTATCCTGACCATCCTTGACCGCCTGAATCCCAAAAAAATCATCATCGTTTCTTCCGCGCCTCAAATCCGTTACCCGGATTGCTACGGAATAGACATGTCGCGCTTAGGAGAGTTTGTCGCATTCGAGGCGGCTGTTTCCCTGCTGTACAAACGGGGGATGGGGCATGTGATCGAAGAGGTGTATCAGAAATGCGTGGCCTCGCTGGGGTTACCCAAGGAAGATGTGGATAATTACGTGAAGGCTATTTATGAGCCATTTACCGAAGAAGAGATTTCTAAGGAAATAGCGGGTATCATCCGGGGAAGTCACATTAAGGCCGAAGTGGACGTTATATACCAAAAGTTGGAAAACCTGCATGTTGCCTGCCCTGACCACCGCGGGGATTGGTACTTCTCTGGCGATTATCCCACCCCCGGAGGCAACCGGGTGGTCAACAGGGCCTACATGAACTGGGTAGAGGGCAAGAACGTCCGGGCGTATTTCAGTGCGTAAAAAACGCCCGTACTTTCTTCTCATCGATAGCCATCTGGTCGACCAAATCCTGCATATTTTCGAACCACTGGTCGTGCCGGATAAAGTGTAGAAACTTCACGCGCAGCGTTTTATTATAAATGTCGCCTTCAAAATCGAATAAATGGACCTCGATACTCCTGCTGACGCCATCAACGGTTGGCCGGGTTCCGATATATCCCATGCCTTGAACAACACGCTCGGGCGGATGGGGATTGTATGGGCCCGTTTGGATGCTTGTCGGCTCTACAATGGCAGCTTCGACTGCGTAAATGCCATAGGCCGGGATAAGCTTATGGCGTTCCTCTACGTGTAAGTTGGCGGTAGGGTAGCCGATGTTCCGGCCGAGTTGGTTGCCGCGCACTACCTTACCCGTTAACTGGAATGGGTAGCCTAAGTAACTGTTTGCCGTATCAATGTCGCCTTTGATGAGCGCTTCCCGGATTTTTGTAGACGATACGGCAACGTCATTGATGTCTTGCTCGGGAATTTGCTCAACCGTATAGCCATAGATTTCTGCGTGGTCCAGCAGGTCTTGCAGCGACCCCTCGCGGTCTTTGCCGAAGCGGTGGTCGTAGCCGATGACAATTTTTTTGGTACCGATTTTACCTACCAGTACATCGCGGATGTATTCTTCCGGCGATAGATTCGAGAAGTCGCGCGTAAACGGTGTGATAATCAAGTGGTCGATCCCCGCGTTGGCCAGCAGTTGCACCTTTTCATCGATGTCGCTTATCAGTCTGAGGCTGTCGTCTTCCGGATGCAGAATGAGCCGGGGGTGGGGGAAGAACGTAAGCAGGACGGTTTCCCCGTTTATGTCTTGTGCGCAGTCACGCAGTGTACTTAAGATCTTCTGGTGCCCCACGTGTACCCCGTCAAAGGTGCCAATAGTAACTACCGCATTATCCAGGGCGCGGAAATCCTCAAGATTTTTGTAAATGTTCATGCGTTATTGCAAAGGTAAACTCCTTTAAACACTCCACCAAATCGGCCATTTGCCAGGCATCGGTCACGTGGAAATCACCACTGCGCGTTCGCCGTAGGCTACTTAGGTGCGCACCGTTGTCCAACGCCTTGCCGAAATCGTGGGCAAGCGAACGGATATAGGTTCCTTTGCTGCACACCACCCTGAACTGGACATTGGGAAGTTCAATACCGGTAATCTCAAACTCACGGATGTATACTTTCCGTGGTTTTACCGCTACGGTTTCTCCACGGCGCGCCTTTTCATAAACCCTCTCGCCATCCATTTTTACGGCAGAATGCGCAGGGGGTACCTGCTCTATCTCGCCGACGAAAGCGGCGGCGGTTTCCAGGATACGCGCTTCGGTAATGCCCGATATATCGAACCGCTGGTCTATTTCGCGCTCCAGATCGTACGAGGGTGTCGTGGCACCCAGTGTAATGGTGCCTGTGTATTCCTTTTCCTGAGCTTGGAATGCTTCAATCCGCTTGGTGAACTTTCCGGTGCAGACGATAAGCAGGCCAGTGGCCAGGGGATCCAGCGTCCCCGCGTGGCCAACCTTTACCTTTTGTGGTTTGATAGCGTTACGGATTTTCCGGATCACATCGAAGCTCGTCCACCGTAACGGCTTGTCAACCAGGAACACTTCTCCGCTCGCAAAATCGAATTTCTTCATTATAAGATCTGCAAACTATGGCCGCTCAGCAACAGCGCGATAATGGCGCTTCCAACGATAATACGATACCAGCCGAACGCCCTGAACCCATATTTGGAAACAATGCCGATGAACGATTTGATGGCGATGATAGCCACCACGAAGCCGACAATGTTGCCGATAACCAGCTGACTGATTTCTGTGCTATCCAGGCCGTTTCCCTCGTCGAAGTAATCCTTGAGCTTCAGGAGCGTAGCGCCGAACATCATAGGAATGGCCAAAAAAAACGAAAATTCAGCAGCTGCTTTGCGGGTGAGTTGCTGCGTCATGCCCCCCACGATGGTACTGGCGGAGCGCGACGTGCCCGGTATCAGGGCCAGGCATTGGAAAAAGCCGATTTTCAGCGCCTGTAGGTAGCTGATGTTATCTGAATCGTCGATGACGGGTTTATTAAACCATTTATCAACGAACAGGAGAATAACGCCACCGATGACCAACATGATGCCGACCGTCAGCGGGCTCTCAAGCAACGCATCGATATTGTCACTGAAGAGAAGGCCAAATACAACGGCGGGGATGGCCGCTACGGCCAGTTTGTAATAAAAGGTTACCGACCGGAAGAAGCGGCGGTAGTACAGTACCAGTACCGACAGAATCGTACCCAGCTGCACGGCAATGGTAAACAGTTTAACAAATGGGGTGGGGGCTATGCCCATCAATGCGGAAGCAATAATCATATGGCCGGTAGATGATACCGGCAAAAACTCTGTGAGGCCTTCGACAATGGCCAGCACAATCACTTCAAATAATGTCATTAATTATTGTTGGTTTTTTTTGGTTTTATCAAAATGGATACAACACCCAGCGCAAAACCAACTACCACGACTAATGGGGCCAGGGTAATCTTCGTGAAGCTATAGATGTCTTCTGTACCCATCATGAGAACAAATCCCAGAACAACTACTGCAATGCTCAACAAAAACAGCTGGTAATTCCGTTTTCCGAATACAAATGAAACCTTTTGGGTGTGTTGTGTTTTTTTGTATGTAGCCATAAGGGTGACGGTTATCTGTATAATTCGTTTGTCTTAAGCCGCAGGTACTTGCTTACCGCAAAATAGGTGCTTACACCAGAAATAAGGATGCCCAGGGCCGCTACCACCACAAAGATGATGATAAACTCAAACCAATTGCGCAGGAATACCAGCTCGGGGATTTCCCGTTGGCCCAGGTGCAGGGTGAGTAGTAGCAACAATATGGCTATCAGCGCCCCAAGCAGACCGTGCAGGATACCATAGCCTAAGAACGGCCGCCGGATAAACCCCTTGGTTGCGCCCACCATCTGCATGCTTTTGATAAGGAAACGCTGCGAATAGATGGCCAGCCGTATGGTGTTATTAATGAGCGCCACGGCAATCACCAGCAGCAAGGCGGTAAAAGCCAGGATGACAATGCCGATGGTCCGTATATTTTTGTTAACCATGTCTATCAACGATTCCTGGTAGACCACTTCCTTTACCATTTTATCAGCCGAAATCTTTTTGATAAAGGTTTCGATACTGTCGGTATTGGCGTATTGCGCTTTCAGGTAAACATCAATGGACGACAGCAACGGATTATGCCCGAGAAATTCAACAAAATCTTCGCCAAGCTCCTGTGACAGGTTTTTGGCGGCGAGCTCTTTGCTGATGTATTGTGTGCGCAACACGTATTCATCTTCATTGAGATCTTTTTGTAAAGCCAATACATCGCCCTCACCGACACCTTCGTTGACAATGATGTTCAATACGATGTTCTCCTTAACGTAATTCGATAAGTTTTTCGCATGCACCAGGATAAGCCCCAGCAGACCCGTCATCAACAATACCAAAGCAATACTGATCACCGTGGAAATATAGACAGACTTGGTCTTTTTGGAGGATGTGCTTATTTCATATGCTTCCATATCCCGAATCGTTTACGTTGCGAAAGTAGTGAATTGCTTTGACATAAGCAGCACAGGTCCTGTAAATCTTTAACTTTAACGCTGCCTGGGGCGCGGTTATTGTCCGCCGCCGCCCAAGGCCTTGTACAGGTTAATACGAGCCTGCAATTTTTCTCGGGACGCTGTTACCCGGTTCAATTCGGCTTCCAGTACGCTCCGCTGTGCGGTGATGATATCAAGGTAATTGGCGCGGCCAGCCATAAACAGGTGGTGGGCAGACTCCACCGCTCCGGTGAGCGCCTCTACCTCTTCGTTATGGTGTTCCAGGCGCCGGTTGGTAAAGCGCAACGCATTCAAGGCATCCTGCACTTCTTTCCATGCCAGAAGCACCGTCTTTTCATACCTATGGAACGCAATACCATAGGCGGCCGATTGCGTTTCGTAAGCAGAGCGGATGGCCCGCTGGTTAAAGAGGGGCGCTGTGATGCCACCAAGCAGTCCGTAGGTTACAGACGCTGGCGTGAGGAAAAGCTTGTCGGGGTCAAATGCCTGGAACCCGACATGCGGGGCCAGCGCGAGGGTAGGCAGGAATTCCGCACGTATGGCTTGCAGTTCGTTCTTGGAAGCGAGTAGCTCCAGGGTAGCTTGGCGGATGTCTGGGCGGTGTATGAGCAACTGCGGCGGAACCCCGGCCGGCATAGGCGAGCCGTCCGTCAGCTTGCCCCAAGCTGCCGAGTCGCGCTGGATGGGCTTGGCGAATGTGCCGGTCAGAAAATTCAGGTGGTTTTCGAGCGCCTTAATTTGTTGGACGACATGCTGCTCCCTGCTTTTCGAATTAGCCAGCATCGCCCTGAACTGCTGCACTCCGAGTTCGGTGGCCCGACCGGCCAGTTTCTGTGTGGTAACGGTTTCCAGTGCCTCGCGCTGCAACTGAATGTTTTTGCGGATGATGGCTGCTTCCTGATCCAGCGCCAGCAGGTCAAAGTAGGCCGTGGCCACCTCAGCAACCAGGGCCGTTTGCACCAGCCTGCGGCCTTCATACGACGCCAAGAGACGGTGATAGGCTGCCCGTCGCCTGTTTTTCAGTTTGCCCCAGATATCGATTTCCCACGCGGTGCGCAGGCCGATAAAATAGTCAGGAAGTGGATCGGGCAACCGTTCGTCTTCCGAAAGGTTTTCCGAAAAATTGGTATCATAGTTGCCGATGCCATCCATTGTGTAATGTCCGAACTTTCGCAGCCCCGCTTGTGCCACCGCATCAACGGAAGGCAGCAATGCTGATTTCCGGAGGCGGAGGTTGGCTTTTGCCTTTTCCAGTTGCAGCATGGCTTCGCCCATATCGGGGTTTGCCGATAGCGCACTGTCTATCAATACGGCCAAGTGATTGTCATCGAAGAAACTGCGCCAGGGCACATCGGCAGTGTTGGCCGTATCGGTGGATGCCGAGTCGGTATGGAAGACACTGGGTAAGGCGCGGTGCCGGTATGCCGGCAATTCCCGCGAACCGCCACACGAAGAAAGGAATAACAAACTCGCTACAGCAGCCAAGGCGACAGCTTTCGGGGCGAGCGGCTTGTTTCTCCGGGATTTCCATGAAGCGAAGAGCACATACAGCCCGGGGATAACCAAGACTCCAATAATAGTGCCCACCACCATGCCCCCTACGGCGGTGGTGCCGATCGACCGGTTGCCCAGGGCGCCAGCACCCGATGCCAGGGCCAGCGGTATGAGCCCCGCCACAAAAGCAAAGGAGGTCATCAGAATAGGACGGAGGCGGGCCACCGCACCATCCACTGCCGCTTGCAGGTAAGTGGCTCCGGCTTTCTGTTTCAGGATCGCATATTCCACAATTAAAATGGCATTTTTCCCGAGCAGACCGATGAGCATTACCAAAGCAACCTGGGCATAGATATTATTCTCCAACCCGAGCAGCTTAAGGAACAAAAACGCGCCGAAAACCCCTGCCGGCAACGACAAGATAACCGGCAGCGGAAGCAAAAAGCTTTCATACTGCGCCGCCAGTATCAGGTAGACGAACAACAGGCACAAGGCAAATATGTACACTGCCTGGTTTCCGGAAAGAATTTGTTCGCGCGTCATGCCCGACCATTCAATTTCATAGCCTTGGGGTAATACTTCCGCCGCAACCCGTTCCACGGCCGAGATCACATCACCGCTGCTGTAACCCGGTGCAGCATCGCCGCTGATTAGCGCCGAACTGAACATATTGTACCGCGTTACTTGTTCAGGCCCATAGATTCGTTCCATCGAGAGGAATGCCGAGAAAGGAACCATCTCGCCAGCATCATTCTTCACATACAGGTTCAGTACATCCTCCGGTTTCTCACGGTATCCGGGGCCGGCCTGCACCATCACCTTATAAAGCTGCCCGAAGCGGATGAAGTTAGAGGCATACAGGCTGCCCATGAGGGTTTGCAATGTACCCATGGCGTTTTCGACACTTATACCTTTTTTTGCGGCCATGTCATAATCCACCTGGATCAGGTATTGGGGGAAATTGGGATCGAACGTAGAAAACGCACTGCCGACTTCCGGCGTTTCTTCCAGGGCTGAAATGAACGTGTTCATCGCCTTTGCCATGGCGGCGAGGTCTTCCGTACCGGTGCGGTCGAGCAGCCGGAGTTCAAAGCCACTGGAATTACCGAAACCCGGAACCGTTGGCGGCGGGAAGTATTCAATTTTGGCATCCAGCAGGTGGGCTGTTGAATCCGCGAGCCAGCGTACCATGTCATCAACAGACACATGGCGATCTTCCCAAGCCTTCAGGTTAATCATGCCCATGCCGTAAGAAGCCCCGGTCACTTCGGTGACGATGCTGTAGCCAGCCAGCGTAGATACGGTTTCCACCGCCTCGTGGCTGCGGCTGATGGAATCGATCTGGTTGAGCACAGCCTCCGTGCGGTCTACCGTGGCACCAGGTGGCGTAGTCACATTTACGTATATCATACCTTGGTCTTCCGTGGGGATAAAGCCCGAGGGTAATATGGCATTCATTCCCCATGTGGCTATGAAAAATGCCCCCAGCAATCCCAGGGTAATGATTCGCCGTCCGGCGATGCGCCCAACCAGTCCGGCGTATTGGCCAGCCACCTTATTGTACCATCGGTTGAACGCCCCGAAGAACCTGGCCAGCCATCCGTTGCGTTCAGGCCTGTCATGGGGCGATCGCAGGAGCAATGCGCACAATGCCGGTGTGAGTGTCAACGCGTTGATGCCCGATATGACGATGGACGCCGCGAGGGTAAGCGAAAACTGACGGTAGAAGATGCCGACGGGCCCGGAAAGGAAAGCTACCGGCACGAACACCGCAGACATCACCAATGTGATGGCCACCACAGCGCTGCCAATGTCTTTCATTGCCGCGAGGGTTGCCTCCAAAGGGGGCAGGTGATCTTCTTCCATCTTCACGTGTACCGCTTCCACCACAACAATGGCGTTGTCAACAACGATGCCGATGGCCAATACCAGTGCAAACAACGTGAGCAGGTTGATGGAAAAGCCCATCAGTTGCATAAAAAACAGTGCGCCGATAAGGCAGACAGGCACAGCCAATGCTGGTATCAGCGTTGATCGGAAATCCTGCAAAAAGATGAACACCACGAGGAACACCAAGATGAACGCCTCGATAAGTGTTCGCATTACTTCGCTGATGGAAGCATCCAGAAAGCGGGATACGTCATAGCTGACCGTATACTTCATTCCCGGCGGGAACGACGTAGCTTTCAGTTCCTCCATGCGTTCTTTCACCCGTTCAATTACCTCCTGCGCGTTGGATCCCGGCAGTTGTTTCATCATGATAGAAGCCGAAGGACGTCCGTCTGTTTTTGATGTCATTTCGTAATCAAGCGACCCGAATTCCACATCGGCGATATCCCGTATGCGGAGGATGGATCCGTCGGCACTGGCTCGGATGGGGATGTTTCCGTATTCATCTGGGGTGGCGAACCTACCCGGATAGCGTAACACGTATTGTTGCATGTTTACCCGTTGGTCCGATCCGATACCCGTTTGACCGGGGGCGGCCTCCACATTTTGGGCCCGTATAGCAGCTATGACCTCTTCGCTGGAAATGTTATAGGCAGCCAGCCTGTCCGGCTTTAGCCATACGCGCATCGCGTAGTCCCGCATGCCCATAATCTCAGCGAAGCCCACTCCTTCAATCCGTTTCAGTTCTTTTAGGACGTTGATATCCGTGAAGTTGTAAATAAACCGCTCATCGGCCGTGGGGTCATCGCTGAAGATATTCAGGTACATCAACATGCTGTTCACCTCTTTTTCGGTAATTACGCCTGCCCGGATGACCTCCTCGGGCAATTCGTCAAGCACGGTCATCACGCGGTTTTGCACATTTACGGCCGCAATATCGGGGTCGGTACCCACCTTGAAAAAAACTTGGATGAGCGTGGTGCCATTATTGGTAGAAACCGAGGTCATATACGTCATGCCTGCCACCCCGTTGATGGCACGCTCCAGCGGAATGGCCACGGCATCTGTACACACTTCGGCATTTGCGCCGGTGTAATTGGCGGTGACCACCACCGACGGCGGTACTATGTCAGGAAATTGCGTGACAGGCAATGTAAAAAGTGACAGTAACCCCAAAAGGGTAATCATTAGGGAAATTACTAACGACAATACGGGTCTTCTGATGAATGTTTCGAGCATCTGTTAATATGGAGATATGGTGTGAAATGAACGTTAAAACGATGTATCCCGAATCTATCGATTAGCTTGGGCTATCCGATTATCGGGATCTACGGTTACGGGTTCTATGGCCATGCCGTCGCGCAGATTAAGTACCCCCTCAAAAACTATCCGATCTGAGGCCGATAATCCATCTTCAACGAGGTAATAATGGCCGATCCGCCGACCGGCAGTGAACGGCGTCATGGAGATAACATTGTCGTCCGAAACCCGGTAAACGTATGTGCGGTCTTGAATTTCAAATACAGCCTTTTGGTGTACAACCAGCGTATTGCCAGTACTCACCGGCACACTGATTTTTCCGGTAGCACCGTGCATAAGCAGGCCCTCTGGGTTCGGGAAGCGGGCACGTAAGGCAATGGTTCCCGTGGTTTCTTCAAATTGGTTTTCAGCAAACTCCGCTTTGCCTGCGTGCTGATAAGGGGCTCCATTGGCCAGGACGAGATTTACCGGCATGTCGAAATCCACGGTATTTTGGTTGCCTTCATCAATATAGCTGAGATATTCCCGCTCCGTAATTTCGAAATAGGCATACACCGCACTGAGGTCAGCAACAACGGTCAGCAACGCCCCTTCATCCAGTAAGCTGCCCTCCTTAAGCGGGATGCGCCCGATTTTGCCGTCAAAAGGCGAACGTATCGTGGTGTACGAGAGCTGTGTTTTTGCATGTTGGAGTAATGATCGGGCTTCGTCAACGCTTGATTCAGCGGCGCTTAGCTGGGCTTCTATCACTTCCAGATCCGTTTCCGACACGATTTTTTTGTCGACCAGCAGTCGGGTGCGGTCGACTTCTAGCGCGATGGTTTTGGCATTGGCAATGGCGTTGTTCAATGTAGCTTCCGCACGTGAAACTTCGGAAACATATTCCGTGTCGCTAATTTTGAACAAGGGTTGCCCCCGCCGTACTTCGCTGCCCTCGTCTACATATATCTTCTCTAAGAAACCCTTAAGTTTAGACCGCACTTCAATATTTCGGACAGCGTGTATGTCAGCGATATAGTCGTTGTAAATTACCGTGTCCAGCGAACGGACGGCTGTTACGGGGACGGGCTGGATTGAAATGTTATCGCCCGGCTCGTTAGTTGCCTGATTCGTGCATGACACCAGCCATAAATCACCGAGCGTTAAAAATAGTAAGAAAGTTGTTTTTGTATTCATCGTTATTTGCTTTTTGACTTGCTCAAATTCAAATCCATAGCAGCCAAGGTTTATGGCGCTGTCGCTCAGGAATTGTCCCTGGGAGGCAGACTTCCACCACGGTTGCTCATTAATATGTACAGGAAATTACAGGTCGTTTGGCCCCGAATGTGCCAACCCGTAAGGGGCGGTTCAGAACGGCTTCAGCCGGAAGAGATAAAGATAGTATCCCGGAAGGCATTTCAGTTTTGAGCCGAATGCCGACTTCATGGGAGTGCTTAACAGGAGCGGTAGTTGGGTCAAGCTCGCAACGAGCTGCTTGGGAAGTAGCTGGGCTAACGAGAAAGCACCAAAATTGGGCCGGTATTTTTCATAATGAAAATCGGATTCATTGGCCGCATCGTTCAATGGAAAATCCAGTAAATCGTCCAATACGATTTCAATCAGCGGATCACCGTCCAGAAGGCCGCGGTCGTACTGGCCGTGGTAAGGCCCGTCTTGGTAACACAGGCAGTTAATGTAGGCAAATAACGCGAGGAAATTGAATAATTTCACCGACATAGCGGCGCAAATATACGAAAACATCATTTGCTTTCAAGTTTTTGCCAATGCTAAAAAAAACGTATTTTCGCCGTTCTTATTTCGATCCGGACGTATCATGGAATACCATCATAAAACCATTGAGAAGAAGTGGCAGCAGTTTTGGGCGGAAAACCGAACTTTCCGCGTGGACAATGCGGCGGGGAAGCCGAAATATTATGTGCTGGATATGTTTCCCTATCCTTCCGGCGCCGGCCTGCATGTAGGCCACCCGCTTGGATACATTGCTTCAGACATCTTTGCCCGTTATAAGCGGTTAAAGGGTTTTAACGTGTTGCATCCGATGGGGTACGATTCGTTCGGCCTGCCGGCGGAGCAATACGCCATCCAGACCGGACAGCACCCGGCCGTCACCACTGAGGCTAACATCAAACGTTACCGGGAGCAACTCGATAATATCGGATTCTCCTTTGATTGGGACAGGGAGGTACGGACAAGCGATCCCGCTTTCTATAAATGGACGCAATGGATATTCATGCAGCTTTTTAATGCGTGGTATAACAAAGCCAACGATAAGGCCGAACCCATTGCAACGCTTGTTGCACATTTCGAGTTGCATGGAAGCCGAGGTATACAAGCCGCGTCGGATGATGACGTCCTGTCGTTTACCGCTGCCGAATGGGCCGCGTTCAGCGAGGAGGAGCAACAACGCGAATTACTGAAATACCGGCTGGCCTACCTACGGGAGAGTACCGTCAACTGGTGCGCAGCCCTGGGTACGGTGCTGGCCAACGATGAGGTAATCAACGGCGTTTCCGAACGGGGTGGATACCCGGTAGAGCAGAAGAAAATGATGCAATGGAGCATGCGCATCACCGCCTACGCCGAGCGTCTACTTCGGGGGTTGGAGACCATCGACTGGCCGGAACCCTTGGTGGAGATGCAGCGTAACTGGATAGGTAAAAGTGTTGGTGCAAGCGTACGGTTCGGCGTGCCTGTCCTCGGCGACGGCCGTTATATCGAAGTGTTTACCACGCGAGTCGACACCATTTATGGGGTGAACGCATTGGTGCTCGCTCCTGAGCACGAATTGGTGGAGGCGCTCACCACCGGATCGCAGCAGGCAGAAGTGGAAGCCTACATCGCTCAAACCAAGAAAAAATCCGAGCTCGACCGCATGGCGGATGTAAAAGCCGTATCGGGTGCCTTCACCGGCAGCCATGCCATCCATCCGCTGACGGGTAAAGAAGTTCCGATATGGATAGCGGATTATGTATTAGCCGGTTACGGAACCGGAGCTGTGATGGCTGTGCCATCGGGTGATCAGCGCGACTACCTGTTCGCTACCCATTTCGGGTTGCCCATCATCCCCATTTCGGACGCCCAGCAATTGGATGGACAGGCGGACCCCACCAAAGAAGGACGGTACATCAACTCCGATATTATCAACGGCATGACCTACCAAGAAGCCGTGGATACGCTGATTGAAAAGCTGGAATCGCTGGGGGCGGGAAAGGCTACCATCAACTACCGGATGCGCGATGCCATTTTCGGCCGCCAGCGCTACTGGGGCGAACCTGTGCCGGTATACTTCAAAGACGGACTGCCCCAGCTTATCGACGAAGGTGAGTTGCCGCTATTGCTGCCGGACGTGGATAAATACCTGCCCACGGAAACGGGAGAACCCCCGCTGGGCCGTGCCAAAGACTGGAAGTATCGCGGCACGTTTGAATATGAACTCAGCACCATGCCCGGCTGGGCAGGGTCAAGCTGGTATTGGTACCGGTATATGGATGCGCAGAACGAGGCGGTATTTGCTTCTAAAGAAGCTATCGACTACTGGCGCGATGTAGACCTCTATATCGGCGGTTCGGAGCACGCTACAGGCCACTTGCTGTACAGCCGCTTTTGGAACAAGTTTCTGAAAGATATGGGGTATGTACCCGAAGAGGAACCTTTCAAGAAACTCATCAACCAGGGCATGATCCAAGGGCGCAGCAATTTTGTATATCGCGTACTGGATGGGGAGGGCAAGGGAACCAATACCTTTGTTTCCTACGGATTGAAGGACCAATATCGCACGGTGGCGCTGCATGTTGATGTAAACATCGTAACCAACGACGTGCTCAATCTTGATAAATTCCGCCAGTTCCGGCCTGATTTTGCCGATGCCGAATTTATCCTCGAAAACGGCAAATACATCTGTGGCCATGAGGTGGAGAAGATGTCCAAGTCTAAATACAACGTGGTCAATCCCGATGACATCATCGAACAGTACGGCGCTGACACCCTGCGCATGTACGAGATGTTTCTCGGTCCGCTGGAGCAGAGCAAGCCCTGGAATACCAATGGCATTGAAGGGGTTTATAAGTTCCTCCGTAAATTCTGGAAATTATTTCACGACGCTTCGGGCAACTTTGCCGTAAGCGATGATGCGCCCACCCGGGCCGAGTTGAAGGCTTTGCACAAGATTATCAAGAAGGTAGCAGAGGATATTGAACGGTTTTCGTTCAATACATCGGTATCTTCTTTTATGATTTGCGTCAATGAGCTGACCGACCTGAAATGCAACAAACGGGCCATCCTCCAGGAACTATGCGTGGTGTTGCATCCTTACGCTCCACACATCACCGAAGAGCTGTGGACGCTGCTGGGGCATGAACCCGGTACCCTGTCGTATGCAACGTATCCGGCATTCAACCCCGAATACCTGGTGGAAAGCGAATTTTCATATCCCATTTCTGTCAATGGAAAAACACGGATGAACCTTACGTTGCCGCTTGACATGGAACAGCCGGATGTGGAGAAAGCCGTGCTGGCCAATGAAGATGTGCAACGCTACCTCGAAGGCAAGGCGGTGCGCAAGGTGATTTATGTGAAAGGCCGGATAGTGAATATCGTGGCGGGATAGCCATCAGGCATTATGGAAAAATACGGGTATTTCCAGTTGGTGTGCCATAGCTTTGACCCTATCGCCGGAAAACAGCTTATCGAAGAAACCTTTTCGTTCGCGGGATACTATCAGCAAGTCCATACCGTCGGACTGCGCTAAGCGGAACACGTGTTCAGGGAAATCTTCCTTGACGTCCATGCGGTCAGAGAACGGGGCTGTTTTATCCAGCACGCGGCTGATTGCCGTCCGGTCCTGGATGTGTTTGGCCCAATCCGCGAGGTCTTTTTCGTCTTTATTGGCGCCTTTCTCAAACAAATGGATCAATGTCACCTGCTGTGGGGCTTCTCCTATGGCGATAAAAGCTTCCAGGGCTTCAATCTCCGAGGGTTGGAAGTTGGTCAGCAACCCAACATTACGCTGCTGGAAGGTTGGCGGGGTTTCGGGTACCGCCAATACCGGTATGGGTGAATTTTTGATGATTTCAAATGTGTTGCTGCCTAAGACGGCATGCTTAAGGCCCGATGCGCCCTTGGTACCCATCACAATCAGGTTGTTCTTGGCTTCACGTGCGGTTCGGTAAACCACATCACTCATTACCCCTTGCTTGCAGTCCGTGGTAATCACTACCCCGGAAAACTCCTCCTCTAAATCGGCAGCTGCAGCGGTCATGTTGCTTTCAGCTTCATTGGCTGCTAACTCCTGCGCCTCGCGGTTTAGCTCTTCACCCCCGAAGGCCGTGGAAAACGGTGTATATAGGTGTAGTAGGTGGATTGACCAACCAAAATGCCGTGCCATCTGAGCAGCATAACGCGCGGCTGCTGCTGCATTGTCTGAAAAATCAGTGGGAACCAAAACTGTCTTGCTCATATTACATGCTATTTTCTATCTATCTAATTCGCGACTTATCTTATAACATCCCTGCATGCGACTTTGTTGGGATAAGCTATTATTTCGTGGCAGGGGGTTGCTGAGCGGGTAAGACAGGAAGATGGTTTGCATCCCGTATGCAGAAACGTAAAATTTATTACCTTAGCCCCTGCAATTCGCTTTCAAGCACCTAATGTACACGTAAATGAATAAGAAATTATACCTCACTTTAGGCACGGCCCTGTTGTTTATTGCCTTTGCCGGCGCACAAACCAAACGGCTGGATTTAGAACAGTCACTGGGACTGAAGCCATCTTTGACGAAGCCCATCAACCCGATTGAAGGGTGGGCCGATGCAGCGCACTATATCGAGCGCGATGTAAAAACCGGACAGCAATATGAGGTGCATATCCGTACCGGCGCGCGCCGACCTTATACACCGCCACCCAGTGCAGCCATCGAAGCGTTTATGGAAGACGGCGATATTTACATCCGCCGGGGGGAAAACGATAAGGTACAGCTTACCCATTCACCCGATGTAGAAGAAAAGAACCCGACGCTCTCACCGGACAACCAATATGTAGCTTTTACGCGAAATAACGACTTGTATGCCATAAAGATAGCCGACGGTCACGAAATCCGCTATACCCATGATGGTACGGATGTGATTTACAATGGATGGGCATCGTGGGTATATTTTGAAGAAATCTTGGGGCGTCCTTCCCGTTATAAGGCCTTTTGGTGGTCGCCCGATAGTAAAACGCTGGCTTTTATGCGGTTTGATGACACGCAGGTACCTATGTTCCCCATCTATGGTTCCGCCGGACAACACGGCTACCTCGAACAAACACGTTATCCCAAGGCAGGCGACCCAAATCCTGAGGTTAAGGTAGGTTTCGTGCCCGTGGGAGGAGGAGACATCGTGTGGGCAGCGTTCAACGAAAAAGATGATCAGTATTTCGGCGAACCCTACTGGAGCTTCGACAGCAGTAATCTGATGGTACAGTGGATGAACCGCGACCAGACCAACCTCAAATTTTACGCGGTTGATCCGAAAACCGGGGCGAAGAAAGAAATTTACGATGAAAAGCAGGAGGCTTGGATAGACCTGAGCCACAGCGAACGCATCACCTACCTCAAGGATAACCAGCATTACATCCTCAAGAGCGATAAAACAGGCTGGGCACATTATTACCTATACAGGCTGGACGGTACGTTAGTAAACCCCATTACATCCGGAAGGTGGCAAGTAACGGCATTGGAACTCGTGGACGAAAAAAACAAAGTGATTTATTTCAGTGCACGGAAGGAACACTCGGCCACGGTAGATCTCTATCGTGTGGACTATAACGGAAAAAACCTGAAACGGCTCACGTTTGGCGACTATACCCATCAAGTGAAGGTTGCACCGGATGGCCGGCACTTTATTACTACCTATTCCAATGTAAGCACGCCGCCGAAAGTGGCACTGCTGGACAATAAAGGAAAACTGATCCGCGAGCTGGCAGACAGCAAGGTAGATGATTTCGATGACTATATTTACGCCAAGACAGAACTGATTACCATCCCCACACCCGACGGGTACCAGTTGCCTGCGACCATCACCTGGCCTACCGATTTCGATCAGACAAAACCGCATCCCGTCATTTTCAGCATCTATGGCGGTCCGGATGCCGGAACGGTGCGCAATACCTGGAAGGGTACCGCTAATCAACATTGGGCCAACGAGGGCATTATTCAAATCAGCGTGGATCACCGCGCATCGGGGCACTTCGGCAAAGAAGGCGTGGCGTTGATGCACCGGAAACTCGGCTATTGGGAAATGGAAGATTACATCACCGCTGCCCAATGGCTGAAGAGCAAACCGTGGGTAGCCAACGATAAGTTGCTCATCACAGGCCATAGCTACGGCGGTTATATGACCTGCCTGGCATTGACCAAAGGGGCCGACTATTTTGACTACGGTATTGCCGGAGCGCCCGTAACCAGCTGGGAACTCTACGACACGCACTATACTGAGCGGTTTATGGATACCCCGCAGGACAACCCCGATGGCTACCGGCAAGGTTCGGTGCTGACTTATGTGGATAATTATAAAGGAGTGTTGCGTATTATGCACGGCGATATGGATGACAACGTGCACATGCAGAATACCATCCAATTGGTAGATGCATTGACCGATCGCGACAAGCCTTTCGAACTGATGATTTATCCCGGTAGCAGGCACGGGTTTGCCCGTGAAAAGTCGGGATATGACCGCAAAGAGCGGTACCGGTTTTATTATCAGTATCTATTGGAAAAGCCGATGCCGGAAGAGCTGTAAAATACCTGTAGTTGAGTATTTCAGGCAATGATTGGCTATCGTAACTTTGTGCTGTTCGCATCATAGCCATCAATGAACAACGGCCTGTTTAGACAGCTATTACGTTTACTTCCTTTCATTGGCTTCATAACCGCAGCCCATGCAAATGATATCAGACCGGTTTTGGTCGATTCTTCTGCAACGTATCGCCTCAATGGCCATATCGGGTATTATGAGGACACCACCTTAACGGCTGCACCCGAAGATGTGTTGGCGCATAAACAGGCGGGGCGGCTGGTCCCTATCAATGGCGACGAATACGTCAGCCTGGGCTATACCGACTCGTATTATTGGCTGGTTGTCGACTTGGAAAACACGCTTACAGAATATGTGGATTTATTCCTGTCGATCCCGAGCTCGAGCATAAACCTGCTGGAATTGTACCGATGGAACGCAAAAGACAGTACGCTCACTTTTGTAAGCCGGACAGGCGATCGATTGCCGTTTGCCGAGCGCCCATGGCCCGTCTGGGAGTTTCTTTTCCCGATTCGACTCGAGGGCAATGAGCTATCCACATGGTTGTTCAAGGTCGATAAGCGCGGCCAGAACTTTATTATTAAGACCCAATTGGGCAAAAGGGAAGCCATTTTGCAGCAAGACATTTCAGTATATTCGGCATTTAGCTTTTATGCCGGGATATTCGCATTTGCATTGCTTTTGAATGTGCTGATGTACCTTTCGGTAGGCGACCGTATACATTTGTATTACGCGCTTTATATCTGCTGTTCGGTAACCCTGGTACTGGATGAAGTAGGGCTGACCAAGCAGTGGCTGTTCACCGACCTGGGGCGGCTTCATGATTACGTAAAATCTATCAGTGGCACGTTGAGCTGTGCCCTGCTGATCCAAGTGATGCAACTGTTTACCAACCAGACCGCAGCAAACAGCAGGCTCTACCATTTTACCAATTACTATAAATATTTGCTTTGGGCGCTGGGCATCGCACCTTTTTTCGCGCTGCTCTTCCCCATTGATATTCGAGTGGAAAAGGCAATTTTCTATTCGTCCACTGTACAGGGTATCGTTTCCATGCTCGTGATCATGGTTTGCGTGATCGATCGGATAAGAAGCGGTTTCATCATTGGCTATTATTATTTGCTGGCACTTTTACCGCTGATGATAGGCGGAGTCAATTACGTCTTGCAGGTGATGGGCATTGTGGGAGAGCAATTGTTCAAACCCAACGGGGTTATCGTTGGATTTGCCGCTGAAGTGGTGATTCTTTCCTTTGCGTTTACGTTGCGGTATAACTTTCTGAAGCGCGAAAAGGCACAATTGAAAAAAGAAAACGACCGGATTAGGCAGCAGGCTGTACAACAGGTGTTTCAGGCGCAAGAAGATGAACGCGACCGGCTGGCGAAAGATCTCCATGATGACCTGGGTGGAACCCTGTCTGTCATCCGGCTCAAGGTGACCGACTTCCAGCAGAAACTGAACGGCATGCAACCAGCCGAACAGGAGTCTTTTAATGAAACCATAAACCTCATCACCCGGGCATGTGATGACCTTCGTGAGATATCGCATAGCCTCAAACCTAAGTTCTTTCTGGAGAACGGGCTTATCGGCACTATCAGGGAACGGATTTCCATCCTCAATCGGGCCAGTGCCGTCAACTTCGAATTTGTTTACCAATATACGCAGCGCCGGGATCATGAAACCGAGCTGTCTATTTACCGTATTGTCAATGAGCTAATCAATAATATCACCAAACATTCGTGTGCCACGCAGGCAACTGTGCAACTGGTTGAAACTGCCGGCATGTTAATTATTATCGTGGAAGATAACGGTGTCGGCTTTGACGACAGGGAGACGCCGGACGGCATCGGCCTCAAAAACGTGTATTCGCGTACTCAATACCTTGGCGGCCGCTGTGTAATCGATACGAATAAGAACGGGACAACCATTACGATAGAAATACCTTTACAGGATGATGGAAACCAAACCAATTGATCCAAAAAAGATAAACCTGCTGCTGGTGGATGATCACCAGCTTTTTATCGACGGGTTACGGTCCATTCTGGATAACCACGACCGTTTCGCCGTGTGGCACACCGCCCGTGACGGGCGGGAGGCGCTCCAATTGCTCCAGCATAACCAGCCAGATGTGGTGGTCATGGATCTGAATATGCCGAAGATTGATGGACAGCAAGCAGCCGCCAAAGCCCTGTCAATGTATCCTCGCTTGAAAATCCTCATCGTCTCCATGTATTATACAGCCTCGTTGCAGCACGCGCTGAAAGACATGGGGGTAGGAGGCTTTATACCGAAAGATTCTGACGCTACCGTGCTTATACACGCTATCGAAGAAGTCTATCAGGGGAGGCGTTACTTTGCTCCACAGCCCCGTGGCTCCGCTGCGGACGACGAGAACGATCAGCAAAGCATACGGCAAAAATATAACCTCACCAAGCGCGAAGTGGAAATCATCCGGCTGGTCAGGCAAAATAAGACAACACAGGAGATAGCTGAACACCTATTCGTCAGCCCGTTTACCATAGAAACCCACCGCAGGAACATCTGTGCCAAACTGGATATCAAAGGAAATAACGGATTGTTTCTTTTTGCGCAGCAGCACCTGGATATCTGAGTTCACCGCGATAGACGCAGTTAACTATGTCCGTAGAAATTTAAAAAATACCCAGAAGTGGGTATTTTTATTCATTACCCTAATGATTAGGTTCGCATTGCAAACAACTAATCATCATGGAGGCATTGCCTTTAACCCAGAATCTGTCATCGAACAACCTCTTCAGGTTGCTCAACCTGCCGTTGTCAAGTAAATGGCCGCAGGTAAAGAAAGCATACGAAGTGCGGATCAAGGATTTAGAAAGTCAGCTTGAAAAGCCTGCTCCTGATAGCGATAAGGCAGCTGTAAAGCGCGAGCTCGACAATCTGCAACAAGCTTATAGCGCCTTCTCCGCTCGTATTTCAGAAAAAAATGCCGAACTCTATCAAACGCGCGAAGCGTTGAAGGCATTGGATTTGCCCGAAGGCAGTGATTGGGATGTGGTGCGCGACCGGTTTGAGACGTTGCGGCAACACGGCCAGGAGCAGCCGTACACGTCGGCTTTCCAGCAGCTGGAAGCCAGAAAGCCGTTGCTTATGAGAGACAACAGGACAGGAAAGACATGGGTTGGCGCAGCAATGGCGCTTGGTGCCGCGGGCATCTCCTTGGCCGCTTACCACACGCTGAATGCGGACGAAGCTTCTGAGCTCATGGAAACCGCTTCTCCGGAAGCGGTAACTGATCCGGCAGGCGCTGACAGAACCGCAGTTCCCACACTCGGTACGGATGCGCTTGAAACGGACAGCCTCAACCAATATATCGAAGAAAATTACTCCATTGAACAAGAGCTGCTGAGTATGATTGGAATGGCGCCCGATCAATTGATTAGTCTCACGCTTCAGCGTAAGATGGAGGTCTTTGTTAGCATGGCCAAGAGCGTATAATTCTCACGTAAACCAGATAAATGTCAATAAAATGGAACAATCAGTAGGACAATTGGAAGCTATACTTGCCAATGCAAGCACTGCCCTCGATGAATTGATTGACAAGTCATCAATGATTCAGGGAAAAACCGACGAAATCAATGAAATCCATCAACATGTGCAGGATGTTTCGAATCAGGTGTCGGATGTACTGGAGCAGTCACGTAACGTTTACGGTCAGGTAGAAGGCGTGCGTGATGAATCCACCGCGCTTCGCGAAGAAGTTACCACCCTTCGTGACGAAAGCCAATCTTTGCAAGGAGAAATTACGGCACTGCGGGACGAGTCTATTACGTTACGCGATGAATCCACTGCCTTGCATGGCGAGACGTTGGTCTTGCGCGATGAATCATTGGCTTTGCGCGATGAGAGTACGACGTTGCGCAACGAGTCTACCACGCTCCGTGATGAGTCATTGGTTTTGCGCGATGAGAGTACGACATTGCGCGACGAATCTACCACACTCCGCGATGAGTCGTTGGCGTTGCGCGATGAGAATACGGTGCTGCGCGATGAGTCCACCACACTCCGTGATGAATCATTGGCGTTGCGCGATGAGAACACGGCGTTGCGTGACGAGTCGCTAACACTCCGTGACGAGTCGACCGCTTTGCGTGACGAAAATATCGTCCTTCGCGATGAAAACCAACGGCTTCGTGAAGAAAGCGAGCAACTGCGCAATGAAGCCGAAGGTCTCAAACAGGAAATCGAAACGCTTAAGCAGGACTCGGAATCCTTAAAAGAAGAAATCACGCAACTGCAGAGCGAAGCCAAGAACCAGACGGAGCAGATCAGCAACGACCGGCAGGAGGCCGAAAGCATCCGCTCCGAAATTGAAAACATCCGTTCAGAGGCGCAATCCGTACTGTCTGAAATCGAAAGTCTCCGATCGCAAGCCGCATCCTCCTCTGGTGGTGGCTTTATGTTTTAAATGCATTGCATTGGATGGAAATCGTTTTAAGTCAGGTTTTTATCGGCAGATTTCAAAAAGCTGCTGATAGTCTATTATCGCTGATGCAAAGCTATCCGGGGATGGAGATGGGGCACCATCTCCATTCCCATTTAGCGACGTTGCGCGGACATGCCCGCGAGCGGGTGGCTTTTCCCGTAGAAGTGATCTTGCTGGACAGCCCACAGGAAGAACAGGCGCGCTGGCTGCTGCATTTTCTGCAGCTGGATCAGGCCCAGTATGCCGACCTTACCGAGGCGGTCAGCCAAGCAGAGCGGCGTTTTACGTTTCATGCCCAGCCGGTAGCCGATGGCAATACGGCCTTTGCGTACCGTGTATATACCTCCGCACATTTTCCCGTGCGCGATACGGGCAGTATCCGGCCTACGATGAAGCTTGCCCTTTGGTTTGGCAGGGAAAACCCACCTGCCGATGAGCTCGAACCCATCCAACTGCGGCTGGCTGCAGAGGGCGGCGTATTGGTACATGCTTTCGAATCCGGTAGCCCCTTGTTGCACCACATGGACGACCTCCGTGTGCTGGCACGGCCGTTGGACCAGCTGCCGGAAACCCTCGGGATGCTCATTGAGCAGCAGAAGCTCCAGGAATGCATGCCCCTGGTATATGGCATGGGGCTGGTGCAGGGGCTGGAGCGCATCAGTGAAGCATTCGATCAATTTGTCGCCCAGCAGGAAAAGGACATCCGTACGAAAAAATTCAATGCCCAGCAGGATATCAATGCGGTGAAGCAGGATGAAAAGCTCAATCTCCGCGACCTTTTCCAGCAACTGAAAAGTAATTTGCAGCGCGATTTCAACGAGTTCGAACGCGGCATCAACGATCAATTGCAGCGCATGGGGCAAAAGTACAACAGCCAGTCGCTGATGGCCGCAGTGGAGCGCCAGGTCATGCAGGTGCAACAACTGGAAGAAGAAAACTTCGCCGGCGCCCTCCGTATGCGGCTACCCGCCGGAACGAAGGAGCAACTGCAGCGCACCATCACGCAATCCCTTCGCAGCCAAATCGACCAGGACCTCTTTTCGCTGAAGGAATTTCTCAAACACGAATCGACAGAGACACAGCAGCAGTTGGCCAGACATCAGGTTGAGTTTTCCTATCAGCCCCGCATGCAACTCAACCTGTCGCGCATACAGGGCAACATGCAGGAGTATATCCTGTTTCAGCAGAAATACGAGACCGAGAAAAAGAAATTACAGTTTTTTGATTATAGCCGTGCAGCAATGGGGCCGATTTTGGGCTTGGGCTCATTGTTCATGCTCTCGGCATTGATGGGATTCAATATTCGCCGACTCATCAGTGGTGGCAACAAGTACTTGACAATCCCTATCCTTGTGGCCGTCTGTGGTTACAGTCTCTACAAGTTTATACAAAATACGAAGGCAAGGCGGTTGCACGAATACGATGCCGAGCTCAACCGAATGCGCGAAAGTCTTATCGGCGAGTCCAAAAGCATGATCCGCAAAGTTACCGACGAATGGGGCCGTGAGCTTTCCACGGCTATCCGTGAGGAGCTCAACGGGATGGTCAACCAGCTGGACAGCGCCTTCGCCGCGGCCGCAGAGGAACATAAGGAAAAAATACAGCAGAGCCAACGTTCGGTGCAGCGCCGCATCCAGGGGTTGGAGCAGCGGGAGCGCGGCCACCAGGCGGCGATAAAAAACAAAGATGCGTTTGACCGCTCGCTGGCACAGTTCAAGGGCGAGATATATCAGCAATATCATCAAACCTTAGCTAAGTTATGATTATCGGAATCGACTTAGGAACCACGTATTCACTGGGCGCCACGCTCAATATCGACCACCAGCCTGTGCTGCTGCCGGACAATTCGGACAAGAATGTGCTGTATACGCCCAGCATCCTGCATATCAACGGCAATAACGCCTTCGTGGGGCAGTCGGTGCTGTATATGCTCGAACAGAACCCTGATCTCAACGTGATCCGCTTTTTCAAGCGGTACCTCGGCGATAATAAGGAGCTCTACATGGATATGCAGGGCGAAATCTGGTATCCCGAAGCCGTCGCTGCACTCGTATTGAAAAAAATCAAGTACGACGCCGAGATCTACGCCTCCAATCCGGTGGAGGGGGCCGTCATCACCGTGCCCGCCCATTTCACCGATGCGCAGCGCAAGGCCATCATCAACGCCGCCGCCATGATTGGCCTGCCCGTGATGGGCCTCGTGGAAGAACCCGTAGCCGCGGCGATGCATTATGGCCTCAGTAACCGCTCGGCCGACCGCAATATCCTTGTCTACGACCTGGGGGGCGGCACATTTGATACCACCATCCTCAATATGAACGATAAAGGGTTTTATGTGGTGAGCAAAGACGGAATTACCGACCTTGGCGGCAAGGAATTTGACGAAGCCGTGGCCGAAATCATTCACCAGCAGTTTGAGCAAGCCACCGGCAAGCCCCTGAAATTCAATGGCCGAAAGCTGCAGCAACTCCGCGCTTTTTCGGAGGAGGTGAAGATTGAGCTGTCCATGCCCGGTGTCAACTACATCAAGCGGGTATGCCTCATCGGCGACGAGAGCATCGAGGTGTTCATCACCCGTAGGGAGTTTGAAAAAGCCATCACGAGCCAGGTAGAGCGTACCATCAAAATCCTGAAGCGTTGCATCTCGTCGGCCGGTCTGCATGAGCAGGATATCGACGTACTGCTGCTGGTCGGCGGCTCCTCGATGATTCCCTTCATCCGCCAGTACCTGGCACAGAAGCTGCCCGCACTGGCAGACAAAATCCAGTACCATGAACCCATGAAGGCGGTGGTGTTTGGTGCCGCCATTTATGCCCGTATGCTTGCGGGTAATGGTGCAATGGTTGCCGATATGCCGTCTGAGCTTAAGGGGGTCACCGGTTATAACCTGGCCGTACGCGCCGTAGATACCGACAGCGGGCGCACCATTCTTGATATTATCATCAAGAAAAACCGTCCGCTGCCGCTCAAGGCCAAGAAAACCTATTATACCGCGCCCAACAATGCCGGCAAAATGCGCATCGAGCTGGTGCAGTTTATCGAAGAAGACGATGTGAAGACCATGGGTGTGCTCAACGTCGGACCGTTGCCGAGCAATGAAGCAAATTACCCCATCGAAATCACCCTCGAATATACGGAGGATAACACGGTAATCCTTCAGGCCTATGATCCGAAAACGGGCCGCGAACTGGAAAAGACCTTCGGCAAGGAAGGCATGGGTGCCAACTACCTTGCCGCGCAGAAAAAGCTGGTGCAGAAAGCGTTTATCAATAATGTGATTTGAAAAAAAACGGCCCGATTACCCGTGGCCGAAATCTGATAACTAAAGATAAATGACCAACAAAGAAGCATACGAACGACTGGAGTTACCCGACGGGGCCGACCTGCAGGAAGTGCGGCGCAGATTTGCTGAGCTATACAACGACTACCGGATGCGGATAGACAACGCGCCCACGCCGCGCATGCGGCAGACGTATGAGCAACACCTCGAAGCGGTAAAGGAAGCTTATGCGTTGCTCAACGAGAGCAGTGGCATGGACGACACGGGCGACCTGCCCCGTACCGGGCAGACAGGTACTTTTGAAGAAACTGCGCAAGAGCAGCAACGGAATACCCATGATGGAAAAAACAGCGAGCATATCGACCAGGCCTTGGCTGTGTTTGGGCTTGGGAAGAATTTTCCACAGCAGCAGCTTGCGGCCGCTTGCCAACAGCACATCACCGATCTGAAAACCCAACTTGCGGCTGCGGCACTTCCCGCTATCAAGGCGGCATACGAAAAGGAACTGGCTAAAGCGGAACACGCCTGGGAAACCATCGCAGGCTGGTTGGTTCAACAAACCGCTGCAGCAAACGCTGACGCTAAGCCTAAAGGAGGTGGTGCCGAGCAGCCCCCCGGCCCGGTGAATGCGAAAGACCCGATACCGGAAAAGGCCCATGTGCCCATTCCACCGCAAAAACGCCGAAATGTGCTGTGGTACGTGTTGGGTATAGCGGCGATTTTACTGGCAGGGGTGCTCGTCTGGAAGTTTTCCGGCGACAGCGGTACGGAAGGGCTGGACAGCCCGGCCGCGGGGCAACCCTGGCAACCCACGCACTACATTAGCTCCCAATTGGGAAAAGGCACGCTGGTGCTGCGCAAACGAGCGTTGACAGCCGACGAACAGAAGCAGGTAGCCACCGACGCGGCGCTGAACGGGGAAACCTACGCGGCAACGCTGCGCGCCGGGGATAGTATAGCCGTCATAGCGGAGACCGACGGATATTATGCGGTGCGTCCCAAGGACGGGCAGGAGCGGCTTTACTACTTGCCCAGGGAAGCACGCACCGGTGACTGGATCATCAAGCTTGGGGAGCCGGAGACCCCCAAGGATGAACCCAAGCCCGGGCCCGCTGCACCGCCGATGACGACCCCAAAGGATGAACCGAAACCCAAGCCGGCGCCTGAACCGGCCGCTCCTGCAATCCCCATTCCCGAGACAGTTTATGTAGCCGGAGGTACGTTCCGGATGGGCAGCGATGATGGCGAGAGTGACGAGCAGCCGGTGCACAGTGTTACGTTGAGCAGTTATCGAGTAGGCAAACACGAGGTAACGGTGAGGCAATACCGCGCATTTTGCAACGCCACGGGGCGCAGTATGCCGAGAACGCCAAGCTGGGGATGGATAGATGACCACCCCGCCGTAAACGTAAGCTGGCACGATGCCGTAGCTTACTGCGAGTGGCTGAGCGGCCAGACCGGCCAACCGTACCGGATGCCCACGGAGGCCGAATGGGAGTATGCCGCGCGGGGTGGTAACCGCAGCAATGGCTATACCTACAGCGGCGGAAGTTCTATGGATGGTGTAGGATGGTATAGTGGGAACAGTGGCGGTAAAACGCATCCGGTGGGCAGTAAACGGGCCAACGAGCTGGGTATTTATGACATGAGCGGCAACGTTTGGGAATGGTGTAATGACTGGTATGGCGGAGATTACTATGCCGACAGTCCTAAGGAAAATCCCAGGGGCGCTGCATCCGGTTCTCTCCGCGTGCTTCGCGGTGGCAGCTGGAATTTCGATACTCCCGACTGCCGCGTTGCCTATCGCCTCGGCGACTTCCCGGATGTCCGCCGTGATCACAACGGTTTCCGGATCGTTCTTTCCCAGTAAACAGTCGGGTTGTCTGGCCCTTCATTTTGCGGGCTTCAGCAGATCGCGCACAGGCTATTCACAGGTTCTGGGTGGACATGGGGGTCAGTCCAACGGCGGTTGATGTAATAGGAAAAGGCAGCAGTGAGCGGTTGTATGTAGACGTCGAAAAACCCGATTGCCACCGCTTGAACAACCGAATTGAAGTCATCGCCGCAAATTCAAATTATAGCCGGCCATAGAAACGAGTCGGCAGGAGCTGCATATGAATCACAATTGATAATTAAGAAAAATGACAAAACAAGAAGCATACGAACGACTGGAGTTACCCCAGGGAGCCGACCTGCAAGAAGTGCGGCGCAAATTTGCAGAGCTATACAACGACTACCGGATGCGTATCGATAATGCGCCCACGGCGCGCATGCGGCAGACGTATGAGCAACACCTCGAAGCGGTAAAGGAAGCTTATGCGTTACTCAATGAGAGCGATCGTATGGACGACACGGGGGATCTGCCCCGTACGGCGCAGAGCGGGACTTTCGAAGAGGGTTCCGGGGAAAAGCACCTCATCGGCGACGATGAAACGGCCCCTCAGAACATCGATCGCGCTTTGGCCGTATTCGGACTTTCTGTTCACCAGCCAGCCGCCGTCATCGCGCGTATGGTAAGACAGCATCTTGCCGAACTGCACCAGCAATATATGACGGTGAATCTGCCTGCCGCGAAGGCGGCATATCAGCAGGAAATTACCAAAGCCGAAGCGGCTGAAGCGGTCATCCGGCCTTGGCTGGCGACCCGCCACGCCGAAGCGGAACCAGAGGGGATACCAAATCAGGAAGTACCGGGCACCACCCAGCCGGCAATGTTGGAGGAAACGTCTCGGCAACGGAAAACCGGCGTACCCGTATGGTTATTCGGCTTGCTGGTGGTTGTCGCACTGGGCGGTGGTTATTGGTGGTGGAGTGGTAACGGACGCGTAAAACCGGTAGATGCCGATACGTTGGCCGTAGCGCCGATAGATAGCGCGGCATCGGACTCCACTGCCCGGGCTCCGGCGACTAACAGCAGGTCTGTGGCAACGCTTCAAAAGGATAGCGTTGCCACCGAAGCAATTGAAGATAAAACGCCTGAACGGGCGATTGCAGCAAAAAGCAAGCGGGAGACGGCGCCCACCGCGCAAGCCGGAACATCCGACGCTCAGAGGCGGGAAAGTAACGCGACCGATGAAAAGATATACGAAACCGTAGAGGTGGAGGCGGTACCGCCGGGCGGGATAGCCGCCTTCACGAGATGGGTAGGTGAAAACTATGCTTATCCGGCCGCCGCAATAGAAGCGGGGGTCAACGGGCGCGTAGAAGTGTCATTCGTCGTCGACAGAGACGGTAGCTTGACCGACTTCAAGGTTGTCAGGCATATCGGATTTGGCACGGGGGAAGCACTTATCGAAACGCTTCGGAAATCCCCGAAATGGACTCCGGGGCAACAGAACGGCCGCCCCGTGCGCGTGGCTTATACGCTTCCCATCCGGCTGAACCTGACCGAGTAGCTGATTACATGAAACAGAGCTATGGAAATGACCAAAGAACAAGCTTACAAAAACCTTTCGCTGCCGGAAGGCGCTGATTTGGAAACCATCCGCATCCGCTTTGCAGCGCGTTATTCATTGAGTGACGAGGCGTATGGCCGCTCCCTTGCCGAGGGTATGAAAGCGGTGCATGAACAGCATCTGTATGAACTGGAAACCGCCTATAAGGTGCTCACGGATAGTTCGGTCATCAGCGATATGGGAGCACTGCTGTCCCTGAGCAAAGGTTATATCGCGGAAGGAGGCGATACCCTCGGCGACGGGCAGCCGTCACCGGAAGAAGCGCTGGCTTTTTTTGCGCTCTACCCGCACGACACACCGTTGCAGGCGGAACAACGGTATACGTTATACAAGCGTGAGTTGGAAGAAACCATCGCGCGCACGGGGTTGGAAGCGTCCAGGGAGCCTTTTCGGCAGGAAATTGCCCGTGCGGATAGTTGTCTGCAAGTGGCGGTAAACTATCTCATGGCCAATGAGATGTTCCAGTCCCTTATGCTTTTAGAAGAGCAGGCGGCAGGTGCGGCCAGCGGTGATTCCGCGGCGGAAGAAAGGCAGATGCCCGAAGACAAAACTGCCAACACCAAGTGGCTGGTGTTCGGCGCTCTGGCGTTGCTCGCCTTGGCTGCGGCGGGCAAGCTGTGGTGGACCGATGGCGGCAACGCACGCAAGCAACCGGCCACTGCCTCAGACACAGTGGCTCGCCCGATAACCCCCGGAGCGTCCGGCATGGATACACCTGTTGTTATTTTATCACCCATAGCAGTACCCGATGTCGAACGTCAGGATTCCACCATGCGGCAGGGCAGCGTTTACAAGCAGGCAGTTACCAAGGGTGCTGACCCGATATCACCGAAAGACTGATGAGGCGCGAATTCTTTTATAATTCAGTTCAATTTTTTTTGCATATAAAAGTAACATTGCCTAAGTTTGCAGTCCGAAAAATGGGGGTTTAGCTCAGCTGGCTAGAGCGCTTGCATGGCATGCAAGAGGTCACCGGTTCGAATCCGGTATCCTCCACTTAGTTGCCTCCATATTCACTATATGGCTTAGGGGCTTCGCTGACCGCGTAATCCAAGATAGCCTTTTTGTCCCACTTTTGTTTTAGACTGGTATCAATCATAAGGCTGGCATATTAAGCGGCGCTAAAGTTTTTCCACTTTCTCCGCGGGCAACTCAAGTATGTCTGCAATCATGTAGACATCAAAACCACTTTGTTTCATCTTTAAGGCTGATTTCAGTTTCTCTGCCTCTGCCTTAGCGCGTTCTTCTTCGCGGGTTTTAGTAGTAGCCTCCTTTACGGCTTCGCTGACCGCGTAATCCAACACGGCTTTGTTGTCCCATTTGCGTTTCAGACTTGCATCATACATGGCCTTTTCCTCCCTTGTTAAATTGGCGTACTCCGCCACGTTAAACAGTTTCTCGAAAATCGGCTTGCGGGTGTAGATCGACACCTTATCCATGCTGCTCATGTTTTTCAATACATAGAGCCACCTTTCGAGGTCTGTCTCCGCTTCATCCTCCGTTTTCACAAAATTAACCAATTCGATGGATATATACCCCAATCCATCGTAGAAAACTTTTCCTGTCTCCCTCTCGCTCAAACAAATATCGTGCAAATAGCGGTCGTCACTCACAGCATCCAGCGTGAAGTCTTCCAACAAGGCTATGAGGTATACCTCTTTTACGTCATAGGCCCACTCGGAGCGGCGGCCCTTGGGTGCCTGTTCGGTGATAAGACGACTGGTGTAGAATACGGCGCGCTGCTTGAAATTGCCCTGCTTGCCGCGTTGCACCTCTATAATGAAGCACTCGCCATCATCCCCGGTACAGGTGAGGTCGAAGATGGCCGCCCCCTCGTCCTTAGTTTCGCCGTGATGCTCGTTTTTGTTGTAGGTCAAACAACGATGTTCTTGCGCCCGCGGAAAATACTATTGAGCAAGGCAATGAGCAAGTCCTTGTTGGGTTCGGTTCCGAAGAGCTTTTTGAAACCAAAATCTGTAAGAGGGTCAATGTACAAGCCCACTTTCGGTTGTTGTGGATTGGTCATAGGACAAATTTAAGATTTCCAACTTATATTTGCGTGAAACGATCAAGTCTATTAAAATCAATCATTGCTGTCCCTCAATATCTTTTAAGTGGACAGCAATGTTATGACATCATAATATTCGATACCAAGGCCGGTTTTTTCCACAAATTCCTCTTTCGGTAAAGTAAAGGAAAACACGCCGTCTTTGAGTTCCACGTACTTAGCAACCATCAATTGAATCTTCTTTATCGTTTCCTTTTGTTCGGGTGTCCTTAAACTATCCGGCGTACTGGAAAGTGCCATCAGAACGGAATCCATAGGCTGTTTTTTCGTAGCGGTGGAATCCCGGCTTTGGAGTGCCGATGCATTTCCCGTTGGCTGACAACCGTACAACACGACCGATAAAAAGAAAAGGCGAAATATAGTTTTCATGACGCGAATTACTCCCTGTAATTTTTGGCACGGTATCAGGCTCCGATGCAGCGAGTAGCGGTGTAGCGTTTTCTGTCATTCATACGTTTACAATACACACCGATTGGTCAAACGCTCATAAGAATTTACTTGCATCATGAATAGTTTCAAAACAAAAACGTTCTCCAAGGCTTTTTGCTCAATCGCCGCCATCGGCATGCTAATGGCTTCCTGTTCCAAAAACGATTCCGATGTCGTCGATGTCGACTGTTTAGCGCATCTCAATCCCGATACCCTGCGGTTTGTCGTGCTTGGTAAGGAATCAGGGGCTGACCTATTTTTCTCCGATAGCCCGGTTTATGATACCACCGAACTCAAATTGTTCAGGAAAGGGGCGGGCAGCGCACTTGAACCAGCCCACCAGGGCATAGCGGAAAACCGGGGGAATATCCATTTTTTCAGCTACGTCTATCCTGCCCCGACACCCTTTTCATGCAGATAGCTGACCAACCACTTGACACTATCGCTTTTACGGGGGAAGTCGCTTACAGACCGTGCCCACAGTCCCTTTTAGTTGAGGTGACATTCAATAGCGAAGCGCCCCAAACGGAAGCGCATGGAAGAATTGTGCCCCTTTACAGAAAGGAATAACGAAATGTGCCGCATACAATGGGAGGGTCTGCGGGAATGGTGGAACCGTATGTCATCTTGCACATCCTGCCGGGCATGGAATACCGGAATGGCGACCGTTTGCTGTATATCGGCATAGGCAGGAACGGCAACGGTTTCAGGGAGCTCAACGAACTTATGACCGATGTAAATGTCAACGGCGGCACCTTGCCCGAGGTAGCGCCCGCATTTTCAGGCGTGTTCATTTGGCTCTTCCGCTATCGACAAGAAAATTCTTGCTCGGACCTCGGCAAAGGATTTGCTTTTATCGGACGACAATATCATTGAGTGGTAGGCGACAATGATTGGCAATATTATTAATAAATTTGCCATAAACAGATGATAATGCGTATCACAATTAAACTATCGGTCGGTTTTGCATTGTTGGCCCAGCTAATTTTTAAATCCGGACTTCTTTTTGCCCAGAACCCCGAATTGCTTAAAAAACTTGAGCAATATCCGGATAGCCTGGAGCTACATCAAGAATTCATCGAACAGGCTAAAAGCAACATGGATACGCTGATTTCGCAGTACGAAAAACTGCGGGAGAAATTTCCGGCATCCCCCACAATTCCATACACGCTGGGAAAGGCTTTATTTTATCGTAGCCCTGCGGGCCTTGCCATGCCGAGTTCCCCCACTTTGAAGCTGTTTTGCAAAAAATGAAGGGGCAGCATGAAATCGCATATATCGGTGTGAATATCGTACATGACCAAGATGACTATGTCATGCCATTCATCAAAAAAGGGAGTACCTCTTTCATTCCGATGAAAGATTCCCCAGATGAACGGGGGAATTTGGTCGCTGAAGCGGCGCCCACGAATTACCTTATTGATAAAGATGGGCGGATCGTGTTCAGAGACTTCCTTATCAACGACAAGAACCGGGGCCTTCTGGAGCTGATGATCTGGCTTGTCGGGTGAAGGGGATATGGTTCAATGCCGGTACAATCGCGGAGTGGTACAGGAAAACGTTTTTTGTACCTTGGTAAACATGCATCGATGAATGCGGCTGGCTGGGCAGGGACGTCGTCGGAACCTGAAACCTTGGTAGCTTTCTCCCGACTTTTTACTGACTTTCTCCCCACTATTTCCCGCCGTATCTTTGGGACTGCTTTGCCCCTGCTTTGCTTTTTCTTTGGAATTTTGTGGACACGCCGTGGACCAGCCCAAAGCGGACCGTGGGAGACGGGGGAATTTGGTCAGAAGAAAGGGGGTAGTTAAGGAGCTGTTGGCATGCTATAAGATTAGGGTTGCATGGCTATCCGAGATATCATGTCGCTGCCGATAAAACAATGGTATAATCTACCCATCGTATCGGCGACGGCTTTCCAGAAAGATTGCATAAGATGCATGTTTTCGTTATCTTTGTGTCAATCCTTTACGTTTTCCAATGAACAGAAAGCATTTTTTACAGCATATCGGGCTTTTGGGGGCCGGTGTAGCGGCCAGCCGTTACGGATTTAGCAATTCCACTGTTCATGCAGTTGCAGATGAACTCATCAAAATAGGTGTCATCGGATGCGGCGACAGGGGAAAAGGAATCATGCATACGATAAAAAACAATGTTTCACAGCGGCTCAGAACGGTCGCATGCTGCGATATGATGGACTTCCGTTTGGAGGAGGCGAAAAAAATAGCTCCTTCCGCAACGGTATATCGCGATTACAGGCATCTGCTGGATAACCCGGCTGTGGACGCCGTGGTCATTGCCGTGCCGCTCCATCAGCACTTCGCGATTGCCAGGGATGCGTTGTTGGCCGGAAAGCATGTATACCTGGAAAAGACGATGACCTTTACGATACCGGAAGCGCTTGAACTTGTAAAGCTGGTCGGCAGCCGTCCATCACAGGTATTACAGGTAGGATATCAATACCGTTATTCGCCGCTCTACCTCCGGGTTAAAGAGCTGATCCAACGGGGAGATTTGGGCGACGTGACACAGGTGGACTGCCGTTGGGACCGGAACAATGACTGGCGCCGCAGTGTGCCGGACCCGGCTATGGAACGGCTCATCAACTGGCGCTTGTACAAGGAATATTCCGGAGGATTGGTGGCTGAACTGCTTTCCCATCAAATGGATTTCATCCATTGGGTGTTTGACACCCATCCTGACGAGATAATGGGATTCGGTGGAGTGGACGTTTACCGCGATGGCCGGGAAACTTACGATAACGTGCAACTGATTCTGCGGTACAACAAGCAGGGTATGATTGGTAATTTCGGTACAACGCTTGGCAATGCGCGCGATGGGTTTTCTTTCCGGATTAAAGGTACCAAGGGCACCATCTCATTACTTTTTGATACGGGAAGGTACTACCCCGAGTCGGGCGTAGCCGTCTCCCGGGGGATTGTGGATGGCGTAACCGGGGCAACCGCTGTAACGGGGGAGAAAGCGGATGGATTTCCGATACTTCCTGAACGCACGAAGGACGGCACCATATATGCGTTGGAAGACTTTCACCAGTCTATTCTTACCGGTAAGCTGCCGCTATCCAACGTCCATACCGGAGCTAAAGGTGCGATCTGTGCATCGCTGGCCAACCAAAGCCTTTATACCGGCGAACCCCGCTACTGGAAATCGGAATATTCGGTTTGAGGTTTTAAAATAGCAAAACTTTATCCCACCTTTGCACTAAGTTTTTCTGCTATTTGATGATAGAATTTTTAAAGGAGAGTACATTTGCCGTAAATGAAGTGATTGGCCGATCATGGGGTTTGCTGAAGAAGCATTACTTTGCTATCGCCGGTCTATGTTTCCTGCTGTTCATAACATCCAATACGTCCGGCATTCTTGCTTTTTATTTCAGCGAGGTGAATCCATTCTTGAGTGTGTTCATGGCATTCCTCTTCGTTATCCTGTACTTCGGGGCACAGCTTACGCTGTTCAAATATATCTTTACGCTTATTGACAAACGGGAAGCCGTTAAATTGTGGGACGCCATTCCCAGCACGAAGGAATTACTGTATTTTTTCACTGGAATGGTCAGTATCGCATTGTTGGCTTTACTGTTTTATCTGGTGATCTCCGTGGTTGCTTTTCCGCTGGTGTACGCAAACATCGAGGTGTCACTGATGGTTAATATCGCCCGGCTCGTCTCTGCCGCTGTGATTTTTCTTTTTTTGCTCCGTGTGGCGTTCTACCCTTTTTTTATTATCGAACGGCAGGCCGAACCATTCCGTGCGCTTCGGCTTAGTTTTGCGCTTACGCGGGGAAATGTTACTAAATTGTTGCTCATCTTGGCGTTTTTTGCCATTTTGCACCTTTTATATTTGTATTTCAATTATACTGGATATCCAATGGTGTCTACGGCATTAAGCTTGCTCAATTCATTTTTGGTTGCGCCGCTTTCCAGCGTGGTCATCGCGGTGGCTTACCGCAACATGATGGACGATTATCATGGGGGGGACGACCCAGAGGTGATGAAGAATATTATTTAGTGGTGAAGAAAAAGCAATTGGCCATATTAGGTGCCACGGGCAGCATCGGCACACAGGCGCTCGAAGTGGTGCGGGCCAACCCCGATAGATTTGTTATACAGGTGCTCACTGCGGCTGCCAACGCTGAATTGCTTATTCAACAGGCGTTGGAGTTCCGCCCGCGGGCGGTTGTCATAGCGGATGAACGGAAGTATGCTGAGGTTAAGAAGGCGCTTGCAGGGACATCGACAGCAGTTCTTGCCGGAAATGCGGCGCTTGAAGAAGTGGTGCAGGGGGATGGGATAGACTTGGTGCTTACCGCACTGGTCGGGTCGGCGGGGTTGCGACCCACGGTTGCGGCGATCCGGGCAGGGAAAGATATTGCATTGGCAAACAAAGAAACCTTGGTGGTGGCCGGCCAGTTAGTGATGGCGCTGGTTGAAAAGCACGGCGTCAACCTGCTGCCTGTGGATTCGGAGCATTCAGCTATCTTTCAATGCTTAGTGGGCGAAGACAGCAACTCCGTTGAGAAAATATACCTCACCGCGTCTGGCGGGCCTTTCCGTGGGAAAAGCCGCGAATACCTGGCTACCGTAAGCCATGAACAGGCCCTTCGGCACCCTAACTGGGTGATGGGCGCTAAAATCACGATCGATTCCGCAACGTTAATGAATAAGGGGTTGGAGGTCATCGAGGCGAAATGGTTGTTCGGCTTGGATATCCGGCAGATTGACGTCGTGGTGCACCCCCAATCCATTGTACATTCATTGGTGCAGTTCGCCGATGGCAGCATCAAAGCGCAGCTCGGATTACCTGACATGAGGTTACCCATCCAATATGCGCTGATGTATCCGGAACGGGTGAAAAACAGTTTTAAACGGTTCAGTTTCATAGCGTATCCGGAATTTACCTTTGAACAGCCTGACAGGCAGACTTTCCGTAATCTGGCATTGGCATACCACGCCATGGAAAGGGGAGGTAACGTGCCATGCATACTCAATGCAGCGAACGAAGTGGTGGTAGCCGAATTTCTGAAAGGCAAGGTCGGTTTTCTGCAAATGAGCGACATCATCGAGGAAACCATGCAGGCAGTGGACCATCTGCCCTTGCCTTCATTGGACGACTATATGGCAACGGACAGTAAAAGCCGTGAAATAGCAACGGCATTAGTAACAAAAAGCAAAAACTTATATCATATCGTAAAATAAATTAAATGGGTGTATTGGTAATGATTGGGCAGGTGCTATTGGGCCTGTCGATATTGATAGTGTTGCATGAGCTGGGCCATTTTCTGGCGGCCCGCGCATTCGGGATTAAGGTTGAAAAGTTTTACTTGTTTTTTGACGCCTGGGGCGTAAAACTATTTAAATTCAATTATAAAGGATGCGAGTACGGCATCGGATGGCTGCCCTTGGGCGGTTACGTGAAAATAGCCGGCATGATAGACGAGTCCATGGATACGGAGCAGCTTAAAGCCGACCCGCAGCCCTGGGAATTCCGCTCTAAACCGGCATGGCAGCGCCTCATCGTTATGCTGGGCGGTATAATCGTCAACATCATACTGGGGATGTTCATCTTCTGGATGCTTACCTTCAAATACGGCGAGACGTATATAGACAATACGAAATTGGAAAACGGCATCGTCCCCGGTATTATCGGTAAGAAGATAGGGTTACAGGTCGGCGACCGCATTACGGAAATCGACGGACAGCCGGTGCTCCGGTTTGATGAACTCATCAGTTCAAAAGTCTTAATGGGAAACACCGTCCTTACGGTTGAGCGCGACGGAAAGGAAATTAACGTAGCCGTACCGGGTGACATCTTAAATGATGTAGCGGACTACGACAGAAATGAGTTCGTGGGCGTCCGTTCCCGCACGATGTCTGTAGACACGGTGCTTGCCGGAAGCGCGGCAGAAACGGCGGGCATCCGTAAAGGCGACAGCATTATCGCCGTTAATGGCCAGCCCGCGCCGTTCTGGGATCAGGTGCGCGAAGCGATTAACCAAAATGCAGGGAAGACGGTGTCATTGTTGGTACTGCGAGGAGGGGATTCGACAGCCATCCGGGCCGGTGTGCCGCAGGACGGCACGCTGGGATTTTCGATTAAGCCCGATACGGATTTGCCCTATATCACCGCCCGATACGGTCTTTTTGCGTCATTGCCGGTTGGCGCGGCCAAGGCCTGGGGCACACTGATAGACAACGCCAAAGGCCTGGGGAAAATAGCCAAAGGCGAACTCCGGGCGGATAAAGCCATTTCCGGCCCCGTAGCCATTGCCACGATGTTTGGTTCAGAAGTTAACTGGATTAAATTCTGGACGTTGGTGGGGCTGCTCTCCATGGCGTTGGCGCTAATGAATTTGTTGCCGATACCTGCGCTGGACGGAGGGCATGTGTTGTTTTTGCTGATAGAGATGATCCAAGGTAAGCCCCTAAGCGATAAGTTTCTGGAAAAAGCTCAAATTGCCGGTTTCTTTATCCTATTGGCGCTGATGGTGTTCGTTTTTGGCAATGACATTATGAAAATTGTGAATAAATAATACACTCACATTATGGAAAGACGTCATTTTATCAAACAGGCAGGAGCAGCCGTAGCCCTTGCCGGCGTAGGCGGCGGAGTCATTGCCGCTTGTAACCCACCAGCATCGAATCAGTCACAGCAAGACGGTGAAACAAATGAAAACCAAGGAATTTCAACAACCATGGAAAATAAGGAAGTGATTGCACATTATGTGCTTTTTTGGCTAAAGGAAGAATTGTCAGAACAGGAAATTGCTGATTTCGCAGGGTTTTTTGAGGAGTTGAAAGCCATCCCCGGAATCAAGTCTCTGCATTACGGCCGCGCGGCACAAACGCACCCAAGGGAGGTGGTAGACAACAGTTTTACGTATAACCTGCTCGTGTATTTCGACACGATGGACGATATCAACACCTACGAGACGCATCCCGTTCACTTGGAGGCCATTGAGAAGTATTCCAAATTCTGGACCAAGGTTGTGGTGCATGATTCGTGGTTGAAACAAGCCGTTATTTAAGCTGTGGACGGAAAATACCGTAAAGACATTTATCCGGGCTTGGAAGTTGCCATCATCCTCAAGAAAGATCAGCGTACTGGTAAGCGTACCGAAGGGGTGGTGAAAGACATCCTTACTTCCGCTCCCTTTCATTCACGGGGTATCAAAGTGAGGTTGGAAGATGGGCAGGTAGGGCGCGTAGCTGAGATTTTGTAGCCAGAAGGATACAGGCAGGCAATGAGGGTTTGGATGCTTACGGCATGCGCGTTGCTGAAAGCGGTTAATTGCTTGCCGTCCGTATGATAGTGATAAAGCCCTTGAATGTTTGCCAGCGGCCGGTATGAAGGCGGCACTCAAAAGCGTAGTAGTATGTACCTTCAGCCAAGCCGCCACCGTCCCAGTCGCCCTTATACGGACTGGCTTTAAACACCTCGTTGCCCCAGCGGTTGAAGATAACGATGCGGTTTTCCGGAAACAGTTCCAGTCCGCGGATACGGAACTGGTCATTCAAGCCATCCCCGTTGGGCGTAAACGTATTCGGTATACTTAGGGCGATAATTTCCACCATTGCCACCGCTTCATTGTCGGCCGGATTGGTATCCGTTTCGCTGCTCGCTACTATCGCGAGCTGCGATGTATTTCCCTCGCTTTCGGCCCGTACACCGATGGTCAGCGTCTGAGACTGCCCCGGAGCGATGTCGCCGGGCAGCCATGTGAGCTCCCGCGCCGGAGCATTGTAGGCGGTTTGACCTGCGTAGCTGCCTATAATGCTTTCATACAATACCTGCTGCGGAAGCACAGCCTTCACCGTGACACCGGTAGCTATGTGGGCGCCGTTGTTCACCACAAAGAGTTGGTAAGAGAATGTACTGCCAACCAGTACCGTAGGTTGGTCAGGGGTATTGCGGATATGCATGTCAACGGTCACCGGCCCGCCGCCATCAGCATCCATGGTCACTTCTACTGGATCTGACATGTCTGAGTTGCAATCATTGCCCAGTGCCATGACCGTATACGTGCCAGCTTCAGCGACTGTGAGCCGCTGGTCGTGAAAGCCGTTTATCGGCTCCCCGTCGCGGAACCACAGGTAGGATCGGGCGTTCGTTGCATCAGCGCGCAGGATAACGGAGTTGCCCTGCACCAGGTGCACAGACTGGCCCTGTTGTGCCGTGAGCGTTGCCGCGGACATCAACAACAACAAAGCCGATATATACTTCCTGACCATCAAATGGCATGAATTATCATAAACAGTTGTCTTGAATGCTTAGCATGCATCAAGACAACTGTTTAAACGTTTATCGCTGTTAGTCGACATGATTTTCGATGGTGATCGTCGGTCTGCCAGGTTGCGGAGTTATCGTGATTTCCAAATCCTCACCGGCGGTGCCTTGAGCACGGCCGACATACCTTACATAATCTCTCGTTCCGGCGTCCTTGGCGGCGTACTGCACTTCAACTTCAAAAATATAGGTGCCATGTCCATTATAGCCATCCTGTCCGGGTGCCAGGTTTACCTGATAGTTTGCATTGGTAGCACCGGTGATGGCCGTGCGGGTTCCTGGTGTTCCATCACTGTTCAGCAAGATGGAATACCATTGGTAGTTATACGTAAAGTCGGCCGTTTCCGGTGACGGAAAGTCATCATTTACCGGTTTGTACGTGCCTGTCTCGCCGCCAACAGACGCGGTTTTGAACGCCAGTTCATTTGACAGGATGACGGCATCTGCATCTTGTGGTACTTCTGCTTCGCAATATTCCCGTATGGTGCTTGAGCCAGTGGCCAATCCTGCCGAAACGGATAGTGGGGGCAATACATAGACCACGTAATCCTGCCATTCTGCCGACAAACATTCGCTGGTACCTTCACCCACAAATCCCAAAAGGCGGAATACATGGTAGCCCGGAGCTAAGGCTTCTTCATTGCCGCCGGGACCGATGACGTACCTGCCATGATTGGTTGTAGCAGGAATATCGATTTCACCGTAAGTGGAACCATCCGTGCGGACGCGGGACCATCGGAATGTTTCGAATTCGATGTCATTGTCGTCCTTAAGGCTGGGCGAGATGATAAAGGTTGGCCCCCCGGTAGCCGGATTGTAAAATAACACCGTGGCACCTTCTGGCACGGTGTTGCCTGCTGCCGGCTTTGCACCCACATCTAAATCCGCCGGCGCGCCTATAGGGGGCGTAAATGTTTGTGCAAGGGCTGTAAACGTAGCCCCTGTTGTCAATAACAGCATCATCAGTGCTGCTTTTTTCATGTTCGTTGTCGCCTTCATAATCATGTTGTTTAGATATTCACTTGTTGAGTTATGTATGCTTGTTTAATTTGCTATATCGGAAACCGTAAGGTTCAGTTTTGGGGGAGGTGGAGTGACGATAGCTTCCACCTGTACGCGGGGAGAGATACAACCCGTAACCTTATCGACTGCTTCGATATAATAAGTTCCGCCCGTTGTCACCACAGAGGTGCCGAGCGCCGTGCCACCTGACGGCGATGTGTAAAATCGGTATTCGTAATAATCCGGTTGGTAGTTTGCTATGGCGCCCAGCAAATCCACGGAGCCACATGCTGTTAGCGTATCCGTTAATAGTGCAGAATCTTCGATTAAGGCGACGCGCGGTAAGCGGCTTACCTCATAAACGCGTAAGGATGTCAACGCCGTAACCGTGTTGTCAAAACGAAGTTCAACCCTGTCAAAAGGGTTGTC
>NZ_FOLL01000010.1 GCF_900112315.1 Parapedobacter composti | reverse complement strand
GCAGTTAAGCCCGCCAGAGCCGATGGTATTGCCGTAACAGGCGTGAGAGTAGGTCGGTGCCGGATTTCATTCAATGCCCCGCTGCGTAGAACGCAACGGGGCTTTTTTGTTGTAGACAGTCGGCGTCAATGGTTGGTGTCATCAGCACCACGATACTAACCCGTTTTAAATTTAAACCAATATTTCGTACTTTTAGCTTTCATATTACCGATATGGTAAAGACAAACATTAATTATATTTTTTCTGTGGTGGCTGCTCTGTTTGTTACATTGGCGGGCTGTAACTCGCCGGAGGGACGGGATGAGCAGACAAACCGTGTGTTTAGCGATGATAGCGCAGCCACATGTGTGGCCCATGGTATTCCTTCACGCGCCGCAGTTATTGCGGAATCCAAAATATCGCATGATTTTCTTGGGGCTGACGATGCGCCGATGGTTTACATCAAAGGGGGGGCTTTTTTAATGGGTTCCGAAGATTTTGCCGATGCTAGTCCTGTACATGAGGTCACAGTTGAGGGTTTTTGGATGGATGAGCATGAGGTAACCAACGCCCAGTTCGCCCGCTTTGTCGCAGCGACCGGTTATCAGACGGTGGCGGAAAGACCATTGGATCCAAGGGATTTTCCGAACGTTCCGTTAGATGCACTGCAACCGGGCTCTGCTGTTTTTATGCCGCCTGATCAAGGAATAGCCGGCTTGCATGACCATCTTCAGTGGTGGCGGTATGTGATTGGTGCGAATTGGAGACATCCCGAAGGCCCAGGTAGCAGTATTGAAGGACGGGAGGATGAACCTGTGGTGCATATAGCCTACGAAGATGCCGAGGCTTTTGCGAAATGGGCAGGTAAGCGCCTTCCAACCGAAGCGGAATGGGAATATGCAGCACGGGCGGGAAAACCCAATAGTAAGTATTATTGGGGAAATGAGTTAAAGCCTCAAGGAAAGTGGGTGGCCAACGTGTATCAGGGCGATTTCCCCCTAAAGGACATTGCCGAAGACGGCTATCGCGGAATAGCGCCTGTTAAATCATATCAACCTAATGGTTTCGGATTGTACGATATGGATGGTAATGTTTGGGAATGGTGTTCGGATTATTACCGGCCTGATTATTATCAAAACAGCCCGGGTATAAATCCTCAAGGCCCTGCAGACAGCCATGATCCGTTGGAGCCAGGAGTTGTAAAGCGAGTGCAACGGGGAGGCTCTTTCCTGTGCAATGAGCAATATTGTGAACGCTACATTGCAGGGAGCCGGGGGAAAGGAGAAATAAGCAGCGGAAGCAATAATCTCGGCTTCCGATGTGTAAGTGACGATCCTCCTCCGGTGGAATAATAGCTGTTTTGGAGCTTAATCCCGGTATTCCGGCAGTTCAAAAAACCGCCGTATGCGTTGAAAGTCATGATGGAGTGATACTGCTGATCCAAATATCAATAAAACGGGGCCGGTATTGTCTATCCCTTTTTCTTCTGAGACTTCGGCAATAGTATTAACTAATCCAACAGCAATTTTCTCATTCGCCATGGACCCACTTTGGATAACTGCGGCAGGCAACCCTCCTTTACCTAAACTTTGGTAAATTGAAACGATCTCGGACAGGCGGTCAAAACCTAGCAGAACGACTACCGTGGCATTGCTACGCGCTGCATCTTTCAGATCAGGCGACAGTTCCCCGCGGCTATCATTACCAGAAAGAATCCAAAGGCTTTCGCTGATGCCCCGGTGCGTTACGGGGATTCCTTGCAACCCGGGGACAGAAATGGCGCTGGAAATACCGGGTATAATCTCCGTTTCGATGCTATAGGAAGCAGCGTAGTTCAACTCCTCATATCCACGGCCGAATACGAATAAATCGCCTCCCTTAAGCCTGACAACACAGCCGAAATTCAGCGCATAGTCAACCATCAACTGGTTAACCACATCCTGAGAAAAGTTCTCATCACCGGATGGGTTGCCTACGTAGACTTTGATGCATTCTTGTGGAGCGTACGCTAAAAGCCGCTCATCTACCAACGCATCATATAAAATCACATTGGCTTCCTTTAATGCGTTAACGCCTTTCACACTGATAAGATCCGGATCGCCCGGTCCGGCGCCGACAATCGTGATTTTTGGATCGATGTACTGTTTTTTTGTTGCTGTTAAAGCCATGACTGTATTATGTAAAAAGTGTAATTAAAAAGCCTCTTCGAGTAACGATGGTCGAAGAGGCTTTTTGTTTTTCCTACCGGATAAAGCGTCTTCAACTGCTCGCGAAGAGCATCATGCCATTACCTACGGGGCAATTATTATTGATGACGGCCCTATGACGGTTTTTTAAATACATGGTACAAAGATAAAAAAAAGTCTATTAAAAAAGTAGACTTAAATAAAAAGTTCTGTGGCGCGTCGCCGATTGGTGGCTAGAGTCTGGTATAAATTGCAATCTGTCCAATATGATTCATTGTATTTGGAGATGACGGCCGTATCAGCAGTTGGTTCATGTATCCGACCTCCACATCATACTTCGGCGACAACCGATAACCTATGGACGCGTAAGCCCGGTTTTGATCAAAGAGCTTTCCATTAACCGCGTCCAAATTCTGAATATTAAAAAACAACTCGTTCTGAAGCGATACAAAAGCACCTCGGCTGAACGACATCCCAGCACCACTGAACGGAATGATACCTCTAATAAAATATCTTGCCCGTTGCGTGAAAGCAGTTTCACTTGTTCGTTTGAGAAAACGCTGCTCCAGGCGGAAGCGATGCTGCACCGGGATGGATAACAGCTTGCCGCTTATAATATATTGTTCCCATATCCGGTGCTCAGTAAGCCTTTGGACATCTGGCGCCAATGCGTTTGTGACCAGCGTGGTTGCATAACCGAAAGCAGCGGTTTGCCTATTGTTAATATAGTAGTTGATTCCAGGCCGGATCAGCAACAGTGAGTTGTCTCTCCAGTTTTTACCAGCGCGGAACTGGATGTCGTTATTCAATCCCCACTTTTCTGAGAATTTTACGTTGTTAAACCATGCGGCCCAAGTACTATACGTGTGATTCTGGCCATGTGAAAGATAAGGGAAAAACTGCAAGCAAAATGCCAGCACAACCAATGGCCGCGTAAAGCGGCGGATCGGCAAATACGTGTTCATAACTGTTTGTTTTAGCTGTTATCTGGATAATATCTGTTTTAGCGGGCGTAATTTAACGAAAAAAGGAGGGAATTCCCTCCTTTTTTCGTTAAATTACGTTCCTTAATATGGTGGCTGAAAGCTAGGAATATACTTGAACGGGTATTAGTATAATCAGCGTAGCTCGAAACGGTCGAGGTTCATAACCTTGTTCCATGCAGCAACGAAGTCTGTTACGAATTTTTCCTGGGCGTCGCCACTTCCGTAAACCTCGGCGATCGCACGGAGTTCAGAATTGGAACCGAAGATAAGATCAGCCCGGGTAGCTGTCCATTTCAGTTCACCAGTTGTGCGGTCCCGCCCTTCAAATATCTCTTTGCGGTCATCAATGGCCTTCCAGGCAGTGCGCATATCCAGCAGGTTCACGAAAAAGTCGTTCGTGAGCGTTCCACGCCGATAGGTAAGCACGCCATGCTGGGAGTGGTCGAAATTAGTGTCCAGTACCCGCATGCCGCCAATGAGGACCGTCATTTCCGGAGCTGTCAATGTCAGCAATTGTGCTTTGTCAACCAATAATTCTTCTGTAGACACGGTATACTTCGTTTTGAGGTAATTACGGAAGCCATCTGCCTGCGGCTCAAGTACGGCAAAGGACTCCACGTCAGTTTGTTCTGGGGAAGCATCCATACGACCAGGAGTAAAGGGAACAGTAATGTTATAGCCGGCATTTTTGGCGGCTTGTTCTACGCCCGCACATCCGGCCAATACGATTATATCCGCGAGGGATACCTTTTTGTCGTTGGACTGCGCATTGTTGAATGTTTGTTGGATGCCTTCGAGTGTTTCTAATATACTTGCGAGTTCGGTAGGGTTGTTTACTGCCCAGTATTTTTGGGGAGCCAGGCGGATGCGTGCTCCATTGGCACCACCGCGCTTATCTGAACCCCGGAATGTAGATGCCGAAGCCCATGCCGTAGATACCAGTTGAGATATTGATAGTCCAGATCCCAATATACTGGCTTTCAACTCGGCAATATCACCATCGTCTACAAGCGTATGGTTGACGACCGGAATCGGATCTTGCCATATCAGTTCTTCCTCAGGTACTTCGGGTCCTAGGTAACGGGTTTTAGGACCCATATCGCGGTGGGTTAGCTTAAACCATGCCCGGGCAAAGGCGTCAGCGAATTGATCGGGGTTTTCCAGAAAGCGTCTTGATATTTTTTCATAAGCGGGATCAAATCTTAGCGATAGATCTGTGGTAAGCATGGTAGGTACACGTTTTTTCGATGGGTCATGAGCATCGGGGATAACCTCAGCGGCGCCTTTTGCCACCCACTGATGTGCTCCGGCCGGACTTTTACTGAGTTCCCATTCAAAGCCGAATAAGTTTTCAAAGAAGTTGTTGCTCCATTTAGTTGGTGTAGTAGTCCATGTTACTTCCAGTCCGCTGGTGATTGTATCTGCGCCTTTACCGGTACCGAAATTGTTTTTCCATCCAAGGCCTTGTTCTTCAATGTCTGCGGCTTCCGGCTCGGGACCAACCAGTGATGCATCGCCCGCGCCGTGGGTTTTGCCAAAGGAATGCCCGCCCGCTATTAACGCCACCGTTTCTTCGTCATCCATAGCCATGCGTTTGAATGTCTCACGGATATCATGAGCTGCCGCGATGGGGTCAGGATTGCCGTCCGGACCTTCTGGATTGACATAAATTAACCCCATCTGTACGGCCGCCAGTGGATTTTCCAAGATACGAGAGTGTATATCTCCGTCTGCAGAATCCTCGGAAACCAATACGCCTCCCTCTTTCTCGATACCTTCCGAGCCATGAGCATAGCGTTTGTCTCCGCCCAGCCAGGTTGTTTCGGAGCCCCAATACACGTCTTCCTCCGGTTCCCATACATCTTCGCGTCCGCCACCAAAACCGAAGGTTTTGAATCCCATAGATTCCAATGCAACGTTTCCAGCCAAAATCATAAGGTCTGCCCATGAAATCTTCCGCCCATATTTTTGCTTGATTGGCCAGAGTAATCTACGCGCTTTGTCAAGGCTGACATTGTCTGGCCAGCTATTAAGGGGAGCAAAGCGTTGCTGTCCGGCGCCCGCTCCGCCACGTCCGTCACCCATACGGTACGTGCCGGCACTATGCCATGCCATACGGATGAACAATGGACCGTAATGCCCGAAGTCGGCAGGCCACCAGTCCTGCGAATCGGTCATTACCGCATGGAGATCTTTCTTTAGTGCCTCATAGTCCAGGCTTTTGAATGCTTCCGCATAATTAAAATCTTCGCCCATGGGGTTAGATAGGGGCGAATGCTGACGAAGGACACTAAGTTTAAGCTGGTTAGGCCACCAATCGCGGTTTTTCGTGCCGTTTGTTCCGACGGTGTGCTTCTGAATAGATCCGGAAAAAGGGCATTTGCTGATGTTGATTTTGTTGTTTTCCATTTTTTATGATTGATTTGACGGTTCTGTTTAAAGTATGATACGTCTTTAGCGCCTCGTTACGCTGGACACTATGGGTGTTAAAATCATTGGGCATTGCTACGCCCGTCATTCAAATATAATGATAACCTGGTTTGAAAGATATCATAAATAACAATAGACGATAGTCAAAATCTATACAACTAAGATACATTATAATTTCTGTGATGCCTTCGTCACCGCCCCTTCTTTTAATTTACCCATATACTCAATTATCTTTGCAATCAGGAAAGACTAAGTCACAATCTACTATCTTTACGGAATTGAACCGGAATTTATGTTGAACTGTAAACAAATTAGTATACTCTATCTGGCAGCCGTTATGGCATTGAACGGATGCGAGTTAGGTGGTGGGAGAAAACAGGAGCCTGCCCCCTATGGGCCTATACCTACTAAGGCCCAGTTGAATTGGCACGAGATGGAGATGTATTGTTTAGTCCATTTTACACCGACCACCTTTCAGAATAAGGAGTGGGGTTTCGGTGATGCTCCGGCTGATTTATTCAACCCTATGCAGTTTGATGCTGGCCAAATTGCGGAAGCCGCCAAGTCAGCTGGATTTAAGGGACTGATAGCAGTGGCTAAGCACCATGACGGCTTTTGCCTTTGGCCCACCAAGACCACCGATTATCATATCGGCAATAGTCCTTGGCGCGATGGAAAAGGCGATATGGTGAAAGAGTTTGAGCTGGCCGCCCGCGAGAAAGGGTTGCAGTTTGGTGTATACGTCTCAGCTTGGGATCGCAATCATCCTGACTATGGCAATGAAAAATATGCGGAGGCTTATCGGGAACAGTTGCGAGAACTCTACAGCGGTTATGGCGAGCTTTTTATCAGTTGGCACGATGGCGCAAACGGGGGCGATGGTTATTACGGAGGCGCCAATGAGATGCGACGTATCGACAGATCTACCTATTACGAATGGGAAGAAAAGACTTGGCCAATAACTCGTAAGCTGCAACCTACGGCTGTAATTTTCAGTGATGTCGGTCCAGATGTTCGCTGGGTTGGTACGGAAGACGGAATAGCTCCGGAAACTTGTTGGGCGACATATACACCGGTAGGTGTGAATGGTGCCAAGCCTGCCCCTGGTGCCACGGATTATACGTTAATCGGTACAGGGCAACGCGATGGCCAATATTGGATTCCAGCCGAATGCGATGTGCCCCACCGTCCGGGATGGTTCTACCATCCGGAACAAGACCAGCAAGTGAAAACTCCGGATCAGCTTTTTGAGATTTACATTCAAAGTGTGGGTCGCGGCGCCGTGTTCAACCTCGGTTTGGCACCGGATACCGCCGGGCGATTGCATCCCAATGATGTAGCATCATTAAAAGGATTCGGTGAAAAGCTGGAGAGAACCTTTGCGGCTAACCTTGCCTATGGAGCATCATTCTGGGCGTCAAACGTCAGAAATGGTAACAATCGATATTTCGGGCCAGATAATCTTCTGGATGCCGGCCGGTATAGTTATTGGGCGACGGATGACACTGTGACCGAGCCGCAATTGGTCATAGACCTTAGGGAGCCAGCAGTATTCGACCTTATACGTTTGCGTGAAAACATTAAGTTGGGACAACGGTTGGATAGCGTTTGGATAGACGTCTGGGAGAATGAAAGCTGGAATCCCTTGACGATGGCCACTAGTATAGGGGCAAACCGAATTATTCGGCTGAAAGAACCCATCACGGCTCAGCGCCTGCGCTTGCGTTTGTTTGCCCCGGTTTCGGTGGCGCTAAGCGATTTCGGACTATTTAAAGAGGCGGCGGTGAATTATGCGGTTGCTGTAAGGGAGCATAAAGCGATTGATCGCTCAGGTTGGATGGTGGTTGGTGATGACCAGACGGGAGGAAACCCGCTTCTTGCTATGGATGGGCGTAAGGAAACAGTATGGATAACCTCTGAACTAGTACTGCCTGCGTCTGTGGCCATTGACATGGGAAAAACGCAGCCGATTACGGGCTTTGGGTACCTGCCGCGGCAGGACGGAAGTGCTGCCGGGTCGATAAGCAGCTATCTGTTTGAAACCAGTAACGATGGCAAGAACTGGGAGCATGCGGCGCAAGGAGAATTTTCCAACATCATAGCGAATCCGATTCTACAGTATGTAGCGTTTGATAAACCGAAGCATGCTCGTTATTTCAGATTTACAGTAGCCGCCGTAGCGGATATGCGGGAAGGCCGGTCAATAATATCGATCGCTGAATTAGACGTGTATTATGATTAGTCTAGCCAACAACTGCATAAACGGTCAATTGCCGTAAGGCCTTCTTCACCGTTTTCTGGTTGTCCGCCCCGACTCATCATTCATGGCGTCGTGTAGAAGCCGCGATACGCGGCCCCGGATTGAGCGTAACGGAAAGTCCTATAATTTGACCAACAGATTTTTCCAATCGACCAAGTTACGGATTATCTTTTCCAAATCTGACGTGGCCACGCGTTCTTGCTCCATGCTGTCGCGGTGGCGTAGGGTAACTGTGTCGTCTTCCAATGATTGGTAGTCTATCGTGATGCAGAATGGAGTGCCGATAGCGTCTTGCCTCCGATAACGTTTGCCGATAGAATCTTTTTCATCATATTGAACATTATAATCCAGTTTTAGCCGGTTGAGAATTTCCCTTGCCTTATCCGGCAAACCATCTTTTTTGGTTAAAGGGAGTACGGCGGCTTTCACTGGCGCCAATGCCGGGTGAAAACGAAGTACGGAACGGGAGTCTTGTTTTTCAGCTGTGCTCAGATCCTGTTCCTCAAAAGCATTACAGAGTACGGTAAGGAACAGCCGATCAAGACCTATGGAAGTTTCAATCACATAAGGAACGTAATTCTGGCTAATTTCAGGATCAAAGTATTGTATTTTCTTACCTGAATACTTTTGATGCTGGCTGAGATCAAAGTCAGTGCGTGAGTGAATTCCTTCTACTTCTTTGAAGCCAAAAGGAAATTCGTATTCGATATCTACTGCCGCGTTAGCGTAGTGGGCAAGCTTTACATGATCGTGATATCGATACTTGGCCGAACTGCCACCGATTGCCAAATGCCATTTCAGGCGCGTTTCTTTCCACTGTTGATACCACTCCAGTTCGGTGCCTGGCCGCACAAAGAACTGCATTTCCATTTGTTCAAACTCACGCATACGCATAATGAACTGACGGGCAATTACTTCATTACGGAAGGCCTTGCCTATCTGGGCAATGCCGAAAGGAATTTTCATCCGTCCGCTTTTCTGGACGTTAAGGAAGTTAACGAAGATCCCTTGTGCTGTTTCCGGTCGGAGGTATACTGTTTCGGCGTCTTCTGCCGAGGCGCCCATCTGCGTGGAAAACATCAGGTTAAATTGTCGTACGTCCGTCCAGTTTTTCGTACCTGATATGGGACATACGATGTTATGCGTCTCTATAAGCGACTTGAGTCCGGCCAAATCGTCGGCATTAAGCGCAGCATCGAGGTCTGCCTGCAATTGTTCGGCTTGGTCGATTTTTCCGTCTGCCTCATAGGTTGCAATCCGTTCTTCAATCAATTGGTCAGCACGGTAACGCTTCTTGGAATCCTTATTATCTATCATCGGATCGTTGAAACCGTCCACGTGTCCAGAAGCTTTCCATGTAGTGGGATGCATGAAAATGGCCGCGTCAATGCCAACGATATTCTCATGGAGCTGTACCATGGCTTTCCACCAGTAGGCCTTCAGATTGTTTTTGAGTTCGGCCCCCAGCTGACCGTAGTCATAAACTGCGCTTAAGCCGTCATATATCTCGCTGGAAGGAAATACGAAACCATACTCCTTAGCGTGTGAAATAACGTTTTTGAAAAAGTCGTCCGTCTGCTTGCTCATAAGACGGCAAACTTAGCTAAAATGCTGCGCATTCCGAATACCGTTGACAAAATAACCGGCGTTGGTTAACATTCGATATAGTATTGCTTAGTCATTTTGTGCGGTGAGCGCATAAACGGCGAAGGAGGCCAGCCAATGTTCCCCCATATAGTCGCCACTGGCCACATGGGGCAATGCTGCCTGCAGATGTTCCTTCGCTATGGCCGTTAACCGTGCCTGGTTTACGCCTGTATATCGAGCGATGCCGTAGAGACACCACGCACGACTGAGGTTTAATCCATCAAGATGCACGAGCTTACCATCTGTGCGATCTGTTACGGTTCCAGGCTCAAGGGAGAATGATTTTTTGAATAGCTGTGGAAGGAATTTTTTCAACCATTTGCGATAAGCGGGAGGCGGAAGGATTCTCCGCATCAGGTCTGCTTCCTCTAAGCATGGGCTTAAAAAATCGGCACCGCCCGGTTCCCAGGCTAGTGGGCAATCGGTGTCTTTCGCATAGAAACGCAGGGCAGTATGCTGGATGACGGAACGGAGCGCTGTGTCTCCGGCAAGCACCGCGTAATCATATGCCAACCGCAGTCCGAATGCCAGATTCGAATGTTCGCCCACACGGATGGCATAGTTCATTTTAGGCAGATAGTTAATATAGGATTGGGCCAGTATAGTGGCCAACGGCCAGACATTCTTGCTTAATGTGTGTCCGATAGGGTCTTCCCATGATAGAAGTTCTGCTTGAAGTTGCAGTAGCCAAGCCCATCCGTACGTCCGTTCAAAGCTTTGGTTCAGGCCTTGAAACAAGCGCATTTCGGTAGCTATGTTCGCTTCAGAAAGGTTTTGGGAAAGTTTGGCTTTTATTTCTGCGGCTTCGGGTATATCCGGGAAGAGTTTCAGCAATCGGACCAACATCCAATGGCCGTGCACGCTGCTATGCCAATCAAAGCATCCATAAAAGGCCGGATGATAGTTGCTGGGCGGGAGTATTAACGTGGAGTCCGTAAAAACAATGCCTGTTTTATAAGGATATGCCTGTTGCATGCACTGGAGGGGCAATTGTGCCAAATGCGACGCTCCCGCCTCAGTAAGTTCTATGTGATCGCCCGTGAATTGATAGTGTATCGATTGAGATTTGGCCGCATTGCAACTAAAGGCTACGATTAACAGTAAGGTATTCCGCATGGTAAAACCAGTTTTTACAAAGATAAAGATTGCTGGTATTATCACTATTTTAGCGTAACCTCATTATCCGGTTCGATATGCCGCTTATTGGCCTCATAAATACGCACGGTGATGAGGAAATACGAAAGCAGGAGGGGGCCATATACGAGTCCCATGACACCAAATAGCGGGAGTCCGATGATGATACCTACTACAGTAATAATCGGGTGGATGTCGCCCAGCTTTTTAGCAATTATCAGGCGTAACACATTGTCTATATTGATAACCACTACGAAGCCGTAAATCAACAGGCCTATGGCGGCAAGGTTACTGCCCTGTGTAAAGGCAATTATCGCGGCAGGGACGAATATAAGCGGCGGTCCCAGTAAGGGGATGAAAGCCAGAATAGCGCATATCACTCCCCAGAAGAACGCGTCATCAAACCCAAAAATCCAAAACCCCAACGCGAGTGCCGCGCCTTGTACCAGCGCAATAATCGTTTGGCCAACAACATTGGAATATGTGATGTTACGGAGTTCAAGGCCAAACTTCATCGCATTTTCTATGCCGAAGGGGGAATACCGCAATAACCCCTGTTCAAAACCTCTGAAGTTAACCAAAATAAAATACAGCAGGAAATACATTACTGCGATATCGAGGAAGAGGCCTGCGGCTCCACTGAGTAAAGAGGTAAGCAGGCCACCAAAGTAAGTGGCGCTTCTTTCCAATTGTTCTTGCAATAAATCCGGTTTGCCCAGTTTATCTCCCGCAAAATCATTGACGGTATTCACTAGTCTTTCGATCCAATCGGGGTTTTTCACGAGCGCTATTACCTTATTGGCAAGCATTGTACCGATACCGAGGAAAGGTAAGACGATGATGATAAAAGAGCCGATGATAATCAATACCGCGACCATTGGACGCCGCCATCGCAACCGTTCTATCATCCAGCTATTGACGGGCCTGAACAGTGTGTATAATACGATGGTGCCAAGTAATGCCCCTATGATGCCCCGCACGGCATACGCGATGATGGTGCCGAGCAAGATCAATAGAACAAGCGTGATTGTGTTCCGTTCTTTTCGGGTAAATATAGAATAAGGCATACGTAGCGCCGATTATCTGTTTACCCAGATAACTCCCCATTCAGAAGTTTGGTTTTCGTTTTTCCAAAAACGCCGCTACCCCCTCTTTGAAATCCGGCGTACCAAAACACTGGCCAAAGGCGTCGATTTCGGCCTCGTACCCGTTTTGAGCGGGGTCTAGACCGGCATTGACCGCCTGTATAGCAAGGTTTACCGCGTGGGAGGAACGCGATGCAATGCGGTTTGCGATATCCATTGCTTTGCTGAACAATATTGAGGGGTCGACCACGTGGTTTACCAAACCGTATTCAAGGGCTTCCGCGGCAGATATCATATCGCCGGAGAGTATCATCTCCAATGCCCGTCCACGGCCCACGAGTTGGGTGAGGCGTTGGGTACCGCCGTATCCGGGGATGAGGCCCAACGACACCTCCGGCAGGCCCAGTTTCGCGGAGGAAACGGCAACCCGGATATGACAGGCCATCGCTAGTTCAAGGCCGCCTCCCAACGCGTAGCCATTAATGGCTGCAATGAACGGTTTGGAAGCGTGATGAATCAAATCAAACACCTTGTTTTGGCCTTCGCGTGCGAGCGTGCGCCCTTGTTCGGTATCTAAATCTGCGAAATCTGCGATATCCGCCCCAGCTACAAAAGCCTTGTCGCCCGCCCCGGTGAGTATCACGCCCCGGACAGATTTATCAGCAATGGAATCGGCAATTGCGTGATGCAGTTCAGCCAGTGAGCGTTTGTCAAGCGCGTTGAGTTTATGTTCACGCGAGATAATGAGGCGGCGTATGGTACCGCTGTCTACGATAGATAAATTTTGGTAGATCATTAGAAATCAATTTTTACGCCAAACCGTATGCCTGCTTTCCTGATGTTCGGATGGTCAAGATACGATAATCTGCGGACATACTCTATTCGGAATATATTCAAAATGTTTTCCAGTCCCGCACTCGCCTCCATATATGGCGTTCGTTGTAACAAGAACGTTGTGGGGCTGCCGTGTTCATTTGTAGGGAGCAAAAGCAAATGCGGATTATCTGCAGGTCGGTTTTCATGCCTTACATTACCGTAAAGTAGTTTAAATCCGGCCACTTCGCGCAATTTCAGCAATTTTAGCAACGGGATTTTATTGAGAATAAAACCATGCAGACGATGCTCGATGCTTAACTTGAAGTATTGGTCGCTCACAAATTCCAAGTTATTCATCAAGTTATAAGCATCGGGTGTGAGCAAATAAGCTTGGTTAGCGTTGGGAATGTCAAGCAGCGGATATGGTACCGTGCCGAAGATATAACCGGCGCCCATGGAGATATCCGCCAACCCCAATTGCGAGAGGAACACCCGCTTGAAAACATTTAGTCGGAGCGCGTGGTAATCATAGCCGCTACCTAAAAGATTCTTAATGCCCATGTTATAACGCAAGTTGAATATGGGATATTCGTTGACAATGGGCGATCGGTCGAGGTTACGCTGGAAAAACTCTTCGTTTGGCGCCCAACGCAGATCGAACCCTATCTCTGTTGCCTGCAATGTGCTTAAAGTATCGGCAGGATTGCCTGAAGTAACGAAACGAAGCTGCGCCGCGGGGGTTTGCCGTAACGATGCCAATGACGTTTGCAGCATGAAGTGATTGCCGAATTCAATGACATGGCTTACCCGAAAATTATCGTGGTAAAGCCAATTGTCCTGCGGGCCGCTGCGGAAGGAACGCACAAAGTTATCGCCGTTACGAAATCCGAGTTGCTGCCCCGGTTCACGCGCGTCCCGTTGATACGTTGCTTGCAGGTAGTGCGACGGGTATTCACCGATTTGCCGGCCATTGAGTGTATGGGCTGCCCCTCCATAGAATTTGACTCGTTGGTCGCCGAACCCATAGGCGAGATACCCCTCTGCGTAAAAGTTCGGAGAAAGTTGCGGGGTTGTCCGGCCGCTTAGCCGTAGGCGACTGCCTTCAAGCTCATTGAAGCTATAAGAGTATTCAAAAGGGCCGAATTCTATGCCTCCTGCCGGAACAAAGCCTTTAGAAAGGATGTATCCCCATTTTAAGGTACGCTGGAATGCCCGGTTATGCTGTAGGCTATCAGTATTGGCATACGTTCGGGCTTCGGTTTCGGTAAGCGGAGAGGGTCTGCTGCGGTGCCAGTATTCATCCGATTGGTTGTCTGCGTTGGCCTCCTTTTGCCAAAGCTGGCCTTCAAAAGTTCCTCGGGGTATGGGCGTTTCCGTATCGTATTTCCTGTATACCAATGTCCGTTGGCCGAAGGCGCCTGGTTTACCGCCATGCGGACTGAAGTCGATTCTCATATCGGAATAGGACAAAAGGTAAATGCCGCTATGATGGCGGCTGAAATGCAATGAAATATCCACATGATTCACCCAATCGAGATTCGCTTGGCGGCCAATCCAGATATCAGCCCTGCGGATGCCATAATTTCCGTCGAGCGCAATCTGTAATTTACCTGAAAACAGCCGATCTTGCTCATTCCGAGGTACAAAAAGAAGCTCCACAAACTGTCCTTGGTCAATCGATAACGTATCCAGAATAAAAAATTTATAGAACACCGGTGCTGCGTCTGCAGTAGGGCTCAGGAATGGTTTGTTAAGGATAAGAATATTGTTTTCGTAAATATCTATATCGCCATGGATGAACTTAAAATAAGCTTCTATATTCCGGTTATTTACATATCGTTGGTCAAGTTCCGTCTTTTTTGTCGCCGAGACGATGGTTTTGCTGGTTTTGGGGCGCATTCTCAGGTAACGGGTAGAAACATTTTCTTCGAGGTATACGGGCAGCACTGAACGGCCCGGAAGCAGCGTCGTGTCCACGTTTTCAAAAGCAAACCGGTAATTCTGGGTCAATCTGCCCTGAGCGACGAATTTAGGTATTTCTGTTACGCCCATCATAATCTTTTCATAGATTTCGACAGAAGCGTGATCAAAGCGTGAAAGGCGGTTTGCCGGTTTATATTCGATGACTTTACGGATAAGATCCACCGCAGGATTATTTTGGTTGCGGTAGCGACCTTTACCACTAATGATTACCTCATCGAGGGTTTGGAAGTCTTCCTCCAGGGCTACGTCTATCGGCTGTGATTGGTTTGGCAACAGGGACTTGCTCACAGTTTTGTAACCCAAAGCATCAAACCGGATGTGTGTAGCGGTACTGTCATGAGGCAGAATATAATAGCCTAAACTATCTGTCGACGTACCGCGGGCGGTAGGGGGCAGCGACACGGTTACGCCACCAATGCCAAGATTGGTGGCAGCGTCGGTCACCCTTCCCCGTATAGCGGTTTGTCCAAGGGCTGTAGAACAGGCAACCGTTCCGATTAGTATGAGCAACTGCCGTAAAGTGGCAAATGATAGCTTCAATCTCATAGCACGTCCTGTTCAATACTAACGTGTATACACGCAGACAAGATACAATTGTTCAGACATAATCCCAATTTACTTTGCCGTTTTCATCCGCTGTACCAAGTAGAGACCTGTCAATACAAGCGCAACCCCACCGAAGGTATACCAAGAGAGCGGTTCATCCATCAATATTGCTGCGATAGCGAATCCGGCGATGGGACACAAAAATAGCCACGCGGAGGCTTTTACCGCATTGTCGCGGAGCAAATATAACCAGAGAAAGACAGCTATAATGGATACTGGAATAGCTAACCACAGGACGGCCGTCCAAAAACGATCGTCGAAAACATTGGCTTCACGATTGAAGAAAAACAATGCAAACGGCAGAAGGCATAGTCCGCCAAATAGCGTTTGCCAGCCATTGATGGTCAGGATATGCAGGTTTTTCCAGTCCTGCCGGGCAAAATAAATCGCTCCGGCTGAATAAGACAACATACTCAGGAATAGCGTGAAGATGCCCCTTGGGCTGGCATGGCTATCAGCGAAAAGCGGATAAGCGGCCACCAACATGCCGGCTATACATAGCGCAAAACTTATAATAGCAATGGGTTTTAGAGGTTGCTTGTACCAAATCGTATTTATGAGCATAATAAGTACAGGGTTGGTGGCTACGAACAGCGTGCCCAATCCGGCCGACACCTCCTGCATGGCCAGTACATACAAGCCCAGATACAGCCCAACGTTCAGGAACCCGTAGATGATTAACTGCTTCCATATGCGCTTGTCTGCCGGTATCGTTCGCTGTATTAAGGTGTGTGAAATACCAAGCATAATGGCAGCAGCAAGTGCAAAACGGGTTATGGCCATTACAAACGGCTGAGCGGATTGCAGTCCGATTTTTGTAGCTGCCGAAGCTGACGCCCAAAGGATGGCAAAAGCCAAACCTGCTGAAAAATATATGACTTGTTGGACTGGATTTTTCAACCGTGTAGAAGACTAATCGTAATTATTATTTGTTCAGCATTGGGGGCGCCGGCATCTTTCTGGCACGGGCTGAAAGGGAATACAAGAAGCGCCTTTAACATAGTGCAAAGGTGGTGCTTATTTTAAGATTTCTAAAGAGTTGTAAGAAAAATACCTTATCTTTGCGGTATCCTCTCATATGATCCATATTAGACTGGATGTCGGTGCTGTTATGCATTCAGCACTTTAAAATGAACGAATTTGCAGTTTTCAACATTAAATCTTTCCAAGCCGATATTGAAGGTGCTGGAAGAAACAGGATATCAAACACCCACTCCTATTCAGGAAAGGGCTATACCGGTCATTTTACAAAAACGCGATGTTTTAGCCTGTGCACAAACGGGAACCGGCAAAACCGCTTCTTTTTCCCTGCCTCTTATTCAGTTCCTGTCGGAAGATACGGCACGGGCTGCCGGGCCGCGGGCATTAATATTAGCTCCAACGCGGGAATTGGCTATACAGATTGGCGATAATATTTCTGTATACGCGAGACTGACTCCCGTCAAGCATACAGTGGTTTTTGGTGGTGTATCCATTAACAATCAGATTATGGCGCTTCGGTCGCGGCCAGCCATTCTGGTTGCTACTCCGGGCCGCCTACTAGACCTGCTTAATCAGCGCGCTGTTTCCTTACAGGATTTGCGCTACTTAGTGCTTGACGAAGCTGACCGGATGCTGGACATGGGCTTTATCAAGGACATCAGGAAAATCATGGCGGTGATACCTGCCAATCGGCAGACGCTGTTGTTTTCAGCTACCATGCCAAAGAATATCGAAGATTTGGCTGGATCTATTCTGAAGAATCCGGAACGGATCGCTGTAACGCCTGTATCTTCAACGGTAGAAAAAATAACGCAGGCCATATACCCTGTTTCCAAGCCGGATAAAATCAGCTTGCTGAGCCATTTGATTAAAGAAGAACAAGGAGCTAACATCTTGGTTTTCTCACGTACTAAGCACGGCGCCGATAAAATCGTGAGGAAGCTTAAACAAGTGGGCATTGCTGCAGAAGCCATACACGGCAATAAATCTCAGCAAGCGCGGCAGAAGGCTCTGACGTTTTTCAAGACTGGCAAAATCAATGTTCTAGTGGCCACTGATATTGCTGCGCGTGGGATTGATGTGGATAATTTGCAATTGGTGATCAACTATGATCTACCCAACGAACCGGAAACATATGTGCACCGGATAGGGAGAACAGGCCGGGCAGGAGCAAGTGGAAGAGCTTGGTCTTTCTGTGATGCTGAGGAATGGGAATATCTTGGGCAAATCCAGAAATTGACGGGGCAGACCATTCCGACATTTGCAGATCATCCCTTTGCATCAACGGAAGCTGCGCAGATAGGGCGACCGTCTAATCAAATACAGCAGGGAAGTGTGCCGAATGCTCCGAAAAGGAAAAAGAAAAAACGGAAAGCTAAAACAGCCCATGTGGCGGCTTAGTGGATAATTAAATAAAAAACAAATAGGAATTACGTGGCAAGATCTCAAGAAACATACAACAAAAAGGAAAAAACAAAAAAGAGGCTTCAGAAGCGCAAAGAAAAAGAGCAGCGCAGAGACGAAAAAAGGCAGGAATCGGGCAAGACAAAAAGTCTGGAAGATATGATAGCGTATGTGGATGAAAATGGTAATATTTCTTCGACTCCGCCTGATCCCAAAAAAGCCAAACCGATCGCGCTGGAAGATATCCCGATTGTGACACCCAAGGCGGAATCAGGCGATGCATCGGATGCTGTCCCCACGGGTACAGTAACGTATTTTGATGAATCACGTGGTTTCGGTTTTATAACCGATTCACGCACCCAAGAGCGCATATTTTTCCATGTGAATGATCTTTCAGAGCCGCTTGCGGTGGGTGATAATGTCGAGTATACCGCAAAGAAGGGCCCTCGCGGCCTACAGGCAGAAACCGTCCGGAAAGGAGGCAACTAACCTCTGCCTAATTGATAAATGTGCCGAAGATGGGATAAAAACGCATGGCCCATTGTGCGATGTTCAATATAAGCAACGTTGAATTCCTTGCACGTCTTTTTTACCAGTTGGTTTATTGCGGGGTAATGTACGTGGCTGATGCGTGGGAAAAGATGGTGTTCCACCTGAAAATTGAGCCCACCCAACAACCACGAAACTATGCGGCTACGGGTTGCAAAATTGGCCGTGGTACTTAGTTGGTGCACCATCCATTCCTGCTCTATTTTACCGGTATCGGCATCGGCCGCAGGGAATTGCGTGGCCTCCACCACATGGGCAAGTTGGAACACCACCGCCAAACAGAAGCCGCATGAAACGCCGGCAATGAGCCAGCCCAATAATGCAGGCAGCCAACCGACCGTGAGGATAGGGATAATAAGGTAGACTCCGGCATAACCTAATTTTGTAGCCCAAAAGATGACGTGTTCACGAACAGGCATTGTTTTCCTGTCGGCTTTGACACCCATTTTTCCGGTGAAATACTTTTCAAAATCTTGGAACAGTACCCAAGCGATATAGGATATTCCATAGAGCACAAACCAATAGGCAAACTGAAAGCGATGAAACCATTTCCTGGGCTGTTCTGTGTGCATGCGCATAAATTTGATATCGATATCGTGGTCAAGTCCGTCAACGTTGGTGTAAGTATGGTGGCTGATATTGTGTTTCTGTTTCCAGAAGTAAATAGTACCGCCGAGCATGTTTAAGGTGTACGCCGAAATGTTATTCAGCCATGCTTTCTTTGAAAAACTCTGATGCCCGCCCTCATGCATGATATTGAAACCAATGGTTGCAAAATTTACGCCCAGCAATACGCAAAGCAAGCATAAGATCCATGCTGGCAGCGAAACGAACAGCAACGTAAGGTATAAACTAACGGCTGTAATCAGCAATACCAAACTCTTAATATATAGCTTGCGGTTGCCGGTATTGGAAATATTATGTGTTTTGAAATAGTCATTCACCCGGTTGCGGAGCGTGCTTGCAAATGGTTTGTTGTTGCTTTGGAAACTAATCTTGGACATGTGGTAATCCTGAAAAAAATAAATAATTCTATAATTTTCCGAAGATACGGGTTTTAAACCCGATAACGGCATGCCGCCGTAAGGTTTAACGCTTTTTAACAGAAAAGATGAGTCAGGCCGGTTTAAGAGAGTAAGTCCTTGTGCTTTACAATATTATGCAAACAAAAGCGACTTGTTGATGAATCAACAAGTCGCTACGTGTAGCCCATAGGAGAATCGAACTCCTCTTTTCAGAATGAAAATCTGACGTCCTAACCGATAGACGAATGGGCCATTCAAAATGGAGTGCAAATATATACCGTAATTTGGATAGTTACAAATAAAGCAATCCAAATTTTATATCAGATCGAAGCCGATATCTTTACGGAAGTATTTACCTTCAAAATAAATACGGCCGGCATCGGCGGTCGCTTGTTGCAACGCGTCGAACAAGGAATCTTTCAACGCCGTTACCGCCAGGACGCGTCCCCCGGCGGTTGTTATCGTGCCTGCTTCTTCCTGAGTCCCTGCGTGAAAAACAAAAGATTCTCTCACGTTTTCAATGTTGCTGATGGTCTTGCCTGACTCGTATGCGCCCGGGTAGCCGCCCGATACGAGCACTACGGTGGCGGCCGTCTTGGGTGACACGGTAAACGAACGATCGGATAAGTTGCCCTGCGCTACACCCTGCAACAGATCAACGAGGTCACTTTCAATGCGCGGCAGCACACTTTCGGTTTCAGGATCGCCCATACGTACATTATATTCAATGACGTAGGGCTCGCCGTTTACATTCATCAAGCCGATAAAAATAAAGCCTTTATAGGAAATTTCATCTTTTTTGAGCCCGCTGATGGTGGGTATAATGACACGCTCCTCCACCTTGTTTAGAAAAGAGTCGTCGGCAAATGGTACTGGCGATACTGATCCCATGCCTCCCGTGTTAAGCCCTGTGTCTCCTTCCCCAATACGTTTATAGTCCTTCGCTGCAGGCAGCACTTTATAGCTATCGCCATCGGTGAGGACAAAAACCGATAGTTCTATACCGGCTAAGTATTCTTCGATAACTACTTTATTGCTTGCTTCACCGAATTTAGCTTCAGCAAGCATAGCTCGCAGTTCAGCCTTGGCTTCTTCCAAGGTGGTGCAGATTAGCACACCTTTGCCGGCAGCCAAACCATCGGCTTTCAGTACGACGGGTAAATGCTGTGTTTCCAGGTAAGCCAGTCCTTCGGTTAACGTTGTTCTGTCAAAAGATTTGGAGGCGGCCGTAGGGATGCCGTGGCGCAGCATGAATTGCTTCGCGAAATCTTTACTGCCCTCCAACAGTGCCCCGTCTTTCCGTGGGCCAATAACCGGTATATGCCGAAGGTCGCCCCGGTCAAGGAAATAATCATGGATACCTTTTACCAACGGTTCTTCAGGGCCAACAACCACCATATCTATGTGGTTCTGCAGTACGAAGTCTGCTATCCCGTTGAAATCGGTAACCTGCAGGGGTACGTTCTGGCCGTAATGGCTGGTGCCAGCATTACCCGGCGCAATAAATAGCCGGTCGATTTGTTCGCTTTGGGCTATTTTCCAGGCGAATGCACTTTCACGCCCGCCAGCACCGATAATTAGAATATTCATTCTTAACTAATTGAATTTAAGAAGTTAACGAAACCGGTGCTTGCGTAATCTCTTGGAGATTACGTTGCCTTGGTCGGTTTCACCGTGCAAAGATATTTTTTTCGGCCGATGCACACTGATTTTTTCGTAACTTTCACCGGGGCCAAATAACATGATTATGAAATCAAAGGCAATTTTTTGTTGGTGTATGTTGAGCTTAGCTCATCATTTGGCAGTTGCCCAAACCTATGTTACAGATACCATATTAGCCAATTTGCAGCGATATGCTGAAGATTATCCGCGAGAAAAAGTTTACCTTCATCTGGATAAACCCTATTATACCGTTGGGGATGATGTCTGGTTTAAAGGATACGTGACCATTGGTACATACAATAACCTTTCCGGCCTAAGCAAGATACTGTATGTAGATCTCATCAGCCCTAACGACCAGATTGTGCAATCCGTCCGTTTGCCTCTGATAGCGGGGGTTACCATGGGAGATTTCCAGCTAGCGGATTCCCTCCAGGAAGGAAACTACCGGGTACGGGCATATACCAACTGGATGCGGAATTTTGACAGTGATACGTTCTTTGACCGAGTAATACCCGTGGGTAATGCACGCACCGATCAAGTGATTACGCAGAGTTCGTTTTCTTACCAAAACTCACCGGTTCATACAGTCAATGCAGAGATTATTTTTACCGATTTAAACGGGGAGGTGCTTGGCGATATGAATGTAAATTATGAGGTGATTATGGAGGAGCGGAGTATCAGTCGCGGGCGGAAGACAACGGACGAACAAGGGCGTATAGCGTTTGATTTTGTAAACAAACAACCGTTCAACCTTAAGAGCGGGAAAATAGAGCTTACGTTATTAACGCCAGAAAAAACCATTCGCAAAACCATTCCGCTGAAGACCACATCAGCAGCCAATAGCATCCAATTCTTTGCAGAAAGCGGCCGGTTGTTGGCGGGCCATTTAACCAAGGTTGCGTTTAAAGCGCTTAAACCAGAGGGGTTGGGTGTTAGCGTGGAAGGGTATATCGAAGACGATCAGGGAACGCGTATTGCCGACTTCGAGTCGGCATACGCAGGAATGGGAAATGTTAGTTTCGTACCGCAGGAGGGACGTACCTATACCGCTAAAGTGACCTACGCCGATGGAACCGAAGCAGCGCATGAACTTCCCGCCGTAGAGCGTTCCGGTTATGCTATTGCGGTTAACAATGAGTTGGATAAAAATATTTTTGTGCAGGCTTTTGCCACTGACGATTTGGTGCGTGGCCAGGAAATCATGCTTTTGCTTCAACGTAACGGCAGCGTCTTTTACGCAGCAAAGAGTAAGCTAACAAAAAATGAATCGGTGTTTTCCGTTCCGAGAGAGGGGCTTCCGGACGGGGTAGTCCAAATTACGTTATTTTCGCCGGAACAGGGACCGCTTGCAGAACGCGCCATTTTCAACGCTCATGGGAATGCCACGTTTCCTCTGACGGTATCAACACCAAAGGAAACCTACGCTGCAAAAGAAAAGGTTGTGGTTAATATCGGTGTTGGTGAGCAGGTAGACAGCAATGGTATTGCTGCCCTTTCTGCCGCGGTAATTGACTTGGGAAAGGTCCCTGTAGACGGTCATCGCGATGGAAATATTTATGCCTCGCTGTTGTTGAGTTCGGACATCAAAGGATATATCGAGACGCCGGAGTATTATTTCGACGACATGGATATTTCCAAGAAAAGGCTGCTTGATAATGTAATGCTTACGCAGGGTTGGAGCCGGATAAACTGGCAGGAGTTATTAACCAGCAAGATACCGGATTTGCCGCATCATCCAGAACAGGATCTACGTATCAGCGGCATCGTTACTAAACGTGATGGTAAAACGCCTGTGCCCAATGCCACTGTAACAGTATTGTCTACAAGCAACGCACTCACTGTAATTGATACGATAACGGGCCCTGATGGACGGTTTAGTTTTGACAGGCTGCTATTTTATGATGAGGCAAAGTTTGTTGTACAGGCGCGAGATGAACGCGGGCGTAAGAATGTTGATATCCAGCTCGATGAGTCCCCCAGACAGCAGGTTTCACGTAACCCTAATGCGCCAGATGCCACGATTAATGTGAATCAATCGGTTAGCGCCTATCTTAAAAATACAGAGGAACAATTCCGGGAAATGGAAAAATATGGCCTTAGGGAAAAAACCATTTTACTGGAAGAAGTGAAAGTGACCGAAAAAGCGTCTCAAAAAAAGGTAACGCATTCCAGTAACCTCAATGGTCCGGGAAATGCCGATCAGGTGCTTACCGCGGAGGATCTTCTGATGGGGTGCCCTTCTCTGGAAATATGCTTACAGGGTCGCCTAGTTGGTGTGATTTTCCGTAATGGTGTACCCTATTCCACCCGTTCAATGAACCAGCCGATGCAGATTGTTTTGGACGGTATGTTTATGGAGTCCGACGCACTATCGATGATTAATCCGTTTGATATAGAAACGATTGAGGTGTTGCGTGGCATTGGCAATACTGCCGTTTACGGTAGTAGGGGTGGTGGTGGTGTCATTATCATTACGACAAAGCGCGGGGATAGCGGTTTATATAATAGAGATTTGTACACCCCGGGAGTCGTTACACATAGTCCTCAGGGATATTATGAGGTACGGGAGTTTTATGCGCCGGATTACAGCGCGCCGGTTGACTCACTTGCGGCAATGAAAGATCTGCGCACCACCATCCATTGGGCGCCGAATCTGGTTACAGATCAAACAGGAAACGCTTCTTTTGAATTTTATACCGCCGAGAGTCCGGGAACATACCGTATTCTGATAGAAGGCGTGGCCGTGGATGGCCGGTTGGCGCGTGTTGTACATTATATTACGGTTAAGTAGTTTCAGGCGTGTGGTGGATACAATAGGGCAGCAACAAATCAGTGAATAAATGGAGTTTATCAACGTTAGGGTAGATGAGCGGGTTTCCCATATTTATCTCAATCGGGGCCGATCAAATGCTATTCACCAGCAAATGCTGGACGAGATTTTACAGGTAATCGAAAGCGCGCAAGAGGATCCGGCAATAGAAGGAATCGTCCTCCATGGCAAAGAGGATTTTTTTAGCGCAGGACTGGATTTGGTAGCTTTATATGCGTATGATGAGGTGGAAACGAGGCGGTTTTGGCACACGTTTATGGATGTCATTCGCGCATTCATCGCATTCGATAAGCCGGCGATAGCGGCTATAAGTGGGCATAGTCCTGCCGGGGGATGTGTGTTGGCAATGTGCTGTGATTATCGGATAATGGTAGAAGGCGATTATATTATCGGGTTAAACGAAGTGCCCGTCGGCATCATAGTGCCGAATAGCATTTATCAGTTGTATGGTTTTTGGCTTGGTCAGGCGGCAGCCTATCGTTATCTCTTGGCCGGGCGGCTATTCAAGCCGCGGGAAGCGCTTGAGGTAGGGCTGGTGGATGAGGTGGTTTCAGTCAAGGGTATGCGTACCGCGGCGGAGCGGCAATTAAGAAATTACTTGCAGCACGAACGAAATACATGGCGCCAGAGTAAGCGTAACCTGCGGAAGGCTTTGCTTGCCGGTTTCGATGCGGAGCAAACAGACTCCGTTGAGGAGGTGTTAAGGCAGTGGTGGTCGCCCGCAACCCGATCCATCGTCAAAGCGATTATAGATAACTTGAAAGGCAATGATGATAGTTGGCGGAGCTTTGCGCGAGAATGCGCTTCAACATAAAACCGTTGTAGTAACCGGAGGGGGTACCGGCTTAGGAAGGGCTATGGCCACGTATTTTCTGGAGATAGGAGCTCAGGTTGTTATTGCCAGCCGTAAGCTGGACGTGTTGGAAAAGGCTGCCGAAGAAATGATGGCCAGTACGGGAGGACAGGTATTTCCGGTAGCGTGTGATGTTCGGGACTACGCCCAGGTGGAACAGCTGCTTTCCCGGTCGTTAGAGCGATTTGGCCGGGTCGATGCGCTGGTAAACAACGCTGCGGGTAATTTCATTTCACCCTCAGAACGACTTTCGGCAAATGCTTTTTCGGCAATAGTCAATATCGTATTAAACGGCACAGCCCATTGCACATTAGCGTTTGGTAAGCATTGGATTTCCCGGAAACAACCGGCAAGTATTCTGAATATTGTTACCACGTATGCATTTACGGGATCAGCCTATGTGGTGCCTTCTGCGGCCGCCAAGGGTGGTGTGCTGGCGCTGACGCGCTCATTGGCTGTGGAGTGGGGGAAATACGGTATCCGCAGTAATGCCATTGCCCCCGGCCCCTTTCCAACCAAGGGCGCTTGGGAGCGGTTGTTGCCGGGTGATTTGGCGGGGCAGTTCGATTTCAAAAACCGGGTGCCGCTGAAGCGCGTGGGCGACCATCAAGAGCTTGCCAATCTCGCCGCCTTTTTACTATCAGACTTTGCCGGATACATAAATGGCGAGATCATTACCATTGACGGGGGGGAGTGGCTACAGGGGGCAGGCCAGTTCAATGGTTTGGAGGCAATACCGGATGCGTTATGGGATAAACTGATGGATATGGCACGGCGGGCGAAGAGCTGATTGTTGCCAAACACTATTTTGGCATTAGTTATGCTTTATGGTGACGTAATTATTTTTTAAGACAAACAGACAATTTTCATAGCAAATGACAACGAATTTAGATCCAGTGGTCCAAGCGCGAGCAGAGAGTTGGTTGCGCACGCCTTATGACGAACAGACCATCAATGCGGTAAAACAGCTTTTTGACACAGAACAATATACGGAGCTGACCGATAGTTTTTATAAAGACCTAGAGTTTGGTACAGGCGGTTTGCGGGGAATCATGGGAGTGGGCACCAACAGGATGAACAAGTATACAATAGGACGAGCTACTCAAGGATTGAGTAATTACTTGCTGAAGATTTTTCCGGATCAGCAGGTGAAAGTAGTAATATCGTATGACAGCCGGAATAATTCGCAGTCTTTTGCTCGTTTGGTGGCCGACATTTTTTCTGCCAACGGCATCAAGGTATATCTATTCGCAGAACTGCGGCCTACACCACATCTTTCATTTGCCGTGCGCCAGTTGAAATGCCATGGGGGTGTGATGCTTACCGCTTCGCATAATCCTAAAGAGTATAACGGCTATAAAGCCTATTGGAATGATGGGGGGCAATTGGTGCCGCCGCATGATAAAAATGTAATTGATGAAGTATATGCCATTGGAGATCCTGATCAAATTAAATTTACGCCTATTCCAGAAAATATAACCTTGTTAGGAGAAGAGCTCGACGAAGCCTATCTTCAAGCAATTAAGGCATTGTGCCTTCGGCCGGAAGCGGTCGTCCGCCAACACGATCTTAGCATCGTGTATTCACCCATACATGGCACGGGGGTTACTCTGGTGCCGCCCGCATTGTTGCGTTGGGGATTTACCAACGTGAATGTGGTTGAGGCGCAGGCGTTACCTGACGGCAATTTCCCCACGGTGATTTATCCGAATCCGGAGGAAGGGGAAGCGATGTCGCAGGCCATGGAAGAGGGCCAACGCAGGGGAGCGGATGTCGTCTTTGCAACTGACCCCGACGCCGACCGGGTGGGAGCAGCAGTGAAGAACGCACAGGGGGAATACCAATTGCTCAACGGTAATCAGATCGGGAGTCTGTTGGTCAATTACGTACTCTCTGCCAAAAAGGAACAAGGTGATTTGCGGCCCGACGATTACGTGGTGAAAACCATTGTAACCACAAATTTAATCGCTGATATCGCGAATTCATATGGCGTAACCTATTATGATACGCTTACGGGCTTCAAATATATCGGTGAACTTATTACCCTTAAAGCTGGAATGGGCAGGTTCCTCGTAGGGGGGGAGGAAAGCTATGGGTTTCTGGTGGGCGAACTCGTCCGTGATAAGGATGCTGTGGTCTCAGCAGTATTTATCGCTGAAATGGCGGCCTATTATAAAGATCAAGGCAAAACGCTTTTTGATGCGCTCATAGAACTGTATATGCAACACGGCTTTTATAAGGAAAAGCTTATCTCGCTAACCAAAGCAGGTAAGGCTGGGGCAGAAGAAATCAAAGCGATGATGGAGCGGTTACGCAATGAGCCACCCCAGTCTATCGGAGGTATCTCCGTAGCCGAAATCAAGGACTACCAGCGCAGCGAGTCATTCAACCTCAAAACCGGCAAACGAGCGGCCATCAATTTACCTAAGTCGGACGTGCTGCAATTCATTACGGTAGATGGCGATGTGGTTTCCGCGCGTCCTTCCGGTACGGAACCCAAAATCAAATTTTACTGTAGTGTTAAGCAGCCCCTTGCTAACCGGGAGGATTTCAACAAGGTAAGTCAGGAGTTGGAAGAGCGGGTTACGCGCATCATGAAAGACATCGCTTGATATGTTACATTGGGAAACGTTGTCTTCTGAATACCTGGTGCGGAAACCTTGGGCAGTGTTGCGTAAAGACGTGTGCCGGATGCCCAACGGCCATATTGTACCTGAGTACTATGTTCTTGAATACCCCGATTGGGTCAATATGGTGGCGCTTACGGTAGACAATCAATTCATATTGGTAAGACAATACCGACACGGCATCAAGCAAGATGTGCTTGAAATCCCCGGTGGAGTAATTGACCCGGGCGAGGATGCTCCTACTGCCGCGGCCCGTGAAATGCTGGAGGAAACAGGGTACCGGTTTGAACATATTGAGCCTATGGTCACCTTATTTCCCAACCCAGCTACGAGCAATAATAAGACCTATTCATACCTCCTCACGGGAGGAGTCAAAGTGCAGGAGCAACAATTGGATGAACAAGAGGAGATCGATGTAATATTAGTGAATCCGGACGAACTGAAAGAGCTGTTGTTGGACAACAGATTCGGACAGGCATTGCATACGGCTGCGCTTTTTTACGCGTTGGCCAAGCTGGAAATGTTTCGGTAAACCCATGAAGCGGCTCGGGTCAGTAACGAACCGGCCGATAAGGGATTGATGACTTTCAGGTGTAGCGCTTGTGTGGAGAATTGCCGTTGTCAAGGGAGGATAAACCAAGTGTTTCTCAGTTGATGAACATGCAGGCCCCGTCAGGATCAGCTTGGCTTGGACATCTCGGTAAATCCTCGCAGCGCGGTACCGTGTCAGTTTCCATGTGTGCAGCCATTCGCATTAAACAGAGAGGCCTGCCGTTCATCGGCAAATCGCATTTCTTAGTGTAACAAGTACACAAAGGTACGGGGTTTCCGGCTCATTTTTGCTATGCCTGAGTAATTCTTTTCAAAACGCCTGCTTAGGTTGTCCGATAGCGGACACTCTGGTGTCTGTCGGAAAGTATATAACGGGCTTGCAATAAACAAGTTGTCTTGTTGGCCGAAAAATTGGCAAACCCTTTTCATTGGTTTGCACGGTGTGAAAAAATGCAGAATGAAATGATTCGGTTAAACAATATATTTAAATGGTATAATATCGGCGGAAGCCGCTCTTTTGTGCTTAAGGATGTCAACCTTGATGTCCATGAAGGTGAATTTATATCCATCATGGGGTCTTCAGGATCCGGCAAGTCCACGTTGCTCCATATCCTCGGACTGCTGGACGAACCGGATGAGGGCGAATACTTCTTTATGGACGAGAGCGTACTTGCGCTGAAAGAGAAACGGCGGTCTGCATTATATAAGCAGTATATTGGTTTTGTTTTTCAGGCATATCACCTTATTGATGAACTAACGGTTTATGAGAATATAGAAACGCCTCTTATCTATAAAAACGTTAAAAGCGGCGAGCGTAAAGCTGTGGTGGGCGATTTGCTTGACAGGTTTGGCATTGTCGGTAAGAAAGATCTGTTCCCTGGGCAGCTTTCGGGCGGGCAGCAGCAATTGGTGGGCATTGCCAGGGCATTGGCCCCCGCACCGAAATTACTGTTGGCAGATGAACCTACGGGTAATCTGAACTCTAAGCAGGGAGAAGAAATCATGAACTTGTTCAAGCAGCTCAATCAGGAGGAAGGAGTTACCATTGTTCAAGTAACGCACTCTGAAAAAAATGCAGCATACGGCGATCGAGTCATTGAGCTGTTGGATGGCCAGATCCAGCATTAAGGGCGAGTAATGCCTCGGCCAACATTTTATCGGAACGGTTGCGTACCTTAAAAAAAGCTTCGCTTCCAAAATAATAACGGCCCAACAACGCTTCAATATCAGTTCGTACCCGGGGTTTCACGGCGTCGGCTTCTTTTTGAGTATAATCAACTCCTTGGTCTTGTATGTATCGAAGGAAGCTCTGGTATTCCTTATCCGGCAGAAAATATCCTTTTAAATAATTTTCTACAGCGTAAGTGGGAGCCGATTTGGTGAGCCGTTCATATACATATGTCTCAATGAGGTTTGCTTGTCTTATCCTTCGGTATAGGTTGCTTATTCCGTTACTGTCTGCGGGCACCCATACATCAGGTGAGATCCCGCCACCGCCGTAAACCAGTTTACCGGATGCGGTAAGGTAACGCGCGGTATCCGTGTGCGCTTTTTGTACAGACGGGAACATGATTGTGTCACGCCTCATGGCGTTTCGCGAAGGATATGTTTTTTGAATGCATCGGCCTGACGGGGTATGGTACCGCGCTACAGTGAGGTTGAGTGCCGATCCGTCGCTGAAACCGAACTGCTCCTGTACCAAAGCCTTCCCAAATGAACGCCTTCCTATAATGATGCCCCGTTCCAAATCTTGTATTGCCCCCGCTACGATTTCGCTGGCAGATGCCGACTGCTCATCAATAAGTACGGCCAGCTTGCCGTCCCCGAAAATGCCGTTGGCACTGGAGTAGTAATCTGTTCGGCCTTCATGTGCACCTTGGGTATAAACAATTAGCTGTTTATCGACAAAAAACTGGCTGGCTAACGCAGTTGCTGCATTGAAATATCCTCCTCCGTTCTCCCGTAGATCCAATATCAGCCGTTGTGCACCTTGTTTTTTGAGGTTTTGAAGTGCCCGCTTAAAGTCGTCTGCAGTTCTTGCGCCAAAACGTCTGATCTTTATGTATGCCGTGGCACTGTCAATGATGTATGCGGCATCGATGCTGCTCACTTCAACACGGTCGCGCATAACTTTTAAAGGCAACGGCAGGTTTTTTCCGTTGCGATTGATGCTTATTTCGATAGCAGTCCCTCTACGGCCGCGGATCTTTTTCTCGATGGTCTGTTCGGAGAAGCGAATCCCGGCAATTGTATCCCCATTGATTGCGATTAATTTATCGCCTACGCGCATACCGGCGCGTTGAGCCGGTCCACCCGCGATGAGCCCTACGGTCATCAGGGTGTCATGGAGGTTGTAATACTCAATGCCAATGCCCTCGAAACTACCTTCAAGGGTTTCTTGTTGCCTATGAACCTGATTAGGCCGAAGGTATTCGGAGTGAGGATCCAGTTGACCTACAAGCTCATCGATAGCCAGTTCCTGCAACTGGTCAATATCCAGGCTGTCTACATAATGGTTGGCTATGATATTAATCATTCGCTGCACTTTGCCCAGATTATCCGTACGGTTTAGCAACAGTGCACCTGTGCTTCCGGTATGCGTGTTTTCATCGGCATACTTCTGCCCAAGTAAGAGCCCAAGCAGGAGCGCTCCGCCGTAAGTAGCCGCGATAAACAAATTTCGTTTGGTAACCTTCCGCATATCGAAATAACATGTGCTAAATTAAATAGTTTCTGTCATTTTCCATGGTCAATGCGTAAAATTTACATTACGGTGGATGAAGTGTTTCCCCGCCGCATGCAGGCTATAAATAAAAGCTGCTTGTGAAAAATCGGTCAGTTAGCTAACTTTGTAAAGTTAATACACAAGGCGATGCATGAGATTGAGCCATATTATCGTTGGAGGGATGATTACATCGCTGCTGAAGACGAGCTGTCACCGTTTTACGGTACAGAGTACAACGAATTTGAGTTTGATAAGCAGATTTACAATTTTCTGCTGCATCCGCAATGGGATAATTTCGGATCCAGCACGTTATACCTGAAAATCTTATACGCCGATTACAACCGGGGATATACCATCATAGAGCTTATCGGGGAGTGGAATGATGCGATATATAACGATATCATGTTGCTTAAACGAGAGGTGATCGATATCATGGTCAACGCAGGTATCAGTAAGTTTATCATGATTGGGGAAAACGTGCTTAACTTCCACGCTTCTGACGATTGCTATTACGAAGAATGGTTCCAAGATATTGAAGATGGTTGGATTGCAGGCATCAATTTCCGCGAACACGTTTTGGACGAATTCAAATCCAGCAATATCGACTACTTCATCAATTTCGGGGGGGCACTTAACCACGTGAGTTGGCGAAACCAAAAGCCGTTGCAGGTCTACAAAGCTGTAGAAGAGCAGATGACCAAACGCTTATATTAATTATACCCTAAGCTGGCTTGGGCAAATACCCTTTTATAGATTAATTTAAACCAAGAGGTATAAGCGCTTGGGTCAGTAGAGATGCCTTTGTCAATATCGGACGAAGTAGCCCAACGATAGTCGGCTACCTCATCGGGGTTAATTGCGGGATTTTCGTCTGTATAGCCGATAAATACATGGTCCAGTTCATGTTCAATAAGACCGTTGTCCAACGAAGCCCGATACCGGAAGGTAAATAAAAAATCCAAAGGAATAGACAACCCCATTTCTTCCTTTAGTCGCCTTTTTGCGGCCGCGGGCGCAGACTCACCGGGGAATGGGTGGCTACAGCATGTATTGGTCCATAACGCGCCGCTGTGATATTTATGAAAGGCTCGCTGCTGCAACAATAACCTACCGGTGCCGTCAAAAATAAAAACGCTGATTGCCCGATGTAGCAGTCCGCGCCGATGCACTTCCATCTTTTCCATGAAACCGACAGCGTGATCGTGCTTGTCTACCAATATGACGTTTCCTGTTTCCACTCAAAAATTTCTGTATATTTACTCAAACATACTGGTATTACGGTTATACTGTCTTTACGTAGCGTGCATCGTAATTTTCAATATCAATAATATACTTATTCCTGACAAGGAATTCAAACAATGGCCTTGCTTCGTCTGACACGGGCATGTTGGCTGTAGTAACAATCTGGTTGTGCTGTTTGTTCAGGTAGGGATAAGCATATAACTTTACGTTTTTACTGAATAAACCACTCACATAAGCCAACAGCTCATCGGTATAATTTCCTTTGGTATACTGCTTTGAATTAAAAATATTGCGTAGGTTAGAGATGTTGGTTGAAATGCCTACGTTACGCGGTTTAAATTGCGATAAATATTCTGCGAGATAATGGTTTCTCGTAAAGTTAGAAACAAGGATGTGGTTGCCGGTACTACAAAGATATTCGGCCCTCTCGGCGAAATACTGCAGATCTTCCGGCGTAAACTGGGGCGTTTGATCCAGTACATTGCTCATGAGCACTTCAATCATTACCACCAGGTTATCTCCTTTAATGCCAACATTACGTTTGAACTGATCTACCGCTAAATTAAACAGGTCAAAGTTAGGGTTGGACTTCTGCCGGTATTTAGTTCGCAAGATCATGATATCCTTTTTATATAGGAAATCCTTGCTTTGGTAAGCTCTGCCTTCCGGGTTAAAAATCGCTGCTTTGGAATACCCCTTAGCAATAAGGTACAGGTTGATGAGCCGTTCGTTCACGTCTCGGAATACGGGCCCGCTGACTTTCACCAAATCAATTTCAACAGACCCGGGAGACAGGTTGTCGGCGAGCGATTCAATCATGGTCTGTACATCTCGGGTATAGTAATACGCAGCAAATACCAAGTTGACCCCTAAGATACCTAATACTTTTTGTTGTAGAAGGTTGTCGCTATCCAATAATCTAACATGGAAAATAATTTCATTTGGCACACTTCCCGTCTCGTGCTGGAAGCGGATGCCCATCCAACCATGTGGATCGTTAGTTTTGTTGAAATTGATGGCCGCTACGGTATTGGCAAAGGCAAACAGCCGTTTATTGCTGTATTTTTCACCTATAAGCCGTTCTGCGAGTAGTTCGTATTCATGTTCAAGCATTTTACGTAGCCTTGACTGGCTCACATAACGGCCGGAATCTTCCGCGCCGTAGATGGCATCGCTGAAAGCCATGTCATAAGCAGAGATTGTTTTTGCGATGGTGCCCGAAGCCGCTCCGGCATTGAAAAAATTACGGGCAACTTCCTGCCCAGCACCAATTTCAGCAAATGTTCCGTATATTTCTTCGTTTAGATTGATTTTTAATGCTTTTCGCTTGGTTTCGTAAATTTCCCTTGCCATGGTACAAAGATAGGGATTTCAGTATCAATGCCATGGTTAACAATGGCATTTTGATTTGGCGATTTAATTTTCGATTTTTGACCTAAGACGTTTTTACTTACCATTCTCACTATGTATAAGACCCTACAACCCGTATTGCAGCAAGAATTGCAGGACATCAAAGATGCCGGCCTTTATAAAACCGAACGTGTCATTGTAACGCCCCAGGGAGCCGATATTAAGGTTCAAGGTGGTGCGGAGGTTATCAACTTTTGCGCCAACAATTATTTAGGTCTTTCATCGCATCCTAAGGTAATAGAGGCGGCCAAACGCGCGATTGATACACATGGGTACGGCATGTCTTCCGTACGGTTCATTTGTGGCACGCAGGATATTCATAAAACGTTAGAGAGCAAGTTGTCGGAGTTTTTGGGCACGGAGGATACTATTCTTTATGCCGCAGCCTTTGACGCCAACGGCGGCGTATTTGAGCCGTTATTCGGCCCGGAGGATGCCATTATCTCAGACGAGCTCAACCATGCATCGATCATTGACGGTGTACGACTCTGCAAAGCACAGCGTTTCCGCTATAAAAATTGCGACATGGATGATTTAGAAGCCCAGCTCCAGGCCGCCAAAGGTGCCAGGCATCGGATTATTGTAACTGATGGAGCTTTCTCGATGGACGGCAGTATTGCACCCTTGAATGTTATCTGTGACTTGGCTGATCGGTATGAAGCATTAGTAATGATCGATGAGTCGCATTGCACCGGCGTTATCGGTAAGACCGGCCGCGGAACACATGAGCTGCATAGCGTTATGGATCGAGTCGATATCATTACAGGTACGTTAGGGAAAGCGCTGGGAGGTGCCTCCGGGGGGTTTACGTCCGGTCGCAAGGAAATCATTGATATGTTGCGCCAGCGGTCAAGGCCTTATCTATTTTCCAACACGTTAGCCCCGGCGATAGCCGGAGCATCCATTGCTGTTCTCGATATGCTAAGTGAAACCACGGCGTTGCGCGATAAGCTTGAATACAACACCCGTTATTTCCGGACTAAGATGGCCGAGGCAGGCTTTGACATTAAGTCGGGGAACCACCCCATCGTACCTGTGATGTTATACGAAGCTTCTCTGGCTCAAGAGTTCGCTGCTAAAATGCTTGATGAAGGTATTTACGTCATCGGATTTTATTATCCCGTTGTTCCAAAAAGCAAGGCCCGTATCCGGGTGCAGCTATCAGCCGCACATGAGCAGTACCATCTGGACAGGGCTATCGCGGCATTTACCAAAGTAGGTAAGCAGCTGGGAGTCATTTAACCAGGGGGAAGATCGGTGCTGACGCGGATATCCCAAGCGGGATGCTTTCTGTACATTGCGTTTGTTTAAGCACTTTTATTTAACTTTGGCGGCGAAACCAACCCATGCACAGATGAATAGCAAAAGTGTTTTATTTGTATTGATGATTTCAACCGCCTTTATCGTATCCTGTGATAATGCTAAACAGACAGGCACAAACCCTTTTCTAAGGGCTTATGATACACCGTTCGGTGTCCCGCCGTTTGATCAGATTAAGGAAGGCCATTTTAAGCCGGCTCTTGAGGCGGGCATGAAACAGCATGAAGCAGAAATTACGGCTATCGTGAATAACGCTGAGTCGCCCACATTTGATAACACCATCGTGGCGCTGGAGCAAGCCGGTCGGTTACTTAGCCAAGTCAATACCGTACTTAGTAACTTGAACTCGGCCCACACCAACGATTCCATCCAAGCCATTGTTAAAGAGATGGCTCCGGTATTGTCCGCACATTATGATAACATCCGGCTGAACGAACAGCTCTTTGCCCGTGTAAAGGGTTTATGGGACAAGCGGGATTCATTGGAGCTTACGGACGAGCAATCCAAATTGCTCGAAAACACCTATAAGGGGTTTGTGCGTGGGGGCGCCAACCTCCATGGCGATGACAAAGACGAGCTGCGCAAAATCAACGAAGAACTGTCTGTGCTGACGGTGCAGTTCAACCAGAACCTGCTGGCAGAAACCAACGCATACGAGCTGACCATTGAAGATGAAAAAGATCTTGCGGGGCTCCCCGAAGGGGCTATAGCTACAGCAGCGGAAACGGCCAAGGAAAAAGGTCAGGATGGAAAGTGGGTGTTTACCTTATCGAATCCCAGCGTTATGCCTTTTCTCCAATATGCGGATAACCGCAATCTGCGTAAACAGATTTGGGAAGCATACAAAAACCGGGGTGATAACGATAACGCGCATGACAATAAGGAAATCCTTGTCAAGATAGCCAACCTGCGTCTACAGCGGGCCAATCTGCTGGGCTATCCTACACATGCGCATTACGTCCTGGAAGAGGCCATGGCGGAGCATCCTGATAATGTCTATAAACTGCTTCATGATTTGTGGCGTCCGGCGCTGGCTAAAGCGCAAGTGGAAGCCGCCGATATCAAAAAAGAAATCGCTTCCGCCGGCCAATCGTTCGAACCGATGCCCTATGATTGGCGGTATTATGCGGAAAAAATCCGTCAAAAACGGTATGCCCTCAGCGAGGATGAAATCAAACCTTACTTTAGCTTGGAAAAGGTGCGCGAGGGTGCATTTGATGTAGCTAACCGGCTCTATGGCATTACATTTAGAGCCTTGGATAGTGTGCCTGTTTACCATCCAGATGTAGAGGTTTATGAAGTGTTTGATACAGATGGTAGTCACCTGGGAGTCCTTTATGCCGACTTTTTCCCACGGGCTTCTAAACGGGTGGGGGCATGGATGACGTCGTACCGCCGCCAGCGGACGGAAGGCGGTAAGCGTATCCCTCCGGTCATTTCCATTGTTTGTAATTTTACGAAACCCGTCGGCGACAAACCGGCGCTACTCACCTTTGACGAGGCCAGTACTCTGTTTCACGAGTTCGGCCATGCCCTCCACGGGCTGTTGTCCAATGTAACGTATGAAAGCTTGTCCGGCACTTCTGTGTCGCGAGATTTTGTTGAATTGCCTTCCCAGATCATGGAAAACTGGGCCGCGGATCCTGAGGTACTTAAACTATATGCCAAGCATTATGAGACAGGGGAGACCATCCCCGATGAGTTGATCGCCAAAATGAACCGCGTGGGCACATTCGACCAAGGGTTTGCCACCGTGGAATACCTGGCGGCATCATTGCTGGATATGGATTACCATACGCAGACCGATCCAATCACTATTGGGGCCACCGATTTTGAAAACGCTTCAATGGATAAATACGGCTTGATCGATGAGATTATCCCACGGTATCGCAGCACGTATTTCCAACATATTTTTAGTAGTGGATATTCGGCGGGGTATTACAGCTATATTTGGGCTGAGGTGCTTGACTCGGATGCGTTCGCTGCTTTTAAAGAAAAAGGTTTGTTTGACCAACCTACCGCTCAGGCATTCCGGAAAAACATTCTAGAACGAGGTGGTACGGAAAGACCCGCTATATTGTATCGTAATTTCCGTGGATCCGATCCGAACCCGGCCTATCTGATGAAGAAACGGGGATTAGAATAAAAGATTTCAGGGGCTGTCCATTCCGGACGGCCTTTGACTATTTATATTATTCTATATTCCGGCCGAATGGAACTGTAAATCATACAGGCGTTTATAATAGCCGTCCATACGCAGAAGTTCTTGATGCGACCCCACCTCCTTGATTTCCCCTTTATCCAACACAATGATCTTGTCTGCTTTTTGGATGGTGGAAAGGCGGTGGGCGATAACGATGGAAGTACGGCCTTTCATTAAAGTGTCAATAGCGTGCTGGATGAGCCCTTCGGTTTCGGTATCAACGGATGAAGTAGCCTCGTCCAGCACTAATATTCTGGGGTTATGTACGAGTGCCCGTATGAATGCGATGAGCTGCGCTTGGCCAGATGAGAGTGTGGCTCCCCGCTCCTGTACCTGATAGTCATATCCATTGGGCAGCCGCATAATAAATTCATGGGCTCCCACCTGTTTGGCTGCTGCAACAATTTGTTCGCGTGTAATTGCCGGGTCATTCAGACTGATGTTGCCGGCTACGGTGTCCGAAAACAGAAACACGTCCTGCAGTACGGTGGCAATGGTGCGCCGCAGGTAGTTCAATTCATATTCCCTGATATCTATTCCATCCAGTAAGATGGCACCCTTATTGACCTCGTAAAAGCGGCTGAGTATATTGATCGTAGATGATTTGCCTGCTCCGGTTGCTCCCACTAATGCTAACGTTTCACCCGGAGCAATTTTAAAACTGATGTCTTTCAGCACCCACTTCTCGTCGTTGTAAGCAAACCACACGTTGTTAAAGACAATCTCCCCGCGGATTTGGGCGGGCTGCATGTTGCCGGTATCGGGTGTCCGCTCATCGGTGTCCAACACAGCAAAAATCCGCTCGGCGCTTACCATGCCCATCTGCAGCGTATTGAACCGATCCACCAATTCTCGGATAGGACGAAAAATCATGTTGATATACATGATAAAAGCCACAATGACACCTGGCGAAAGAGTTTCAGCCAAAACCTGCTTAGAGCCATACCACACCAACAGCCCCAATGCAATTGCCATGATGATTTCGATCACCGGAAAGAAAATAGAAAAATACCAGTTAGCCCGGATATGCGCATTGCGATGTTCGGCGTTAGCCGCCTGGAACTTACGCATTTCCTGTTCCTCGCGCGCAAAATATTGAATAATACTGATGCCTGAGATATGCTCCTGCAGGAACGTATTCAGGTTAGCTACCCATTTACGCACATCCTGGAAGGCAGATTTCATAGCTTCCTTGAAAATATAGGTCGCCCCTATCATTAAGGGCATCGGAATTAACACAATCAGCGTTAACTTCCAATCGGTATAAAACATTACGCCCAGGATAACCACCAGCTGTAAAATATCGCCGATGATTTGGATAACCCCTTCGGAAAAGATATTGGCAATGGTTTCCAAATCTGAAATGGTCCGGGTAATGAGCCGCCCAATGGGTGTATTATCAAAATACTTCAGACGAAGCCCTGTGATGTGGTTAAACACGCCAATGCGCAGATCGCGAATTACAGACTGCCCCAATGTACTGGTCATTAACGTGTGAAAATAACGTATAACTGTCTGCAACAACAAAAGGCCCAGCATGATCAGCAGCATTGCACGCAAACCATCCGTATCGTTTTGGAGGATAAACCGATCCAGCGTATATTCGATGAGCATCGGCAGTGCCGGGGCGGCACCCGCCATGACTATGGTAAGGAATACCGAGGCGATGAAAATACCACGGTAGGGCTTAACGTAGCGCATCATCCTGCGGAGCAGATCCGCGTCGTACGTTTTACCTGTTATTTGGGGCTCGCTCATGGGTAGGTGCAAAAGTACGACTTTGTGCGCTATCTAAATTCATTGATTTGTCAAACCCGTTGGCCGCATTCACTTCATTTCCTCAAGGATGTCAGGAAGATGCTCAATGGCTACATCAGCATTAAGCATGTCGCCGTTAGGCCGAATAAGAACATAGCGCGGCAAATCAGTCAGGTATAGAGAGTCTATGAGCGGTTGGAGCGCCTCTTTCCTTATCTTATAGTTATGCTGCAGATTCAACGGCTCGCTTAGCTTTTCCCATGTGGTGAACCTGTGGTCTACTGACAGGTGAATAACCGCTGTTTTTAACGCATCCAGGGCTGGGGCCTGCTTCTCCAACCGGAGAATTTCCGTGTGTTGGCCCTTATCGCCGCTTTTCCAAAAAGAAAGCAGCAAAAAATCGAAGTGACTGAAACCTTCCCAATTGATAGGAGCCAAACCCTTATTCACGGCCATCAATTGGGTTTCAGGGTCTAATCGTTGAACCGGGCTCAAAATACGATCCAGGCGTTGGGCGAGGTCAATGCCATATTTTGTCTGCCGAGCATGACTGGAAACAGCTTCATGCAGCGCCCGGTAATCTGTTGCGTATTGCCGATGCTCATTGGTGGTATAGATCAAAAAGAGGGAGGTTACCAGCGGTCTTTTCTGTTGGATAAATCCCTGAGTGATGTCAGCTTCCCGGTTTCCGGAGTCGTTTTTTGTGTCGGTGAGTTTGGTCGCGCCTCCAGCGCCCAGCGAGAAATGTTCCATCTGGCTTTCTTTTTCAGCCCATGCATCGTTTAACGCGTTTTGCCAATCATTTATTAATTGCTGCTCCTCACCGCCTCCTGCGATCGAAAACTTGGCCTTACTGATGGAGCCGTCGTGGTTAAAGGGCTGATGTTGCAACGTTAATTCGGATCCTCCTTCCAGATACACAGGGATGTGTTCTTTCCAGTCCAGGCCACTGGTGCCTCGTCTCGTAGATTTTCCTGCGATTTCCAAAAAGTACACCTCATGCATGGGCAACCGAGCGGTCAATGTAAATGAACCGTTGGTCAGTGCGGCCGTTGCAAGTGAGTCCCGTTTTCTATCGTCAAGCAGCTTAATGTACCGGATTTCGCTGGCTGTTTGCAAATCGTTAATGTTGCCTGTCACCCGTAAATTACCCATCGAAGGTTTATAAACATAAGGATTGGCAACATCCGTATTGGCTTTGCTTTTTTTTTCAGAGGGTGGGTGGCAGGAAAAAAGTAGGAACAGGGCAGAAGAGATAAGGGAAATCCGATAGAGATTCATAGTTAGTAAATTAGTGACTCAAATTTACATAATCCGAACGGAAAATCCAGTTGTTTTATGTGTCAGTATTGTGGTCAATATAGGGGTATATTACTTCTGTGAGGTAAAGTCCGCATGCAGGTACGGAAGAACCGGCTACCGCTCGACTCTTGCTTTGGATCACGGTATGCATGTATGCGGGTTTATTTTCCCCTCGTCCTATTTCGATCAGTGTTCCCACAATAGCCCTTACCATATTGCGCAAAAATCGGTTGGCCGAAATGTAAAAAACCAGCTGTTGATCGCTCACCCATAACCATTCGGCGCGCATAATTTCGCAAATGTGGGTATGTACTTGCGTATTGGATTTGCTGAAACATGAAAAGTCGTCATATTCCAGTAAGATTTTGGCCGCTTCGTTCATGGCATCCACATCAGGAACGCCGCGCAGCTGCCAAGAGCGGCCGTGAAGAAATGGGTTTTTTCCAAAATGTGTATGGTATTCATATGATCGCTTCACCGCATCAAAGCGGGCGTGTGCGCCAGGCGCTACAGCGAATAGCCGTCTAACCGCGATATCGTGGGGCAGTAAGGCGTTCAGTTTATAACAGCATTCATCCGGCTGTTTCAAGAGCTCGTCGTCCCTGACATCGAAGTGCGCATAAAGTTGCGTAGCATGCACACCGGTATCGGTCCGGCCGCATCCCACAGTATTTACGGGTTGGCGCAATATAGTGGTTAAAGCTTTGTCCAACAACTCCTGTACCGTCACGGCATTCGGTTGAATCTGCCAACCGTGATACGCTGTGCCGATAAAGGCGAGTTCTATGAAGTATCGTTTGCTTGTGGATTCCACGCAACAAAGGTAGTGAAATGTTTGATGACCATCGTTGGCAGGCAGTAGCCGAAAAACGCAAGAGTAGATTAACCGGATAATTTCAAATTAACGTATCTTTGCAGCCTATGATATATCTTACACGGCGCGAACGGTTTAATGCGGCGCATAAACTATACCGCGAGGGATGGACGCTCGAGCAAAACGAAGAGGTTTTCGGCAAATGTTCAAACCCAAACTGGCATGGGCATAATTACGAACTTTTTGTTACGGTTAAGGGAAAAATTAACCCGGAAACCGGATTTGTAATTGATCTGAAGGAACTGAAAAAAATCATTAAGGCACAAGTAGTGAATAAGCTTGATCACCGCAATATTAACCTTGATGTAGATTTTATGCAGGGCAAGATGGCGTCTACCGAAGTACTGGCGGTAGAGATTTTTAACCAATTGAAACCACATGTAGAAGCGCATGGGGTTTTCTTGCATTCCATCAAGCTGGTCGAAACTGAAAATAATGCCGTCGAGTATTTCGGTGGATAGCTGTGGTACTCGTCAATAACATGAAACCATGGAAGAGCATTTTTCACTCAACGAAGAAGAAATAGACGGATACGTGAAAATCGACCGTTATAATCCCGAAAAGGTGGCCCGCATAGCTGCCCATTATGCTGACATCTTAGCGCTGCTGGGGGAAGATCCTTCCCGCCAAGGATTGCTCAAAACCCCCGAACGCGTAGCCAAGGCGTTGCAGTTCCTTACGCATGGTTATGATTTAGATGCTGCTGAAATATTGCGCAGTGCAATGTTTGAAGAGGAGTACAGCCAGATGGTGGTGGTCAAGGATATAGAGGTTTATTCGATGTGTGAGCATCACATGCTCCCCTTTTTCGGAAAAGCACATGTCGCCTATATTCCCAATGGGCATATTGTAGGGCTTAGCAAGATTCCGCGTGTGGTAGATATTTTTGCGCGTCGTCTGCAGGTACAGGAAAGGCTCACCAACGAAATCCGCGATTGCATACAGCAAACGCTCCAACCCGCTGGAGTGGCGGTGGTTATCGAATGCAAACACTTATGTATGTGCATGCGCGGCGTACAAAAGCAAAATTCAGTCACAACCACATCAGCATTTACCGGGGAGTTTGCACACGAACGGACGCGCAGTGAGTTTCTTCGGCTGATAACGGCCTCATTGGATTAACGCTAATGGGTCGGTTTTAAACCGACTTAGTCCAACCTGTATTGCGTCTACCATAATTGAGCGTGAGCGCCAAACCGTTCACACTTTCCTTGGTAAGCTGGAGGTTGACACCGTATATGCACCGGGTGGCCCTGTTTAAATGTTCCCATCGTTTACGAATTGCCTGTCGGATAATACTATAGACCGGATCTTCACCATCACTGATAGCCACCCCATCGAGCAACTGAAGCTTGAACACTCCCTCGCTCTTGGCCGATGTACCGGCGGTTCTATGGCCTTCGTGTGTTGTAAAGGTTGGGCAGGAAACTTTGAAAAAGCAGCGCGAATAACACAACGCCGGCGCAGCCCACCAAATTAAGCCAGAGAAAGGCCATGGCATCGGACCACCACAAGCCGATGATGATCGCTTCGGTGACGATGGCCGCCCACAGTACCGCCCTGCCGCCGGCCCGCTTGACATAAAAAGCCACCACAAAAATGCCCAGTATCGTACCGTAAAAGAGCGAACCGAGGATGTTTACCGCTTCCAATAGGTTGCCCAATTTGCTCGCATACAAGGCGATGATGACACAGAAAATCCCCCAAGCGAGGGTGAAGGCCCGTGATGCCGAAAGGTATCCACGCTCACTTGCTGCCTTACTGACAAAACGCTTGTAGATATCGATGACCGATGTCGACGCCAAGGAATTGATGGCGCTGGCTGTGGCGCCCATAGACGCCATAAACACTATGGCGACTAACAGTCCGACGAGTCCTTTCGGAAAATTTTCGGTGACGAAAGACAGAAAGATGTAGTTGTTGTCATTAGTGTCCGCCAGGCTGTCGTTCTCCTGCATCAGGGCTATCAAATCTTGCCGCACCTCCTTGGCCTGTGCGTCGGCATGGCGCAGTTGCTCGCGCACGTCAGCGATCATTGCTTCATCATCACTGTCAAGGGCGTCCGTCAATCGGTGTATTTGCTCTTGTTTTTGCCTGAAAATTGCCTCATGTTGCGCTTTTAGTGCATCTACCTCAGGGGCATATTCACTGTTTTCGATTTTGTTGAGCTCATACTTATTGAAGAATATGGGGGGGCTGTTGTATTGATAAAAGGCAAATACTAAAATGCCGATCAGTAGGATAGCAAACTGCATCGGCACCTTCAACAACCCATTCATCAGCAGGCCAATGCGGCTATCGCGAATGGAAGACCCTGTGAGGTATCTTCCCACTTGACTCTGGTCGGTGCCAAAGTAAGATAATTGCAAAAAAAAACCGCCGATAAGGCCGCTCCACAAAGTGTATTGGTTATTCCAGTCAAAAGATAGATCAATGGCGTTTGCCTTGCCAGATTTACCGGCGATATGCAGGGCCTTTGCTAAGCCTATATCCTCCGGAAGCATATAAACCACCAATATGCCCGCCGCGAGTAATCCCCCGAAAATGATGCTCATTTGCAAAAGCTGTGTATAGGATACGGCCTTAGTGCCACCATATACCGTATAAAGGACAACGAGCGCGCCGATAAATAGTGTCGTGTAAACCACATTGATCTGTAAGATGCTGGAGAGGATAATGGCCGGCGCATAGATGGTGATGCCTGTCGAAAGTCCTCGCTGCAGCAGAAAAAGAAAAGCGGTAAATGCACGGGTGTGTACATCGAACCGCTTTTCCAAAAATTCATATGCCGTAAATACGCGTAGCCGATGAAAAATCGGCACAAACGAAATGCTTAACACTATCATGGCTAAGGGCAGTCCAAAATAGAACTGCACAAAGCTCATGCCTGACGAGTATGCCAGTCCGGGGGCCGACAGGAAGGTGATAGCACTGGCCTGCGTAGCCATTACAGAGAGTGCTACGTGATACCAGGGCAATGACTTATTCCCCAGCAAATATCCATCGATATTGCGGATGCCCCTGCTCTTGTAGATACCATAAACCACAATTACAAGCAGGGTAACGAACAGCACTCCCCAATCCGTCTTACTCATCCAAAATGCTTAGTGAATAGGTAAAACAGTACGATTAATGCCAGCAACCAAAGTACAACAATCCAATAAAAACGTCTCCAATTGCGGACAAAAGGAGGAAGCCCTTTATCGATCATGCTCCCGGCTTTTGAGCAGGTTGCCGACGAAAAAACCGGCAAACAATAGCCCGATCACGGCGCCAATGATGGTCGCGAGAAAGCTCTCTTGCGTGAAGCCGCCGGTCAATCCGCCGAATATTGCCCCCAGCAGGTAAAAGTAGCTGTTGATGTTTTTTTCTTTTGAATGTTCTTCAATGTGCTTTTCCATTTCAATATATGCTTAATCAATTGGGTTTCGCGAGCAAATTTACAAATAATCTATATGCACCCGGCACACCTGCCGGTAATTGCCGGAAAAAAGCAAGCGATGTATAAACAAAGTTACCTTTGCCATAGCGGGTTACCAAGAGAGCGCCTTCATTGGGTGTTTCACCGGGATCAGCCATACGTAACGGCTGATTATATCGGGGGTCGGCATCGCTTACAAAATACAATCCACGTTCCTGTATCCAGCCATCGAAATCAGCAGCCGTAATTTTGTTTGGGTAATTGAGTATCCGGTTATCAGTTTCAATAAAGGTTACTTCAGCTGCTTCATCGGTCACACGGGTGCGGCTTAAGGCGAATGGGTAGGGCCCCAGATCAGGTATCTTCAGTCCACCGCTCGTATTATACTGTACCAATAATGTGCCTCCGTTTTTCACATAGTCAAGCAGACGTGGCTGCATATATCGCACGCGTTCGTTCACATTATATAAGCGTACGCCTGTGACAATGGCGTCATATTGTGATAGGTCTCCCGATAGCACGTCTTGTTCGTTTAATATATCTACTTGCAGGCCGATTTCCCGTAACGTATTTGGAATCAGGTCGCCCGCTCCAGGCAAATAGCCGATTCGGGAGGCGGATATACCCGTTTCTATTTTACTTAGCCGGGCCGCTGAAGGAGGGAACCATGTGATGCGGGGGATATGTTCATACGCAATAGACCGCAGGGCCTTAGCGGTTCCGGCAGCGCCATCGTATTGTAAGACCACGCTGAGCGAGTCGGTGAGCGACGACCGTTCGCCGGGATAGATCGTAAACCGGGATACTGTCTCTTCAGACTTCGCCGAGAACGAGAGCGTTATTTGCTGCGGTTCAGCCTTCCAGCCTTCCGGTAAACGAAGCGAAGCAGTAGCCGACACGGGTTGCTGCCCGTGAGCGGCAAAAACCACTTCCAGTGTTTTGGGTGCATTGCCGTTGAAGACCAATGCTTTTTGGTTCAGGTTGGCGGTAATCGGCGGGGCAATAACGAGCGGTTCATGCACTTCTCCCCTCACCGGATCTGTATATTTATAAATGATTGGCCGTTCAAACGTCAGGGCTCTGTCGTTAATTTGGAGGGTAATGCTGGTTTTTGGAGCATTGCTGTTTTCCGGCCGGCCCACATCGTTGGGATTGTCAATGACAAAACTTCCCAATGCGTGAGGGCGTCGTAGCCAGTAGGGCTGGGTGACGAGATCGGCGTTGAAAGCCGATGTTTCTTCATGGATTTCATTGAAGGGAAGGATGGTGTCACTCACCATTACTTTCACGCCCGGCCTCCGCACAATATAAGCGGTGCTGACAGGGATTTGTTCGCCCACGGCATATTTGGGGGCAGGAGCCGTACTTTCCATCCATATCCCGCCGCAGGCCAGGACAAGCTCTTTGATTTCCGCCGTTTTTTGTGCTTTCCAATACGTATCGTTGATCTGTTCCACTTCGTCAAGCAAGGCTATAAGTCCGGGAATTGATTTTTCCGGGTGTTCCCCGTCAAATGCATGATAGAGTTCGTCAATCATGCGCGGTATTTCGTCAGACGCCCCTACGCGCTTCCACGAGGTTTCAATACCATCAAAGAGTGTATGTTCCGGAGCGTCACCTTGCAACACTTCAAAGCGTTCCACGCTATTGCCCCGTTGGCGGGGCGAACCGAACCCTTGGCTTTTGTGCTTTGAGCGGCTTTCGGCGGCAATCTCACCGTATGATTGTCCCACGAAAGGGTTGTAGTCGCCAACATTTATAAAAAAATGGGCAGACGAAGGCGGAGAACCTTGAAAAAAGCTGGATGTGTTCCAAAGCAAGCGCTTGGCTTGCCATACTGGTATGGTTTTGAGTTGTTCCGGAAAGCGTTGCGGGTCGGCAGCAGCCCGGAACGCCTCAATAGCCAGCAGGGCTGAAGCCTGGTGATGGCCATGCCCCGCTCGTTCATCGGGTGGAAAGCGGGTGATGATTACATCCGGCCGGAATTTCCGGATTACCCAAACTGCGTCGGCAAGGATCTGTTCGCGCCCCCAGATGCGAAAGGTCTCCTCCCAGGTTTTGGAAAACCCGAAATCAATGGCACGCGAAAAGAACTGTTCACCACCGTCCACGTTCCGGGCAGCTAACAGTTCGTTGGTGCGGATAAGGCCGAGTACTTCCGCTTGTTCCGTGCCAATAAGGTTCTGTCCTCCGTCACCGCGGGTAAGCGATAAATAGCCGGTCCGATACAATTTTTCTTTGGCCAGCCAAGCAATCAGCCTCGTATTTTCGTCGTCCGGATGTGCCGCAAGATAGAGTACCGAGCCCAACGTGTTCAGTTTCTTGATAGCTTGTTTGATTTCCCCTGCATGAGCCGGGGGGTGTGTTTGGGCAATTGATGGAAAAATTGATATGGATAGCGGTAAAAGTGAAAGTAGTAAGCGCTTTACATTCATGGTTTAAATATAGCGGTTTAAGAAAAACAAAACAAAAGCCGTCCCAGTTTACGCCGGGACGGCTTTTGCAAATTAACAATTAAAAAACCATTTACACCTTAAAAAACCGCAATGTACATGAGCACCAAGAGGAAAAACGAGATGTTTTAACCAAAACTGCCAAAGCGGCCTATAAGAAGTTAACCTTTAACAACGGTAAAGTTACAATAATAAGTAGCCAAATCGCTGTTAGGCAAACGGTAAGTTTTCCACAAAAGTGCCGTTGTCAACAAGAGGTTGTTGGCAGCGCTTTGCCATTACTTATGCCTTATCGATGGAGCCCAGTACCCGTGTCATGAATGCGTTGAGCGCTTCTTTTTGATTCATGCCGCCTTTAACCAGTTTATCCACTTCAATAGCACCATATAGGTTAGAGATAAGTTCTCCAATCACATCCAGTTCTTCATCCTTTAGTGAAGGAACCTCCGTAAGTGCTTCCAGTGTCTCAATGGTTTCGAGCACATAGTCTTGGTCATTCTTATCGATGAACTCTACCAAGTGTTTAATTATGGGTAACTTCATTCAGCAGTTCGATTAATGGATCAAATTTATTGGTCTGTACCTGATTAACCAATTTACCCCCTTTGAACGCGGCAAACGTGGGCAGATTACTCACATTGGCCAATTGCCGGGACAGCGGAAAGCGCTCCGCATCAGCGATGACGAAAGGGATGTGGTCGTTTTCTGAGGCCAGTTTTTTGAATTTTGGTTTCATGATTTTGCAGTTCCCGCACCAAGTTGCGGAATACTGTACCAGCACGACATCGTTATCCTTGACGATATCGGCCAAGTTATCGTTTTCTAATTCTTTTAACATGACAAAAATTTTTTTGGAGAGGCGCGGAGGTTGAGCGAAACGTCAACCCCCGTGCGCCTTAATTAGTGTGGTATTGCTTAGCTCAGAGAAACCTGGCTTGCCAAGTAGCTGGCCACGCCATCGCGGGTAGCATGCATGGCTTCCTTTCCTTCTTCCCAGTTGGCCGGGCATACTTCACCGAATTTCTGCACGTGGGCGTAAGCGTCGATTAGGCGAAGGTACTCTTTTACGTTGCGGCCAACAGGCATGTCGTTCACGCTTTCGTGGAATACTTTGCCTTGTTCATCGATGAGGTAAGTAGCGCGGAAAGGTACATTCGAGCCTTCGAAAAGGTAACCGAATTCGTCATTTTCTTTCTCTTCTCCTTCCAATATGCCCAATATGCGCGAAAGGTTGCGGTTGGTATCCGCAAGAATCGGGTAGGTAACGCCTTCGATACCGCCGTTATCCTTTGCCGTATTCAACCATGCGAAATGAACCTCGTTGGTGTCGCATGATGCGCCAATAACAACGGTGTTGCGCTTTTCGAATTCGGGCAATGCCTCTTGGAAGGCATGCAGTTCCGTGGGGCATACGAACGTAAAATCTTTGGGATACCAAAACAGCAATACCTTTTTACCTTTTTTTGTGGCTTCCTCAAAAATATTGATAGATAGATTGTCGCCGAGGTAATCTATGGCATCGACTGTAATGTTTGGGAATTTTTTTCCTGTAAAACTCATAGTAAATCCAATATTTATTTGACGCTGCAAAGATACGGTTTCCTTGGCATCAACAGTATTGTTTTTGTCAATAGGCCATTTAAATCATCTATCTTACCGCGTTATGCCGCGATTGAGGAAATGTTTTTCAGATATAGCATAAAATCGTATTTTTGCTCCCGACGTTTAGGCCTCGTAGTTCAATGGATAGAATAGAAGTTTCCTAAACTTTTGATACAGGTTCGATTCCTGTCGAGGCTACAAGATAGGACAAGTGAAGATTTTCATCGCTTGTCCTTTTTTTATGATAGGACGGCCTATAGCGGACTGGAGGTCGCCGTGAACGGTAGGGCCGCCGGAAAGTCAGCGGCCCAGTCGTTAGTATTCAAAATATCCTTTGGCATTGTGGTAACAAATATCCTGGATGATTTTGCCGGTCCACTGGATGTCATCCGGTATAAGCCCCCGGTTGATGTCTTCAGCAAAAAGGCTGCAGAGCAGTCTTCTGAAATAATCGTGGCGAGAGTAGGAGAGAAAGCTCCTTGAATCCGTAAGCATGCCCACAAAACAGCTGATCAGCCCGATATTCGATAATGTATTCAACTGTTGGGTCATGCCGTCTAATTGATCCAGAAACCACCAGCCAGAGCCGAATTGCATTTTTCCTTTGATTCCCTCGGCTTGGAAATTTCCCATCATGGCTGCAAATACGGCATTGTCCGACGGGTTCAGGTTATACACAATGGTCTTGGCCAATCGGTCCTCTTCTTCCAGCGCATTGAAAAACCGCTGCATGCTTACTGCCTGCCGGAAATCGCCGATGGAATCATAACCGGTATCAGGGCCGAGCTCGCGCAATTTCCGGTTATTGGTGTTGCGTAGCGGGCCAAGATGGAATTGCTGCACCCAGCCCTTATCGTGATACAGCTTGCACAGCTCAGACAGAACCACATAAGTGAACGCTTCTTCATGCTCGGCAGCGAGGCGGTCGTTGCCATCGAGCACTTGTTTGAATACCTCATCCAAAGAAACGGCCGACGTACCAGCCTCCGGCAGATGACTCAAGCCATGATCCGCGATGCGGCAACCGTGGGCATGGAAGTAATACAGCCGCTTCCATAGGGCATCCAACAAAGTATCCAGATCAACAATAGCGACGCCGCTGCTGGCTTCCAGCTTTCTGATATAGTGCCGGTATTGATCGCCTTTACTAAGTTGGAAGACCTTGTCCGGTCGAAACGAGGGCAACACCTTGGTCTCGAATCCCGACTGAGCGATGATCCGGTGGTGATTAAGGTCGTCAGTGGGGTCATCCGTGGTGCCTACCATTTCCACGTTGAAATGGCGCAGGAGCCCACGGGGTGAGAAGCCGGGTGTTTGCAATCGGGCCGAGGTATTATCGAAAATAGCATCAGCATTATCGGGCCCCAGCAATTCAGTAACGCCAAATGGGTTCTTTAGTTCCATGTGGGTCCAGTGGTATAACGGGTTCCGCAGCGTGTAAGGTACGGTTTCCGCCCATTTGCGGAATTTTTCCCGGTCATCCGCATCGCCGGTGATGTACTTTTCCGGAATGCCCAGCGCCCGCTGTGCCCGCCATTTGTAGTGGTCTCCAGCCAGCCAGATGTGTGTGATGTTATCGAAATAGGAATCGGCAGCCACCGTATCCGGCGGCAAATGCGAATGATAATCGATAATGGGCAACGCTTTGGCATAATCGTGATACAGCCGTTGGGCCACGTCGGTATGCAGTAGAAAGTTATCGTGAATAAAATAAGCCATATCCGTTTTATTGACCAGTGATGCCAAGTTTTATTGACCAGTGATGCCAAGTTCTAATCCGCGTAATTCTGCCAGCCCGCGAAGACGGCCAATAGCCGAATAACCGGGGGCGGTGGTCTTTTGGAGGTCATCCAGCATCTGATGACCATGGTCCGGCCGGAAGGGGATAGGTGTGTTGCGCCGTTGGTTCTCGGCTACCAGCGCCTTCATGACCGCGTACATATTTACATCGCCATCTAAGTGGTCAGCCTCGAAGAAGTTTCCCTGTGCGTCTTTCTTGACATTACGTAAGTGCACAAAATAAACGCGTTCCTTCACGGCGTCAAAAATAGCCGGAATATCGTTGGTCATGCCAGCGCCCAGCGATCCGGTGCAGAAACAAATGCCATTGAATGGCCTGTCCAGTTCGCGGATAATGTAAAGCAAATCTTCCTTATTACTGGCTATCCGGGGCAGGCCCAAAATCGGATCAGGCGGGTCGTCAGGGTGAATGGTCATGCGGATGCCGTGCTCTTCGCAAACATCGGCAATGGATGACAAAAACCAGATTAGGTTTTTACGTAAGCCGTCAAAACCGATATCGGCGTACTCGCGGATGCTTTCGCGAAGTTCATCCAGTTCAGTGCTCCGTTCGCCAGGAATACCCATCAGGATATTGGTGTTCAACAAAGCGATCTGATCGTCCGTATAACTTTCATACCGTCTTTGGGCTTCGGCTTTGACGTCGTCGGGGTAGTCCCGCTCGGCGCCCTCGCGCTTCAGTACAAACAAATCAAAGACAGCTAAATCGTTCCAATTGAAATACAGCGCTTTGGAGCCGTCTTTCATTTCTAAATCAAGTTGGGTGCGTGTCCAGTCCAGTACGGGCATAAAATTATAGCAAATCGTCTTAATACCCTCCTGGGCAAGGTTTCGTAGGGTTTGCCTGTAATTTTCCAGGTAACGCTGCGCATCTGCCCTTCGGGTTTTAATAGCTTCATGCACAGGCACGCTTTCCACCACGCTCCACCTAAGCCCCGCTGCCTCAATATCGGTTTTACGTTCACGGATATCATCCACGGGCCAAACCTCGCCATGCGGAATATGATGAAGAGCGGTTACGATACCGGTCGCTCCGGCTTGTTTAATGTCTTGTAAAGATACCGTGTCGGCAGGGCCGTACCACCGCCAGGTCTGTTCAAGTTTCTTTGTCATTATTCTTTATGCTTTTTATTTTAAACCCCGCTCCATGCATTGAAACCGCCATCTACCAGGATAGTTTCTCCAGATACGAAGCCAGAAGCGTCACTCAGTAAAAATATCAGCGTGCCAGTCAGTTCCTGTGGGGCGCCTAGCCTGCCGTAAGCCGTATTGTTTACGAAGCGTTGCGCGCGGTCGGTATACGATCCGTCCGGATTGGTAAGCAGCGTCCGGTTCTGTTCGGTTAGGAACACACCGGGAGCGATGGCGTTTACGCGTATCTTGTCACCGTATCGCTGAGCAAGCTCCACCGCCATCCATTTGGTATAACCTTCAATAGCGCATTTAGCCATATTGTAGCCAAGCACACGGGTGATGGCCTGTTGTGCAGCCAATGAAGATATATTTACAATGGAGCCTTTGCCTTTTTCGGCAATCACCCGTCCAAAAACATGCGTAGGAATAACGGTTCCGAAAAGGTTGAGTTCCACGGCTTTTTTGGTGTCTTCTATCTTAGCCTCAAACAGATTTTGATCAGGGCCTATCGTTGCCCCAGGGATGTTGCCCCCCGCAGCATTTACCAAACCATCTATGGTGCCCCATGCGGCTAAAATCTGTTCTTTTGCCCGCTGTACGGCAGCTTCATCCAATACATCGGTAATAACGGCCATGGCCGTTCCACCGTTGGATTTGATTGCCTCTACACGAGCGTGGGCCCGTTCCTCATTACGGCCTAATACGGCCACCTTTGCTCCTGCAGCCGCAGTCGCCAAAGCAAATGATTCCCCCAATACCCCGGTAGCTCCTGTAATCACTACTACCTTGCCAGCTAAAGAAAATTGCTGTATTCCATCCATAAGTAAAAAATAAGGTCTATACTGTATTTTGAATCCCCAATATTAACAAAATGGGCTGAACCTTAACGACTTTTTAGAAATTATCTACGAAAACGTTGTAGCCATTTTTGATGGGAAACGCAGGGAACACATTCATTTACAAAAATTTAACAATTTTATTTTAAGATATCGTTTTAAAGCGATACTTTTGCATCCCCAACATCGGAAGGGCTTACGTGTTGAAAAATAATTATTTACAAAAAATATAGATATGACTAAAGCAGAAATTATCGCAGAGATCTCCAACAAAACCGGATTGGAGAAAGTGGATGTCCAAGAAACGGTTGAAGCTTTTTTCAAAGTTGTAAAGAACGCAATGATTGGGGGTGAAAACGTATACGTAAGAGGATTCGGTAGTTTTGTGGTAAAAAAACGAGCAGAAAAAACAGCACGCAACATTTCAAAAAATACGGCAATCATAATCCCCGCGCATTACGTACCCACCTTTAAACCGGCCAAAACATTTGTTGAGAAGGTAAAGGCAGGCAATAAATAATTTCTGCTTTATTGCAAAGCAAGCAGCAACCCATCATGCAGCAACGGACCAAACAGATTATCGCTATTACAACTACCATCGCGCTGATGGGGTTCCTTTTAGCGCAGCCTATAAAAGGTTTGGTCAACGAAGATAAGAACGCAGCAACGGATGCTCACGCAACATCACAGGCCACCTTTGAGCTGATGTCGCAGCAGGCCAAACAAGGGCTGAATCCGCAGATTATCGGTGAAATTTCGACAATAGAATCGAAATTGACAAAGGCTTCCGGAGCAGAGAAAGTAGCTCTCCTCCAACAACTCGCCTCCAAATGGGACGATGTAAATAAACCTGCACCCCTTGGCTTTGTTTATGAGGAACTCGCCAAGCTCGAGCCTCAATTTGAGTATTGGTTTAAAGCAGGTGATGCTTATCGTGCTGCCTATACCAATCTTCGAGATACCGCATTGGTGCGGGAACTCAACAGTTACGCGATTAATGCATACCAGAACGCATTGAAGTATAATGCAGATGATTTGGATGCAAAAACAGGCTTAGGTAGTGCCTATGTAACGGGCACGGACAATCCCATGCAAGGAATTGCACTTCTTCAGGAAGTTGTAAAAGCAGATCCCTCACATGTAGAGGCAAACAAGAGCTTAGGTTTGTTTTCCATGCAATCACGGCAGTTTGACCGTGCTATAGACCGTTTCAAAACGGTAATTGAACAACAGCCAGACGCAGAATCTTATTTTTACCTCGCAACGAGTTACGAAAACATTGGGTTGAAACGCGAAGCGATAGCCGCTTTTGAAAAAAGCCGGGATTTAGCCGCAGATCCAACCCTCACCCAATTCATCAATCGTAAAATCGATGAGTTGAGTAAATAAATTAATTCAATCATTCATTAAAAAAATTAAGCTATGCCAAGCGGAAAAAAGAGAAAAAGACACAAAATGGCTACCCACAAACGTAAAAAGCGTTTAAGAAAAAACAGGCATAAGAAAAAATAGTTCAGGCCTGTACAGCCCGCTTCCGGAATGGGGTATATAAATGAGCGTGTTTCCACCATCGAACTCTGCCCCAAATGAACACTTGCCGGAAGATTTTGGGTGTTTGTTAAACGTATTTTATTGTTTCATTCAGAGCAGCGGTTGTTTCAAATCGCCTGCTTTGTAAAAAAAGTAGCTGTTGGTAAAGGAGTTAATCATCGATTCAACTCCCGAAAAGGGAGTTACTATCGCTTTACTACAGGACAAACAGCTTGTAGAGCTCAATAAAGAGCCCGCCAACAACAATTATGCTGTAGGTGATATCTACTTAGGTAGGATAAAGAAGATAATGCCGGGCCTGAATGCCGCGTTCGTGGATGTCGGTTATTCTAAGGACGCATTCTTGCATTATCTGGACTTAGGCCCCCAGGTACAGTCGCTCATCAAGCTCACCAAGGTAGTAAAGAATGGCAGTTACAAAGAGAAACTGCTCGATAGTTTAAAGTTAGAAAAGGATATCAACAAAGCGGGTAAAATTTCCGAAGTATTATCCCGCAACATGTTGTTGCCTGTACAGATTGCCAAAGAGCCTATATCTACTAAAGGCCCCAGGTTAAGTTCGGATTTATCCATCGCTGGAAGGTATGTGGTATTGGTGCCGTTTTCGAGTGCCGTTTCCATATCCAAGCGCATCAAAGGTAATGCCGAACGGAGTCGGCTCAAGAAAATAGTCGAGAGTATTAAGCCGGCCAACTTCGGCGTTATCATCCGCACGGTTTCGGAAGGAAAGGGCGTTGCAGAACTGCAAAAGGATTTGCTGGATCTGATTTCCAAATGGGAGGTATTTACCAGCCGATTGCGTTCCGCTGAACCTACTCAAAAGGTACTTGGCGAAATGGATCGCACCTCCACCATTCTGCGAGACATCCTCACCGATGAATTTTCACACATCTATGTCAATGATCAAGCCATCTTTGATGAGACCCGGTCATACGTGCAGGAGATCTCGCCAGACCTGGAGAAAATAGTTAAATTATATAAGCACAAAGAGCCTATTTTTGAGCACTTCGGCATTGAGCGCCAGATCAAGGCTGCGTTTGGCAAGACGGTAAACCTGCATGGCGGAGCCTACCTGGTTATCGAACATACAGAGGCGTTGCATGTTATCGATGTAAACAGCGGCAATCGTACCGCCAATAAAGATACGCAGGAGGAGAACGCCTTGCAGGTCAACAAAGAAGCTGCCAAGGAAATTGCACGCCAACTGCGGCTACGTGATATGGGGGGCATCGTGGTCATCGATTTTATCGATATGCATAAACCTGCGAGCCGTAAGGAGCTGCATACTTACCTTAAGCAATGCATGGCCAATGACCGAGCGCGTCATACCATTTTGCCGCCCAGTAAATTCGGGCTGGTGCAGATCACCCGGCAGCGCGTACGGCCAGAAATGACTATTGTTACCAATGAGAAGTGTCCGGCCTGCGGCGGTACTGGTGAAATCCGTTCCAGCATCGTACTGATGGACGATATCGAGAACAACCTGAGCTTTATCCTCCAGGAACAGAATGAGCGGAGCATTACACTATGTGTGCATCCCTATATCTATGCTTACGTCAAATCCGGAATCATTTCCCGACGGTTGAAATGGTTTTTCAAATTCGGGCGATGGATAAGGGTAAAACCAGTGTCTTCTTATTACCTGACGGAATTCCATTTCTTCAATGGCAAAGAGGTTGAAATAAAGTTATAAGCAAATCAGGGGGGTGTACACCTACCTCCTGATTTGCTTTGTCATTGTTGGCTTATCAAAATTTCTTCAACCATCTCGCTAAGGGTTCCGGTTTTCAGCCAATGTATCGGTATCCCGTCTTTCTCCATCTTTCTGAAATAGGTCATCTGCCGTTTCGCGAAGCGGTGTATTTCGGTATTTAAGCGGGCAAAGAATACTTCGTAACTCAGCTCGCCCAACACGTACTGTGTGGCATATTTATATTCCAGCCCATAGTATATCAATTTTTCGGCAGGGATGCCTTTTTCCAGTAGCGCTTCCACTTCTTTCAGTAACCCGTCATCAAGCCGTTGCTGAAGCCGGGCGGTAATGCGCTGCCGCCGCAGTTCAACCGGAGGGTTAATGCCGAAAAGCGTGGCCCTTATGGGGTGGTCCGAGTGGACGGGAAGCGGATTTGACCGGTACCATGCTGCAATTTCGATGGCCCGTATAAGCCGCTTATGCGTACTGGTATCGGCACTAAAATCTGGAGGGAGGGACAGCTGGGCTAATTGTTCCCGCAGTGTTTGCAGCGGTACCTGCGCAAGCGCAGCGCGTAGCACCGGGTTTACCGGCACCGCGGCGTAGTTAAAACCCTGTACTACGGCTTGGATATACATTCCTGTGCCGCCACAAAGAATCGGCTGCTTACCCTGGGCCCAGATGGCGTCAAAAGCCTGCTGGAAATCTTCCCTGTACCGCGCTACATGATAACTTTCTCCAGCCTCTACAACATCAATGAGATAATGAGGAATGTTGTCATATGCTCCGAGGTCTTTCCCTGTGCCCAAATCCATGCCTTTATATACTTGCCGTGAATCAGCACTGATGACGGCCCCATTCAGGCGTTTCGCAAGCTCCACGGCCAACTGCGTTTTCCCGGAAGCCGTAGGGCCGAGAATAACCAATAGCCGCTGCTGAGAAACCAAGTCCATCTTATCCATCAAAGTCTGCCCAATATAATTAAAATATTTTCGACAGGGTAGCTCACCCCTTAGGTCTTCACCAGTTTGATACTGCCGTTATTGTATAGTGGTACAAAGCCGGATCGATGTCTTTCATCAGCGCTTTTGGCACGTATTTCAAGGGGCAAAGTATGCTCGTAATAGCGTTCCATGGTCCGGGTGTTTATCCAGAAGCATTGCGGTTCCGTCTCGCCGACGGCAACGAAGCCCATTTTGCGATAGCTGGAACCATCGGACCAATCTTTATCAGCATACGTCATGATATCCCCCGGGTGGAAATCTTGCTGAAAGGTTTTGATCAGCTTGCTGAAACCGCCTACCACATGTATGCCCTGTTTATGGCAAAACCGGAGCAGTTCATACGAACGGTACGGTGCCGGCTTGGCTTCCATTTTCCGGCCACCGCTGAATATGGCAACAGACACCAGCACACCCCCGTGAAATAACCCGTAACGGTATTTGCCAGGAAGTGCCACCTGGAGGTGATGTTCCTGTTGAAAGGCCATAGCTGCAGGCTTGTCAATACGGGCCGCTACGGTCTTCCGTGCGTGGATGCGTTGTGCCCGGCCGGCAAGGGCGGCAATGCGGTTAAGTATCAGGCCTGCGCGTCTGATCCATTGGTCTTCATCCAGGTGAATGTTTCGGCCTCCTTTTGTGTTGGGCAGGCGCTTTGCCGCACCGCAGGGATAGTATAAGATGCGTATAGGCAATTCATCGGTCCACAGTAAACGGATGTCTCCCATGCATCTTTCCTCGTGGAAGCTAACCTGTAGCTTATTTTGTAGAGCGGTATAGAACGAGTCGAAAGCGCTATGGGCAGCAGGCATAATAACGAGGATATAAAGGGCAAAAATCAATAAAATTTTCTGGAGGCAGCCATTTTTTGCGTAAATATTAGCGATATTCGTCAGGTATGAAAAAGATTTCTTTCCTGATTGGCATAATGTTCATCGGTTGGTGCGGAAGCCTTACGGCGGGCATGCAGACTTCGGGGACCAATCAGACGGTTTTATTGAATAATCAAACTCGTCTGATCCCGCTAAGGAGCTTGGACAACCGTAAAATAGCGTGCCTCACCGATCTCGATCCATCACTTGCTGCGGCATTTGCCGATCAACTGGCGCGGTATGCGCCGGTTAAGGCATTGGCCATTCCTGCAGGGAATGAGACATTTTTAGGTCTGGATGAAGACTTGAAATTTTTTAACACGTTGATTATCGGTGTGGATGGTACAGATCTGAATAGCCAGCGCTTGGTGCAGTTTATCAGCGCTAAAGCGATAGGCAAACAGGTGGTATTGGTCGTTTTTGGCCCCGGAGCGGCGCTTGGAAAGCTGGATTTTGTTCATTTTCCAATATTATGGAGTTCCCAAACCACCGTAAATGCGGCAAGGAATGCTGCGATGGCTGTGTTCGGAGGGGTAGCCTGTACGGCGCGGTTACCCCAATCGTTCTCTGCACGGTACGCCACAGGTGCGGGCTTCACTACTGAACAAACGCGACTGGCATATGCAGACGCCTCGGTTTTCGGCATTGATGCCAAGCGTCTGGAAAACCGGATAGATGCCATTGCCCAGGAGGCTATCCGTGAGCGGGCTGCCCCGGGCATGGTGGTGATGGTGGCCAAGAGTGGCAAAGTGATTTTCGAGAAAGCCTATGGCCACCATACTTATGAACGGCATACACCCACCACGGTGTCGGATATTTTTGACTTGGCGTCAATTACCAAGATAGCGGCTACCACGCCTACTGTCATGAGATTAGCCGAACGCGGTGTCATTAACCTTGACAGTACGATGGGATATTACCTCTTACAGGCCCGAGAGACCAATAAAAACCGTACTAAGTTAAGGGATGTGATGCTTCATGAGGCTGGTTTTATTCCATATATACCGTTTTACCGCGATCTGAACCCGGGCGATCTGAGTCGGGATTCTTCTGCAACACATGCGGTGAAGGTAGCTGACAACTGTTATATCCGCACCGGATATTATCAGGACGTCATGTGGCCTATAATGTTAAACTCCAAGCTCAATGCTCCCGGTTCGTATGTATACAGTGATATCAGTATGTACGTAATGAAAGAGGTCGCAGAACACCAGACGGGTATCCCCATTCAAGATTATATCCAGCGGGAATTTTACCTTCCATTGGGCATGCAAACGGCGGGTTACCTTCCGCGGCAGCGTTTCCCGAAGCTGCGTATTGTACCTACGGAAGACGACAAAATTTTCCGGAAAACTTTGCTACAAGGGTATGTACATGATCAGGGCGCGGCCATGGCTGGCGGTATTGCGGGCCATGCGGGGTTGTTTGCTACGGCCAATGACCTGGCCATCTATGGGCAACTGCTGCTCAACCGGGGCACGTATGGGGGCGAGCGCTACTTCAAGCCGGAAACCGTCGATATGTTTACCTCCAAACAATCAGCTACCAGCCGGCGTGGCTTAGGTTTCGATCGCCGTGATCCGGATACCAACAAAGAATATCCTTCGAAGCTGGCGTCTGAAGCAACTTTCGGTCATACCGGTTATACGGGCACTTGCATTTGGATAGATCCCAAAGAGCAGCTTACCTATATCTTCCTTTCTAATCGGGTACATCCAGAGGTTAGCACCAAGCTGCATGAACTGAATGTACGCAGCCGGATACAGGATACAATATATGAGGCAATCCGTGAAGCAAGTCAATCGAAATGATGCGTTACCTGACATTTCCGGCCAGCTGTTGTATTGCCCTGCTGTGGATGTCTCCGGTGTACGGACAGGATGCCCGGCGCATCCATGAGCAAGCCATTGTGGTGGATAGCCATAATGACGTGCTGTACCAATCGGTCATGCGTGGTAAAGATATCGGCCAGCGCATTAACTCAGGGCACACAGATTTACCTCGTATCAAGGCGGGAGGAATAGACGTGCAGGTCTTTGCGGTCTGGTGTAACGAAAAGTATGGCAAGGGTACTGCTTTTGCACATGCCAACAAGCAGATAGACGGACTGATGAAAGTGATTAGCCGCTATCCGGATGATATCATGTTGGCTACAGACGCTGTCAGTGCCCGGCAGATTGCGGAACAGGGTAAGATCGCTGCTATCATCGGTATAGAGGGCGGCCATATGATTGAGGCACGGATTGATTATCTTGATAGTTTATTTAAGCGAGGTGCTCGTTACCTTACCCTCACATGGAACAACAGTGTGGAATGGGCGACTTCCGCTACGGATGAAACACGGAAGCCCAATACATTGAAACATAAAGGGCTCACCGACTTCGGGAGGCAGGTGGTGCGTCGGATGAACGAGCTGGGTATGATGATTGATCTGTCCCACGTTGGCAGGCAAACATTCTTCGATGTGATGGAAATTACTACCAAGCCGGTTATCGTGTCGCATAGCAATGCCTACGCGTTGATGGCGCACCCGCGCAACTTGCATGACGATCAGATAAAAGCAGTGGCCAAAAACGGAGGGGTCATCTGTCTTAACTTCTATTCGGGTTTTCTGGACCCCATGCATTACACCAAAATCAATAGGTTTTATGCCAAGTACGTTACTGCAAATGACAGTGTCAAACGCTCCAGCGATGCTAAGTATGATCGCCTCCCTGCAGTGGCAAAAGAGCAACTGAGGCCGCCGTTGTCGCTCTTGCTAGACCACATTGATTATATGGTTAAACAGGCCGGTATAGACCATGTGGGTATCGGCAGTGATTTTGATGGAATTAATGCTACGCCCAAAGGGCTGGACGATTGCAGCGACTTCCCTAAAATTACAGAAGGCTTGCTCACGCGGGGATATACCGAACCACAGATCCGGAAAATATTAGGCGAAAATATGCTGCGGGTGATGGCCGCACAGAAGAACTGAACCATGGCCAAAACAAAGATAACCTATTTCTGCCAAAGTTGCGGATACGAATCACCCAAATGGCTCGGTAAATGCCCGTCATGCAATGCTTGGAACACCTTTGTAGAAGAGGTGGTAGAACGCGCCGCCGCCCGCGCACCGGATTGGCAGACATCGGCGGATGTCTCGAAGCGCACCAATAAGGCTGCCGCCATACAAGACATCGAACATGCGGCAGAAAGCCGGATGACAACGCCCGACGGAGAACTTAACCGGGTATTGGGAGGAGGTATTGTCCCCGGCTCGCTGGTACTCATCGGCGGTGAGCCGGGCATCGGCAAATCTACATTGATGTTGCAGCTCGCGCTTAACATGCCGGGCGTGAAAACACTTTACATTTCCGGTGAAGAGAGCGAGCAACAGCTCAAGATGCGGGCCGAGCGGCTTACCGGGCCGGCCAGTGCTGATTGCTTTATCCTTACCGAAACATCCATGTCCAACATCTTTACACAGGTAGCGGCCGTCGGCCCGGGGTTATTGGTCATTGATTCCATCCAAACCCTATATTCCGCGCAGTTAGATGCCGCACCGGGCAGCGTTTCCCAGGTACGTGAGTGCACGGCCCAGTTGCTGCGTTTCGCTAAAGAAACAGCAGTGCCGGTATTCATTGTGGGGCATATTACCAAAGACGGAGCCATAGCGGGGCCTAAGGTGCTGGAGCATATGGTGGATACGGTGCTTCAGTTCGAGGGCGATAGGCATCACGTATACCGCATCCTGCGCGCCGTAAAAAACAGGTTTGGCTCCGCTTCAGAGCTTGGAATTTATGAAATGCAGGGAACCGGGTTGCGTGAGGTAAGCAATCCTTCGGAGATTCTGCTGTCGCAGCGCGAAGAACAGATGAGCGGCGTCGCCATCGCGGCCATGCTGGAAGGCATGCGCCCCATGCTTATCGAAGTACAGGCGCTGGTGGGTAATTCAGCTTATGGTACACCCCAGCGCTCATCCACCGGCTTTGATACGCGGCGCATGAACATGCTGCTTGCCGTGCTCGAAAAACGTTTCGGATTCCGGTTGAGCGCGCAGGACGTGTTTCTTAATATCGCGGGTGGTTTGCGGGTAGAAGACCCCGCCATCGATTTGGCGGTTATTATCGCCATTATCTCTTCTCAGCAGGATATTGGTGTAGCGCCAACTGCAGCGTTCGCAGGTGAAGTAGGCCTGTCTGGCGAAATTCGGGCCGTCAATCGTGTTGAGCAGCGTATCGCGGAAGCAGAGAAGCTTGGTTTTGAAACCATCTACATTTCCAGATATAACACTAAAGGATTGGACAACAGCAAACATCGCATCCGTGTCGTTCCCGTAGCACGCGTTGAGGAAGTGTTTCAGGCAATCTTTGGATAGGCCTTAGCTTACCGACTTGCCAAAGGGCGTAAAAGCCAGTGCCATCAGCTTGAAATGCTGCCGGCCAAAGGGAATGCCGATAATCGTAATGCAAAGCAGCAGTCCGAAGACAAGGTGTGTAAGTGCCACCCATATTCCTCCGAATACAATCCAAAGGATATTCATCAGCGTATACAGGCACCCCGTGCTTGACGGGCGGTTGGTCACTACCGTACCGAATGGGACCAAAGAAGCCACAGCCAACTTGAAAAGTTGTATCCCGAACGGTATGCCCACAATGGTCAGGCAGAGTACCAGTCCGCCAATAAGGTATTGCAGGCAAATAAGAAATCCGCCGAAAATAATCCAAATGAGGTTGCCAAGAAGGTTCATATCAAGATTCGGTTAAGTGCGCAATGAGATTCGCTTCAGTCAGCCGTCGCTGTTCGCCGCTCCGCATGTCTTTAAGCGATAGTAGTCCGCTCTGGATTTCGTCTTCACCGATGAGCAGGACGTAAGGAATCCGCTTGGCGTCGGCATATGACAGCTGTTTCTTCAGTTTGGCCGCAGTGGGGTATAACTCGGCCGCCACCCCTGCATTGCGTAGTTTATACAGCAAGGGTAGTGCATACAGTTCTGCTAATTTGTCAAAATTGCTGATCAACACCTGCGTAGACTGCCTTGTGCCGGCAGGGAAAAGCGATAATTCTTCCAACACGTCATAGATGCGGTCCGCTCCGAACGAGACACCTACACCTGTAAGCCCTTTGAGCCCAAACATCCCCGTCAAGTCATCGTAGCGGCCACCTCCACCAATGCTGCCCATAGTTACCTCATTGGTCTTCACCTCAAAGATGCAGCCCGTATAATAGTTGAGTCCACGGGCCAGGGTAATATCCACGTCTACAAAACGGTTCAGCAACGCAACATCACCCGTCAGTCTTTCCACATACCCCATAACGGTTTCCAGCTCTTCGATACCCAGCAATCCGGTAGCAGATGGTTCAAGTACCCGTTTCAGCTGCCGGATTTTGTCAATGTTGTCGCCTTGTAGTTGAATGATAGGTTGCAGTTTTTTTAAGTCATCCACCGAAAACCCGCGGTCGAGCAGTTCGGTAATGACACCGTCGAGGCCGATTTTATCGAGCTTGTCGATAGCAACGGTCATCGCCACGATAAGTTCCGGTTTGCCGAGCACTTCGGCGATTCCCGTCAGGATTTTCCGGTTGTTAAGCTTAATGGTAAAGTCCGTCAGTCCGAGGTTTGTCAATGCCTCGTGGTAGATAAGGATAAATTCCGCCTCATGGAGTAAGCTATCCGAGCCCACTACGTCCACATCACACTGGTAAAATTCGCGATAACGCCCCCGCTGGGGCCGATCGGCCCGCCATACCGGCTGTATTTGGAAACGCTTAAAGGGCAGCGTTATTTCATGTTGGCGCATCACTACATACCGGGCAAACGGTACGGTCAGGTCATACCGCAGGGCCTTTTCGGAAATGTGAGGAATTAGCTGTACAGAAGCCCGCTCTTCCAGCATATTCCCCGGCACCTTTGCAAGGTATTCGCCGGAGTTAAGTATTTTGAAGATCAGCTTATCTCCTTCGTCCCCATATTTACCGGTAAGGGTCTGCAGATTTTCAAATGCAGGGGTTTGTATCTCTTGGTATCCGTACTTTGCAAAGACCTGTTTTATCGTGTCAAAGATATAATTGCGCTTTTCCATTTCCGCCGGTGAGAAATCGCGCGTGCCTTTTGCCAATGATGGTTTAATCGTTGCCATGCCGCAAAGGTAAGCATCGGAACTTAGAAGTGCATTATGGTGCGCGCTTTAAAGCACATTTAACGCCTCGCAAGCCTTTTCGGCAGCGATTTTTTCCGCGCTCTTTTTATTATAGTCGCGGCCCGTACCATACACCTCGCCGTCAATTACAGCATCAATGGTGAAAATTTTCATACTGTCGCCTTCTGCATTTTCGGTCTGCACGAAGCTTATCTCCTTGCCGGCTTGCTGGCACCACTCAATGAGGCGGCTTTTGAAATTGGTTTCAGTCTGTTCCAGTAATTGGATGTCTACATGGGGCTTGATAATACGGCCTATCAGGAAATTACGGGTAAAAACATATCCCTTGTCAAGGTAAATGGCCCCAATGAGTGCTTCAAAAGCGTCCCCCAGCAGCGATCCCTGCTTACTGGGATAATTGATCATGCGGGTATCATACTGGATGAGTTCATTGAGCCCAAGCTTTCGGGAAAGCTGGTTGAGGTGGGCACGGCTCACAATTTTTGAGCGCATTTCCGTGAGAAATCCTTCGCCCTTGTAGGGATATTTCTTAAAGAGTAGTTCGGCCACCACCGATCCCAGTACAGCGTCGCCCAGAAATTCCAGCCGTTCATTGCTGTTCTTGATGCCATCTTTCACAGGTACGGCTACTGATTTATGGCGGAAGGCCAGTTGGTAGAGGTGTATATTCCCCGGAACGAAGCCCAGTAGATTTCTCAACGCCCTTACATAGCGGCGGTTGGATGAAAAGTACAGCTTGTAAATCCTTGAAATAGGCATCTGATTGTTACGTAAAACTAAGCATGCAAAGGGGAGGTTCCCCTTTGCAGCCAATGCCTTCCAACCTACGCTTCAAATTTTTTAAAAATAACCGTGGCATTGTGTCCACCAAAACCGAAGGTGTTGCTCATAGCAGCATACACGCCCCGTTTTTGCGCTTTATTGAATGTGAAGTTTAGTTTCGGATCGAGGTTTGGATCATCCGTGAAGTGATTGATCGTCGGGGGTACGATGTCGTTTTGCACCGCCAGTATGGAAGCGATGGACTCCACCGCACCAGCGGCACCGAGCAGGTGCCCCGTCATGGATTTCGTAGAGCTGATGTTAAGCGCATAGGCATGCTGCCCAAACAACTCTAGGATGGCCGTGATTTCACTTGGATCCCCCACGGGGGTAGATGTTCCGTGCACATTGATATAATCAATGTCTTCGTTTTTCAGCCGTGCGTCCGTCAGGGCGTTGGTCATCGCCAATCGGGCGCCGAGGCCTTCAGGATGAGATGCGGTAATGTGGTATGCATCGGCGCTCATTCCGCCGCCTACTAATTCGGCATAAATCTTAGCCCCGCGCGCTTGTGCATGCTCAAGGCTTTCCAGTACGATGGCACCTCCGCCTTCTCCCGCCACAAATCCATCCCGATCTTTATCAAAAGGCCGCGATGCCGTCTGTGGGTCATCATTTCGGGTAGATAGTGCATGCATCGCATTGAAGCCGCCGATGCCGGCTTCGTTGATGATGGCTTCGGAACCGCCGGTAATAATCACATCGGCAAATCCGGTGCGGATATAGTTCAACGAGTCAATCAGCGCATGGGTAGACGAAGCGCAGGCAGAAACCGTAGAAAAGTTCGGCCCGCGTAGGCCATGCCGCATAGAGATATGCCCCGGGGCGATATCCAGAATCATTTTTGGGATGAAAAAGGGGTTAAACCGGGGTGTTCCGTCACCCTTGGCAAAATTGCTCACCTCATCCAAAAAAGTCTTCAAGCCACCGATACCAGACCCCCAAATCACACCGATGCGGTTGGTATTCAGTTTATCAAATGCAAGCGACGCATCGGCAATCGCTTCATCTGTAACGGCTATTGCATAATGTACAAATGGATCTACCTTACGGGCCTCTTTGCGCTCCATGAAATCTTCGGCATTGAACCCCTTAACCTCACAGGCAAAGCGGGTCTTGAATTTCGAAGCGTCAAACTTCGTGATAGGAGCAGCGCCGCTTACCCCTTTGATTAGGTTGTCCCAGAATTCCGGGACAGTATTTCCTATAGGAGTAAGCGCACCTAACCCTGTTACTACTACTCTTTTAAGCTCCATTTATTATGATTAGCCTAATGAACTTAGTTAGTTAACGTTTTTTTCTAAATAAGCGATTGCTTGTCCTACCGTGCTGATGGTTTCAGCCTGGTCATCGGGAATAGCTACGTTGAATTCTTTTTCAAACTCCATGATCAATTCCACCGTGTCGAGCGAGTCGGCACCCAAATCATTGGTGAAAGAAGCCTCGGGGGTTACTTCGTTTTCGTCTACACCCAGCTTTTCAACGATAATTGCTTTAACTCTTGATGCGATATCAGACATGATTCTATAGTTTAATTGTTTAATAAATCTGTGCAAAGAAAAATAAATTTCGGCAAATAGTAAAACGTTTTTGATTTTTGAGGCCTTCCGCCCACTTAGCAATTGAAAAATACTTATAGTTTTTATGTCAGTGATTTAGCGCAATCCTCGGAAGTCCGCTCACGGGTACTTCGCTGATGGCCACCTTCCAACTCCAATTCCGTTACCTTTTTATTATCTTTCGTATAATTGTAATGCTATTCTTTTTGTTTTTGTAATATTGCGCTGAATATAGGAAATACTTTGAATAAAGTTACACTAAAATACGAATTAGACCTTGATTTCACCCTTGTTGCCATAACGTCTTCACTTAGGGATTATCGGCTGTGCCATTTCATCAATAAGGCCACGCGGCGGAACTTCACTAAGATTGACGATCACGAAGTCTGGTTGCCTCCTTTGGGCTGGGCGTATTTCAGCAGGTATGCAGATTTCTCCACCGCTACCGATACCGAATATTATCTTCTGGCAAATAAAGGAACGGACGGAGGGATTCTCGTCCCGGAAATGCGCCACTCGGATTACTTCTTGCTGATAAAAAATTTTATAGACGATGAAGACCTTGCTTTTCTCCAGGACGGCATCGCGAGCATTGCGGAAGTGGTGGTCGCAACGGAAATCTCCCCGCAAAAATTGAAATCCAAAGAAAATCTAATATTTTAGCGCCATGTTTCAGCAAAGTGTATCAATCACACTATATTGGTTTTGTTGGAACAATCATTGTCAGTACCATAAGGTAAATAGAAGTAAAACAAACAACACGATATAATGGAAAAGGTTCAGAAGCGAACTAAAATAGTAGCGACATTAGGCCCTGCCTCGGCCAACAAAGAGGTGTTAACCAGCATGATTGCCAAAGGGGTAGACGTATGCCGCCTCAACTTTTCTCATGGTAGTCAGGAAGACCACTTGAAAGTGATCCATACCATCCGTGAAATCAATGCAGAGTACCATACCAACATCGGTATCTTGGCCGATTTGCAGGGGCCCAAGATCCGTATCGGTAAAATGAAAGAGGGAGGGGCAGTTTTGTTGAACGGCGCGCAGGTAGAGATTACCACCAAAGAGCTTATCGGTGACGAAAGCCGTGTCTACATTACCTATGAGAATTTTCCGAAGGACGTTCGTGAGGGTGAAATCATCTTATTGGACGACGGAAAAATACAGTTACGGGTACTGCGTTCAAACCAGCAGGATACCGTTTGGTGCCAAGTGGTACATGGAGGGGTCCTCACTTCCCGTAAGGGAGTAAACCTCCCCAACACAAAGGTGTCCATCCCCAGCCTCACGGAGGAAGATCTGAACAACCTTCATTTTGTGCTTGAGCATGATGTAGAATGGATAGGGATGTCGTTCGTGCGGACGGCTGATGATATCGTAAAGCTCAAAGAAGCTATCCGGGCCAAAGGCAAATCGGCCCGCGTAATCGCTAAGATTGAAAAACCTGAAGCCATTGAAAACATAGATGCTATCATTGCCGCTACGGATGGCATCATGGTGGCCCGGGGAGACCTCGGGGTAGAAATGCCCATGGAGGATGTGCCCGTGCTTCAAAAGATGATTGTCAGCAAATGCCGCAGCGCGGCTAAACCGGTCATCATCGCCACACAGATGTTGGAGAGCATGATTACGACACCCCGTCCTACACGGGCAGAGGTAAATGACGTAGCCAACTCCGTGCTGGATGGTGCGGATGCGGTAATGCTCAGCGGCGAAACATCGGTCGGCGAATTCCCGGAAATCGTTATTGAAACCATGAGTAAGATTATTGTCCACGTAGAACGGACGTCTTATCCTTATTACAGCCTGAAAAAGACCGTGCATGGCAACGAATCAATGATTCCTGATGCGATATGTGGGTCTTCGGTGTATCTCGCCGAAAAAACCAATGCGTCGGCGATTGTGGCGATGACGTACTCCGGTTACACCGCTTTTGAGATATCAAGCTATCGTCCGGACGCCAATATTTACATTTTTACAGGAAATCAGGTGCTGCTCAATACGCTCAGTTTACTTTGGGGCGTAAAAACGTTTTTCTATGACAAGTTCGAGAGCACCGACGGCAGTATACATGATGTCAATTCCCTGCTGAAAGCCAAAAAATTGGTTCAATCGGGGCAGATAGTCATTAATACGGCATCTACCCCTTTGCACAAAAAGGGAAAAACCAATACCATCAAGGTTACTGAAATGGAATAAATATGGCTATACGTGCTGTTGCCGACCGGCTACTCACCACCGCCCGGCGCTGGTGGTACACCATTACTGATAAAGAGCGAGCGGCAGTGTTGCGCGTAAAAAAGGAGCATTTGACGTATCTCGGAACGGCTGATTTGCTCAACCTCTATGAAACGGTTAAAGCGGTAGAGCGCGACCGGGTTGATGGGCTTTTTATCGAGGCGGGATGCGCGCTGGGCGGCTCGGCCATCGTCATCGGTCGCGCCAAACGTCCTGATCGTGAATTTCGGGTATACGACGCGTTCGGCATGATTCCGCCTCCATCAGATAAAGATGATGCCGATGTACACGCCCGCTATGACGAAATCAAAAGCGGCCGATCGAAAGGCCTCGGCAACAATACATATTATGGCTATACGGAAAACCTCCAGCAGGTGGTGTCGGCCAACCTGGCCGGACACGGCGTGCCTGCTGAACCGAACCGGATTAAATTAATCAAAGGGTATTTCGAAGATACTTTATATATAACCGAACCGGTTGCCTTTGCACATATTGACTGTGATTGGTATACGTCTGTGATGAGCTGCCTTGTTCAAATTGAACCGAATCTGGCTCATAATGGCAGGATAGTTTTTGACGATTACTATGACTGGTCAGGTTGCCGGAATGCTGTAGACGAATATTTCCGCGACAAAAACGGATACGAGTTTATCAAAAAGGGCAGAAAACTCCACGTCAGAAAGACAGGGTCCTAACGGTTATTGTTCATCGTATCCGGTTTAATTTTAATTCGGAACGGCTCGGCTTTCTTCTGCTGTGGCAGAAACTCCAGTGGTTTTCGTGACGTACTGTCCGATTGCGGTATCTTAACCAAAGGGCTCCGGTAAAGGTTTGGCATGGGTACGCAATTATCGCCTCGGTATGCATTCGGCATTTCAACACACCCGTCGCCCCGGTACGCATTGGGCATGGGAGCGGTAGGAAACGCTTGTAAGCCATGCTGCTTGGGGGCAACTGCTGTGCTGTCTGCAAGTCGGCTTGCCGTTGCCGAAACGCGGGTCTCTTGCGGGCGTTTATCCGCCGGACCGTCAACTGTTGCGTTCAGGCCTAAGGCACTGAACACGATGAAAAGCCCTTTCATTGTTCAATAAATCAGTGTCAAACAAAAATAGTAAAAACCTTGCAATGCACGGTTTTATCTCTGTTAAAATATGTTAAAACCCTACATTTTGCTGCGTAGCTTGTGTATTTTTGTGAGAGATGAAGCATCGAAGCATTGGACTGATTATCGGGTTAATGACGGTTGCCCTGTTGGGTGTGATGGCCATGCAGTACTTTTTTATCAGACAGTCTTATGTGCTGAAAGCGCAGCTGTTTGATGAATCCGTAAAAGCAGCACTTCACATGGTAGCCGCCAAGGCCGAGAAGAAGGAAGTGGAGCAACTGGCCCGCACACAGCGTCAAAACAAGGAAAAGCTGGAACGTGAGCAGCGCAGGCTGGAGGAGCAGCTCCGGCTAAAAACAGAAATCGAACAATTGCGAGAAAGACAGTCTGAATTCTATGTGGCTTTTAAACGGCAGGAAGAGGCATTGCATGCGCAATACCCGTTTGTGCTGCCCATTGAAAATAATGCATTTTACGAAACCTATATCAACGATGCCCGCTATCGCCACCTGGTCCGGGTTAACTTTCAGTCTAACGAAGTGGTCGACGGTGGATACCACCGAAGCGACAACTCGGTAGGGCTTTATGCGATCCGGCAGGTGCCTCTGCGCAAAGCTAAAGACGATAGTGTGCGCTATTTCATCCCCCTTGGCCCGGCAACCTACGGCTCTACGGATCTCAACTACGCGATCAAGGCACTGCCGCCACGCAAAGATTTGAAACTCAACGATGATATTGCTCGTAAGGAAAAGCAGCTTAAACTGCTGCAAGCGAGCACCCTGTTGGATACCATTGCCATTATCAGCGGTAAAAATCCCCGAATCATAGAAGATTTCGCAGCGGAAATCGAGTTATATAAACTTCCGCTGAACCAGCGCGTCAACGCTACCTATATCAAAAAGGAGTTGGAAAAAGAACTGGTGGCCCGCGGTATCCGGTCGCCATTCAATCTCGAAATCCGCGATGGTAATAGCATGCTGTATTCCATGGCCAATTTCGCGAGTGAGGAGCCTTCGCCGGCAAACGTTTACACCACAGAGCTCTTCCGTGCAGACGACCGTGGGGCCGCTGGCAGGCTATCCGTATATTTCCCTAATAAAAACAATATCATAATGGGCAATATGGCGGTGATGATGTTTTCCTCCGTAGCGCTGTTGCTGGTGCTGATTGGTTGTTTTGCTTACACCATCTTCACCATACTCCGCCAGAAGAAGATCTCAGAGATGAAAACAGATTTCATCAACAACATGACGCACGAGTTTAAAACGCCTGTCGCCACGATTATGATTGCCAGCGAATCACTGAAAGATCCGGAGATAGCATCAGACCAATCCCGCGCGGCACGCCTGGCCAACATCATTTACGATGAAAACGTGCGCCTCGGTAACCATATCGAGCGTGTGTTGAATATAGCTCGGCTCGAAAAGGGCAATCTCAAATTGGATCACCAAGACGTCAATATCAATGACTTGGCTCAAGCGGTGGTAGACAGTATGGAACTTCAGTTACAGAAAAACAATGCACGGGTGACCATGCAGCTTGATGCCGCTGACGACCGCGTAGTAGGTGATGAATTGCACTTATCAAATGTGCTGTTCAACTTGGTGGATAATGCGATTAAGTACAGTCCCGAAAATCCGGATATCACCATCAAGACCCGGAATACGCATAAACACATTGTTGTCAGCGTCGCGGATAAGGGCATCGGGATGAGTCGGGATCAGCTATCCAAAATCTTTGACCAGTTCTATCGCATCCCCACCGGTAATCGGCATGACGTTAAGGGGTTCGGCTTAGGGCTGAGTTATGTAAATGATATCGTCAAACGGTTCGGCGGTAGAATACAGGTCAGAAGTGAAAAAGACAGGGGGACAACATTTGAAGTTATGTTGCCGCTCAAAGGATAGGATACTACTATTATATTATGAAAATTCTACTGGCAGAAGACGACCCCAATCTCGGCGATATTTTGAAGGATTACCTTGAATTGAAAGGTAAGTTCGACGTCACGCTTTGTAAAGACGGAGATGAGGCAATACGGCAATTCAATAAGGAGCAATACGATCTCTGCATTCTTGACGTTATGATGCCCCGGAAAGACGGTTTTACCTTAGGCAAGGAAATCCGTAAAGTCAACGCGGATATACCTATTATTTTCGCCACAGCGAAAGGCATGATGGAAGATAAGACCGAAGCATTCGGTCTCGGGGGTGATGATTACATCACCAAGCCGTTCCGTGTGGAAGAATTGTTGCTCCGCATCAACGCGTTGCTGAAACGGGCCTCACGCGGAAAACAGGGAGAAGAAGCTTTCCCTGAGAAGTTCCAGATAGGTGATTATCATTTTGATTACGTTGCCCAACAGATTAGCCATAAGGGGCAACAGCAAAAGCTGTCCACCAAGGAGGCTGAATTGCTGCGCTTGCTCTGTATCAAGAAAAATGATGTGCTTACCCGTGAAGAGGCGCTGCTCAAAATCTGGAACGATGACAATTATTTCAACGGCCGCAGCATGGACGTCTTTTTGAGCAAACTGCGCAAATACCTGCGCGACGATCCGAAAGTAGAAATCGTCAATGTCCACGGCAAAGGTTATAAACTGCTGGTAAGCTGAATATCTTTCCAAAAAATTTGCACTTTTTAGAATTTATCCCGACCTTAGCCGCCGCTTATGGAGAAAGGCAGAGGGAATGGACCCTGTGAAGCCTTAGCAACCTGTCACCAGACAAGGTGCTAAATTCTACCCGTCGGCAGGCGGGAAAAATAAGCAGACACAACTCACCCTTGTGCCCTCTCCCCAAAGCAAGCAATAAAACAGTGGTGTTGTAAATTATCATACTTTATTTATATCCTCATGTTAAAAACCAATAATTTGGGTTATCCGCGTATCGGAGCCTTACGCGAACTTAAAAAGGCTAATGAAGCCTATTGGGCGAAAAAGATTGGGCAAAGGGAGCTGCTGGAAGCGGCACGCATTATCCGAGAGAATAATTGGAAGACCCAGCGGGAAGCAGGCATCAACCTGATTCCTTCCAATGACTTTTCGTTCTACGATCAGGTGCTTGACCTTACGCTTACCGTGGGCGCAATTCCCACACGTTATCATGGATTCACTTTGGAAGGGCCGTCATCCTACAACCTGGATCTATATTTCGCCATGGCCCGCGGCTTCCAGCAAGAAGGCCTTGACGTAACGGCCATGGAAATGACCAAGTGGTTCGATACCAATTACCACTATATCGTTCCTGAATTTGTAAAAGATCAGCAATTCAGCCTTACCTCAGAAAAGGTAATCAACGAATTTAACGAGGCCAAGCAGTTAGGCATCATTACCAAGCCCGTGCTGATCGGCCCGATAACTTACCTGCTGTTGGGTAAAGAGAAAGCGTCTGGCTTCCATCGCCTTGATCTGATTGACCGTTTGCTGCCGGTATATGAAGAAATTCTCGGTAAACTCGCCGCGGCTGGCGCGGAATGGGTGCAGCTTGACGAACCGTTCCTTGCGCTGGATATCGATGACCGCACCCGCCAACTCTACCAGCGTGTATACAGCCGCCTTGCGGCCGCAGCCGAAGGTCTTAAATTGTCGGTCACTACCTATTTTGAATCGCTTCGTGAAAATGCAGAAACAGCACTGGCCCTGCCGGTGCAGGCGCTGCACATTGATTTGGTCCGCGGTGAAAAGCAACTTGCCGAAATCCTGCCGGCCGTGCCGGCGGGCCTAACGCTCTCATTGGGCGTCGTAGATGGCCGTAACATCTGGAAGAACGATTACGAAACTGCACTCCAGCAAATCAAGTTGGCTGTGGATGCACTCGGGTCAGAGCGCGTGTGGGTTGCACCCTCGTGTTCCCTGCTTCATGTTCCGTTTGATCTAGACTTGGAAGACAACGAACAATCGCTTCCCGCTGAAGTGAAAAACTGGTTGGCTTTCGCCAAACAGAAACTCGCCGAGGTGACCGATTTGGCAAGGCTGGCCGCCGGTGAGGCAGACGCCGCTACACAAGCGCGTTTTGAGGCCAATAAAGCGGCTCAGCAAAGCCGCCGCACCTCCAGGCTGATACACCGCGATGAGGTAAAAGCACGCGTTAAGGGCATCACAGATGATGACGCTACGCGCACAAGCCCCTTCCCCGCCCGCAAGGCAAAGCAACAAGCACGGTTTAACCTGCCCGCCTTTGCTACCACCACCATCGGTTCGTTCCCGCAAACACGCGATGTCCGTAAGTGGCGTGCCGACTTGAAGAAGGGGGTTATCACCCAGGATGAGTATGATCAGTTCATCGCGGAAGAAACCGAACGCACCATTCGCCTGCAGGAAGAATTGGATATTGATGTGCTGGTACACGGCGAGTTTGAACGCAATGACATGGTGGAATATTTCGGCGAGCAACTCTCGGGATATGCCTTCACCAAAAACGGATGGGTTCAATCTTACGGCTCGCGTTGCGTGAAGCCCCCCATTATCTACGGTGATGTGAGCCGTCCCGCAGACATGACCGTACGTTGGTCCGCCTACGCACAGTCGCTGACCAATCGTCCTGTCAAGGGCATGCTCACCGGGCCCGTTACTATCTTGCAATGGTCGTTTGTGCGCAACGACCAGCCACGTTCTGAAACAACCTACCAAATTGCACTCGCTATCTTGGATGAGGTGCAGGCGTTGGAAAAAGCGGGCATCAAAATTATCCAGATTGATGAACCTGCCATCCGAGAAGGGCTTCCGCTGCGTAAGGCAGATCATAAAGCATACCTTGATTGGGCAGTGCGTGCGTTCCGTGTGTCTTCATCCAATGTAGAAGACGATACGCAAATCCATACGCATATGTGCTATTCCGAGTTTAACGATATCATTGAACACATCGCCGCCATGGATGCCGATGTGATTACCATTGAGACCTCTCGTTCACAGATGGAACTGCTTGATGCGTTTGCGGATTTCAACTATCCGAACGATATTGGTCCGGGGGTATATGACATCCACTCCCCACGCGTACCCAACAAAGAAGAGATGGTCAAACTACTGGAAAAAGCGAAAGCGGTTATTCCCGCCGGGCAGTTATGGGTAAATCCCGATTGCGGCTTGAAAACCCGCGCATGGCCGGAAACCAAGGCGGCGCTGGAAGCCATGGTAGATGCCGCTAAGACGCTCCGCGGCGTAGCCGAAGCGGTATAACGTTTATGCGATTAGTGTACTAACCCCGGCTGCTGTGCTCAGCAGCCGGGTTTTTTTTAAGGGCATCCGCAGTCCGCTATTCCCGTCACCGGTCACAAAAAAGCCTATCTTTGTCCCATGCGATTTGATATCATTACCGTGCTTCCGGGGTTGTTGGAAAGCCCCTTTGCGCATTCCATCCTGCAACGCGCCCAGAAAAAGGGGCTGTGCGAGATCGTGGTGCACAACCTTCGCGATTATGCAGATAACAAACACAAAAGTGTGGATGATTATCCCTATGGAGGTGGGAGCGGGATGGTGATGCAGGTTGCTCCTTTCGCCGCGTGTATCGAAAAGCTGCAGGCCGAACGTCACTATGACGAGATTATTTTCATGACACCCGATGGCGAGACGCTCAATCAGTCAATCGCCAACCACCTGTCTACCAAGGGCAACATGATCATTCTGTGCGGACATTATAAGGGCATCGACCAGCGTATCCGTGATATCTACGTTACCCGAGAACTGTCCATAGGCGATTACGTGCTTTCCGGAGGCGAATTGCCAGCGGCGGTGCTGGTAGATGCAGTGGTCAGGCTTGTCCCCGGCGTGCTTTCCGATGAAACATCTGCGCTTTCCGATTCTTTTCAGGGTGGTTTGCTGGATGCGCCGGTATATACCCGGCCGGCCGATTGGCGGGGGCATAAAGTGCCAGATGTGCTGCTCAGCGGCAATGAAGCGGCCATTAATCAATGGCGCGATGAACAGGCCATTGCCCGTACCAAAGATCGCCGCCCAGACTTGCTGGATGAGTAAAGTGGAGTGCTGCGGAAAAAAATTTGTTTAATCAGATTTTTTTATAAATTTGCGGTGTATGTTGATAATGAAGTTCCGCATCGATTCGTGGTGGTGGCTCGGCAAATGTAACGTCGGGTCTGTAGGAGCAATAACGTATTCCTAATCAACCAAAGCTTGGAATATTTGGCCCGACTTTCCCACAAGATCGTCGGGCTTTTTTATGATGTTTAGTTAAGAAAAAATGACATATCGATTTAAAACTACCTACAAGCACCTATTGGCAGATACCACTACGCCGGTGAGTATTTACCTGCGGCTCCGGGATGTATTCCCAAATAGTTTGCTGCTGGAAAGCTCCGATTATCACAGCCGTGAAAACAACATGAGCTATATCTGCTGTGAGCCGATTGCAGGCATCAAGCTGGATGATGACTTCTTGGATATCCGGTACCCCGATGGTAAGACCGAGCGGAAATCTGCTTCTGAAATCGACCTCCGTGAAGAAGTGTCCCGGTTCAGGAGTGCGTTTACGCAAATGGACGGCACGGAGTTTACATTTATTTCCAATGGATTGTTCGGTTTTTTTACGTTTGATACCGTAGCCCACTTTGAAGATATTACCCTCCGGAGTCCAAAAGATCCGGCCCGTGATATTCCTTGCCTTCAATACCATGTGTACCGATATGTCATAGCGATTGATCACTTCCGCAACCAGTTGTATATTTTCGAGCATCAACTTGAAGGAGAAGAACGGCCCGCCGGATTGGAAAAAATCCAACACCTTATCCAAAACAAGAACTTTCCCGAATACAGTTTTTCGCTTAACGGAGATGAAACCTCCAATATGACCGATGAGGGCTTCAAAGCGCTCGTAGAGCAAATGAAAGCCCACATCTATCGGGGTGATGTCTTTCAGATTGTGCCGTCACGCGGTTTTTCCCGGCCTTTCCTGGGAGATGAGTTCAACGTATACCGGAGCTTGCGTTCCATCAATCCGTCTCCTTACTTGTTTTATTTTGACTATGGCGATTTTAAGCTGTTCGGGTCATCTCCGGAGGCGCAGTTGACCATCCGCAACCGGGAAGCAACCATTTACCCGATCGCAGGAACGTTCAAGCGAACCGGCAATGCTGAGCAAGATGAGCAGTTAGCCGCTGCCCTGAAGGAAGATCCTAAGGAAAGTGCTGAACATGTGATGTTGGTCGACTTAGCCCGCAACGATCTCAGCCGTCACTGCGAAGGCGTGCATGTCAAGTCATACAAAGAAACCCAATATTACTCGCATATCATCCATTTGGTTTCCAAAGTGTGCGGCACGCTCAAAGAAGGGGTCAACTCCTTTGACGTGGTGGGCGATACCTTTCCCGCAGGTACACTCAGCGGCGCGCCCAAGCACATGGCCATGCAACTGATAGACCGCTACGAAAACCAGCAACGCAGCTTCTACAGTGGGGCCATCGGATATATGGGGTTTAATGGCGACTTCAACCATGCCATCATGATACGGTCGTTCCTCAGCCGGTACAATACGCTGCACTATCAGGCAGGGGCAGGTATCGTCGCTGATTCAGACCCCGAAAAAGAACTTCAGGAAGTAAACAATAAAATTGCGGCATTGCGCAAAGCCCTTGAGTTGGCGCAGGATATATAGACATACGAAGATGAGCAGTTTGCAACAACGATTACCTAATATCTTGGTAATAGACAATTACGATTCCTTTACTTTCAACTTAGTCCACCTGTTATATGAATGTGGGCATAACGCAACCGTCTGGCGCAACGATAAGTTCGTGCTGGAAGACGTTGCCGCTTTTGACAAGATTCTGTTGTCTCCCGGCCCGGGTATTCCGGAAGAGGCAGGCCTGCTGTTGGATGTTATCCGGGAATACGGGCCGTCCAAGAGTATTCTTGGCATCTGCTTAGGTCAGCAGGCTATCGCCGAAGTGTACGGGGGCTCGCTATATAACCTCCGTAAACCTGTGCATGGAACGGCTACCCCGTTGGTTATTACGGATACGGATGAATTACTTTTCCATGGGCTTCCATCTTCATTTTCCGTGGGCCGCTATCATTCCTGGGCTGTCTCACGGGAAAACCTGCCGGATACGCTGCAGGTTACGGCTGTAGACGAGCATGGGGTCATTATGGCGCTTTCGCATAAAGAGCTGGACGTGAAGGGGCTGCAGTTTCATCCCGAATCTGTGCTTACCCAATACGGAAAGGAGATGATTGCCAATTGGCTATCCACTCCCCAGCACCCAACCCCCATCCCCGAACACCGGCCCCCGATCACCGATCACCCATCCCCGGTCACCGACCACCCAACCCCAATCGCCAACCACCAATCACCCACCACGCCATGACCATTCTGGATACCATCGTTGCAAAAAAAATACAGGAAGTCGCCGAGTCCAAGGCTGCGGTGCCTGCGCCGGTATTGGAACAAATGCCGTTGTTCGGCAGGGATTGCCTTTCTTTGCGCCATTCGGTTGCTGATAGCACTAAAAATGGTATCATCGCTGAGTTCAAACGGGCTTCTCCTTCCAAGGGTGTCATTAACGATCATTCCACAGTAGCACAGGTCGTAACCGCCTACCAGCAAGCGGGTGTTTCGGCGGTCTCCGTGCTCACAGACAGCCACTTCTTCAAGGGCGGACTGGATGATTTGGTGGCTGCACGTGCCGCCTTGAACATCCCTTTGTTGCGTAAAGATTTTACCATTGATGCCTACCAAATCACGGAAGCGAAGGCTTACGGGGCGGATATTATCCTGCTGATAGCAGCCATCCTCAGTCCTGCCCAAATCCGGCAGCTTTCTGAGCATGCCCATGCCCTCGGCTTAAGCGTATTGCTTGAAGTGCATAATCGTGAAGAGCTGGAGCGAAGCATGGTTGATACCGTAGATGCCGTGGGGGTCAATAACCGTAATCTCCATGATTTTTCCGTGTCGTTGAGGCATTCCCTGGAACTGGTCGATTGTATTCCCAATCGGTTCATCAAAGTGTCTGAGAGCGGCATCAGTGATCCCGTTACCATCCGCCAACTGCGCGAGGCGGGATTCAATGCGTTCCTCATCGGCGAAAATTTCATGAAAACGGACAACCCAGCGTTGGCCATCGGGGAGTTTGTGAAGGGATTGTAAGCCGATTTGGTTACCTTTGCATAACCATGGAAATATATTTGATCGGCTTTGCCCTCGTTATCCTGATTATAGCGGTTGTCCTGTTTATTAGCAGACCCAAACAAGCGGCGGAGCATGGCGCCGAGTTGGAGACACTGCGTAAGGAACGCGAAGTGCTGTCCATTCAGCTGGCTCGCGCCGAACAGCAGGTAGAGAATCTTCAAGCCGAAAAGGAGCGCATCACCGCCCTGCTGCGTGAAGAGCAGCAGCGCCTGCTCGGCGAGTTACAACAAGCGCGTGAACAATGGGCAGCGGCCGAACGGTCGTTGGAAAGTGCGCGCGCCTACTATAAGTCACAACAAGAGAAGCTGCAAGAGCAAAAAGCGGAAATCGAAACCATTAAGCAGCAGTTCAATACGGAGTTTCAGGTAATCGCCAACAAGATCCTCGATGAGAAAACGCAGAAATTTACCGAAACCAACACCCGCTCGCTCGACCAAATCCTCAGTCCGCTCAAAGACAAGATCAAGACGTTTGAAGAAAAGGTAGAAAAAACATATCAAACCGAAGCTGCGGAGCGTAACACCCTGAAAGGGGTCGTCGAGCAACTGATGGAACAAAGCTTACGCATTAAAGACGAAGCCAACAGCCTTACCCGTGCATTGCGGGGCGATAGCAAGAAGCAGGGCAATTGGGGCGAGGTTATCCTGGAGCGTGTGCTGGAACGCTCCGGCTTGGTCAAAGACCAAGAGTACCGGTTGCAGGCATCCATGGTTGATGAAGAGGGCCGGCGCCTGCAGCCCGATGCTGTTATCCACCTGCCCGATGAGAAGCATCTGGTAGTCGATTCCAAGGTGTCGCTGATAGCCTATGAGCAGTGGGTCAACGCCGATACCGACGAAGACCGTGAGCGTTTTGCCAAGCTGCATATCCAGTCGGTAGAGAATCATGTAAAGAGCCTTTCGGCCAAAAATTACCACGACCTTTACCAAATCAACTCACCTGACTTTGTGTTGCTGTTCATGCCCATTGAATCGGCCTTCAGCATGTCCATCACCTACAAGGCCGACCTGTTCAGCGATGCTTGGGACCGCCGGGTGGTCATCGTCAGCCCCTCCACCTTACTGGCCACGCTACGTACCATCGCCAGCATGTGGAAACAAGAAAGGCAGACGCGCAACGTGATGGAAATTGCAAAAGAAGCAGGGGCGCTTTATGACAAATTTGTTGGCTTCCTGCAAGACATGGAGAAGGTCGGCAGGCAATTGGATGGTGCTGTGCGGGCACATGAAGAAGCTACCAAGAAACTCGGCACTGGCCCCGGCAATGTCATCAGGAAGGTTGAAAAGCTGAAAAAGCTGGGAGCGAGAGCCAGTAAACAGATCGACGGTGGCTTGTTGGATAACGATGAGTGAAGACCTGGCCTAAGAGTCCGGCAACGGTGCGCCGATAGGGTGTTCGCTGTAGCAGGGCCCATCCGGCAATAGGTTACCGACATAGTCCGACAGCCATTCTGTTATAGATTGAACACGCATTTCAATACCGCCATCCTGCCGCGTAGCTGATAGTGGCTGTATCCCAGCCTATTGGCCGATAGTGAATAGGTTTCATAAGAAGTAATGTCAGCCAGGTTGGTCAGGTTCAGCTCAATGTCGGTACGCCATTTGGCAAGGGTATAGCGGATATTCGCGTCGGCGAAGAAATAGGAGATGTCATTGAGCTGCGCCTGACTGGTATATTGGTGGCGGCCGTTGACGCGGAGAAACGTGCGCTTAAGCGGGGAATAGGAAAGCCCGATGCTTTGGTCGAACCGCCTGATCTGCCGGTCAGGCACATGAGCGGAAGCTTCTTCCAGTACCAGCCGGCTGGTTGTCCATGTGCCCGTGCCGTTGTAGTTAAAGCTGATCTTATCGAAGAGGCGGACTTCAAAGGCCGGATTTACCGTCAGCGAGCGGTTATTGAAAGGGAGCGTTTCACCGTTGAGCAACTGGTTGAAGCGGCTGGTGCTCCAGGAGGCACTCAGGCTGGCTGTCGCCCCGAGGGCAAAGATAAACCTGCTCACACCTGCGTTGAGGTTGACACTGCTCACGTCGTTATTGATTGGTAGGAGCACCGTACGGGCGATGTTGTCCGTGACGACGCTTGCGGCGATGGTATTGGCAGTCGACCGGGTATAGGTGACGCCCGCGTTCATGAAAAGCATGCTGATGGCACGTTGAAAATGGTACCGAAGCCCTATATTATGGCTGTCGCGCTCCTGCAAGCCGGCGTCATTCGCCTCAATGCTGCGGTAATTGGTCAATACCGCACCACGGAATACCCCGTTGATATTGCCCATCTGGTTGGTGTAACGATAGTCAAGCGAAAGATAGTCTTCCCGGGTCGTCATGCGTTTCAAACGCATCGACGGATTGAACAGCAGACGGCTTTTCGATTCGTCCAGGGCAAACGCATCGTCGTGATAGGCGATGCGCAGCACGGCGAGCGGAAGCGTTGCGGTGGCTTCCCACGGTCCCTGCTTGTATTCATATGTGCCGTCTACAAAGAACTGATGCCGCTGCCAGTGCAGGTTATTGTCGTCACTGCGGGCATACGGTGTCTCCCGGCCGTCCGTTTGGGTGAGGCGCAGGGCCGAATGCAGCCGTTGCCATTCGTTGATCACGCCGGTCCGGTAGCGCTGGCGGATCAACCCCTTGGTGAGCCGGTAGGCGGCCGATGCCCGGCTGAACCAGGTGGGGGTTTCACCGAACTGGCGGATGCCGGCCAACGGCATACCCGCGTTCAGCACTTCTTCGTTGATGCCGGGTGTAATGATAAGCGTCTGGGGCTGATTGAAGTGGTTGACATACCAATACAGGTTGATCACGTTGCCGTTTTTCAGCGCCGGCGTGTATTCCAGCGTGTTGGAAAAGTCGCACAAACGGTTGTGCAGGCCCTGGCGCATGTCCATGTCGTTGCTCAGTAAGGCAGACGAACCCCTATCGCCTGAATAGTTCAGCTTGAATACGTTGCTGAAATAATGCTCTTCTTCATTGGCCATGGCGGTGAGGCTAACACCGGTGAGAAAGGGATCGCGGCCAATGTCCTGCCATTCGCTGTAGCGAATGGTATCATTGCCGAGGTAGAGTTCGCTCCAGCTGTTGTAAGCCATGTCGTTGCCATCCAGAAGGCCGTTGATGTTTGCCTTCAGCTGAAGCCCATTTTTCAGGTTCACGAGATTGTTGAGGTTGAGCGACCCGGAGTTATTGAAGTAATAACGCTGCTTGGGCAGTGGCGGGCTACCCGCGGTGCCCGATGAGAGCAGCGCCTGCGGACGGGAGTTGCCGGCGCCTGTCAGCATATCGGACAGGCCGAATGCCGTGAAATCGGACGCAAGGTCTTCGCCCACGTTGTTGCCCTTGGCCACGTTGAGCATCTTATATTTCTTGTTGAAGAGGATGGAATTCAGCTCGCTGTCATATTGGTGGGGCAGGCCGGCGCCTGCTTTGACCTGCCCGGTGAGTTTGAGACGAGCTTCATCCTTGATGACGAGGTTGAGCGCCACGCGGTCGCTGAGGGCTTTGTTTTTGAGCACTTTCAGCGGCTGGTGGTTCTGCAGCACCTCCAGCTTCTGCACCATGGCGTGGGGGATGGTTTTCGTGCCGATGGCATATTTGTCGTCGAGCAGGTCGTCGCCGTCGATGTACAAGTTCGAGATGTTCTGCCCGTTGTATTTGATCTGTCCGCTTTCACTCACCTCCATGCCCGGCATACGCTTCAGTACATCCCCGATGCTGCGGTCTTCTGCCTTGGCAAAGGAGCCCACGTCATAGCGGAGTGTGTCGCCACGCGTATCGATGCGGGGGCGGCTTTTTACGTTCACCTCTGAGAGGTCGATGGGTTTTTCCTCAAGGGTGATGTCATAGCGGCTGCGTTCGCGCAAAATCGGCAGGTTTACGCCCGCGTAGCCGAGGTGATTAACCAGCAGGCGGAGGCTGTCTAAGGGCGCTTCGGCAGGCAGGACAATGCTGAAATTGCCGCTCGCATCACTGGTTTTAAAGGCCACAATGCGGTCCTGCGGATTGCGCACGGTCACACTGGCATGGGGTACCGGTTTACCGTCGGCGGTTTTCAGCGAACCTTGAATGGTTTGCTGTTGAGCCAGCACGCCCGCACCCGGGCAGAGCAGGAATAAGGTAAAAAGAAGTCCGGCGGGTTTAAGAAATATCAACGGTTATCTTCCAGTTCAAGGGGATTATTCTCCACGGGAGATATCTGTGTATTGTCCTTTTTCACATTGACGCTTTTGATGCGCGAAGGGTCGATAGAAGTCATCGGGTTTCCGCCGCTTGCGCCCACGCGCACCGTGAGAGGTCCGCCGCCTCCCCCGGCCGTTGCTGTGCCTTGCGATCGGGCGCTATGCGCTGCCTGAGGGTTTTTTCTATACGCTTCCACCAGCTTGTCCAGCGCTTTTTGCGTGGTCGGGATGGCATTGTCGGGAAGCAATACCGCGGCTTCGCTTTCCTCAAGGGTCTCGAAACCCGCGTAGCGGAAAACTACCTCTTGCCGGCTGTCCGTGGCTTCGAGTATTAGGCCCGGAAGTCCCTGCAGTTTCCAGGGACCGGCCTGAAAAGGCACTTCCGTGGTAAACCATGCCGTGTACTCGCGGCCTTTAAATCGGCCGGTGGCTTTCTGTGCCGTATAGCCGCCAATCTCCTTGGTCTCATCGGCTACGTGCCAGTCAATGGCCGGATAATCTTCGTCCACCAAATACGTTTCCCCTGCCACACGGGATAGCTGCTTGAATGCCTGTGTTCCCGGCTTCGCGTAGTATGACTCCTGTGTGGTGCGGCCGCTTCCGGTGATGGTGAGGTTGCCGTCGAACGAAGGGTCTTCCAGTTGCTTTTGGATTTGCTGGTTGATCTGTTCGCCCGTATTGGAACCGTAGAGCGAAGCATGCTGCCCTATGTAAAGCACCATTTCCTCTTTATGCGGCTTGTCGGGTTGCAGGGTGTCGTTGATGTGTGTGAATTCATAAAGCACGCGGGCCAGAGCGGGGTCACTTTGCTGCGCATACAGGGCTGATGTAAGCGAAATAGCGAGTATTAAAATGATTAAGTGTTTCCTTTTCATAGAATCCGAATTTTTAATAGTTCTACGAAAATATAGTAATTAGGGCAACGGACCAAATTTATTTACGAAAATTTCGTAAATAACTTGCGGTGACTATTGGCTTCCAGAAGTTCCCGGGTGTATCCCATGCTTATTCGTTAGCCCTTTGTGACGCTGCCATGTGACGGAACGCTCGCTTTTGAGCGGTTTGTCTAAGCCTCCTTGTCACGCCGGTACATCCAGTAGAACAGCAGCGGAAGTACGGTAAATGACAGCACCATGCATACCAGCAGGCCCCCCACAATCATGATAGCCAACGGCTTCTGCACTTCAGAGCCCATACCGCTGGACATTGCGGCAGGGAACAACCCCATAGAACCCATTAACGCAATCATCACTACGGGCCTAATCCGGCTGTAAACCCCTTTGCGGATAGCCTCGGTTAAAGGAATTTTCCGTAGCAGGTTTTGACGCATCACGCCAATTAACACAATACCGTCAATGGTGGCCACTCCAAACAGGATGATGAACCCGATACCTGCGGAGATGCTGAAGTTGGTTCCGGTCACCCAAAGGGACAAGAACCCCCCGATAAACGCAAATACCATCGTCACAGAAGAAATGAGGGTATCTTTTACGTTGCCGAAATTCATATACAACAAAAACAAAATTAACAGGAGCGATACAGGCACAATCAGCATCAACTGGCGCGACGCCCTGTCCTTGCTCTCAAATTCACCGGCCCATTCCAGCTTAATGTTTTTCGGAAACGAGGTGTTGGCGGCTATGGCGGCTTGGGCCTCAGCAATGGTACTGCCCAAATCGCGGCCTTCAACGCTGAAGCCCACGCCGATATAACGGCTGTTCCCTTCCCGGTAGATGAAAGCTGGGCCAGTATGGTAGCCTATGGTCGAGATTTCCTTCAATGGTACGTTCTTGCCATCCATCGTCGGGATTAAGATGTTTCCGATTTTCTCTTCGTTATCGCGGTATTCCTGCTGAAAGCGTAGCCTAACATCGAAGATCCGTTCATCTTCGTAAAACTGTGTGGCCGCCTGCCCGCCAATGGCCATTGCTACCACGGCCTGCACATCGGCCGTATTGACAGCGTAGCGCGCCATTTTGTGATCGTGCAGCTGGATGCGCAGTTCCGGTAGGCCGATGTTTTTGAAAACATTAAGGTCTTCAACGCCCCGCACGCCCTGCAGCACATCCGCTACCTGCGCCGCATAGCTTTCCAGTTCATATAAGTCATCGCCGAAAATTTTAACCACCAGCGAACTTTTCACGCCAGCCACATATTCCTCAACGTTGTCTTGAATGGGTTGGCTGAAACCGAAGTTGATACCGGGGTACTGTTCCAGCTGTTCCCGCATTTCGCTTAAAAGTTCATCCTTTTTGATGTTCCGTTTCCACGTCTTTTCAGGATGCAGTTGGATGTGGAATTCGATGTTGAAGAAGCCCGTCGGATCGGTGCCGTCATTGGGGCGGCCCACTTGATTCATTACAAATTTTACCTCCTCAAACTCACGCAGCTTTTGTCGCATGTCTTTCGCCAGCCGCACCGATTCGTCCAGGTTAACGCTGTTTGGCAGCGTGGCGCGCACATAGATAGCGCCTTCGTTCAGCTTTGGCAGAAACTCACTCCCGTGGTAATGGAAGCCAATGGCGCACGCTGCGAACAGGGCTACGAACATGGTAAACGTTGCCCGTTTATGCGCAAAACTGAACGTAAACAGTCGGTATAGGTTGTCGCGGAAAAAGCGCGAAACGATGCTTTCACGTTCCACGATATTTTTGTTTAGCAAAACCTTGCACATGGCCGGCACATAAGTGAGGCTCAGAATCAACGATCCCAGCAGTGCATAACCCAGCGTAAAGGCTAATGGAGCAAACATTTTGCCTTCTACCTTCTGAAACGAGAAAATCGGCATCAAGGCTACGATGAGGATGATCAGGGCAAAGAAAATATAGGTTGCCACGCTGCCCGCGCTGCGCTTGATCAACCCCAGCTTACTCATCCTGTTAAACCGTTCCATTCCCACTTGGTGGGCTTTTTTCTCCAGCGATACGAACACCTGCTCCACGATAACCAGCGTGCCCTCCAATAACAGTCCGAAGTCAAGCGAACCCATGGAGATCAGATTGGCCGGCAGCCCCTGGATACGCAGCATCACAATGGCAAACAGAAAAGCCAACGGAATCACTGAAGCAACGATTACCGTGGTCCGCCAGTTATACAGGAAAATAAACACGATGAGCGACACCAGCAGTATGCCTTCCACCAGGTTCTTCGCCACCGTGTTCACCGTCGTGTTTACCAGTTCCGTACGGTCGATAAAGGGCTCGATGTTCACATTAACCGGTAGAATGCGGTCGTTCAGCTCAGCAATCTTGTCTTTAAGGCGTTCAATCACCTCACCTGGATTTTCGCCACGTAACATGATAACGATTCCCTGTACAACGTCGTCGTCGTCCTGTAATCCCACCTGTCCTAATCTCGGTTTGCTTGAAACCTGCACTTCTGCAACATGTTTAACCAGAATGGGCGTGCTGCCTTTTACCGTAATCAGGATGTTTTCAATATCTTCCAGCTTATCGAGCAAACCAATGCCGCGCACCACATACGCCTGATCGCCCCGCTGGATGACATCGCCGCCTACGTTAATGTTGCTGCTGCTTACGGCTTCATATACATCGAGTGGCGAGAGATCATAGTTCACCAGGTCTGTTGGGTTTATTTTAATCTCGTAAATTTTCTCCTCTCCCCCAAAACTCACCACGTCGGCCACTCCCGGCACAGCAACCAGTTCCCGTTCAATGACCCAGTCGTGTATCGCAGATACTTCCCGGATAGGTAAGTCACTCTTCACCACATAGCGGAAAATTTCGCCCGTCGCGCCTGAGGGCGGTTCAATCTCGGCTTCCGCACCGTCGGGCAGCTCCACGCCTTGCAGGCGGTTCGAAGCGTATTGCTGGGCATAGAAATCGTCTACGCTGTCTTCGAAGATGATGGTCACCACTGACAGCCCGAACAGCGAGATGGAGCGAACCTCAGCTTTCCTCGGTATCGTATTTACTTCCTTTGATATGGGCAGGGTGATAAACTTTTCCACTTCCTCTGCACTGCGTCCCGGCCATTGCGTGATGATGCGTGCGCGGGTATTGGTTACATCCGGATAGGCTTCTATGGGCGTACGCAGCAGGGTATACACGCCTACACCCAACAGCAGGAAGGTCAGGAAGAAGATGACAAACGTATTTTTGAGCGAAAAAGAAACGACCCCTTGGACAAATTTGTTCATGCGAGACTAATTGATTTTGATGGCTTCATCGAACTTGCGCTTTAACCCCTTTTCAAGCGGATAACGGTGGGGCAGGCCTCATCCTTTTATCCGTTCATAGATCAATAAATGGTTGCGAGACACCACACGCTCGCCCGGGTTGATTCCTTCATTCAGGAAATACCATTGGTTGTCACGTGCGGCCAAAGAGAGCCGCCGCAGTTGCAGGTCGCAGTCGCCTCCATAAACCACGGCGAAATACTGGTTGTCGTCAAAGATTACGGCATCTGCCGGAATAGCCACGGCCGTTGTTCCGCTGCGGCGCTCCACGGTGATGTCGGCCGGCATACCCGGTTTTAACTTCCTGCCCTCGTTCGGAATCACAATCCGGGCCTTAAGCACCCGTTCTTCGCTGTCAAAAACCTGTGATAGGGCAGAGATGCGTCCTTGGAACACTTCCCCCGGGTAGCCGAGGGTCCGGATTTCCACGGTCAGCCCTTCCTCAACAAACTGCATATCCGTGGCATGCACATTCGCCATTACCCATACGTCCGCCAGTCCCGATACCGTAAAGAGGTTGTCACCGTCGTTGATGGGCATGCCGGGGTTGATGTTTTTGGCCACAATATAGCCGCTTGCCGGCGATCGCAGCTCAAAAACCCCCTGGGCCGGATTGGGGTGGAAAAGTGCCAGGTTTGAACGGATGCCGGCCAGCTCGGCCTCCAGCATTTCGATGGCCGACTGCGCCTGCACCAGCTCTATCTCCGAAGCGATGTGGTCGCTGTGTAGACCGGTCGTCCGCTCCAAATCCCGTCGGGCTGCCTTCAGCTCGGCCTCAATGCGTTTCGCATCAGCAGCCAGCAGGTTCAGCTCAGGGCTTTTCATGGTAGCCAGTACCTGGCCTTTCTTCACGTACTCACCGAGCGAGAAATGCGTCTGCACGGCTATGCCTTCCACCCAGCTAACAAACTGAACCACCTTGTCGGGGTTGTAAGAGACCTCGCCCGTCAATGCAATGTGCCGGGTTACCTCGCGTTCATACGCGGTGTCAATCACCAGTTCCCGGCGCAGGTTGTCATTCAGGCAAAAGCCATCGCGCTTCTCCTCTATCAGTTGCTCGCGCTGGCCGCAAGAAAGGGCCAGCAGAACTAAAGTCCAGCAGTATTGTTTTGTTCTATTCATCAAATTAGAGCGTTAAGGAAGTTGATCGCCTACATAGTAGCGCAGATTTTCATAGTGGATATAGCTATCCCTGTTTGTTTCAAGGATGTAGTCTTTGGTGTCCAGGTAAGCCTCCAGAAAATCCAGGTATTCCAGTAAACTCACGCGCCGTTCGGCGAAGCTATGGTGAAAACCTTCAAGGAGTTTATCCATTTCCGCCTCGTCGTCCGGACCGAACTGCTCCCGCTGGTCAATAACCATGAGTAGGCTTTTCCACGCTTGGATGGCTGCGCTGCCTACCGCTATCTTTTTCTCTTGGGCTAGCAGCCGGTGTTTTTCCACGGCGGCCTGTGCCGCCCGTATGTTTCCCTGATTACGGTTAAATAGCGGAAGATCCATAGACACCCCCACACCGATGAAGTCGCGCATGATATTGCCGCCTCTGTCATATCCGATGTTTACAGCCACATCCGGCGTCCGTTGCGCCTGCTCATAGCGCAGCTGGTGTTCCGCCTGGGTAACCTCCCAACGCAGTGCTTGCAGTTCAGCGTTATAGGCATCCGCCCATTCCAGGATAGCTACTGCCTGAAGCGTTTTTGCTATCTCCACGTTATTGCCGTAGGGTTGGCTGCCGCTGAGTACCAATTCACTTGCTGGCGCAATGCCCAGCAGCACTTTCAGTGCTTGCTGCGCCTCGCGGTTCTCCCGCCGGATGTCCGCAATCTCCTTGTTCAGTGCCGCTTCCGATGCCTTGAGGCGCATATATTCGCTTTGGCTTACGTTCCCCAAGGCCACTTGCCGCTGATATGCTTGCAGCAGCTTACGCAGCTGCGCCAACACTTGGCGGTAGGTCTGTTCACGCTGCTGCGCATAGTCCAGCTCAGCCAATTGCGATCGGAGCTCAACCTTGAGGCTCCGCAGCATGTCTTCAAACTGCTGTTCAGCAACCCGCACGCCGGCTTCCTCCGCAGCCATCAGCTTGCGCCGCTTACCGGCGGTTTGGATCACCTGCTCAATGTCTACCGCTATCTGGGCGTGGTTTCCCCACGAACCGGATAGACGGCCAAGCGCTTCAGCGCCATGATTTGACCACAGATTTACCTCATCGATAGCCAGTGTGGGGTTAGGCCATAGCTTGGCCTGTATCACCTGTGCTTTCGCCTCATCAATTTCCAATTTGGCAGCCAGCAGCCGCAGGTTGCGCTGCAGGAAAATAGTTTCTGCCTCTTCATGGGTCACGTGCACCGTATCCACCGTCGGCTGTGCCCCCGCGGCGGTCACACAGCTCAGCAACCCAATCATCCAATAAAGACACCAACCTCTCATACGTTCTGTTTCAGCTTTTCCTCATTCCCGTTATCCGACTCCGCTGTTGGAGCTTCCTCCTGCCCGCGTTTGAATTCACGCACACCGCGGCCCAGCCCGCGCATCAGTTCGGGGATTTTCTTGCCGCCGAACAACAGCAGGCAGGCCACGATGATCAGGAGTAGTTCTTGTCCGCCGATGCCAAAGACACCCAGCATGACCGATGTTGTGTAGATTATTTCCATTCCGATGCGGCAAAGGTAGCGCCGCAACATTAGAGGTACCTTAGAGCCGGGTTAAAGTTGCCTAAAGTGAAGTGTAGCTGTGGTCCCTTTACCGGGTTCAGACGCCAGTGCGAACGCCACGTCATTCTGTTTGCAGATGAGTACAGCCAACGAGAGGCCAATGCCGCTGCCTTTGGTGCTGCCCACATTACTGCCCCGGTAAAACGGTTGATGCACGCGTTGCAGTTCATCGGCAGATATGCCGTAACCGTTATCCTGTATGGTAAGCCGGAGCGAATCATTTTCATGGGCCAGATTGACAGCAACCGGATTGCCATCGGCATATTTCACCGCGTTATCCACCAGGTTATACAGCGCCATTTTCAATTGGTTGCCGTTTCCCCTTACCAGTAGCTGTTCAGGCTGCACAACGGAAACAGATACCTCCATCAGCGCCTTGGCATCCGGCCACCGGTCAATAATGGCCTCCAACACTTCCCACAGCAGTTCATCCAACCGGAAGGTGCCGCGGTCGTCCGGAGACGATCGAAGCCCCGCCAGCATCATCAGGTTGTTGAGGATGCGCTCCAGCTCGGCAACCCGGCGTAGCACCGTCTGGCTTACCTCGCGGTATTCGCCGGCCGTCCGGTCTTTCTGGCCGAACACTTCAAGGTTACCGGTAATGGCCGCCAGGGGCGTCTTAAACTCATGGGAAACGTAGTTGACAAAGTTTTTTTGGATGGTAAAGGTTTCCGAAAGCCGGGATAACAGCCCATTGAAGGTGTTGACGAGGTCGTATAATTCGTCTTTCGCCTTCGGCAGTACCAAGGCCGTATCCAGGTTATCGGCCTGTAGCTGGGTTACCTGGTGGATGACTGACGCTATGGGGCGGTAGGCAATGCGCGAAAGCCAGTAGCTAAGCAGAAAAATGATAACCAAACCGATGGCCAGCGCGGCCACCATCATCAACAGCAACCGGTTGCTTTGCGACGTAAAGAACGTATTGCTGGTGGTCACCACCACCACGAAGTCGCCTTGGTTATCCGGATAGTAAATCCCTGTACAATAATAGCCAGCAGTTTTGAACCGCACACGGCCTTCTTCACGGATGCGTTGCAGTATGGCAGGTGTTGCCTGTTCCCGCAGTTGCCCGTTGCCGTAGCGGAGGCGGTTCTCTTCGTCGTATACCTTTACGTCGGTCTGCTGCATTTCGCTTTCAAAGTCGGCGCGTATGCGGCCATGCTCCCGGGGCGACAGTTCGTCTTCTTCCAGGTAAAACATGGCTGAGAGCAATGCCGTCTTCTGGAGTTCGCTGAAAATGATGCGTTCCGACGTCACGTGGAAGCTGTAGTAGACCACCAAAGCCGCCACGGTAAACACCACCCCGAATGTGAGGGAGGCAATCAGCATCAGTCGGTTGCGGATAGACATGCGTTAACGGTTTATTGGGGTGCCTTCCACAGGTAGCCCGCCCCTTTTACCGTGTGGATAAATTTTGTTCCTTGCTTTTCGATTTTGGCCCGCAAATAAGAGATATATACGTCTACCACATTCGTGCTGTTGTCAAAGTTAATACCCCAAACAGCGTTTAACAGTTGCGTGCGAGACACCACGCGTCCGTGGTGTTCCAGCAGGTAGCACAGCAGTTTGTACTCTTTAGGCGAGAGGTCTACCTGTTCGCCGTGCACGCTTACCGTATGTTCGGCAGCATTCACCTGCAACGGGCCGCTGGTATATTGCTGGCTTTCGCCACGGTGCGCCAGGTTGGCGCGGCGCACCAGCGCGTTGATGCGCGAGAGCAGCTCTTTGAAATGGAACGGTTTCACCAGGTAGTCATCGGCGCCGCTATCCAAGGCATACACTTTGTCATCCGGGCCGTCCAACGCGCTCAGTACCAAGATGGGGGTCTGGTTGTGGCGGCGGCGGATCAATTTGGTCAGCTGCACACCGTCTATGCCGGGCAGCATGATGTCCATCAGAATAAGATCCCAGACATGTTCCTGTAGCTGCTCCCTGGCAGATTCGGCTGTTGGGGCCAGCGCCACGGCATGCCCCGCCTCTTCCAGCCCTTTTATAACGAAATCGCTGATGCGGCTGTCATCTTCTACCAGTAAGATGTTCATGCCGCCAAAGATACGGGTTCATGTTTGCAAATCGAGGGCAAGTTGGCAAAGTCTGCGTATATGTATCGTGGCGTAATGAAGGCTAACAGAAGGTGTGTTTAAACCGTTGAAAGGTGGCTAAGGCAGAAACGGGTAATAAACCACCTCATGGAGCCGGATGTCCGCGGACGAAACGCCAACCATCACTGTAAATTCGCCTGGTTCCGTCACTTCGTTCATGTCTCTGTCGATAATCGTTAAATCCTGTTCCGTCAAGACGAATGTAACAGATTTGCTTTCCCCCGGGCGAAGGTGGATACGCTGAAACTGCTTAAGCTGTTTTATCGGTTGAACCACAGCAGCCTGATGGTCGTGCAGGTATAATTGGATCACCTCGTCACCAGCTATCTCGCTTTCGTTGCTCACCTGGCAGGTTATCCGAACCGATTTTTCGCTTAACCGGCCGATGACTAAGCTGTCATAAACAAAAGTACTATAACTTTGACCATATCCAAAAGGATATAGCGGTGCTGCTTTTTCGTCTACATAATCGTGAGCAGCCGGGTGCTGCTGGTTGTAATATACGGGAAGCTGTCCCACATGGCGGGGTATCGAGATGGGTAACCGGCCGGAAGGATTGTAGTCGCCGAACAATACATCTGCGATAGCACTGCCGCCTTGTTCGCCAGGATACCACGCTGTGAGTAATGCACCGGCATTTGCTGCAGCCCAATTCATGTTCAACGGACGCCCTTGGATGTATAATACCACGGTAGGGGTACCCGTCTTCACTACCGCTTGGAGCAATTCCAGCTGCTTGCCTAAAGGTTCCAGTGTAGCGCGATCAAAGCCTTCACCATTTTCAATATCATTTACGGCTGTATGCTTGGTAGATGCGGCGCCAGTTTCCAGATATTCGGTTTTAAAATCGCGGGCGCTGGACCCGCCCAGCACTACGATAGCTACGTCAGCTTGACGAGCGGATGCTACGGCTTCATTGATAGTCAGGTCGGAGGTGTCTCGGATGGCACAGCCCTTAACATAGCTGACCCTGGCTTCCGGAACTTTATCCCTGATTCCTTCCAATACGGTTATGATATGGCTCTCGTCTTGCGGTGCGGTGTAGTCTCCCAACTGATTGTATGGTGTATGGGCGTTTGGGCCGATTACCGATATGCGATTCAGCTGCTTGCTGAGGGGGAGGATATTGTTTTTGTTTTCCAGTAAGACCACTGATTGGCGTGCAGCTTCACGGGCGAGCGCCACATGTGTATCATTGCGTACAGTGTGGGCCGCTTGTTCAGGATCGACGTAGGGGTTTTCAAACAACCCCATCGCAAATTTCAGGCGCAACACGCGGCTTACGGCCGTATCGATAGCTGCGGCCAATGCTCCGCCCGCTTCCAGCGAACGGAGCAGGGTTTGGTAAGCGTTACTTCCCAGGTCTACGTCTACGCCGGCATTTAGGGCTTTAACTGCACTTTCTTTCAGGTCTTTAGTAATACGGTGCGAATCTGCGAGGCCGTCAATGCTAAACAGATCGGAAACCACAAATCCCTTGAACCCCCATTCATCGCGCAGGATGTCTTTCAACAACAATGAGTTGGCAGTACAAGGTATGCCATCAATGGAGTTATAGCTGGTCATTACTGACAACGCACCAGCGTCTATTGCAGCTTTAAAAGGGGGCAAGAAAGCCTCTCGGAGGGAGCGTTCGCCAATTAACGCGGGTCGCCCGTTGTGGGCCCCTTCTGGTACGCCATAGGCCGCAAAATGTTTCAATGTGGTTATCACTGCGCCTGCCTTATCAAGCTTCCCGGCTCCGGTGCCGCGCACAAAGGCCGCACCCATCGCAGCACTTAACACGGGGTCTTCACCAAAACCTTCTTCTACGCGTGACCAGCGGGGGTCTCGGGCCAGATCCAATACGGGGCCATAACCAATATGGCCGCCCTGCAATCGTACCTCTTTGGCTGCAGCCGCTGCCACTTTTTCTACCAAAGCCGGATTCCATGTTGCGGCTAGGCCAATGCCCGTAGGGAATACCGTGGTGCCGATGGCCATATGACCATGAGGCATCTCTTCTGCAATAAATAGTGGTATGCCCAGTCGGCTATGGGTCATTACATAACGTTGCATGGCATTGCCCGCTTCGGCGGCCATCCGTGGGTTCAACCCGGTTTCGAGTGTCTTTTTCGTCCATGGATCGGCGCGGTATACAGCCCAGAACATCCCGATGTGCCGGTGGTCGATCAGCGTCTTGAACGTGTCAGATACCGTAACGGTTGTCCCTTGCTTGTCATACATCTCCCACCCCATAGGGCACAGCAGTTGGCCAACTTTTTCAGCCGGTGTCATCCGCTTCAACAGATCTTTTACACGCGTTGGTATAGTTTGTTGGGAGTCACGATAGGCTGGGAGGGCCGTTCCTTGGGCATAAGCATGGCTCATAAAGGCCATAAGGTAACCGACAAAGGACACCATCAACAGTAACGGGATGATGGATCGGTTCGGAAGGAACTGAAAGGGGTTGTGTAGCATGGGATGAATTGTTTCGGCGCTATACTGTAATTTACAGGGTTTCCTATTCTGCTTTGTAAACATTCAAAACGGCCAACTGCGTGTAGGTGCTATTCCACTCCAGGGTCAGCCGGAGGTGACGGGCGTTAACTGGCGCATAGAAACCAATATATTGGTAGTTGCTCGCCAAAGCCATTTCACTAGCAGTTGCTGCTCCTTGTCCTTCGAATTGGATGCCGTCTACACTTGTTTCTACCGCTACCCGATTAAACCGGTATGAAAAATTGGAATAGCGGGCAAACAGCCGTAATCCCTCCACCAACTGTTGGCTGCCCATATCTATCGTAATCGTTGCTGGATTGCCTGATAGGCCCCAGAACGAACTGGTGGAGCTACTGAAAATATTCTGAGGTTGCCCACCCGTTGTCGCGTGGGTAGATGAAGCTGTCCATCCCGAGTAATCGGTTATCAGTGTACCAGTCAGTTTATCCGGGCCTACAAGTGGTTTGATGTTGCTCGTTGAAGTACGTACCACAACATAGACCGTCCGGTGTTCTTCATTGATGGCCATTTTAGGGTCCGAAACACTGTTCAGACGCACTGCAGCCACATATCCCGGTTCGGTGAGCAAGACGAGCTTTTCAGGCGAAATGGCAATGACAACCGAGTCAGTGTGGAAGCGATCTTTCCCAAATGCCGGCGATGTATTTTCCAGCGAAAGCACGCCTTCAGGAAAAGCGTGGTATTCGGTGTTATATTGGGTATTGTAAGCCTCTGCTACTGCATTGTCCAACACCAATCCGGCGGTTACCGCTCCAGAGACGGGCTTGGTCGCGTGAACGACAAACTTAGCCGATACTTGTCCCAACGAGCCCGCTGGTGTATGAACCACCTCAAATTGATATTGATTCCTCGGTGCGTTGATGGGGCTCCATACCCCGGTGTTGATGTACGCTCGGTTCATCGGGTCACCCACAACATCAAAATGTTCCGTGTCTGAGCATGAGATCACCAAGCCACATGCCCATATTAAAAAAAGATGTAGTCGTTTCATGATGGTTGAATTATTGTGTGCATTTGTTTTTGTCGTCCATGAGCCAACTAACCGCATGGCGCTTATCAAACGGGTTCAATGTGCCGTTTCCGGTATTATCCCGTACGGTCTGGGACCAATCCATATCATAACCGTTGCCAGTCGCGTCGTGGAAAATATGCCCTTCGGTTTCATTGAATTTCCAATACGCAACCAAATCATCAGCAGTGGGGTCCACTCCGCAAAGCCCTAATTTAATTTCACCTGGTGTGAGGTTCCGCTTCCAAACCCGTGTCTCGGCAATGCGTCCGTTAAAGTATTGCATCCGCGGATAGTTTGCCCATGACATGCCCAACTCAAAACGTTGGAATGTACATTCTCCGGACCCCATCAACTCGCTGTCCAGTTCGCCGTCTACATACATGCTTAGTTTACGGCCATCATAGGTAAGCGAAATCGTATACCATTGTCCAGTATTGAACCGAGTTTTTGAGACAATGCTTCCTGCAGGGTTCACCCATTGCAGGGAATTGATAGCTTGTCCATTTTCGCCGAATCGGAGCATGTTGGAGCGCTGTTCCTCTTTCGATGTAAACGAGCACAAACGGCTGATTTGTTCAGGCGTGGTGTGCCAGTCATTGATATAGCATTTTACTTCATACGTATACCGTGTCAGATTCACCGCCTTGTCGTCCGGAAAAATGTAGTTGCTGTAGAGATCCGTGTTGTTCATGTCAAGCGAATAAAAGCTGGATACGCGCGCAAGGCGTAGAAAAATCGTCCGTGAACTTGGCAACACATCCAGATTTCCTCCGCTTACATGGATAATGCTTACAGGGATGATGTAGGTGCGTCCATCAATGAGATCATCCGTAGAAGTTATGCGGACATTGATGCCCGTAGAAGAGGCACTGCCTGCTCGGATGATGCCTTCAGTGCCGTCAATGGCTACGGTGTTTTCCGGTACAGGATAGTAGCGGGTGCCGTGTTCGTTGTTATAGGCATCCACTTTCGCGTTGTCTTGTGCAAAACCGACCGTGATATCTTCTGTTACTTTTCCAGTAGCAGACGCCGTCACGGTATAGGTGGCCGGAGTTTCCTCCACCACGAAGCGCACAAGTGGGTTTACCTCCGTGCCTGTAATGAGTATCACTTCTTTGTTATAGTCGAATTTGTCGCCTTCTGTACAGGCCGTTATCCCGAGTATTGTTACCCCGGCGAGTAGCAAACCGAATTTATTACTTTTCGCTGTTTTCATCATCTTATAGATTTATCATGTAAGGCATTGAAATCTGCAAACGAGATTTGTTTTAAAAGAGCTTGTGGTTCATCGTTAGTTATTCTTGTTGTGCTATCGAATAGCTGGGTTGGCGATCTGGATGCACCGTCTCATGTTGTAGTAGGGTATACCCGAGCTGGAATAATAATCGCGGTCAAAATAAAATGCGCCGAACCCGGCCTTTTTCCCTTGCGTCGGGTTCCAACGGGCCATACCTTCTAATGAATACATTCGGCTGCCGTCCGTTGTCAGTGTGTTGCCGTCGGCTTCCACAAACGGCGAACCGCCATTCTCATACCAACTCCCTAAGTTTTCGGTAACGATAAACTTACTTGGGGGTGCCCAACTGATATTATCATAGTAACTTTGCAGTCGCGCGGCCGAATGCTCCGTAAACCCTTGGGTATAGGCTTGGCGGATAAAGTAATTGACATAAGGTTCCGTCTCTCTTGGTGGGTACTGGGAATAAAAGTCTACGATAAGGAGCTTGTCTGGATGCTTGCCCTTGGGACCGAAGTATTGGCCGATATATTCGACCATTTTGGTGAAGTGCGCTCCTTGTAGCCAGTCTCCTTCGGGCTCGTAGTCCAAGTCTACGCCATCTAAATTATAGTGGAGTACCTCGTCCACTAAGTGTTGGGCATATACGCGGATGCCTTCGTCGTTCTGGTTTTCACGCAAATCATATTCGGTACCATCCAATAGTGTAATCACTTTATTCATCCGCACGATGGTGGGTACCACAAAACGGGTTCCCTTTTTTTCCCGTACAAATTGCAGGTCTTTGTAGGCTACCGGGGCGTAAAGGTGGCTGTTGGGATCATTGCTCGGTATGCCGCCCCATAGCGAAAGGATATCGAGGCTGTCCGGCACGCCGAGTATACGTTCGCCCCAGGACGCTGGATCTTTATAGCCTCCTACGCCCTCGATGGGTGCATAGGCCGCAAACCAACCGAACGCCAATTGATGATCGGATTGCTTATATGCGCGCAAGTCGGCATAGTATTGTTCATCGTATGTTTTAAGCTTCTGGATTTCCAGCGGCTCCACCAGCGTGTCGCAGCTGACCAGCACCGTTGCAGCGCTGGCGCATAACCAAAGGTTTAATGTTAAGTTCTTCATGTCAATAGCATTAAGATCATGTATTATTTTTTGTCCCACCATAGTTTTGTGCCGCCATTGTCGGCTCCACCCAATTTGGAAATACCTACTTGTACCCCTGCCCGGTTGTTGTTATACTCAGATTGAGGGTAGGGTATACGGCGCACCTGAACGTTATTGCTGATAGTTCCGTTACTCCGGTTTTCTACCGGCGGTATTAGTCTTGGATAGCCTGTGCGACGGAACTCTGCCCATCCCTCAGGGCCGTCAGGATAGCCTGCGATCCATTTCTGTGTGATAATGCGTTCGAGGTTCACCTCAAAGGGATCTCCTTCGTTCCACGCAATGGTGGGCCCATTGGGAGCATTGGCATGGAAGGCAGATCCTTCGGCATTGTCTCTAAACTCAATGGGCCTGTTCGTTAGGTTGTTAATGTATGCATCGGCGCTGCCAACCCGGTTTTCATCAAAAGATACAGCAATGCCCGCACGGTAAAATTCTTGTGCGGTCCCCCCCATGTTCCAATTCCGCAAGGCTCCTTCAGCACGGAGAAAATAAGATTCTGCTGCTGTCATCCACACAATTTCTGTGGTGCTGTTGTCTACGTTCAGATTGGATATGCGGTTGCTCACATAGGGTGTCCAGACCGAAGTGACGATACCCAGCCGTACACCGTGATAACCCCCATCCACCGTTGGAGTGAAATAAGCCCCGCGCCGTGGGTCTTCATAGCCATTCAGGTAGGCATCCATGGTAGCTCCCATACGTACTTCGCCCGCGTTGAAGTTATAAGCGATTTCAAACAGGGGGTGGTAATACACCAGGTTCGATGTGTGTTTCAATGATGTACGCTCCTGCGGTTGCGTGATGAGCCCGATGGGATTGGCGATGGCTTGTTCGGCCTCTTGTTGGGCCTTGGTAGGGTTGGCGTAGACGATGCGCATCGCTAAGCGAAGCCGCAGAGTGTTGGCAAATTTGACCCAGTTGGTTACATTACCTCCGTAAATGAGGTCGTATTGTTCCAACAGGGTTGCGTTTGGGTTAGCCTGTACAAACTGAGTAAGCACTTCGATCGATTCGTTCAGTTCATCAAAAAACCGATAGTACACCTCATCCAGCCCATCATAATCATTCTGCAGCGAACCGCTTCCGTAGTTCAGGTAAGGGATGGGGCCATAAGCGTCGGCAACACGATGCATGCCCTCCACTTTTACAATGGTGGCTAGTGCGGCAACTTCCGGAAGCCCTTGCTCCTCGGCTATTTCGGCAATGGCCTGCCAGGCAGGCATGATGCTCGAAAATCCCGACCGGAACGTGGTTTCGATCCAATTGGTAATAAACGCGTAGGAGCCGTTATGCACCCCCCCATACCAAGTGCCAGTAGGCGCAACGTACCCCGAATAGATGTCGCTGGTGAGTCCTTGCGATACCTGATAGTCGGCATCCATGTTGCTGCCATCCTTAAAAAGGACTACATTTCGTTGCAATTGTGAGAAAAAGGCACCGGTTTTAAGGTTGTCGTGCGACATCATTTCCTCCGTGGCTTCATGCGGATTGGTGTTGTAGGTTTCGAATTTATCGGTACATGCGTTCAGCAACGCCATGGAGGCGTAGCCGACCAAAGCAAGCCAACGACAGGGTGTCTGGATAATCTTGGTCATAATTGTCATCTTTTGCGTCTTAAAATTGAAGTTTAAGAGAAAAACCTAAGCTGCGAAGGCTGGGCGACATGAAGTAGTCGATGCCTTGGAAATACGTTCCGGTATTGGCTGTGAGTTCCGGGTCGTACGGTGCTTTGTTGTATAAGAAAAAGAGGTTTCTGCCAATCAATGAAACGTTGGCACCCTTTATAGCGTTTACCCAGTGGTTGATGGGTAAATCGTACCCCAGTGCGAGTTCGCCCAAGCGGATGTTGGTAGCGCTGTAGGTGTACATAGAGGCCACGCCACCGGAAGATCCGCCCCCCACCACATCGTAGTAAGGCTTTGCCGGAATGGGCCGACCATTCACCAGCACGCCGCCCGCGTCGCGGGCATCAGCAGAAGCCTGTGAGGCTCCGAATGCATCCAAGATGGCTTGCGTATTGGATACGACCACCCCGCCCACGCGTCCGGTAAACAGAAAGCTTAGGGAAGCCCCTTTCCAAGTTAGGCTGTTGCCCCAGCCGAAATTGTATTTCGGGTTGCTATTGCCTGCATATACAAATTGATTGGGTTCCGCAACCACTGTTTGGTCGGTTGGATGTACGTAGATGGCTCCATGTTCATCCGTCCGTAGGCTGCTGACGTAAATGTCGCCCATACTACCACCTTCTTCCAGTACCATTTTATAGCTGCCTGTGCCGCCCATGTCGATTTCGGTCAGCGAAATTTGCTCGCCAGTCACCGGGTTGGTCCAGTTGGGAAGCAGTTCAACGATTCGGTTGCGGTTCAAAGAATATACCAGGTAGGTATTCCATTTCAAGGCCCCAAAATCTTCGTTGTACCGGGCGGCAATTTCTATCCCTTTGTTATCAATCTGGCCTGCGTTGACAATAACGCTCGTGTAGCCGGACGACGAAGAAAGTGTCGGCTCAAAAAACTGGTTATACGTGCTTGAATAGTATACCGTAGCATCGACGTTCAACTTATTGCGGAAAAAGGTAGCGTTAGTGCCAGCTTCCCACGATCGCGTACGTTCTGGGCGGAGATCGGTATTCGGCATCCGCGTTTGGGTTTGCGGATATCCGCTTGAAAGTGAGTAAGTGGGGATAGTCAGGAACGGGTTGGGCTCATTCCCCACTTCAGAATACGAAACCCGAGCTTTTAGGTAGGGTAATACATCGGAGCCGAAATTGAACAGGTCTGTTAGTACCGCCGATATGCCGATAGAAGGGTAGAAAAACGACTTGATGTTAGACATCGCCAGCGTAGAAGCCCAGTCGTTCCGCCCCGTTAGGTCCAGAAAAAGCTGGTCATGGTAGCCCAATTGCATACTGGCAAATACAGCCTGTTTGTTACGGTGATAACCAGACTGAGACGACTCCGCAGTCGAATTGTTTACGTTGGCGTACGTAAATAGGTTAGGTACACCATGGAGCTTTCCGCCATACATATTCTGGTCGTATTGCACATCTTCCACGTTGGTTCCGACATTGGCGGTTAGGTACAAGGCGTCTTGCGCAAATGTCTTGTTGATATTCATCAAAAATTCGGCATACACTTGTTGGGTTTGAGCCTCGTTCAACGAGTAATAGCCATTTTCTGAGGCAAACAAGGTGTTTGTAGACGCGTTGAATTTCTTTTCGAACTTGTCGTTGCTGCGGTCCAGTTTCAGTCGGCCGGAGAGGTTGATCCAATCGTTCAGGCGATATTGCAGCGTCGCATTTGTCATGTACCGCTGTTTGTTATTTTGGAAACGGTCACGCTCCATAATCCAATACGGGTTCTGCATAGATAATCCCTGGTCGCCATAGGGCCAAAATTGGGTTTTAAAATTCCGTGATGCATCATAGCGTTCGTATATCTGTACTTTCGTAAAGTCATCTCCAGCCGGAAATAGGTATATTGGTACGAGCGGATTGAAATACAATCCCTGCGCTGTCATATTCTGTTCATTGACGTTTGCGTGCATAAACCCGAGGTCCATCGTCATTCTGTCGTTCAAGAACGACGAGGTGTTGCGCACCGAGAAATTATAACGGTTATAGTCGTTATTGTGCAGTACTCCTCCCGCATTGACCGTACCTGCGGACACATAAGTCTGATTTTTGTCATTTCCCGTAGATAGGCTCACCGCATTGGTGACGTTGATGCCGGTGTTGAAGAAATCGCGCACATTGTAATCAGACGGTACGTTCAGCTTTTCGCCCCAGCTGTAATAGCTGCCTGGCTCAGATGGCCCATAGGTGTTCTGTAGTGCCGGCAATATCAGTGGTGCGGAAAACTGCGTGTGATTCGATACATTAATGGAAAATTGGCCTTGCTTGCCTTTCTTCGTGGTAATAAGGATCACCCCATTAGACGCCGAGCTGCCGTAGAGTGCCGCCGCCGCAGAGCCGCTCAACACGGAGATGCTTTCAATGTCTTCGGGATTAAGGTTCGATATTCCATCGCCCGTTTGGCCGGCTCCTGAATAGATGTCTGCCGGCTGGTCAGTGGAAAGGCTGGGCATCGGAATACCGTCAATCACATACAGTGCATTGTTGTTGCCCGAAATGGATTTGACACCCCGCATCACCACCCGGGATGATCCACCCACACCAGAGGAAGCGCTGTTGATGGTTGCGCCTGCAATTTTTCCGTTGAGGTTATTTACGAAGTTGGCGTCCGAAACCGTGTTAATAGCGTTTCCGTCAATTTGCTGCACGTTGTAAGTTAGCGACTTGGATTGTCGCCTTATCCCCAGCGCTGTTATTACCACTTCGTTCATTTCCGTAGCCGCGACTTGAAGGGTGATGTCCAAAGCCGTTCGTCGGCCAACGGCCACCTCCAAGGGCTGCATACCCACAAACGAAACGGCGAGCGTATCCTGGTCCGAAGACACGGTTATAACGAAACGTCCTTCTGTATCCGTTTGCGTGGTTTCTTCAGTAGTTTTTACAACAATAGTGGCACCTGCAACGGGAGTGCCATCGGTATCTTTCACCGTGCCAGACACCTGTCGTTGCTGTGCCCCCAAAAGTGATCCCGGTTTTGGCCGTACGATAAGGATATGATTGCCACTCATCCGCAGTTCCAAGCCTTGTTCACGCAACGCGGATTGAAGCACCGATTTCACTTTCGTATTGGTTGCTGAAACAGACACCTTGCGGTTTACGTCTACCTCCTCAGCGTCAAACAAAAATGAATAACTTGTCTGTTTTTTGATTTCCGCAATCAGCTCGGCAAGGGGCCGGTCGCTTAGTTTCACAGAAACCTTTGCCTCCTGTGAATAGCCAGATGCCGACACGCCGATGATGCCTACGAACATCAGTATGCATGCTAACTTCATGATTTTAATAATTCTTCGAGGATAATTTATTGGGCATAACAATCCCAAGCAGTGTATTTTTCTATACATTTGCAGTTAATTGAGGTTAATAGTCACGTATTAGTCCAAGGTGATCGGGGAATGTAGCCGCATTCTCCGATTCATTTTTTACGATGCCGGATGTCTTATATCATATATCATTAATTTTAAGTTGTTATAAAATGGTTATCCTTCGGTTAATTTTACTAATAAATAGCTACCTTCCGGCCTTCGATTCGATACGTGAAGGCCTCTAACGACGCCATGATCTTCAGGATTTCTTCCAAGGTTTCTCCTTTTGTAAAATCACCGGTAAACTTGCGCTTTTCCAGTGCTTCCCGGTGGATGGTAATGTCGGCACCAAACATTCGTTCCAGATCATGGATTATTGTTTTCAATTCAGCGTTTTTGAATATCAGTCTGTTGTTTACCCAGTCGGTGCCATATTCCGATGCATTGGGTAAGATGGTATACTGCCGTTGCCGGATATCGTAAATCGCCAACTGATCCGGCCGTAAATGCAGTGGCTGTCCTGCCTTGGTTTGCAATTCCACCGCTCCTTCTACCAACGCTACGCTTACCTGTGCGTCATCGGGATAAGATTTTACGTTAAACGATGTCCCATGTACTTTTATCTCCATCGCTTCCGTCTCTACAATAAAAGGCACATCGGTATTCTTGACTACTTCGAAATAGGCCTCACCCTGCAATTTTATTCGGCGCTCACGTTTACCAAAATTATCACCGAGCCGGATTTCGGTGGCGGCATTCAACCAAACCACCGTGCCGTCTTGCAATACCGTTTTTGAAGTAGAACCCCTGGGTACGGTAATCGTCGCAACGGCCGGAGCTGCTTCCGGCCGTTGCCATAGCCAATACGACGAGGCCAGCGTAACCAATATCAGCGCGGCTGCTGCACCGGTGTAACGAAGTAGACTTTGCCAGCCGGTTACACTGCCCCGAGTCTTAGTACAGAAATTGTTATATGCCGTAGACGGGTCGAAACGTTTGTCTTCGGTTGCTGCATCGGCGGCTTCCCATAGCCGCTTCACGGCTTCGTAATAGTGCCGGTTTTCATCGGAGGCATTGAGCCACTCGTCCAGTGCGTGTTGCCGCTTGGCCGTAATTTCACCGGTTAGCGCCTCATGTATATGGTTTAGCCACTTTTCTTGATGGTCCATTTCTTCCTTTCCTGTTTTTAGCTGGTGCTTAGATATAAGACAGTCAGAATGGATTTTCGGGTAAATCCGATGTGATGTTTTTTTGGAAATGTTAAATCGGCGTGGGTCGATGTTAACGGCGGGGTGGTATAACGTAATCTTTTAGATCGGTCCGGAGTTTGGATAGAGCCTGCTTGATGTGGTACTTAACCACATCTATAGAAACACCGGTATGCTGAGCAATGGCCTCGTATTTCATCCGTGAAAAGCGGCTTAGCGAAAAAATGTGTGCGGTTAAAGGGGGCATGGCATTCAGGCTATCCTTGATTTTCAAATCCAACTCCTGTTCCAGCAACATTTCCATGGGGGTTGGAGTTTCAGGTTCCATGTGTGCTCCGTCAAGGGCTATTGATCTCCTGTACTTATCAATAAAAACCTGGTTACGTCGGAGCTCTTCCAGATAGTTCAGGCATCGGTTGCGTACACTCCTAAGCAAGTATCGTCGCAACGACCTGATGTCAATCGTTGCCTTACGCTGCCAGATGCTGAAGATAACGTCATTTACCATAGTCTCTGCAACGTATGCATCGCCAACCAAGCTGTCCGCAAACCGGCACAGCACACGATAATGGTGTTGGTACAACCATTCATACGCCCGGTTGTCTCCAGCTTTTAGGCCTCTAATGATTTCCTCATCGCGATCCATCACATACGGGTGGTTAGGTTGTGTTATTTTTTTGTTGCCAAATTGGTTTCACAGTGAACGGTCCGTTGGAGCGGAGTACGGACAAAGTTAAAAATAAATACAACAATTTTTTGTCGACAGTTGTTACAGGGTCGCCGCGATATCCTTGGGTGCACGCGGCCCGGAACTAAGCCAGATATGTCTTGACGCTTCGGGCATACCGGTCATACTCCTCCTGCTGCTGCCGGATAAAGGCATTGTCAGCTAAGCGGCCTATTACAGCGTCCATTTCCTGCTCGTTTTCATACACCATCAGGCGGAAGGGATTCTGGTAGTCTTTGGCCCGCGTCTTATAGATTTCTTTACAAATCCACTGCTTGGTAGCCACGCTTTCCTCAATCAGCGTCTGGAGATAAGGTGCTGTCAGCTGAACCTTTTCCATGCCGTTCACTTCCAGGAGCGAGGCCAGTGCATGTTCCAATTTGTGCGTAGGGTATTGGCTGCTGAGCTGGTGGTAGCGCTGGTGCACGGTGTCCCAATCGTTGATGCGGCCTCCCCGGATGTCATCAACCAGTGCTGCCAGGTCGGTTTTGCGGATGAGCTGCCCGCCCACGTTTTCAAACAGCGCACGTTCCGCAGTAAGCCCATCGGTCAGGTAAGCTGTTTCAAACTGTGCGTAGGTGTGGGTATCGAAATACTGCTTCAGTTGGGTTGCCGCATAATAGGTAATCATGCGCTTGTAGGCCGCATAACCCTCCCGTACCTTGATGAGCACCACCTTGCGCGAGGAATTTTCCACCCCGTCCAATAAGATTTCCCGTTCGCGCAGGTCTGCGCCGGGGTCGGCCAGCAGCTCCCTTCCCAGGCGGGCCCACTCGCCGCTGTCGGCGGCCGGATGGTAGGCCTTGCCTACGGCGGTCTCCATTTCGCGCAGTGCGGAGAAGGTTTCGTTAATGGTATCCGGCGCCAGCACATCGTATTCAAAGTACTGGTTTTTGAGCGTGCGGCGGTCACGGCTGATGAATTTCATGTTGTTCCGCATCAGCGCATACATGTTGTACAGAAACCAGTAGGCCGGCAGTATCAGCAACCGGTTGTTGGGCACGTCGTGGCTCACCATCGCAAATGGCATGCGGATGTCCAACTCATGCATAAAGTCGCCTTTTACAATCAATGTGTATGAAGCAAAGCGCGAATTATGCTTGAGGCTCACGCAGAGGCCCGGCCAGAAGCCGCGTCCGGCCACGATTTCGCCGTCGGCACCCCGCGAGTTGTGGTTGGAACCCACGGTAGCCCCAGCCGCCATGTTGCTCTGGCCCATCACCAGTGAGGCGCAGAGAAACGAGTTATTATGGTGCTGCTCATGCGCCGGGAAGATGAGCGAGTTCAGCACTTCGCAGCACGAGATGGTGCTGTTGTCGCCCAGAAACGAATTGATTAACCGAGCGCCGTATTTCAGTTGGGAAAATGACGAGAGAATAAACCGCACCGCTTTTACGCCGTAGAAAATGCGGCAGCCATGGCCAATGATGCCATTAACCAGTTCGCACCCTTCGCCAATCTGGGTGTATGCCCCCGCAATGGAGTTCACCGTTACGTTCTTGAGTTTATTTACGCCCTTGATGTAAGCGTCGGTGCCTATTTTAACATCCTTGATGATGTGCGAATTTTTAATCACCGTGCGGTGGCCTACTACGCTGTAATAGCCCCGGCGCGAATCGAACCGGCCAAAGGTCATCGCTTTGAAACGTTCCTGGAGCTGCCGGTCGTGGCGGTTGCGTGTCCAGAGGTATACATCCGAGGCCTGCATGCCGTCATAAGGCAGTACCGCCCGCCCACCGTTTTCGTTGCATAGCTCCAGCTCAATAAGACTGCTTGCGGCATCGCCGTCCTTCAAGATGCCGTTACCGAACTTGGCATTGCTGCTGGTTTCCATCTCGTGCACGTTAAAGAGCATCACCTCCTCGCCGATGATAAAATGCGCCAGATACCGTACATTGTGGATGGCCGCTCGCGCGCCGATGTCGCAGCTCACCACGATACTGTGGTAGATTCCTGTCGGCAGTTGCAGGTCGCGGTACTCCAGGTATACCGGCTCCATCGGGCCGATGCGCACACGCCCGTAAAATTTGCATTGCTGGATTTGGTCCGGCAAGAAAGGGTCAGCTACCCACACATCTTTCCAGTTCGGCGAATAATTGCCATTGCGGATGAGGGAGTCAATTTCCGCCTCATGCAGCGGCCGGTAGCTATAGGTTGCCAGCTGCTGTTTGTCGCGCAGGTAATACTCATCATGGCCTTCCGGCAGGTATTCGCTCGGGACGAAACCATACCCCAGGGTATTCAGTGGTTTTTTGTGCAGGGAACTCATGGCGTCGTACTATTCCACGGTCACCGATTTGGCCAGGTTCCGCGGCTTGTCTACATCCAACCCCCGCTCCACACCAATGTAGTAGGCCAGCAGTTGCAGGGGGATAACGGCCAGCAGGGGTGCTACAATCTCATGTGCCCTTGGCACCACCATTACGGTTTCCGCCAGGCCGGTCACCGTATCGTCCCCTTCAGACACCACGGCCACCACCTTGCCCTTGCGGGCGATGATTTCCTGGATGTTGCTGACGATTTTTTCGTGGTAAGCATCCTTGGTCGCTACGAATACAACGGGCAGCATTTCGTCCACCAGCGCTATCGGGCCGTGTTTCATTTCTGCGGCCGGATAGCCTTCGGCGTGGATGTAGCTGATTTCTTTTAGTTTCAGGGCGCCCTCCAGGGCAATCGGAAAGTTATATCCGCGGCCCAGGTAGAGGAAGTCGCGCGCGTCTTTATATTGGCGGGCAATATTCTGGATGTGGTTCACCTGGTTGTCAAGTATCCACTGTACCTTATCAGGCACTTCATTCAGCTCGCTCAGCAGTACGCCGAACAGCTCCCGGCTGATGGTTCCCCGTATTTCGGCCAGCTTCAGCGCTATCAACTGCAGCACCGCCAGTTGGGCGGTGAATGCTTTGGTGCTCGCCACGCCGATTTCAGGCCCCGCGTGCGTATAGGCCCCGGCATGAGAAATGCGGGCAATGGAAGAGCCCACCACATTGACGATGCCAAAGATCGTGGCACCCTGTTGTTTGGCGTTTTCCAGAGCCACCAGGGTATCGGCCGTCTCGCCGCTCTGCGAAATGGCGATGATGACATCCTTTGGTGATACAATCGGGTTCCGGTACCGGTATTCCGAGGCATACTCCACCTCCACGTTGAGGCGGCAGAGCTCTTCAATGAGGTATTCGCCCACCAGGCCCGCATGCCAGCTGGTGCCACAGGCCACAATCACTATCCGGTTTGCCTCGCGCAACTGATTTTCAATCTTATCCAGGCCGCTCAGCGTGATGGTTCCCTGTTCGGCAAGGAGCCGGCCCCGCAGCGAATCCCGGATGGTTTGTGGCTGTTCATGGATTTCCTTCAGCATGAAGTGATCAAAGTTACCCTTTTCGATGGCCGCCAGTTCCAGGTCCAGTTGCTGCACAAAGGGCGTGATCCGCTCATTTCCCAGGTTCTTGAGTATCAATTCATCAGGCCGTACAATGGCCAGCTCATAATCGTTAATGTATACCACCTCCTTGGTATAGGCCAGCATGGGTGAGGCGTCCGAGCCGAGGAAATGTTCGTTTTTCCCCACACCGATAACCAGCGGACTGCCCTTTCGGGCAGCGATGATGGTATCGGGGTACTCCTTGTCGATGAGGAGGATTACATACGCACCGGTCACCCGTTTCAGGGCGATGCGCACGGCCTCTTCCAGCGAACATACGTTGTTCAGCTTGATGTCTTCGATGAAGTTGAGCAACACCTCAGAGTCCGTGTCGCTGCCAAAGGTATATCCTTTTCCCAGCAATTCGTTTTTCAGCTGCGCATAGTTCTCGATGATGCCGTTGTGGATCATGGCAATGGTGCCCGATTTCGAAAAATGCGGGTGTGCATTGCGGTCAGACGGCTCACCGTGGGTAGCCCACCGGGTATGGCCGATGCCCGTGGTGGCCGTTGTTGACCGCTCGGCGGCAAACGCTTCCAACGCCGATACTTTTCCCTGTTTCTTGTAAACCAGAATCTGATTTCCCGTATGCAAGGCCACCCCGGCACTGTCGTAACCGCGGTATTCCAATTTTTTCAGTCCGTCAATCAGGATGGGGTATGCTTGTTTTTGGCCGGTATAGCCTACGATTCCACACATATAGATCGTGTTCGATTTTAATTGTATGTCGACAAAAATAATATTTTAAGTATAAAATCAATCGATTGCGTAAATTAATTTTTCGCCGAACCCCGGGTGGATTCGATTTACCTTAGCGGCAATGGCCGCCGCCAAAGCAACGGCTCCTATAGGATGAAAAACGTTTTGGGCTTTGCCGGTTCGGGCCATCTTTCCTCGCCGAGCAGCTGCCGTATATTGATTTCTATGGTGCGTGCAATGGTCGTAACCGGAATATCGCTCGGCCGGTTCCGGAACGGATCCTGCAAGTTATAGGCCGTCTTGTCCGCTAAGAAAAACAAAGCCGAAATCAATACCAGCAGGGGAATTTCAAATACCGCATGCACATCCTGTATGGCGATGGAAAGGGTAATGAGAAACAGGTAAATCGCCGCATGCAGGAACAGCCGGTACGTCACCGGAAACACCGTGGTATTGATGCGTTCGGCGCGCCCCATGGAGTCTACCAACCGAACCAGCGTTTTGTCGAGCTGTACACGGCAGAACACGTCCAATGCCCCCGCCTCGGCCAATTTCTTAATGGACAGCGCCTGTTGTTGGATGATTGCCAACGCCTTGTTCTGATGGTGTACAAGCTGGTCGATGTCTTCCTGCCGTAAACAGCCGGTATTGCGCGTTAACGGATTCAAGCCACGCAAGGAATCGCCCAACGCGTAGCACCAGGCAATTTGCCGGTGTCCCATTTCCGTAATCACCGCTTGGTGTTCGGCGCCCAGGTAGCTTTGCAATTGCACCACCAACGTCCGGGAGTCGTTCACGATGGAACCCCATATTTTTCGCGCCTCCCACCATCGTTCATACGATTGGCTCATTTTAAACGAAAGCAAAATCGAAATGGCCGTCCCCAGAAATGCCGGAACCCCTAAAGGCATTTCAGGTAGCCGTTCCGATAATAAGTGGGTAAATGCGTTAAATGCTAATCCGATAATAAAAACCAGTCCTACTTCAAGCCGGACCTTCTTAAACATGTAACGAAATGGTATGCCTCTGGTTTTTATCAGCATAAGCGATTCGGGTTTTTCTGACAACTATCCCGTTAACAACATTCGGGCCAGAATGTTTTCCCGCTGTAAGCGCATAAAAAAGCCCCGAAACGGGGAGAATCGGGGCTTCCAAACTAACCAATTATAAACCTAAATTATGAAAAGACAACTTTAACTACTGTCACTATGATAACGGACGATTATCCGGTTAATTATGCAGTAATTGTCAAAATTCTGTTATATAAGATTTCCGACCGCCGCTTGTTTATCTCGGCATGCATGACCATTTGGTCAGGCGCCGAGTCAGAAACTCTTCCCTGCATCGAAATACTCAATTAGTCCGTATACACGGTTGTTCAGCATTTTCATTTGCGCCAGCAGCGGCAGATAGGGATTATAACGGCTGTCTACGATTCCTTTGTTTGAGTCCCGGTTTGATGGATCCGTCGTCAGATCTTGGGGGTCATTATCCTGGTAGGTAAACCAATGCCAGCCCACGCACGCTTTGCTTTTGATTAGTTCCAAGGCAAAATTCTGGTAAAAGTACCCACGGTCTGCTTGCGTGGGTACATTCCAGCCCGCGCCGGTACGGTTGGGCAGGCCGGAGTCTTCGCCTTTGGTGTACCATTCGGTGATTAGAAAGGGCTTGCCCGACCAGGCTTCCCAATTAGCCATTTGCGTTTGGTCCGGCTCCCACTTCCGGTAATGGTTAATGGAGATCACGTCCATGTACTTGCCCGCTACCTTAAAAATTTCCGGGCTGCTCAGTTCTTCTTTTTCCTGGTTAAAGCGGCATCCCAGATACAGGTGGTTGGGGTCGTATTTACGGATAGCCCGGGTTACCTTCTGCATGTAGGTTTCAAAATAAAAGGCATTGAAAGCGGCGCGGTCTTCGTCTGTAATATCAGCCACGGTCGCATTCTTGCCCCTGCGTCGGTCGAACCATTCCCGGGCCGCTCGGTAACCAGGTTCTTCGGTTCCAAGCTTGGTGAGATGCCGGTCCAACGCATCGTTCTTCCAGGGCAGTTCATTGTCTGTATAATAGCCCAGCAGGTACTTATCCTCGGCGTATTCAGCTATAGGCTTTATCGCGTCTTCCACATAACGGTCAAATTCGGGGTCAAATACCATTACCAGGTCAAACCGGTAACCCTGCCATCCGGCCTCCTCATATTTGCCGCCGAATTTCTTCAGGTGGTCGGCTTTATAGCTGCCCATGGGGTTAACGATGATGGTATATACCAAAGGAATTTGCTGCTCCCGCAGAAGCCCGTGGTCGGACCAAGCGCCTGTACCGTTAAAACCGTGGCTGATAAGCAACTGGCTTTCCTGGTTGGCCCACTGTGCCCGGATCCCGTATTTGGCTACCAGCGACGATTGCTGGGTCACCGATCTACCGGGCCGGAATACGGCCACGCCGCGGTGGATAAACGGATACCCTTCAGGGTCCACCAGCCACCAACGATTCCCTTTTTTCTCCACCCTGAAAAATCCGGTGCCTTGCGAAGTTGCTATTTTCCATCCACCGAAAACACCGGTCTCGGGATTTTCCTTGATGATGGCCGGCAGCCGGTCTACGGTTTTTGCGGTGTATTCGATCCATTGCATACTGTCTGCGTTGGGCCGTGCTTTTACCATGCGATAGCGAGGACCGTCCGCTTGTTCGCTTCGAGAAGCCGTACAGGATGCCAGGCCAATCAGGCCTAGAAAGAAGCCGGCCATAACGGCCGGTCTTGAAGGTATGTGCTTGATCATTGTTGTTTCAGCTCCACTTTTTCAGACATGAAAACGTGGTCTACATAAAAGGTATAATTATCGTAATTCCGTACATCCCCAGGAGCGCTCCTGATTAACAGGAAGTCCGTAATTTTAGCCAGATTCAGGGTGTTAGCCTGATCCCTTGCCATAATGTCGGCTACCGGAATAGAAACCAGGTGCCAACGGCCGTCGCGCTTGAACCCATATTCTTCGCCCCCTGCGGTAAACTCCAAAACAGCGTTGCCGCCGTCGGCACAACGTATGCGCAGTAGGATGTTCGCTTGGCTCTCGGATTTGAGCGCGACGTTGTAAAAGCCGTTTTCGAAGGCCGACAGGTCGATGTTCCGTCCGCTACCTTCCTGCAATGCGGCCATCGCCCAATCGGATTCCCCAGAAGCTTCAAATTTATAGGCTTGCACCCCTTCCAGCGCTTCGGGAATAACCGTGGGCGCAAAGTGGTTCATGTTGATGGCCCGCACGGAATTGATGCGGCCGGCGGTGGTTTCCATTTCGGTGAACAGCCCAAAGGTGGCGCCGAAATCATATTCCGGAATCACCAAATCCGGGTCTTTTTCCACCTCTACGTCAAATACGTATTGTCCCCGCTGATTATCGATAAACACGATATTGAGTACTGCCTTGAAGCTGCCGCCCCGGGGGTAGGTCACTGTAACCACTGAGTCAGATGAAGTTGCCGGATCGCCGCCTTCAAAAGTCCAGTTACGGCGGTGCACTTTGGTAGACAAATCCGTAAACGTAATGCTTTCTCCAAACTTGATGCCGGTGGCAGAGGCCGTAGCATCTGCCACGCCCGGCTCGTGTAGCACCACGCGGTACTGATCGGCCTTTTCGCAGCCGCCCAAGAGAAGGAGCGCCATGCCGAACAGGGCGTTGGTAACCCGCAAGTTCAATTTATTGAAACCTTTCATAATTCTCCAATTGTGTTAGTTATTTTTCAAGCCTGCGAGGAAACCGCGGTAGGCTTCTTTTTCTTGATAGTGCTGATCAAAAAGCAGGGGATATTCCTTGGCATGCCAGTAGTCGGTTAGCCAAGTGTATTTGTCGGTAACCCCCCAAGTGGTGATGGCAAATTTCTGGTCAGCCGGCAGGCTTTCGTACGACTCAACGATAAACCGGTACATGTCCGCCTGCTTTTGAGCCTCCGCCTGGGTAAACGCATAGCTTTCCGACTGCTGTACGTTCACGATGATATCCAGTTCCGAAAGATGTATCAACAGGCCTGTAGACGCCATGTCTGTCAATCCGTTTTTAATGGTGTTTTTGTCGGTCGTTACCCGGTAGTGGAACTGGTCGCCGATACCGTGAATCGGGATGCCTTCATTTTTGAACCGGCTAACCATGCGCTTGATGGCGCTTCGCTTCGCAGATGCCAGCACTACGCTGTAGTCATTGTAAAACAATTTGGCGTCGGGGTCTGCTTCGTGCGCATATTTAAAGCACCGGCCATAGAAACCGATAGGATCGTTGAACGTGGCAAACACCGGGCAATCGGTCGATCGCAGCGTACCGTTGTCGTTGAAGATTTCGTTGGCCACATCCCAGCTTTTTACCCGGCCCTTGTACCGGCCTACGGTGGTTTGGATGTAGGCCCTCACCCGGTCTTCAAACGCCGTGGAATCGTAACCGGCGTTTTTGAACCATCCAGGGAACGATTTATACCATACCAGCGTGTGGCCATGCACCTCCAGGTCGTTGTCCTTGGCGAAGTCAACTACCCGGTCGGCGTTACTCCAGTTATACCCGGTAGCTGATGACCAGATGAGTTCCATCTTCATTTCCCATTCAGCGGTCACTTGACTGAAGTGGCTCTTCACGGTATTCGCATAGGCAAGTTCAGCTAAGTGGGCCGTTTTGATGGCGGCTCCGATGCCGAAATTTGCCTTTTCTTTCAAGATAGATGGGCCCGGTTGCTCTTCGGGCGGTTCGGTATCCGGGCGTGGACCGTCGCCCTTGTCGCTGCAAGCGGCCTGTGCCATCATCAGTAGCAGGAGCGTACATGCTCGCATGGAAAGTAAAAAAAGTCTCTTGTTCATGGCGCTTATGTTTTTAGTCGTAAAAGTCGTTTTGAGGAAATACGCGCATCAGGTCTATCTGCGATTGGGGGATAGGCAAGCGCACCATGTGCGGAGCCATCGGGTAGATCGCCACATTGCCGGAGTTGGAGCCCATCTGATAGTATTTGTTCACCCGTTCCACCAGCACGCCAAGGCGCTTCAGCAGGAACCAGCGATTATTTTCGAAAGCTAGCTCACGCGCAGACTCCTCCAGATAGTTGTCCAGGTTGAACGACTCGAAGGGAGGTACATTGGCGCGTTCCCGCACTTGGTTAACATACTCCAGCGCCTTATGGTTAAATGGATCTTGGCCGCTTCGCCGCCAATGCGCTTCGGCCCCCAGCAGCAAGGTTTCTGCATACCGGTAATATACGATGCTCTTGTAGCTGTTGTTGGTGCCCACCCGTTTCTCTTCGTCATGGTATTTTTTCAAGCTCCAGTGGTAGCGCCTGAAATCGTCTTCATACAACGCTGGGTCCAGCGGCTGGCCGAAGTTGGGCGAATTTGGGTTGTTAACGATAAGCCGCAGCGGATAATAGTACGTGTGGAAGCGGAGGTCGTTTTCCTCGTCATAGAGCGAACGCAAATAGTCATTGGGGTATGACCATCCGAGGGCTTCACCGCCGTATTCCACCGACCGGATCATTTCACCGCTGGAGAGTTCATACACACGGCTGGTAAACATGCTGCTTATCCATGTGGGGCCGCCGCCCGGCAGGTCGTCGTTGCCGCCGGTTTGCTCGTCGCGCACATATACAAACAGCGATTCCTTGTGGTTCGGGTTCTGGCCAAACACGTCGGCAATCTGGTTGCGCGGCAGCAGATCGTGTGTCGTGTTCTGGATAACGGCATCGAAATTCAGGACCGCTTCGTCCCACTTTCCCTGCCACATGGCGCTCTTGCCGCGGAGGTGGTGGGCAACACCCTTCCCATACCGCCCGAACTCCACTGCCCAGTCCAGGTGCTGCACGGCAAAGTCAAGATCCGCATCAATGAGTTTGAATACCTCCACCGGGTCGGCGGGCTTGTATTCCTTTTCGTCAAACGCGTTTTCCGGCGTGGTGGCAATGGTGTCCAGCAGGATATTGTCATACATCCTAATAAGGTCAAAATACAGTTCGGCACGCACTATCCGGGCCTGTGCGAGAATTTGATTACGCCGCGCCGTTGCCATATCTACCTTTGGCGCGTTCGTGATAATCGCATTGGCGCGGTCAATGATTTGGTAACCCATGGTCCACTTGCGGCCGGGGAACCCTATCGGCGTGTGGTTCGGGCCGTACGGTGTATGCCAGGTTCTGTTGAGACCCAGGTCTGTTGCGACCAGAAAGAAGGCTACCGATTGCAGCGCCGAACCTTCGCCCTCGGGCAAATTGTAGCTTCTCATGCGGTTATACAGCGCATTAACACCGCTTTCAAGTCCTTCAGGCGTCTGGTAAATATGGTCGATTGACACCTCGGTGATGGGTGCCTCGCTAAGGAAGTCGTTGCAGGAAGTGAGCAACGCTATCCCCAGCAGTTGTATGGTTAATAATCTAAGCGTCTTCATCCGTATAATAGGTTTGCTGTTAGAAATTCACTTGAATACCGCCCACAATGGAAATGGCTTCAGGGTAATCGTTCGGGTTTTTCTCTGGGCTGTATGACTTAAAGTCTGTCAACGTAATCAAATTGTGGCCTGTGCAGTAGATGCGCAGGTTGCTCAGCTTCATTCGGGAAAGCACTGGCCTGCTGAATGTATATCCCAACGTGGCTGTGTGGAGCCTTACGTATGATGCGTCTTGCAAGCCCATTGTCCAGATATAAGGCCGGTCGTTTGATTCCTGTGGTCTAGGCCAGGTACCCGTTGGGTTTTCCGGTGTCCAGTAATCCACTTTCACGCCGTTGAGGATACCCCGTAGTGATCCCCCCATGCTGTAATCAAACAGAAACTGGTTGTTGCGTGTTACGCCCTGCACCGTTACCACGTCGGCAGATACGTCGAAGCCTTTGTAGCGTACTTCAACGTTAAACGTTCCAAACCAGCTGGGGTCGCGGTCCACGATAACACGATCAGCATCCGTGAGCCTCCCGTCGCCATTAGTGTCCCGTATCTTTACATCGCCGGGCTGCGCATTTGGCATGTGGCTGTTTACGATGTCTTCGCCAATCTGCCATATCCCCTCAGGGAGATACTGGTAATATACATTTTTCGAGCGGCCGATAAACCAGCCATTGGCCACATCATCTACCTCCTTGCCGTGCTCATCGCGTTCGCCATATAGGCTAATAATTTTATTCCGGTTTCTGGAAAACGATACACCGGCGTTGACGGTCAAGTCGCTTTTATCCACCACGATGCCGTTCATCGTTAGTTCCACGCCTTGGTTTTCCACCTCGCCGATGTTGCGCAGCATTCGCGAATAGCCAACGTCCGCTTTCAACGACAGCTGCGCCAGCAGATCGGTGGTACGCGTGTTATAGAACTCAAATGTGCCGGCAAGCCTGTTTTTGAAAAAACCGAAGTCAAGGGCAGTATTCACCGTTGTCGAGGTTTCCCACTTCAGGTTCGGATTAGGCAAGAAATCGCCAGGCACATAGCCAATGCGTTTCACGCCATTGAAAAGGTAGTCGCGTTGCACCGCGGTGCTCAGGCTCTGATAAGTGCTTATCGCCTCGTTGCCCACGCTGCCGTAGCTGGCCCGTAGCTTCAGGTTGGTAATTTCCGGAATGGCTTCAATGAACGACTCGCGATAAAGGTTCCACCCCACGGCCACGGCTGGGAAATAGGCCCACTTATTGTTTGCTCCAAAAACCGTAGATCCGTCGGCGCGGGCCGATGCGGTCGCATAATATTTGCCGTCATAATCGTATTGCAAACGCGCGACGAACGATACGAGTCCTCGGTCATTTGCCCCCACGGTAGGCAGGTTGCGTTCAGCAGTGGGCAAACCATAGATATCCAGCAAGTCGTTGGGGATGTTGCTGGCGTCGTTCCTGAACCGTCTGTATTTCCGCTGGCTAATGCTATGCACCAAGGTGCCCCCCAGGTTGTGCTTTTGGATGTCGGTATTGTAACTCACAATATTTTCCAACTGCCACTCCATTTCGTCTTCATATTGAATCGCCCCGTTGCCCATGCCTCCCCGGCGGTAGCCCAGCAGGGATTCAGCAGTCGAATAGTTCAATGTTTTGCGGTTCCATGACCGCCGGCTGGCGTTGATCCGGTAGTTTAGTCCACTGAAGGGAGTAATGTCCGCGAAAATGTTCATGATATCGTTCCGGTCGTGGCGGGTGTTTGACACCTCCGCCAAATCCAGCAGTGGATTCACGCTTTCCTGTACACCGGTGGGGTAGATGCGGTACGTACCGTCGTCGTTGTATATTTTGCCCAGTGGCGACGTGGTGATAGAACGGAGCAAGGTTTCGCCTGTGCCGGGGTTATTGTTTTTAGACAGTTGCCACGACGTGTTGGCCCCCAGTTTCAGCCATCCGTTAATGGTCTGATCTACGTTAAGGCGGATGGTGCCGCGCTGGAAATCGGTTCCCGGCACCACCCCTTCACGCATGGAATAGTTAAACCCCGAATAGAGTTGGGTTTTATCTGTTCCGGTGGATACGCTCAGGTTGTGGTTCTGGGTAGATGCCACGCGCAGTAGCTCTTTTTCCCAATCTACAAACGCGCCACTCTCGAGCACTTCCCGCTCGATAGTGGTAAATATAGCTTCGTCAGGCAGGTAATTGTTGTTGTTATCCGCTCGGTAAGCCTCGCGTTTCAGTTGAGCAAACTCTTCGCCGCTATACACATCAAAGTTGCGCCTTACGGTTTGTGCGCCGTAGAAGCTGTTCAGTGCCACCACCGCCTTGCCCGCACTGCCCCGCTTGGTAGTAATCAGGATAACGCCGTTGGATGCCCGTGCACCATATATGGCCTGCGCGGCCGCGTCCTTCAGGATCTCGATGGAGGCGATGTCATTGGGGTTGATGTCATTAATACCGCCGATAGGCACCCCATCTGCGATGACAATGGGCGCATTGCCGGCGGTCAGCGATCGGCTTCCGCGGATAAGGATGTTGGACGAGCTGCCCGGTGCGGCATCCGCCACCGTTACATATACCCCCGCTGCTTTACCCCGGAGCATCTCGCCCAGGTCATTGGAGGGCACTTTGTTTACGCTTTCGGTATTCGCCGATACCACCGAGCTGATCACATCGCTTTTCTTCTGAACACCATAGCCCACCACCACTACCTCGTCCATATCAATGGCGGATGACGGTTGCAGCCGGACATCTACAAGCGTCCTGCCGTTTACCGGCACTTCTTGGGTTTCCATGCCCATGAAGGAAAACACCAAAACCGCTTGGTCAGTTGCAACCGCAATGCGGTAGTTGCCCGTGCCATCAGAAACCGTCTGGTTGGACGTTCCCTTTTCCAGGATGCTAACGCCCGATACGCCGTGCCCGTCACCATCGGTAACCCTGCCGGAAACCGTGAAGGTCTGGGCGGGCAGGATATGTCCGATGAGCAGCGAACCCAGGAGAATAAAAAAATGTTTCATCATAATTTGTTTAACTTGCACTTAGTTGGTTACACTCAAGTTATGGCACACAACTCCGCTGGCAATAACTTGCTTAGGGTACAAGGCCATAATTGGTTTGGCAAAGGTAAATAGGCAAGAATCCGCGAACGAAAAATCATGTAACAACTAAGCCATGCTGATGTAACAAGGGTAAAAAAAAGGTGATAAAGCCTATTCGGCCGTATTTACGCGGTCGGTGGATTGATGATTTGTCCGCTGGTAGTCTGACGGTAGCAAGCCGAATTGTTCTTTGAAACATTTCCTGAAGTGGTCGGCATTTTCGAAGCCCACCAAGGCCATGGTTTCCTTTACGCTCACGTTGTTATCCCTAAGGATAGCGGCAGCCTTTTTTATGCGCATTATGCGTACAAACTCCGCCGGCGAAAGGCCGGTGAGTGCTTTTATCTTCCGGTGAAAATGCATCCGGCTCAACCCTACTTCGCGGCTCATCTGTTCAATGGTGAAGGAGCTGTCGGCCATATGCCGTTCAACGTATTCCTTGGCTTTCCGCAAGATTTGGTCGTCCAGCGAATTGACAAGCACCGTGCCCGGGTCGAACAGCGATGCCCGTTGCAGTTGCGCACGTATGGCTTCACGCTGCTGGATAAGGTTTTTTATCCGCAGCAGCAGGTAATTGCTGCTGAACGGTTTAGTAATATAAGCATCAGCGCCGGTCTCATACCCCTCATATTTATGCGCAAAAGTTGCCCTGGCCGTGAGTAGCACCACGGGGATGTGGCTGGTGCGGACATCCGTTTTCAGTCGGCGGCACAGTTCAATGCCGTCCATCACGGGCATCATGATATCGCTGATAATCAGGTCTGGAATGGTCCGTAGCGCCAGTTCCCATCCCTTCTGGCCGTCAGCAGCCATTTCAATGCGGTAGTGGTCGTCCAGCAAGCTCCTGATTAACCCGCGCACCTCATCGTTATCCTCCACAATCAGCAGCCGCTGCTGTTCACCTTTAGGCTGTCCGGCTATTATGGCCGGCGGGAGGGACGTCTTTTCGGCCTGCAATGGCAACGTACGGTCAACCGTTACGCCCGCTGTTCCAAGTCTGCGCAGCGGTAGTACCACGGCAAATCGGTTGATGCCGTCGGCGCAGGCAACCTCCATATAGCCGTTGTGCAGCTCAACCATCCGCTTACTCAGCTCCAAGCCGATGCCGATGCCTTCCGGATACTGGTTGTCAGCCCTTTCAGTTTTCGAATAGTAGCGTTCAAACAACCGGTTGGCAACCGATGGCGGGATTGGAGCTCCCGAATTGCTCACTTCAATCCGTACGGAGCGGTCCGTTGCATCCGCAGCAGGTGTTACGCCGGTTGCTGCGCTAATAAGTCGCATATGTACCGACACCTGGCCCCCTTCAGCAGTGAACTTAAACGCGTTTGACAGCAGGTTGTACATTACTATCTCCAGCTTGCTGGAATCAAATGCGGTGATGAGCCGTTCCGGTTCCGAGGCATAATCAAAGCGGATGCGCCGGGCTATGGCCAGCGGCTTAAATGTCAGTACCACCTCTTTCAAGAAAACCGCCAAATCGTCATCCGCCGCCTCCAACTGCACGTGTGCTTCCGTTTCCAGTCGACGCAGGTTCAGCACCTGGTTCACCATCTCCATCATCCGCTGTCCGTTGCGCCGGATCATCGCCAGTTGATTGCTCAGCCCTTCGGGGAGGCCGCGCTGGTGCATCAGCCGGTCCAGCGGAGTCAGGATGAGGGTGAGCGGTGTTCGTAATTCATGCGAGATATCCGTAAAAAACTCCAGTTTCGATGCCAGCATGCGCTGTTCCTTTTCGCGCATCAGCTTTTCCACATAAAGCTGGTTTTTCCATTTCGCGCGCCGATGAAAAAACAAGAAGACGGCGTAACTCAACGACAGCGCGAGCAAAGCATAGACCACGTAGGCCGTTTTAGTAAGCCACCAGGGTGGAAGCACCACAATCTCCAGCACGGCAAACTGATCTCCCCATGCCAAGGGATCCGTGCTGGCCTGTATCTTTACCTCATGCGTGCCAATGGGCAGATAAGTGAAGTTAATGGAGCGCTGTTTGCCCAAATCTACCCAGCCGTGTTCCAGACTGCTCAGGGAATACCGGTAAATGGTGGCCTCCGGATTGACGAAGTTAACACCCGAAAAGGCAATGGATACGTTCCGTTGATCATACCGTAACGTGATGGCCGAATCCGGATACCGGGTCATATCCCCCAGGGCGATGCTCGCCGCCGCCGGGTTTTTTGAGTGGATCTCAAAACGGGTAAAAAGCACATCGGGGAAGTAAGGCTGCTTTGTTATCATTTCCGGCGAAAAAATGTTGAAGCCATTGATTCCGCCGAAAAGCAACTGCCCCGAAGCCGTTTTCAGTGCGCAGCCCGGGTTGAACTGTGCGCCTTGCAGTCCGTGGATTTCCGAAAAGTCGGTCGAAATGAGCGTCGGTTGGCCTGTTGCATTTTCCCGGTACTCCACCTTGGAGAGCCCCGCGTTCGTAGCGATCCAGAAATCACCGTTATCATCTTCCAAAACCGCGTTAATGGTATTGCTAGCCAGGCCGTTGCGCTGCCCGAACCAATAAAGCCGGTTATCCTTAACCAAAAAAAGCCCTGAACTTTGGGTGCCTATCCACAGCCGTTTTCCCGTGTCTTCAATAATCCAGTTTACAAACAACAGTTCCTGTTCAAACCCTTTCAAAAGCTTACTGAGGTCTATGGGTTTTCGGGTCACACGGTCGATGCATTTCAGTCCCGAACGTGTGCCAATCCACAGATGGCCCTTGCTGTCTTCATGGATGTAGCTGACGATGTTTCCTACCCCCGGCACATCCGTGAATATGCCGGTAGCTGGATCGAACACCTGCAATTCCCCCATGTTCATGCCAATCCACAGGAGGCCATCGCCGTCCATATACAATGCATGAACCTGATTTTGGTTCAGGGAATTTCGCCCCGGTTCATGGAAATACCGATAGAATTTTTTTGCACGGATATCGTAGTAATTCAGCCCGTGATAGGTGCCAATCCAAAGATTGCCCCGCTTATCGGTCACCATGGCCTTGATAATTCGGTTTGATAAACCCGACGCTTCCGTGGTTCCATAATGCGAAAAAAGCCCGCTTGCCCGGTTGAAATGATTAAGTCCCCTGCCTGTTGAAATCCAGATATTGCCTTCGGCATCCTCCAAAAAACCATTGACATCGTTCTCGCTCAGGCCATCGTCACGTCCAGCGCTGCGTTTATGGTGTTCAAACAGGTTGTGCTGGGGGTGGTAATAGTTCAATCCGCCGCTGTACGTTGCTATCCAATATCCGCCAAACCGATCTTTAATCACGTCATGGATGGAGCCGCGGCTGATGCCTTCCGGCTTTTGGATGGAATACCGGATATTGGTAAACGTTTCGTCGGCCACATCAAAAATCGATAGGCCGCTCAGCGTGGCTAGCCACAACTTTCCCTTATCGGCAAACAACTTCCTCACCTGGTTGGAAAGGATTGTGGAATTGCCCGTATGGAAGTGTTTCCCGATGCTGAACACCCCGCCGGCATACCGGAACGCATAAATACCGTGTTGCTCGGTAGCCACCCAGTACGTGCCTGACGCATCCTGCCTGATATCCCTTATCTCAAATGTATCGCCCTGCTTTTCAAGTGCCGGATCCACCAGAATGCGCCTGAACCAGCCGCTTTCCCAGACATACAAACCACCCTTCGTGCCCAGCCAGATCAGCCCATCGGCATCCCGGAATAGCGCGATGATATTATTCGGATTGCCGTTGGCATCAGACAGGTAAACATGCCGAAAAGCCCCGCTATCCGTATCAAAAACCGTCAGTCCGTTAGAAGTGCCTATCCATAAGCTGCCATCGGTGTCCTCCACCATCGCCTTCACATAGTTGTTGCTTAAGCCCGTTGCATCCGGCGGAGCCGAGTACGATCGGAAGCCCTGCGTCGCGGGGTTATACCGGTTCAGCCCGTTGGCCGTGCCCACCCAGATTTCTCCCGCATTGCTTTCAAAAATCACATTGATGTGGCTGTTTGATAAACTTAGCGAGTCATTCGGGCTATGTCTGAACGTTTCGAACTGGTAGCCGTCGTACCGATTCAGCCCTTCTCGCGTGCCTACCCACAGCATGCCCCGTGAATCTTCCAGCAGGCACATCACCGAGTTGAATGACAGGCCATGGCTCATGTCCAGTTTATGAAATGGAAGATCGGCTGATGGACGGTTAGTGGCGCGGGCGGTTGCATAACCAGCACACAAACCTAAAACCAGCAGAAGCCAAGCGGCAAAATCATATAGGTTTTTCAGCATTGGTCTTGTAATCGACCGCTAATTTACGAAAATATGCACAAACCCCTGAGTCCGCCGTACCGGGCCCCGAACAGCTAAGTTAAAATGAGGAAAGCGACATTCGATCTGCATCGTCAGTATGCTCTTGGTGAGCCAGCATGGTCTCCGCGCCGACACCATCTTTCAATATTTTACTGTTGGCCATGTACGCATCGTTATCCGCATAGATAAAGAGCAGGGAGCCGTTTTTAATGGTATCTATAATGGGTTTATTTAATGCCCGGGGCAATGCGGGGCAGCCATAGCTTCTGCCTAACCTGCCGGTGGCCCGTATCACGCTTTCACTGCAATAATCGGCACCGTGGATAACCACGGCCCTGGCCATGGCTTGGTCATTAATGCCCGGCTCCAGACCCGCCAGCCGGAGGGAATAGCCATTGCCTCCTTGATACGTGGCATCGGTCAGGTAAAAACCTAACGAACTCTGGTATGAGCCGTGTTTATTGGAGAATCGGGTAGCATATTTCTCTCCGCTATTCCGACCGTGCGACACGATGGTATGAAACAGCAATTTCTTGTTTTTCATATCCAGCACATACATCCTTTTCTCAGTAGAAGGGAGCGTAAAATCAATAACCGTCAGTATATTCTTGTTTTTAGCCGGGATGGTTTTATAACCTACCATGGCCTGCTCAAACGCTTCATATTTGAGTACCGATTCAAGCTGTAAACTATCGTAGAGTTTTTGGGTTTCGGATACTTCCGGTAACGGGTTGATGGTATCTGGTTGTTGGGTGTTAACCCGCTTGTTTTCTGTTTGTTCCGTAGTGGGGTATTGGTAAAAGCCCAAGCCTGTCAGGACCGCGACAATCACCACCGTCAATAACTTATTCATACACACATTCCTTTGCTTCAATTACAAAGGTAAGGATAATAATGTGATTATCAAAATGTTGGAAAACTGTCAGTCAATGACAATGATTAGCGACTGCAGCGTTTTCGCCCAATCATAGATAAATTTGGCGTGAGACGATGCATTGCGCACACACATGTGCGACCGCGGTATGGTACCCAACGTCGCGCTGTATTCTATGATGGGGGCTTCCGGATGGTTGGTAGGTACCCCATGGATGTATCCTCCGTTGTTAAACCGGCTGGCGTGCGGCGCATAGCCTTTGATAACGCTGGTGCCGTCCTTCACATAATACATTTTCGGTTTCTTTTCCTGGAGGACAAATATGCCTAACGGCGTTTCCATGGAATAAGGCGGCTTATGCACCCCTGTTGTGGCAGGGTTCATGCTCAGCACCCGCCACGATTCCGGCTCCGTACGTTCAATGGTGCAGATGTTCTGGTTGGTTACGTCCACCACCACAACCTGGTCAAACTGTACGCTGTCGCCCAAGGTCTTCACATACCGTTTAGGCACTTCCCAGGTGCCTTCAAATGAGATGCCGGCTATCTTCACCATCGGAATCGTGTCGCTGCTCAGCAGTTCCACGAGCGATCCGTCACGTCCATAGATGGCCGGTCGCTCATGGCGGCCTTCTTCGTATAAGGGAGCAGATTGGTAGCGTTCGTTGCCTGCCGTGTCTGAAACCCGCTTATAAGCGTTACGCACAAAGTTGGCTACAACGGGTGCCTCGCCGTTCCGGTTCTTGTAATTCTGTAATATGGCGTAGCGCTTTTTCCCCCGCTGGAAGTTCTCCACATAGGCCAGTTGCTCCTTGATTTTTTCCCATTGGAACACGCGTACCGTGTCCTTATAGGGATATTCATCTTCCAACGCATATTTTTCAAACGCAATGGCCTTGGTAAGGTCAATGTCTTTGGCTGTCCGCGGACGTTTGCGTTCTTCCTCTTCGGCTTTCCTTACCTGTTCCAAAGAATCCGCCCGGCGTTTTTCGGCTTCATCCTCCAGGTTGGTGGCTTTCTCTTTGCAGGAGTAAACAAATGGTATAACAAGTAAAACGATCAGAAAATATAAAAGCTGTCTCATATAGTGCGATTAACAGGTTAGCGATGATTGTGTTTAGACCAAGGCAAAGTTTAGCTGCATAGCATTGCTGTTGAATTAATTAAACCGAACCGGCAACGCCTGCAAACTGGGTCGGTTACCAAAAATACAAAATAAACCGTTTTGTTTCGTATATTGTGTCACTAAGTGGTCAATATGGCAGGCATAACAGGTCAAGGAAGCTTATTTCCCGTTGAGCGCCCGGGGCCGCACGGATTTTCCTATGAGGCAGGTTTCCTGTCGGAAGCCGAAGAGGAGGGACTGCTGGAAACTATCGCGCACATCGCGGTGCGCCCCCTGGTTTTTCAAGGCTTTGAAGCCAAGCGCAAGGTGAAGAGCTTCGGTTATGACTATCACTTCGACAGCCGTACCATTACCCAAGGGCGGCCAATCTCCCAAGCGTTCGCACCGTTGTTGGAGAAGGTTTCGGCGCATCTACAGCTGCCGGTTGAAGACCTGAAAGAGCTGTTGGTTACGGAGTATCCGCCGGGGTCGGTAATCAACTGGCACCGGGATGCGCCGCCGTTTGATGTCGTCATCGGTGTTTCCCTGCTGTCAGACTGCCAGTTCCGGTTCCGGCCGTACGCTAAAAGCGAACAACGGCGCTCAAACATTATTGCCGTTCCCGTCATGCGGCGATCACTTTATGTGATACGCGGGGAGGCCCGCAGCGAGCGGGAGCACAGCATCGCGCCGGTGCAAGAAAAACGCTATTCGTTAACGTTGCGTACGCTGAAGGCAATATAACGCGTTGCCGCATATGCTGGTGCTTTATTTTCATTCCCGCTTAAATTCGATGGCGTAGGTAAAGCTTTCGGCGCGATAATAGCCAATATTGTACTCTACCGGCAGGGAGGATTTGTCGTAAACCCGCCGCTTTCGGACCAAGATGGGGGCTCCCTCGTTTATACTCAGCTTTTCGGCGATGAAGGCTGATGCGCTCTGGGCCGATATTTCTTCTTTGGAGGTTTCCACTGTGATGCCGAAATCTTTTTCCAGTAACTCATACAGGGGGGTATTGAAGTTTTCATTTCCGGTAAGGCCTATACTGGGATTGAAATAGGAAACAAAATAGACAAACGGATTGTCTACGCTGCCCCGCAGCCGCTCCACGCATAAAATCCGGCTGCCTTCTTCCAAATCAAAAAATTGGCTCACTTGGCTGGGCGGCGACTGCTTCCGCGATACGTGCAGCTCGTAATTGCAGACTTCCAGTCCCTGGGCTTTCATCTCCTGGGAGAAACTCATCCAGTTGCGCGCATTGCTGAGCACCACTTTGGGAGCCACAATGGTGCCGTAACCCCGTTTCCGAACAAGGACGCCTTCGTAGACCAGCCGGTTAATCGCTTGCCGCAGCGTGTTCCTCGAAATATGGAGCGTTTTGGCTAGCTCTATCTCTTTGGGTAGTAGTTTCCCGTCTTCGTATTCTTTGGAAGATACCAGTTTCCTTAGCTGAGTCTCCGCTTGGACATGCAGCGGTATATTGCTTTTGCGATCAAGTTTTTGCACCATGGTTAAGTAACTGATTAATGCGATGGTTGTATTATGTACTTACAAATGTACGATTTTCACCGTACATATAGTCGCCCGATTAACATCCTGCAAGCTTAACGGACACTATTTGGTAGAATGAATAAATTAATATGTATATACATATAAAGGAGATTGCTGACGGATGATATGCTTTTTCATCGGTTTTTTTGAAAATTTTTTGGAGAATTGACAATTATTCCTGTACATTTGTTCATACATACTTTTCCAAACAATACGGAAGATATGAGGGCCAATTGTTTGCTATTGCATTAAATATCAATTTTTAGGGTTGATTAACTACTGATTGCTGTCAGGATTATACCAAATAACGCAATGTTTGTTGATTGTTTTAATTTATGTATATACATATAAACTTTTTACTGAATAACTATGTCAATTGAATTAAAGGGGGTCGTTGAGTCACCAGCGACAACAGGGCTGCCGAGTACTACAGCGTTGCGGAACACGAAGCAGGAGATCATGCCGGCCCGACTCGGGCCGAGGGGCGTGAATGGCTATGATATCTATCCGGCGCACGCCTTAGGCAGCGGGAAGATCCACGAGGGTTATGGCACGTTGGCGGAATGGGTGATTAACCAGAAAACGGTAGTGATTGATGGTTATGTGGGTAATTTTTGGGATCGTATAGCGACCGGCTTAACCGCTGAGCTGGAAAAGCGGGGTGCGAAAGTAAACCTGTGCCTGATGGACGATTTCCTGAAACCGGAGGCGGATATCGAACGGTTGGTGAAACCGTATCTCGGTAGCAACGACTCGGTGTGGGGTACCAAAACCTCGCTCCACCTGAAGGATTTTTACCGGTGGGATGCGCTGGCCGGTATCCGGCCGAATCCAGACTGCACCGTCAACATCGTGATGGGTACGGGGGCAGCGTTGACAGGGTGGGACGTACCGTTGATTTATATTGACCTGCCGAAAAATGAATTGCAGCACCGCATGAATGCGGGCGCAATCACGAATCTGGGCAAGTCGTCGCCCGATAAGCCGGCGGCGATGTACAAACGATTTTATTTCGTGGACTGGGTGGTTTGCAACCGGCATAAGGAGTCGTTGCTGCACCGCGTGGATATACTGGCGGATGGCCAGGGAATCGATTGGATAACTTGGGCGCACGCCCCGGCGGTTTTCAGCGGCTTGAAATCGCTTGCCCATACAGTGCTCAGGCCGCGCCCGTGGTTTACACCGGGGTCATGGGGCGGCCAGTGGATAAAAAGGCACATCCCGCAGGTTAACCAGGATGAGCCGAACTATGCGTGGTCGTTTGAACTCATCGCTCCGGAAAATGGGCTGGTGTTCGAGAGCGATGGTTTCCTGCTGGAAGTGTCGTTCGACTGCTTGATGATTCTTGCGGGAGGGGAAGTACTGGGTAAGCACCGCGCGCGCTTCGGTAATGAGTTTCCCATCCGGTTCGATTTCCTCGATACGTTTGATGGCGGCAACCTGTCCATCCAGTGTCACCCGTCGTTGCCGTACATCCGTGAGCACTTCGGCGAGGCAATTACGCAAGACGAGACCTACTACATCCTGGACTGTGCGCCAGATGCGAAGGTGTACCTTGGTTTCCAAGAGGATATCGATCCCGATGCATTCCGGCGGGAACTGGAAAATAGCCTCAGGAACAATACGGAAGTGGCCATCGAGAAGTACGTGCAGACGTTTCCGGCGGCAAAGCATGATCTGTTCTTGATTCCCAACGGTACGGTGCATAGCTCAGGGAAAAATAACCTGGTCCTTGAAATCAGTGCAACGCCGTATATCTTCACGTTCAAGATGTACGACTGGTTAAGTAAAGACCTGAATGGCAATCCGCGTCCTATCAATATCGAACATGCGTTCCATAACCTGCGGTTCGACCGGAAAGGGCGGCGCGTGCAGCAGGAGCATGTCTCCAAGCCGTATGTGCTGGAAGAAGGAGAAGGCTGGAAGACCATCCACCTGCCTACGCATGAGGCGCATTTTTATGATGTGCACCGCATCGAATTTATAGACGAGGCGACCGTTGAAACCCGGCAGGCTTGTCACGTGATGATGCTGGTGGAAGGCACGGAGGTGCTGGTGCGGATAGGCGACCATACCACGGCGTTCCGGTATGCGGAAACCTTCGTTATCCCCGCGGCGGTTCCGCGGTACACGCTGGTGAATGCCGGGGGAGGCACGGCCAAAGTAGTGAAAGCGTTTGTCAAGGACAGTTATGGGCCAGCAACATAAACTTCCGGACGTCCTGTGGTTCGCATGTGCCGTAGCGGCACTGGGAGGCTTTTTGTTTGGGTTCGACATGGCGGTGGTCTCCGGAACATTGCCATTGGTTACCGAACAGTTCTCGCTTTCGGCGTTCCAGCAGGGTTGGTTTGTCTCCTCGGCGCTGGTGGGCTGCATTGTGGGGGTGGCGGTATCTGGTGAGCTGGGCGACCGGTATGGCCGGCGGCGGGCGCTTCTACTTGCTGCGGTGTTGTTTTTAGTGTCTGCCGTGGGCTCCGGATTGTTGCCCAGCTTTTCGTCGATAGTCTGGGCCCGGCTGTTGGGCGGCGTGGGTGTGGGCATTGCGTCCAGCATGGTTCCGCTATATATTTCTGAAATTGCCCCGGCCCGCATCAGGGGCCGGCTGGTAACGTATTACCAGTTGGCCGTTACCTTCGGAATCCTGATGGCTTACTTGAGCAACGCGTTCTTGCTGCACCGTACATACGATACGGGCGCCCAGGCATCCGGATGGCTCGGCGTGGCGTTTGACGAAGAGGTATGGCGGGGTATGTTTATGGTAGAGGCGCTGCCCGCGTTGGTGTTTCTGCTGGGGCTGATGGCCATCCCGGAGAGTCCGCGATGGCTCATACAGCAGGGGCATACGGCCGCCGGGATGGCGCTGCTCGGCCGGTTTGTGGGCGAGGCGGAGGCGCAGGCCGATGCGGAAAGCAGGCAACGGCAAAGCCGGCAGCGGCAGGCGGCTTACCGAGAATTGTTTGCGCCGAAATGGCGCGGCGCACTATTGCTGGGATTACTCCTGCCGCTGTTTTCGCAGTTCTGCGGGATCAATGCAATCATTTACTATGGCCCCAGTATACTAAAGGCAACAGGTGTAAGCTTAACGAACTCGTTGCAGAGCCAGATCGTTTTTGGCGTGGCTAACCTGCTGTTTACACTGGTAGCGGTCTGGAAGGTGGATAAGTTGGGAAGGAGGCCGCTTTACTTGGCCGGTACGGTGGCGGCGGCATTGAGCCTGATGGTTGTGGGGGCCTGCCTGCATGCGGAGCTTACGGGCGGGCTGCTGCTGGGCGCCGTCATCGTCTTCCTGGCAAGTTTTGCTTTTTCGATAGGGCCGCTGAAGTTCGTCGTGGCTGCCGAGATTTTTCCTGCCGCCATCCGGGGAAGGGCCATGGCGCTCAGCATCATGGTGATGTGGGTAGCCGATACCATTATTGGGCAGCTCACGCCGGTATTGCTGGAGGGTATCGGCACTGCCTTTACGTTCTGGTTCTTCGCTTTATGGTGTGTGCTCGCCTTCATCACTGTATATCGACTCTTGCCGGAAACCAAGGGCAAATCACTGGAAGATATCGAAAGGCGGTGGCTTGAAAACCGATAATAACCGAAGAAAACCAAATGAACCATTAAAAACCAAATTAAAACCATTATGATAGTTAACATTCGTTTTTGCAGGATCAGCTTTTCCATTATGGCGATCTGCTTCCATGTGGTTGCGGCTTACGCCCAGCAGCCAGAAGGAAGGCAAGTGCAAGGGGTGGTCCTCGATGAAAGGCGGCAGCCGGTGCCTGGGGCATCGGTAACCGTAAAGGGTGGAGATGCACGCGGCACATCCACAGACGATGGCGGGCGGTTCAGCCTCAGCCTGTCGCCAGGAGCACAAATCTTGGTGATCCACAGTGTCGGGTTTGAAACGCAAGAAGTTCAGGTATCCGCCGGACAAACATCCGTAACCGTGCAGCTGCAACCTGCCCTGTCTGACCTCGATGAGGTGGTGGTGGTCGGATACGGCACCCAGCGAAAAGTAAACCTCACGGGGGCTGTTTCTTCCGTCGATATGAAAAACCTGGAAAGCAGACCGGTGGTCAATGTCGTGGAAGCATTGCAAGGCACAACACCGGGATTAACCATCCAGCAAAGTAATTCGCAGCCCGGTAGCCGCCCGTCTATTCACATCCGCGGCATAAACACCCTGAATAATAATGATCCGATGGTTATCGTAGATGGCATCATTGCCGATATTCAAAATGTAAATATCAATGACATTGAAAGCATATCGGTTCTGAAAGATGCCGCATCAGCGGCAATCTATGGCTCGCGTGCATCGAATGGTGTTATTCTCATTACCACCAAACGGGGAAGCAAGGGTGCCGCACGCGTAGGATACGATTATCAGTATGCCGTCCAAACGCCAACCTTTATGCCACAGATTGTGGATTCGTGGGTTTATGCTGAATTGCGGAACGAAGCATTGTTCAATTCTGGTCGGCCGCTTCAGTTTTCTGCTGAGCAAATAAGCGGTTTCCGAACAAACGGGCCTAACGCCAATTGGATGAAAGAAATATATCGCCCAAGTTCACCTCAACAGATGCATAACCTTTCCCTGTCTGGAGGCAACGAGAAGACCACTTATTTGGTCTCGGGTGCTTTTACTGATCAGGAAAGCATGCTCCAGGGGCCTGATTACGGACTCAAGCGTGTTAATTTCCGCGCCAATATAGAAACGGAGGTATCCGAACGCTTTAAATTCAGCGTGCTGGCAGCTTATGCCCGCAATACATTAAGTGACCATGCCTATTGGACCGAATGGATTATTGAGCAAGCAACGCGTATGCCATCGATATATCCTATCAGAGATGCTGATGGCAATTATACTTATCCCAGTGGCAGTAATTCCAATTCCCTGGCCCGATTGGAACAGGGGGGTAGGCGCACCAGCTGGAACGACGATTTGTCCAGCATTTTAAACGCTGAATTGAAAATCATCGATGGATTGAAGTTGCGGGGCATGGCGGGAGCCCAGCTGTATTATAACCGGCTGAAAGAAAACCGCAAAGCGATACCGGGGTCAGGGGATCAGGAGAACCGGATGACAAACAGCTCCCAGCGTATCCAGAATATCACGGCCAACCTCCTCTTATCGTATGACAAAACATGGGGCAACCATACGTTTAACGGGGTCGGGGGATATGCTTATGAAGGAGGGGCTGATAATCGCTTCGAAACCTTCCGGCTTGTGGATGAATCAACGTATGATATCATGGGCGGATCGCAGACTTCCAACACCGGAAATCAGGAGTGGCAAACGGAATGGTCTATTTACTCGGCATTTTTCCGTGCGAATTATGATTTCGCTGACAAATACCTGTTGGAATTCAACCTGCGTAACGATATTTCATCCAAGTTCCGGAGCGGTAACCGGTCGGCGTGGTTTCCTTCCTTATCGGCCGGATGGAAAGTCTCCGAAGAGGGCTTTTACCCGGAAAGCTTCAAAGCTGTCCTGCCTTTTGCGAAGATCAGGACATCCTGGGGGCTTGTTGGCAATAACCGCATCGCCGATTATCAATACCAGGCCACGGTGAATGTTTCACAAGGATATAATTTCGGGGAGACTATCTATCCGGTAGCTTCCTTTGGCGTAGCGAATGCCGATCTGCGGTGGGAAACGACACGAATGTTCAATATCGGGGCAGATTTGGGCTTCCTGAACAATGCGCTAACCTTTTCGGGCGAATATTATGTAAATGATACCTACGACATCCTGATCAATATCCCTGTCCCGGGCGTATTTGGCGGTGGCGCCCCTATCCAGAATGCCGGACGCGTACAGAATAAAGGGTGGGAGTTATCGGCACGGTATCAGTTGCAAACGGGACAAGTGAATCATACCATCTCCGGTAATTTTTCAGACAGCAGAAACAAGGTTATTGATTTGAAAGGCACCTATTGGATCAATGGCTCTGATGTGAACACGATTGTACAGGAGGGGTATCCCATAGATTCTTACTATGCTTTCCGGTGGGATGGTTTTTTCCACACAGCAGAAGAAGTAAGCCAGGGGCCTCATCTGGACGGGATTACCCCCAAACCGGGAGACATACGCTATCTTGACAAAAATGGGGATGGTCTTATCAAGGAAGATGACGACCGCTTCGTACTGGGCAATCGGTTCCCCCGCTTTTTATATGGGTTTAATTATGCCGCACAATGGAAAGGTCTTGACTTTTCGATGTTTTGGCAGGGGGTGGGCCGACGCATGGTATGGCTGAGGGGAGAGTCGGTGGAAGCCTTTCACAACAACAATGAGGGGCCGGTGTTCGATTTCCATATCAACCGCTGGACGCCGAATAACCCTAATGCAACTTATCCACGTTTGACCGTAGGGGCAGAATCGGCAAACAATGCAGCTAAATCAAATTTTTGGATTGAAGATGCCGCTTACCTGCGCCTCAAGAACATACAGCTTGGCTACACCTTACCGGTACGGTTGACCGAGAAATTATCCGTAAACCGGTTCCGTATCTATGCAAGTGTCCATAACGCGCTGACCCTTTCGAATATGCGGGTAGGCTGGGATCCCGAAACGGCTGATGGATCAGGGCGCATCTATCCGGTAAACCGGACGTATTCGGTTGGACTGAATGTTAACTTTTAAAAAGTAATCACATGAAAAGGTATTTATTTCGCTATACCATAGCAACTGCTATCACAGGCATATTTTTAATATCCTGTCATGATCTTGACCTTTCTCCATACGATAGAGAAACGGATATCGATTACTGGAACAAGCCGGAATCGGCGCTCTATATGGTCAACAAGTGCTATCAAGGACTGAATAATGCCGAAGAGCTGCTGTATTCCGATGCGATGACGGATAACGCCTATACCAAAGTGTCAAATTCGCACAACCAGGCAATAGGCAATGGAACTTATTCTACCGCCGACAACTATGTCCGTTCGGTGTGGGACTACCGGTATTCCGGCATCCGCGATTGCAATTTATTGTTAAACAATATCCAGTCGGTGCCCGGACTGACCGATGAGCTGCGCAACCGTTATATCGGAGAGGCTACGGTTATCAGAGCCTATCATTATTTTGAACTGTATTCCAAATTCGGCGATATCCCTTATTTCACGGAGGTCATTTCCATTGATGAATCACGAACCATAAGGCGCACGCCTAAGTCGGAAGTGGTTAACCATGTACTGAACGACTTATCTGCGGTTATTGACAATAACTATCTGCCTCCTTCATACGGCGCGAACGATGTGGGGCGAATAACCCGCTGGGCGGCCATGGGGCTTAAAGCTCGCATACTGCTGTTCGAAGGCGCATCGAGGTATCCGGAGGTTGTCTCCATCACCAACCGGATTATCACGGAGGGCGGTTTCTCACTGTTGGAAAATTACGGCGATCTGTTCACGGTTCAACATGAAAATAATCCCGAAGTGATCCTGGATGTGCAATACAAGGCAGTAGACCGCGAGCATTCGGTGCAGTACCATTTTCTGCCACCATCATTAGGCGGATATTCACAGCTCTCTCCGCTTCAGGCGTTGGTTGACAATTACATCACGCTCGATGGGTATACCATACCAAATGCCCCGGCAACGAGCTATGACCCGAACAATCCCTTTGCCAACCGGGATCCGCGGCTGGCGGCAACCATTGTTTACACAGGAAATTCGTACACGCTGGCCAACGGCGCCACCCATGTCGTGGATAGCCGCAAAGGTGTAGCGCCAGATGGTTTTGACTTCTCTTCGGATGCTTCAGCCACAGGATACTATATCAAAAAATACTGGGACAATACCTACCGGGCTAATCTCATGTCGGGCCTTAACATCATACTGATACGCTATGCGGATATTTTATTGATGCATGCCGAAGCCTTGGCGGAGCTGGGCCAGCTTGATGCAGCAGCATGGGATCGTACCATACGGTTGATCCGCAGCCGGGCCGGATTTACTGATCCCAGGGCGCTGGATTTCCCGGCAACAGGCAACCTGGTAGATATCGTTCGCCGCGAACGCCGGAGCGAACTGGCGCTCGAAGGGTTGCGGCATAAAGATATTATACGTTGGAGAACCGCAGAACAGGTGCTCAATGGCTGGTGCCATGGTCTTTACACCGGAGATGCGGCCGGCACAGACAACGGTTATGTGCGTGTTGAAAACCGGACGTTCGATCCAGCAAAGCATTACTTGTGGCCCATCCCTCAAAACGAACGGGATTTGAATAGAAACCTCACCCAAAATCCAGAGTGGTAACCTTAAATGAACATATTATGAAATACGTATCATTAGCAATCAAAGCAGTGGTCCTGCTTTTCTGCAGCAGCTGTTCAGACGACTATCAGCTTGCTACAGACTTCGCGGTTCCGACTGAATTGTCGTCGCCGCAAAAAGTTGAAATAGACGTAGCATCGCCAAACCATATCGTGCTGTCATGGAACGGAGGGGGAGCCCATGACGGTTCTTATGTAATATACGAGGTCCTCTTCGCGAAAAAAGGCAACAGTTTCTCCGAGCCTGTGGAGCGGTTACAAAGCGATTTCGGCGCAAAACCTCAGCTAACGCTAACACATGCCGTACTCAATGCTATTGCCCGTAAAGCAGGGATACCCTCAGGCGAAACGGGCGAGATTTCGTGGACCGTGCTTACCTCGAAAGGCGGAGATGTCAAAACCGTCGATCTGAAAAAGGATATCGAGGTGACCCGCGGCGAGGGAATAGATAATATGCCTGATCAGCTATACCTCTACGGTCCGGGAAATGAGAGTAATGGCGCCGAAGGGTCGTTATTCCGCAAAGCATCGGATGGCGTTTACATCATCTATACCCAGGTATCAGGCAGCGGAGACCTTGAACTGAAAGGAAAAATCGGGAACGAGGAGTTTGGGTACCACCTGGACGGCCAGAAGCTGCGCGATGGTGCCGGAACCATTCGTATAGCGCCCAATGCAAACCCATACCGGATAACGGTCAACTTCAACACGCTATCCGTCAAAACAGAAACCATATCAAATGTCCGGTGTATTTGGGGGGCAACGTTCAACGTCATCGGCAATTTATCCTATGTTGGCAACGGCAAGTTTTCAGCAGCTGATTGTGCTATCCGATTCCTTGATCCGAGTAAACCTGAAACGAATCCGCCAAGCTGGCTGGGCTGGATAGAAGAACGGTACTATTTTATTGCTACCGTAGACGGCGGGGATAGATGCTGGGGGAGAATGGATGGCGTAAGCCCTGAACGGCCTACCGGAGGGGAACCGTTATCGTTCTATGAACTCGGAGAATTTTCATGGAGTCAATGGGAGCACCTTTGGAAAATGAAAGGCGATCTCGATAATAAAAGGGCTACGATAACCATACATACCAACAAGGAAAACCTGAAGGTACATGAATTTACAAACATAACCAACCTTTAAAGGCATATGAAACAACTACGAGTGCTATTGATGACCGCGTTTATCGCATCATCATGCGGTGATGATATAGAAGCTTATGTGAAACCCGACAACGGCGGCCCGCGGCCCGGAGAAACGGTCTATGCACATCGGCGAGCCAAGGAAATATTCGATCTCATTAACCAATACTATAAAGCAGGTGATCTATTTAAAGAAAATTACCCTGCACAACCCGGAGACGGAACCTATTCGTACCTATGGCCCTATGATGCCGTGGTAAGCGGTGCATCCCAACTGCATATCCTGGGATATAATGTCAGGTACAGCCATATTCTGGACGGCTTCGAAAAGTACTTCCGCCAGTCTGCGCATGGCAATAATATCGGTGCATATGGTTCTTCCACCAACGGAAGTGTTGGCGGAGGAACCCGCTTTTACGATGACAATGCCATCGTCGGCATCAACTTGATAGAAGCGTACCACGCCACACAAGATGTAACATATATCGAGCGTGCGGCCAGGATTGTGCCTTTTCTTGAAAGCGGCATTGACAGCCACTTGGGCGGTGCCCTGTGGTGGAATGAAGATTATCGGTATAATCCCGCAGCGCCCGATGCCAACAAACCCACCTGTTCAAACGGATATGCCACGCTTTTCCTGCTAAAGTATCATGAGGTATGTCCGGAAGCAGAGAAGACCCGGGTACTCAACCTCGCCACGACGTTGTATAGTTGGCTGCGGGCGAATTTATATGACCCGGCTACCAAATGCTATTGGAATGACAAGGCCGCAAATGGCACGGTCAATACGCGATTGTGGACCTATAACGCAGCCGTAATGATACAAAATGGGATACGGTTATACGAGATTACGGGAAACAGCCAATATTTGGATGAAGCAAAAACAACAGCGCGGGGCGCTTACGATGAGTTCGTCAAAACCCGCAACGGCGTCCTTGCGTATACCGATCACGATCCCTGGTTCAATACCAAATTATTGAGGGCCTATATCGACTTGGATGCTCACGACGAAAACGCTAAAAATTACATTGAGACGTACTACAATTTTATTAACAATGGTTATAACAAAGCCCGCACAACTGATGGCTTTTTCTATGAAGACTGGACCGGGGCAAATCCCGGCAGATATTACTCGCTGCTTATGCAGGGTGCAGTCGTCGAATCTTACGGAGCTTTGGCAATCTACCGGAAAGAAACCATAAATTGAACATGCAAATCATGAGACCGAGATTAACCTGTCTGGGGCTATGGACCCTGAGCTTACTGGCCGCATCTTGCGGCACCGCACAAAAAAAGCAGCTTTCTGACTATGTCGATCCGAATATCGGCACGGCACATTCACGCTGGTTTTTTTATACGCCGGCAGCGGTTCCGTTCGGGATGGCCAAAGTAGGTCCCTCCACCAACGGCCATTACGGCAATGAACACGGTTGGGAAGCCGTGGGCTACGATTTCCGGCATGAGTCAATTGAAGGCTTCGCCAATTTCCATGAATTTCAGGTGGGGGGCGTGGTGCTGGCTCCGCTGGTCGGTACGCTGAAGACGACGCCGGGAAAGCTGGAGAATCCGGACGAAGGCTACCGGTCGAGGTTTGACAAAGCCGACGAATACGCCACGTCAGGCTTTTACTCAGTGCTGCTGAAAGACTATGGGGTCCGGGCAGAATTGACGGCCACGCCGCGCGTGGGTTACCACCGGTATGTATTCCCTAAGTCGGACGACGCCCATATCCTGTTCGACATCGGCAACCGGCAAGGCGAAAGCGGCGCGGTAAAAACCGCCCAGGTGACGTTGACTGACGACGGCCGGGTAGAAGGTTACGTAATTACCACACCCGAGTATGTCAAGAAATACCAGGCGGGAGCAGAAGTAGCCATGTATTTCGCTGCGGTGCTGGACAAGGCACCCGCAGCGTGGGGCGCTTTCAACGGCGATTCGGTCCGTTCCGGAGCGAAGCAGGCCACCGGTCGGGGTGCGGGATTATACCTTACCTTTAACACCGAGGAAGATGAAGCCGTCACGGTTAAAGTGGGTCTTTCCTATACCTCAATAGCCAACGCGCGCCTTAACCTGGCTTCCGAAGCCGAGGAGCTTGATTTCGATGCGGCAAAGCAACAGGCGTTAGACACATGGAACGACTACCTCGGCCGCATCACGGTCGAAGGAACGAACGAAGACGATAAGCGGAAGTTTTATACCGGCCTGTTCCATGCCCTGTTGGGGCGGGGTCTGGCCAGCGACGTAAATGGAGCTTACCCGAAGAACGACGGGAGTGTCGGCCAGATACCGTTGGATGCCAGCGGAAAGCCTGAACACCATCACTACAACACCGATGCCATCTGGGGAGGGTTCTGGAACCTGACCCAATTGTGGGCGATGGCCTATCCGGCATATTATGCCGACTGGATACAAAGCCAGTTACTTGTGTATCAGGACGCCGGCTGGCTGGGCGACGGTATCGCCAATAGCAAGTACGTGTCCGGTGTCGGAACCAACTTCACGGGGCTGGCCATCGCCGCGGCCTACCAGGCGGGCATACGCGGATTTGACGTGGAAACTGCCTATGCCGCCGCCCGGAAAAACGAACTCTCTTGGGAAGGCCGCCTGGAGGGGGCCGGAAAAATGGACGTACGTCAGTTCGTGCAGCGCGGTTATGCGCCCTATGTCGAGCAACTCGGCTTTGATACGTCAGATGAAGGTTCGGGCTTCGGTGCATCCCACACGCTGGAATACGCCTTCAGCGCACATGCCGTAGCCCAGTTTGCCAAGGCCCTGGGTAAAGAGGCCGATTACCTCCAGCTTACAGCGCTTGCCCAGGGTTGGCGGCACCTGTTTGACGAAGAAACCGGATTTATACGGCCACGTGACGCATCGGGGCAGTTCATCGCCGATTTCGATCCTTCGCAGCCGTGGCGGGGCTTTCAGGAAGGCAACGCCTGGCAATACACGTTTTACGTGCCTCACGATCCGGCCGGGCTCATCGAAGCCCTCGGCGAAGATGTCTTCAACAACCGTTTAGACAGCATATTTGAAGTGTCCCGGGCCAATATATTCGGTGGCGGAAAGACGATTGATGCCTTCGCCGGTTTATCGGGCCTATATAATCACGGCAACCAGCCCAACCTGCACATCAGTTGGTTGTTCAACTTCTCCGGTAAGCCTTGGTTAACCCAGAAATGGACGCGCGCCATCAGCTCCGAGTTTTATGGCGTGGAGCCTATACACGGCTATGGGTTTGGCCAGGATGAAGACCAGGGGCAGCTTGGCGCATGGTACGTCATGGCGGCATTGGGCCTGTTTGATGTAAAAGGGTTAACCGATGCCGAGCCAACCCTGCAGTTCGGCAGCCCCGTGTTTGACCGCGCCACCATCAAACTGGCGAGCGGAAAAACGCTGGTCATCGAAACGAAAGGCAACAGTGCCGATAACCTGTATGTGCAGGCGCTCCAGTTCAACGGGCGCCCCTACGATAAAAACTGGATATATTGGCGAGATCTGATGGAGGGAGGTACCTTAACTTTTGACATGGGCGACAGTCCTAATACCACTTGGGGAACCAGTGAACGGCCGCCTTCGGCGTACGCTGATCGCTCACCGCTAAAAGAACCACGATAGCTGTACGCTGCCGGCAAACCGATCGGCACCCGGCAGGGAAGGAGCCGCCAGCGCGTGGCCGGAAAGGCCGCCGCGCCGCTGGTAATTGGCTGAAACGGAGACATCCCACCGGGAGCCTTTCCCGTTGGGGAAGGCGTAGCCGCAGGAGAGGCCATACGTAAGGGCCGATGCCGTACGGTACAGGAAATCATGGTACACCACGTGTTTGGAAAAAGGTGTTTCGGCCAGTGCCGGAAACACCAGGTCGTTCCCCAGCGCATGGCGGTACTGCACGGCAACGCCGGTACGGAGTATGCGGCTGCCGCCGAGCAACAGCCGGCGTTCGGCATACCCGCTGGCCAGCAGGCCGCCGGCGGTGCTGATTACGCCCGCCACCCCGTCCCGCTGGTCGGTCGCCTCAACCCCCCCGCGGGCACCGTACTGCCAGCGTTCACTGACGATGCGTGCGCCCGCATCGGCAAACACCCGGCTGTAGGTATAGTTCTTGGCTTGGTAAATGGGCTCAAAGTCGCTCCCTGCATGCAAGGTCACCCGGGCATCGGCCTGGATGGTGCGGTTTTCGCCCAGCTGCCGCACCGCCGTCAGTACGCCCCGCCATTGGCTGAGCGTATAGGTATTCAGCAGGGTATAGGTCTGTATGGTGCCATCCAGCCGCTTGAAGCGCTGCTGTTCCTGGAGCCAGCCGACATCGGCCGACCAATACCCGTTGCCCGTTTGCCGGCGCACATGGCCGCCCGCACCCATCCGCCGGAAGCCGTCGTCATACTGCCGCTGCGGGTTGCTGATCCGTTGGCTGGCATTGCCGTAGCCGTTCATGTACCAGTTGATATACAGCGGGTTTTCGGTATTCTGGGTATATTTCACGTTTTTGAACCCCACCTGCACCCGCTCGCGGCCATAGCCGTACCGGGCGGAGAGGTGGTATTCCCACGGGCCTTGGCGGTAGCCCACGCCACCCAGCAGGTTCAGCTGAAAATCGCTGATGGCCCCGCGGGGGTCGTTGTTGGAAAAGTGCTCGCCTATGCGGTAGTCCAGCGCCAGGGTCACGGGCAAGTTGCCGGGCAGGGCATCCCGCTGCCCGGCAACGGCAAAGGTATACACCGATCGCTCATAGTGGTTGTACCGGAGGGAGCCGAAATAAACCGGCGCCGACGGGTTGATGCGGGTCTGGTGGCGCAGGCGGGTGCTGTCTTCCAGCACGCGGTCGTAGGCAAAGCGGCCGTAAAGCCGGGTGCCTTTCCACGAGGTCTTGCCTTCGGCGGCCGTCCGGTAGTGCTGCGTTTGTGTGCTGCCCTGCGCGGGGATAAACGCGCCCTTATCGAAGGCGGCGCTTACGGTAATCCGGTTATAGCCGTCGTCAACCGACGGCAGCCACACCGGATTATCCCGTACGCCCTGCAGCCGGAAGGCCGAAAGGCTGTCCACCCCCAAGGGTAATGCCCGGGCGTTACCCACGGTATCCATGGCGGGCTGGGCCTGTGCCGCCCACGCCCAGGCCAACGCCAATGCGGTGATCAATCGCGCCTTCATTCCCCCTTATTCCGCAAAACCCCGCGGATTGGCCTTGATGCTTACGAAATCAGCACTGGAATTGTTCGCGTCCTGCAAAACCTTGCGGCCGTTTACCGTTTCCTTTACCCGGCGCATCACGGCTTGCGAAGAATACGCGCCGCCCGTCACGAACGTATAGCCCGCATCATGTTGGGGTTGCAGCTTTTTCGGTATCCGGTCTTCCATCGGCGTGGGCTGCACCTCCACGGCGTCCATGATGTAAGAAATGGGCAACTGGATGTACGTGTTCGCCGACTGATTGGGCTCATTCAGCGATGGCGCGAAGTATTCAGGCAGCGCGGTAACGTCCAGTCCGTTTTCCGCGCGGAAGATCACATAACTGTCGCGGCCGTTGTTATCGAGTATCCAGTCGTTGCCAGTGTGCTTGATGACGACCATGTTGGGCACCGAAGGGTTGTCAATGTCTGAGTTGAACGGCGTCCGTCCGGGCAGGTCTCCGTAATACACCTCAAAGTCAGCTCCGCTGAGGTCCACCGTCAGGTCCGGATTCCGCACCGATATTTCCCGGCCGTTATGGCCCGTATAGGGTGTTTTATGGTTTAGCGCGTTCTGGGCGATGATGATGCTTTCGCCCGGCTGTACGGGGTACGTGTTTCCATCCCCCGGGATGCGGAGCAAGTCGCGCAGGTACACGTAGTCACGGTTCGCGTCAAGATGAGCGGGCATATCCTTTGAGCGGCTCCAATCAAACTGCCCGTTGGCCTGGAAATGGTGGCCGTCGGTGTCCGGCCGTTGCCGGCCCCATAAGCGTGCGATGTACAGCCCATCGGCATACAGCACCTCGCCGGTGTTGTTGTAAATTTCGACGAACTGATCGCGGAAGAGGGCCCCGTCGCGGTTATCCGACCCGCCATAGTAGATTTGCTTCAGTACAAAAGCCCCCTGCGTTCCGGAAATCAGTTCCAGTTCAATGGTGTTCGCAAACCCGACGCTGATTTCCTGTTGCAGGACCGAAGCGTTCAGCGACACATCCGCTCCCGGGTCTATCCCGGTAAGCTGCAGGTAATCCGCCTGCCGGAGGGTCACCGCGGCCGTCACGTCATAACGCCCCACGGGGATTGCGGCAAAGGTAACCTGGCCGTTGTTCCCCACCTGTTGCGTGGTTTCCGAGCCGTTCTGCAGGTTCCGGATGGTCACGGCTACTTGTTCATACGGGAATGCGTTTTGTTCCGTTAAAGACAAGCTGTGGGTTACCTGCACAGTCAGGTTAACCGGCACCACATCGGGGTTGTCTCTTTTGCAGGCCATGAATCCTGCGGCAGCAATCAAGAATAAAGCTATTTGTTTCATATTGGAGTGATTTTTATGAATAACGATTAAAACTTATACGAAATCTCTGCGCCGAACGACGGTTTTCCGTTGGGCGTTACTATGCCTGACATCCCTTCGCGGTAATAGCGCGGTTGGTAATCCAGGAAGTTAAATACGTTGAATGATAGCCGCAGCCGCTTGCCGAGTTCCTTGGCCACCGCCATATGGAAGTTGGCCGACACAAAATTCGACTGCGCGTTAGACTCCCGGTGCTTTGTCCGGATAACGTCCAGCAGCATCGCATAGGCCGGGTGGTCCGAGCCAGCGTTCTGGAGGCTGTGCCACTGCAAATCACGGGTCATGTAGGCCGTCGGCCGGATGTCCCACGAGCGGGTAGCAGCATAGTTCAACAGCCGGAAATCAGCCGTCAGCTGCACCACCAGCTTCAGGCGGGGCAGGTGCGTGGCCGAGCCCACCCGCCCGTGGCTGCTGTAAGACACAAAAGGCCGCGGCGTATACATACCGCGTACGATATCCGTCGGTGCCGTCCCCGAAGGGGTGAGGCCATCCTCATAGCTCGGCGTATTGGTAAAGCTATACGTGCGGTACAGTCCGCCGCTTGCCGAGAAGCTGGTCGCCAGGGCCGCCACCCGCGGGCTGCTGTACATGAGCTCAATGCCCCGGTCGTTAGATACCAGCCTGTTCAGCATCACGTTACGGGATAACTCATACTCCCTTTCGCCCACTACCGTTACGGTAGGCCGTTGCCCCGGTACCGGTGTGGCCTCAAACACGGGCAGGGTGACGTATTCGTGCCGCGTAAGGGTCGTAATCCCATGGCGGTTGCCCCGGTGGTACAGGTTGGCGCCAAGGCGGTGCCCCTTCCGCTGCCAGGCCACCGTCAGTTCGAGGGTCTGGCTTCGGCTGGCGCGCAGGTGGCCGTTGTCCGGATCAAAGCGGTCCACATACAGCAGCGCCAGGCTTTCCGCCGCTTTCCCGTTGTAAGCATTGAGCAGTGTCACATCATTGAACACCGGCCCCGGGTACAGGTGAGCCAGTCCCGGCGCCTTGAATGACAAGCCATATGCCAGACCCACATTCACCGCCTCGGACCACCGGTAGTTCAGGTTGGTCCGCGGAGAAAACGACGCATGGCCGTTCTGCATATCCCAGCGCACGCCGAGCGCCCCGTTCAGCGGCCGCCCCCCAAGCGTTGCCTGCAGCCGGTCTTCCGCATACGCCCCCAGGTTCCATACCGGCACCACCAGGCCGAAATCGTAATACCGGTCCGTATAATTCCCGCCCAGGGCCCGGTACGGTTTTGACGGGTCGGCCAGTCGCCCCAGGCCCTTGTTGGCCGAATAGTCGGCCGTGGCTCCCACGTTCAATGTATGGCTCATCCGTCCCGTATGCCAGGGCGCATACGCTTCCAGGCGCACGGACGCATTCACCGGCCGGCCATCCACATGGTCTATCGCCGTGTACTGGCCGGTATCGTATTGCCCCTCCACCAACCCTGATTCCACGGCATCGGTGTAGAGCACAAATCCAATATTATAATGATACTCCCGGTAGGTCACCTGGTGGCCGGTACCATAGCTTACGTTCAGCCCATAGCGCTGAAAAAAGCCCGCTGAAGGGCGGAAGCTCCACCGGCTGCTCAACCCCAGGTTCCAGTTGTCGTACTTCACCACGGTCGAAAGCGGGTCATCCGGATCTTTGCGCACGCCATCGATGTGTTTCCCGTAGTTCGCTGAGAGCGTATGCTTCCAGCGGTTCTCGCTGCCGAAGGAGTTTGTCCAGATCAGCGAACCGTTCACGCGGTTGTATTGCTTCACCTTATCGCGGTTATCCGCATACGAATTCACGTAATTCAGGTTCACGTTAACATCGCCCCACCGTTCGCCCATCGAAAAACCATCGGAAAAACCATAGGAAGTCGCATTGTTGCGGAGCTGCACCCGCAGGAAAGCCGGCGTGCGGCCCGCCTGTCGGTCCACGATAACCGCCCCCGCCGTCAGGTCGCCATACCGCACCGACGGCACCCCGGTAATCACCTCGATGCGTTCAATGTTTTCCGTCGGAATCTGCCGGAGGTCAATACCTCCGAAAGTCGTTTCACCGCTGTATCCCCCCGCTGTCGAAGCGGAGCCGCTCAAGCCGTATTCGTTCGGCAGCACACCGATGTTCGCCCGTTGGATCCCCAGGCCCGCTCCCGGGTTCCGGCCCTGCATCGTGGCATTGTTGCTCAGCGCCACATCGTCCACAATCACCGCCACGCCGAACGCATTGTTCAACTGCTGCGGATTCCGCGCATTGCCGGCAGACCCCTGGAACGCCGCACGGAGGGTCACGTTCTGCATTTCCTGCACCGACGGCGCCATGATGGGCCGGTTGGGCAGGTGGTTCAGTAAATCATTCAAGCTCAGGGATGGGTAGCGTTCAATCACGTCGCGGTCGATAACCACCGACGAATTCGTGCTGCCCGCGTTTAGCCGCGCCGAAACGTTGATTTCGTCCAACGCCAGCGAATGATCCCGCAGCACCACCACCGGCAGTCCGGCCGGTCCGCTAGGGCGAACCGTGATTTCCTCCGGCCGTTTTCCCACATAAGAAAACACCAGCATGCAGGAGTCCGCGGCGAAGTATTCCCCCGGCAACACATAAACGCCCCGCGCATCGGTCGTCGTTTCCAGCGCGGTGTGTTTTGCGCGCACCGATACGTTGGCCAACGGCTTTTGCGCTTCATCCACCACGCGGCCACGTAACGCCTTTTCCTGGCAGAATCCCGGAAGAGCAGCAAAGACACAGAGGCAGCCCACGGCCCAGTTATAACACATGTTGATAAATTTATTTAGACTTATTCCAAACTTTGCAAAGGTATAAAAAAAGAATACGCTACAAAATCCTTAGTTTTGTTTCCAAAATTTTTCGTTATGCGGTATTGTGTGTTTGTTGTACTCGGTATCATCTTTTCCTTACAGGCTGCTTTCCGCAGTGGCGACGCCACGGGCCGTTCGCTCACCGACAGCATAGCCACGCTGTACCGTAAGCCGTTGTCGGCATGGCCGCTGCCGGCGATAGATTCAGGGGTACAGTGGCAGGAATTTGCCGCCCTGCCCGGTGTGGACACGGCTTATTTTACGCTGATGGAGCAGCCGGATGTGGTATTGGGCAAGTACCTGTTTTTTGATCCCCTGCTTTCGGGCTCCAATCAGATCTCGTGCAGCAGTTGCCACAATCCCCAGACCTCCTGGGCCGACAAGCTGAACACGCCGATAGGCCACGACCACCAGACCGGGCGGCGCAACACGCTTTCGCTGCTCAACGTCAGCGAGCGGAAAACCCTGTTCTGGGACGGCCGCGCCACCACGCTGGAAGAACAGGCCCTCGCACCGATATCCGCCCATGACGAGATGGCGATGGACGCCCGGCAACTGCCCGCCAAGCTGCAGCAGTATCGCGGCTACCGGGAGCTCTTCCGCGCGGCCTATGGCAGCGACACCGTCACGTTCCACCGCATCACCGGCGCCCTGGCCGCCTTCCAGCGCACGCTCACCAGCCGCCGTAGCCGGTTCGACCGTTTCCTTGACGGCGAATACAACCGGCTCACCGATCAGGAGATTTACGGCATGCACCTGTTCCGCACCAAGGCCCGGTGCATGAACTGCCACCATGGACCCCATTTCACCGACGAAGATTTCCATAACATCGGACTTACCTATTACCAGCGGAAATACGAAGACCTGGGGCGCTACCTCGTTACCGGCAATCCGGACGACGTCGGCAAATTCCGGACCCCTTCGCTGCGTGATGTGATGAACACCAACCCGTGGATGCACAACGGCCTGTTTGACAACATCACCGGCGTACTCAATCTATACAACAGCGGCATGCAGATGAATTCCGCGACGCCCGAGCAGAAAGCCGCAGACCCGCTTTATCCCGTTACCGATCCGCTGATGAAAAAGCTGGACTTATCGAAAGCAGAGATCCAGGCACTGGAAGCATTTCTGGAATCAATCACCGCCACCCAGTACAAGATGCGGCGACCCGAGACGCTGCCGCGTTAGCGTTTTAACGGTCTGGAAGCCTTGTCGGCCGGTTCCCGCTATCGGCTTGCCCGCCCTTTAGTGCCTGTTTAAGTCAACCCTCAAAGAAATCCATATCAAAACTAATACTGATATAGGCCTTTAACAATAGAAAAACGTTATTTTAATGTATTTTCATCGTATTTAATACGATGAAAATACGATAAATTTACGATGAAAATACGATGAAACGTTAGCCAGGTGTTAGGTTACTATCGGCTTTCTATAGGGTTATTATGGAGACGTTCTACCATGGAGGTTAAACCGCAGGATAATACGACGCCTACGGGCATTCAGCGCACAAACTTCCGGATGAGATAGCGTTTTACTACCACATATACCAATCCGAGTCCGCCCAGTATCCCGGCCGCAAACCAGAGCTGCGTGGCTACAGGAGCATCCGCCAGGCGGACAACCATCCAGCCGATAAGCACCTGCAATACACCGTAAGCGGCCGATACACCCAGCCGGTTTACCCGCGCCTCGTTGGCCAGGTATTGGTAGAGATGGCTCCGGTGCGCCTCAAAAATATTTTCCCGTTTCAGCAACCGATGGACAATGGTCAGCACGCTATCCACCCCATATACCGCAAAAAACAGGATGAAGATGACGTTGCCGGAGGCGAAAATCAGGCTAAGTGTGGCAAAAAGCAGGATAAAACACATGCTCACGCTTCCCACATCGCCGGCAAAACATTTAGCGCGCTGGCGGAAGTTAAAGAACGCGAACACGCCATTCGCGATGGCCGTGCAATACAGCAGGCGGTCGTCTATAAACCCCCACTGCCGGTTGGCCAGCCAGAGGGAGAGCAACACCGCAAAGCTGTAGCTGACCGTGATGCCATTGATGCCGTCCATAAAGTTATAGGCATTGATGGTGCCGATGATGATAATGAGTGCGGCGGGCAGCACATACCACGGCAGCTCAAAAGCCCCCAGTTGGTAAACCATCAACAGCACCGACACGAGGTGCACGGTCAGGCGCAAGCGGTTAGACAGCGTAAACACGTCATCCAGGAAGCTAATCACCGTAATGGCGGTGAGGCCCGCGAAAAACCACGGATAGGCAAAGCCCGACCAACAGAACCAAGCCAGCGCTCCGAGGTAGAAAACCACGCCGCCGCCGCGGATAGTGATGATGGTATGGCTGCTGCGCTGATTGGGTTTATCGATGATGTTGTACCGGTCGGCAATGCGGAAGTAGAGGAACATCGCTGCAACAAGCAAAACAGCAATGACTATATAAGGAAGTAGCATAAGTTATTTTTCAATGATTTGTCCAGCACGAATTTCTGTATGCGGAGCCACTTTCGCAAACCGCATAATCACCACATTCGGGTTTACGATGGCACCATGCCCCACCACGGCATCAAAGCCCACGTACACGCCGGGATAGGTCGTCACAAAATCTTCCACTGTCGCGTCATGGTCAACGGTCGCGTTCGCGTTGATTATCACATGGCGCCCTACTTTGGCGCCTGACTGCACTACCGCTCCAGCCAGCACCACCGCACCCTCGCCGATGATCGCATCGCTCGCCACCGAAGCCAACGGATGGATGAAGGTACCGAAGCGGTGGCTTACCCGTTCAGCGAGGCGTTCGCGGACATCCGGCTTGCCGATGCCGAGCAGCAACGGTATATCCGGAAAACGTTCCGAAACATAAGCCAATACCGGTATGCCATCAATTTCTTTCGGCTGGTCGCCATCGTTAAAGAACGCATGGACCACTCCAGGGCCAAATTGCTTACGGATGCCGTCCAACAACACCCGCGCATGGCCACCGGCACCGTAGATGAGGAAGTGTTCGCTATCCATCAAAAGTTCCTTATTGTTGTCAGTAGACCCTCCCGTGCAGACACCGGCATGTTATCAATTTTCAGGGCCGCTTTTATTTTAACATTATTTACCACATAGCTTTCCGTGAGCTTTTTGAGCCGTTCACTGTTCAGCGGCAGCCTCAGCGCGTCCCCTAATATAGCAGCTCCTTTGATGAGACCAGGCGGTATCCTCCACAGCGCGGCGTTGCTGCCGCGAGCTTCACCGATAAGCTTAATCAATTCATTGGTAGAAAGCGCCTCATCGTCAGCCAGGTTATACGTTCCCCCCGGAATATCCGGGTTTTTGAGCAACCATTTAATCACAAACTGCAGGTTGGCTATCGACAAGAACGAGCGCCGGTTATCGAAGGCAGCCAGCGGGTAGGGGATGCCTTTGCTCACCACCTGATAGAGCAAGTTCAGGTTGCCCTTATTCCCGGGGCCATGAATCATGCACGGCCGCAGGATAAACAACCGTTTTCCGGTAGGCAGCGGTAAGCTGTTGAGGTACTGCTCTGCCGCCCATTTGGATTGGCCGTAGGGTGTTTGGGGGTTAGGCTTAACCGACTCGTCCAGTACGCCCACCACCGTATCGGCAGCGGCTTTTACACTGCTGAAGTAAATAAAATCGCGGGCCTCGCTTTGCAGGAAACGGTCAAACAGCTGTTTCGTTAATTCGGTGTTCACGGCAAAATACTCCTGCGCTGCACTTGTATTCTTGGTGTCATGGGCTTTACCGGCAAGGTGGATGATGGCATCGTAATGCGGGGGAAGCTGGGCCTGCCAGTCGCCCCGGAGTGAAATAGGCAGCACGTCAAAGCCTTTTTCCGTCAGAAAAGGCTGGAGATTCTGGCCGACGAAGCCAGAGGAGCCAGTTAACAGAATTTTCATAAGTATTCCCTTATAGAAGCCGCCATCTTTTCGTTAACCGATTCCCGCTTAAAATTGTTCAGGAAGTCTGTCCTCACTATATTTTCATATTTGTACTTTTCTAATTGGCTAACCATACTATCCACATCACCAGGAAGAAACAAGATGCGATTAGGGATATTCTTATCGATAAATTCGTTTGCGAAACCTGCGACACCTGCAATGATTGGTTTATCGTAAGCCCCTAATTCAAAGATTTTTGAAGGTAATACTTTCTTGAACGCGTCGTAGTCGTTGAGGTGTAGAAACAAGAAGTCAGCTTCACGGTAGATTTCCAATAATTCAGCACGTTTTACAGGTTGGCGCAGCTCCACGTTGTTCACTTGAAGTCGGTCAATAGCTGTTATGAGCTTACCTTTAGCCCCACCGTCACCGATAATTAAAAACCTGTACCTATCCCCCAATCGCTTCGCTGCTTTGGGTACGATGATATGAAGCCCCTGACCTTCGCCAATATTTCCGGCATACACAATGGTTTTGGAGGTGTTTCGGCTAGGCGTAGATATCGGCAGATTTAAGAATTCAGGATCGATTCCATTGGGAAACTCAGAGTAAATTGGTCTCGTATACCTCCTGAAATACGGCTTAAACCCTCCACTGATCAGATTAATGTGTTTCGCATAATTGAATACCCTTCGTTCGATCTGATTTAGTACCGGCAAAACTGCCGCTTTAACGACTGTACTCTTCAGCACATCCTTCATCGTATCGGTAAAAATATCCCGGATGTCTAAATATAAAGGTATACGCTGTTTTTTAGCAATGGTATAACCGAGGTAAGCGGTAAATAAACGAGAAGAAGAAGCGACCACCAAATCATATTTCTTTCCGTCGATCAGTCGCTTGGTTTCCGAAAAATATCGCGTAAACGATTTAATCTGATCTCGCATTCCACTTTGATGCTTGGGGATGGCGATCCGATTTATCTTGTAATTACCACGGTCTTCGTATTGAGGAGCATCGGCAGCAAACGTACTGTAGCGATTGGGTAATGTCGTAATAACATCAATTTCTGCCTCACTGCCCACCTGCTCAGCAAGTTCTTTAACTAAGGGCGAATTGCGAAACGACCCCGCACAGAGGTCGGGCTCGAAATAAAATGTAAGGTATAGTATGCGCTTCATCAGTTGCTTGTTTCGAATGAAATAGTAGTTTTAAGCTCATTTTTAAAGGAGACTATAAGCTTTTTGCCACTCAGGTATCGATTGTAACCGTTCGCCATATAATAATTTTGAATTACTACTTCTACGCCCGGCTTAAACGTAACCGTTATACCGTTAGACAATACGACGTTTTGGCTGCTATCTATTCTTGTCCTAATTCCAGGATAAATATGCAAATGAAATTCCTTAGAAAGTTGGTCATTGCCTGATACTTCGTCAACTATTTCAATCCTATTTTTATCAAAATTGAAGGTTCGTTTGTGTGTTACGCCCAATTTCCGGTATCCATTATGTTTCCCGCAAATACGGTTTTCCCTATCTTCAACAATTTTTACTATCGCCCGCTCGGCAACTCGGAAACCGCCCCACACATTTGACTGATTCCGTTTGTCAACTACCACGGTATTATGTGCTTCAGTCGAACGCTCACGCTCTCGTACGTCACCAACTTGATAGGTTGATGTACCCTGTTCTACAAAAAGTGGTTGGCCCTTGTAATAAAGAACAAAGCTGAGGGCATCTGCGTGAGCATGTCCCGGCTGATAACTGGGCCCTAATTGTGCACAATCAATTTTACACTCGTAATTGCCCATCATGACACTTCGATACCCTGATTCACCTAGCCGAAGCCCACTCTCACGAATAGAAAGCTCGTCTGCATAGGTCATCAGCCAATGTGTCGCGTAGGCAATCCCGCTCGCACTGTCGTTAAAATGGGGAATATCTCCATTTTGAAAGCTGATATTTTTTAACCAAGCTCTCATGGCAATTGCTTTGGCCTTCAGGAAATCTTCAAACTCCAGCTCCTTGTCTTTCCATTTGGAATACCAATCGATCAGTTCAAGCAATCGGAAAAAAATGATTTGATGATACATCGGGCTAAGCTCGAAATGTGCTCCATCCGCTAATACCTGTTCTTCCAGTTCTGCTTTTAAAATTTTCTTGCCGGTCTTTACCCAATTCGTTTTGGAAAAAAAGCCCCCACCCATCAGCAGCGCGAAGGCGTTTTCTAATAGGTGATTCCCCAATAAATGGTATTCCAGCCGTTGGGACAGAAAATTCAGTTCCGCGTAAACATTTTTTTCGAGATCCGGTCTATTTACATCGCTTAAGGAAAGCCAACGGATCATGTTTATGGATCGCAAGGATACTGGATAGGGCTCTAACGGAAGTCTTCCGTCAGACAACCAAGCATATAGCTCGGTTACCAGTTGTTCTTTCTCTTTATCATCAGGAGCTTCTTGGAGCAAATAATTCGCGTATTGCAGGTTGTAATTCCATAGCTTACCGTTCTTCTGAAAATTCCAATTTACCCCACCTTCGAATGTTACGTCAATGTTCAGAAAACTAAATTTCCCTTTGCCCTGCCAAGACACAACCATAGGTGGGTAGTACATAAATCGAAGTGGCTGGATATTAATATTTGAAGAAATATATCCATACATTTTCAATGGGCCCGGTTTGATCAATCGGTATTTGACTTGATAGATTATCTGCCTTACCTTAAGGTGCCTTACAGTTTGAAAAAGCAGGTCAAATTTTTTAAGCATAATTTCGAAATGCCTATTCTTAATCACATAAATAATTGATTAAATACTAACCCAACAACGGGCTTTCAAACTCTCAATAGCCGCAAAAGAGGCCTTCGTTGTATTAATGAGTTCGTCAAGCGGAATTAATGGATCTCCACCACGTTGAACACGCTGTATTAGCCGAGCAAATTGATTTTTATGCCCTTTATCCAATTGTGTCTTCAATTTGGAAAAGTTTCTAAAGCCATAGCCCTTGGTCCTCCGGAAGTTATCCATAATCAGCGTGCGTTCTTGGGAATAGACCTCTACACGTTCTTTGGAATATGCTTTGGAGCCGTTGGCAAAATAGTTAACAACTCCAGTACTACCGTTTTCATAACGCAACAGGATGGAGGCATTATCCGTTGACTCATCCGGATTAACCCCCATTGCGTTCATACAAACTGCCTTAACTCTGCTTCCAGTCAAATATGTAATCAAATCGATAAAATGGCATGCTTCCCCAATGATACGGCCTCCCCCCACTTTCAGATCATGTACCCAAACGTTAGGAGCGATAAAACCTGCGTTCATAGTGGCGATTACATTCATTGGCGCATCGCCCACCAAACTTTTCATCTTCTCAGCATGAGGCGAAAAGCGTCTATTAAATCCTACGGATATAGTTTTGCCTGATGCCTGTTGAGCAGCCACAACTGCATCCAGCTCTTCATTATTGAGCGCCAGCGGCTTCTCAACAAAAACATGCTTACCAGCATTCAATGTTTCAATGACCATTTGCGCATGTTGATTATGACGAGTAGTAATCAACACTAAGTCCACTTCTTGGTCATTCAATATTGCCGTATAGTCAGTGGTTGAATGTGAAAAACCATGTTTCTGGGCTAGAGCTGTGCCGCTAACTCCCCCTTGACTCGCTATATATTTGAACTGAGCACCACTTCCCTTTAATGCAGGAAGCATGGTCATCTTGGTAAAGTTTCCTGCCCCGATAATGCCGATAATCCCTTTGGACGCAGAGAAGGAAGGCGTTCCAATTTCGACCGTGTGTGTCGGCGCTTCGCTACTATCTTTATATGTTAAAATTGAAGCTATTGATTTGCTTGATCCAATATTACCATAGATATTGAGGTAATTATCCAATGGTACCAGTTCCGTTATCAGTTCTTTGACTTGCAACTTACCTGAGCGAATTGCTTGGAGTACGGCCTCAAAATTCCTTTTCTCGGTCCAGCGTACGAAAGGTAACGGATAATCTATTCCTTTCTGTTCGTAATTATCATCGTACCGACCCGGTCCATATGAGCAGGAAACCTGGAATGTCAATTCCTTTTCGTAGAACTCTGCTCTGCTCAATTCTAAGCCAATCACCCCGACAAGAATAATGCGTCCCCTTTTTCGCGACATACGTGCCGCTTGGGATATGACTTCATTGTTCTTCGTCGACGCAGTAATAACTACCCCGTCAGTGCCTATGCCATTTGTTTCTCCCTCCACAAATTTTACCACATCACCGCTTTTTGGATTGAAGGGGATTACACCCCATTGTTTGGCTAGCGACAATTTATGGTCATCAATATCCACGCCGATTACACGGCATCCATTAGCAGTCAAAAGCTGAGCAGTAATTAATCCAATGAGTCCTAAACCTATCACTACGACCGTCTCTCCCAATGTGGGGTTTAGTAGGCGGATACCTTGAAGTCCAATAGATCCTATGACCGTAAAAGTCGCTTCCTCGTCCGAAACTTCTTCGGGTATCGGCGCAACTAAGTTTTTGGGTACACAAACGAATTCTGCATGATGTCCATTCGAAGCAACCCGATCACCCACCTTGAATTCACTGACGCCATCGCCAATAGCAACTACTCTCCCTACATTACAATAACCTAATGGTAAAGGCTCGCCCAGTTTATTGAACACAGCTTCCAGCGTGGGCATTAACCCCTCGGTTTTGATTTTATCTAATACTTGCTTAACCTTGTCTGGCTGCTGTCGTGCTTTTTGAATAAGGTTTGATTTACCAAACTCAACGAGCATGCGTTCGGTCCCCAGTGATACTAAGCTGCGGGTAGTTTGAATCAATACCGCTCCCCTTCTAACTTGGGGAGCTGGTACTTCTTCTAATATCGTTTCTCCTGTTTTGAAGGATTGGATGATTTGTTTCATATAGTCGGTTGAGATACTTAATTATTTTATCTGATTTATTCTTTCTTTACGGAATATCCATAATGTCAATTTCATTATTTTGACTTTGAGGATGAACTTGTATTAGCAGGCCAAAATTGCTTGCTTCTATTCTTTTTACTACGTGATGATGTCCTGCTCTAATTTTCAGCATTGTTCCTACTTCTTTATTACTATCAAGGTCTATACGCCAATTTAACACTTGATTTCGTTTTCCACCATTGATTCGATTTATGACAGAGCTCTTAAAAACCTTCGGCAAAAAAATGTGTACATTTTTTATAACATTTTCTTGCCCGTCTATCGATATTGCGTGTACACTTCCTGTAGCGCTTTTATGTATAAACAAACTATCGATTGTATTATTATAACTGCCTAATTTACCTCGTTGGAAATAAAAACTATAGTTGGGAGACGTGTCTAATATTGAACGAATTTTTTGCAAAGTATTATTTTTACAATCAATAATGGAAACTATACCGCTACAACTTTCGGCATTTAAGTTATATATAAATGAGTTGTTCAACATTCGAAATTGAAATGCCGCGCCCGAGTTAATATTATTTGCGTAGCAATTTTTAATTATTGCCCTCTCAGTTTTCCCGCCAACATAAACCAAATGAGAAGGGTGCAGTTTTTGGGATTGTTCACAGGTTCCGTAAATATTTTCTATTTCTAAATCTATTTGTCCTGTAATTAGAACGCCAAAATCCACTTTATTAACATTGATGTCTCTAACTATGTTATTCTTGGCTAGGGTTTGGAAGCTATTTGTATTGTCTAAATTATAGTTAGTTAAAAATACTCCACAAACGAATCCCTCAATATTGACATTATTTATTGCTGAATTGTGTCCATTCAAATACACACCCGCGCAATATGAACTTTTGTTATTCCCACGATAGCCCCCTGAAATATTTAATCTATTACCTTCATACTTAATCAGAAGGTTTTCGATTAAGCAAGAATCTTCATTATAGATTTCGAAAGCGGGCATTCCCCAAGTAGTTTGTATTATTTTGGAACCAGTATCACTTTCTCCTTTAATGGAAGTGCTTGATTTCAATAATAGCGGTTTCTTGATCAGGTAATGATTTTTCGAAATAGGAAAGAAAACAATTTTTCCCTGTGCCCTATTTAGAATGTGTTGGATTGAATCGGTATCATCAGTAATTCCATCTCCAACCACGCCATAGTCTTTGACATTTATTACTTCCACCTTAGATATAGACAACGCATTAGCATTGAAGTTCGACATTGCTACACACCCGTATAGTGTTAAGGCTAAAATTTTAGTGGTTTTTCGATAGATTATTCTTCTGCTACTATTAGCGCACTTTATCATTATTCCGTAATTCGTTTTTTCTCGGTAATATGGCTCCAAGTCCTGTTTGTTTATTTTTAAAAAGCATTTATTGACAATCTTTTATGTCGCCGGCTTTGAAAGTGACTGGATACCGAAAAGGAACTTTTCAAAATTCTGTTGATTTTCGTTAGAAAAATATACTTCTGCATATTCAAAGGCTTGATTGCGATAGGGCAAATACGAAAAGCTACTTAAAGATGCAGCATATTTAAGAACTTCAAAGGCCCTGGCGTTTTCATTTAAACTGAATATCCAGCCACAGCCCTTTTGTTCAAGGTCTTCCCACGGAGTTTGGTCGCTTATTAAAACGGGACAACCGAATGCAAGAGATTCGATAATTACATGGCCAAAATTCTCGCCATTAGTAGGGAAGTAAAAAATATCATTAGAAGTGAATACTCGCCAAATATCTCTATTATCAACCGCCCCCCAGTAGTTGATTTTGACATTTGGCGCCGCTTTCATAATTAAGTTTTGGCAAAGATCCCAATAATTTTTATCTTCAGGAGGGCCGTATATGTTAAGTGTTATGTCTTGCTGCAGGTTGTTAAACATCAATACTGTTTCTATGGCGTAATGCAAGTTTTTTTTAGGAACGATGCGAGAAATAAAGCATATTTTCAACGAATTCTCTCTTTTTTTTGCAAATTGGTCTACCAATTTTTCGAAAGGGATAAGCTTCATTGTTTTGATATTGCTTGCTATAAAATAGCTTTTGCGCTCTACCCAATCAACGGTCTTATAAAAGAACTTTCTTTCTTGTTCATTGGTGAAATGAAAGCAGACGTTTTCTAACAGATTTAACTTTCTTATAATAAATAAGACAATCGACTTCTTTTTACGCTTTAAATTAAGTGCCCCGGGTGAAAATTCTCCTCTTGGCGCTAACAGTACCTTATATCCAATTTTTTGGGTTAGAGTAGTCTTTGATATTAGCAACACGAATAGCGTAAACCATGGATTAAAAAAACTGTTTAAATAAATAACATTAGGTTTGATTTCAATAATCCACTTATAGATGGCTAAACATTTATTGAATATTCCCGGTTTAACATAGATTACGTCGTAGCCATTTATGGGATTACGCGCATTAGTTCGGATATTTGGGTAAGCTGACTCACTTAAGGTGTCTCTATCGTTTGTAATAACTGTAACGATATAATCTTTGGAAAGGAGATCCGCAAGGCAAGAGATGGATTGAACTGGCCCGCCGGACTTGAATCCCGGTAAGTACGAGTTGACAGTTATTAATATCTTTGGTTTTCCCATTTGACAAATTAGTTAAGGAAGAACTTTAAAGCTGTTTATACAGGTCGTTGTATCGCTTAGAAATTTGTTGAGGGCTAAACCTTTCTAGATTTTGGAAACCTTTAGCCACCAGTTCATCCCTGTAGATATCATCTTGTATTATTTTTAGAAATCCCGCTCTGATACTTTCTATGTCAAAGGGGTTCACATAGCATGCCGCATCACCAGCGATTTCTGGCATCGAACAGACATTGCTCGTTATTACGACCCGGCCAGCTTTATGAGCTTCTAAAATAGGCATCCCGAAACCCTCATAAATAGATGGGAAGCTAACGATATCACATTTTTTATAAGCCTCAACTATTTCGTCGAAACTTACATCAAAAGAGCTTTCGTATTCGATGTTGTGTGCTTGTAGCTCACGCAGTAGATCGACGGAGAGCCTGCCAATAATTAATAATTTGCAAGGTATTCCCTCTAGTGATTTTATAACCCTAAATAAGTTTTTATTTGTTTTTGTGCCGACATGAAGAATAACCGGCTTTTCTTTGTCGAAACCCTTAGCTTTGAACTCGATTAGCTCATTATAGGGATTGTGAATAACTACGATTTTATGCCGTGAGAAAGGCACTAATTTTATCAATTGCTTTTTAGTAAATTCTGATATTACTGTAATTTTTTTTACAATTAAACAAGGAATCCAAAACCATATTAACTTTTTAATCAATTTTGTAGCTAAATTACCGTCTTTTAAAGTCGATTCAATATCATGAATTGTTAAAACAGTTCGTTTGCCTGTAGCCAATGCTATATAATGAACGTCTCCAGAGATGTGATTGACATATCCCTTTTTTCGATATGCAAAACGGAGATTGGACAATATGCTAGTTCCTTTTTTTGGCATCTCATATATTTTTTCTACACATAGATATGATTTTAGCGACGAGAAAACTTCCTCTATACTGTTTTTCCCTTTTTCCTTTTTTCTATTGAACAATATTACTTGACTCATGCTCTTACTTTATTCGAATCCATAAACTATTTATAGTGCTCGCTAGAAAATGATATAAATCATATATTGTTAAAGCAAAACGAACGCTTAAATTAATTTTTATATAACCTTGCATTGGAGGTATTTGGAAGTCGTTATTATTCATTAATTCTGGGATTTGGATAAATGGATAGCTTGCCAAGCTAACTAATTGAGAAAACCTAAAACTATCATGATTATACTTTTGATATAAGCTACTTACTTTTGGTGCATATACAATTGGTACAACAGGAATACCAATTTTCTGCCAAATGATATTTGCATGGAACCTACTGGCAATAGCAAATGTCACAGTAGTTAGATTCTCGTAGAATAATTTATGGTCCATTTCTCCATATACGTATAATTCACATTTTATATCGCGAAGATTGTTTATTTCATTAATCAGGATCTCGGCATACTCTTTCTCTTCAGGACTCTGGTTTTGATGTTCGAAAACAAAGAATTTTATCTTTCCGATTGATTCTTGACTGACTAATCTTACTATATATTCTGTTAAAGAGTGTAAATTTATATCGGGCCACTTCCTAATACTGCACCCTAAAATTTTTTCATTTGTCGCGACGTAGCTATCTTTATTAAAAAATGCCGGAAGGGGAGACCCTTCAACAATGTCCGTGCTTAAGTGGATAGGTGACTTTACGCCAATTGATCGCAACAAATTTAACGAATCAACATCGCGGACTTGTATTGTTAACTTTGGCGAGTTTAAGATTATTTTTAAATATATTTTATTAAGCCGGAACTTTAATGGACCGACACCGATTCCCATTAAAGCCACTCGCTTTTTAGCATACTTAATATATCTAAGATATTTATGTACTGTAAAGCTGTAGTGAGTATCCTGTAACAGCCCTCCACCTCCTATAACGAGTAAGTCCACATCTTTTAAGAAAGCTTTGATTGAACGCAATCGTACGAAGAAGTTAGAAAAACTCCTCTTATTTGGCCGTTTAAATATTTCAATTTTTGTCCCCTTAATGTCATAATGAACCGGACATTCTCCGGTTAAAATACCGATGATGCTAGGGTTGAATCGATCGACTAATTGTTTAACTAGTATTTGCGATATCAAGTCGTCTCCTAAGTTCGCTGAACCAGGCATTCCAACAATAAAAATCTTCATCGTTTAGAAGTAATCAATATGTAAATTAAATATATTGTAATAAAAGATTGTAATAGGCCAACAAATAGCATCCAAGGCTCCTGAGGTAATAGAACCAGTTTCGGCAGTAAAATTAGATAAATAGGGACATATTTGGGAATAAACAGATACCTAACAAAAATTGCTTGTACACATCCGATTAATAAAAATCCGAATATGACAGACCAAACCCCCCCCGCCAAATATAATATGCCTTGGAAAGTCGCCCCTATGTTGTTATCCTCGGTAGAACCATAGACATTCAATGAAAACCACCTGCCAAAAGTTACTTCTGGCTTATTTGGATTAATAAATCTAGGAATAAAAGCATTAACTGGACTTGTAATTACATACTCCCATAGATTGCTCACTGCTGGTGGTAAGTGCCCATGATAGTTGACAGCTAGAACTAAAGGAGGAATATATGTCACTCTATATAGCATATCCATTGCGGCTGACGATACAGAGCTAAGTTGTGTTTCGTTCGAAAGAGCAGAATTGTAGCTAATGTTTGCCTTTGATTCTCGAAGCATCTCTCTCACTGGCCCAATAATAATAAAAGACGATAAAAATATCAAACCTCCTATAACAAGCTTTTTACTGAAAATTATTCCAGTCATGTAATAGTGAATTAGGATTATGTAGATAAAAGGTAGTGCAATTTGATACTTTGAACCCGCAAGAACGCCTAATAAGGCCAGACTCCCTATTAAAATTACAAGATAACGGTCTACTTGTTTATTAAGTCTTACAAAATTGTGGGCGTAGTATAATAGTAAAACAAGGAAAGCTCCTCGCTGAAACAAACTTATAAAGTTAGAAAAAGATCCAACGCTGTCTTCATCTTTTGCATACCCAACGAACCCTGAGGATACGCCGTAAAGATATAGTGAAACGCAAAAAAACACTAGAAAATTTGCTCGCTGTTTTAACAATTTTCTTCCTTCAGACGGGGTTTCGAGAGGACGGGTTTTATGAAAGATCTTTTTACTAAAAAGGAGATACGAAAACCAAAGTGTTGATATTGATATTGACGTTATAAAGAAAGCGTTATTTAGGTTTTCGTCGTCGAAAAGTCTATGACTAAATCTTGGAAAGAAAAGAGTTCCGCTCCAGATAAGTAAACCACCTAACCAAATGAATATGAACATTGTAAATGTAAACAGCACAGGTGGTAGTAACCATGCCATCTTGACGCGTCTTACAAAGAAAAGGTAAATTAAAAGAAAATGTAGCGCCGTAAGTACGAGCGAAACCTCAAAGGGAACGAGTTCTGAAGCGTTCGAGAATAATAAAGCAAAAGCCAATACGCTTATCGCGTGAAACAACATGTTCTCTTTATTTAATTTGTAATTTGTGACTTCTATTTCATAAAAGGAATGATTTTAAAAACCAATTTTATGTTTAATATAAAGCAAAGGAAACTTTAAATGCATGATGTTCCACCCATAAGCAAAACTTGTTTTAAACATTTTTAAGAAGCCTTTGTGCCTTCTTTTCAATAGCTGTAGAGTGAAGCCTAGACATTTTCTTATGAATTTTTGAATTAGTATTTTTCTAACTTTCGGCATTTTGATATATTCTATCATACTATTGATGCCATAAAGACTCATCTCCATTCGTTTCACAAGCTCTTCTCCACTCCATATTCCTCCTCTATGAACCCTGTACACTCCCATGGAGACATTAAACTGTTTTACTAACCCAAATTGGGCGATATAAACAAACAAAAAATTAGTGAATTGTCCATTAAGAGCGATTTTAGACTCTTCGTTATTTATAATTGCTCGTCTAAAAACAACGGAGAGAGTAATAAAGTCAATTTGTTTTGCTAAATCATAAATGGATAAAACTTCTTTATATCTTTTGTGATTTTTTATCAACTTTCCATCTATTAATTTATCATGTTTATGTGCGCATAAAACGAAGTTATCATGAGTTTCTAGAAAGTCAACTTGTTTCTGAAGCTTTAATGGATCGGTCCAATAGTCGTCCCCCTCACATAGAGCAATATATTTTCCCTTGGCTCTAGGGAAATTATATTTCAGATTCATACCTCTGACCCCCTTCGAATATTGATTTTCTTTTTGTATTATCGGTTTAATAATTGCAGGATACATCTGCTGATATTCATCGATAATCTGGGCAGTATTATCACTGGATGCGTCGTCGTATATCAATATCTCAAACGGGAACGTTGTTCTTTGCATCACAAAGCTCTCTAAGCACTGTCGAATAAACTCTTCGTGATTATATGTTATGCAGCATATGCTAACCAATGGCTCTTTCATTTAACAATATTTACTATTTTTTTAAATGCATCATCGGTAACTTCTAATAGGCTTTGGTTAATGATTTTGTAATTTTCTCTCAATTGCTCGTGTTTAGCCTCCAATTTAGAAATTGTTGCCAATAAAGTATTTGTAAAATCCTCATCGTTAACCTTAACGTTGTAAGCCACTAAATTTAACTCTTTCATCAAGCCCCCGTGTTTGGGATGGTTCTCTAACGCGATAACGGGAGTATTAAAACAAATAGGTACAATCTGCCCATGCCCACGCATTGCGATAGCAAATTCCGCATATTTATAGAATGCAACAGCCTGATCCGCGTGATCGAATGCATAACGTCCAAAATCCCATACAGACGCATTGGAAATCCCGTCAGCGATCTCCTTACTAAGAGCTACGTCAGCCAATACGTGTGGTGCAAAAATCACTTTATAGTCTTTAGCTAATTTTTGAGTGACGGTCCGCATGGCTTTGACAAACGATTTAATAGCTTCTTCGCTACCAAATCGACTCAGCGGTTTGTCATTCGCAACTTGAATCAGTACGTAAGGGGCCTTTTCTCTCCGCTCATATTCGGTATTAATATCTACATGGAAACCGGGGTCTGGTACCACTGGCGCTTCAATGCCGGTTTGCTTTAAAATTCTTCCGGCGCTACCATCATTACGGACGGAAAAGTGACGTGCATATTTGATGGTTTCTTTTAAATGTATAATTCCTCTCTCTGGAATACCCCCTTCCTCTTCCCAATAGTTGTAGCCTACGCCATAGACGATAAATGGAATTTTAATGGTTTTTATTAGCTCTTTATCAATCAGCCAAAACCATCCATTTGGCCAATGTTTACCATGAATAATTCCACCGCCACCAATCACTAATAGGTCATAACGCTTGTTGACTACCTCATTGATATAGTATTCATTGAATTCCCTTCCCTGAATATTGGTGTCACCAATTAAATCAACTTTCAAATATTTCCTTAACAAATTCTTTAAACCAAAGCCCAGGGCATAATCTCCAATATTGTAATTTAAGCAATAAGAGTGTAGTATACGCATAATTTTTATGATTTATTTTTAAATTTAATTTATTCAAAAAGGCATTCTATAGTATCCGGTGAGAATACGGGTATACCAAGATATTTATACACTGATCTGCGTTCGGCATGCGAATCATCGATGAAAATGGCGTCATTAGTATCTATATACTTATATTTGTCATCCTCTTTTGTCAGGTGAATAATTCGGTCAAACAAATCGGCAAGCCGATATATGGATAATGTTTCGTTTATGTCTTTTTCATGTTTAGTGATCAAAACAATTCTTTTGCCAGCATTTCGAAATTGAAAAATTAGTTTGACCATGTCCGCATTTACTTTGTTTCCTAGCAATAGACAGTCATCAAAGTCAAAGTAGGCAACACTAAAGTCAATTGATGTTCTGTATTTATTGTCCAAGGCCCTATCCATTTCGATGTCGTACGTGTTAGAGAACACCTCGACATCGTAATTGAAAGTGTCGAAAACACTTAACAACGCAAAGTTTATTCCCAAATTGCGGTACAATGAAGAAGACCCCCCCAATCTAGATGCCACCTCCAAAAGAAAAAAATTGCCAAGATGGTCCTCTTTAATCTGAAAAAACCAAGCACCTCGCGGATTCAGCCGCTGGTTGATTGATGAAGCGATAGCCTGAAATTCTGAGCGCCTTTCTTTATACGGGTATGTATGCACACTTATACCATTCATTGTCCTGCTGCGGACTCGGGGTCCGACGAATCGGAGCTCTCCGTGCCTATCGCTAAAGCAATCCACGGTATACTCTGGCCCAGGCAGGTAATCCATAATAATAGATGTTGGATATTGCTTTAAATGAAGTATCGCTTCTTCAACATTGTGTACAATCCGTGCACCACGAGATCCATATCCAATATCCGGTTTCATAAATATTGGGAACTTTGAGACTTGGTCTATTGCGTCGTATATTTTTGCTATTGGAGCGTAGTCTTTCAAAGCTGCATAAGTCTTTGTTTTCGATAGACAAATCTCGGTAGTTTCTCGAGAAGAGGCAATTACCTTACATCCTAACATTTCTTCATGCTTGGTCAATATAGTGATTACGGAATCCATTGCAGGATATATTGCGTCAATAGTATTCTCTTTAACTATTTTTGCTAAAGCAGGGACAAAGTCTGGTGAGTTCACGAATGGGACGTTATCTATATAGCGTTCGAACACGAAACGACCATGATCAGAAACGCTGTTCGCTCCAATTAAATTGACGTGTGTGGAATACTTCAGAGAACGGTAAATCTCTAATGCTATTTCTGAGCCACATGGAAAAATCAATATGTTTAATTTAGATTTCATCTTTAATTATTCTGAACACGTAATAACAGGCGACAAATCAAATCTACTTCTTCTACGGTTAAATCGTAGTATAAAGGCAAGCATAGTATCCGAGAGGAAACATCGTCTGTAATCGGCAAATTCTTTGATTTTAAATAAGGTAATGTTTTAGCTAGTGAAGGATAAAAATATCTTCGGGTCCCGATCTCATTGCGTTGTAACAGTGTAATGCAATCCATCATAAGCTCTTGCCGCTCAAATATTAGTGGGTAATATGCATAGTTAAGTGTAGCCGCCTCGTGCCATGTGGGTTTAACTGCTTTCAAGTCTTCGAGATTTTGATCATATCTTTCTGTAAGAGTTTTACGCTTACTATGTATGGCCTCGATATAGTTTAGATTAGCAAGTCCCATGGCAGCATGGAACTCTGAATTTTTACCATTAATACCTAGTTCGACAAAAGCCTCGGGGCCATTAAATCCAAAATTACGCATAAAAGCAAGCTTTTTTAGAAGGTTCGCTTCTTTAGTTATGATTAACCCGCCTTCAATGGAATGATAGAGTTTTGTAGCATGTAAGCTACATATTGATATATCTCCATATTCGAATATAGATTTTCCATTAACAACTACCCCGAACGCGTGGGCGGCGTCATAGATTATTTTTAGTTTGTGCTCTTTTGCAATTGCTGTAATACGCTCAATATCACATGGATTACCATATACATGAGTTGCTAAAATGGCCGTCGTCCTTTTTGTAATTGCAGCCTCGATTTTGGAGGCATCGATATTTAAAGACTGAGGATCGATATCTACGAACACCGGTTGACAGCCTTCCCAAACGATACTGCTGGTTGTGGCGATAAAGCTAAAAGGGGTAGTTATGATTTCACCCTTCAACTCCAGTGCTTTTATAGCTAATTGTAATGCTACCGTTCCATTAGTTACGAAAAGTAGGTGATTGACTCTCAGCCAGCGTTTTAAGGAAATTTCTAACTCGCTAGACAACGGTCCCATGTTAGTAAGCCATTGGCGTTTCCATACGCCTTCAAGCAATGCTTGGTATTCAGGCAGTGGGGGTAAGAAAGGTTTTGTAACAGGTATCATCGTTTTAAGATAAAATTTTTGAAATCTCGAACCGCTGCTATTCCAAAGAGATAGCTTGTCAAGAAATATAAACATAAATAAACGAATCCAACGATCGATATTACTAAATAGTCAGGTAAACTTAACTGATGTACTATGTTCTCATTGATCCAGCCGATTCCGCAGCCTATGGTAGCCGCAATTATGAAAATAGGAGCTATGTCTAGTAATTGCGTAAGTGTATTATAGGCGATTAAGCGGCCGCTGTAATAGGTGTTAATGAAAAAGGACAATATAGAACTGACGATTTGAAAGTATATTAATCCGAATATCCCAAACGGAATCGCGCAAATTACGCCAATGACTACAATGATCTTTTTTATAATTTCCAAGCGCAAGAACAAATCACTTCGTCCTTTGATATTTAAAATATTCAAATTATAAGCATGGATGGGGTAAAGTAATCCCGCTAAGCAAAGTAGCTGAAAGTATGGCGCGGCAGGCAGCCATTTGTCAGTGAGTAAAAGGCGAAATAATGGTTCTGCCACTATAACCAAAATTGCCATTACAGGAGCTAGCCAAAACAACACTTGCTTCATCAGTATACTGTATGCTGATCTTAGTTTGGCGTCGTCATCTTGGATAGATGCAAACATTGGATAGGTTACTTTGTTGAGCGCTGTGGCCAAGTTTTGGATAGGAAACATTCGCAAGGTATCTGCCCGATTATAAAATCCTAATTGTGCAGCGGAGTAATAGCGCCCAATAACGATATTATATACATTGTTAAAAAGTGTATTAAGTAGGCTGGACAATGTCAGTTTATACCCGAAATTTAAATGCGCTTTTAACTTTTCGAGGCTAAATATTAACGAGGGATGCCAATCTGATCTTAGCCAAAGCTGAAGGGAGGAAACGCTAGTCTGCATTAAAGCCATCCATACTAAAGCCCAAACCCCCAATCCTTTATAGGCCATAATAATCCCACCAATACCGGCTATGATAACCGACGGTATTTGTACAGTCATCTGTAGCCTAAATTGCATTTCCTTTGTAAGTTTCGTTTGCTGAACTTGCGAGAAAGCACGGATGATAAATGTTGTAGTATAAAGTCTGATTACGTCGGTGAGAATTGGTTGTTTGAAAAATTTGGCAATCAGAGGCGCACAAAAAAAGACAATAAGATAAATACCGATACTGGCTGATAGATTCATGAAAAACACAGTGGAATAGTCTGCCTGATCTGCGTCCTTGGTACGGATTAAGGAAGAAGTCAGCCCATTGTCCACTAAGGTATTGCCAATAGCTATAAAAACAGAAAGCATTGCGATAATGCCAAAATCTTCTGGTACAAGTAATCGGGCAAGTATAAGTTGCACCACGAAGTTAATAGCCTGCACAGAAAACTGCTGGGTAAATGTCCAGAATAAGCCGGATACGGTTTTCTTCCTCAAACTACTCATCTGCTATTTGACAATACCTTTCAAATATTCGTAATAACTGCTCTTTTTATCATTTACAAGCGCCTGGACGTAGTCGCTGGACAGCCAACCTTTTCGCCATGCAATTTCTTCTAAACAGGATATTTTTAAGCCTTGTCGTTTTTCAATGGCATGAACAAACTGCGTGGCCTCACTTAATGCTTCGTGTGTGCCCGTGTCTAGCCAAGCAAACCCTCGCCCCAACACCTGAATGGATAGCTTCTGCCGTTGAAGGTACACTTGATTTACACTTGTAATTTCTAATTCTCCCCGGGCAGAGGGTTTGATTGTCTTAGTTACTTGAATAACATCGTTTGGATAAAAATATAAGCCAACCACTGCATAATTCGATTTCGGATTTTCGGGTTTTTCTTCAATAGAAATTACGTTTTTATTTTTATCAAACTCTGCTACGCCGTATCGGTGGGGGTCCCTGACATAGTATCCAAATACTGTAGCTTTCCGTTCATCAGTAACAGTTTGTACGGCCGAAGAAAGATAGCCTGACAAACCGTGCCCATAAAACAGGTTATCGCCTAATATTAGACAAACATCATTGTCTCCTATGAACTCTTCACCGATAATAAACGCTTGTGCCAAACCATCTGGAGAAGGTTGTTCCGCATATTGTAAGTTTACACCGAACCGGCTTCCGGTTCCTAATAATTTTCGAAACAGATGTAAGTCATGCGGTGTAGAAATAATTAAGATATCACGAATATTCGCTAGCATTAGCGTAGATAGCGGATAATAGATCATAGGCTTATCGTGCACCGGCAACAGTTGTTTAGAAACCACTTGTGTGAGTGGATGCAGTCTTGTCCCCGAACCTCCTGCTAGTACGATTCCTTTCATAAGTTATTGTGTTCCATATTGTTTTGTGTAGTACTGCTGATAGTGCCCTGAAGTGACATCCTGCAGCCACTCTTCATTGGCAAGATACCAGTCCACCGTCCTCTCCAACCCTTCCTCAAATT
>NZ_FOLL01000002.1 GCF_900112315.1 Parapedobacter composti | reverse complement strand
TACAATAACGAAAGGCCACATTCATCGCTGGGGCAGTTGACACCGACAGAGTTCCTGTTGAAATATGGAAAACTCTCCGAGTTTCCCACATTCCAACAGGATAGCAATAGCAATTCTGATTGGAATTCTTTAGTTTTGAATGTAGCTAGCTAAGGGAAGATTACAGTTAGACATAAAACAGAAGGGCTACTGCATAGTAGCGGTTTTATGTCAAGCGGGGAAACGTCTCAAATGTTAAACGTAAAGACGGAAACGATGAAGCGGTTTTCTTTTTCTATGACCCCGGTGTTATACAAGCTACATCGGGACGAATAACAGGCAAACGGAAAGCAACAAACCATCAAGCAATGGCACAGTCGTTTACATCAATGCGAGTCCTAACATTCAAACCGTACTTGATAAGGTTGAACAAGCAGGAGGAAAAATTATAACACCCAAAACGGAAATTTCGGCCGGATTTATCGCAATCGTCATGGACAGCGAGGGCAATAAAATAGGATTGCACGCTGAACAATAAACGGATTCGGTAACTAATTGAATCCAAGCTCGGACAGCAGTACCGATAATTTTATTATTTGAACGAATAAATAATCGAAATTTATGATTTTTATTTTGTGTAACCAAAAAGTTTCCTATATTTGCGTAACCATTCAGTTACTTAAAAAGTATAGTTATTATGGCATTAGGACCGAAGCAAATGGGTGAAGCAATCATCCGCAATCTGAAAGAAAAAACGGGGAAATCCATTGAAGAATGGATAGCGCTTTTGGAAAAGCAAGAGTTAAAAGGAAAAAAGGAAATCATGGCATTCCTGAAAACGGATTACGGGCTTGGACATTTTCAGGCTCAAAAAGTTTTTGAACATTACAGCGGCAAAGACCATTACGAAGATCCGCACACTTTTGCCAAAAAAATCTTTGACACAAAAAAATCTTGGGAGCTTTACGATTTTTGCAGATCAAAGATCTTGTTGATGGCTAAAGATATTCGGGTACAGCCTTGCAAGACCTACATTCCATTTTATAGAAAAAACAAATTTGCCATGTTGACCAAAACTAAAGACGACGTTTTACTATTAGGGTTAACGCTTCCCGAAAATCCGTCAAATCCAAGATTTACTGCTATACCGGTAACGGCAAATGACAGAATAAACGCCCGAACCACTATCCGGCATACATCGGATTTTGATGAAGAAATCATGTCTGCAGTAAAAAATGCATACAAAATCAGTTGAATATGAATAAATCAATTAAATTAACGAAGATATACGATTATCCTGTTGAGGACGTCTGGCGAGCACTGACTGACCGGAAAGCGTTGAGCGAATGGTTAATGCCATGTGACTTTGAACCAACAGTCGGACATAAATTTCGGTTCAGAACCAAACCCTATCCGGGATTTGACGGCGTGGTTAACTGCGAAGTCCTAAAGATTTCGGAAAATGAATTGCTCTCGTTTAGTTGGAGTGGAGGTTCCCTTTCAAATACGGTGGTTACCTTCAAATTGACTCGACTGAATGATCAGACACGATTGGATTTCGAACACAGCGGATTTGAAGGTTGGATAAACAGCATTATTGTACGTAAAATACTTTCCAACGGTTGGAAAAATAAAATACTCTCAATCTATCTTCCGAAATACCTTTCAAATGAATGATGTTTTCAAAGCCATTGCAGACCCAACAAGACGTGAAATTCTGCTTATACTGGCTAAGGGGTCTGAAAATGTGAATACAATTGCAGAAAAGTTCAATATGTCCAGACCCGCTGTTTCAAAGCATATCAAAATTTTGGCAGAAAGCAATTTGGTACGATTAGAACAGGACATAACCGATAGCAGGCAAAGGAATTGTTTCGCCCAACTCGAGGCACTGCATGAAGTCAGTGCATATTTAAGCAAGCTGGAAGCATTCTGGGACGGTAAACTTGGCGGACTTGAGAACTTTTTGAAAAAAGAAAGGAACAGCTGAGAAACCACGCCAATGCCTTCCCATTGGCAGCTAGTAAAAAAGCAGAACAATTTTATGACAGAAAATGAGATTCCGGATTACAATATTTTTATGATGTGTGACCAACTTAACGGGCATGCACTAACACAACTGCCTGATAACTATTACATTAGAAGCTGCAGGCCGGAGGAATTGGAGATTTGGAAAGCCTTTCCTTTTGATAAGGATACGGTGCCGACAGAATACGAAGACTTTATGAATCAATATATCGCAGTTACCTATAGCCATGATATGGATACCTTTTTTCAAAATACCCTTTTTGTATGCGACCAAGAGGACAGACCGTCAGCCACCTGCTCACACTGGAAAGCCTACGGAAAACTCAACACGATCCAATGGCTGAAAGTTCGTCGAGCTTACGAAGGAAAAGGTCTTGGGCGAGCCGTGCTTTCTGTCATCATGAAACGGTTTTCGGCGGATGACTATCCTATTTTCCTTCACACCCAACCGGGTAGCTTTCGAGCAATTAAATTATACTCGGATTTCGGATTTAAATTGTTGAAAGGTGGCCAAATGGGGACAAGGACCAACGAACTAGAAAAGTGTTTGCCGATTTTAAAGTCTTTTATGCCACAAAAAGATTTCGAAAAGCTGAAAATCATTGACGCACCCGTTCATTTCATAAAACTTTTGGAAAATGAAACGACCATACAGTTTTGACCATCAATGGAACTTACCTATCACACAGCCCACCAGGGAATCATCGTTTTTGCTGCTATTTGGACCATCCTTTTTGCGGAACGATTTTTTTTCGATAATCGACACAATCTCTTAACAAAAACATAATTCATTCCTCATAATTCATGACATTTAATTTTCACAAATTTGTACCGCCCAAATTGGGGAGCAACGACAATGGACTATCAAAAGGCATTAGACCAGGAACTTTGGGAAGCCTGCCAGCAGGACGATGTGAAAGCCTATGCCCATTTGTTCGACCGCCATGCCAAGCCGCTGTACAAGCGTGCGGTACGCTTTGTCAAGGATAGCATGCTGGCCGAGGAACTGGTGATGGATGTCCTCTTTTCCTTTTGGCAAAAGCGAAATACTCTGACCACTCCCGACGATATTCCTTCCTATCTTAAGCGTTCCGTCCGCAACCGGATACTGATGGAACTTCGCAAAAGCCTTCCCGGAACCGAAACACTCGATATTCTTGCAGGATGCGAACCCGCGGAAAGTAAAAGTGCAGACCACGAACTCATTTCGGGTGACAACGAACAGATATACCAACAGCTAGTCGGCGAGCTGCCCAGACAGCAGCAGAAGATCTTCCGGATGAACCGGGAAGAAAACCTTAGCTATGCAAAGATTGCAAGCGTGCTTGGGCTTTCGGTCAACACAGTAGAAAACCATATGTCTTCAGCCTTGTCGACCCTCCGCAAGCGCGCCAGCGAACAGGTTTTAGTCGGTCTGCTCATCGCTTTTCACCTTTTTTAAGTCGGCCTTTCCCGCCGTCAGTACTGTTGTTACCCCTTTAACAGACTCATCCAAGAAACCATATTTTTATCTTGAAAATCATTTAGTTGCATATTTTTGTTTTTCCTGACTGGTGGTGGTGCCCCAAAATCTGCATCTCTACATATAAAGCACCACTTAGCAAATGGAAGAAGCAAAAGAGCAACTACTGAAGAAATACCTCAAAGGCCAATGCACCGAAAGAGAACTGCGTGAGGTCAAGGCGCTGCTGGAGCTTCCCGGTATAGAAGAATACATGCATATGGTCATGGAACAACTATACCATGACGAACCGGATCAACCAATACCAAAGGACGAACTCGATGGCCGCATGACTCGGATGAGGGCGGCTTTGGTGGGACGCATAGGTTCCGAAATACCGGAGGTGTACGAAAAGAAAATACGTCCGGTCCGGAGGTTGCGATACCTGAAAGCTATCGCCGCATGTGCTGCCATTTGCTTACTGGCGTTTGGGATAATATGGCAGTACAGAAGCATGACCGGCCACAGTCAGCAGATCGTTTATCTGGAGCATACCAACGCAAAAGGCCTTCCGCAATCCCTCACATTGCCTGACGGCTCCATAGTACATATCGGAGCAGGCTCCACACTGTACTATCCCGAGCGGTTTTCAGCTGACCGACGTGTGGTAGAGCTGTCGGGGACAGCTTTCTTCGATGTGCAGAAAGATGACACCAAGCCATTCATTATCCAGACGGGCGACATCCGCACACGGGTGTTGGGTACCTCTTTCAAAATCGTTGCATTCGACGGTCAGCCGATGGTCGTAGCTGTGGCTACCGGAAAGGTTGCCGTCAGCAAGGATAGCGGAAACCGGTCCGAGCAACTCGCAACACTTGTTCCTGGCCAGCAGGTCACGTGGGATGCCCGGTCAGGGATGGCTCGCAAGGACCAGGTAGATGTGTATGCCCTGCAGCAATGGGTATCCGGCAACATATACTTCGACGAACAGCCATTGGCATCCGCCATAGCTGAACTGCAAAGGCGGTTTGGCGTAACTATCGAAATAACCGATGCGCAACTGGCCGCATATCGGGTCAGCGGGACATTTTCGGCAGACCAGTCCATACAGGACATCCTCGAAGTGCTGGGCGCCATCAGCGGATTTGAATTCAAAGCCTACGGAGACCAGCAGAAATTTAGCATATACCGTAATAACTAAAAACAAACGCAATGACCTAGATACCGACCTACCAAAAGACAAAAAGCGCTCCTGCTCATCGCCGGAACGCCATGAAAAATCAAAGCTGCCCACGACTCGCAATCCAGACAGCTTTAAAAATCAAACCCCGGCATGCCGGGACAGGCATGTATTGACTATTGAAATTAACACAAAACCTTTACAAACATATGCAAAAAGTAGTATACCTGCTTCGTTATTTACGATTTTTTGAACTCAAACCCCGATTATCAAGTGTTATCCTTCTTATGGCAACCCTTCTTGTCTGCATGACGCGGTCGGCTGCACAGGAACCCACCGCCAAGAAAACCGACCTGCAGTTATCGGAAACGACTATCAAGGAGGCACTGCTGGTATTGCAGAAAAAGACAGGCATCATGTTCGCTTATGGCCAGCATCTGGAGAAGTACCGATCGTTAACTGTCAATGTCTCTGAAAAAGATATCACCATCGCCAAGGCTCTCGAGCTCATCCTTCGGGACACCGACCTCACCTACAGACAAGTCAAAAGCCAGGTGCTCATCGAACAAAAGTCAGCATCGCAAACCCCATCTTCCCCAAACGGCGCAGCCGGTCCGGGACAACAGGGAAGCGGAACCCTTAAGGGCCGCATTGTGGAGTTCGAGACTTCGCAGCCCCTGCCCGGCGCATCCGTCAGCATCGTAGGTACATCCATCGGCGGAAAGGCTAACGAAAGCGGTTACTATACACTGACCGGCGTACCCGCCGGAAACCAGACACTGGAAGTATCCTTTATCGGCTATCAGACAGAGCGTATTTCGGTTAATGTAAACGCAGGCCGCGAGACGACCTATGATGTACGTTTGCAGGGTGACGACAACTTGTTGGAAGAGATAGTCGTATCAACGCCACGAAGCACGTTTACCAGTGAGCGGCAGCTTATTGACGAAATTAAGCAGTCCAGAACAATTATTTCTGGAATTTCGAACGAGCACATTTCCCGTTTGGCGGATCGTAACATGGCCGATGTGGCAAAACGCATTACCGGTGTAACGGTTGTGGACGACCGATTTATCGTAGTGCGTGGAATGGCCCAACGTTATAATATTACATATTTGAACAACAATATTGCGCCGTCGACAGAGCCCTACAGCCGCGCTTTTGCTTTTGACTTGCTCCCCACACATATTGTAGATAAGGTTATCGTAAACAAATCACCAGTAGCCAACCTTCAGGGCGACTATTCGGGTGGAGCAGTTCAAGTATTTACTAAACAAACAGCAAATGCCAAAGGGCTTAATATAGGCATTCAGACAACAGCTCGGTCGAATTCTACTTTTGGTAATGGAATGATGTACCGGCAAGGTGGGTTAGATTGGTTAGGCTTTGATGATGGCTCTCGCCGTTTGCCGCAAAACAACTTGGTCAAAAAAAGCGAGGGTGCTCAGTCGATCGAACAGGAGAACATCGGTTCATTTTCGGATAACTGGACTTACGGTCCGCGCAAAGTCACTCCCGATATACAAGCTTTTGTCAATTATTTTGATAATTGGCAACTGGGCAGTTGGCAATTGTTTAACCTTTCTTCATTGGTTTATACGAACGAGAACCGTTTTGTTAAAAGAAATGTACAGGTGGGCAACACCTGGTCCTATCAAATCGGTCCAATGCCCGTAGCGGTAGAACAGAACAATACCCAAGGGGTTGAACAGATAAGCGGGCAGACCGCTAAAATCAGTGCCATGCAAAATTTTGCTTTACGCATTCATGACGGGCTTCGGTTAAACTGGAACAATTTTTTTCTTAATGAAGGACGCGGTTCAACCGTGTTATACTTTGCGAATCCGAATATTCACCCGGAATTGCGAAATTCAGATGTCCGCCGAGACCAAAAAAGAACATCTTTGATTTTTGAGCAGCGATTGCTTTACAATGGCAATTTAGGCGGCAGCTGGGAGTTTGATAAAAACAAGGAGCAAAGGCATCTTATCGAATGGAATATGGGCTACACGTATGCCAAACAGTATTCCCCCGATCTACGCATAGCCAATTACCAGCGTCAGAAAAATGAAGATAATTCAGATAATGCCTGGGAGGTCAACTTTGGAAGCGATGCCTCGCTTTACTTTGGTATGTTGAGCAGACTCTTCATCTCCAATGACGAACAGATTTATAATATTTCAGGAGATTATGCATTTCATGCCGGCAAAAATTTTGTTTTCAAATTGGGTACGTTTCATCGGTATAGTCTGCAGAACGTGGATCGTCGCTTTTTCAAGGTTTTACCTGGGTTTATGACCGGAAATGAAGTGACCATTGGTGGATGGGGTTACGAGGAGTTCGCAAGAAATATGGCAAAAATCAGCCCCCAACTTTTGCGTTTCGGGGAGCAGGATCTGGCCTGGCTGTGGGATAAGCGGTACTTTCCCGAAGACGGAACCGGATTGAAATTATATGATGTCTCCAGTCCGGTGGATCGCTATAAAGCGAGCGAACAGAACAACGCAGCGTACCTGTTGGGCGAATGGAATTATGAAGAAAAGCTGATTGTTAATGCGGGGCTGCGCTTTGAATATAACCTGAAGAAGGTAGGAGGTTCCGGAAACCGGGGAACTCTTTACTTCCCCATTCCTGTCCGTTTGGAAACTCGGAATTGGCTGCCTTCGGGTGCTGTCAACTATTGGTTTACTCCCGATATCGCCGTTAAGGCAAGTTTGGGAAAATCCATTAACCGGCCCGAATATCGGGAGATATCCCCATTTTCTGATTTCAACTTTATTGACAATGAACAAATCAGTGGTAATGTGACTCTTAAAGAAGCTAAAATAACCAATTATGATGTACGGGTTGAATATTATCCGGAGCAACACCCCAATGAGATGATCAGTGCCGGCCTGTTTTTTAAACGCCTTAAGAACCCTATTGAACGGCTACGTTTCGAAAGTGCCGGATCCGTTAACGCAGCGGCCTCAATCTTCCCTTCCATTTCGTTCTTTAATCCGGATAAAGCCCGGGTTTACGGTCTTGAAATTGATATCAAAAAATCGCTTGAGTTCATTCCGCTCAGTTTTTCAAGAAATCTGTCGGCTGTGCTCAACGGGGCATGGATACGAAGCAGCGTTTCCAATACCCTGATAGAACGGACAGAAGAACAGCGGAGGCAATATGGAGCGAGTTCTGGGTCGGAACTGGGTACCTTTTCCGGTCGTCCGCTGCAAGGACAGCCTCCATATGTCATTAATGCCGGCCTGTTTTACGAGAATCCCGGGAAGGGTACTAAGGTGGGACTAATCTATAATCGGTCAGGTGATAACATCTACGCTATTGGGAACGGGAACAGGGACACTATACAATATCTAAAAGACCGGTTGCTGAGCGGTGAACAGCTGTCAAATACTGAGCTGGTTAAGCTGAGCAGAAGGCCGGGATTAATGGAATTAGCCCGTCAATCCCTAGATATCACTTGGACTCAACGCATTGTGAAAAGTATGCAACTCCGTGTGACGGCTCAGAACATTACCAATACAGCTGTTCGAATTGTCGAAGACCAAAACTGGAACTACCGATATGAGCCTGAAATCGAGAAAAAAGCGAATAATAACCGATCGTATTACGAAGGAGATAATATTTTCCGCTCATTCAAACCGGGTGTAACATTCAATCTTTCCGTAACCTATTCATTTTAATCAATATGAGATTTCGTTTTATACACGTTAGTCGAATGGAGGTGGATAAAAATTTATCCCCTATATTTTATTTACTGTTTGTATTGGGAGCTATTATCATTGGTGGCTGCTCGAAGGCCGATTTGATACCCAAACCGGAAGCAAAATTAAGTTTTTTCAATGGCTCTTTCCGTCTGATTGAAGAGGTGAAATCAAGCTATAATAAACCGGCCTTCATTCATCTATTGGACGAGTATGGTGAGCGCACAAAAAACAATGAGGCGCGTTTTGATCAGATTGCCTGGGATGTCTTTCCGAGTGGCAGATTGACCATTAAAGATCCTTTATGGCAGACTTTTATGCGCATTGATCCTGGAGATTATAAGGTTCTTTTTCACGACACCGATTCCATTCCTTTGGTTTCCACAGATATCCGGTTGAATGACCAACAAAGATACATGATATACTTGGTGGACAGTCTGCGACATTGGCGGACCTATGTAACCGATGATAACATACTACCTGAGAACGGAATTATACGACTGCGCATGGTGCATTTGTCGCCGGATGCAGGACCGATATGCATACAGATTAATAAAGAAACCGTCTGGTGTACCCAACATTACCTGGATGACAGCGGCTTTCTAACCATTGTCCCGAAGGCGGATTCTCAACGCATGCTGATTGAAGTGCTGGCTGCAGATGATTTAAACAAACGTTATGCCCGATACACCAGTGAATTTTACTCCGGACATAATTACACAGCAGTTTTTATGGGACATTCCAATCAACATCCAGCGCATGATCAGCAAGCTGATGCACAAATATCCATCATCCGAAACAATTAAAGAATATCATGAAGAGAACATTGTGTTTTTTTATCTGGTCGATCTGCTTTTTGACTTTCGCCTGTAAAAAGGTAGATGAGTATATAACCCAGTTGGATGAATCGCCGAGCATTCAGCTTGAACAGATGTCTTTCTGGGATTTTCCTAAGTCAGGCGATATAACACGCGTGTATTACCCTTCCAAGGTAACACCGGGTGAATCGGTCACACTTGCCGGTCGAAATATCTCTTCTTCAGGAACCCGGATTTTTCTTGGCGATTACGAATTGTCGTTTTCACTCGTTGGCATCGATACCGTATCCGATTATACAAGTCGTTATGAAATAGCGGTGGAGGTTATCCGGTTTTCCGTCCCCTACGATATTGATGCAGGCCTCAAGGCACTTTCTGTCCGTAAACCGTCAGGAGAGCTTTTTAATTTCCCGGAAATAGATGTTGTTTCCATCGCCCAGGTAGAGGGGACGGACACCTTGCTGAGGGTCTCCTCTGTATTTGATGATATCATACCGGACTTTGAAATGCGATATGCTCAGCAAACCTCCAGCCGATATATAACGGCTTCGTCGGTAACAGGCGATGGGACCATCTATATTCAGACCAAACTTGACGTTTACCGGCTCAAAGAGGGGGTGCTACGAACTGTTATTCGTTCAGGAGAACTAATTTACATAAATGGAAAAGCGTTGCAGATACGTGAAATCCTTGGTTTTCATGCCGCTAGGGATGGAGGAGAATTTTACCTGTCTGTTGATGCGGTGGACAGTAATCAGTCGGATTATGACGGATGTTGGCTTTTGTTAAAAGGTTCAACGTCATCATTTCCCTTGAATTTTTCACCTTTAAATATCACCTATTATCGCAATAGCGGATCGGCTCAACTAGCCGCATTGCCCTCATCAAATGCTCTGAACGGAGCAGCAGAACTACAGGCTATAAGGGCAACTTATCTGTCCGAAGACCTGAACGGGAATCTTTATTTCATCCGTCAGACAAGAACCTCCGCTTATGACGCATACCAACCGGAAATAGCCCGACTTGGTTCTTCGGGAGAGATGACCACCATATTGGCGGCCCGTAACGGATTGGAGTATTGTGATGTCTTTTTAGGCTATGCGCCGGATGGAAACAGTTGCTACTTTACCCATGAACGGCAGAACAGCTACCCGTACAGCTCAGGCCTCACTTACTATGATTTGGCTTGGGAAATTCCGCTGGCCATGGCACCTTCGCGGACTGAATTTCAGCAGGTCTCTTTTGCCAGCGTCCCTTCCCTAGGATTCACTTCGCCGTTTAAGATTTTTAACCGTGTACTCCCATTATACAGCGAAACCTATTACTACGGGAAGTTCATGGTTATGCCCTCCGGTGAATTGTTAATGGTTGATGATCGGAGTTTGCTCGCCGTGAATGCGGATATACGTTCCATTTATGTCTATGCAGGAAGAGAGCGGTCGCTGTCTAGTCAACGGAACGAAACGGGGTCGGCACTGGACGTGAATTTTTATGATGTACAGTTGCTAGGGATCGACGATCAGCATAATCTGTATTTCGCTCGGGAGGGAGGTTATCGTCAGGGTGTTCCGCTCCCATTCAGAGTATTTAAGTTAAGTCGCTAATTGTCAAAAGAAGTAAAAATTGGTTTAAAAAGGAAATTATTAAAATTAAATGGTTATGAAAAAAACAGTCAAATTTTGCTTGGTAGCTTTATCGCTGTCTTTTTTGGCGACATCTTGTAATAAAGATAGTCCGTCTCCTCAGGAGCAGGAAATTCCTGAACGAATCAGCATTGAAAAGTTGAAAACCGACTTTTCGGGAAAGGGGATCATCTCTTCTGATTCCAGATTTTTTGTTACCGGCGTAGTCATAACAGATGCGCAGGAGAAGAACATCGAAAATAACAGGTTTATTGTACAGGACGGGAATACAGGGCAAGGCATTGTGGTGGAGACACGATCCGCACACGGATTCAGTTTCGGCGACTCGGTCAAAATCAGCATTGCCGGAGGCGTTATCGAAGCGGCTAGCGAGGAAATATTCAAGCTTGCATCCGATCAGCGGGCTGAAAAGGTCGGAACGGGTACTATCACAGCCAGGTCGGTTACAGTGGAACAGCTTTTGTCCGGCACCCAACCTTGGCAATCTATTCTAGTTAAACTCGGTCCCGGTTCCTTTTCGGGAGGCGAAGGTTACTATTCCGGAAAACTAACCTATGATGATGGGACTGGCAGTGTTCAGTCGAATATTATGGATGAAGCGGCTTTTCGGGGACGGGTCTATCCGTTGAGCGTTGTACAATTTACCGGGGTGGTCAGGAAAATAGCAGATGAATGGCGTGTCGATATTGTCAGGCAATCACTTGTAGAACAACCAAATGACTTACCGGGCATCACTTACATTTATACCGAGAATTTTCAGGAACTAGAAGCCGGAACATCTATTGCCGGTAACCGATTTTTTGAAGGTCTTTCGTTCATAAGTGGCAATAGTAATAGTTGGCTCATGAATTACGGGAATATGGTCTTCCGTGTGACAGGGGGAAATAGCGAACCATCTGATCAGGCTTTTCTAGAGAATAATCGGGCGTACTTGTACGGCGGAGTAGTCGGAGGGAGGGGTTATACCACAGAGTCAGGTGGACCGCTATTTGTAAACATAGAAAAGCTTAAAGGCGCAAAGATGATTGCCATCAATTTGGCGAACAGTTTTAAGGATACTTTCGACGATTTCCCGGAAACGTTGGATCTCTTCGATCCGGAGAAACATGCACTACGAGTAGTAACGATCGGACTTCCTGGAAATTGGGGAAAAATTGTCTCCCTGGGAGATACCGTACGGATTAATGATCAGGGAAAATTCCATCGGATCATGACCACTATACCGGATAAAGAAGGACTGATCGAGTGCGGATTTACGGAGTCCGAAGCGGATGCTTTCTTGTCAAATCCCTGGGTAGGTTTTCGGTTAATTACATCGTTGAGGAGTACGTTTACAACGGGAGGTAGTAGACAAATGACCACACCGGTAGTGGTAAAAAGTATAGAAATCGGTTATGAGCAGCGTCCGGATTGGGCAAACTAAAAAGGATCATAAATGCAGTCCCTAAGCGAACGGAAACACAAAGCCCTGATAGCGGCATTGCAGCAGCTGGAAGAGTTGCTAAATATGCCCGTTGCACATGCAGGTGCGAATGAAGACATCCAGCGACTGGAAACGCTTTTTGCCCGTTATCAGGAACTGATGACCGAGCTTGGGGATTGCATTGCTGCTTATCATGACTTATACAAGGACTTAAAGATAAACGTACTCGCACCCCAATTTCGCCAAATCCGTCACCGGATGGATCAGCGCTCGGCAGCGTACCACACCCTGAAGATGCACCTTGTAGCGGTCAGGTCGTATTGAGGCAAGTTTTCATTTGATGCGTCTCACCAGTCCCGCACTCCTGGCTGCATCGAAACAGTTCCATCATATATTTCCCACCAATCCCTGTTCCGGCTCAGCCGGAACAGAATTGGCTATATTCTGTTTTTCCCCCACCTCGACAGGTTGATCCTGCATGGCCGTGGACAGGTACCCCCAAAAGCACCGAAGCCGGCGGGGGAAGATACCAGGATATGCAGTTAGGCAACAGAAGGTAGTCATTTATTTTTCGGCGGACGATGGCAACCGGGTCAGGCCATAACGGAACATCGGGCGGCACGTCGCCTGCGGACATCCGGTACTGCCCAGAATGCAGGGCCGGAATGCTGTACGAGCGGATACCGAGGGCGTGATGGGTCAAGACATTCCTGTTCTTTCTGCCGCTCAAACGGTACAAATGCTACAGGTGCGGGCGCAAGCTCTACCTGTGGGAACGGCAGCATAAAATTCGCCCTATTTTTTGCCCTACTACATAAAAAAAGCACCAATCGTGCGAGACTGATGCTTTTTTAGTAGCCCGTAGGGGGATTTAAAATATGGCTTTATCGTGACAAAAACAACGATTTTTAAAATTCGGGGGTTCTTTTTGTGGTTCTTTTTAGGCAACTAAAGTGAGACTTAAAATAAGTCGCTGTGTGTGCCTGTTCTTGTTAAAGTGATAAGCCGTATGGTGTCGTCCTGTTCCCAAACCAACAGCCAATCGGGTTGGATATGGCATTCCCAAAATCCTTTATAATTACCCGTCAACTTGTGCGGTTTGTTCTTTGGTGGGAGTGAGCCTTTTTCAACCAATTGGGTAACGACTTCATCGAGAAGTCGCATATCCAAACCACGCTTTTTTGCGAGTTTAATATCTTTTTTGAACTTCCCTGTCTGTTCAAGCTGATACATTACGAATAAAGTTCTTTTCTGAAATCTTCAAGGGTGGTTTTGGTCGCCTTGCCCGATTTGGCTTCTTTTATTGCCTTTTCAGTATCTTTATTGTAACGAGGTTCTTCAAGCTCTACAAAAGGAAGTGTTTTTAGGTATTCATAGAATACTTTTGCCTGCTTGCTTCGCTTATCTATTTTTATCGTGATTTCCATACCCACATATTTTAATGACACCACCCCAAAGTTACTAAAAAATAAAATTGTTAGCTACGGCTGGCGAAAGAAAAGAGAAAGACCTACATGACACGAAAGAAATTCACCGTAAACAGCCAAAGGCGAGAACAGCCACGGCCAAGAGCGGTGGGGTTTCGCAGGCCACAAATGAGCGTGGGGAAATAACAAACAAAAAGGACAGCAAAGGTAACGGATGCCGATAACTGCGCACGCATAATGACCCTGCGAGGAACGAGCTGGGTCACCCGTTGGGACTTATAGTGCTTCGTTATCTTAAATCCGTTGATGGAACAGCTTTCTTTTTTTCTGTTTTTTCTTTGAAAGTGTTTTCTTGCCCCTTACTATTAATAGCAGATACATGATTTACAGTGATACCTAAGGTTGAAGGTCATAAACCAATTTTAAAACCAAGCTAATAGCTTTTTCAATTCTTTGAAAGTCAGTTTGGTTATTAATATCCAACTCGCAGAAAAGGCTATCTGTATTTTTTGCATGCAGAACCAAGTGATATATTCCTCCTACCAATAGCGCAGCTACGGCACGAAGGTCTATATTCTTTCCGTCTAACTCCTTATCAGAAAGTTTAAAGAAAAATTCACTAACTTTCTCTCTCGTGTCGCATACATGAAGCATAATATCCGATGGCTCGCTAATCTGCCATGCAACTATTTTTTGCATTTCTCTATTATTGTAAAAATATCGGAACTGATTTAATAAAAAACATTCCAATACTTTCCTTGTATCTTTTTCTTGTTTATCAATATCAAGTAAGTCCGCCTGCTCTGCGATACCAACCCAATAATCCTTGCCTTTAACGTAGATTTCAATAAGGTTTTCTACGGTGCCAAAATACAAAGAAATAGCCCGACGGCTCATTCCTGCGGCTTTCGCAATATTGGTTGAAGTTAGCCCCGTGTAGCCTTGCTTTTCTATAACCTCACCAACTGCATTGATAAGCTTATGTTTCGAGCGATTCTTATCATTGATTTCCCCTTGATATCTTTTTCTTGTTTTTGACATATTGCACCTATATTTCTTAACATTAAATAAATATAGGTAATCGCGCTCGTTTCTGCGCGTAGAAAGGGTAACAAAAGCAAAATAATACAATTAGATATTAGTTTTCTTTTGCTATTTTTAGTTTAGAATTAACATATTCAAAGGCGTTTAAAGCTCGGTCTAAATGTTCACGAGTGTGCGTAGCCATTAGGCTTGTACGTATACGGGCATCCTTTCGTGAAACGCCTGGATAGACAATGCAATTGGCATATATGCCTGCATCAAGTAACAACCGCGCTGCCTCGGCGGTCTTGTGAGGGTCACCGATTTTAATGGGTATAATCGGTGAAGCTGTTGTACCAATGTTAAGTTTCATATCCAGCAACCCTTGCTTGTAATATCTGACGTTTTCAGCAAGTTTCGTTCTCCAATGTGGTTCCTCATCGATTAAGTCAATTGCTTTTAGTAATCCCGAACTTGCAGGCGTAGACGTAGAAGAAAAAACCTGTTGCCGAGATTGGTGCCTTAAATAGTTTACCAACTCCGGTGACGCGATGATGAATCCGCCAATATGACCAAACGCTTTGCTCAATGTGCCGGATATAATGTCCACTTGTTTAAGTAATCCAAAATGCTCGATACATCCCCGACCATTTTCACCAATTACGCCTATACCGTGTGCGTCATCAACCATCAAGTAAGCACCGTATTGTTTAGTTAACGTATAGATTTCATCCAATTTGGCAAGGTCGCCATCCTGCGAATACACTCCGTCAATTATAACCAATCTCGTAGCATATTTTGATTGTGTATCAACTAAAGCACGTTCAAGATGTACCATGCTGTTATGTGGAAACCGCTTGGTATTTGTTTCCAATAGACCCTCATATACGGATGCATGAACAGCCATATCCACAATAGCACAATCATCGGCTTTCAACAATGCCAATAATGATGCACTATTAGCGGTGTAACCTGTTGTATAGACGATGCTCGAACCTTTAGGCCTACCGAAAAAAGAAGATAGCTTGTCTTCAAGTTGCACATGATAAGTATGGTGGCCACCGATTAGCGGTGATGCCCCTGCGCCTGTTCCATACATTTCAATTCCCTCAATTGCCGCGGCTTTAACCTTTGGGTGTTGTGTGAAATTTAGGTAATCATTTGACACCAAACTAACGCAAGTTCTTGGGCTATCAGCATAAGGAGAAATGACTTCCGCTACAGCACCACAACCGTCGGTAACAAACCGGAAATTCATTTGGCCATTGTCCAACATGTGTTGAGTAAAGTCGGTGAATATTTCCGCTCGCTGTATAATGTCAAAATCGGGAATTGTTTCGAAGTCCTTGAAACTTGCCTTTGAAAAATCAATGTTATGACGTTTGCTCATGACGTGGTGTAATTTATTGGAATCCAATATTATAAAATTTATCCCACACATGGGATTATTTTTTATATCTATCAGCAACTTCATTGCATTTTCTGACAGAAAGATGACTTACAATATTATCCCGTTAACGGGATAATATTGTAAGTTTGACAGAGAAAAGTATTCATGTATCATAGGTATCATAAAATTTAGACACTTGAATTTACAAAGTTATTTTTTGTGCAACTGTACAGTTATTAGGAAATATTAACAAATTTTTAAACAGCGGAAACGCAACAAAACAAAATTTTATCATGGCAGTAGTAGATCACACAAGTTCATTAACTCCGGGGCCTAATTTGGCCTCAATGAACGACCGGTACATGGTGGAAGCTAACGGCGAAGTTGTCACTATCAATTTCAGTGGTATTGTAAACATCAGTACCAATGCGGTTGTAGCAAACATTCCAGCGGCGTTAGTTCCAAACACCTCCAACATTTTCTTTTCAGTATTCAACCACACTAACAAAACAGGTGCAGGCGCTCGTCTCACCTCGGGCGGTCAGATAATTATAAATGATGCTGAAAATGGACATGATTATTGGGTTGGTGTAACGTACGTCAAAAGAACGTAGTACGCTGTCTGTTATCAATAACGGAAAGCAGTAATTATCCAAAAGCAGAGGCTGTCCAAAAAGGCAGCCTCTTTTTGAGTATAAAGCTTTGTTTACGATAGCGTTTTTGCTTTGATATTCGTCCTTATACATAGCAGCGTTTATCAATTAATAGAAAACCATAACCCAAACTTAAAAGAAAATGAAAATATTAAACGGATTCAAATACCTATGGTATCAAGTTAACCAGAAGAAACCTAAACCCGACCTCTTTTTAAATTGGTTACAATTCGCAAATGCAGGGATGTTGAACAAGGGAAATATCTATTGCATTGAATATGTTGCCAATCATCTGTTATCAGACAAACCAGCTATCGAAATTGGTAGTTTCTGCGGCCTGTCCACAAATGTGATAAATTACTATCTTACAAAATCAAAAAAGGGCAATAAACTTATAACCTGCGATAAATGGATTTTTGAAAGAGGCGCAGATGCAAAAGATATTAATCTTGGGGATTCAGATATTTCCCATGAGGAATATCGAATATTTGTTAAAGACACATTTATTAGAAATGTTAGTTTCTTTTCAAAAAAGACGCCCTATACGATAGAAGAATTTTCCGCAGACTTTTTTCGCCTATGGAGAGAGAACAAACAGGTTAAAGATGTCATGGGGAGAGATATTCAGTTGGGTGGCCAAATAAGCTTTGCCTATATTGATGGTAACCATAGTTACGAATTTGTAAAAGATGATTTTCAAAACGTAGACCATTACCTTGAAATTGGTGGGTTTATCCTTTTTGATGATTCCGCGGACTATTATACTGAATTTGGCGTCAATCGGCTAATGAAAGAAATCATGAAAATGGACAGCTACGAGCTTGTGCTTAAGAACCCAAATTATTTATTTAAGAAAATCAAATAACACTCCTATAAATCCGTAATCAATGTACCATAGGTTTACCTTAAATGGTTTGTGAAATGTATATTTATACGATATTTATCAATACCTGTTAAAACTAATGAAGAACTGGCTACGCAACAACGCAATCCATTTAGCAATTATCGGAATATTCATCGCTATTACATTCGTATATTTTCCAGCGGCTTGGCAAGGAAAACAGCTCCCACAAACAGATGTTTTACAGGCGGGTGCAGGTCAAACAGAAATCTTTGAAGTACAAAAGAAATATGGAGATGCCCCACTGTGGACAAATTCAATGTTTGGGGGCATGCCATCCTATCAAGTTTGGATGCCCGTTGACAAGAACATCGGTACCTATATCATCAGAGCATACAAAATGTTGTTCCCCCATCCGATTGAGGTAGTTCTGTTATACCTGTTGGGGGCTTATATGTTATTTGTTGTAATCGGGATAAAACCACAATTGGCCGCTGTCGGCGCAATAGCATTTGCCTTTTCATCGTATAACTTCATTTATATAGAAGCTGGGCATATAAATAAGGCTTACGCCATTGGTCTGATGGCTCCCACATTAGCGGGAATGATTTTGTCTTTTAGGGGTAAATACATTATTGGAGCGGTAATTCTGGCGTTCGCAATAATGATGGAAATACGTGTAAACCACGTGCAGATGGCTTATTACCTGTTTCTCGTAGCATTGGTATTGGTGGGTGTTGAATTTTATAGGGCAATACGCGAAAAGAAACTTATAGGCTTTGGCAAGGCGATTGGATACCAAGCAGTAGCGGTCGTATTGGCCGTTGCCGTAAATGCATCCCTTTTATGGCCGACTTATGAATATAGTAGAGAATCCATAAGGGGGCAAGCAAATCTTCCCAAAGAAAATACACAAAGCGCAGATTACGGGCTTAATCGGAGCTATGCATACGAATGGAGCCAAGGGGTAGGAGAAAGTCTATCTTTTCTTATTCCGAATGTTTATGGTGGCGGTAGTTCTACACATTTGGACGGCGATTCACATATTGTGAAACTGCTTACCTCAAAAGGCGTTCCCACTCAACAAGCTACGGAAATGGCCTATGGAATACCTGTATATTGGGGAGACAAACCCTTTACATCCGGTCCGTGGTATTTCGGAGCGGTTGTTATTTATCTGTTCGTATTGGGCATTTTTGTCGTAAGGAACTCGCTTAAATGGTGGCTAATAATAGCTACGGGTTTGGTCGTACTACTCTCTTTTGGCAAGCATTTCCCCATAGTTTCTGACCTGTTTTTCGATTACTTTCCACTGTATAATAAATTTCGGGCTGTCGAATCAATATTGTCCGTCGCAATGGTACTTGTCCCAATGTTAGCGATATTGGCGGTACATGAAATAACCGACCAAAAAATAAATAATAAAGAATTGACAAGAAAATCCTTATATGCATTGTATATAACAGGTGGCCTGTGTTTAATAGTGTGGTTGTTTCCCGATATGTTTTTGGACTTTAAAGGTTCTCATTACCAAGCAATGTTAGATGGTTACGCAAAGCAATTGGGAGACAGCCGTATCGCTTCCGAAATCATGGGGGCTTTGGTAAATGACAGAATTTCATTAGCTAAATTCGATGCGTTCCGCTCGCTCTTGTTTGTGGTAGCTTCTTTTGGGCTGGTACGGCTGATGTCGCTAAAGACCGTTAAAACATCGACGGGCGTTATATTATTCGGGGCTATCATGATAATCGATATGTGGAGTGTAAACAAAAGATATCTGAACGATAATCTTTTCATTGATAAAAACCATATCGAACGCCAATTTGTACAGGAGCGGGAAGTTGACCGATTAATCTTGACTGATAAAGACCCCAATTACAGAGTATTTGATTTGACTATCAACCCTTTTTCTGATGCCCGCACTTCTGTTTTTCATAAATCTATCGGTGGGTATCACGCAGCTAAGCTAATGCGTTATCAAGAACTATTGGAACATCAATTTGGTGGTGATTCTCTGAATAACGGCGTACTGGACATGCTTAATACAAGGTATCTTATCACAAAAGGCGGTGACGGTAAAGGAAATGAAACCGTTCACAAACGCCCAACTGCGACAGGGGATGCTTGGTTTGTTGAAAAGGCGACAATTGTTGATAGCAACAAAGAGGAAATGGATGCTCTCAATTCGTTCGACCCACATAAAGAAGCATTTATCCATAAGGAGTTTGAACCGCTTTTGAAAGCAAAGAATTTTGGACAGCCTCTCAATTCTTCTATTAATCTGACTTTTTATCGACCGGATAATTTAATATATGAGTACAATGCTTCGGCGGATGGGCTTGCCGTATTTTCGGAAATATGGTATGATAAAGGATGGAAAGCATATCTCGACGGTAAAGAATTACCAATCTTAAGAGCTAATTATGTTCTGCGCGCATTATCACTTCCATCGGGGCAACACACTGTTGAGTTTAAGTTTGAACCAATGTCATATCATTTAGGTGAAACGATATCATTAATCGCTTCTGTTGGCCTCTTGGCATTTGCAGTTTTTGCTTTTTGGTTCAGAAAAAGGAACCGAGAATAAAGCATTGTTTTTAATCTTCATTAATGGGGCAATGGCAGGGCTTAGAAGTATTTGCATTGGGGGATATCTCCGTAAGCAAGCTATGCTTACGGAGATAGCTGATTAATCATTTCTGTCGATTTTACCTTTTACTTTCGTTGTTTCAGTCGTTTTATTTGTTCTTTCGCCCGTTCCGCTCGCTCTGTGGATTGTCTTGCGTTTTCCTCGGCTTTTCTAATGGCAAGTAGTCTTTCTTCCTCCTGTTTTACCCAAATTTTAAGTTGTTTGGGATTGTTATTATAGATGGAATCAATATCCAATGACACTCGCGGGTAGAGTAACCTAACCATGCGGATTTTGGTATCGCTGTCTTGCAGGGTGGAGTTTGACCGCCAAAGCTGAAAGCTGGCGAAAAGAGAAAGTGCCGATACAAGCACAAGTACAACACCAGTAATGATATACGGTCGTTGCCGTCCTGTTAGGCGATGCTCTATGGTCATCTTTGTTCTCTGTGGCATTTCACTTATCAGTTTCTTTTGTTCGTCCACCGCCGTCACAAGATGACCGCTTGCCTCGACATGCTTTAGGATGGATGCTTTCAGTCCGACAAGCGTTTCATCCTTTACGATATGCTCCAATTTTCCATCGATGCGTGCCAATTCTGCCGAATAGTCTTTGGTTTCGGATTGCCGTTTTTCGATTTGTTGCACACGTTTGTCCATTAGTAATATTATATCCTGTTGGTCTTTTACGGTAGTCTGTAATTCCTGTTCGTTCATTTCTTTAATGTTTTATCTGCTGATTCCTCTTGATTGTTCTTGCTCCGGTTTCTTTTTTTTCCTACGCCATATTGGGTCCGGTTCAGGTTCGGGCGTTACCGGGGTAAACGCAGCGTCCAAAAAAGCTCCAAGCACTTCTGTTGCCACCTCCAATCCTCCCGTTATGGGTTTCTCCTGTTGTCCGAGTACTTCCCTTATTTGGTCGGCAAGGGTACGGTTCTCTTCCTCGGACTGCGTTATTCCCATTGCCCGGTTTTCATTTAGCTGTTTCTCCATGCCTGCAAAGCTGTATTTGCGGTCAATCGCCGAGCCTTTGAATTTCACACCGTCCTTTTCAAATGAAATGCCCTGCACTTCATTTGTTCCGCTACGGTATTTGTAATGGATACCAATACCATGCTTTGCGAGCATCGTTTCCACCTGCTTCCACGTGGTGGCTTTTGCCATGACGGATTTAAGGGCATCGTGTATGGCATAACGCAGTCTGTCGTTTCCTTTCAACGCCTGCCTGTTCACCTTTGCCTTGCCCTTGCCGAGATGGTAGCCGTGACGCTCGGTCATCTCCCTGCATAACTTTCGGCTCTTATGCCAATGGTTAAAATTGCCTATCGTCTTTCCATCGTTGTCCACTCGGTTGTAGACGATATGCAGGTGCGGATGTTTTTTATCCGTATGCAGTACGGTCACGTATTGGGTATTCTTGATGCCCATTTTTTCCATGTACTCCCTTGCGTGCAGTGCCATCTTCTCCAGCGTGAGCTTATCCCTGTCCTCGTTGCTCCAACTAAGGACGGTATGCCCCACGGCATTGCCAAGCTGTGGGCGCATCTTACGCTGGGCATTCAAATCGGCAATAAGAGCCTTGATGCTGTAATCCCTTACGCCTGCCGAATCCAAAACCTTGGATTGCTCACGCTCCAATAGGTAGCGGACACATCCGCCGAAGCTCTTGCCCACGATTAACTTAGCTATCATCCCTGCCCATCCTTTCCATTAACCGCTCCACTTCACCAAGCACCCTGCGCAGATCCGCCATGATTGACACAAGTCCAACCGTATGCGCAAGCTTGGTCAACTGATTAAGGTTGTTCGCCATGCCGGACAGGGTGCGCAGGTAGCCGGTTTCTTCTGTTGAAAGCCTCGGCCTTATAACAGAGGTCTTTGCGGACTGCCGGAACCAATCGCTTATCCGCATGCCTGCGTTTCTCGCTTTCCCTGCAATTGCCAAACGTTCAGTGGGGGTTATCCTGACCACGAGCGAAACGCTTCGTGTGATGGCTTTTTTCGGACGGCCACGCTTGCGTGTTTTCCCGTCCGTTCCTTTTACTTTTGCCAATTTTTTCATTGGCAAACCTCCCCAAGTTTACGGACAGCGACCACCGGGAGCATCCGCCGTTCCCCACTCCGCAGAGCGTGGGGGAACGGTTTTTTGCATTGCAAAAAAATAAACTTGCTCCCTACAGGGCGACAAAGGTTTACCTTTGGAGAACTGACTGCGGATGGTCGGTCTTTCCGGCTGTCTTTCCGGTATTCTTTTCGGCTGAAACCCTGCTTTTGGGCGAGGTGGCTACTTATCTGCATGTGCAGAAAAGTAGCTAACGGTATAGCTGGATATATCATTATATCATTGTTTCGGTACACCATTATTTCAACCCCTTTCCGCTCTTTGCAAGAGCATCACGGATGGCCTCGTCCGAATAGTAGACCTTTCTGCCTATGCGTCGGGGTACGAGGATGCCTGCCTTTTCCCAATAGTGCATGGTGGAATAGGCCACGCCGAGCATGAGCCGTGTCTCGGCTCTCGTCCTGTAACCTATGTTCTGTGGGGGTGGGGTCGGCTTTTCTGCCGTTTCTCCGTGGAGTGCCTCTCTAACGGCCTCCTTTACGTGTCCGGATAGGATTTCCTTGAACTCCCTGTCCGAATAGCTTGTGAATATCTGCGCCATATCAAACGTATTTGTATGGAGCAATGTTCGGGGGGATTCAAAGGGGGATTGGTCACTATTTCATTTTTGTTCGATGGGATGCCCTGCGGTACTGTTTAAAATATATCGGCTATCTTCTTAGTCCTCTTTTTCTTTGGGTAGGTTCGTCCCCTTGTTGCTTTTTCAGCTTTTCAAGTGCTTCGATATCCCCAATGTCTTTGGGTCTTCCCACGTTCCGCTTGTTGCGGATGAGGTCATTGGCACTGATAAACGATATTTCCAGTCCGTCTATTTCGGTTTCCAGACGGGTATTGTACGCCTCATCGAAGTCAACTCCCGATATGGCGTTAAGGATGTCTATGCGCAATGGCGGATAACCCAATTGGGTAACGTAATTTTCCCGTAGGAAGTCTTCCTCGGCAAGCCCAAGCTGGCCAAATCCGAACTCCGCTATCACCTTGACCATTTTGCCCGCGTTCTCCGCATCGGGTTTTATCCATATATCAAGGTCTCCCGTGTGCCTCGGCCTGCCGTGAAAGGAAAGGGCATAAGCACCTACCACCATGTATTTCACTTGGTGGTCGTTCAGAAGCTGGACGAAGTCGGTAAAATCCTGTTCAAATATCATCGTTGCGCTGGGTTACTGTTTTTTCCATGTGTTGGGGGTATGTTCCGAGCAACCAACTGTAATATGCCCTGCGCAGGCGTGTCACTTCGGCTATCCGCTCGGAAGCTGGACGGTCTAACCAAAACTGGATATCCCGTAGGTCTTCCTCGTCTATCTTTACTTGGCTGGCAACCATTGCCATCTTTCTCTTTTTCATGTTCTCTTTATAGACTTGTCAATGTAAATATACGGAATTTCCGACGGAAATAAAACAGGGCAAAAGGTGTCTATCCGCTCCTGCCCGTGTTCTTTCTGATGTCGTTGACAAACCTGCCTTTGGGAAAATCCATGTCGGGGCAAACGCTTTTCAGATAGTCCAATACCGTAGATTCGTTTTCGGATTCGAAATGTTTTAGCTCCGTACTTCCCGTTGAGTTGAACAGTTTGGCGTAACGCAGGGCTGAAACCTGTGTAATCATTTCACCGCAAAGAATTTTCCGTAGGATTGTAGCCATGTGTTTATATTTTATCCCATCGTTCCAAATGGTCTTGTCAAGGAAGCCGAGTTTGTAAAGGAAGTACATGCGCAGTTTGCCGTCCTTGATGGGGGCGGATGGTTCAATTTCTGCAATGGTTGCTTCTTCTTCCTCCTTGCTGTATTCCGACAGTATTCCCTCCAACGTGCGGTTGCGCTCCGTAATGGCGGTTATTTCCTCCTGCTGTTCCTTTACGGTTCGGGCGAGGTCTTGGTACATGAGGTCACGGGTGTTCAAAAGACCGTTCTTTTCCTGTAACTCGGTTTCAAGTTCCTTTAGCCTGATTTCAAGCCCCCTTATTTTCTCCTGCTCTGCGGAAGTGTAACGGTGGATAACTCCCTTTATGCCGTGCATGAGGTAGGAGCGGATTTGGTCGGGGTCTCCGTCTATGAAATAGGTGTCACGGATATCGTCATCGTCCTGTATGATGTCGAAAACAATGCCGTCTGCACTCAATTGCCTTAACTTCGTTTCATAACGCTTGAATTTCCCTACGTCAATGCGCACCTTTATCTTGTGCAAGCCCTGCTCTACGGCCATCGCTTCCAGTTCGGCAAGCAAGGGGTTCAGTTCTTTCTGCACTTCCCCCCGAAAGTGGGGTATGTAAGGTGCATCGGTTATTGCCTCTGCCAATCGGTGGTATGTGCCATCGTTGATGCCCTTGAAAAATTCCATCCAAGCGGTGGCAAAATAATCCCGTCCGCCGATGGCATCCCATTCCAAACCCGTACCCGTTTGCAGGAATGTGCGACCGTACCAAGTGAAGTCGGCAAGTAGGCTGTTTAGGTGTTTTAAGTCCTTTAAGTTCATGTGCGCTTTCTTTTGTTCATCCTGCCTTTTCCAGTTCTATTTTTGCGGTCACCGTATCAAGTATGAGCTGTGCGTTTTCCTCACGGGTCATCTTGATATATTTAAAGAAATTGGTTTCCGTGGTATGCCCCGTTATCTTCATGATGGTGAATGTGGGAAGCCTGTAATGCTTGTACATATTGGTGGCAAAGGAACGCCTTGCCGTATGTGTTCCCATCGCATCATAGAAAGGAATGGTCACCTGTACCCTTGTACCGCCCTGCGGTACGGTAATGCTGACAGGGTGGGTAAGTCCGGCCATCTTCCCGATAATCTTGATGTAATCGTTCAGCTTTTGGTTACTGATGGGTTTTGGGTAAAGATAGGTTCCATCTTCCAAGCGGTAGCTTTCCAATATTTCACGGGTGACGGGCAATATCGGAATCGCAACGAAAACCCCTGTTTTTTCGGTTTCGATATGGATAAAGTCGCCATGAACCCGTGCTTTGTCCGCTAATACCGAATAGTCCTGAAAGCGGAGTCCGCTCCATGCGCCGAGCAGATAAAGGTCGCGCGCGTTCTTCAGACCTGGATGGCCTGTTAGGTCAACGGAATGTATTGCCCCCAACTGCTCTATATCGTTATATACGGCATCGGTTTCTTCCTCCACCTTGATGAAAGCCTTTGACTTGTATATCTCGTTGGCGTGCCAACCGAGTTCCTTTGCCTCTCCCATGAACAGTTTGATGTGCTTGATGACCTTTCCGAAGTAGTTGAGCGAAAAACTCCTGTCGGTGAACATATAATCCCGCAGGTCATGGTAGAAGTCCATTGTTACGTTATCGAAGTTCAGTCTTTTCAACTTCCTATGCTCCACATATTCCTGCAATAGCGTTCGGCTACCCTCGTAGGAGCGGATGGTGTTCTCCCTGTACCGCATCCCTGCCCGTTTGCCTTTCAGCACGGTACGCTTGCCCTCACGGCTAAGTTTTACCTGTCGGTCGAAAAAGGAAATCAGCGACTGGCTGGGGTCGGATGCCTTTACCGTGGTTGCCCCTGCAAGTAGTACTATTACCTGTTCCTTGAAGATAGCCTTATCGGGATAGCTCTGGAATTTGTTCACGTAGGTTCGGTACTCGCTTTCGACCGTAGCCTTTACGGTGGCAAGCTTCTCGACGATGGCGTTCGCCTCGGCCGATTCAAGCCCTTTCAGTCCGCCGATGGGTCTTTCCTTTTCGGGGTTCCATTTGGCGGGGTGTACCTTTGTTCCCGTGGGTATCTTCACCACGGGTTTGCCGTTGTACTCCACGAAGCACGTTATGGGCGTTGGTTTGGTGGCTCCCGTTTCCCTCAACCGGAAACTGATACCACATTCGATTTTTACCGTTCTGCTCATAATCCTCTGATTTTAAACCGTTAAACAATGATGCAAGATACCAAATATTGCGCGGACACGCAAGGCGTCGGGGGTTCTTTTGGGGGTTCTTTTTGTCGAATTCGGGTGAATTCCGACGAACCCTATAAAATGAAAAACCGCCTTTAAATATATTTAAAGGCGGTTTTGAATCTTGTCGGCTCTCTTTGGAGCTTCTCGGTAGCCCGTAGGGGAATCGAACCCCTGTTTTGAGAATGAAAATCTCACGTCCTAACCCCTAGACGAACGGGCCTTTTTCCTTCCGAAAAGGACCGGCTTGGATTTTTCGGTCTGCAAAAATAGAAGTATTTCTATTCATTCCAAAATATTATTGAATTTTTTGTGCAGGGTTGGCAATTGTCGTCATATATACTTATTGGGCTAGGATGAATATTTCTTCGCGAAGCACTTCTTGCTTGTGGGCGCTGGTGGTCGGATGTTGCCGTACGATAGTGTCGACCACGGTAAACCCATTAGCCGCGAGCAACTGTTGTGCTTCTTCGGGTGTATACAATGTAAATCCGTAGGCTGCAAAAGGCAGGGTTTCCATAAACGCTTTGCTGGCGATAGCTAGGCACCATGTTCCTTGCGGCTTAAGCAGGCGTTTTATTTCAGCGAGCTGTACGGCTGGATTGGCCCAAAAGTATAATGTGTTGACGGTAAACACCTTGTTGAACGAACTGTCAGGGAACGGAAACTGGACTCCGTTTACCTGTATAAAGGTTGCGCGGCCCTCATCGATTTGCTTCCGGTTGATTTTGCGGGCGGTTTCGACCATGGTAGATGAAATATCGGCGCCGGTGTAGCGGATACCGGGGGCCTTGGAAAGTACGTGCGCTGCAAAACGCCCGTTGCCCGGCCCGATTTCCAAGACGTGGTCACCTTCCCGGCAATCCAGCAGGTCGATAGCATGCCGGGTCATGTCGGCATTACTGATGTTCATATGTTCGGCGGTTTTGACGCCTTCTTCACCCTCGGGCTTGGCCAGTTGCGCCGCTACGGTTCGGAAATCAATGGGGTTGCTCATGGGGTTATCGTTTGTCTATACTATATTTACCGGGGCCGACAAAGGCAAGTCCAAGGAATACGACACCGACTTCAATGGCGTGGGACGCGCCCATCAGTCCATCACCTTTGCCGAGGTGAAACAGGGCGGCAATAAGCATGGTGAATGCGAGCACCACGGCGGTGGGTCTGAAGAGTAGTCCGATGAGGAAGAAGAAGCCGCCTGCGGTTTCAGCTAAGGCGGCCAGCAACCCCCATAACATGGGTAAAAAAGTTATGCCTATGGTGCCCATGGCTCCACCAACGCTTTCCCAGCGTTCTGGGCCGCCCAAAAGCTTCGGATAACCGTGCATGATAAACATGATTCCCAGCCCAATCCGGATAAGCAATAGGCCGGTATTTTTGAATTTGCTCAATGATGATAGTGTTGCCATATCACGCAAAATTGACTTATCTTTGCCAAAACTTGCAAGTTTAGGGGTTCATTTTTGTGTAAAATTGAACCGTTGCTTGCCGACTAAATTGAAACACATTGAGTAATAAAGCTTTACCTTTCAAACGTTATACGGTTACTTCGGCTTTGCCTTATGCGAACGGCCCACTGCACATCGGGCACCTTGCGGGGGCCTATATTCCGGCAGATATTTATGTGCGTTTTTTGCGCCTTAACGGGAAAGATGTGGTGTATGTCTGCGGCTCAGATGAACACGGCGCTGCCATTACCATCAAAGCGAAGAAAGAGGGGACCACGCCGCAGGCGATTATCGATAAATACCATGCCCAAATCAAAGCGAGCTTTGAGCAGTTCGGCATTTCATTCGATATTTACCACCGTACTTCTGAGCGCGTTCATCATGAATTGTCCCAGGAGTTTTTCCTGAACCTGTATGAGAAGGGGGAGTTTATCGAGCAGGTGACTGAACAATATTACGATGAGGACTATCATCAGTTTTTAGCGGATCGCTATATCACAGGTACCTGCCCCAATTGTAAAAGCGAAGGGGCCTATGGGGATCAGTGTGAAAAATGCGGTACTTCGCTCAATCCTACAGATTTGATTAATCCCATTTCGACACTGAGCGGCAAGCCGCCGGTGCTGCGTGAAACTAAGCATTGGTATTTGCCATTGGATAAATACCAGCCATGGCTTGAGCAATGGTTGCTGGAGGGAAAGAGAGATGTGCTGAAATCTAATGTGTACGGGCAATGCCGTTCTTGGCTGAAATCGGGCTTGCAACCGCGTTCGATGACACGTGATTTGGACTGGGGCGTGGACGTGCCGTTGGATGAAGCTAAGGGTAAAAAGTTATATGTGTGGCTGGATGCGCCTATCGGCTACATCTCTGCCACAAAACAATGGGCGCTGGATACGGGCAACGACTGGGAAAAGTATTGGAAGAAACAGGCCAACCCAGCGGATAACGCGTGTCTGATTCATTTCATCGGTAAAGATAATATCGTATTCCATTGCATCACGTTTCCCAGCATTCTTCATGCGCACGGTGAGTATATTTTGCCGGAGAATGTGCCGGCCAATGAGTTCCTTAACTTGGAAGGAGATAAGTTGTCGACTTCGCGCAATCATGCTGTCTGGTTGCACGAATACTTGGACGAGTTTCCGAATAAGCAGGATGAGCTTCGTTATGTGCTGACATCTATCCTGCCGGAGACGGCCGACAGTGAGTTTACGTGGAAGGATTTCCAGGCGCGTATCAATAACGAATTGGTGGCAATTCTGGGCAACTTCGTGAACCGAGTGTTGGTGCTTTCCCACAAGTATTTCGGCGGCAAGGTGGTAGTGGGGTCGGAGCTAACGGACACGGATCGCTTTATCTTCAGTGAACTGGCGCGCTACCCCAAGCATATTGCGGGGTCGATTACGCAGTTCCGTTTCCGTGAAGCGCTGGCGCAGGTTATGAACGTAGCGCGTTTGGGCAACAAGTACCTGGCGGATGCTGAACCTTGGAAGCTTATCAAAACGGATGAAGAACGGGTAAAAACGGTGTTGAACGTGAGCTTACAGCTTACAGCCAATCTGGCGGTGATAGCGCAGCCGTTTCTGCCGCGTACAGCGCAGAAAATGTTTGAGATGCTCAATTTTGAGGGGTACGATTGGAACCTCGCTGGCGGCGATCCGCTGCTTCCGGCAGGGCATCAACTGGGAGAAGCACAGCTACTTTTTGAAAAAATCACTGACAAACAGGTGGATGTGCAACTGGCCAAGCTTTCCAATGCCAAGGCCGTGGCAAGCATACAGCCGGCCAAGGCGGTAGCCGAAGCCAAAGGAAACGTGAGCTTCGAAGAGTTTGTCAAAATGGATATCCGTGCGGGAAAGATTTTGGCTGCGGAAAAGGTGGCTAAAACCAAGAAATTGTTGAAGTTAACCATCGATACGGGGCTCGACCAGCGGACGGTGGTGTCTGGAATTGCTGAATTTTTCAGCCCCGAAGAGATTGTGGGAAAACAGGTGTCGATATTGGTGAACCTTGAACCTCGTGAAATCAAAGGGATTACTTCACAGGGTATGATCCTGATGGCTGAGGATGCCGATGGGCGGCTGGATTTTGTTGCGCCGCAATCTGCTGTGCAGCCGGGCAGCGTAGTCCGTTAGCGGAACGGTTATTATGGCAACAGGGCGGCTTGCTGTAACAGGGTGATGGCTTCTTTAGCGGCCTTGGCATCATGGACGCGAAGGAGTTTTATGCCTTTGGTAAGCAGCACGGTGTTGAGCACGGTGGTGCCGTTCAGCGCTTCTTCTGGCCCAATCTTTAGCTTTTTGTAAATCATGGATTTGCGGGATATTCCCCCGAGGATGGGTAATCCATGTACATGTAGTTCGTTGATCCGGCGAAGCAGTTCGTAGTTTTGTTCCAGGGTCTTGGCGAAGCCGAAGCCGGGGTCGAGGATGATATCTTTTATGCCAAGGGCACGCAGGGCGGCTACTTGTTTTCCAAAGTATAGGTTGATCTCCTGCACCACATCGGTGTAGTCCGTCAGTTGTTGCATGGTATTGGGCGTGCCGCGCATGTGCATGAGGATGTATGGCACCTGTAATTCGGCAATGGTGGCAAACATGCGGTGATCCAACGTGCCGCCCGAAATGTCATTAATAAGGTGTGCGCCCGCAGCGATGCTCGATCGGGCCACGTCGGCTCGGAATGTGTCGACGGACAGTATGGCGTCGGGGAATTGACGGCGGCAGGCTTCTATGACGGGAATAAGGCGTGCCTGCTCTTCGGCAGGGCTGACTTCCGCCGCGCCCGGCCGCGACGAGTAGGCGCCGATATCTAATATGTCTGCCCCCTCATCCAGCAGTTTTTCTGCTTGCAGCAGGGCGTTATCTATTCCATGGTATCGGCCTCCGTCGAAAAATGAGTCGGGCGTGATGTTCAGGATGCCCATCACTTTCGGGGTGGAGAGGTCGATGAGTGTGCCCCCTGCGTTCATTTACTTTACCACTACGCCGTCGGCTATGATGTTGATGTCCACCTTAGGTTCAGTGATGCTGGCGATTTCGTCTGCATTTTTCCCGGCATCTTCAGCAAAATGCCGTTGCTGGGCCACAGAAACTTCCTTTACCTTGGCTTGGCCTTCCAATACCACGGTTTTTCCGACGATATCCTGTGGCATGAAAAAGCCGTAATCTTTGAAACGCACCAAGATGGGATCTCCCGAACCTTCGCGTTGTATGCGGATAAAACATCCTTTCTTTTTGCAGACTTCCACGACCTGGCCTTCTATCTTGCCGGTATAACTGGAGTCGGAAGCTAATTTTGCTTCCAGTTGCGGTACACTGATGGCCCCTTTTGGAGTAATGGCTTTACCATACTGTATGCCGGGTTTGGCGGAGGGAATGTCTTGCTGGGCGTGGGCGGCGATGGCAATGCCTATCAACGCCGTAAATAAACTGATTAATCGTTTCATCAGGAATTAATTTACTGCTGTGCAAAAGTACGGATTATCCGGGATATATGCCGTGGCGACGGACCGTAAAACGAATTCCTTCGTCATTTCCGCAGAAAGGTGAATTTTCCGCCTGCTTCAAGTTTCATCACAATGGACGGCCGGCCTTCCGTGTGATCATCTTGCCCGTACTGGGCGATGTAGTTTACCCCATTGGTGATCTCTTGGGCGATTTCGCTGAAGTTGCGGGGTGCTGGCTGCCCGCTTATGTTGGCGGATGTGGATACGATGGGCTTGCGGAAACGTTGCAATAGGGGCGTGCAAAAAGGGTGGTTAACAATGCGGATTCCTATACTTCCGTCGTCGGCCAGCAGGTTTGGCGCCAGGTTTTTGGCACCGGAATAAACAATGGTAAGCGGTCGCTCCGTGTATTCAATGAGCTGATACGCTACCTCGGGGACTTCACTTACATAGCTCTGCAGCTTGTTTTCACTGTCAAGCAGGACGATGAGGCTTTTGCTCTGCGCCCGGCCTTTCAATTGATACACCTTATCCACGGCCTCGGCGTTGGTTGCATCGCAGCCGATGCCCCATATGGTGTCTGTGGGATATAGGATAAGGCCCCCGGCATGCAGGATGTCAAGGGCTTTGTCAATGTCCGAACGTAGGGCGGTAGCGTGCATCTTGTTGTTCATCGGTTAAACCGCTACGTTATGTTCCCGCAGCGCGTCATTGAGTGATGTCTTTTTGTCGGTGGATTCTTTCCGTTTGCCGATAATCAGTGCGCAGGGTACCTGGTATTCGCCAGCGGGGAATTTCTTCGTGTATGAACCGGGGATAACTACCGACCGGGCAGGTACTACGCCCCGGTATTCCACGGGTTCCGGGCTGCTTACATCAATAATTTTGGTGGAGGCGGTGAGTACAACATTGGCGCCCAACACGGCTTCGGCCTCTACGTGTACACCTTCAACTACGATAGCCCGTGAACCAACGAATACATTGTCTTCGATGATTACGGGTGCTGCTTGCACGGGTTCCAGCACGCCGCCGATACCTACACCGCCGCTCAGGTGCACATGTTTGCCAATCTGAGCACATGACCCTACGGTGGCCCACGTATCAACCATGGTGCCTTCGTCTACATAAGCACCGATATTGACATATGACGGCATCATGATAACACCTTTGGCAAGGTAAGCGCCGTACCGTGCGATACCGTGGGGCACTACCCGTACACCCAATTCCTTGTAATTGGTCTTTAGCTTCATTTTGTCATGGAAGACAAATGGCCCTGTTTCTACCACTTCCATCTGCCGGATAGGGAAATAAAGAATAACGGCTTTCTTTATCCAGTCGTTTACGTGCCAGCGGGATCCAATGGGTTCTGCCACCCGGAGTTCGCCGCGGTCTAATTGCTGAATGACCGTTTCAATGGCCTCTTGGTATTCCTTGTATTCCAAAAACTGCCGGTTATCCCATGCAGCTTCAATGAGTTTCTGCAATTCCTTAATCATGTTTGATTGGCGTATTAAGATTATATGATAGCCGCAAAGAAAATAAATTTTGCCGACTTCTACCGGGTTAACGGGTGTAAAAATCCTAACTTTGCATCATGGCTGCCGATAGTGATAAACTGCGTATAGATAAATACCTTTGGGCTATCCGGATTTTTAAGACCCGGAGCTTGGCCACGGAGGCCTGTAAGGCGGGGCGGGTAAAACTCAACGGGCAAAGTGTTAAGCCCTCTGCAGTGGTGAAAATGGGGGATACCTATCACATACAGAAAGGTGTCGAAAAGAAAGTGGTGAAAGTAACGGGGTTGCTTGACAAACGGGTGGATGCGAAAACGGCAGCGGGTTTCTATGAAGACCTTACGCCCGTGGAAGATACGTATGGCTTTAAGGCGGCGTTCAACGCACCGGTACTTAAGCGGGACAGAGGTACGGGACGGCCGACGAAGAAAGAGCGCAGAGAAATTGATGGCTTACAGAGCGACTGGTGGGAGGAGGACGATTAGGGCCGCTCGAATTTTTGGTCTTCGATGTTGACAAGGGCCGCCGCAAGCGGATAGGTAACGCTTGCTGACGTATCGCTGCTGATAAAGCGGGTGGGCAACACTAGCCCTCCGCCGATATCCTTGAATCCATCGACAGAAAACTCGTTGGATGAGCCATTTGGCCTCCACTTTTGAATTTGCCCGGTTTGGGCATCCACATATAGCTGGCCTGCTACGCTGGCTGAAAAAACAGTTTTCGGGTTTTTGATATTGACCATGGTGAACCGCTGGGTGCCCACCAGCTTTTCATCGCCCACCTTTACCGAAACCTGATCGCCGTCAAGGGCTGTCGGTAGAAACAACAGGTAGGCATCGCGCTTGAATTCTTCTGCCGCTTCCTTGATAATATCTTCTGTGACGCGCGGATTGTTGAGCTGTACGCCGTTGATATAAGCGGTGCCTTCATGGGTACGGATATTGAACAAGGCAATTACGGTTTCGTCGTCAGTGGTGACACCCTCAAAACGGCAATTACCCGTCTGCTTATCCCAGAGGTACCGGCGTTCGCCTTGTACAAAAGAACCCTTTTGCCCGCCGGTACAGCTGAACATAAAATAACGGGCTTGCTGCCAGTTGTCTTGGCCGCCAATCGCTTCCCAGAGTTTGGTGGTTATCTCAGGTTGGCTGACTTGGCCATTGGCACATAGGGCGGCGGCTGTAAACAGCGCCACAAGCAGGTTTAGTTTGACTTTTATGGTACTGTGCATCATCGCTATCACGTTGTTTTCCGGTTAGCTGATAGGGCAGCTATACTGAAAAGGATAAAATATGCATGGTATCGCGGATTGACTGTTTGTATGTATAATAACAACTGTATACTAACAACTATCGGGCCCGTTTTGTTTTTGGATACGTATTGTACGCAGGACAGGTTTTTTTTGAACAGGACTGCATCGCTGCCATCGAAAGGATGAAAAAAGCAAGAGCGATTGTGAGCGTCCTTTTCATATTCGTTGTATTTGTTTTGCCGTCGATAATCGAACAAAGTTAGTGCCGAAAACGCCGCTATCCAAATTATCTGAACTTACTGGTTCTTAGCACTCAACGCGGCCATCTGGATAGCAGTAACCGCAGCTTCGGTGCCTTTATTCCCGTGTTTTCCCCCGGCCCGGTCTAACGCCTGTTGCAGGTCATCTGTTGTCAGAACGCCGAAGATGACCGGTTTATTGTGCTTCAGGGCTACTTGTGTAATGCCATTGGCTACCGCTGAACAGATGTAATCGAAATGTTTGGTTTCTCCCTGAATAACGCAGCCGAGGCAGATAACCGCGTCCCATGCCTGATTACGCAGCAGTATATCTGCGCCGCTGGTTAACTCATAGCTGCCCGGTACTTGCATTACATGGATATTCTCTTCGAGCGCTCCGTACTGCTTAAGTGCTGTGTAGGCACCATCCAATAGGTTGCCGGTTACGCTGGCGTTCCACTGGGATACGACAATGCCGAACCGGTAAGGTGCGGCCGATGCGACCTCCATGTGCGAGAAATCCGATAAGTTTTTATTGATACTGGCCATTCCGGTGCGCTTTACCGCTCAGTTATAGTTGTGCTTCGGCCCGGGCAATGTAGGTTTCTATAGACGTAGCTTCATGGCTTTCCGGGAAATCCGATTGAATACGTTTATACACCGCAAGTGCCTGTTTGTAATCATTCTGTGCTTCATACACCAACCCCAGCTTTTTGAGCAGTAATGGTGACGTGAAGGTGTTGGTGTTTTTATCTGCAGCTTTTTTGTAGTATGAGGCGGCTTTCTTGTAGTCTTTCAGTTCGGAGTAAGCATCGCCCAACATGCCGATAACCAACGGATCCAAGATGGTGCTGCCGGTATTGCTGTACTGCTCAAGCGCATTGATGGCTTCCTGGTATTTGCCCTGACGGAGGTATAAACCACCCAGATAAGCGTTAGCAATGTTAGCCGACTTCGTGTTCTGATATTCGGCGGCTATTTCTTTGAAGCCTGGATAAGAGCCATCTCCATCTATTGCCCGTTGCTGCAGGGAATCTATCGTAGCATACATTTCAGGCTTGAAGAGTTGATCGGCAGCGGCTTCGGCCCTCGGCGCCAGGTAAAACCGCTGGTAGCCGATATACAATAGCACCAATACCAAGATGCCCCCGACAATGAAAACCAGGCTTTTTTGGTTTTCCAGAATGAAGTTGCCGCTTCCCTGTGTTTTTACAGGGGCTTCAGCAGTTTTATGTTTTTGATCAGTTGACATTGCTGTTCTTAATTCGGATTGCAAAAATACACTTTTACATTTGATAAACAAGGTGGATACAGGCTTTTTTGCAACGCCTTTTCAGATAGCAATGTTTTTTTGCCGCGTTTCGTCCAATTCTTCGTAGATGGAGTTGTTGCTTTTGAATTCAGGTACCAATTGCTTCATTTTCAAGACGATTTCCCGTTGATTCTGATCCTTCGCTTTTTTTATTAATTGGTTGACTTCGGTTTCCACCTGCTCGAAATCGTATTCTCTTACTTGAGCGATCATAATCTTATGGTGGTGGGTGGGAAGGGTGTTTTCCAGATCATTGAGTAGCTCTTCGTAGAGCTTTTCGCCGGGCCGGAGGCCGGTATATTCAATGTTGATATCTTTGTTGGGGCTGAAGCCAGACAGCTTGATCATCTTTTTGGCCAATTCGGCAATTTTTACCGACTTGCCCATGTCGAAGACATAGATTTCGCCACCTTTGCCCATGGAACCGGCTTCCAGCACCAGTTGGCAGGCTTCCGGGATGGTCATAAAATAACGGGTTATCTCCGGATGGGTTACGGTGACCGGGCCGCCTTTTTCGATTTGGGCCTTGAACCGGGGGATGACCGAGCCGTTTGAGCCCAGTACATTGCCGAACCGGGTGGTGATAAAGCGGGTGTAGGATTTGCCGGAGCCTCGGCTTTGTTGGGCGAGGTGGTTGAAGTAGGTTTGTACGTAGATTTCGGCGATGCGCTTGGACGCACCCATGACATTGGTGGGATTAACGGCCTTGTCGGTTGAAATCATCACAAATTTCTCGACACCGTAAGCGACAGCCAACTGGGCGAGAAGCTGGGTGCCCATGATGTTGGTGCGTACGGCTTCTACAGGATGGTTTTCCATCATGGGCACATGTTTGTATGCAGCGGCGTGGTATACGTAATGGGGTTTGAACGTGCGGAATAGTGCTTCCATGCGTTCTTTGTCTCGAATATCGCCGATAAAGGCATGATAAACCTGATTTTTCTGTACGTCTTCTAGTTCCAATTGTAAGTCATGGAGCGGGGTTTCGGCTTGATCAGTCAAAATAATGAGCTGGGGGCCGTATTTCCCCAACTGGCGTGCAATCTCGCTGCCGATGGAACCCGCAGCTCCGGTAACCAATATGCGTTTACCGCTTAGCTGTTGACGGATGGATTGGTTGTCTATCTGAATGGGCTCCCGCTCCAGCAAATCTTCAATCCGCAATTTCTGAATTTGATCAGGTCTGATTTCTCCATTTATTAGGCGGTGTACCGGAGGCATGGTCAGCACCTTGATGTCATGTTCCAAGCAAATGTCTACAATGGCCGCCTTTTTATCAACGGGAATATTATGGGTGGATATAATCAGCTCGTCCACTTTGCCCTGAGCAATTAGCCGTTTAAGGTAATCAGTGCGGTAGATGCGGACGCCGTCAATGATTTTGCCTACCTTTTGCGGGTTGTCGTCAATGAAGCCGACAACCATGTTAATTGAGTTATGGTCGTGGTCCAGCGTCCGCTTGGCGGCGATACCCAAATCGCCGGCACCATAGATGATGGTCTGCTTCCGTGTCGTTTTCATGTTTTTGACATACAGGAAGAACAATTTGACCATCGAACGGTAAGTGATCAACAGCAAGAAATTCATCAAACCGTACGCCACCAGCAGCGAGTTGGATAGCAGTGGAATGCGATTGAAGGCAATCAGGATAGTATTCAGCAAGAACAGTATGGTCAGACAATGCAAAACAGATAAAAGAATGCGTATGGAATCAAGCGCACTGGTATACCGAACGATACCTGCAAACATCTTCAGCCGGAAAAAAACGGCAGCGCTTACTACCAATACCACCAGCAGCTTACGGCTGAAATCTGCCGAGCTTATTGCCGCGTAGGTAAAGCTGTTTAAGAGGAGGTAGGCAAAGAAAAGGGCCGCTGCACTGCAGCACAAATCGAGGGCAAAAATAATCCAGCGGGGAACGATGTTAAACCTGTCAAACATCCAGTGAGATTTATAACAACAACGGGCGGTGGCGCGAGCCAAATATACATGTTTTACATCAGTAATCAAGCCGTAGATGTCGAGAATACATTTTTTACCCCCGATATTATTAAAACTTTGATTATTTTCGCATGTTGAACCCAGATTTTAGAATAATGCGAGTGTCATGAGTGAGCTATCTAAATTGGCACGGCAGGCGCTGTTACAGCCACAGGAAGCCATGCTGGAGAGGGGGAAGAAAAAAAATAGCCTCTACATAGGGATACCGAAAGAAATCAGTTTTCAGGAAAACCGTGTGCCATTGACACCCCTTTCTGTGGCGCTGCTGATTGAAAATGGGCATGAAGTGGTGCTGGAGAGCGGTGCCGGCGATGCTGCCAATTTCCTCGACCACCATTACAGTGAGCAGGGCGCGCTTATTGTACATGACAAGGAAGAAGTTTATAAGGCCGATATCATCATCAAAATATCGCCGCCGACATTGGAAGAGATCAATATGATGCGCAGCGGCCAGGTGTTGCTGTCTTCGCAGCAGCCCTCACTGATGAGCCTTGACCACCTTCAGGCGCTGATGAAAAAGAAGGTAACAGCCCTGTCTTATGAATACCTGCGCGATGAAGGGAATACGCTTACCGTAGTACGCGCGATGAGTGAAATCGTGGGGGCGACTTCTGTGCTCATAGCTGCGGAGTACTTGAGCAATGTGTTTGATGGCAAGGGGCTGATGCTGGGAGGTGTTACAGGCGTGCCACCTACGGAGATGGTGATTCTGGGAGCCGGAACGGTGGGCGAGTTTGCGGCCCGGACAGCCATTGCACTGGGTGCCCAGGTAAAAGTGTTCGATAGCTCGATATACCGGCTTAGGCGCTTACAGAATAATGTGGGAAGCCGGGTATTTACGTCGGTTATCCAACCCATTGTGTTGCGGAAAGCGGTGGTGGGCTGCGATGTGGTTATCGGAGCCATCCGGGCCAAAAACGGGCGCAGCCCGTGCATCATCAGCGAAGAGACGGTGTCGAAAATGAAACCTAACTCCGTGCTCATTGATGTAAGCATTGACCAGGGAGGGTGCTTCGAAACTTCTGAGATCACCAATCACGAGCAGCCGGTATTCCGGAAATACGATGTTATCCATTATTGCGTGCCAAATATTGCTTCGAGAGTGGCGCGTACGGCGACATACGCGCTGACTAACATTTTTACCCCAATCCTGTTGGATATCGGAGAAATGGGGGGGATCATGAACCTGATTTGGGCCAAGCCAGGCATACGGAACGCCATCTACCTTTATCAAGGACATCTGACCAATAAAGACATTGCCAACAAATTCAATATGACACCAAAGGATTTGGATTTGTTGGTGGTTTCCAATCATTGATTAGCAATCGTAATTATGAATTATCTAAGCTGTTTATGTTGCGGGATAGTTATGGGAGTGGCCGTTCATGTAAATGGCCAAACGGTCATCAACCTATACGACGGGGAAGTGCCAAACAGCAAGCCGTTTCCGATGGAAGAGACGTCAACCACCGCTGACGACGGCCGGACAAGGGTAGCAGGTGTAACGGTGCCGACGCTTACGGCTTATTTTCCTCCCGAAGGTACAATCAATACGGGTAAAGCGGTAATTATCTGTCCGGGAGGCGGCTATAGCATTTTGGCGATCACGCACGAGGGCCATGACATTGCTAGACTGCTGGCTTCGCACGGTGTAGCTGCGTTTGTTTTGAAATACCGGCTGCCAAAAGATGAGATCATGAAGGATAAGCGTATCGGCCCGCTTCAGGACGCCCAGCGTGCCATCCAACTGGTGCGGGAACGGGCGGATGAGTGGGGGATAGCGGAAGATAAAATCGGTATTGCGGGGTCATCAGCCGGGGGGCACTTGGCTTCAACCCTTTCTACCCATTACCGGGAAGCGTATATTGAAAATTCCAAAGGTACATCGCTCCGCCCGGATTTCTCGCTTTTGCTGTACCCGGTTATCAGTATGCGCGAGGGGCTGACCCATAATGGTTCGCGGAATAATTTGTTGGGCAATGATCCGGCAGCGGCTGATGTTGCCCGTTTTTCAAACGAATTGCAGGTTACCGCAGACACACCGCCGGCGTTTCTGGTGCATGCGGAAGATGATAGGGTTGTACCTATTTCCAATAGCCGGTTATATGTAGAAGCGTTGAGTAAACACGGAATACCAGCAAAGCTGATAACATATCCCAATGGCGGGCACGGTTTCGGGTTGAATAACAAGACCACTGCTGATAAATGGTTTGACCATTTCCTGGAATGGTTGGGGGGTATCTGAGGAACCAGCTGGAAGCTGGCTGGTCGCGGGGAGCGGAGCCAGCTCCAGTGATTCACAAACACACATTATTTTTGAGAATTACTTATCTACCTGATAAGACGCACGGGCAGGCGAAACGTTGCATGCGATTAAAAAAAATAATGAATAGCTGATGGAGTATCCGCATTCTTTTCAGTGCACCCGGATTGCGCCGACACCCAGCGGTTATCTGCATCTGGGCAATGTATTGTCTTTTGCGCTTACGGTGGCCATTGCCCGGCGGACAGGTGCGCGTATATTCCTTCGTATTGATGATTTAGATCGCGAACGGATAAAGCGCGCATATGTGGAGGACATCTTTGAAACGCTGGATTATCTTGAGTTGCCTTGGGACGAGGGGCCGAAGAATTACCGGGAATATGAAGAGTCTTATTCGCAGATACACCGGATACCGGCATACCGGAAGGCATTGCAGCGGTTGCAGGACGGAGGTTCGGTATTTGCCTGTGACTGTTCACGCGCTTTGTTACTCAATCATCATCCGCAGGGTACGTATACCGGTACATGCAAGGACAGAGGGCTGCCATTGGAGCGAGCGGGGTGTAGCTGGCGCCTGCGCACCGACACGGTAGGCAATATGCTGGTTAAGGACTATCTGGAAGGAAGTACGCGTGTAACCTTTCCGCCGAAGATGCACTATTTTGTAGTGCGGAAAAAAGACGGTTTCCCCGCGTATCAATTGGCGTCATTGATTGATGATATTCATTTCGGCATAGATCTGATTATACGCGGGGCAGACCTATGGGAGTCTACCTTGGCGCAGATATACCTTGCGGATGTGTTGGGATGTAATGCTTTTCAGCAGGTTACTTTTTACCATCATGCATTGCTGCTGAAGTCAGATGGACGCACTAAATTGTCCAAATCAGCGGGCGCTACTTCAATCCAGTATCTTCGTAAACAAGGTAAAACCCGGGCAGACATCTACGAAATGATAAGCCGCATGCTTGGGTTGGAGCATACGGCTTATCATTGGGAGGATTTGACGGTTGTCCGTTGAATTATTCCTTATTTGAATCCACTATTAACCGCTTATCGCGGTTGGCAATCTCCCAGGCGGTATGGAACACGAGGCGTGCACGCTTGGCGAGCATCTCAAAATTGATTTTGTCTACGGTGTCTTCTGGGGTATGGTAGTGTGGATGCAAACCGCTGAAATAAAAGATCACTGGAATGCCATGTTTGGCGAAGTTATACTGATCGGACCGGTAATAAATGCGCATCGGATCCTTCGGATCATCATACATGTAATCCAGCTCCATGTGGGTATATTCGGCGTTGGCGTTTTCATTGATGGTTTTCAGTTCTGAGCTAAGCTTGTCCGATCCGATGGCATGGACATAGTTGTGATTACCGCGTAAATGCTTGTCGTCAATGCGGCCAATCATGTCCATATTCAGGTTAACCACGGTGTTCTCCAGAGGAAACACCGGATGACGGGAATAATAGTTTGAACCTAACAAGCCTTTTTCTTCGGCCGTGAAGCCAATGAAGAGGATGCTTCGCCGTGGACCATGGCCTTCGGCTTTGGCTTTGGCAAAGGCACGGGCGACTTCCAATACTCCGGTGGTGCCGGATCCATTGTCGTCTGCGCCGAAGAAGATGACGCCGTTCTGGTTACCCTCGTGATCATAATGTGCGGTAATGACTATCAATTCATTTTTCAGATCTGAGCCTTCCAGGTATCCCAGCACATTGTCAGAAGTAAACGGTTCAGTTACTGCACCGAATGTGGTGTTGAACCGGGTTTTGAGTGTTTGGCTTTGGCTTTTCTGGGAAGCATCGATTTTTGCCTTTAAGGCATTGACTGTTGTCTTAGCGGGGGCAAGGAGCAGATCGGCCATGTCCGTGCTGATGGTGGCCACGGGTGTGGCGCCGGGTGCAGGATCATCGGTGTCTTCTTGTAGGGCGATACGGGGCCGGGTAAGGCGGGTGCCAAATTGTTTCAGCGTTTCCTGCACAGATTCTGATGCCGCGATGACGAGCTTCGGCCCTTTGGCTACGATGTTCTGCAAACGCTGATTGCGGGAGGTTACCCATTCTGAAGGTTTATTTGTACCCGTGATCAGGGAGTGACCTTGGGCATTCTTTGGTTCGCCTTCGCTAAGCACCAGTACAACCTTGTCCTTGATGTCTATGCCTTTCAGGTCGTCATACTTGGCGTCGCTGATGCCGTAACCGACAAACACGATTTCCTTGGCGTTGATGCGGGTTTCCGGGCCGGCCCCGATGAAATAAAAATCGCTGCCGTTGGTGAATGATTTGCCTCCAATGGCGAATTCCTTGACATCGAAACGTGTGCGGATTAGCTTCACAGGCTGGAAATACGAGCCGTTTACCGGGCCGGTAAGGCCGAGGTTTTTAAATTCCTCTGCGAGGTAGGCTGCCGCCTTTTCGCCGCCGGGTTCGCCGGTGCCCCGCCCTTCGAATTCGGCGGAAGCGAGGATGGATAAATGCTTTTTCGCTGTTTCCGGACTGATTTCAGCGGCATAGCGCTGCTGTACCGGATCCTGGGCCATAATACACCCGTAAAAGGCCGGGATAAGGAAAAGTAACGAGAATGTCTGCTTCATTGTGCTATGTTTGTGTATTGAACTAACAGGATATCTTGCCAACGCGGGTGGCGTGACGTCCACCTTCAAAATCAGTTGTCAGAAACGTATTGACAATGGATTTGGCGGTTTCGATATCGATGAAACGGGCCGGGATACACGCGACGTTGGCATCATTGTGTTGGCGGGCAAGCGCGGCAAGCTCTTCTAGCCAGCAGATTGCTGCCCGGATACCTTGGTGTTTGTTTGCGGTGATGGCCACGCCATTGGCACTACCACAAATGAGTATCCCCTTATCAAATTCGCCGCGTTCCACCGCATCGGCCAGGGGATGTGCAAAATCGGGATAATCCACGGAATCTGGAGTGTCTGTGCCGAAGTCCTTCACGGTATACCCTTCATCAAGCAGAAACTGAACCAATGCTTGCTTGTATGTAAATCCGGCATGGTCTCCTCCGATGGCAATCGTTTTATGTGTGGTCATGGTATAATGTTTTATTTGGTTTCTTCACCGCGGTAAAAATCCAGATCGGCCTTCATTCGTTTTTTATGTACCCGCGAGGCCACAACAATACTCAATTCATAGAGCAGGAACATCGGGAAACTCACGGTAAGCATGGTGATCACATCGGCCGTGGGTGTAATGATGGCTGCAATGATCAGGATGATGACTACGGCGTATTGACGGGACTTACGCATGAACTGCGGAGTCATGATGCCGATTTTCGATAGAATGAAGATAATAACGGGTAATTCGAATACAATACCGCATCCGAGTGTCAACGTGGCTACAAAGGATAGGTAGTTGCTGATGGTGATCGTGTTGGCGATCGTTTCACTGATGGAATAATTGGCCAGAAAGTTTATGGAAAGCGGCACCACGATATAGTAACCGAACAATACACCCAGCGCAAACAGTATGCTGGCATAGAAGACAAATCCGCTAGCCGATTTCCGTTCCACATCAGTGAGGGCAGGCTTTATAAACAGCCAAACCTCATACAGCAGGTAAGGAAAACCGAGCATTACAGCGATAATAAGTGAAGAATTGATTTGCAGGATGAACTGCCCTGCCATCTGGGTGTTAATGATTGTTCCCGGAACCTCCGTAACGCAGAAGCCGGGTGTATTGAGCCATTCGCCGATCTTACACATCATGCGATAGGTCCAGAAATCCGGACTTTTGGGCCCCATGATGATGTCATCAAAAATAAAATCGTAAAATGAAAATGCAAGCAGCATGAAGATGACTACGGCGATGGCCGATCGAATCAAATGCCACCTCAATACCTCCAAGTGATCGAAAAATGACATTTCGGCTTCGAGATTTTTGCCTTTGTTCTTCAGGGTCTCGATCAGTTTCTTTCCGGATAGTTTGCTCATGACGACAATAAAAAGCAAAAATACCATTCTGTTTGATAAGAATGGTATTTTGCCGTGGGGTATATTACATTTATTCGCTTAAATCAAAAGTATCCATGAATTTGGTGGTGAAATTGCCCGCTCTGAAATTGGGGTCGCGCATGAGGCGCAGGTGTAGCGGAATGGTGGTTTTTACACCTTCGATGACAAATTCGCTCAACGCCCGCTCCATGGTACAGATTGCTTCTTCGCGGGTTTGGGCCACGCAAATGAGTTTGGCAATCATCGAGTCATAGTTAGGCGGAATAACATATCCTGAATATGCATGCGTATCTACCCGTACACCATGTCCGCCCGGGGAATGGAAGTTGGTAATTCTACCGGGCGATGGCCTGAACCCATTAAACGGATCTTCGGCATTTATACGGCATTCGATGGCGTGCATCGTTGGTTCATAGTTATTGCCCGAGATGGGGATACCGGCGGCTACTTTAATCTGTTCTTTGATAAGATCAAAGTTGATAACCTCTTCGGTAACGGGATGTTCCACCTGGATGCGGGTGTTCATTTCCATGAAATAGAAATTACGGTGTTTATCCACCAAAAATTCTATGGTGCCCGCTCCCTCATAGTTAACCGCTTTTGCACCTTTGATGGCAGCCTCGCCCATGGCTTTCCGTAATTCGGGTGTAATAAAGGGGGAAGGAGCCTCTTCGATGAGTTTTTGATGGCGCCGCTGGATGGAACAATCGCGCTCTGAAAGGTGGCATACGGTACCGTATTGATCGCCTACCACCTGTATCTCTATGTGCCTTGGGTCTTCCACGAATTTTTCGAGGTAGATGCCGTCATTGCCAAAAGCAGCACCTGCTTCCTGGCGGGCTGAATCCCATGCTGGCTCAAAATCTTCGTCTTTCCATACGATGCGCATGCCGCGCCCGCCTCCTCCGGCAGTGGCCTTAAGGATAACCGGATAACCAATCTCCTTGGCTATCTTGATACCTTCGGTTACGTCTTTTACCAGCCCGTCAGAACCCGGGATGGTAGGTACACCCGCTTTTTTCATGGTATCCTTGGCCGAAGACTTGTCGCCCATCTTTTCAATCTGGTCTGCAGTAGCCCCGATAAATTTGATGCCGTATTGCTTGCAAATCGATGAAAACCGGGCGTTTTCGGAAAGGAACCCATAACCGGGGTGTATAGCATCTGCATTGGTCAGTTCCGCTGCGGATATGATGTTGGGGATATTGAGGTAAGATTCTTTACTTGGGGGAGGGCCTATGCATACTGCCTCATCGGCAAAACGAACGTGCAGGCTATCGCGGTCGGCCGTGGAATATACCGCCACGCTTTTGATACCCATCTCGCGGCAGGTGCGGATGATGCGCAATGCGATTTCCCCACGGTTGGCTATTAGTATCTTTTTGAACATGTATGTTTAGCTATCGTCCTTTCTTCACAAATTACTTGGGCTCAACCAGAAACAGGGGTTGGTCATATTCCACCGGTTGGGCATCCTCTACCAATACCTTCACTATTTTTCCGGAAACTTCAGACTCAATCTCGTTAAACAGCTTCATTGCTTCCACAATGCATACCACTTTTCCGGCCGTGATGTCGTCTCCCACGTTTACGAATGCCGGTTTGTCAGGCGATGGTGAGCGGTAGAACGTACCGATCATGGGCGACTTGATAGTTACGTAATTTGACGTATCATCTGTCTTGGCAGGAGCAGCCTGAGGGGCCTCCACGGGTGCCGGTGCAGGAGCGGGAGCCGCGGGCTGCGGAGCCGTAACGGGAACGGTAGCCGTTACATAGGTGGGTTCCTGGTTTGTTTTTATGGTGATCTTGAAATCCTTTTCTTCAATAGATACTTCATTCACACCTGATTTCGCGACAAACTTAATCAGATCCTGAATCTGTTTGATATCCATGCTCATTGCTTAGTAGGTTTGCTAATTAAGAATCAAAAATATTAATCTAATCTGTTATATAACAATAATCGACGGCTTTTTTTTAACTATGCGCCGTAGGCCCATTTCAGGTATACCGACCCCCAGGTAAAGCCGCCGCCGAAAGCGGCGAGGATAAGATTATCTCCTTTTTTCAGTTTATCTTCCCATTCCCATAAGCATAGCGGGATGGTGCCGGCTGTCGTATTGCCATACTTTTGTATGTTAATCATCACCTTTTCTTCACCGACGCCCATGCGCTCTGCCGTGGCGTCGATGATACGCTTGTTGGCTTGGTGTGGCACCAGCCATGCAACGTCGTCAGCCGTAAGGTGGTTACGGTTCATGATTTCCGCGGCCACGTCGGCCATGTTGGTTACGGCAAACTTGAAGACGGCCCGTCCCTCCTGATAGGCATAGTGCCATCCGGCCTCTACGGTGGCGTGCGAGGCAGGGTGCAGCGACCCACCGGCTTTGATGTTCAGGTAAGTACAGCCTGATCCGTCGCTTTTGAGGATGGAATCGATCACCCCCAATCCTTCGTCATTCGGTTCCAGCAAAACAGCACCGCATCCATCGCCGAAGATAATGCAGGTGGTACGGTCGTTATAGTTGATAATGGACGACATCTTGTCTCCGCCGACCACCAGCACTTTTTTGTGCATGCCCGACTCAATGAACTGCGCGCCTGTGGCGAGTCCGTAAATAAAGCCCGAGCAGGCCGCCTGTAAATCAAACCCCCACGCATTTACCGCGCCTACTTTGTCGGCCAAGATATTGGCCGTTGCTGGAAAAGGCATGTCCGGTGTTACGGTACAAAAAATGATCAGGTCAATTTCAGCAGCGTCGATACCTCGTTTTTCGAGTAACCCTTTTACGGCAGGAACTGCCATGTCAGAAGTAGCCTTCCCTTCGCCCTTTAAGATTCGCCGTTCTTTAATGCCGGTACGAGTGGTAATCCATTCATCGTTGGTGTCTACCATGGTTTCGAGCTCCTGGTTGGTGAGGATATAGTCCGGTACGTACCCGTTGACAGCCGTGATAGCGGCGTGAATTTTTGACATAATGAATGCTTAGTTGAATGCAGATTTAATTTTTTCGATGATGTTGGATTCAATCATGTTTTTAGAGAGCAGTATCATGTTTTTGATAGCCTCAGGACTGGAGATGCCGTGGCCAATAATGACCGGGGCATTGATTCCCAGGATGGGGCTTCCGCCGTATTGTTCATAGTTGAAGCGGTCGAAAAACGCATCGTTAAATCCTTTTTTTCGGGTAAGCACGTAGAACGATTCGGCCAATTTTAATACCACATTGCCAACGAACCCGTCGCATACCATGACGTCGGCCTTATCGTCGAACAACTCGCGTCCTTCGATATTTCCCACAAACCGGATGCGGTCACTTGCTTTCAGTAGTGGGTATGCCGCCAGCGTAAGCATGTTGCCTTTCTCTTCTTCTTCACCGATATTAACTAAGCCTACGGAGGGGTGCTGGATGCCATAAATATGTTCGGCAAATAAGCTGCCGAGTAACCCGAACTGGGGAAGCATCTCCGGCTTACAGTCGGCATTCGCACCTACATCAAGCAGAATGCCGAAGCCGCTTTTTATTTTGGGAACGTTGGTGGCAATGGCCGGACGGATTACACCGGGGATGGTTTTTACGCTGAATACTGATCCAACCAGCATGGCGCCCGTATTTCCGGCAGAGGCAAAGGAATCAATGCCTCCTTCCTTCAATAATTGGAATCCACGGCTGATACTCGAATTGGGCTTCTGCGTAATGGCTTTGGTAGGGTGTTCGCCCATCCCAATGGTATCTGGGGCATGTACGTATTCAAAAAAAGCAGGGTCTTCCCCTGCTTGCTCGATATACTGCTTAGCAATGTCTTGGTTGCCTATGAGTACGATTTTCTGGCCTTCTGAAAGCAGTTTTGATGCGAGGATAGCCCCCTTCAGGGTTGCCTCAGGCGCAAAGTCACCACCCAATATGTCTAAACCAATCTTCATCCGTTATGGCTTTTCTTCCGCAAGTTTGCTTTTAATGCCCGTGCACGTGCCGTTAACACCGGTTTGTGCATTGTCCGAACAATAAGGTACAAAAACACCCCAAAGTAACGTATAAAAAACGTTACACGCTATGGGGATGTTCAATTTTTTTGAAAGATCAACTTAGGCGGAAGCTGCGTTTTCGATAATCAGTTTGCCGTTGTAATACAGGTTGCCGTCTACCAGATACGCACGGTGGGGTAGGTGCACAGCACCCGTTTCCTTGCAAGTTGCCAACGTGGGCCGTTCAGCTTTATAGTGTGTCCTTCTTTTGTCTCTCCGTGCTTTGGAGGTCTTACGTTTTGGATGTGCCATCTCGTATTGTTAATTTTTATTGTACGTTATATTTTTTAATGCGTCCCAACGGGGATCTGTTTGTTTCTCTTCTTGCTCCGGAGCCAGATCATTCAGTTTCTCCAGTACCGTTTCGTCACAGGAGATATTGTCACCTTGTTCGCTGCATTTGATGTAATGCGGCACGGATACGTTGATGTATTCATACAACAGCGGCGCAAGATCCAGTTCATGCTCGTGTTTGGCCAGTACCATGATTTCCTCGGAACTTTCGCCCATATCGTCTGACGTGAACTTCACAATGAGTTTTTCCTCAATGTTTGTCTTGGCCGGGAAGGCAGACAAGCAAACGTCACACGTAAGGGTTACCGTACCGGTAATACCGAAACGGAGCACCATCATGTTTTCTTGTTTGTGCAGGTTGACCAGCGCCTTGAGATTGCCGTCTTTTACTATTGAATAATCATAACAATCAAAGAACGCCTTGTCAATGTCAAACTCGAAGTCATGCGTACCCAAACTCAACCCCGAAAAGGGGATCCGATATTGCTTCAAATAATTCACCGTCCCACAATTGAGCCTGCAAAGGTAAATATAAATTATAAGATATGAAAGTTTTTTATCGAACGAACCATGATTAAACGAACGCCTGTCGGCGGCTTTGCCCCGTGGTTGTTTTCGGTTCGGTTTTTACCTAACTTTGGTTGACCAAGACACGAAAATTGTATGGATCAGCGAATCATTAGTCTTTATGACCAGTACACGCACAGTCAGCTCACACGGAAGGCGTTCATGAAGCGGTTAGCAATGCTTGCCGGCGGTACGGCGGCGGCAGCTGCGCTATTGCCGTTGTTACAGAACAATTATGCGGCGGCAACGCCTTTTCAAAGCGAGGATATCACCGTTGAAGACATCACCTATACCGGCGCGGACGGTGATGTGAAAGCGGTTCTTGCCAAGCCGAAGAACAAGGCATCTCTTGGCGGTGTGGTAGTCATCCATGAGAACCGCGGATTAAATCCGCATATTGTTGACGTGACCAAGCGGGTAGCCGCCGAAGGCTTCTTGGCCCTCGGAGTAGATGCCCTCTCTCCATTCGGCGGTACACCCGCCGACGAAGACAAGGGACGGGAGCTTATCGGTAAACTCGATATGGAAACGACCGTACAGAACTACCTAAACGGGTTGACATATCTTCGTGAGCACCGGGATGGCAACGGGAAGGTAGGATGCGTGGGCTTTTGCTGGGGTGGGGCTATGGCCGGCCGGCTGGCCGTAAACGACCCTCGATTGCAGGCATCCGTGGCCTATTACGGCGGGCAACCCAACGCGGGGGATGTGCCGAAAATAAAAGCCAGCGTAATGCTGCACTATGCGGAGTTGGATGAGCGCATTAACGCCGGAATACCGGCCTACGAAGAGGCGTTGAAAGCAAATGGTATCGATTACCAGTTATTTTTCTATGAAGGGGTAAATCATGCATTCAATAACGACACTTCACCCACAAGGTATAATCAGGCAGCAGCAAAACTGGCATGGGAGCGAACTATCAGCTTCTTTAAGAGCAGGCTGGTGTAGTACCCTCGTCCCCGTAATAGTTTTTGCCGATTTCAATCCGTTCGCGGCCATTCTGTAACCGCCAGTGATTCGTGTCGCGCAGGGAGTAGGCACAGCCGCAGTATTCCTGCATGTAAAAGTGCTCACGTTTGCTGATTTCCAACATGCGTGAAGATCCCCCTTTCTTACGCCAATTATATGTCCAATAGGTAATGCCGGGGTAATGACCCGCGGCACGGATGCCGCAGTCGTTGATTTGCTCGAAGTTTTTCCAGCGGGAGATGCCCAATGAACTGGTAATAACAGGGAATCCGTTTTCGTAGGCATACAAAGCCGTGCGTTCGAAGCGCATATCGAAGCACATTGTGCACCGAATGCCGCGCTCAGGTTCATGCTCCATCCCTTTGGCACGGGCAAACCAGTTATCCACATCATAGTCGGCATCTACGAACGGGATACCATGTTTTTCGGCAAACCGGATATTCTCATCCTTGCGCAGATCGTACTCCTTGCGCGGATGGATATTGGGGTTGTAAAAATAAATCGTAAAGTCAATATCCGAAGCAATCAGGGCTTCCATCACTTCACCGGAACACGGTGCGCAGCAAGAGTGCAGGAGTAGCTTTTTCTCGCCGTTCGGCAGTTCCAGTCGTTCTCGTTTGAATCCCGTATTATCCATCTTACCGTCAACTTGTTTACGGATGCAATATTACTCATAAAACGGGAGTGTTGCAAGCGAATAACGGTGCTTGCCATCCTTTTCGGGTCGTTAAAAATTCATATCTTTGTCCAAAATCCATGGTGATGAAGATGTCATTTGGTTGTCTGGTGGTCATTGCGGGTCTATTGTTGGCTTTTGGTGGTTGCATGCGCAACGACGATGAGCCGCTGCTGCCCACTCGGCCGATATCGCGGTTGTATATATCTTTTGAGGATGTTGCACAGAGCGACACGGAACCACCTGTGGATAACGTAGCGCTGATTGATCCGGCCGATGGAGGAACGATGACCATTGACTTCAATCATAACTCAGGTGCTGCCGGCGGTGCAGGCATCCACTTTAGTCCGAATGTGGGGCGTGCTTTCCAGTCGGGGCGTTATGATACACTGGTACGGGTAATGCAGGTAAATAATCTGGGACAGCTGGCCAATACAGGGAGACTGGGTAACAGCCGATTGAATCAGATGCGGGGGGTGGCGTTTCACCCGGCAACCCAGATGCTTTATGTTGCAAACACCGGCTCAACCTTTTCACATATCTATGGTTTTTACCAGCCGATGAACCGAAACGGTTATACCGTGCCTAATCGTGCCCTTCAATTAACAGAGGGGGTTCGGCCTTGGGGAATGGTGCTTTGGGGCGACAGCCTATTGGTCTCTGACGCTGCTGCTAATGGTGGTATTCAACTATATGGAAATCTATCCCAAGCTGATTCTGTTGAAGTGAACTTTCCAGCCATTTCAACCCTGCGGATTCCGGGCGCCCTAAGCATCAGGGGGATTGCATTCGTAGACTCGCTGGATGTGCTGGTAGCCGCTGATTACGGTGATCCCAATCAAAATATGGCGGGCAAGGTTTATATCATCCAAGGTATCAAAGAACACCTGACCCAACCATTGGTTACCGTGATGCCCACACGGGTGATTAGCGGGCCGCTTACTGGTCTTTCCGGCCCTATTGATGTGGCCATCGACCCGCGACCCCGTGCCGATGGGCAGCGGATTATTTATGTAGCAGATGCGGCCGAAAGGCCTGGCAAGGTATTGCGTTTCAAGCTTTCGGATAGCGGAAATGTAGCGCCGGAAGCAGAGGTGACCTTTAGTGCGCCTAATAGACGCCCATTCAGCATCTTCCTGGATGCCCGCGGGCAGGTGCAGTGATAAGATTTGTTGTTTAAGTCAGTATAGACAGCATTCGGTTAATTTCTTCGCTTTTGGCGGCGTTTCCTGCTTGGGCATAAGAGGTTATTAAATTGCGAAGTACACGGGTGATAATGTCCGGATTGCTGCATGGTAACACGAAGTTATCGCTGGGCGAAAGGTTAAGCTGCTTGAGAAAGGCCACCACATCATGCCGCCCGAAGATCTGCCCCCGGTTGAAAGCGTTGATATAGAACAGAATGCCGTGCTGGCTTTCAACGGGATTATGGCCCTCGGTATAAGCCAAAATAAAATGCTTAGGTAAGTTTACCCCATAAATTGGAATATCAAGCTTCTGTGCTACAATGCTATAGATGCACGCGAGCAGTATGGGGTTACCCCGGCGGGTTTCCAATACTTGACCAATGTAGGAATTTTGCGGATCATGATAGTTGCTGGTATTGCCTGAGAATCCGTATACATTGTAAATGATATTGTTAAGCAACCGCACTTTTTCCACCGCACTCATGCTATAAATCATTTCCAGCCAAGCATCGCGTTTGATGGCTTCTATCTGGTTGATAATTTTCTGTTCATCCGCATCGGGATATTGGTATTTGTTAACGATGATCAATCCTTGCAATAGGTCGAAAGAGCCGCTTAGCTTCCATAGTTCGAGTTCTTGCAGCACATCTTCGAATTGTATTTTATGGATGAGGTTCTCGATCCGGGTCTGCAACACAACATCGAACGATTGTTCCCATACCGACTCCAGCCGGGTAATGACTTCCGGCCCCATGGTAATCAGCTTTTGTTCCACATGCCGGAAGACCTCGGCGTCTGGATCGTCAAGTAATTTTATCAGTGAATCTAACTCTTTGTCGTTCATTATGACAAAATTACAAAAAACTATTGGAATTGTTTCGGGCTGCCAAGCGGATTGCCGGTTATCGCTATCTTTGGCATGATGGAAAGCATACGGTTCTATGTCGACTTTCTGGCGCATTATCTGAGGTCTCATAGCCGCCACGGCACACACTCGCCATTTGTGTATCGCTTGGTTGATGAAGTGATTTATGCGCCGAGGCGCGCAAGCGAATCGAAGGACAAGGTGAGGCGCTTGATACATCGCCTTATCGAAAGGTTTAAACCGGAGCACGTATATCGGGTGGGAACCGCGTGGTCCGAAGGGCAGTTGGACTTTGTTGTTGCATGGGGCGGTGGGGGCGATGCTTTGGAGCGGCAACTGGAACATTTGTGGCCGCAGCTTCATCGTCAGAGTGTGATCGTGATTACCGACATTCATCGGGGGAATGGCATGAGACAGTTATGGCAGACGATTAAATCCAAGCCAGAGGTGACCGTTACGGTCGACCTCTTTCACGCGGGGCTTGTGTTTTTCCATGCCGGACAGGCCAAGGAGGATTTCCGTATCCGGTTTTAGTGGAGATGCGCCACAAGATTGATTTTGTTTTTTTTCCGAAATCCAATAATTTCGCACCAACCATTGGCCGGAGATTCCGGTCAATCGACTAGACTCCAAAATTTTCTTGACTCGTGGACATACGTATTGAAAATCTATCCAAACGTTATGCTTCGCAACGGGCGGTCGACGGGATTTCCTTTGAGGTGAAAACGGGGGAAATCCTTGGTTTCCTTGGACCCAACGGGGCGGGCAAGAGTAGTACGATGAAGATGATTACGGGCTATATTGGTATCGATGGTGGCGATATCCTTATCGACGGTCGGTCGGTGAAGCGGGAAGGGCAATCGCTTAAACGATACATCGGGTACCTGCCGGAACATAATCCATTGTACTTAGATATGCCGGTGATTGACTACTTACAATTTTGTGCTGCACTCCAAGGCGTACCGAATGATCGGATCGAAGAGCGTACACGGATGATGATCCGGCTATGCGGCCTTAACGCTGAAAAGCACAAAAATATCGGTGAACTATCTAAAGGCTACCGGCAGCGGGTAGGACTGGCCCAAGCCATGATCCATGACCCGGAGATTCTTATTCTTGATGAACCCACCACAGGGCTTGACCCCAATCAAATTGTAGAAATACGCAGGCTTATCCGGGAGATTGGCAAGGCCAAAACTGTCATTCTCAGTACGCATATACTGCCGGAGGTGGAAGCTACGTGCGACCGTATACTGATCATTAACAAAGGGAAGATTGTGGCAGACGGTACGGCTGACACCTTGCGCCAGCAGGCATCCGGACAGGAAGTGGTGCATCTCCAACTGGAGGGCACCACGGCCCAGCACGCTGTGGAAGCGCTGTCGGCTTTGCCGCATGTAGCTGTAGTGAAGGCGGATGAAGGCGGGTCGTCGCGTTTCGAGGTAAAAAGCCGGGCAGGTCACTCATCGCGGCGCGACATCTTTAACCTGTGTGTGGCAAAAGGCTGGGTAATCACCGAGATGACGCCGGTTGAGACCCGCCTGGAGGATATTTTCAGAAATTTAACCGTAAACTAATCGGCATATTATGCAAGCAATTTGGGTAATCGCTAAACGCGAACTGCATTCGTATTTCGACTCCCTTATGGCCTACATCATGTTAGTGCTGTTCTTGGGCTTCAGTGGCTTTTTTACGTGGCTTTTTGGTTCGGATATCTTCATGGTGGGCCAGGTTAGTCTCGAAGCATTCTTCAATGTGGCTTTCTGGACGTTGTTTTTCTTTATTCCGGCGCTCACCATGCGCCTGCTCGCCGAAGAGAATAAAACCGGCACCATTGAATTGCTGCTTACCAAGGCGGTGACGGATCGGCAGGTGGTGGTGGGTAAATTCCTTTCGACGTTTTTGCTGGTGTCTATTGCATTAGCTTTCACGCTGCCGTATCCCATTACGTTGGCCAATATAGGAAATCTTGATGTAGGACAGGTAGTATGCGGGTATTTGGGCCTGTTGTTGCTGAGTGCGGCATACATCAGTATCGGGCTGTTTGCGAGCAGCATTACCAGCAATCAGATTGTGGCTTTCCTGACCGCGCTCTTCATCGGATTATTTTTCCACCTGATTTTCGATGTGCTGGCGGGGCAGTTCACGGGTGCTGTAGGACTGTTCTTCGACGCCCTGAGCCTGTCTCAGCATTTCGGGAGCATCTCCCGCGGTGTCGTAGACAGTACAGACGTGGTTTATTTCTTGTCTATCGTTTTTGTAGGATTGATGCTGGCCGAGGTTTCACTTGCTAAACGTACCATTCAATGACCATGAAGAGAAAGCTATATACTTCTGTGACCCTGCTGATTGGCATCGTGGTGATGGCTAATCTGCTGGCTTATGAGTTCCGTTTCCGACTGGACTTCACTGAAGGGCGTCAATATACCTTAAGCAAGGCTACGCGGGATATTCTCGCTGGCTTGGATGAGCCTGTAACGGTGCGGGCGTATTTTTCAGAAAATTTGCCGGCACATATCCAGAAGGCCCGAAAGGATTTTCAGGATATGCTCGTGGAGTTCGCCAGCCGGTCGCGCGGGCAGGTGATGTTTGAGTTCATCAACCCCAACACGGATGAAGCGAAGGAGCAGGAGGTTGCTCAAAAGGGTATTCGCCCGGTCATGATTAATGTACGCGAACGGGATCAAGTGAAGCAACAGCGGGCTTACTTGGGGGCTACCATCGATTACGGGGATAAACAGGAAGTTATCCCGTTTATCCAGCCGGGAGCTGCCATGGAATACGCACTGGCCACGTCCATTAAGAAGTTGACCATTGCCAGGAAACCCAAAATTGGTTTTCTGCAAGGACACGGCGAGCCGGCCCTATATGAGATGCCTCAGCTGAACCAGCAACTGCAAATCTTGTATGATGTGCAGGCTGTAACATTCAGCGATTCGACCAGTGTACCCGCAGATGTAGCCACATTGGCCATTATTAGGCCCACCGACAGCATCCCTGCCAATCACTTGGCGAAGTTGGATACCTTTTTGGGAAGGGGCGGACGGCTGGCAGTAGCATTAAACCGGGTGGATGGGAACCTGCAAAACGGCCAGGGCAACGAAGTAACCACCGGACTTGAAGGGTGGCTTGCCCAAAGAGGCATCATGGTGGATGCCGCGTTTGTGATTGATGCGCAATGCGCGACTATACCCATACAGCAGCAGCAAGGGTTCTTTATGCTGCAGACCAACGTGTCGTTTCCTTATCTGCCCATTCTTTCTACGTTTGCCAATCACCCGGTATCATCGGGACTGGAGCAGGTAGTAATGGAATTTGCGAGCCCGGTGCGCTTTACAGGTGATACCACACTACGTTTTACACCGTTGGCGTTTTCGTCTGCGCTTTCTGATACATTGCCTGCACCGGCCTTTTTCCAGATTAACAAAGATTGGAAACAGGACGACTTCAAGGCCCGTAACATCTGTGTAGCGGCAGCGGTGGAAGGGCCGATGGTTGCTGGGGGAACACCAACAAAAGTGGTATTGGTTTCTGATGGTGATTTCATTATCAACGGCCCGCCCCCCATGCAAGGGCAGCAGTCGCAGCAGCGGCAGGTTGAACCTGATAATGTGAATTTATTAGCGAATGCCATCGACTGGCTTTCGGACGATACGGGGCTTATCGAACTGCGGACCAAGGGCGTAACCTCAAGACCCATTGCAGAATTGTCCGATAGCGCGAAGGTAACAATTAAGTATTTGAATTTTTTGCTTCCGGTGGTATTGGCTATCCTATATGGTATATGGCGTGTCCGCCGTAACCGCAAGGTAAGACAACAACGAATGGCTGAAAACTATGATGAAGTTAAATAACAAAAAATTGACCATTGTCTTGGCTGTTCTGGTAATCGTTTACCTGGGGGCCAGATTTTTCCGTGCATCAAAACGTGAAAATACGCTGAATATTGAGTTGGCGGCCATTGATACCGCGTCTGTGCAGCAAATTAAATTGTATCCGGTCAGTGAACAGCGACAAGAGGTAGTGCTGAGCCGTACACCCCAAGGGTGGGTTGTTAGCCGTGAAGGGATGTCGGATCGGGCCGACAGTAATGCGGTGAAAGCCCTGATGGGTTCATTCGTGGATATGCGGGCGAACCGTATCGTCACGGGGCAGTCGTCAAAATGGGACGAATATCATGTGGGGGATACATCTGGCATCCGCATTGTAGTGCTCGGCGGTGGCGACATCAGGTTAGGGGAATGGTGGTTAGGAGATGCTCCAGCACAGGGGAACCCGTACGGTGGAGGGCAGTCGTATTTGCGGCTGGCTGATGCCGATAAGGTGTATGCGGTGGACGGCTATTTGTATTCTCAGTATAATAAACCGCTCAATGACTGGCGCGACAAAACATTTCTGCGGGTGACCAAAGATGATGTGATGTCAATAACGGCGTCCGGCGTATCGGCTTGGTCGCTCACTAAGGAAGGAACCTCCTGGTTGCTCGACGGGGCGACGGCTGACTCAGCTGCCGTGGAGCGCTATATCAGCCGAATGGCACTGATGAGCTTGCCGACGTTTGCAAACGGGTTTGAGCCTAAGGATGGGGCCGATGCATTGTTGACCGTTCACGGCCGATCTGGAGAGTTGGTGAGTGTACAGGCATGGAAGCAAGACACGGCACAATGGATCGTTCAATCATCGCAACGCCCTACCACGTATTTCCTTGTTGATGACAAGAAGTTTGCGGATGAAGTTATTCCACTGAAATCATCACTTGATGGAAGATAGTTGCCGTGGTTAAGTACAAGTGCTTGTGTAACAAAGAAGTTGCGCGGACTTTCCAGGCATTTGTGAGGAATGGTGTAACTTATCGGGGTTTTTGGCGTCTCATCATTATGGTGAGCGTTATGCTTGTTGAACCACCACATGAATGAATAATTATATCCAAACCTTATGAAGTACGTATTGACGTTCATTGCGGCGGGTAGCCTTTTTTTGGCGGTACCCGCATTCGGCTTCGGGGGGATCGTGTATTCCCTGCAGGACACCTCAAGTAAGCAGCAGCCCGACACGGCGAAGGTTGCACCGCCTGACAGTACAAAGAAAGCGGAAGCCGATTCGGTGAAGAAGAAAAAGGCCGACGAGCCTTCGATTTCGGACAAAGTGAAATCCAGCACAAAGATTGATGGGCTTTTTACACTGTACCGGGATACCGCCACGGCCAGCCTGCAACTTTACTTAACCAAAGACCAATTGGATAAAGACTTTATTTACCAGAGCTTTTCCATGGGAGGGCCTACGGCGCTGTACCTTAACCAGAACATGATCAGGGATACATGGCTGTTCAGTATTCGGAAAAAAAATGATCGGATAGAGTTTCTGCGAAAAAACACCTCGTTTTACTACGATCCGAACAATCCGGTGAGCAAGGCCGCTAATGCAGACGTAGCGGAAGCCATTTTCCATTCGGAGAAAATAGCGGCTCACGATAGTTCGGGCTATCTTATTCCTGTTGATGGTTTGTTCATCAGCAATAAACTGGATGCTGTGAAGCCGGTTATTCCGCCGGGGGTACCGCCTACGGCGGTATTCAATCTGGGAAATCTTAACACAGGGAAGTCCGGTTATGATACAGTAAGGTCGTTTCCGGGAAACACCGACGTGGTGGTCAGTTTGGCTTATGAAAACCCTGCCCCGCTGAACGGCGGTGGCAGGGATATTACGGATGCCCGCTACGTGACCATAAAAATGCAGCATTCGTTTTTGGAGGTACCCCAAAATAGTTACCGCCCGCGTAGAGACGACCCCCGGGTAGGCTATTTCGGTGCCCAGGTAGATGACCTTACGTCCGTTTCGCCCACCCCGTACCGGGATTTCATAAGCCGTTGGCATCTGGAAAAGAAAAACCCGAATGCTAAAATCAGTGAACCCGTAGAACCTATTGTGTTCTGGATTGAAAATACCACCCCGCTGGAATACCGCCCGATAATTAAAGAAGCAGGTGAAAAGTGGAATGAAGCGTTTGAGGCTGCAGGTTTCCGGAATGCGATTGTGATGAAAGAAATGCCCGATGATGCCGATTGGGATCCGGCGGATATTGCTTACAATGTTATCCGCTGGAAATCGTCAAGCAGTCCGAGCTACGGTGCCATCGGACCAAGTTTCTTTAACCCGTTGACCGGCCAGATTTTGGGTGCAGACATTACCGTGGAATGGAAGTCGGGCGCCGGAACTCCGGTGATGGACGACCTGTTCAATGGTGGCACCGGAACGCCGGCAGCGGCCCCGTGGGAAAATCCAGCGGAGGCCATTGCTCCCCAAGAGGTATATCTGCATCATTCGCAGGTTAACCGAATGGCGCTTTGCAACCTGTCCAATGAATTGAGCATGCAATTCCAGACGGGATTAGCGGTAGTGGAAACCCTCGACGCCGATATGGGGGAGGCCAGGAAAGCTGAAACGGTGCGTGAGATGCACAAGCAGTTTCTCTATTACCTGATCATGCATGAGATGGGACATACATTAGGACTGAACCACAACATGCGGGCGAGCCAGATGCTTAGCCCCGATCAATTGCATGATACTAAGCTGACCCGGAAAGTTGGCCTGCAAGGCTCAGTAATGGATTATCCGGCCATTAATGTGAGCCGCGACCGTAAGAAGCAAGGCGATTATTATACCACGAAAGCGGGGCCTTATGACATCTGGGCTATTGAATACGGTTATACCCCGTTTTCGCCTGAAGAGGAAGAAAAAGGGCTGAACCGGATCCTGAGCCGGAGTACTGAGCCCCAGTTGGCATTCGGTAATGATGCCGATGACATGCGCAGCCCCGGTAAGGCCATCGATCCACGCGTTAATGTGAATGACCATTCCAATGACATGATGGCTTATGGTGAAGAGCGCTTTTTATTGGTTAATGACATGATGCCGAAATTGAAAGATCGGTTTAGCAAACCGGACCAAAGCTATCAGGAACTGCTACAGCGATACGGGCAGCTTAACCGCCAACGGGCAGACATGGCTAACGCCATTAGTCGTTATATTGGCGGTGTGTATGTAGATCGCAGCTTTGTAGGGCAGAAAACGGACAGTAAACCTTATACACCCGTGCCGCTGGAAACACAGAAGAAAGCCATGGATTTACTGGGTAAATATATTTATGCCCCGGATGCGTTTGAAGTAGACTATCCGTTGTTCCCGTATCTACAGCCCCAGCGCCGTGGCTTTAATTTCTTCAACGGTACGGAAGACTATAAGCCACAGAATACCTTCCGTTCATTGCAGGTGAATACGCTGTCGCACATTCTGCATCCTACAACACTGTCAAGAATCAACAATAGCAGCTTATACGGAAATGAATATCCCGTAGCGGAGGTAATGCAGGATTTGACGGGCTATATTTTTGATGCTGACCTCAATGGCAGCGTCAATCTGGTTCGCCAAAACCTTCAAACGGATTACGTGGCCGCCTTGAGCGGTATCCTGGAAGCTAAAACCGGTTATGATTATGCGAGTAAGGCCGCAGCATTGGCCGCACTGACGGATGTTAAAACCAAACTAACCGGAGCGTCGTCCGGTTCGGATATCCAAACAACGGCACATCGCAGGAACTTACTGTTTTTAATCGAAAAAGCGCTATCTGTAAACAAGAGTTAACGATTACGGTAAAACAGAACTAGCAACACCCTGCCCATGCTGATGTATGGGCAGGGTTTTTCTTTAGTTGCCTGTTTTTAATTATTATTAAACCGTTGTTCTGTCTTAATATCTTAATTGTTATAATTTTTTACACTATTGTAAAAAATAGTTGATACTTATCGGGATAGGTTGATGATCATTACCTTGTCAGTCATATTTGTGTGAGACAACTGACCCCATTAGCTTCCTAAAACGCTTAACAGTAATAGTGTGGTAGTAGATCAATCGGGCGGGGAGCGACGGGTTCCCGGCTTTGTATGGTTTACTAATCGATATAACTGTTATGAAAACTTTACAATGTCTACTTCGTTCAATAGCTTGCATTATTTGGATAATTACCTTAATAGGTTGTAAGCGTGACGTTCCCATGGCCGCGTTCGATGACCTGCATACCGTTACTTTTAAGGTAGCGGGCTTTGAGACCGAAATTACCCCACTTGCAAAGACGCAGGCTGCCCGTTTGGCTCATGGAATGACGGACAGCGGCGTGCTGGCGCTAACGGGCGTGACACCGAGTACGGAACCGCAATACCTGTATTATTGGTCATTCAATAACGAGACGCTGACGCCGGATATCGCCGTGGACGAGACAGGGGCGGGCATTGTGTTTGAGGCAAAAACCACAGAACCCGGATTTGGAACCGGATTTGGTTTATCCCCCGTTGAAGCCGGTAAATCCCTGAGCCTTGAAGGGTTAAAGACACTTGAAATCACATTGCCCATGCAGGGTGTTGTCTCACTCACCGCTTTTGCCCTTGATGTTAGCAGCTCGAATACCGGGCCGAAGAGCTTTGTTTTGTCTTATTCGATCGATGAAGGGGAAACATACACGGATTTCAATGCCGATAATCAGTTCCAAAACATGAATCCGCAGGCGCGTAACCGATACGACTTCGACATGGGCGAGTTCTCGCAATTTATCGGTATCAGGGAATTGCGGCTAAAGCTTACGTTTCTGCCCGGCAACCGGGAAGGTGCCGGAGATTACAATGAAAATACAGGAGTGGTCAGACTTGACAACATCCGCCTCTCCGGGGTCTACAGTGGCGAAGGCAGTTCTGGTGACCCCGACATGCCTAGCGCATTGCGCTATTATATTTTTTCGGCGGACGACGGGCGTGTCGTGGCGCAACAGGAAGTGGCTATGGGTGCCGTGCTTGAGAACGGTAAACTGGATGTAAAATTGAACCCGGGGGTATATGATATCGTCTTTGTGGCTTATCGTACGCGCAAGGACGTACTGTTGCCAGCAGCAATTAGCAGTGCGAACGAGTTTTATTTCGGTCACCATTTTGACGACCACCAAGCCGTGACCTATGCCTCATCGATCCGAAACATGGAGGTGGGCAATGCGGATATGGAGGAGACCATTACGTTAAAGCGGTGTTATAGCCAGATAACATTTGATTTTACCGATTTTGCGGATGACTTACTTGCGGTGAAGAAAATTGTAATAACCAGGGAGCATCCAAACTACTTATATACGCCCTTCGGGATGCCCGATGCCCAGCCGCTATCCGATGTACAATCCGTCTCGTTCAGTGGCTTTACCGATTTGTCGGACTATCAGGTTTCTTTCCATCAGTTTTTAGGATTGCTTAACCATCCTGCGGAGGTGATTTATGAATTGACGGCTTACGGGGAAGACGGTGGGGTGTTGAATACCTTGATTTTAGCGGAACCTATCATAAATAACGTGCGTTTGCTTCTTAGGGGTCGGCTGCTCGGTAACACGGGAAGCGTTAACGGCTTTGCGGTGGTGGTCGATACCGAATGGGATCAATCTTTGGAGCGTGAATTCTGACTAAAAGGCTTCGCTGAGCGACAGGTAAAAACCGCCTTGCCTTTTTTCGCCCGGTCGTTTTTCGCCGACACCATATTCAAACCGGATGCTGCTGTTATGCTCTAGGTCGAAGAAGTACCTCAGTCCGCCACCATAAGACGGGACAAGGCGCATTGGCTGTTTTCGGGCTTGATAAGTTGATCCGGCACCCGCGAATGCGGCTAAACCGACCCGGGGGTGAAAGCGATAGCGAAGCTCGCTTTGTGCGGCAAGCAAGCTACGGTCGCGGTACCGCCCGCTGTAATATCCCCTCATCATCATATCACCCCCTAATTCGTTGTATACGTAAAAAGGGATACGGGGGCCGAATGTTGTGTGGTAACGTGTGTTCAAACCAAGGGTGAGTTCGCTCGTCAACGGGAAAAAAGCACGGAGGTCTATATCGACTTTGCTTCCTTTAAAATGGTCGCCTCCACCGAAGCCGGGTGAGTAAGCATATTTTGCTCGGACATAGTATCCATTGGTGGTATAGGTGTTGCTGTTACGTGTGTCGTATAGCTGTGAAAGACCGAATAACAGGTGCCATCCGCCTTCCTGTCCGAACGGCGGTTGCCGGTCAAAAATACCGCCGGCTTCTTGGTCTGAAAACAAAAAGTACTCATAGTTGAAATTGATGCCGGCATAATATTGGGGCGCTAACCTACGTTCGCCTTCAAACCGGACTCTGACCATTCGCATCAAGAGGATGTCTTTGTCATTTTGGGCCGTTTGGTTGCCGATCCCATAGAAGTTAAAGGGGAAATTACGGAAACGGAGTTCGCTGACATAATGGTAACGGTTGCCTGTGGTCCAAATATCGGATTCCAGCTTGATATTGGTCTGCCGTTCAGTGGTGAACGTGCCGACAAAGGTGATGTTGGAAGTGCGGATGGAGGTGTCGGCCTTATTGAAGTAAAAATTGTAAACCCCTGCCAAACCAAATTCCAGTCCGGTCTCCTGGGCATAACCCAAAGCCGGAACCACTACGAAGCCTGCCGATCGTGTGCTGTCTTTTTCCGGCGATATAAACCGCTGGATGAGCTTATGCTCCCAAAGGCTTTTTTTCTCTTGCGAAAAGGAAGGAAAGAAAACCATCTGCAGAAGCAAGCCGACTATACAATAGGCAATATGTTTCATAAGTGTAATCGCTGCAGCGAAGATACAGATAAGCAGTATAAAAGCCGCTACAAGGAGGAGGTTATGGCGAAGCGTTAGATTTTTTTAAATAATTTTTGTATTAAAACAAGTTTGTATATCTTTGCAGTCCCTAAAGGAAAAGGGGGTGTTTTTGTGGGTAGATTACCCCAAGAAAGCCAAATTGATACGTTGCGTTTTTTGAAATATTGACGCCTCCTTAGCTCAGCTGGTAGAGCAACTGACTTGTAATCAGTAGGTCGCTGGTTCGATCCCGGCAGGGGGCTCAGGTTTGGGGGGATTCCAGAGCGGTCAAATGGGACGGACTGTAAATCCGTTGCTTCGGCTTCGAAGGTTCGAATCCTTCTCCCCCCACCATTTTATTGTCGGTTTTTGGACTGGCGGTTTTTGTTTGGGTGGGCAGTGTGCGGCACGTCAATCCGGATTGTCAATAAGCGGAAGTAGCTCAATTGGTAGAGCGATAGCCTTCCAAGCTATAGGTTGCGGGTTCGAGACCCGTCTTCCGCTCATCATGTGTTTAACAGCGTCCCCTGTCAAGCCAATGGACTGGTAAGTTGACAGGGATTTGGATTGTAAAACACAAAAAGCCGATGTAGCTCAGCGGTAGAGCACTTCCTTGGTAAGGAAGAGGTCATGGGTTCAAGTCCCATCATTGGCTCGTAAGAGTAACATATAATATTTATATAATACACTAAAATTTTAAATTACTAATTCGCATAAAACATGGCAAAAGAGAAATTTGACCGCAGTAAGCCGCACTTAAACATTGGTACGATCGGTCACGTTGACCACGGTAAAACAACCACCACCGCTGCAATCACGAAGGTATTGGCGGACAAAGGTCTTTCTGAGGCCCGTTCTTTCGACTCAATTGACTCTGCTCCTGAAGAAAAAGAGCGCGGTATCACTATCAATACAGCGCACGTAGAATACCAAACAGCCAACCGTCACTATGCACACGTTGACTGCCCGGGCCACGCCGACTACGTGAAGAACATGGTGACGGGTGCTGCTCAAATGGACGGTGCCATTATCGTTGTGGCTGCTACTGACGGTCCGATGCCTCAAACCCGTGAGCACATCCTGTTGGCTCGCCAGGTTGGTGTACCTGCGCTGGTTGTGTTTATGAATAAAGTGGATTTGGTGGATGACCCTGAACTGTTGGATTTGGTTGAAATGGAAATCCGCGAGCTGCTCTCGTTCTATGAATACCCGGGTGACGATATTCCTGTGATTCGTGGTTCTGCACTTGGTGGTTTGAACGGTGAGCCTCAATGGGTAGAGAAGATTATGGAATTGATGGACGCTGTAGACAACTACATTCCTATTCCTCCGCGTTTGACGGATCTTCCGTTCCTGATGCCAATCGAAGACGTATTCTCCATCACTGGCCGTGGTACGGTAGCTACCGGACGTATCGAGCGTGGAGTGATCAACACTGGTGACCCTGTGGAAATCCTGGGTATGGGTGCTGAGAACTTGAAGTCTACTGTTACCGGTGTGGAAATGTTCCGTAAAATTTTGGATTACGGTGAAGCTGGTGATAACGTCGGGCTGTTGCTCCGCGGTATTGAGAAAACCGATATCCGTCGCGGTATGGTTATCTGTAAACCTGGTTCTGTTACTCCTCATACGGAGTTCAAGGCTGAGGTTTACGTTCTGTCCAAAGCAGAGGGAGGCCGCCATACACCGTTCTTTAACAAATACCGGCCGCAATTCTATTTCCGTACCACTGACGTGACCGGAGAGATTGCGCTTCCTGAAGGCGTTGAAATGGTGATGCCTGGTGATAACGTAACAATCACAGTTACGTTGATTAACGCTATCGCTATGGAAAAAGGTCTGCGGTTCGCTATCCGTGAAGGTGGCCGTACCGTAGGTGCAGGACAGGTAACTGAAATTATCAAGTAAGCAGTTGCTTGAAAACAATAGTTTGACAGATTAGCTAATCAGAATTCGCTGATTAGCTAATCTTGTCTAAAAAAATTACACGGGCATAGTTCAATGGTAGAATAGAGGTCTCCAAAACCTTTGATCTGGGTTCGAATCCTGGTGCCCGTGCAAAAATATAGGACATGGCAAACGTACTTGAATTTATAAAGGACTCTTATACCGAAATGAGCCAGAAAGTCACTTGGCCTACTTGGTCACAACTGCAAAGTTCTGCCGTGGTGGTGTTAGTGGCATCGATTATCATTGCGTTGATGATTTTCGCAATGGATAAGGCATCAAGTAACGTGCTGGAATTGTTCTATAATATCAGGTCTTAATTGTTGGGTAAGAGAAATGGCAGATCAAGCACTGAAATGGTACGTTGTACGGGCCGTAAGTGGTAAGGAAAAGAAGGTAAAGCAATATATTGAAGCTGAGGTGAACCGGTTGGGTATTAATCATCTGGTGCCTCAGGTGCTGATCCCGATGGAAAAGTACTATCAGATGCGCGACGGCAAAAAAGTGGCCAAGGAACGTAACTTTTACCCGGGCTATGTGCTGTTAGAAGCTGCGTTGGATGGTGAACTTGAACATGTTATCAAAAACATAAACAGTGTAGTAGGTTTTTTGGGCGATAAGGACGGGACTCCCATTCCACTGCGTCCGGCTGAAATCAACCGGATCCTGGGAAAGGTAGACGAAATGTCCGAACAGGGCGAACTGATGAATGTGCCGTTCTATGTTGGTGAGCTGGTCAAGGTTAATGATGGTCCGTTCAACGGTTTTACCGGAGAGATTGAAGAGGTGAATGAGGAGAAAAAGAAGCTGAAAGTAATGGTGAAGGTTTTTGGCCGGAAGACCCCATTAGAACTGAATTATATACAAGTAGAGAAAGAGTAAGAGGATAATACCCTGATTTAGGGGTATTATTTTTTCATTATGCTTGATATTTAAAATATTTTTGTACCTTTGCACTCCATTTTGGGGTGCTTCTACAGTTTAGCAGTAAGCGCTTCAAAATCTAAATGTTACGTTAAATGCTTCCACCTTACTAACAAACATTTATTAATTAATCAACATCGTAGAAATGGCAAAAGAAGTCAGTGCGTTAGTAAAATTACAAGTGAAGGGCGGCGCTGCAAACCCGTCACCTCCAGTAGGACCCGCATTGGGTGCAAAAGGGGTGAATATCATGGAGTTCTGCAAGCAGTTCAATGCACGTACCCAAGACAAGCCCGGCAAAGTATTGCCTGTTGTCATTACGGTGTATAGCGACAAGTCTTTCGATTTTATCATTAAGACCCCTCCGGTTGCCGTGCAACTGATTGAGGCTTCCGGTGTGAAAGGGGGCTCTGGTGAACCTAACCGCAAAAAGGTGGGTTCAGTTACTTGGGAACAAGTGGAAGCCATAGCAAAAGATAAAATGCCGGATTTGAACGCCTTTACACTGGAGTCAGCCATGCGGATGGTAGCCGGCACGGCGCGTAGTATGGGTATTACAGTGAACGGTAATGCGCCCTGGAACAATTAGTTAACGAAATCAATTTAAGAAAGTGGCAAGATTAACAAAAAATCAAAAAGCGGCACTATCCAAGATTGAAGTTGGTAAAGCGTATTCCTTACAGGAGGCTGCTGCCTTGGTAAAGGATATAACCACTACCAGGTTTGATGCTTCGGTGGATATTGATGTGCGCCTTGGCGTAGATCCCCGTAAAGCCAATCAAATGGTACGTGGTATTGCCACATTGCCACATGGTACGGGTAAAACCGTCCGCGTGTTGGTGCTTTGTACACCTGACAAGGAGGAAGAGGCCAAGGCTGCGGGAGCTGACTATGTGGGATTGGACGACTATATCAGTAAGATCGAGGGAGGATGGACCGATGTTGATATCATCATTACCATGCCCAGTGTGATGGCAAAGGTTGGGAAGCTTGGCCGTATTCTCGGTCCGCGCAACCTGATGCCAAACCCGAAGACCGGCACGGTGACCAGCGATATCGGTAAAGCCGTGGCCGACGTTAAGGCTGGTAAGATTGACTTCAAGGTAGATAAAACGGGAATTATTCATACTTCCATCGGCAAGGTGTCTTTCCCTCCGGAAAAGATTTACGAGAATGCCTTGGAAGTGTTGCAGACAATTTCCAAATTGAAACCTTCAGCGGCAAAAGGGACGTATTTCAAAAGTATATACCTCTCTTCAACCATGAGTCCCGGTATCCAAATTGAAACTAAATCAGTAGCAGGAATTTAATCATGAAAAGAGAAGAAAAGCAAGAAATTGTTAAAGCTTTAGCTGAGCAGATTAAATCTTACGGCAATTTTTACATTACCGATACTGCTGATTTGACCGTGGCCACCGTAAATGGTATTCGCAGAAAGTGTTACGATAGGGGTATTGCCATGCAAGTGGTTAAAAATACGTTGATAAAGAAAGCGCTTGTTGAAGCCGGCGTGGATTCGGAGGAATTGGTCGGTATACTCAAAGGTTCGTCAACGATGCTGTTTTCCGAAACAGGTAATGCTCCGGCTAAGTTGATTAAAGAGCTCCGGAAAGACGGTGACAAACCGGTACTGAAGGGCGCTTATATCGACGCTGCAGTATTTATCGGCGATAACCAGATCGACGCGCTGACCAAGCTTAAATCGAAGAACGAGCTTATCGGCGATATCATCGGATTGCTGCAATCCCCTGCCAAGAATGTGGTATCTGCCCTCCAGTCTGGTGGCAACACATTGGCCGGGTTGGTTAAAACTTTACAGGAACGAGGAGAGTAGGGCGTCTCCCAATCAAAATGCCCGAAGGATTGTTATTAAAATTATTAAACAGTAAATTCAAAAATTAAAAATAAAATGGCAGATTTAAAAGCGTTTGCTGAGCAGTTGGTAAACTTAACAGTAAAAGAAGTTAACGAGTTAGCTCAAATCTTGAAGGATGAGTATGGCATCGAACCTGCTGCCGCAGCGGTTGCTGTTGCTGGTCCTGCTGCGGGTGGCGATGCCCCTGCTGCTGCTGAAGAAAAGACCTCTTTCGATGTAATCCTGAAAGAAGCCGGCGGTCAGAAATTGGCCGTTGTGAAACTTGTTAAGGATTTGACAGGCCTTGGCCTGAAAGAAGCTAAGGACCTGGTTGATGGAGCACCTAAAGAATTGAAAACAGGTGTTGCTAAAGACGAAGCTGAAGCTTTGAAAAAGCAACTTGAAGAAGCAGGAGCTGTTGTTGAGATCAAGTAACGCTGATCATACAACATGCCTAAATGGGTTAGACTCTGACGTAAATTCGTCAGAGTCTATTCCTGTTTGTGACTTTACCTCCTTTCATGTTCGTGTTGTACATGATTTCGCAATGCAGCGGGCAAACAACACAAAATGCACAGTTTAATATTAAACTAAATTCTTATTCCCTTGGCAAACAAAAGTATTCAAAACGAAAGAATTAATTTCGCAAACAGTAAGAAGGTAATTGATTACCCTGATTTTCTGGATGTGCAATTGGAATCTTTCAGGGAGTTTTTTCAGCTTGAAACAACTTCCGACAACCGCCACCAAGAAGGGCTGTTCAAGGTATTTTCCGAAAACTTCCCCATTTCTGATTCAAGGAACATCTTTGTGCTTGAGTTTTTGGATTATTTCGTCGATCCCCCCCGTTATGGTATCCAGGAGTGTATCGAACGGGGATTGACCTATAGCGTCCCGCTCAAGGCAAAGCTTCGCCTTTCATGCAACGATGAGGAACATGAGGATTTCGAAACCATCGTACAGGACGTTTACCTGGGAACCATTCCCTACATGACCCCTAAGGGAACCTTTGTCATCAACGGCGCAGAGCGGGTGATCGTATCGCAGTTGCACCGTTCGCCGGGCGTTTTTTTCGGCCAGAGCCGGCATACTAACGGAACGAAACTTTACTCGGCCAGGGTTATCCCGTTTAAGGGTTCATGGATTGAATTCGCGACAGACGTGAACAACGTCATGTACGCATATATAGATCGTAAAAAGAAATTCCCGGTAACCACGTTGCTGAGGGCCATAGGCTATGATTCCGATAAGGATATTTTGGAATTGTTTGATTTGGCTGACGAGGTGAAAGTGAGCAAATCCGGGCTAAAGAAATATGTAGGCCGTAAGCTGGCCGCAAGGGTGCTAAAGAAATGGATTGAGGACTTTGTGGATGAGGATACAGGTGAAGTTGTATCCATTGACCGAAACGAAGTGGTGCTCGAACGTGAAACCATCTTGGAAGACGACCACATTGATTTGATTATCGATGCGGGAGTGAAATCGATCATTCTGACCAAGGAGGATACGGCCAATAATGCCGACTATTCCATCATTTACAATACCTTGCAGAAGGATACCTCAAACTCGGAAAAAGAAGCGGTGGAACATATCTACCGTCAATTGCGTAATGCCGAACCGCCTGATGAAGAGACGGCTCGTGGTATCATCGAGCGTTTGTTCTTTTCCGACAAACGATATGACCTTGGCGATGTGGGCCGTTACCGTATCAACCGCAAGCTTCAACTTGATACGCCGGATGATATTAAGGTACTTACCCGGGAAGATATTATCGCCATTGTTAAGTACTTGATTAACCTGATTAATTCAAAGGCTGAGGTGGATGATATAGATCACCTATCCAATCGCCGGGTACGTACCGTTGGCGAGCAGTTATATTCGCAGTTCGGCGTAGGGCTGTCGCGCATGGCGCGTACCATACGTGAGCGGATGAATATTCGCGACAATGAGGTGTTTACGCCTACGGATCTGATTAATGCACGGACGTTGTCGTCCGTTATTAATTCGTTTTTCGGTACCAACCAACTGTCGCAGTTCATGGATCAGACCAATCCGCTGGCTGAGATTACCCATAAACGCCGTTTATCGGCCCTTGGACCTGGTGGATTGTCTCGCGAACGTGCTGGTTTTGAGGTGCGTGACGTACACTATACCCATTATGGACGCCTTTGTACCATCGAAACACCGGAAGGCCCGAATATCGGTCTGATTTCGTCACTTTGCGTACATGCTAAGATCAATAACTTAGGATTTATTGAAACCCCTTATAGAAGGGTGGAAGACGGTAGAGTGGTTGTGGAGGAACCCGTTGTTTACCTGTCAGCAGAGGATGAAGACGGTAAAACTATCGCACAAGCCAATGCTGAATACGATGATAAAGGTAACTTTATCACACCAAGGGTTAAAGCAAGGTTTGAGGGTGACTTCCCTGTTATTGAGCCTGAGAAGCTGGACCTGATGGACGTTGCGCCTAACCAGATTACGTCAATTGCGGCGTCGTTAATTCCGTTTCTTGAACACGACGATGCTAACCGCGCGCTTATGGGTTCAAACATGCAGCGCCAAGCGGTACCTCTTTTGCGGCCGGAGGCGCCTATCGTGGGTACTGGCCTGGAAGGCCGTGTGGCACGCGACTCGCGTACGTTGATTAATGCTGAAGGCGATGGTGTGGTAGAGTACGTGGATGCCAATGAAATAAAAATCCGTTATGAGCGTACCGAAGATGAAAGGCTTGTGTCATTCGATGACGATGTGAAGACCTATAAGCTCATCAAGTTCAAGAAAACGAATCAGAGTACTTGTATTAACCTGAAACCTATCGTGAAAACGGGACAGCGGGTAGAGAAGGGACAGGTGCTTTGCGAAGGCTATGCGACTCAGGACGGAGAACTGGCTTTGGGACGTAACTTGAAAGTGGCATTCATGCCATGGCAAGGATTCAACTTTGAGGACGCCATCGTGATTTCAGAGCGTGTGGTGAGCCAGGATATTTTCACTTCGCTGCATATTGAGGAGTTCGAACTTGAAGTTCGGGATACCAAGCGAGGCGAGGAAGAACTTACTGCTGATATTCCCAACGTTTCCGAAGAGGCAACGAAAGATTTGGATGAAAACGGCATTATCCGAATCGGAGCCGAAGTACGTGAAGGTGATATCCTGATTGGTAAGATTACGCCTAAGGGCGAATCTGACCCCTCTCCGGAAGAAAAGCTGCTTCGTGCAATCTTTGGTGACAAGGCCGGTGACGTGAAAGATGCATCGTTGAAGACCCCACCGTCCATTAACGGGGTGGTTATCGATACCAAGTTATTTTCACGTGCCAAGAAGATGAATAAGGAAGAGGAGAAAAAGGCCCTCGACCAGTTGGATGCACAGCATACTAAGGCGCTAAAGGCGCTGAAAGATAAGTTAGTTGAGAAGCTGTTTGCGATTGTAAACGGCAAGACTTCCCAAGGTGTTTACAATGTGTATAAAGAGTTGTTGGTGCCGAAAGGGGCCAAGTTTACGCAAAAGATCCTCTCGGATCTGGAGTACAACAACGTGAATCCGACCGGGTGGACTACCGATGAAGATAAAAATGAGCTGATCAAACAGACGCTTCACTTCTATAACATTAAATTGAACGAAGAGCTCGGTGCCTATAAGCGAGACAAGTTTGCTATCAGTGTAGGTGACGAGTTGCCTTCGGGTATTGTGCAGATGGCGAAGGTGTTTATTGCCAAAAAGCGGAAGCTTAAAGTAGGTGATAAAATGGCTGGCCGCCACGGGAACAAGGGTATCGTTGCGAAGATTGTACGTGATGAAGACATGCCGTTCCTGGAAGATGGCACACCGGTAGACATCGTGCTGAACCCGCTAGGCGTACCTTCACGGATGAACTTAGGGCAGATTTACGAAACGGTACTGGGCTGGGCCGGACAGAAGCTCGGTGTAAAGTTTGCTACGCCGATTTTCGACGGGGCATCTACCGAAGAGGTGGAAGAATGGGTGGCCAAAGCCAGCCTTCCCGCTTCAGGCCGGACTTACTTGTACAACGGATTGACGGGAGAGCGCTTTGACCAGCCGACCACCGTGGGCGTGATTTATATGCTGAAATTAGGCCACATGGTTGACGACAAGATGCATGCCCGTTCCATCGGTCCGTACTCGCTCATTACGCAACAACCGCTTGGTGGTAAAGCCCAATTCGGTGGACAGCGTTTCGGTGAAATGGAGGTTTGGGCATTGGAGGCTTTCGGTGCTTCAAATATCCTGCAGGAAATCCTTACCGTTAAATCGGATGATGTAGTGGGTCGGGCGAAAACGTATGAGGCTATCGTCAAAGGTAATAACCTTCCGACACCATCCGTTCCTGAATCATTCAACGTGCTTGTGCACGAGTTACGTGGTTTGGGATTGGACATCACGTTGGATTAATCAAGCATAGCGCGTTAACTTTAGAAAGGAAAGTATGTCTTACAAAAAAGATAATAAAATTAAGAGCAACTTCACCTCGATTACCATCAGCCTGGCGTCTCCGGAGACCATTCTGGAGCGTTCAAGCGGGGAAGTTGTGAAACCGGAAACCATCAATTACCGGACGTACAAGCCCGAGCGCGATGGTCTGTTCTGCGAACGCATTTTCGGTCCGGTCAAGGATTATGAATGCCACTGCGGTAAATATAAGCGCATTCGCTACAAAGGCATCGTGTGCGACCGCTGTGGTGTTGAAGTGACGGAGAAAAAGGTACGCCGGGAGCGCATGGGGCATATCAGCTTAGTGGTTCCCGTGGCGCATATCTGGTACTTCCGTTCACTGCCAAATAAAATCGGTTACTTGTTGGGCTTGCCCACCAAGAAACTCGATATGATTATTTACTATGAGCGGTATGTGGTTATTCAGGCAGGGGTGAAGGAGGAGGATGGTATCCAGTATATGGATTTCCTTACCGAAGAAGAATACTTGGATATTCTGGATACGTTACCCAAGGAAAACCAGTTTTTGGATGATACTGATCCGCAGAAGTTTATCGCTAAGATGGGAGCGGAGGCACTGGAGGAACTGCTGAAGCGGCTTGACTTGGATCAGCTTTCCTATGACCTGCGCCATCAGGCAGCTAATGAAACTTCGCAGCAACGGAAAAACGAAGCCTTGAAACGGTTGCAAGTAGTTGAGGCTTTCCGCAGTTCCCGGGATCGCATAGAAAACCGTCCGGAATGGATGATTGTAAAGATTGTGCCGATTATCCCGCCGGAGTTGCGCCCCTTGGTGCCGCTGGAGGGCGGACGGTTTGCCACGTCTGACTTGAACGATTTATACCGAAGAGTAATTATACGGAACAACCGTTTGAAGCGCTTGATGGAGATTAAGGCGCCGGAAGTGATTTTGCGTAACGAAAAGCGGATGTTACAGGAAGCTGTAGACTCGTTATTTGACAATTCGCGGAAGGTGAACGCTGTGAAGACGGAGGGTAACCGGGCGCTGAAATCACTGTCTGACATCCTAAAGGGTAAACAAGGTCGTTTCCGCCAAAACCTGTTGGGTAAACGGGTAGACTACTCCGCCCGTTCGGTTATCGTGGTTGGGCCGAATCTGAAATTGCATGAATGCGGGTTGCCAAAAGACATGGCAGCCGAACTGTATAAACCGTTCATTATCCGCAAGATGATCGAACGGGGAATTGTAAAAACCGTAAAGTCTGCCAAAAAAATTGTAGACCGGAAGGACCCGGTGGTATGGGACATCCTGGAAAATGTATTGAAAGGGCATCCCGTATTGCTTAACCGTGCGCCTACACTGCACCGTTTGGGTATACAGGCATTCCAGCCTACTTTGGTTGAAGGCAAAGCTATTCAGTTGCACCCATTGGTGTGTACGGCATTCAACGCCGACTTTGACGGGGACCAGATGGCTGTGCACCTGCCCTTAGGCAATGCTGCTATATTGGAAGCCCAAATCCTTATGCTGGCTTCGCATAATATCCTCAACCCGGCAAATGGCACGCCTATTACCGTTCCTTCGCAGGACATGGTATTGGGCCTCTATTACATGACTAAAGGCCGTAAGACGGATGATACGCGTGTGATGAAGGGCGAAGGCATGACGTTCTACTCTCCTGAAGAAGTGATCATCGCACACAATGAGAAGAAAGTTGATCTGCACGCCTATATCAAGGTGAAAACCAAGGTGAGGGCAAAAGATGGCGGCATAGAAGACCGTATCATCGAAACCACGGTGGGGCGTGTACTGTTCAACCAAGTGGTTCCCGAAGAAATCGGTTACGTCAATGAACTGCTTACTAAGAAGTCGCTGCGCGATATCATCGGTGAAGTAGTAAAGATCACCGGTATGGCGCGCGCCGCTAAATTCCTGGATGATATCAAGGAATTAGGATTCCAGATGGCGTTCAAGGGAGGTCTTTCGTTTAACTTGCAGGATCTGAATATCCCGGACGCTAAAGCTGACTTAATCGAGCAGGCCACGAAAGAAGTGGAAGAGGTAATGAACAACTATAACATGGGTTTCATTACCAACAACGAGCGCTACAACCAAATCATTGACATCTGGACACGTATAAACAACCGGTTAACCGCGAATGTGATGGAAATCCTCTCTACGGACAACCAGGGCTTCAATTCGGTGTACATGATGCTCGATTCGGGTGCCCGGGGTTCCAAGGAGCAGATCCGCCAGCTTTGCGGCATGCGGGGGTTGATGGCCAAGCCGCAAAAATCCGGATCTTCCGGTGGGGAAATTATCGAAAACCCCATCCTCTCCAATTTTAAGGAAGGATTGTCGGTATTGGAATACTTTATCTCTACGCACGGTGCCCGTAAGGGTCTTGCGGATACGGCCTTGAAGACGGCGGACGCGGGTTATCTGACCCGTCGTTTGCACGACGTAGCGCAGGACATGATTGTAGTGGAGGATGACTGCGGTGGCTTGAGGGGCGTGTATACCACGGCCCTGAAAGATAATGAGGACATCATTGAGCCGCTGTACGATCGTATCCTTGGGCGTGTTTCGCTGCATGACGTCTATGATCCGGTAACCGGCGAACTGCTCGTTGCCGCCGATCAGGATATTGATGAGGAAATAGCAGCCAGGATAGAGAATTCTTCGGTAGAAGGACTTGAAATCCGTTCGGTATTGACCTGCGAAAGTAAGCGAGGTGTATGTGCCCTATGCTATGGTCGTAACTTGGCTACAGGTAAACGGGTGCAGAAAGGCGAGGCTGTGGGTGTTATCGCCGCACAGTCTATCGGTGAGCCGGGTACGCAGCTTACACTCCGTACGTTCCACGTAGGTGGTACGGCGTCGAACATTGCCGCTGAGTCTCAGATTCTTGCGAAATTCGACGGGGTTATCGAATTGGAGAACATCCGTTCTGTGCCGCATGAAGGAGAAGAAGGGCCCGACCAGGTGGTTATTGGCCGTTCAGGTGAATTCCGCATTATCGACCCCGAATCCAAAAAGGTATTGATGACCAACAATATTCCTTACGGGTCATACCTATATGTGAATGCTGGTGATAAGGTAACCAAAGGACAGCGTATCTGTTCTTGGGACCCCTATAATGCGGTTATCATTTCTGAGTTCGGTGGTAAGGTTGAGTTTGAATCCATCATCGAAGGTGTGACTTTCCGTGAAGAGTCTGACGAGCAAACCGGACACCGTGAGAAAGTAATCATTGATACTCGCGATAAAACAAAGAACCCGGCTATCAAAGTTCTGGATAGCAAAGGGGCCCTTATCCGTACGTATAACATTCCCGTCGGTGCCCACGTTTCGGTGAACGACGGCGCGGTGATTAAAGAGGGGGTGATTTTGGCTAAGATACCGCGCTCTACGGGTAAAACACGGGACATCACAGGCGGTCTGCCACGCGTTACGGAGTTGTTCGAGGCGCGTAATCCGTCGAACCCAGCCGTGGTAACCGAGATTGACGGTGTGGTAACCTTGGGCGGTGTGAAGCGTGGGAATCGGGAGATTTCCATCGAATCGCGTGACGGGCAAATCAAAAAATACCTGGTGCCGCTGTCTAAACATATCCTGGTACAGGATAACGACTTCGTAAAAGCCGGTATGCCTCTGTCGGATGGTTCGATTTCTCCCTCTGACATTCTGAATATCAAAGGCCCGTCTGCGGTACAGGAATACTTGGTGAACGGTATTCAGGAGGTTTACCGCCTGCAAGGGGTAAAGATCAACGACAAGCACTTTGAAACTATTGTGCATCAAATGATGCAGAAGGTTGAGATTGACGATCCGGGCGATACCCGTTTCTTGGAGAAAGAGGCCGTTAACAAATGGGATTTCATGGAAGAAAACGATGCTATTTACGACAAAAAAGTGGTCGTGGATGCGGGGGATTCCAATGAGTTGAAGCCCGGCCAGATTGTTTCCCTGCGTAAATTGCGGGATGTCAATTCCAGCTTGAAGCGCCGAGATTTGAAATTGGTTGAAGTACGTGACGCTATTCCGGCCACGTCCAGTCCGCTGTTGCAGGGGATTACCCGGGCATCCCTGGGAACCAAATCGTTCATCTCTGCGGCATCCTTCCAGGAAACCACTAAGGTGCTGAACGAAGCGGCCATTGCCGGCAAACGTGATGATTTGCTTGGTTTAAAGGAAAACGTTATTGTAGGCCACCTTATCCCTTCGGGAACAGGCTTGCGGGACTACGAACGTATTATCGTCGGTTCGCAGGAGGAATATGACCAATTGATGGCTTCCAAAGAGGAAGATTAGCGGTTGATAACTGGTGGATAGTGTTGGTGATGAACCGCCAGAAGAGAAGATTGAAAATACCGTCGGCGTTCAGCCGGCGGTATTTTTTTTCATTGCCCAGCAGCGCCTCCTGTCTCTTATCTGATGTCTCACAATAATCCCGTATCTTTGTACCATGGGTACCCTACTGGATATCGGACAAAAGCCGTACAATCACTATGGCGCATACTTGCGCACCAAATATGCCGGCCGGCGTGTGTTCAAGATTATCGTTGACGGCAATTTTACCTGTCCGAACCGGGATGGGAGCAAAGGATACGGAGGATGTGCATATTGTAATGTAGATTCGTTTACACCAGCGTCGGCCCGTAAACTGCCCTCCATCAAAGAACAGGTAGAAGAAGGGATCAGACGTGCCGTAAATGGTTATGGAGCCGAAAAATTTGTGATTTATTTTCAGCCCAATACCAATACATATGCGCCGGCACATTACCTGAAGGCCTTGTATGACGAGGCGTTAAGCGTAGCACCCGAGCACGTTGTGGGGCTGTCGGTGGGCACCCGTCCTGATTGTATCGATTTCGAGAAGGTTGCCTTGTTGGAGAGCTATACCGATCGGTATGACGTGGATTTGGAGATGGGTATGGAATCTATCTATAATGACACGCTCAACAGGATAAACCGTGGTTGTACGCACGAAGAACTGGTGAGCGCGCTTGACTTAGTAAAGGACAGTCCGCTGGACATCTGCGTGCATACCATTTTTGGATTCCCTTGGGAGTCGCGGGAGATGATGCTCCGCTATGCGGATGAGATCAACCGGTTTCCTCAAATCAAATTTGTAAAGCTCCACCATCTTCATATCGTCGAAGGATCAATCATGGGCGTGCAGTATAAACGAGAGCCCTTCCACGTGTTCAGCTTAGAGGAATATACCGATTTCCTCTGCGAATTTATCCCATTGCTGCGACCCGATATCGTCGTCCAGCGGTTGTTTGGATTGGCTGACCAAGAATTGCTGATAGCGCCCAATTGGGGATTGGGTAAATCGGCGATTCAGACGTACATTGACAAGGAATTGGAGCGCAGGGGGGCGTATCAAGCCCGCAATTACCCTAAAATACCCCTTAAGTCTGCAGGCGAATAGTAGACAGATTTGAGTGTTTTGCGATCTTCCGATCGGTAGACCAGGTAACGCCCATCAGCCTCTTCATAGAAGCAATCCACCCCTTTCTGTTGGTAGTGAGCTACAGTTTCCTCAGCTTCCTTAATGGTTTTACAAGCTTTGCTCATGTTTGAGCGTTGGACTTCATCAAACAATGCAGCAAACCTTTCCGCTAGTCCGAATTCCAGTACTGCTCCTGACAATACATATTGTAGATCACACAATGCATCGGCGATTTCCGTAATGTTATTGTCGGCTATGGCTTCCTCGAGTTCCTTAAGCTCCTCAGCCAGAAGTGCTAGGCGAAGGCGACAACGTTTTTCATCCGGAATTGTGGGGGTTGGAAGAATGGGATGTTTAAAAGTCTTATGGAATTCAGCAACAGCGGTCAGTGTCTTCGGATCGGTCATTTCTCAGTAGTTGGTATTAGTACTTAGTATATGGCACTTTTATTTAATCGTTGATTCTATTTACTTGATGAAATGTTTGAGTTGGATGATTTCCTTTTCTTCAAGGTAACGCCAGCGTCCACGTGGCAGATCCTTTTTCGTCAGATTAGCATAGACGACACGGTCCAATTTGACGACGTCGTAGCCTAAGTGCTCAAAAATACGTCTTACGATACGGTTTTTCCCGCTATGTATCTGGATGCCGATCTCGCGTTTGCTTCCTCCTTGAACATAATGTATAGCGTCTGGTTTTATGAGACCATCTTCAAGTTCAACGCCAAAGGATATCTTATTGAAATCACCCTGTGTCAGATTTTTGTTCAGTTCAACGTGGTAGATTTTGATCACATTGTTGCGGGGATGCGAAAGCTTTTCGGCCAGGCTGCCGTCGTTGGTCAGTAGAAGCAAGCCGGTAGTGTTACGGTCAAGCCGGCCTACCGGGTATATCCGTTCTCTTGTGGCGCTGGCAACCAAGTGCATTACCGTGCGCCGCTCCTGCGGATCGTCGGTGGTGGTAATATAATCTTTTGGTTTGTTGAGGAGCACATACACCATTTTTTCCCGTTTCAAGCGTTCTCCATTGTATCGGACTTCATCTTTTGCAGGATCTACTTTCGTTCCAAGTTCTGTAACCACATTGCCATTGACGGTGATGACGCCTGCCTGAATCAATTCATCGGCTTTGCGTCGGGAACAGACGCCGGAATTGGCGATATATCGGTTAAGTCTTACTAATCCGTTGTCGTCAGCGAAGGACGCTGCAACGGGTTTAGTTCGCTCCCGGCGTTTACCTCCACTGTATGGGCGCGTTTGCCCCTTTTTCTCATAACCAACACTGCTGTCCCGTTTTTCCCGGAAATCGTCGGTTGAGCCGGGGCGGTTATCCCGGGAAGGGTTCGTGCCACGCCTCCCGGGTTTATGATGGCCTGTGTTGGATATGTTGGAGGTTGATTTACCCGGACGTTTGGATTTGTCGTCTCGACTGTTCCTTTTGTTGCTGAACGGCATGATGATTACCTAAAAAATGTAAGTCACAAAGATAGGCAAAAATATGGGCTTATTAGGAAGGGACTTAACGTTTTCTCCATAAAACAGCTTCAAAATTTACGTTAAAAGTTGTTAAATGTCAAGCGTATTTTTATAACTATTTGTGAATTAACATTATAATTTTTATTTTTGCAGCCAGCTTTTTGGAATAAGTAATTTATGGCATAAGTATTGCTGTTTGCCATTCGTTACAGAAAGGTTATTAATGATAAAAAAACAACTGCTCTGTTGTGGTGTGGTTTTGTTTCTGGTGTTGTTTTCGAAGCTATATTCTTTTCATGTAGCGGCCAATACAGCGGCACCTTACGCACGACAACTGGATTCCCTATCTCAGGGAGCGCTGTTGCAAGATAATGACATTAGTGATATCCGCAACACCTCGTACTTTGCATCATTGAGTTTTGCTAATGAAAGCCTGCCACTGGGTGATCAGCAAATCGAACGTAAGATGATGCGTTATCTTAAAGCATACTCATATAAGGAGCGACGTTCTTATTTATTGCACAACCGTGCGAGAAAGGCGTTGCCACAAGTAGCAACAATTTTGCGAAAGTATGGTATTCCTGAGGATTTCAAATACATTCCTTTGGTGGAAAGTGGTTTCACCAGTGGTACGACGTCCCACCGCGGGGCATCTGGCTACTGGCAATTTATGCCGCATACCGCGCGCCAATTCGGATTGCGGGTAGACGGCGAGGTGGATGAACGCCAGCATATCGAGAAGTCTACCGTTGCTGCTGCCAAATACCTTCGGGCGCTATACCGCGAGTTCAACAGCTGGACATTGGTTGCTGCGGCCTTCAATATCGGCGAGGGAAATCTGCAGCGGGCTATCAGTAAGCAGCGGGAAGACAATTATTTCAAGCTGAAACTGAATAAAGAAACCGGGGCATACGTGTATAAATTGATTTCAGTAAAAGAAATCATCGAAAATCCTGATCGGCACGGTTACCGGAAGGGTCGGACGTTATTGGCCGATGCTGCCCCTGAGGCTGGAGATTCGGATAAGTTATAACCGCTACCGGAGGTCTACAATCTCCATCCCAGGAAAATCGCTTGGATTAAATACGAACTGATTCGCCGCGATTGGCACATTGCCTTTAGTGCTTTTGATGGTATAGCTGTATCTGGCCCCGCTTTTATCAAAAATGGTTACATCGTGTATCAGATGCGTCGCCTTATTGATACGTAGCTTTATTTTGAAATACGGCGTGTGCGTATTTTCGGGAGCCAATTCAACGACGTGCAACTGAATGTTTCCAGCCCGCTCGCTTGGCGCGGTAACGTATTTGTAACCTTTTTGATAGAACGTAAAAATGTTGGCTGGCGAGATGCTGGCTGACGAATGGTCAGCTGTTGTCACTTGTACTTCCTCTTCGTCCCGCAATACCGCCCACTGCGTTTTGCCGTCACTGATTAGCTCTTGGCCGCCAGTGGTTATGCGGTATTTTCCCGAAGCTGCCTGCATGTATATCGTACCTGATTCCGTATATTTCCCTGCTTGTTGCGGTTGCTGTACGGTGATGGTAAAATCTGCCTGGAGCGTTTTATAGCCCTGATACGTCTTACTTACCTGGGTTAAAATAGCCCCGGCAGCAGCATCCGTTTGGGGATACCCATGTAGAGCAGTAGCTGTCAGGAATAGCAGCAGTATTCGGCTGTTGGTTATTAATTTGTTCATGTCCCTACTGATCCTTTCAATCTTTCTTTAACCCTTCCAAAAACTGTTCCAATGAATACTCGTCAGGAAAAAGTACTTCACGGGCCTTACTGCCTTCAAACGGCCCTACAATACCTGCGGCTTCCAATTGGTCGATTATGCGTCCGGCACGGTTATACCCTAATTTGAGTTTGCGTTGGATGAGGGAGGTAGAGCCTTGCTGGTGCAATACCACCAGGCGGGCGGCTTCTTCAAACATGGCATCACGGTCGCTCAGATCAAAATCTTCCAAGCCACCTTCGCCGTCTTCCCCTACATATTCCGGGAGAAGCATGGCCGAAGGATAGCCCCGCTGGCTGCCGATGAAGTCAGATATTTCTTCTACTTCCGGCGTATCAACGAAAGCACATTGTATCCGTATCAGGTCGCTTCCTGTGGCCAGAAGCATATCCCCCCGTCCGATGAGCTGGTCGGCGCCACCTGAATCGAGGATAGTGCGCGAATCGACTTTGGAGAGAACCCTGAAAGCGAGCCGTGCTGGGAAGTTAGCTTTGATGGTACCTGTAATGATGTTAACCGACGGGCGTTGAGTGGCAATGACCAAGTGGATACCCACGGCCCGGGCCAATTGCGCCAGCCGGGCAATGGGGGTTTCCACCTCTTTGCCGGCGGTCATCATCAAGTCTGCAAACTCGTCAATGATCAGGACAATGAAAGGAAGGTAACGGTGGCCTTCTTCAGGATTGAGCCTACGATTGATGAACTTCGCATTGTATTCCTTTAGGTTACGCACCTGCGCATTCTTCAGCAGGTCGTAGCGTGCATCCATTTCAATACATAGCGAATTCAGCGTGTTGATAACCTTTTTTGTATCAGTAATGATAGCGTCTTCTTCGCCGGGTAATTTCGCCAGGAAGTGCCGTTCTATCTTTTTAAAGAGCGAGAGCTCCACTTTTTTCGGGTCTACAAGTACCAGCTTTAACTCAGCTGGATGTTTTTTATAGAGCAATGAGGTTAATATAGCATTGATGCCCACTGATTTACCTTGGCCAGTAGCTCCCGCCACCAATAGGTGGGGCATCTTGGCGAGGTCTGCAATATACACCTCGTTTGATATCGTCCGGCCCAGCGCTATGGGAAGATCCATGTCGGTATGCTGGAATTTCTCTGTGGCCAATACAGAGCGCATAGACACCATTTCTGGATGGCTGTTCGGCACTTCAATGCCGATGGTGCCTTTACCGGGCATCGGAGCAATGATGCGGATACCCAACGCGGCCAGACTGAGTGCGATGTCGTCTTCGAGATTTTTGATTTTAGAGATGCGCACACCCGGCTTCGGAATGATTTCATAAAGTGTAACCGTGGGGCCGATGGTTGCTTTGATCTTCGCTATCTCAATATTGTAGTTGCCCAGGGTCTCGACGATTTTATCCTTGTTGGCTTCCAGCTCATGGTTGTTGACCGTAATTTTACCTGAGCCATAGTCGCGCAACAAATCCAAAGTAGGGTACTGATAGCCGGATAAATCCAGTTTAGGATCATACTGCCCTACCCGCTCCACCAGTTCATCTGCGGTACTTGGTTTTTCCTCAATGATTTCAGATACAGCGAGCGGGGGCGATAACACCTCGTTCCTCGGTTTCTCTACCGGTTTTTCAATGGAGAAATCCAAGGCTTCCGTTTCGTCTCTCGGGGGTTCTGAGGGCTGTTTTGGAGCATTGGATAGATTTTGCGGCCGTTTTTCTTCCATTCCATCTGCCTGTACGGTAGGCGGCGTCCGTAGTCGGTTTGTGGCGCTTTCGTTCTCCTGCCCTTCGTTATTGCGGCCAAGGCTAAATTCCACCGGATCCACGCGGTACTCAGACTCGTGTGTATACCGCTCTCCGGCACGCACATTATTGGCTTTTTCTTCCGCTGAATCACCCGCAAAAACAGGTTTAGGGCTCTTGTTTCCCCACTTGAAATCAACATTGAAAAATACGATAAGGACGGTAAGGATGGTGAAAATGAGCAATCCGGCTACGCCAGGTGCTCCGATTTGCGCTTGCAGTAGGCGATTTGACCAATAACCGAATTCACCCTCCAGGAAATGAGGGTAGTCGGAGATGAAGCCATGAATAAAACCCAATGTTATGGAGAAAAAAACCAGTGCGAATACGGAGTAGCCAAAGACTTTCCAAATCGAGACGATTTTTACTTTGAACAACAACCGGTATCCAATAACGAAGAAGATAGCCACAAAGATGAAAGAAGCCACGCCAAACCACTTATAGATAAATTGATGTGCAAGCAGGGCGCCGAATTTGCCCATCCAGTTTTCCACCACCGGTGGATTGATGCCGGCGAGCTCCAGCTCTTCACGGGTTTTAAACAGCGTGTTCCATCCGCCGTTAGCCGCAGAGACATAGCTTTGATCTTCTTTCCATGTAAACAAGTAAGAAATAAAGGCGATGAGGAAATACACAGACAAGACGAGTGAAAATAACCCTGCAATTTTCACTGCCTTTCCACCCCAGGCCAGATGTAGATTCCGAACTGGTTTTGGCTTCTGCTCGCGTTTCCGGCGTGCCGTCGACCGTTCTTCTAAATCGTGTTGGACATTTTTCCTGAAAGAGTTCCCTTTTCCCGACATCTAACCGATACTTTTTGTTGAGACAAACTTACGGATTTTTTACAGATAATCGATTCTGACGGTGTAGCACATTGTAGGCTGTTTTCGTTATACCATCATCAAGTAAAAAATAGGTACAGTAATACTGTTGGATCATATTAAGTTTAAAAATATCATGGTGCGTAGCATGGAACGACTCAGAAAAAAAGTGTGTAAATGGGCATTTGCGGTAATGGTAGCCGCATTAAGCATGGTTATGTTCAGCGCATGCCTCAAGGACAGCGGTAATGAAGGATATCCGGTTGCTGCGGTAAGGGCGCTGAATGCTGTGCCGGGTTCCGAATTATTGGATATTGGGCTGGATCAAAACAAACTCAATTTCGACCAGGTATCTTGGCGGGCCGAAGATTTTGCATATGGAGACACTTTGCCATATAAGAACGCATGGCCTGGCAATCGGCTGGTGCGTGTGTTTGAGGCCGGCAGCCCCCAAGGAACCCAGCCTTTGGCGCGGCAGACCGTAACGTTTACACCAGGTCGGTTTTATTCACTTTACGTTGTAGGGCAGGATGACGATATGGAAATCCTCTCCATAGAGGACGATTTGACGGCGCCAGGCCAAGGAAAGGCAAAGCTGCGGTTTATCCACCTGAGTCCTGATGCGCCGTCGCTTGATTTTGGGGTTCATGGTGCGGATACGCTGATAGCCAGTGACAAGTCGTTCAAGGAAATAGAGGCGTTTTCGCTTATCGATGCAGGAGAAATATATACGTTTGACATCATCGGCCACAGTAGCGGTGATGTGTTGCACAGTTTTGATTTTGAGCCGAAGAACGGCATGATATATACGATATGGGCGAAAGGATTGACCGCGGATGGAGCCGATCCGGCGGTTGCGTTTGGCCATGGCATCCTCACTCATTAAGCACTCTCTTTTTCTCCATAAAGTTTAGGTTGATTGAAGATCCGTGGGCTAGCAGTTAGCCGACGGATGCCGCTCCCTCCCCGGGGGCGGTTTTTTATTTCGTAACAGAAACTGTTTGGTGTGGATGCTGCACGGCCTCATATCCAAGATGCCTGTCATAGCGATCACTGCGATACTACGCTGCGACGATTAAGTAATAGTTTTTTTTGCCGCGTTGAACGATTAGGTACCGTCCATTGATGAGGTGGCCGGAATCTAATTTCAGGTCTGCATCACCAACTTTGTTTTTGTTGATGGCTACGCCGCCTCCTTGTATCATCTTACGAGCTTCCCCTTTGGAAGAGAATACCGCGGTGGAGACTGCCAGCAGGTCCAATACGTTGATGCCCGAGGCCAGCTGTTCGGTGCTGATTTGGAATTGCGGTACGCCATCGAAAACATCTAAAACTGCTTGGTGAGACATGTCGTTAAGGAACTCAAGGGAACCGTTGCCGAACAAAAAGTCAGATGTCTTCACGGCGGTTTCGTAATCCGCTTCAGAGTGGGTGCGGATGGTGATATCTTTTGCCAGTGCCTTTTGCACGGTGCGCAGGTGCGGAGCAGCGTCATGCTCGGCAATGAGGTTATCGATTTCTTCTTTGGATTTTAACGTGAAAATTTTGATCCAATTTTTGGCATCCTCATCGCTTGCATTGAGCCAGAATTGGTAATAGCGGTAGGGTGATGTCTTGCTTGCATCCAGCCAAACAGCGCCGCTTTCGGTTTTGCCGAACTTGTTCCCGTCGGCCTTTTTTATCAGCTGGGTTGTCAGCGCAAAGGCCGATCCACCGTCTTTCCGGCGAATTAGTTCGGTGCCGGTCACAATGTTGCCCCATTGGTCGGATCCGCCCATCTGCAAAACACAGCCGTGGTTTTTCCAGAGGTAGTAAAAGTCATATCCCTGTATCAGCTGGTATGAAAATTCCGTGAATGACAGGCCGTTTTCGCCTTCCAATCTCTTTTTTACGGAATCTTTTGCCATCATATAGTTAACGGTAATGTGTTTGCCTACGTCACGTATAAACTCAAGAAAGCCAAAATCCTTAAACCAGTCGTAGTTGTTCACCATAATCGCCCCGGTACCCGTATCGGAGAAATCGAGAAATTTCGCTAACTGCTTTTCCAAGCAGGCGATGTTATGAAGCAACGTTTCTTCATCAAGGAGATTCCGCTCGGCCGATTTTCCCGAAGGGTCGCCCACCATGCCCGTTGCGCCGCCCACAAGGGCCACAGGTCTATGGCCCGCTCGTTGAAAGTGGATCAAGGTCATGATCTGTGTCAGGTGGCCCACATGCAGGGAGTCTCCTGTAGGGTCAAAACCAATGTATCCGGCAGTCTGTTCTTTAAGCAATTGTTCCTCTGTTCCGGGCATGATGTCATGCAACATGCCTCGCCAACGCAATTCATCAACAAAATTCATTTTTCAATTGAGCGCTAAAACGAAATTATAACGGCATGCAAAGATAGGAGAATATGCCGGAATTGTCGGCTAAATTCGTTATCTTGGCACAATAAGTGTTGAACGACGGAAAAGCGGGGTGACATGAATTTCCTTTCCCATTACTATTTTGAACGCTATAGCCATGATCCCGAGTTAGTGTTGGGGAGTGTACTGCCTGATCTTATCCGGAACGCTGATCGGAGTGTAAATATACTGCCTCAAAAGTATGAAGACCGTTTTGGGAACAATCCGAAAATGCAGAGCATTTACCGGGGGTGGGCCAGACATACGGAAACCGACAGGTATTTTCATAATTCCGATTTTTTCTACACCCATACGCACGAGCTCAAAATATTATTGGCGCCCACCGTGGAAGGTACTGAAATTAGGCCCTCTTTTTTATCGCACATCGGGCTTGAATTGCTGCTTGATCATTTGTTGCTTCATAACAATTGCATTCACGAAGCGGATTTTTATGAGTATTTAGCTATGGCTGATCGGGATACGGTGCATCGGTTCCTAAGTCTGTGCGCGGTAAAGGATACTGCTTTCTTTTTCGATTATTTCGATAATTTTCTGAAAGCACGATACGTGGGCGAATACCGGGACCACCGGAACCTGGTCACGGCGATGATCAATATTTGCCGCAGACTATGGGATGTGTCGCCCGTTCAGACGAAGCAAGAGCAGATGGTTGCCGCTATTGCGGACTATGCTGCGGCATTGGACGGCCATTTCCGCGGTATATTCGATGATATCCGGGCCCAATTGTTGCTGCTCCATTGACTTCGCGCAAAATCCGCCATGGAAAGCCAGACATCAGGATTTTTTTTTTAAGTTTGGCCGGGCAGATGACATATGGCAAGTAGACTTTTTCGTAAGAAAACCGTAGCACAGATTATCGATTCGTCGCAGTCGTCGCAGGGGGCGCTTGCCAAAGTATTGGGGGTGCGTGACTTAGTGTCGCTGGGTATCGCGGCCATTGTTGGTGCAGGGATTTTCAGCACCATAGGGTTGGCAAGCTTCAATGGCGGACCGGCGGTGTCTTTGTTGTTTGTATTTGTTGCCGTTGCCTGCGTGTTTACGGCATTGTCTTATGCCCAGTTTGCCAGTACTGTCCCTGTCTCGGGGAGTGCTTATACCTATGCATATGTGGCATTCGGGGAATTGTTTGCTTGGATTATCGGTTGGGCATTAATTCTTGAATATGCGGTTTCCAATATGGTGGTAGCCATTTCTTGGTCGCAATATTTTGTGAGTATGCTTCAGGGATTCGGTATCCATCTGCCCGGTTGGCTGACCATGGCGCCTGCTTATGCCTTAGAGGCCTATACCAAGCTGCAGGAGCAGGGGATGGCAGCCCTTTCCAAAGCGGATCTGGTGGCGGCGACGGCGTATGAGCATGCCCCCCGCATCGGTGACGTTCCCATTATCTTCGACTTACCTGCAGGCCTTATCACGGTTTTGGTCACCTGGTTGGTCTATATCGGTATCAAGGAGTCACGTACCGCAAGTAATATCATGGTGGCCATCAAGGTTGGCGTAATTCTGTTCGTCATTTTAGGCGGTGCTTTTTTTGTAAGGCCCGAGAATTGGACGCCGTTCGCGCCTAATGGGGTGGAAGGGGTGTTAACTGGTGTTGCAGCAGTGTTTTTCGCCTTTATTGGCTTCGATTCTATATCGACCACGGCAGAGGAGTGCCGGAATCCACAACGGGATTTGCCCAAAGCCATGATTTTATGTTTGCTTATCTGTGCAGTGCTCTATATCCTAATTACCTTGGTGTTGACGGGGATGGTTAATTATTCAGAATTGAATGTTAAAGATCCGTTGGCCTATGTTTTTCAATATATAGGGATGGATTATATGGCAGGAATCGTGTCAGTTACTTCTGTGGTGGCCATTACCAGCGCACTTCTTGTTTTTCAGCTTGCCCAACCCCGGATTTGGATGACCATGAGCCGAGATGGTTTGTTATGGAAGCGTTTTGCTACCATACATCCAAAACATAAAACTCCGTCGTTTGCCACTATCGTCACAGGGTTTATGGTAGCTATACCGGCGCTGTTCTTCAAGATGGATTTTTTTGTAGATCTGACCAGTGTGGGTACGTTTTTCGCCTTCATCTTGGTGTGCGCAGGGGTGCTGTATATGGATCATTCCGGGATATCGAAACAGTCAAGGTTTAAGGTGCCATACATCAATGGACGTTATCTGATTACCGTGGGATTGGTAATAGCCATAGGCTGCCTTTACTGGTTTGGACAGGATACCCTTGACGAATGGCGCCAGCTGTCATTTTCGGATATTTTGGAACATAAGCTGCTCACTGTAGTTTTTTGGCTGGTGTGGATTATTTTATGCGTGATGGGCTATGTTTACCGCTTTTCTTTATTGCCAGTGGCAGGCATTCTCGTGAACTTATACCTCATGTCGCAACTTGGTGCCAGCAACTGGCTTATTTTTCTGGTATGGTTGGCCCTTGGTCTGGTTGTGTATTTTGGTTATGGGTACAAACATTCAAAGCTTCGCAGCGTCACCGGAAATAAAGATACAATTGGTTAAAACCTGGTGTGTTAAAAATTGTTAAATCATAAAAAAGTTATACTTTTGGTTAGGTGTATTAAGCACTTTTATTCTACCTTTGTGATACATGACGGGTGCGGTATGCCCACGTCTCAATTGAACCGGAACGCTATATGAGGAAGAATTTACGTCACATTGTTGTCATACTGTCATTAAGTTGTTTCGCACTTGCAGGAAGTGCGAAGGCTACTTTGATGCCTGTAGCAATGGTTACGGCCGATAGCAGTAGCGTATCAAAGCGGCTCGATGAAAAGCGAATTCAGCGCTCGTTTTTTTTGTCATTTCGGAATATCCTGCCGTTCAGAACCAGTCCGGTAGAGAATGAGAAACTATTGAGCAACGTAAAGGTTTTTCCCAATCCCATTGCCGATCAGATTAATCTTTCCTTCCGGCTGGGCAACCAAAGTTCGGTATCAATCAAGGTGATGGATGCTTTGGGTAACGAGGTGATGACGTTGTTAAGCCAAGAGCTGGATGCAGGCACCCAAAACCACAGTTTTGACACGAACGGTAAACTGACAAACGGCTTCTACTTTATCCGGGTGTCGGCAGGTACCGAAACGGTTGTTAAGCGAATATCCGTTTTATAGCTTGCTTGGTGTAGCGGCAGTGCTGGTGCCGGCATGGCAATTTCTTATTCTGGGTCAATCCAGCGTCCGTCTTCCCGGATAATATCAATCAATTCGTCAAGCGCTTGGGCAGAATTTACATTACGCTTTACCACCTCTTTGCCGCGATATAGGGTGATTTTGCCAGGTCCAGCTCCCACGTAGCCATAATCTGCATCGGCCATTTCGCCAGGCCCATTTACTATGCAGCCCATGATGCCGATTTTCAGTCCTTTTAAGTGGTTTGTGCGGCTCCGTATCATCTGCGTCGTTTCCTGCAGGTCAAACAATGTGCGCCCGCAACTCGGGCAGGAGATGTATTCTGTTTTGGAGATGCGTGAGCGCGTAGCTTGCAAAATTCCGAATGATGCGGAAACCAGCTTACCGATAGGGGTGGCGGGTGAGTCTATCCAGATGCCATTGCCCATGCCGTCTATTAACAAGGCTCCAAAATCAGTTGCCGCGTATACCTGGATTTTTGATAGCGGCTCTTCGGGATCCATCAAGTTGCCTTCCGGACCGGAAAATTCCGTTGCTGGATAATGGCGCTTGATGATGATCGGGTTGTCCAGCCCAAGTGCAGAGAGCGTGGAAAAAAAAAGGCGCTGGTCTGCCATGCCATGCAGCGCGTTGGTCTCCAAGATAAATACGACAGTTTTGTCCAAGGGCAAGGCCTCAAAAAGTGCCGTTCCGACATCGGCGTAACAAACGCGCACGAGATTAAGATGTGGGTCGCGGGTGGTGGCCTCCACAAACTCCTGTAACGTATAGACTGGATGAACATTAGCTTTGTCAGGAATACAAAGCCACGTCCGGTAGTTGTATAACTGCTTAAGGTTACCCGGCATGGTGAAAGAAGGCCGTTCATCGGCTAAATATACGAAGTCGACCGATTGTTCCGCCATGTGGTATTTGTCAAACAGGATATCGTATTTATATCCTACATCGGTGAGCACAGATGGATCCTTTAGGTTGCAACGGGAAATATCAGCGACTACACGGGGCACCAATGCGCCTCCGATGAATGCGTTGGTTTCCGCCGCTATGTAGGGTTTCACTTCAGGCCGTTCAAAAGATAGTGGGGTGCGGCTCTGTTGCTGCGTGTCGCGGTAACGTTTGGCATAGCGGTTTACAAGGGCAATAGCCACTGGTGCTTCCAATTCGGGCTCTTCCGTGAGCGACACCCGTACGGTATCCCCTAAGCCATCTTCAAGCAGCGTACCGATGCCCACGGCAGATTTGATGCGGCCGTCTTCACCGTCACCCGCCTCGGTAACGCCCAGGTGCAGCGGATAATTCATCCCTTCAGCAACCATTTTTTCCGCTAAAAGGCGATAAGCGCGCACCATGACCTGCGGGTTGCTTGACTTCATCGAAATAACCAGGTTATGGTAGTCAAGATCTTCGCAAAACCGGATAAATTCCATAGCCGATTCTACCATGCCTTCCGGTGTATCTCCATAATGGCTCATAATGCGGTCAGAAAGCGAACCATGATTTGTTCCGATGCGCATGGCCGTGCCGTACTCTTTGCAAATTTTGACCAAGGGCGCAAATTTGTTGTATATCCGTTCCAATTCCGCTTGGTATTCGGCCTCAGTGTAGCTAAGCAGATCAAATTTCTTTTTATCGGCATAGTTACCCGGATTGATGCGTACTTTCTCCACGATGCGGGCGGCTACTTCTGCTGCATTGGGTGTAAAGTGAATGTCTGCCACCAAGGGAACGTTATATCCCCGTTTGCGCAGTTCTTTTTTGATCTCGGCAAGATTACTGGCCTCTTTTATGCTCGGAGCGGTAATACGCACATATTCACACCCCGCATCAACCATACGGATGACTTGTTCTACCGATCCGATAGTATCCATAGTATCCACGGTTGTCATGCTTTGGATACGGATGGGGTTATCGCCGCCCATAGGGATATCACCGATGGGAACTTCGCGGGTATGCCATCTCGAATATTCTGTCAATGAGTTACAGTAACCGCCGGGTAATGCGTTGCCGATTTTCGTATCCATAACCTTACAAAGTTAGGGATAATGATTTATATTATATCAGATCAGCCTGTCCTTTATGACTAAGGTGCCTGCTATCTTATCGTGGAGGCATTGCTGGCGGCGGTCAAAGAAGCCGGAAAAGAAGCCGAGGCCTAAGGTGGCTATACCTGCCAGCTTCGCCACGTTTCGGAGCAGTGCTTGGCCATAACCGATCGGGCGGCCATGGGTATCCGTCACTTTAACGCCGATAAGCATCTTACCGACGGACGCCTGCCTTTTTGATCCTTCTGTGGCTACACAAAGGATGAATTTGATAATGGGTACAAGCAGGAGTCCGGAAACCAGTATGGGCATACTGTCCCGCGCATCGTCGACACCCGCCAGGTAAACCACAGCGAACACCGCATACATGCAAAATGCGACGAAGTAATCAATAGCCGTGGAAAGCAGGCGCATGTCTAACGACGCGAAGTACTGCGGTTCCGTGGTTTGATGCTTGACGTTCAGCAACCGGCTCAATTCCGCGATTTCGCGAAGTTCCTTAAATTCCGGATAACCTACAGGCCTGACGAAGTCGGTAGGCCGCAGGTTCATTTCCCGTAGTTCGTCCAGGGTGAATGGGCCCTTAGGCTTTCCTTGGATGACCACTTCATACCGGTCGGCAGGTGTGTTCACGGGTTAGTCGTATCGTGTTACGGAGAAGGAACTCAATCCACCGTGTAAGTTAATGACAAACCGTTGATCTGCCTGCTCATAACCATCGGTTACGTAGGAACCGTCGTTCTGCTTGCTGAAACCCGGAAAGTCTTTGGAAGAAAGGCCTGACTTAACCACGATTCGGCAAGCAGCCGCTTTCGGGATTTCAATGGCGATACTTGCAACACCTGATTCAGCATTGACGATGGTTTCTTCCAGTGGCATACCCAATCTCGCTTCAAAGGATGCAGCACCGCCGTTAAACCGGAGGCTGCCCACCTTGTATTCCGTAAGGTCAAATTCGGCCGATCCGGCACCCATATCCAAAGCGATATGCCAGACCGGATTGCTGTTCAGCCGGATGTTGGCTTTATTTTCATTCCCCTTAAGCTGCCATTTCCCGTTTTTATTGCTTTTCATAAAGAAATTTAGATTCATGGTGTCGCCTGATTGGTTGGTTTCCAATACGTGCGAACCGATGGCACTGGATGTTTCGGCATGGAAAAGCTGTGGCACGGAGCCGCCTATTTCATATTCAACGGCACCGCCTTTGATGTTAAGCTTCGCCACCGCAATGGACGGGTCATAGTCGTGGGTAAACATACCTTTGGATGCTATCTCGTATCGCCTTCCATCCTCGCGATGTTCCGTGCTTTTTTCCTCGTAATTAAATGACCACCAGTTGCTATGTGGCGGAAAGGTGCCCCGATAAGCCACGAATGCGAGGGCGGCTATCGTAACCACAACAGACACGGCATTACCGATGCCTTGTTTTGGCATCAGCAGGTTGATGCCGATAACGATGAGGATGACCGGCCACATGCTGAAAACGGAGCGCCAATAGAAATTGATAATGTCTAAATTATCCAACAACAAGACCGCTCCCACAACGAGCAGGATGAGGCCCCAGCTTAATTTTTCTTTGTTCATGACCGTTAAGTATTATGATGTATGCGTGCGAGGTCCGTTATCATCCATTTGTTCCGGCTCTTGTGGTTTTTGATTGGAGAAAGCGCGCTTTTCCTTTTGGTTAAAGGAACCGAGAATAAGCGTTAACCCCATAATGATAATGAGCACGGGCCAATATCGGGCCAGATCACGCCAATAAAATACATTCAACTGATGGAGCAGAAAAAACAATCCCAAAACCAGCAGGATTAAGCCTGCGGTTGATCGATCTTTCGAATTTTTAGTTCGAGGGGGAGGTACGGCACCTGTATAACCTTGATAGGGGCTGTCTTTTTCAAACACCGGCGGCTGTTGGTACCCCGGTGTGCGGTAGTCTACGTCAAACGGATCTTGCTGCAACGAAAATGCTTTTACCGGAAGTACAATCCAGAGTACAATGTAAACAATAGGGCCAAGCAACCCAATACCCATATAGCCCGAAAAAAAGACACTTAAGATAAAGGCCAGCCTTACCCATGTTTTGTCTATATTGAAATAGGCTGCCAACCCAGCACATACGCCAGCTATTGCTCCCTCATGCGGTATCCGTTGAAGTTTCTTTTCCATGGTTTTCCCTGTTAAATATTGCCATACTTGGGCTTCACTATCATTTCGTCTACATTGGCTCCCGCGCTCATCCGCAGGCAGGTAAGGACAGCTTCGGCAATGTCCGAAGGCTGCACAAACTGCTCAGTGGGTATGGTGGTGCCTTCCCACGAGGAAGTCAATGTAGAACCGGGGATGATTTCCGTTACCTTTACCCCGTACGGCCGTAGCTCATCCCGTAATACATGGGTTAGACCCCTTACGGCAAATTTTGTTACAGTGTAAGTGCCTGCGGATGAAACCGGTTCCCGGCTGGCGATAGAGCTGATATTAATGATATGCCCCTTGCGGTTTTTCCGCATGTTCTGCCCTATCGCGCGCGACAGCAGGTGCGGCGTAAAATAGTTAACTTGCAGCTGAAGATTAAAATCTTCCGTGGTTTCGTCCAGTACGGATACCGGTCTGAAAATGCCGACGTTGTTTATCAATACATCTATGTGGGGGTGTTCCTGCGTTGCCCATTGGATAAAACTCGTCCGTTGTGCATCGTCCGAGAAATCACAGGCATAATAGAGGATGCTGATTTCCGGATGATTGGCCTGTAGTAAATGCTTAAGGGATGCCAAGGCACGGGCATCGCGGGCCGCAAGTATTACGTTGTAGCCGGCTTGGGCGAGTTTCTCTGCAGTGGTCCGCCCCATGCCTTTGGTGGCACCTGTTATTAAGGCTGTTTGGTTATTAAGCTGTTGCATATTGTTCGTTGAAGGTTTTCACCCAAAGGTAAGAAGTTTATCATCCGGATATACAAACAAAGGGATACATGTTTCGTTGATATCGCTAAAACACGTATCTTTAACGGGATATTGCATACTACTCAACGTTATATTTCGAGCTATTATATGTTTTTTACCTATTTTGGTCAGTATTTGTTGCTACTGAAATCCGTCTTTAAGCGACCGGAAAAATGGAGGATGTACTGGAAAGAAATTATTCATGAGATGAATGAGATAGGCGTAGGGTCGCTTGGTCTTATCGGTATCATTTCGACCTTTGTGGGCGCGGTAATGACCATGCAGATTGCTTTCCAATTGGTTTCTGATTTGATTCCTTCGTCTGTTATCGGGCAGATAAACCGTGATTCCAGCATTCTGGAGCTAAGCCCTACCATCACGGCCTTGGTATTGGCTGGCAAGGTAGGTTCCTCCATTTCATCCCAGATAGGCTCCATGCGGGTCACTGAACAGATAGATGCATTGGAAATTATGGGAATCAATGCGCCCGGTTACCTTATACTTCCCAAAATACTGGCTGGAATTACCATGATTCCGGCGTTGGTTGTCATTTCGATTTTTTTGGCCTTAACCGGCGGCCTGATAGGCGGGGCGCTTTCGGGTGCTGTTACGCCGGTTGATTACATTAATGGTATCACGGATGGGTTTATCGGGTACACGGTAGCGGTTGCCTTGGTCAAGGCGTTTGTTTTTGGGTTTATCATCACATCCGTATCAGCCTTTAAAGGGTTTTATGTGCGTGGCGGGGCGCTGGAAGTGGGGCAGGCCAGTACGCGGGGGGTGGTGATAAGCTGTATTGCCATTTTGGCGGTAGACTATGTGGTTACTTCCCTGATGCTTTAGCTAACGTTATCGAAGATACATGATTGAAATACAGAACATCCACAAGTCATTCGGCGACAACCATGTATTGCGTGGTATTGACGCAAAGTTTGAAGCAGGAAAGATTAGCCTCATCATCGGCGGTTCCGGTTCCGGCAAGAGTACGCTGCTGAAGTGTATGGTGGGGCTCCATGCACCTGAACAGGGTAAGGTGCTGTACCATGGGGAAGATTTTACGCGGATGAATTTCGAAGATCGGATCCCTATCCGGAAAGAAATCGGCATGTTGTTTCAAAATTCAGCCTTGTTTGATTCGATGACGGTCGAGCAAAACATTATCTTTCCGCTGGATATGTTTACCGAAATGAGCAGGAGTGAAAAGGTGGATCGGGCAAACTTCTGCCTGGAGCGTGTGAACCTCGCCGGCCGCAACAAGCTATATCCGGCTGAGTTGTCTGGAGGTATGAAAAAACGTGTAGGTATTGCGCGCGCCATCAGCATGAGTCCGAAGTACCTTTTCGTGGACGAACCTAATTCCGGCCTTGACCCTGAAACCGCTATTCTGATTGATGAGCTGATTGCCGAGTTAACCGCGGAGTACCAATGCACCACGGTAGTGGTCACCCATGATATGAACTCTGTGATGGGCATCGGTGATTATATCCTTTTCCTGTATAAAGGCCAGAAATGGTGGGAGGGGTCCAATAAAGATATTGCGCATACTGATGTAAAAGAACTGAACAATTTTGTTTTTGCAAGCCGGTTTATGAAGGCGGCCAAAGAACGGCTGTAGGGCCGTGTCTTATTTAATCCTTATCTTTGCCCCAAAAGCGCTTGTATCTTGGCAAACAGCATCCCACTTCTCACTCCGCAGCATTGGAAAGACTATGAACTCATCGACTGCGGCGATTTCGAAAAGCTCGAACGCTTTGGCGACCATGTGTTGATACGCCCCGAACCCCAAGCCGTCTGGCCAAAAGGGTTGACGGAGGAAGAATGGACAAAGCGGCACGACATCCGTTTTAAAGGGCGGTCCGCTACGAGCGGCGACTGGCTCAGGAAGCGCCCCGGGTTGCCTGACCGCTGGCACATCAACTACCGGAATGCCGACGTGTCCATCCGGTTCCGGCTTGGGCTTACTTCTTTCAAACATGTGGGGATTTTCCCCGAACAAGCGGTAAATTGGGATTATATTGCCGAAACGGTCAAGACATTCCGGACCAAGCGTCCCAAAGTACTCAATCTGTTTGCTTATACGGGGGGTGCCTCCCTGATAGCCCGTGCCGCGGGGGCGGACACCACACATGTAGATTCCATCAAGCAGGTGGTTACTTGGGCTAATGAAAACCAAGCGCTATCCGGTCTATCAGATATTCGTTGGGTGGTTGAAGACGCGCTAAAATTCGTAAAACGGGAGTTGAAGCGGGGCAACCGGTATAACGGTATTATCTTAGATCCCCCGGCTTACGGGCATGGGCCAAAAGGCGAAAAATGGAAACTGGAAGATCATATCGCCGGGATGATGAAGGACGTTGTTGGATTGCTCGATCCGCATGAACATTTCCTGATTCTCAATACTTATTCGCTCGGCTTTTCGTCAGTGATCGTCGAAAATCTGGTGCGCGCCGTTTATCCGCAGGCCGATAATCTTGAAACCGGCGAATTGTACCTGCAGGCTACTGCAGGAAGTAAACTGCCGCTGGGAGTGTTTGGGAAGTTCCGTAAAATCGGTCAACCGTGATGAATAGCATAAATAAATAACGATGGAACTATTTATTAGCGACAAACAACTTACCTGGGAAGAAATAGGTGGCGGTGTCAGCCGTAAGGTCATGTCATATAGCGGTGATCTGATGGTAGTGAAGGTACGTTTCCGACGTGGAAGTATCGGAGCCGATCACCAGCACCCGCATACCCAGATTAGCTATGTAGAGAGCGGGGTATTCCACTATACCATCGGGGGTAAGACCATGACGATGGAAGCTGGCGACACGTGCTTGATCCCGCCGGATACGGTACATGGATGCCGTTGTATCGCCGAAGGTGTGCTAATCGATGCATTTACGCCGGCGCGTCAGGATTTCATCGCTACTCAAACACCACTGTCCGGTTCCCAGTGATGATGACGCGATCTTCGATGACCAACGCAATAGCCTTACTCAACACCGATTTTTCCACTTCTTTTCCGGCGCGTACCATATCTTTGACTGTATAGCTGTGGTTCACAGGCTTGATGTCTTGTGCGATAATAGGCCCTTCGTCCAAATCATTGGTAACAAAATGAGCTGTCGCCCCGATAAGCTTGACACCGCGGTTGTGGGCCTGCTTATAGGGGTTGGCACCAATAAATGCCGGCAGAAAGGAGTGGTGAATGTTAATGATGCGTCCCGGATATACGGCAACGAACGCAGGCGATAGGATGCGCATGAATTTAGCCAGCACGAGGTAATCGGGCTGGTAAGGTGCTAAAGTCTCCACCAGTTCGGTTTCGAACGCCTCCTTGCTTTTCCCTTCGTGGCTAACATGATGGAACGGGATGTCAAATCGTTCGGTGAAAGCCCTCAGATTATCATAATTGCCTATCACGCAACAAACTTCCGCTCCCAATGTGCTGAAAAAGTGCCGCACAATGATGTCGCCAAGGCAGTGATGTTCCTTGGTTACCAAGACCGCCAGCCGCTTTTGTTGTGGTGGATTTACGGTTACCGTCGCCCCTGCAGGCAGTACGGAGGTAAGATCACCGGCAAGCTGCGCGTTGTCTTCGGCTTTACCGGCGCATACCACGCGGACGTAGAAACGATTGGCAGGTTCATCCACATATTCACGCATGGTCACGATATTGAGTCTATGATTGGCCACCGTATTGGCAATGCGGGCTACTAAGCCCACGGCATCGCGGCATTGAATGAGGATCAGCGTTTGATTCGTCATGTTTTCGTTAAGCCACCAATTCTTCTTGCACTGTTGTAGGTTGTTCCTTTATGGGCTCCTCTGCGATATCCACTTCTATCCGTAGGTTTTTCACAATATGCTGCTGCCTTTCGGGGGTATTCTTTCCCATGTAATATTCCAGCAATTGGACTATTTTTTGGTCTTTTGACAGGATGACCGGATCCAGTCGCATGTCCTTGCCGATAAACAATCCGAATTCGTCCGGCGAGATTTCCCCCAGCCCTTTGAAGCGGGTGATTTCTGGTTTACCTCCCAATTTTAAGATAGCGCGCTGTCGTTCTTCGTCGCTATAACAATAAATGGTTTCCTTCTTATTGCGCACTCGGAATAGGGGTGTTTGCAGGATGGATACATGGCCAGCCTTGACCAAGTCGGGGAAGAACTGCAGGAAGAACGTCATTAGTAAGAGCCGGATATGCATGCCGTCCACGTCAGCATCGGTAGCAATGACCACGTTGTTGTACCGCAGGCCGTCAAGGCCATCTTCAATATTAAGGGCGTGTTGCAACAGGTTGAACTCCTCGTTTTCATACACCACCTTTTTGGTGAGGCCAAATGCATTGAGCGGTTTTCCGCGTAGGCTGAATACAGCTTGTGTCATTACATCGCGTGATTTAGTGATGGAGCCGCTGGCCGAATCACCTTCCGTGATGAAGAGTGTTGTTTGCTGGGCCAGCTCGTGGTTATCACCATAGTGGACCTTGCAGTCGCGCAGTTTACGGTTGTGCAACGATGCTTTTTTCGCTCGCTCATTGGCCAGCTTTTTGATGCCGGCGATGTCTTTGCGCTCCCGTTCAGACTGGAGGATGCGTTTCAGCAGTGCGTCAGCGGTATCCGCATGTTTATGCAGGTAGTCATCCAGTGCCTTTTTGACGAAGTCGTTGATAAACGTACGTACGGTAGGACCTTCGGGGCCGATGTTTTGCGAGCCCAGTTTGGTTTTGGTCTGCGATTCAAACACCGGCTCTTGCACTTTGATGGCAATAGCCCCCACAATGGAAGCGCGGATATCCGATGCATCGAAGTCTTTCTTATAAAACTCGCGGACGGTCTTGACCACCGCTTCACGGAACGCCGCTTGATGCGTGCCCCCCTGTGTGGTATGCTGTCCGTTTACGAATGAATAATATTCTTCTCCGTATTGCTGTCCGTGGGTGAGGGCAATCTCAATGTCGTCGCCCCGCAGGTGTATAATGGGATACCGCATGGACTCGGTATCGATATTCCGCTCAAGCAGGTCCTTTAAACCATGCTCGGATACGTATTTCTTACCGTTAAAGTTGATGGTCAGGCCGGAGTTGAGGAAAACATAATTCCAGATCATGTTTTCTACAAATTCCGTACGGTAATGATAATGCCGGAAAATACTGTCATCCGGGTAGAATGTTACCGCTGTGCCATTGCGCTGGGTGGTAGGCTTTTCCTCGTCTTTCAGCAGTTCACCCTTGCTGAATTCGGCGATGCGCGTTTTTCCATCGCGGTACGATTGCACGGTGAACGATGAGGATAGCGCGTTTACCGCTTTCGTACCCACCCCATTGAGCCCCACCGATTTCTGGAAAGCTTTGCTGTCATACTTACCCCCCGTATTGATTTTAGACACCACGTCTACCACCGAACCGATTGGAATACCGCGTCCGTAGTCGCGCACCGATACCTTATGTTCATTTACCGTTACTTCAATGGTTTTGCCGGCACCCATCACAAATTCATCGATGGAATTATCTATCACTTCTTTCAGCAGCACATAAATGCCATCATCGTAAGCGGAACCATCCCCCAACTTACCGATGTACATCCCCGGCCGCAACCGGATGTGCTCTTTCCAATCCAGTGAACGTATGCTATCTTCGTTATATGCTGTCATGAGTCAATTCAAATGGACTTACGCATCGCAATAATACGAAAATTTGTTGATTCATTGTTCGGTGTGTATCACTCATCACCTGCTACCATTACCCGTATCCCTTCGCTGTGGCTGCTGAATTCCGGCGCGTACATGCTCTGGATGGTACTGATACCGTTTGAAAAGTCACCCGCTTGGGAGACGAACATCGGATATTCAAAGACGTAGGTTCCTTTGCGTAAATAATCGAAGAAGAAGTTGGTCGACACGTCGCGGGTACTTTCATAATATCCCAGTCCGCCCTGATAACGGTATCCGCTCAATACGTTAATGGGCTCAAAGCAAGCTGCCCGCATATCCTTGAGATGCACATATTCCATGTCGCGGTCCACACGGAGCTCAATGCGGACTTTTACCCTATCACCCACTTTCAGGGGATTTTCCATGGTAATTTCTTCCAATACCGGGCCGTTGGGGGTATTCCGTTCTATGTAAAGCCGCTTACGTAGACCAAGTGGTGTTTCAGCAGCGGTAATGTTGTCCAAATCTTCAAAATATTGCCAGTATACCGCGCCCCACGCAATTCCTTCATTAGCCATCTTATCTACCTTGGCAGCAATGCGTCCCATATCCGGCGTCACTTCCTCGCTATCGAAACGGTTCAAGAAATATCCGCTGCCAGCTTCCGTTTGGATATCGGTGGATTGGATGGTGTGTTTGCCAACGCGAATAGTTACGGCCGGTTCATTGGCCAGCCAGTCGCTGCCCTGCAATAGCAGCGCATATATGGCGTCGGCAGTCGCCTTGGTAGTGTTCCACGTTTGTGTCTGCTTCTGTTTGAGCAGCCACACTTTGAGATCATCTACCGCTCTCATATCCCCGGCCACGTCGGCAAACGTTTCGATAAGTAAAGCTTGAGCCTCGATAGGAGCTTCATGCCACCAATAGCCTTGTGGCATACCTTTCCAATACATACCTAACTCGGGGCTGTTGACCGCGGTTTCGCGGAGGGAAGCCACAATGGCCTCCGCTGTGGGGCGGTCGCCCATGCGGTGGTGAGCTAAAGCGAGCTGACCTTGGAGATAGGGGTTGAACTTGGTCCAATACTTTACCGCCTGTTGGCTGTAGTAGGTTACGGCTGCGTGCGGATTTCGAGGAATGGGTAGGATATCCTTGAGCAGGCTGCGCATATACAGGTACTGCACATGCAGCGGGGCGATGTGCTGTTGTTCCATCGCTTTGGGGTTGTCCTTGAGCTGGTTCACCAGCCTATCGTACTCTTCGTGCAACTCACGATCCAAGTAGTCCATAGCTTTGCGGAGTATGGTCATAGCCGTTTCCGAGTCGGCAACGCTGACGCCCAGTTTTTGCAGGCGGGCCATGCCCGTAACAATGTACTGCGTGATATAACGGTTACTGGCCATGCCCCGGAACCAAGGGAAGCTGCCATCAGAAAGCTGCGTTTGGGCCAATTTATGCAAGTTGGCCTGTAGGCCATCGGCCACTTTGGCCGTTTCGAACAGCAGGGCGATGCGCTGCTTGCGCTCACGCTCCGTCTGGGCTTCCATCACCCATGGGGTTTCTTCCAACAGGGCTGATTTGAGCTCTTGGTTTCTCTCCAGATTAGCTAACAATGCGGTAGTATCGCCTGTTTTCCACTGCTCAAGAATGGCCTTCACCCGTGGTGCTCGCGCTACGATATGCGCCGCCAGTGCATGGCCGTAAAACCGGTTGAAAATCTGTTCGGCACATTCATAAGGATATTCCATGAGGGAAGGCAGGGCTTGTACGGCGTACCAGGCCGGGTTACCTGTAAATTCTATGGTAAGCGTATGGTGGGTCAGCGTACTGCTTGCCGGATGCATAAGTTTTTTCAGTTCAAAAACTTTGGTTTCATTTCCGCGGACGGGCATCGGGAGCGTTTCAGTAACCAACATGCGGTTGGTCACCACCGGCAATGTATGCGCTTCACCGTCAGTGAAATTGTCGGCCTTCGCTGATACACGTACCGTCAGGGGTTCAAAGCGGTTGCCGGGAATGTGTAACAGCCAGTCTACCGAAGCGCTTTCTCCTGCGGGCGCACTGAAGTTTCTGGTGCCGGTCTCTTGGATAAGCCCCGCAATGGGCTCGCCTGTGGCTGGGTCAACCACTTCAAGATACGCCTGGCCTTGTTGCTTCGCGGCACTCAGGTTACTCACCTTCGCGCTGATGCGTATACGGTCACCCTGCCGGAAAAAGCGGGGTGCGTTGGGTGTTACCATCAGCTCTTTCTGGGTTTTGACACTGCCTTCCAGGTAACCTGTTTTCCAGTCGGCTGTGTGGGCAAAGGCCATGAATTTCCACTCCGTGAGCGCTTCTGGCATCGTGAATTTCAGCGAAACATTGCCTTCAGCATCCGTATGCAGTTGCGGAAAGAAGAAGGCCGTTTCCTGGAGGTTGGTGCGTATGGGTAGCGTTGCTGCCGGTTCATCTGCCGCAGGAACCGCGCCTGTAGGAGATTGCTTTTCCTGTTGCCCATAGCCAACCACGATCGTTTCATCCAGCGTAGCCTCTTCACGGGCCGCGGAAGCAGCAGCGTCTACCGCTACGCCAGCCACGCGGCCGGATAAACCCCGAACCATGAAATTTTGGCTTTTAGATAGCCACGTCGTGAGATAATTAAGCAATTGGTCATATTGTTTATCGTAACCCTCAGGTGTCAGGCCGTTGATGTTGTTTTTCCACGTATCGCCCATCAATGTGCCGAAACCCCAATTGGTCTGCCAATGCGATTGCAGTAAACGGTGAGGTGAAAGCCTGTCCCAGTGCCATGCATGGGGTTTTAGCGCATCCAGGGAAGCGTCATACATGCCGGCGAGCAGTTCCGCTGCTACAGCGTCTTTTTTATTTCCTTTGATGGTGAGTTGCCATTCCTCGGTTGCTCCTGGCAATAATTCATCACGGTGAGTTGCCCACTCCATCTGCAGGTCACGGTTGGACCAGGGGACGGCTACCTGGTGGCTGGCCGTATAGATCCGGTTATCATATACATAGAGCCAGGAATAGCCCAGCCCTCCGCGATCGTTTTCTGTAATGGCACGGTTCACGTGCCGCACTTCAGAAAAAGTGTTGAACTCCGGTGCGGTATCGGTGCTCATTTCCAGCACATACGTATCGTTAAACCCTGTTTTCACGGTCAACGCCAGTGCAGTACCCGGCTGGAGAGCCGTGTCCGGCGCGAGCACCAACAGCGGAATCTGCGGCTGCGCCTTTCCTGAAGGGTTGGCTACATAGGTATATTGCTTTTCGGTAATCGGATTGCCCCGCTGGTCGGTTGTCGCCAGTGTCACTACGTGCCAGCCCTCCTGTTTCCATATCGAGGGGGGTAGCTCAGTTGTTTGTTGCAGCCCGGTATTCAGGAGAGTCGACCACATTGTGTCGCCCACCGGCCAGTTCCGGTAGTCCGCTTCATCGGTATATTCGTCGTTGGGGAAAAGTTTACGGTATTCTGCTTCAGGTATCACATGGCGGTCCGGTTTTTCCCAAAGGCGCTGCCGGTACAGTTTCCCCGGAGATTTTAGCGGAGCAACCGAAACAGCCACGCTCGCCGGTACGTGCGTGTTGTTGAGGTTTTGGGTAGCGATGGCCAAGGTATGTGGTTTGCGTGCATCGAGCTGTGCCGCCACGATTGCCTGTAGCTGTAAGGATTGGTAACCTGCATTTATCGCTGTGCTGTTGCTTTGCGTTTCTCCGTTGATGTCCGTCACGTCAGCATACACCGTGTACGTAAATATCGGTAGCGTTTCGGGAGCGAGCAGTTTGTCCGGTATGGTATTAAAAGTGATTTCAAAGGAACCATCATTTGCCGTAACGGCTGTCCCGTTGGTGATTTCCATTTCCGGCGATTGCGGTTGGCCCCAGCGGTGAAACATCCAGAAATAGGGGAAACGCGCACGGCGTACCACACGATAGTTTACCGTTGCACCATCGATGTTATTGCCCGCATACGCCTGCGCGTGTCCCGTAAGGGTTACCGTATCATTCAACGCGATATCGGCTTTCAAGGTGTCAAAAACAACCCGGAATCGGGGCCGTTTATATTCTTCGACGGAAAAGTATACCTGCCCGTCTGTGGTCTCAATGCGCATAGACCCAGTTAATCCGCTACTGGGAGCGGTGAACTTACCAGTAAAAGAGCCGTATGCATTGGTTGTCAACTGCAAGGAGCTTATTCGTTGGTTATTTGCGTCGTAGAGGAATACCTCCGTTTTATGATTAGGGCGCACGGCATTGCGGTTTCCACTTTTATCACTTGTTACCATAATGCCTTTGAAGTGGATGGTCTGGCCTGGCCGATATAGGCTGCGGTCTGTAAAAAGGAATGTGTGCGCCGTAGTGTCCGGTTGGTTCTCATACCACCGTCCGTACGGGCCGAAATACCCATCGGCTCGTAATGTGTCACCATGTGCCGCTATCGTGATACGGTTGATCCGTTTTTTTTGCGGAACATCTACGGCCGCTTTTCCATCCTCGTCTGTACGTGTTTGACCGACCGTCCGGTAAATTTGTCTACGGCTTTCGCTATCCCATTGGTTTTCTTCAAAGGTGATATGGGCGCCCCGTATGGGCATTCCCGATTTGCGATGCAATGTAAACAACCATTGGCCATCTTGGTGGTTGTTCATCACCATACTCAGTTGAGAAACCTGAAACGGCACTGCATGCAACGCATTGCTGTCGGCTGCGAAATCAGCGGTTGCCGATGCAACCAATAGGTAGCGGCCAGAAGGCAGTGGGGAGATGTGAATTTCGGTGCGGTGGTCATATAGATCCTCCGCCCCGGGAAGTTCAGCTTGCCAGGCTCGTACCGGCGTGGATCGGAGCAATATTGCTCGCTGTTGCGCGTTAAAGTCGGGCGACCGATTTGTAAATGAACCCGACACGCGGTATATCCGAAGGAATACGCGGTTAAGATTCCGGTAGGTAACCAGTACTTTATGGTTTTCCGCTGGCAGCAACACAGCTTCGGACTGAACGTTCAACGACTTGCTGGTGATCGTGTGCCGTAATCGGACGGCGTTGCTTGCCCCCTCTGTGCCGGGGAAACGGGCAACCACCTCATCCAACTGCCTAAGCAGTGCCGTGCGGTCAAACGCATCCGTTTGGTTTTCGGCACGATTGAACTCGAACGCAAGCAGGGTATACAGCACCTGCGCCGTTGCCCGAACGTCCGGATACCGGTCGGCCAGCGATTGCAGGGCGTCGCGGTAAAGGCTGTCTTTCTCAGGGTGCACGGAATACCGGTGCACAAACGCCAGTCGGTGCAGGTCGGCATCGATAAGCGCATCCGGCCGTTTGTCTTCCAGGTGGAAAGCAAGCACCTGCTGGTACGTATGCAGTGCGCGGAAATGTAAGGCTTCCGGATGTAAAGGGTTTACTTTTACTTCGCTGAACCGATCTGCCGGTTCAAACCATAAGGTACCATCTATCTGGAACTGGTAGGCCGGCCGGATGATGTCTTTTTCGTCGTTCTGGAAGAATTCGATGGCCCGGAAAGCAAGGAAATCGTATAGTGTAGGCCGCAGGTGGCGGGTGTTTTTGCCGGTAATAAGCAACGGCGTATAGCGTTCTACGGGGATAGCCTTGAGCGAGTCGCTGTCGAGAATGGACGCTTGATAAAGGCTGCTGGCTTTATTGATAAAAGACGCGGCATCCCACATAGCAATGTCAGTGGGCGGCTCGCCTGCGACGGCTGTGCGGTTCAGGATTGACCAGCGGTTCTGCCGGTAGTATTCCCAATACAGCTCAGCATTGATGCTTTGCCATAACGCTTTTTCAGCCCCTTGGCTTACCTGTATGATAGAATCAATCCGTCGGATGTGGTAGGTTGTCGCTTGTTCTTGGTTGATTGAAACGGCATTTATGAGGAAGAGTTTCGCCTTAATCGCGTTGGCCGCATCGCCACGTGCTTGCGCGGCTACAAGGAGTTTTTCGGCAAGTTCGGCGGCTGATTTTGGGAGCCCCTTTTCCATCAGTTTTTCAATTTCTCCCCATTCTTGATGGAAAGTACCCTGTTTTTGTTGAGCCATAGCGAAAGTGATGCCCAGGGTGAATACCATAACCCATGCGGAAAAAACAGTTCGAATCGTCATGTCGCGTTATTTAAGCGTAAATGTCCAAGCGTAAGCAAACTTACCTAAATTGATTGAAATAAGTTATGCGGATAACGCTTGTTGGCACAAGGATGCTACAGTGCAGTATATTCCATAAATATTATTTTGGTATGCTTCGTCTTCGCAAGGTATCTTTCGGTTGTACACGGATTCTCTGTAGGGGCGTCCCTTTGAAATTTAGCGCTGGATTATACTTCTTAAAATTGGACGTGGGCACCTGTTGGAGACGTCGCTTATATCAGAAATCCCATTTGAATGGTACTGCGATTTTGCACCATGTTTGAATCCAAAGTAATTTGGGTTTACCCGTTATTGTATTTAACTTAGCTTCCAATAACTAAATTTATAATGCCTGAATTAAATGGATCTAAGGAAAGGGAGATGTTGCTTGCTTTAAAAGCAGGCAGTCATCAGGCATTTGAATACTTTTATCATCATTATAAACGTCGTGTTTATTATGGTCTTTACCGGTTGGTGCATCAGTCGGAAGTGGCTGAGGAACTGACCCACGATGTGTTTCTCAAAATATGGCAATTGCGAGATACAGTTGATGCCAATAAATCCTTCGGGGGATTTCTCAGGCGTATTGCAGGAAATCTGGCTGTAGATTTTTATAGGCGAGTCGCTTTGGACAGGCGTGCTGAGGAAGAATTAATTCACTTGGCTACTGCCCATCACGGGACGTTGGACGAGGAATTAGAATGGGGTGAGAACTTTAAGCGCATTCAGACTGCATTGAATAAATTACCCCAAAGGCGCCGCGAGATTTTTATTTTATGTAAACTCGAAGGTAAGCGTTATGCAGACGTCGCTAAATCGTTCGGTATCGGTGTCGGTACGGTAAACGACCATATCGTGAAAGCCACTAAATTTATTAAAAACGAGCTGGCCAAACACCCTGATGGCTATTTGTTATTGCTGCTCGTGGCGGCGTTTTCGTTTTTAAACGATTAATAATCAATGAATTTTAGATCTCGATCTAAAAAAATGGAAAACGGAGCATATGGAATAAGCCGGCTGTCCGTATATTCTCGTAAACCGATTATAAATGCGCGATTGGAACGAGCTTTACACCCGTTATTTGAATAAGCAGTGCAGTGAAGAAGAAGTACGTATGCTGTTGGAGCACTTCCGTTTAGAAGGAGCAGCGTCTGAGCTCTTATCGCGCATACAGACGGAATTGGCCCGAACCAACATCCCCGAGCGAGATACCCCCGAAGTTTCAGCCGCTTTTCGGCGTATCCATCATCAATTAACAAAACAAATCAACAGCGAAACCGACGAATCGCCCAAGGTGAGGCGATTCCGATGGATACCGTATGCAGCAGCTGTTATTTTGGCTGTTGGTGTCGGGATGCTGGGTTTGGAATATGGGCAGCGAAATCAACAGCATTTCTTCGATGCAACAGACATCGGCCCGGGTGGTAATAAGGCGACGCTCACGCTGGCCGATGGCCGGATAGTCAACTTAAGTCCGGGTCATGATGGAATTATCGTAGGTGATGAGGTGACATACGGAGACGGTAGGCTTGTAGTTGGCTTCGACAGTGGAATAACGGCAGGTGAGGCAAAGGGAACGGGTACCATACAGCCGTTGCTATTAACCACACCGAGAGGAGGGACATATAAGGTCGTTCTGTCGGATGGAACCAAAGTTTGGCTCAACTCGGCGAGTACGCTTCGGTATCCCAGTCGATTTGTAGGGAACGAGCGAGTGGTGGAGTTAGAAGGTGAAGCCTATTTTGAAGTGAGCAAGCAAACGCAACAAGCAACGAATGATTTGGCGATGCAAACCAAGCCGACGCAATCGCAGAATATGCCGTTTCGGGTGAAGAGCAAAGGACAGACAGTAGAAGTTCTCGGCACCCAGTTTAACGTTTCGGCTTATCCAGACGATAGGGAAATGAAGACAACATTGGTGGAAGGACATGTCCGTGTAATGTTGGCGTCCGACTCAAAATCGTCGTTCAGCCTCAGGCCTGGTCAGCAAACCATCGTTCGCGGCTCTGCTGTCGACATTCAGCACGTAGATGTGACGACTTTTGTGGCTTGGAAGGAAGGGCTGTTCAGCTTCAACGAAACCGAGCTCCAGACCGTGATGAACCAACTGAGCCGCTGGTATGATGTGGAAATAAACTATCACGGGGACATACCACCCACATACTATTACGGCGCCATCAGCCGTAACGAAAACCTTGCCAGTGTTCTTAACTTGTTAAAAGAAAGTGGCTTGAACTTCAAGGTGGCTAAAGAAAACGGAACCAATAAACTCGTCGTGCTCCCTTAAATGGGAAGAAGATAACCAACTATATTAAACCAAAGAAAGGAGGAATGATGCATACGCGATTACAAACCTGACACCCCACCGGCAATTTACGGAAAAGCCGGACAATGCTGCGAACATTATCCGGCAACCGTTGGCAATTCTTAGGACAATGCTGCGTTTAGCAGCGGGTGAACGTTAATCCATAAAAATACCAAACAAGACAAACATATGAATTTAAGTTCGTGTGTTAAAGGACGTTGTTGGCCTTTAACCTATCGATGCCTAATTATGACGAAGTTAGCGCTATTTTTTGCATGTGGACTGGTTCTACAGGTCTCCGCAGGCGTGTTTGGCCAACAAATCACATTGGAGGTCAACCATGCGCCGCTCAACCAAATTATGAAATCGGTACAGGAACAGAGCGGTTACCTGTATCTATTTAAGGGTAAGGCAGTTGCTCAGGCTACAATATCTGTAAACTTGCAGAGAGCCAATCTTGAAGAAGCCTTGGAACAGGTGCTTACCAGGAACGGGTTTGATTGGACAATCAACGGGAAGACCATTGTGATTCGAGCCAGTGATCGCCGCGTGGAAACAGCTACGCTCATTGAGAAGAAAAGCCAACAGGCAGTTAGCGGAACCGTAAAAGACGAATACGGCAATGCCATAGCAGGGGCTACAGTTGCTGTGAAAGGAACAAATCGGGCCACGTCTACAGACATGAATGGTGCATTTACTATCACGGTAGATCATCGTCAACAGCTGTTGGTAATCAGTGTTTTGGGGTTTGATCGACAGGAAGTGGTTGTGGGCGATGCTAAAACGATTGAAGTCGTCCTTAGTGGGGCAGTAAGCGACTTAGAGGAAGTCATCGTGATTGGCTACGGTACCACAACACGGAAGCGAGTGGCGGGCGCCGTTGATCAGGTAGACAATAGGCTAATCGAAAACCGTCCGGTAGCTAACATTACGCAGGCACTACAGGGAACGGCACCCAGCTTAACGATTCAGCAGCGTAGCATGAACCCTAATGATAATACCATGAATATCAACATAAGGGGCATTACTTCGATGAACAATAATGATCCGCTTATTGTTATCGACGGAATGATAATGAATGATGTTGGTTCTATGAACTTGTTAAACCCGAATGATATCGAAAGTGTATCGGTATTGAAAGATGCCGGAACATCGGCTATTTACGGATCACGCTCCGCCAATGGCGTTATTTTGATTACCACCAAAAGAGGTCGGTTGGACATGAAGCCCGTGATTACGCTGAATTCCACATTGGGTTCCCAGAATCCGGACATATTGCTTAAACCGGTAAAAGGTTATCAAAATGCATTGTTGCGTAATGATTCATACGTAAATGCTGGCTTAGCCCCGGTATATACAGCCGATGAGATCTTCGCTCTCGCACAGGGCGATAGCGAGTGGGGGTATAGCGCTATCTTGAAAAATGCGCTGCAACAAAGCCATAATTTGAGCGTACAGGGCGGATCTGCCAACACGTCTTACAATCTTTCTTTCGGGTATTACGACCAAGAAAGTAATTTCAAAGGCCAGGATTTTGGCATAAAACGCTATAATTTTCGAAGTAATCTGGTGTCAGACATCGGTCGTCTTAAATTGACCACGCTCTTGGCCTATAATCGGCAGGAAGGCCGCTCAGACCGGGGAGGGCTGTGGCTCTCTGACGCAATGCGAGTTCCTACTTACAACATGTATAGTCTTTATCCAGATGAGCAGGGTAGGTATTACAATAACAATATCACCAATATGGGCAATTATCTGGCCACATTGTATCACGGCGGTTTGACAACCACCGACAACGACCATTTTCAAGGTATTGTCTCTGGAGATTTGGATATCTGGAACGGGTTAACGGCTAAAGCGGTGATTGGTTATGACCTTCGACCTGAACACCGACTCATCAAGCGAGCTTACTATCCGGTGTATGATTATCAAAACCGAAATATCATCGTCAATGAAAGTGCTTCAAATGATTATAGCATTGAAGACTATAATGGTAAAATTACCATGCTGAACACCCAGTTTTTACTCGACTATAACCGGACGTTTGCCAATGTACATCAAGTGACAGGCATATTCGGGTTTACTACTGAGTCGTATCGTAGTGAACGCAACGAGATTAAGCGCTTTTTTGTAGATGATTTTTATCAGGATACTGATGAAACCGTTTATAGCACGGATAGCTATAATACACCGAACGGCTTCGGCGAGCGGGCACTGTATTCGTGGCTTGGGCGCATCGGTTATTCTTATGGCGAGAAATATTATGCTGAAGTTAGTGGACGGTACGACGGATCGTCAAGATTCGCAGATGGACGGCGTTGGGGTTTTTTTCCGTCCGTATCGTTGGGATGGTGGATAACGGAGGAAAATTTTTTCTCGTTTTGGAGAGACCGTATCGGAGATCTTAAAATTCGGGGATCGTATGGCGTATTGGGTAGTCAATCGGTAGATGATTACCAATTTTTGACTACCTATGAAATCTACCAAAACCAATATGGGTTCAATAATACATCTGTAACGGGCACGGGATATACATTCGGCAATGCGTTGCTGACATGGGAAAAAACCGCTACATTCAATATCGGAGTCGACGCTTCATTTTTTAAAAATACGTTGAATGTATCGTATGACTTTTTCAACAAGTATACGACAGACATTTTATTGACACCGCAAACTCCGAAAACTTTGGGGGGTGCCGTCCCGAAAGCCAACATTGGTGAGATGCGTAACCTGGGATGGGAGCTGTCTGTTAATTATCGTCTTCATCACGGAGATTTTACTCATTTATTTGGAGCTAATATCGGCGATTCTTTCAATAAGGTAATGAAGTATGGGGATCAGGAGATCGCTAAGTCGGATGAGATAGAACGTATCATCCGTGAGGGGGTGCCACTGTACAGTTATTTTGGTTTTCGTACAGCTGGATTGTTCCAAAACTACGAAGAGATCCGGAATGCGGCGTTGCCCATCGGTGCAAATGTGCATCCAGGTGATGTAAGGTATGTAGACCGCAACGGGGACGGGATTATCGACGACAATGACAGGTTTATTTTAGGTAACGCATTCCCTCGTTATGTTTTTGGCTTTAACTATTCGTTTGAGTGGAAAGGACTCGGGTTCAGTATGCTTTGGCAGGGGGTCGGCAAGCGCGATATGGCATTGCGTGGGGAGATGACTGAACCTTTCCATGGCGATTACTACCGGGTGATGTTCGAGCACCAATTGGATTATTGGCATCCCGGAAATACGGGAGCCAGCAGACCACGTCTGGTAAACAACGCTTCACCTTCCTATGCATATAATTATGGTCGGGCTTCTGACCTGAACGTCTATGATGCCGCCTATGCACGATTGAAGGATATCCAGATAGGTTATTCGCTTCCGACGTCGCTTGCAAATAGGCTCGGGGCGAGCCGAATTCGTGTTTATGCATCGGGTCAAAACCTGTTAACATTCACCAAAAACGGCTTCATTGATCCCGAATCGTCTGAATTTGGGAATAGCATGAACGCCGCGGGAGCAAACAGCGGCCGAAATTACCCGACGTTAAAGTATTACGGAGGGGGACTTGAATTGCAGTTCTAACGAGTAAGAATCTTAAATGCTATGTATATGAAGATATTTCTAAAAAGGGTTTCCGGTTATACCATGACCAGCTTGGTTGTGCTGGCATCCTGCGTAGGATTGGATGTAACCCCCACGGACAAATTTACCGATGAAACCTATTGGACGACGCCCGAGCGGGCTGCGTCTTTATTGAATATGGCTTATCGCCAGATGAATGACCCGGGACGCGTTTTCCGCGATGAGCGGCTAAGCGATAACTTGTATAATGGTTACGGCAATGATGATGTGCGGGTGATAGCCAATGGACAGGCTACCGCTTCAACCGCTTTATTCGATAATTTCTGGGGCGACGCTTACGCCGGAATCAAAACTACCCACACCTTTCTCGCTAACGTTGATCGGGTGGGCATGGATGAGGGACTGGCCTCGCGCATGAAGGCCGAAGCCCGTTTTATCCGTGCCTTTTTGTATTTTCAGTTGACCAACTGGTATGGCGACGTACCGTTCTTCACAGAAGACATTGACTTGGAAACCGCACGGACAATCAGGCCCACCCCGCAAGCTGAAATTATATCGTGGATACACAGTGAACTGGAAGAAATTGCCGAGATATTGCCAAGCAAGGAAGAGTATAGCGCTGCAGACCGTGGGCGGATTACTTCCGGTGCGGCTGTCGCTTTAAATGCCCGTGTGGCGTTGAATTTTAATGATTGGTCGCGTGTGAAGACGTATACGGAGAAGCTTATTAATACGAACGATTACGGACAGTATGCGTTATTCCCCAACTACGGAGAGTTGTTTTACAAGGTGAATGAATATAACGATGAAATCATCCTTGACATTCAGTATGTGCCGGTCGATCGTACGTGGAATGAAATCGCTGTATATGTGCCATTCAGCCTTCCGTTGGTGGAGTTTACCCTGGCTTCGCCTACACAGGGACTGGTAGATACGTACCTGATGAAAGACGGCAGCAAGTGGGATGAAACCAAACATGCTTATGAAAACCGTGACCCACGCATGGACATGACGATTGCACGGCACGGAAGCACCGTAAGAAGAAAAGACGGCTCCAGCTACACCATCAATGTGGATCCGAATGACCCTAATAATAATTCGCTTGACCGGATTGGAAGGGAAAATGGTGGGTACACAGGTTACTTTTACCGTAAATATTATGACCCCAACCCAGAGGCTTGGACAGCAGGCTCAACATGGTCATGTAATATTAACTTCATTACGCTTCGTTACGCGGATGTGTTGCTCATGTATGCAGAAGCCATGAATGAATTGGGCGAAATGGATGCAGCTGTATGGGATAAGACTATTCGCTTGCTCCGCCAACGGGCAGGACTTGACGATACCCCATTGGCATTGGATTTTCCCTCGGCTGGTGACCTGCGCCAGATTATCCGTGACGAACGCCGGGTTGAGCTAGCACTTGAAGGAACACGTGTTTACGATATCCGCCGATGGAAAATCGCTGAAACGGTAATGAATGCGCCATTCCGAGGAGCCAAATTTGACAGAAGCAGTGGTACATTGGATTATTTTTCTTATGAACACAATAGTTTCAATGCAGATCGCGATTACTTTTGGGCTATTCCTCGACAACAACTCACCATAAATAATAATTTAGGGCAGAACCCTGGGTATTGACCGTAATGCGTTTAAATAAAAAGCAATGGAGTAAATAATTATGAATCAAACAGTTGTAAATAATATAATTATGAAATGTCATATAGGAAGGCTGCCTTTGTTGGCGTTTATGTTAGCATTGATGCTTTTTGCCGGATGTGCTGAAAAAACCGAGTTTAGGAACGTTATGGTAACTGAAGTTCCGAATTTTTATGAGCCTGCGGACAATCGCTATTTGGTACTGCAACCTGTGGGTAATCTGTATTTTGAATGGGAACGGGCAAGTTCGGAAGATAATAGTATCGTCTATTACGACTTGTTATTTGACCGGCCAGAAGGGGATTTTTCGTCGCCTGTATATGTGGTGCCATCCGATAATCGAGGGATTGGTACAGGTGCTACGCTTTCCCATAGTACGTTGGATAGGATTGCAGCGATGATGGGTGTGGAGCCCGGCATGGAAGGAGCCTTCAAGTGGACGGTGCGATCTAGCCGAGGGCTTAACCAAGTCGTTGCTACCTCATACCGCACGATAACGGTTGTCCGGCTTACCAGTGTTCCCGCTCTTCAGGCTGGTGAATTACTCTATATTGCAGGTGAAGGAGCCGAGGAAGGCCAGCAGGTAAAAAGGCTTAGTGAGCATATTTATGAAATATATACTCATCTTGAGGCGGATAAACCTTATTATTTTTACTCGGAGCTTGGCGGCAATCGTCGGACGTTTACGGTGGTAAAAGAGGACAATACTTTCCGCGAAACATATGATGCCCCTGAAGGAAGTACGGTCTCCGCATCGGGCGAATACCGGCTTAAGCTGGACTTTGAAACGGCGGTGGTGACCATTCAGCGAGTCGATAAAGTCGAAATACGCGTGAGCTGGACATCCGCAAAAGAAGCTTTTCAATATGCGGGTAAAGGAATATGGGAATTGAAGGACTACAATGTAAGGCTCACGTCAACCGACTGGGGTTTTGACGAGCGGTACAAAATCATTTTTACAGTAAACGGAGTTGAAGAGGAATGGGGACAAGCGGGCACGTTCTATGACCCCCGGCCAAGTATAGATAGACCAGGATACCGCGATATGGCTCCTACTGAATCGGGGCAATGGGCCGGAGCACAATTCAAATTCCCTAATGAGCTATGCGATCCTGGCAACCTTAGCCGGTATTATACAGATGTTCGTATATCAATGACCGCTGAAAGGAATTATACGCACGACTTTTTAAATATCAGAGACTAACGATTTATGATATAAGGAACAAGATGATGAAGAAGCTGTTTTATGGAATTGCATGCGTAACGGTATGGGGCGCATGTGGTTCATACGAAGATGTCTATATCGAGACCAAGCTGTTTCCGGACTACAGCTGGATCGCAGCAGTCGATAGCAGTACTCCGGCATTCGTGTCGCGTTACTGGAACACAGAACACCATTGTTTTAATAACACGTTTAATGGCGAGGTAGTGTGGAATGACTATTGGCCCGAAGCTCATGGGCTGGATGTGCTGGTAGATGCTCACCTCCGAACTAACGATGAGCGATATAAGCAGGCCATTTTTGACTTTTATGAAGGGGTCCGGAGGAAGAATTGGTATAGCAACAATTGGGAGAATGAGTTTTACGACGATATGGGCTGGCACGGACTGGCCCATATGCGAGCATTGGAGGCTACGGGTGATGAGCGTTATGCAAACTCAGCTCGCGACTTATGGCACTGGATTGTCAAGGGGTGGACAGATTACCAAGGCGGAGGAATCCAATGGCGAAAGCGGTCCGATGAGTTGGGAGATGACAAGGGTATTCCCGCCAATGGCCCGGCGGCCATTATCGCAGCACGCCGCGCTCAACGCTATCCCGATGAAGTTGTAGACGGTTTGACAAACGTTGAATGGGCTCATCGTATTTACGACTGGATGAAGTACAACCGCACGGTATTGTCTACCGGGCGGGTTTTTGAGCATATTGACAACACCAATGGCGATTACTCCTACAATGTCGGTACGTTTATTGGCGCAGCCCTTGAATTATATGAAATAACTCAGGATAAAGTGTACCTGAATGACGCTATAAAAGTAGCCAACTATCACATATCAGCGAATATCAATACAGTAAATAGGGTGATGACTGATTTTGGCGAGCAACACGGAAATGGACACGGCCATGATGTGAATTTGTTTAAGGGAATATTTGTTCGGTACTTTACGCTGCTTATCCGGCATCCTGACTTGCCAGAAAGCGATCGGAGACGTTTCATTGCCTTTTTAGAAAACAACGCAAACTATCTGTGGACTTTCGGGACGCAAAAGGCACCTGCTATCAAATTCAGTTATCGTTGGTGGGAAATTCCTTCAGACAATGAGACATGGGGCGATTTACGCTCGGCAATCAGCGCAGCAACAACGATCGAAGCTATGGCTTTGCTGGAGCGGGAAGGATTCTTAAATTAAGTGTTTTAGGTAAGCCGTAAAAGAGATGAAATATTTGATTGGTTGGTTGGCATTCATGGTATGGACCGCGGTTGCAAATGCACAACAGCATCCGTCAATCGTACAAGCAAAAATAGTGTTGGATGCTGTATATACGCTGTATTCGACTGAAAATAGCCCCCTGCTCCGCGAAAACTTTCCTCATGACAACAACTACCGGGCAGATTACCTTGTTGCGGATGGAACAGGTTCATCCCCTAACCGATATGCTTACCTTTGGCCGTTTTCGGGCACCTTATCGGCGGCAAGTACCTTGTTTGCTTATACAAAAGACGCCCGCTACCTGACCTTGATAGACGAACGTATCCTGCCCGCCCTCCAACAATATTATGATGATAGCAGGACACCCGCCGCTTATGCCTCATACATCCGATCGGCTGGAGTTTCTGATCGGTTTTATGATGATAACATCTGGCTGGGTATTGATTTTGCCGAACTGTACCTGCACACCGGCAGGAAACAATACCTGGATAAGGCCAAGGAAATCTGGGCTTTTATATTGAGCGGGCAAGACCAGGTGCTGGGTGGGGGAATTTATTGGTGCGAACAGAAGAAAGAATCGAAAAACACCTGTTCCAATGCCCCAGCCGCCGTATTTGCGTTGCGCATGTTTGAGGCAACGAAAGACAGCGCATTTTTGGAACAGGGCAAAGTTTGGTATACTTGGACAAAGCAGCGCTTGCAGGATCCCGCAGACGGCCTCTATTGGGACAATGTGCGCGTCGATGGGCGTGTAGACCAACGGAAATATCCCTATAACAGTGGGCAGATGCTTCAAAGTGCGGCGTTACTATATGGTGTTACGGGGGATGCTACTTACCTGAACGATGCGCAACGTATCGCCAAAAGCGGCTACGACTACTTTTTTGACGATACAGGGCAGCCGTTTAGACGGTTAAAACGCAGCGATAACTGGTTTATCGCGGTCATGCTCAGGGGATATGTTGAGCTCTACCGTTTAGACGGCAACGGCACATATCTTGATGCGTTCAAGCAGAGCCTCGATGATGCCTGGAAAAGCGGCAGGGATGCAAATGGGCTGTTCGGTAAAAATTGGAAAAACAGCCCCAAAGAAGGGTCCCGCAAATGGCTGTTGGATCAGGTAGCCATGGTTGAGATGTATGCAAGAATGGCCGGATATTAAGTTTTTTTTTGTTATCTTAGCTCACCGTTTTGGTGTTGGAGATGATTGAAAAAAAAATAAACAGAAGAACCGCACTTCGTAACTTTCTTTTTATCGCCGGAGGGTCCTTGATCCTTCCGGCTTGTTTCCGCGAATCGGGAAAAGCCAGTATCGCCTTAAGTAATATCACCGTTAGTGAAAAAGACGAGGAGTTACTTGCAGCGCTGGTCGAGACGCTTATCCCTGCCACTGATACCCCGGGCGGCAGGGAGCTTTTATTACATCTTTTTGTACTGAAGATGGTGGATGACTGTCATAACCCCGACGAACAGCGGGCATTTTCGGAGGGGCTTTCCTCCTTTGCCGGCTGGTCTGTGCGGGAACTGGGAGGGGATTATGCCGATGCAGATCAGGAGAGGCGTCTGGCGTTGCTCAGCCGTGTAGAAGAGTCAGGAAATGGCGCTATCAAACAGTTTATGGGAATAACGAAACGCCGGACCATCCAAGGCTATATGAATTCTCAGTATGTAATGACCAACTTGGTAAAATATGAGCTCATACCGGGTCGGTATAATGGCTATGCGGCAGCTACCTAACGAATAATTAAAATGGCAAATATTGCAGTAGATAGTGTGAAGGAACGGACGTTCGACGCCATCGTCATTGGTTCCGGTGCCAGCGGTGGCTGGGCGGCCAAGGAGTTTACGGAAAAGGGCATGAAGACCCTGGTGCTGGAACGGGGGCGCGATGTAGCGCATGTGAAGGATTACCCTACCACCAATTTGTACCCCTATGAGTTGGAGCATCGGGGGGAAACGACCTATAAAGACAAACAGGCCAACCCTATTGCCAACCGATGCTATGCCTATAAGGAGGATACTGCTCATTTTTTTGTGAAAGACGATGAACATCCGTATATTCAGGAAACGGATTTCGATTGGATTAGAGGGTATCAAGTTGGGGGTAAGACGTTACTGTGGGCGCGGCAGACCCAGCGGTGGAGCGAGTATGACTTTGAAGGCCCCGCACGTGACGGGTTTGCGGTTGACTGGCCCATCCGCTATCGGGACATTGCGCCATGGTACAGCCATGTGGAGCGCTTTGTAGGCATTGCCGGCAACCGGGACGGCCTGACCACGCTTCCCGATGGCGAGTTCTTGCCAGCTTATCCGCTTAATGCGGCTGAAGATCATTTCAGACAGGCCGTAGCCAAGCATTATTCGGGTCGTCATGTAATCAGTGCGCGATGTGCTCACCTATCCAAACCCCAACCCATCCATATCCAACAGGGCAGGGTACAATGCCAGAACCGCACGCTGTGTCAGCGCGGATGTCCATTTGGTGGATATTTCAGCAGCAACGCGTCTACCATACCTTGGGCACAAAAAACAGGCAACCTAACACTTCGTCCGTTCTCCGTAGCGCATTCCATTCTGTATGATAAGGAAATAGGTAAGGCCACAGGCGTAAGGGTGGTGGATACCCGTACCAAAGAGACCATTGATTTCTTTGCCAAGGTAATCTTTGTGAATGCATCCACGCTGAACACTAATTTAATTCTGCTTAATTCGGTTTCCGACAGATTTCCCAACGGGTTGGGTAATGACAATGGGTTGCTCGGAAAATACATCGCCTTCCATAATTATACGGCGCGGATCAGTGCCGAATATGATGGATTGCTTCAGTACAAAACCGATGGCCGAAACCCGGCAGGGGGCGGTTATATCCCTAATTTCCGGAATGTGCAACGACAGGAAACCGGCTTTCTGCGTGGTTGGGCTGCTGCATTCGGAGCCAGCAGGCATGAGCAGCGCAACACAGAAGGAGCGGGGGTAGCGCTTAAAGAGGACCTGTTGAAGCCGACGTTGAGTAACTGGAGGATACACTCCCATATGATGGCGGAAACTATTCCCAAGGAAAGCAACCGTGTATGGTTGGACACCGATAAGAAAGACGCTTGGGGGGTTCCGTTGCTGCATATTGCCGTTGAATACGATGATAGCGACTGGGAACGTCGCCAGGATTATTACGATCAGATGCGCGAAATGTATGAAACGGCAGGTTTCACCAATATCAGAACGTCAGACGATAATCGCCGGCCGGGCAACGATATCCATGAAATGGGCGGTGTACGGATGGGACATGATCCCAAGACTTCCCTGTTGAACAAGTGGAATCAATTGCACCATTGCAAAAACGTATATGTGACCGACGGCGCGTGCATGACTTCAACGGCCACGCAAAACCCAACGCTTACCTATATGGCACTCACTGCCCGGGCCGTGGACCACGCTATGCAGGAGTTAAAAAAAGGCAATTTATAGCAACCCTTACCTGCCGAAGTCGTCCTGTACCCTCACGATGTCGTCTTCGTCTGAAGGGTTGTCGGCATCAGTATGCTGCCAGATTTCGGCAAGCACGCCCCACTCATCCAGTCCCACAAGGCGATGGCGCTCCCCTTGGTTAAGGCGGATAACATCACCCGGATTCAGGATTTGCAGTTCGTTCTCCTCGTCGGTGGCACTGGTAACCACTCCTACAATGCCGCGCACCACTTGCCAGATTTCGGCACGGCGGTGATGGTATTGCCAGGAGAGGCGCTTGCCTGGGGCGACGATGAGGATTTTGGGGCTGAGTTTACCCGCTATTTTGAGTTCCTGCACGTCAAGCCCGTTGAAATAAGTATTGGCAAACTGCTGTGCTTGTGATTCATCGATTACGAAGAAACCACCCCACGGACGGGTTTGGTCTTGCTGCACGATTTGGAATCCTTGGTCGCTAAGTATTCCTTCTATTTCCTTGAAAAGGTCTTCCTTTGCTTGGTAAGTCATTGGTTTATCTTTTGAAGCGGCTAATATATAGAAACCTAACAGGTTTTCAAACACCTGTTAGGTTTTCAACGGTTTTGTTTCACTGGTGAAGGCACAGCCACAATCCTTGGAGCAGGCTTTTCCGCCTTTGAATGAGCGCCTCGTGCGCCGTACCAAATAGCCTACTGCTATCAGGAATAACGTGCCGATGACAAGGTGTTGAATGACGATTGCTTCCATTGTTTATTTCAATAGTTGGTATGCGAGTAAAGCTGCAAGATACGCAAACCCGGTCATAAACGCCAACTGGATGAAGGTCCATTTCCATGAATTTGTCTCTTTCCTGACAATCGCTATGGTGCTCATGCATTGCATGGCGAATGCATAAAAAAGAAGCAGCGATATTCCGGAGGCAAAGTTATAAGCCGGGCGTCCGGTAGTGGGGTTGATTTCCGCGGCCATCCGTTCACGGATGGTCAGTTCATCATCCGTACTACCAAGGCTATAAACAGTTGCCATGGTGCTCACAAACACTTCCCGGGCGGCAAACGATGATATCAGGCCGATGCCCATTTTCCAATCATAACCTAACGGTTCGATGGCTGGTTCAATGAAACGGCCCAACGTGCCGAGAAACGAATATTCAAGCTTCTGGGATTGTACTTCATTTTCGAGTACTTCCTCGGTGATTCCTGGATTCTGGGCTCGTACAATAGCTTCGGCGTTGGTAAATTGCTCGCCGATACCGAAAGTGCCCAAGACCCACAGGATGATACTGATGGCCAGGATGATTTTTCCAGCTCCCAACACAAAACCCATCGTCTTATCCCATACGTTTAATGCCACATTTCTCACTACTGGATACTTATATGTTGGCATTTCAAGGATGAGGAAACTTTTGTAATTGGTTTTCATGAGTTGTTTCAGTACCCAGGCGCTCCCCAGCGCGGCCGCTATGCCTAAGATATACATGCCAAACAGCACAAGCCCCTGTAGATCGAGCCCTATTACCTGCTCCTGCGGAATGACAAGCCCGATGATAATAATATAGATGGGAAGCCGCGCGGAACACGTCATGAATGGGGTAACGAGAATGGTAATCAGCCGTTCTTTATCATTTTCGATCGTCCGTGCAGACATGACCGCGGGAATGGCACAGGCTGCGCCGGACATTAGCGGTACGGCACTTTTCCCACTGAGACCGAACGGCCGGAGCCATCGGTCCATAAGGTAGACAACACGGCTCATATAGCCGGATTCTTCCATGAGCGATATGAATATAAAAAGTATGGCAATTTGGGGAATGAAAATGACAATCCCGCCAATGCCGGCGATGATGCCGTCGGTCAGCAAGCCATTGAGGGGTCCGGCCGGTAACTGCTCACTCGCGCTGGCCGAAAGCCAGGCAAAGGCGTTGTCTATCGCATCCATGAACGGCCCGGACCAGGTATAGATGGCCTGGAAGATCAGCAGCAGCAGCACAAAGAACACTACGTATCCCCAGACGGGATGAATCAACAGCTTATCGAGACGTTCCGTAACATGTTCGCGTTTTTTTGCCGGATCCTTAATGATGTGGGTAAGCTGACCGTTCAATTTGGTGTGTCGGGCCAGCGTCTCCTGTATCTGCAAACGGTGGGGATTAATCTTGTTTTTCCGCTGGATGGCGGCAATGGCAGCGGCTTCTTTTTCAGCTAAATGGTTGTTGCGCCGTTGCGAAAGGTGCAGCCAAGCCATGTAATCGTTTTTTAAGCCCAGCAGCTCTTTTACTTGCTGCGCTGCATCGCTATATTCATCCGGAATGGAAAAAACGGGCTCATGATCGCCGGGCCGGTGCTGCAAAGACGTCTTCAGCGCTTCAATACCCTTACCTGAACGGGCATCGGTTAAGATGACTTTTGTGCCCAGCACTTTTTCCAGTTTATGGGCATCTATGGAAAGTCCAGCACGTTCGGCTTCATCCATCATGTTCACTACAAAGATGGCCGCAAGTCCCATTTCTCGGATCTGCTGGTAAAGCAATATTGCGCGCTTTAGGTTAAACGGCTCGCCGACAACGACGACCAGCTCCGGATGGTTCGGGTTGGCAGGATCTGCCAATACCTCATATACCACTTCTTCATCTAATGACGAAGGGTGTATACCATAAGCTCCGGGTAGATCAATGACCCGGTATCGGGCATGTCCATGTGAGAAATTTCCCGTTTTCTTTTCTACGGTTACTCCCGGATAATTACCTGCTTTTTGCCTTAATCCGGTTAATCTGTTGAATACGGTGGATTTTCCTACATTGGGGTTCCCAACCAAGGCAATCGTTGTTTCCGTCATGTTCTATGGTAAGGATTCAATTAAAATAAGATCCGCTTCAGCTGTACGCAATGCGATGGCATTCGGGTTGTCTTTTATATAAATGCAAATGGGGCCATTGAATGGCAACCGTTGTTTCATCGTCAATACAACACCCGGCAGTAGCCCCATTTCATACACTTTAATGGGCACTTCGTGCGAGCGGTAGCCGGTGATAACTGCTGATTCTCCCTTTCTTAAAAAACAGATGGATAGCGGTGGGGTCATGGTACTCCTATTTGCTTGCAAGCCCCAAAGGTACTAATTTATATTGAATCTAAACGAACGTAGGGAGTTTTGGCCTCCTGCTCCCAGCCTTGGATATGCAAGCGAGCTCCCGCTCGCATTTCCAAAGTTCGTTATATTCCTGTATCTTTGAAGGAGGTGCCGTATCTATTACCTAAGAAATGAGTGTTTTCGATACCCAAAATTCCACGTTCCAGCAAGCGCTGTCGTTTATCAATCATACCAACCGTAACTTGTTTTTGACCGGAAAAGCCGGCACAGGAAAGACCACGTTACTTAAGTATGTCCGTGAGCATTGCCACAAAAAGATGGCTGTGGCCGCCCCCACGGGTGTGGCGGCCATGAACGCAGGCGGAACCACGCTGCACGCGCTTTTCTGGTTGCCCTTTGGCTTGTATATCGAAGATTATGAATTAGCATGGAACGACGATGATAGCCACATTTATAACAAACGGCGCCTGTTTGGCAAGGTAAAGCTGACCAAGCAGCGCCGTGCCCTGCTGCAGGAGCTCGAGTTGCTGGTTATTGACGAGGTCTCTATGCTTCGGGCGGATACGTTGGATGCCATAGATGCCATTCTGAAGACGGTTAGGCGCGACGCAAGGCCTTTCGGTGGGTTACAGGTGTTATTCATAGGTGACTTATACCAACTGCCTCCGGTAGTGAAAGACACCACATGGGAGGTCATGAGCCGATATTATTCCAGTACATTCTTTTTTGACGCCAAGGTTTTACGCGAACATCCGCCGGTATTGCTGGAACTGAAAAAGATATATCGGCAGAGCGATCAAGCTTTTATTGATATGCTCAACAACATCCGGAACAATTGTTGCACACCGGAGCAGCTGGAAGCACTGAACCGCTACTACCAACCGGATTTCACGCCGTCCAAGGCCGAGCCTTATATAACGCTGACTACCCATAACCACCGGGCTGATGCCATAAATCGGAGGGAGCTGGATGCCCTGCCGGGAAAACACATAGTATTACGTGCAGCAATAAAGGACGATTTTCCTGAAAGTCTATATCCGGCCGACGCAGATTTGGCGCTGAAAATAGGGGCCCAGGTGATGTTCATCCGTAACGATAGTGGGGAGGACCGTCGTTATTATAATGGCAAGATCGGCTACGTTAAACATATCGATGCTTCCGGCGATGCCTTAATCGTGGACTTTACCGATGGCAGCGAGGCGGTGGAAGTGCGGCGCGAAGCTTGGGAAAACATCCGCTACCATTACGATAAGGTAGATGACCGGGTCAACGAAGAAGTACTTGGTACGTTTGCACAGTTTCCGTTACGGCTGGCATGGGCCATCACCATTCATAAAAGCCAGGGACTTACATTTGACAGGGCTATTGTAGACGTAGGCAATTCTTTCGCGGCCGGCCAGGTATATGTGGCGTTAAGCCGTTTGCGGACGCTGGATGGGTTGGTGCTGCTTTCACGGGTTTCTGCCCATAATATACGGACCGATGAACAGGTCGTCCGCTTTTCCAGCAACGCGTTGCCGGACGAACAGGTAGCACAACTATTGGAAGCATCGCGGCGGCATTATGTGGGGCTCCTGCTGCTTAAGGCTTTTGCGTGGGAACGGATAATGGACACGGTAACTGCACTGAATGCGTACAGGCCGGCACGTACCGCGGCACGGAAAGAAACCGCCGTATTTATTCAGGCGTTATACAAGGCTTGCGAGGCCTTGAAAGACGTAGCCAACAAATTCAGGAACCAACTCGATGGATTGCTCAATAAGTCTGAACATGCAGATTATAGGAAAATACATGAACGTACCACCAAGGCCGCCGAGTGGTTCCTGCCCCAGATAGATGAACAGCTGCTTGCTGTACTGCATCATCAAATTCAGGCAGGTAACACCAAAAAACGCGCGAAGAAATACCTCGGCGAACTCAACGCCCTACTGGCGGATGTTAAACATAAAAGAGAACAATTACGGCAGTGCGTGGCCATCACCGAGGCATTGGCTCAGGGGGATGCCTTGCAGGATATCATCGTTAAAGCCGATGGATTGGCTAAAAAGACTTTCGATATCGCCTAATTTCTGTATCTTTATCGCCCTTATTTCAGATACCACACGTTGTTAGATGCAGCAAATCGATACCACACAGCCCTATGAATTGGTTTATTCCCTTTGCGAACACCCGTACCTGGGCTATTTGATTGAGCCCCATGTGGTGCAGCTCAATCCGAATGGCGGCTATTCGCTGACGCATAGGCGGGTGTTTAGCAATACCTCGGCCGATTACGACAAGGTTTTAGACCATACTGATCATAAATTAATCAAGCTGCTGGAGGAGATAGAGCAAACCAACATCATCAAGCGGTACCACAAGAAGCCGGTGCGCCCGGTGGATTTTTTTACGAAAATTTTCGATCAGAAATTTTTTGATTATATCAGGCCAAAAATAGAACGGCGGTTACTGCAAGCGTTGGAGTTGCTACGCGATAAGCCGCTGTTCCTGATGGGCAAAGATGGTTATGCTGCCGAACAGCGGATTGAAATCGCTCCAAGGCCAGCATCGGTATTGTTCCATTTTAGGCGTAATGGCGAGGAAACCCGATATTTCCCCACCATTAAATATGATGGGCAGCGTATCGAGTTCATGTACAAGGATGCTCAGGTGGTTGTGAACCAGCAGGCTTGGTTGTTGCTTGAAAATGTGCTTTATCATTTTGATCAACCTTTGGAAGGGAAAAAGCTGTCGCCATTTTTACAGAAACGGTACATCTCCGTGGCTCGTAGCACTGAACGCAGGTACTTCGAAACGTTTGTCCGCGGACTTATTGAAAAATATCATGTTTATGCCGAGGGGTTTTCCATAGAAACCTATCAACACAATGCTGTACCGATTATCAAACTGCTGTATGTAGAGAATGGTGTTTCCCAGCTGCAGCTGAACTTCCGCTACGGTCCATATCTTTTTGCGTCGGGCGGTGAAAGCAAAGTAACCGTACGGATGCAGTATGACGAGACGGCCGATCACTATACGTTTCATCGCATCAAGCGCTCGCTGCAGTGGGAAGAAAACCGCTTGCAGGAACTGCTGGATATGGGATTGCACCGTGCCAATGCTCTTTTCAGTAATCTGGAGCCACGGGAGGATGCTGATGATGCACTATCCGTGATGGACTGGCTGCGCAATCATAATGAAGAGCTCCAGCGGCTGGGGTATGAAATTGTACAGGAAGATCCGAACAAGCGCTTTTTCTTCGGCCGTACAGAACTGGATCTTTCCATTGATGAAAGCAATGATTGGTTTGATGTGCAAGCCATTGCACGCTTCGGAGACTACGAGATTCCCTTTACTGAACTGCGCAATCATATCTTAAACGGTATCAAAGAATTTGTGTTGCCCAGCGGTGAGGTCGCCATTACCCCCGAAGAGTGGTTTGCCCGGTATAACCACCTGTTTCAGTTTTCGGACAACAAGAAGCATATCAGGCTAAGCAAATATCATATCGGATTGCTCCAAGACATCACCGAGCATACTGAACAGGTGATGGGAAGGCGACTGCAACGCTTAGCTGAATTTGAAGCTATTGAGGACATCGCAGAGCCAGCGCAGTTCAACGGATCGCTACGTCCCTACCAGAAGGCAGGTTATAACTGGTTCCACTTTTTGCAGCGATATCAGTTCGGCGGTTGTCTGGCCGATGATATGGGGTTGGGTAAGACAATCCAGACCCTGGCATTTCTCCAGAAGCAGAAAGAAATTCAAGCCGCTGCTGAAAAGCCTTCCACATCACTCATTATCATGCCCACGTCACTGGTTTACAATTGGCAGAACGAGGCAGACAAGTTTGTGCCTGACCTGCGCATATTGGTGCATACCGGTGTAGGGCGCTCAAAAGATCCGGCCGTGTTTGAAAACTACGATCTGGTCATTACCACTTATGGCATTGCCCGCAGCGATGAAGCATTATTGGGCGCGTTTTATTTCCATTATATTATTCTCGATGAAAGCCAGATTATCAAGAATCCGACATCGAAATCGTTCAAGGCTGTGCAGCGCCTGAAAAGTAAACATCGTCTGGTGCTTAGCGGTACGCCTGTGGAAAACTCCGTGGCTGACCTGTGGTCGCAAATGGCTTTCCTTAATCCCGGCCTGCTGGGCAGCTATCATTATTTCCAACAGGAATTCGTACAACCCATAGAGAAGAAAAAAGATGAGGAGAAGGCAAAACGCTTGCAGGCAATTATCAAGCCTTTTGTGTTGCGCCGTACGAAAAGCCAGGTGGCCACCGAACTTCCGCCCAAACTGGAGCAGGTATTTTACTGTACAATGGGAACCGAGCAGGCCGAACGATATGAGCGGGTAAAGTCTGAATACCGTAATGCCATCCTCGAAAATATGGGTGATGAAAAGGCCAAAGCCCCGCAAATAGCCTTGCTACAGGGATTGATGAAGCTACGGCAGTTGGCTAATCACCCGCGTATGGTGGACAGTTCGTTTAAAGGCGAATCCGGCAAATTCGAGAGCGTTATCCACACGCTGGAAACAGTATTGCAGCGCGGAAACAAAGTGCTGGTCTTTTCGCAGTTTGTGAAGCAATTGGTCATATTCAAGCAGTACTTTGATCGGCATGGCATCGGCTATGCGTACCTGGACGGCGCCACGAAAAACCGGGACGAGGAAGTGAAACAGTTCCGCGAAAACGAAGATACCCGGCTTTTCCTGATCTCAATCAAAGCGGGCGGGGTAGGGCTGAATCTCGTGGAGGCCGACTATGTATTTATCCTTGATCCATGGTGGAATCCTGCCGTTGAGCAGCAGGCCATAGACCGCACGCACCGTATCGGGCAAACCCGCAATGTCTTTATTTACAAGTTCATTACAAAAGACACCGTGGAAGAGAAAATACTGGCGTTGCAAAACCGGAAGAAAACCATCGCCGATACGCTCATTACCACCGAAGAAAGCTTTATCAAATCGCTTTCTCAAGACGATATCAAAGAGTTGCTCCGGTAAAAGCCGTTAACGCCTGCTTCATCCGGGATACCGTTTCTTCCCTGCCCAGCAGCGCGGCGATGTCAAACACATGCGGGCCGAATTTACCGCCCACCAACATAATACGGAAAGGGAGCATCAACTCGCCCATTTTCATGCCCGATGCATTGATGGCCAGCTTGTAGAAGCTTTCCAGTTCCGCACTGTGCCAAGGGTCGAAATTTTCCAGTTTATTAATCATGTCCAGGAAGAAGGCCGTTTTTTCTTCGTTCCATTTTGGTAGCACGGCCTGCAGATCGTAGTGTTCCGGGCGCCGGAAGAAAAACGATGCCTGGTCCCAGAAATCAACAAGCAGCGTCAAGCGATCTTTAACCAAATCGAGTACGTCAGCAAGGTAGTGCTCGTCGGTATCTGTGACACCATGGGCCGCAAGTATCGAGGCCGCATGCACGGCGAGTTCATGGGTTGCCGTCCGCCGTATCCATTCCTGGTTAAACCACTTCGCTTTCTCAAAATCAAATTTAGCCCCCGCTTTACTGATGCGGTCGACCGAAAATCTGGCTATCAATTCATCGAGTGAAAACAACTCCTGATCAGTACCGTCATTCCAGCCCAGTAGGGCAAGCATATTCACAAACGCCTCCGGCAGGAACCCCATTTCACGGAAGCCTTTGGTCAGGTCGCCCGATTTTGGATCCTGCCAATTCATGGCATATACCGGGAAGCCCAGGCGGTCGCCATCGCGCTTGCTGAGTTTGCCATGACCATCCGGTTTGAGGATAAGCGGTAGGTGCGCCCATTGCGGCATGTCCTGCCGCCATCCAAGGTACTCCCACAGCAGCAAATGTACCGGAGCGGAAGGGAGCCATTCTTCACCGCGGAACACATGGCTGATTGCCATTTGATAATCATCTACCACCACCGCAAGATGGTAAGTGGGCATGCCATCGGCCTTGAGCAATACCTTGTCGTCCACCAGTGAAGATTCAAAACTCACCACGCCACGGATCATGTCGTTAAAGCTGATGGTTTCGCCTGCAGGCATCTTGATCCGGATAACATGGGGATGGCCCTCCGCAAGCAGCCTTGCCGTTTCCTCGGGAGCCAAGCTAAGCGAATTACGGAGTTGTAATCGGTTTTCATGGCTATATTTGAAGTTGGGTTGTGTTGCCCGGAGTGCATCCAGTTCGGCTGCCGTATCGAACGCATAATAGGCATAACCATCAGCCACAAGCTGTTCTGCATACGCCCGGTAACGTTCTTTGCGTTCGCTTTGGCGGTATGGGCCATATTCGCCGCCATGTAAAGGGCTTTCGTCCGGCGCTATGCCGCACCATTTAAGGCATTCCTGGATATATTCTTCGGCACCCGGCACGAAACGGGCTTGGTCCGTGTCTTCAATGCGCAGCACTACCGCACCTTGGTGTTGCCGGGCAAATAGGTAGCCGAACAATGCTGTGCGTACACCTCCCAGATGCAACCCTCCCGTGGGGCTCGGCGCGAAACGCACCCTTACTTTCCTGTCTTGATCCATGAGGCAAAGATAAAAAATGCATGGGGTGAAACGGCCATTTAAAACTGAATTGTGTATTTTGGCGAAAATTTAGTAGGCAGTGAATCGGTAGATGAATCCTTATCAATATAACCAGCAACGGTGGAAATTCGCTTTATTGATATTTGCAGCCCTTATCGCGGCAGCATCGTTGCTTTATACCAATTACTTGGTAAGGAACCTGTCCAAATCAGAGCGGACAAAAGCAGAGGTGTTTGCCATGAGTACGCGCAGCATAATCACCATGCCCGATGTGGATGATGAAACCATTACGTTTATTTATGCGGTGCGCGATAGTCTTTCGCTGCCGGCCATCATTGCCGATGCACAGGACAGCATCATTTATTGGCGTGATTTAGACTCCGCTAAAACCAATATTCCGGGAGATGATGACGAAAACCTGGTGTATGATCCGGTGTATTTCAAGCGGCAATTGGCCATTATGAAGAAAAGCCACCCACCTATTGTGGTAGATCTGCCAAATGGAGGCCAATGGTTTGTCTATTACAAGGACTCCCTGCTTTTGAACCAGCTGCGTTTTTTCCCCTATGTCCAGCTTTCGCTGATTGCGATATTCCTGGGCATTGCGTATACCGTATTTAATTCTATCCGCAAGTCTGAGCAAAATCTCGTATGGGTGGGGATGGCGAAGGAGGCCGCCCACCAGCTGGGTACGCCGATATCGTCACTGATGGCTTGGCTGGAGTTGGTCCGCGCCAAGTTCGACGCGGAAAACGATCCGTTGATCGCCGAAATGGAAAACGATGTGAAGCGGCTCGAGGTGGTTGCCGACCGGTTCTCCAAAATCGGTTCTGCTCCTGTGCTGCAAAGTCAGGTGGTGTACAAAGTTGTGGTTGATTTCGTTAATTATTTCAAGGTCCGAACCAGTGATAAAATTGTCTTCAACGTATCCGGAGACACGCAAGTACAGGCAATGCTCAATGTGCCGCTATTCGATTGGGTACTCGAAAACCTGTTAAAAAACGCCGCAAATGCCATCGAATCTGCCGGGAGGATAGATATCGTTATTTCGGAAAATATTGCAAAAGAACAAATTTTTATAGACATTAGCGATACCGGTAAGGGAATACCCCGAACCAAGTTCGATGCGGTATTCCTTCCGGGGTTCACCACCCGGAAGCGGGGATGGGGGTTGGGATTGAGCCTGACCAAAAGGATGATCGAGTACCATAAAGGGCAGATTTTTGTAAAAGAATCGGAAATAGATAAAGGAACCACATTCAGAATAGTTTTACCAAGTAGCCAAACATATGAACCCGCTCAAATCTGACGAATATCCAGCCATTTATGCACCTTACATCGATACCGTTAAAGGTGAAGCACTTGCCGTTCTTGAAGAGCAGATAACATCGTTTCCGGAATTTCTGGCCGATATCCCCGCCGATAAATCGGAATATGCTTATGCGGAGGGTAAGTGGACTGTTAAAGAAATTGTCGGGCACATTATTGATACCGAACGTATCATGGCTTACCGTGCACTGCGGTTTGCACGTAATGATACAAAAGAATTGATCGGATTCGAACCCGAGGATTTCGTGGCTAATGCCAGGTTCAACGAGCGGTCGCTGGAGAGTTTTGCCGACGAATTTGTTTTGGTACGTAAATCCAATCTGGTACTTTTTCAGCAGTTTAATGACCACGAATTGGCGCGTAAAGGCTTGGCTTCCGAACGGCTCATCAGTGTAAGCGCCTTTATGTACATCATTGCCGGGCATCTCAATCATCACCGCAATATTATCCGTGAGCGGTATCTTTAGTCGAGTTAGTGGCTGGTTATTGGTGGTCCGAAACCCGAGGGTAAAAAATTAAAAAACATCAAAACCTTTTTCACGCACCGTTGTAATTAAAGTATCTACGAAACCATTCCATGGTTTTATGATACGGTTTAGGTGTAGGAAATGCCCTGGAATTTTTTCGGGGCGTTTCCTATTTTATCCTAATTGGCCCCGACCACCCGCCACCCATCACCGACCACCGACCACCCACCCCCGGCCCCCCAAAAGAGCAACCGTTTGCATGGATTTTTTCTTTCAATTGTTGATTTTATTTTATAGTCTTGTGGGTGCAAATTAATGTTAAACCCAACAGCATGAATTCAAACCCCACTGGCCCTAAATCGACGTTGGGCCCCATGATTATCATCGGTGCCTTGTTTTTTATTTTTGGCTTTGTCACCTGGCTAAATTCGGTACTTATACCGTACTTGAAGATTGCCTGTGAGCTTAACCATTTTCAGTCTTATTTGGTGACATTTGCGTTTTACATCGCTTACCTACTGATGGCTCCGGTGTCTACGGCTACGCTTCGCATATTCGGATTTAAAAACGGCATGGCCGTTGGATTGGTGGTGATGGCCGTCGGAGCATTGTTGTTCATCCCCGCAGCGACGAGCCGGACCTATTTACTGTTTTTGGTAGGCTTGTTTGTTCAGGGGGGCGGGTTGGCCATATTGCAGACCGCTTCTAATCCATACATCACCATCATAGGTCCGCCGGAGAGTGCGGCACAACGCATCAGTATTATGGGAATCTGCAATAAGTTTGCAGGTGGCTTGGCGCCGATTGTACTGGGCTTCTTTTTGCTTAGTGATGCTGATGGCCTGACAGCGCGGCTGAGCAGCCTCACCGAAGTGCAGCAGGCGGCCGAACTGGATGCCCTGGCGGCTAAAGTGATAGCGCCCTATATCTGTATTATTCTTGTGCTATGCGTATTGGCATTCGTTATTTTCAAGTCCCATTTGCCAGAAGTAGACACCGATGCGGAAGATGAGACGGTTGCGGCGTCCAATATGGGGAAAAAGAGCGTCTTTGACTTTCCTCATGTATTGCTGGGCGTACTCACACTCTTTCTATATGTGGGCGTTGAAGTAATAGCCGGGGATACCGTGGTCGCCTATGCGTCCTCACAGGGTATTTCGCTCACCCAAGCCAAGTTTTTTACCACGGCGACGATGATATCGATGGTTGTGGGTTATGTTATCGGTATTATCACGATTCCCAGGTTCATCAAGCAGGAGCATGCTTTTGTTATCTGCGCTATTTTAGGTTTACTGTTTTCCATCGGTACATTGGCCACAACCGGGGTTACGTCAGTTGCCTTCGTATCGCTGCTTGGATTGGCTAATTCCTTGATGTGGCCGGCAATATGGCCGTTGGCGCTCGCTGGTGTGGGCCGCTTTACCAAGGCCGCTTCGTCATTGCTTATCATGGGAATCGCCGGCGGAGCAGTTGTTCCGCTGATATATGGCGCATTAGCAGATCAATTTACGCCGCACCAAGCATATTGGATCACAGTCCCCTGTTACCTCTTTATTCTGTACTACGCCTTGAGTGGTCATAAAGTAGGCAAAAAGCGGGCAGCGGTTTAATTCACGAATCAGTTGTGCCTGATTTTCCTGCATCATGCACAGCATGACGCAGGAAAACAGGACTTTGTAGAATAATTTTATCTTAAAAACGGCTGCAATAGTGCCCGTATTATAGCCGAATTGTAATTTTTAGGTAATGTTGGGGAATTGCGGGCGATATTTCCTAAATTCGGGCTTTGGTAAACCATACGATAACAAGAAATATGAGGAAACGTTTTTTTACTTCGGCAGCATTTGCCGTTCTTGCCACAGCGTTACTTTGGCAGCCGGCGGCAGCACAGTTGCGTCTGCCCCCGGCAAGCAGCGCGCAGACGATTACCCAAGGACTGGGGATCAGCACGGTAACATTGAGTTATTTCCGCCCAAGCATGAATGGCCGGAAAATTTTCGGTGAGTTAGTGCCCTATAATGAAGTTTGGCGCACAGGTGCAAATAATATCCCCACGCTGACATTTGATGGTACAGTAACCATTGCCGGCACAGCGGTGCAACCCGGCACTTATGGATTGCTCACCATACCGGGAAAAACCGAATGGACGGTAATCCTTAGCAAAAATGCGCAGCAATGGGGGGCGTATGCATATAAAGAAGACGAAGATCTGCTGCGCTTTAAGGTGAAGCCTGAGAAGTTGAATAAACCCGTAGAAACGTTTACCATATCATTCTCAGACGTTGCTCCCCAAAGCGCACGATTGAATATTGCTTGGGAGAAAACCCAGGTCGGCTTCGACCTTACGGTCGAACAAGACGCCGAAATCATGGCGTCTATCGATGAGGCGATGAAAGGCGAGAAGAAGCCTTATTTCCCCGCAGCCCAGTACTATTACAAAAACGGAAAAGACATCGCCAAGGCGTTGGAATGGATTAATGAGGCTGAAAAGGCCAGTCCGCAAGCACCTCATGTCAAGTATTGGAAGGCGAGGATTCAGTTGAAGGCCGGTGATAAACAAGGCGCTATCGCTACCGCCCAGCAGGGGATAGCGTTGGCTGAGCAGGCCAATAATGCGGAATACGTGAAATTAAACGGACAGGTGATAGCTGAGGCCAAAAAGTAATTTGCAGCCCCATAATATAAAGCGGACAGGATGGTGCAGTCGATATAACCATCCTGTTTTCGTTTCAGAGTGAAGCGTTAAGCAGCTCCTCCAGTTCATCGTGGCTGATGTTCATGTTTACATTGCCATCCTTGGCAAAGGAAATTTCACCGGTTTCTTCAGATACCACCACGGCAACGGCATCACTTACTTCCGTTACGCCGATGGCTGCCCGGTGGCGCAGGCCGAAGTGCAGGGGCAAATCTTCGCTGTCCGAAAGCGGCAGTACGCAACTGGCAGTCTTTATCTTGAAATCTACGATAACCACAGCCCCATCATGCAGCGGGCTGTTTTTATGGAATATACTTTCGAGCAGCCGCTTTGAAAGCTGGGCATCAATATATTCGCCGCTGGTCTGGTAATATTCCTCGTCAAAGTACTTGGCAAACACCAACAGGGCACCCGTGTGGGTTTTGGACATGCTTCGGCAGGCATCAATGACCGGTTTAAGGTGGGCACGGTTGTCCCGCTCGGCCGCCTTTTTACTGACAAAAATAGACCAAAGGAAGTTTTTCCGTTTTACGGATATATTTTTGCCGATATGGATGAGAAAGCGCCTGATTTCCTGTTGGAATACAACCACTAAAGCTAACGATCCTACACTGATGAACCCGCCGAAAATACTGGTAAGCAGGTGCATGTTAAATTGTTTGACCAAAAGGAAGATGACATAAATCAGTCCCAATCCGATGAGGATATTAACTGCAATGGTACCCCGGATCAGGCTGTATACATAATAAAGGATAACGGCAACGAGGAAAATGTCAATGACATCCAGCAACCGGAAATTGAAGTCCAAGCTCTCCATAACCCACGCAATTTAACAATTTTATATTTATACCTTTGCAAAAAACGAGTTCCATGGCAAGGCTTTCTGTAAATATCAATAAAATCGCTACGCTCCGTAATTCGCGCGGGGGCAATAACCCCGATGTCCTTCAGGCAGCATTGGCCTGTGAGCGGTTCGGTGCTCAGGGCATCACCGTACATCCGCGCCCCGATGAGCGGCATATCCGGTACAAGGACGTATTTGATTTGAAGGCGCATATCCGCACGGAATTGAATATCGAAGGCAACAGCCGTGAAGAGAAATTCGTACGGCTTGTATTGGATACACTCCCTGCACAGGTGACGCTTGTGCCCGATGACCCCGGACAGCTCACCTCCAACCATGGGTGGGACACTATTAAGCATCGCGACTATCTGCGGGATATCTGCGCACTGTTCAAGGGAGAGGGGATCCGCGTGTCTATCTTTGTAGATCCTGATCCGAAAATGGTGGCTGCTGCTGCTGATACCGGTGCCGATCGTGTAGAGTTGTATACCGAGGGTTACGCGCGGGCATACCACGGCAACCGCGAACAAGCCATAGCTCCGTATGTTGAAGCAGCAAACGAGGCACTGGAAGCCGGTTTGGGCTTAAATGCCGGGCATGATTTAGATCTGCATAACCTTCGTTATTTTAACGAGCACATCCCCGGATTGCTGGAGGTAAGCATCGGCCATGCGCTGATTTCAGACGCACTGTATCTCGGGCTCGAAGAGACCGTCAAACGGTATTTGGCACAACTGACAGGCGGTGGTTAGCCAGCTTACTTTATACCCATGAACAACCTGTTCCAGCGGATTTTACTGAAGAAAGTACCGTCTTGGTCCCAGCTTAGCCATACAAACAGGGCTTTGCCCACGATATGATCTTCCGGCACGAAGCCCCATGTACGGGCGTCCTGTGAGTTATGGCGGTTGTCGCCCATCATCCAATAATAGTCCATCGTAAAGGTATAGCTGTCCGCTTTGACACCGTTGAGGTAAAAACCATCACTCCGGCTTTCCAGCTCATTGCCTTCATACACACGTATGGCCCGTTCATAAATCGGATAAGTCAGGCTGTCGAGCGATATTGTCCATCCCTTCTGCGGTACGATGACGGGTCCGAAATTATCGATGTTCCAATTATAAAGCTGACTGTTCGGGAATGTCCCTGGTTCCCGTGCGTCTTGGTGGCTGATATTAGGTACGATTTTCGTTACGTTTGCCCAGCTTTTGACTTCCTGATATGCCTCCTCAGTAAGGAAAAGCCTGTACGGTTCCCGTGCCCTGCTATCATAGTCGATGCGCATATCAAGCAGCCGTTGGGGGTTTAATCCGGAACCGTCTGTATATACGTAATAGTCCAGTTGCCCGTGCGGCGGCTCAAAACCTTTCTGCCCGTTTACGTAAAGCACCGCTCCCCGAAGCGATATGGTATCTCCCGGAATACCCACGGCGCGTTTGATGTAATTTTCACGCTTGTCAATCGGGCGGTTGAATGGAGGGTCGGCCTCCATGGGATAGTTGAATACCACCACATCGTTACGTTTGATCTGCTGAAACCCCGGCAGGCGTTTGTAGTCCAGCTGGATGCCTTCCCAATATGCTTTGCCACCCGTTAACGGCATGGTATGATGGGCAAAGGGAAACGCAACGGGCGTCATGGGCACCCTCGGTCCGTAATTCAGTTTGCTTACGAACAGAAAGTCGCCCACCATAAGGCTCTTTTCCATAGAGCCCGTCGGGATCATATACGCTTCAATGAGGAAGCTCCTGATCAAGGTAGCCGCTACCACCGCGAAAACAATGGCATCTGCCCATTCACGTGCTACTGATTTTTTGTAGGGGTATTTCTCTTTGAACTCCGGCGTAAAAGATTGGCCGAGGTACACCACTTTCGGATCGTTGCCCCACCAGGGAAGTACCACAAAGGGCACCAAGATGGTTGCCGCATACTCCCAGAACCGGCGCTTGCCAAAACTCTTGACCAGGTCGAGGTGCAAGCCGAAGAAGATAAAGATATTAACGATGGGGATAAGCAATAACGCAATCCACCAGCCGGGGTGCCCGGTAATGTGTTTAGCGATAACAAACTCCCTGTATAGCGGTATCAATGATTCCCATCCCTTGCGTCCGGCTTTAATAAATAGCTTCCATAGGCCAATATGGACGAAAATAAGAAGAATGGTGAAAACGATATATCCCATGGTTGGAACGGTATGTTAAAATTTACTGTTATTTATGACGACTGGCCAAAGTTAAACATTTCAGTTACTTGGTAAAATCCTGTTTTTCCGGACAGCCACTCTGCGGCAATCACCGCGCCAAGCGCAAATCCCGCACGGCTATGGGCGGTATGTTTAAACTCAATCTGGTCTACCTCAGAACTATAGAGTACCGTATGCGTGCCCGGCACATCGTCAATCCGATGGCTTTCAATCAGGAGCTGGTTTGCTTTTGGTATCTGTTCCTCACCTTCGCCAATAAGGTTGTTAATCCACTCAGACTTCGTGTCTGTATGCGCGATTATCCCCTCGGCGATGGTGATGGCCGTACCGCTCGGTGCATCCAGTTTCTGGGTGTGATGTATTTCTTCTACCTGCACGTCATATTGCTTGTACGGATTCATTACGGCTGCCAGCAGTTTGTTGATGTGAAAAAAGATATTCACGCCGATACTGAAGTTAGAGCCATACAGCATGGATTTGTTACCGTCAAGGCATTTTTTTCTCACTTCAGCCAATTGTTCGTACCAGCCCGTGGTGCCCACTACAATGGGTACACTGGCCTCAAAACATAGGTCGATATTCGCTACCGCCGCTTCCGGCCTGCTGAAATCTATCGCAATATCAGCGCCTTCCATATCGGTCACGCCGATGTTGCTGCGGTTATTTTCGTCCACGATGAGGTGGATGTGATGGCCGCGCTGCAGGGCAAATCGCTCAATAAGCTGCCCCATTTTACCGTATCCGAGTAATGCAATGTTCATGAATATGTTATAACGCTAAAGTCAAAAATCTAAAAGGTTGTCCAAAATCGTAAAACTAATTGGTAAATCTAACATCTGATGCCGTAATTTTAAAATTGAAGCCCGATTTTGAATCCGACGGCATAAGGCTGTTTGTAAGCAAATGCATTTACTGGTTGCGAGATTAGGGTAGGGGTAACCTTAAACCCCAGGTCGTCGCTAACGTCCCACCGGTACTTAAGCATGGAATTGACGTAGGCCTCCACCACTTGCAGGCCCCACCAGCCGGCAGTTACCAGCACGGTAAGGTCACGGTTTCTGCGGTAATAGTCTTTTGCGGAAATCATGCGCTCGGTAGCCCAGCTTTCGGCCGGAAGGTGCGGATACCGGGTGTTAGGTGGTTGGGCATGGTTGTTTTCCACGCGGTATTGTACTTCGCGTAAGATCTCACGGTAATACCGGTTATTAAATTCAAAGACCAATCCCGCACTCACAAAGCCGCCGTAAATCACAGGTACTTTAATCCACCATAAACCGCCATTGGTATATTGCCCCCAGCCCGGAATCACCAGTGAGCGTTTCCAGGCTTTCGCCGAAAGCGCTTCGAGCACCAGCCTTGCGGAGTCTTTGAAAATTACCTCTTCCTGTGCTTTCGCTTCCTTTTCTTGCCGTTCACGTTGCCTTCGTTCCCGGCGCGTTTCCGCGGTATCGGCAGTACTGGTTACCGGGAGGCTGTCCTGCTGTACGGTGTCGGCCATTGCCGGAACCGTGCCCCGCCGCAGGCTGTCCGGCTCCTGCGCCCAAAGGGTTGCAGTTATCCCGAAGGCCAGCAGCAGGATAAGGATAACGCGATTCATCACCAGTCTAATAATTCCAGGATTCTGTTCAGGTCGTCTTCAGAATGGAAAGGAATTTCAATGGCACCGCTGCCTTTTTTGCCGGAAACTTTCAGCTTCACCCGGGTGGCGAACTTGGAAGCCAGATCATCTTCTACCTTCTGGTACTGAAAAGAAAGCGGGGTTTTCTGTGGTTTGTTGGTTTGCCGGTTGGCATGCTGCTGCACCTCGCGCACAAGTTCTTCCGTTTTCCGGACAGATAGGTCCCGTTTAACGACTTCCCGGAAAATATAAAGCTGCTTGTCAATTTCCGGCACGTTAATTAAAGCCCGGGCATGGCCCATGGAGATCTGCCCATCGCGGATAGCAGCCTGGATAACGGGCGGCAGCTTCAGCAACCGCAGGTAGTTGGTTACCGTTGAACGGTTCTTGCTCACCCGTTCGCCCAGTTCTTCCTGCTTAAGGTTGCATTCCTCAATCATCCGCTGGAAGCTCAGCGCCACCTCGATGGCGTTCAGGTTTTCCCGTTGGATATTTTCAATAAGTGCCATTTCCAGCATCTGCTGGTCGTCGGCTGTACGGATATATGCTGGAATTTCGGTGAGTCCTGCCAGTTTGGCGGCCCGCAGCCGCCGTTCACCGCTAATCAGCTGGTAAGTGCCATCGGCGGCTTGGCGAACGGTGATGGGTTGTATAAGCCCCTGCAGTCTGATGGAGTCTGCCAATTCGCGCAACGCTTCCTCATCGAAGTCCGTTCGCGGCTGGAACGGATTGATGGCAATCCGCGAAATACTGACCGCACTGATGGTGCCCGCGGTTTTCTGGGTAGGTACATCACCTACCGGTTTTTGTTCTGCCGGGCGCTTTATTACTTCCTCCGAATCGTCGAGCAGTGCACTTAATCCCTTACCCAAACCTATTTTCCGTTGTTGTGCTGCCATGTCGTACTATACGCTAACTTGTTCTTTTTCTTCTTTACTAAGGTTGTTTTTCTGTAGAATTTCCCGGGCCAGATTGAGGTAGTTAATGGCACCTTTGCTGTTGGCATCATGCATGATGACGGATATACCGAAGCTCGGTGCCTCGCTTAGCCGGGTATTGCGCTGGATGATGGTGTCGAAGACCAGTTCGGTGAAATGCGACTTGACCTCTTCCACTACCTGATTGGACAAGCGGAGCCGTACGTCATACATCGTCAGTAAAATACCCTCAATTTCAAGGGCAGTGTTAAGCCGGTTCTGCACAATCTTGATCGTATTGAGCAATTTGCCCAGCCCCTCAAGCGCGAAATATTCACACTGCACCGGAATGATAACCGAGTTTGATGCAGAGAGCGCATTTATGGTGATCAGGCCCAGTGAAGGTGAACAGTCAATGACAATAAAGTCGTACTCATTCTTTACCTGGTCCAGCACATGCCGCATTTTGTATTCCCGTTCATGCAGGTTTATCATTTCGATTTCTGCGCCTACGAGGTCGATATGTGCCGGCAGCAAATCGAGGTTTGGCGTTTCCGTGTGCTGGATAGCCTCATGCGGGTCAAGGCCGTTTATCAAGCATTCGTATACGCTGGATTTAATGGCCCGCGGGTCAAACCCGATTCCGGAGGTCGAGTTGGCTTGCGGATCGGCGTCTACCAGCAGCGTCTTGTATTCCAGTACCGCCAAGCTGGCCGCCAGGTTAATGGATGTGGTGGTCTTGCCTACTCCCCCTTTTTGATTGGCTATTGCAATGATTTTACCCATGGATGAAGATAAAAATAATCTACATGAAAACGTGCTAACCTACGTAAACATTGCCTGTTATGCATCCAAAAGTGGATGTTAATTCGTACTTTTGGGGCATTTCAACAGGTCAGAATACGAGGGGCTAAGATACGAACAATTACGTGTTTTTGTGCAGAAACCTGTGTTTTTAAATTCATGTTGCCATGGTTACAATCATATCCGGGACAAACCGACCGCATAGTAATACGCTGAAACTTTCCCGTTATTATCAGTACAAACTGAAGGAACGGGGCGTGGCAGCGCATATCCTTTCGCTCGCGGAACTGTCTGCCGATTTCATCTCGGCAGACATGTATAAAAACCGGAGCGATGCGTTCCAACCTTATCAGGAACGGATTCTGGCTACGGAGAAGTTCATCTTCGTGATTCCGGAATACAACGGAAGCTTTCCCGGCATTTTAAAGACATTTGTGGATGCCTGTAAGTTTCCCGACAGTTTTTTCAACAAAAAAGCTGCCCTGGTGGGATTGTCCAGTGGGAGGTATGGAAACATCCGTGGTATTGACCATTTTACGGGCGTTTGCCACTATGTGCGCCTGAACGTATTACCGCTGCGCATCCACATTCCCTATATCGTCAATGAATTCGATACCGATGGCAACCTATACAAAGAAGACACGGTCCGGTTTACGGGCGAGCAGATAGAAGAATTTATCAGGTTTTGATGTTGATAGCCCCCCGCCCCCTCCGGGCTACTTCAGTTCTTCATCTGCAATGGTGCCGTTAATGACCACCTCCTTGGTTATCGCTTTCAGTGGCATGGGTATCATCTGGTTGGCCACGGTAACGGCAGCCGGCATCTGGATACCGTCGTAAGCGGTGTATTTATCCACGGTGGTTTCGCCGGATAGCGGGCTTTCCGTTTTCAGTTTCAGGCCGGAGGCCACGCTGAAGTACTCCACGGATGTCGTTTCACCTTGGGTTACCTTCACTTTGTAGGCGTCCTCGCCGTTCACTTGGCCGATGCCATCCAACGCCAGCGTTACACGGCGTTCTTCGTAGGTCAGTTCAGGAAAAATATCCAGCAATGCCTGATAGGCCGAAGCCGCTTCAGCAGGCAACTCTTGCGTTTGGCCCTGAGCAGATACGGTTACCTTATCCGGAGTTACAAGCACCTTGGACAACGTTTGATCGCCGAGTTTGGTGTTTTGAACGGCGCGGCCTTTTTCTTTATCCACCAATTGTTCGATCGTGATGGTCATTCCCTGTATTTCGGCTTCGCTGATAAGCTTCAAGGTGTTCACGGCCATCAGATTTTCGCGGCCGCCTATGGCGTCAATATATTTCGCTATAATACGTTCCGCCGTGATATCCGTGTCGGTAATTTCTTTTTTCACCTCAGGGTCGCCCGTTACGGTATAAAACTGTACATCCCCGAAGCGTTCCATTTTGCCGGCAAAATCATCCGTTTTCCCCACGATGGTGATTTGCAGATTATCTCCCTGAACATATTTGGCGGCGATGTTGTTGACCTGTTCGAGGGTGATGGCATCGAGGTTTTTCAGGTAATTTTTATAGTAATCTTTGGGAAGCTTTTGCAGCTCCGTGTTGATGGCGAAGTTGGCGATGGTTGCCGGCTGTTCGAGGGATCGTCCGAAACTGCCTGCTAAGGCCGCTTTGGCCAAATCGAGCTCCTCCTGCGTAATGGTTTTTTCACTCAGCCTTTTCAGTTCATGGATAAACTCCTGCGTGGCGCTGTCAGTCACGGCGGTGCCCACGCTGGCGCTGGTATTGATGGTGCCCACCAGTTTTCCGGGGTTAATACCGCCATAAGCTCCATAGGTGTATCCCTTATCTTCACGCAGGTTGAGGAATAGGCGGCCCGATGAGCCGCCCCCAAGTACACGGCTCACCACGCTGGCAGCGATTACGTCAGGATTGTTCGGCTTCAAATCAAGCGGATACCCCACGTTGATGACTGACTGGGCACTCGCCGGACGGTTAACCAACACCACTTTATTTCCCGCCGGCGCTTTGGGCGCAGGCCATTCATGCGTGGGCACTTCGCCCTTCTGCCAGTTTTCGAAGTGTTTATTTACCAAATCTTTAGCTTCGGATACCGTGATGTCGCCCACGATGGCTAAATAAGCAATGTTGGGCCTGAAATACGTTTGATAATACTGCTTGAAATCTTCCACATTCAGGTTCTCCACGGTCTCTTCAGTTTCGGTTTCCCCATAAGGATGGTCTTTGCCATACATCGCGGCATTCCGCACTACGCTTACAATGCTATTCGGGTCTTCCTTGGCCGCAGCGAGCGACGAGATCGTTTGCTTTTTGAGCTTGTCAAGCTCCGCTTGGGGGAATGCCGGATTAAACAGTACATCGGCAAACAGTTCGAGCAGCTGGCCATTGTATTTCTTCAGAGACGAAGCACTGGCCGAAGTCGACGAGGCGTTGATGCGCGCGCCGATACGATCGATGGCCTCGTCGAGTTCGTCTTTGCTACGGGAGGCCGTGCCTCCGAGGAGCATGTCGCCCATGAGCGATGTCAGGCCCGCTTTATCACCCTCCAGAATAGGATCGCGGTCTAACACGAGCGAGTAGGTGACGCGTGGGAGTTTATGGTTTTCCACAACAAATACCTTCAGGCCATTAGCCAAAGTAAATGTGGCCGGATCGCCGATATTAATCTGCGGGGCCGGTCCCGGGTCAGGGTATTTGCTTCGATCTACCTGCGCGATGGCCGCAGCGCAGGTACCAATAAAAGTCAGTAAATATATGCTGATTTTCTTCATGTCGTTGATTCTTTAGCGTGCAACTAAACGGTTATTGTTTCGGTTCCTCTGATTTCGGCAGGTAGTACAGCACAACGCGTCCGTCTTTGCCAAGATACTGTTTGGCAACCCGCTGAATGTCCTGGCGGGTCACCTCATTGTACTTGTCCATAGCCCTGTTTACTTCATCAGCATCACCATAGAAGGTTTTGGCTTCTGCCAGACTTTGGGCAATACCCGCCACGGAAGCATGGCGGCTTACCACCGAATTTTCAATTTGCGCTTTAAGTTTTTGGAAGTCAGCTTCGGAAATTCCGTTAGCAATAACATTATTGACTTGCTCGTCAATAGCGTGTTCCAGACTGTCTGCGGCAATCCCCATATTCGCCACCCCAAACATCAGGAACAGTCCGCCGTCTTCCAAATCCAAAGGGAATGCTTGGATGACTACCGCTTTCTGCTGTTTATCTACGACCTCCTTGGTAAGGAGCGAGCTTTTACCACCGGTAAGGTAGGTGGAGAGCATAGCCAGCGCAGGGCTATCCTTGTGTTTCTTGGGCGGCAGGTTATAGGCTTGGATGACTGCCGGAAGCTGGATGTTATCATACACCACGTCGCGGATCTCCTGGGTACGCTTAGGCTCGGTTACATTCGGGCGGTTGATGGTACCGGTACCTTTAGGTATTTCGGAGAAGTACGTTCTTATCCATGCTTCTGTTTGCGCATAATCAATGTCGCCAGCAATGGACAGTACAGCGTTGTTGGGTACATAATAGGTGCGGTAAAACTGCATAAATTCATCCAGCGTAGCGGCATCCAGGTGCTCTGTAGAACCGATTACCGTCCAGTTGTATGGATGCACTTGGTGCGTGCGCTTGAAGGTTTCCTGCAAAATGGTGCCATAAGGCCGGTTGTCGTAGGATTGCTTCTTTTCTTCTTTGATGACGCTCCGTTGGGTAGCAATGCCAGTGGAATCTATCTTGGCGTGCAGCATACGCTCACTTTCCATATAGAGGGCGGTTTCGAGATAATTGGAGGGCACCACTTCATAGTAATAGGTGACGTCATTCGATGTAAATGCATTGAGCGTGCCCCCGATAGACTCGATTTTCTTCATGTACTCACCGCGGCCGATATTTTCCGTGCCTTCAAAGAGCAGATGCTCAAAGAAGTGTGCAAATCCGGTGCGGTCTGGTCTTTCATTTTTGGAGCCCACATGGTACATTACAGATACCGCTACAATCGGAGTGGTGTTGTCGCGGTGCATCAGTACCGTTAGGCCGTTGTCAAGCTTGAACTCCTTGAATTCAATGCGGTTTTGGGCATTTGCCACAGAGCCGGTGGAAACCAGCAGGCCAATCCATGCCGTTAAGGATAACAGTTTATTCATTTATGCAATTGTGAGGGTTAAAGAACGGTTGTTGATCAATCACTAGTTGCGCAAGTTTACTAATCTTCGACGGAAAAACGTGTGTGATGTTACAATAATTTGTATAACCACGGTTTTAACCGTTGGCGATTAATGGACTACTTGCCGCTGTCTTTGCATCATTGTGGCCGAATGTCGGTTTAGTCACCTCTGATCCACGTATAATCCACGTATAATCCACCTATCTGCCACGTTTCTGTAAGCTTCGCCGCTTGGGGCATGGGCGGGTTATCCCTGCCGAAAAGGCGGGTGATTAACGATATGAGGTATTGCTGTTACGGGCAGTTGCCCTGTTTATCCGTTTGGTGTACCACCATTTGCGAATGCGGTGTACCAACGGAGCAAGGAGGTAATCACCCATCACATCGCTTGCGAGGCCTCGGGCAATAGGTCATAAATACTCAAACTGAGGTACGCGGCAATTTTGTAAAGCTGGCTTGCCTTCACTTCGGTTTCACCCCGTTCGATTTTGGAATAGGCGGGTTGAGACATGCCTAATGCAAACGCCACAGCTTGCTGCGATATTTCTAGCTCTTCTCGTTTCGCTCGTATGTATTCGCCCAAGTGCGCGCTGTTTTTCCATATCACAAGATGTGGTATTCGTTAATGGCCTAAAAGATAGCAAATTTATTGGTTAAAACCTGTGGTTGTAGGACGGCCTGCATCTATGCATCACTTTTGCCCCTAATCTCCGCTATTGGAGGGAATGTCTTTAATACAAGTTATTATGAAAAGGAAATTTGCTTTTAAGAAACAGGAAATGGTGTTACCCGCCCAAACAGTGTTGCTTGACATACAAGAGCAAGAGGGCGTCAATGGGGGGAGCAGGAAAGACCCTAAACAAGCGGGTTGGTTTCAGAAGTTACTTGATTTCGTTACGGGAGGAAGCATATGACCCTACTATTTCATGCACGCAACCGGCTGGCGCATCCACATTTTTGTAAAAAATAGGGCATAACTGGTGCGTTTTGCTTAGTTTAGGGGCTTAATTTTAAACCACAGACAAAAAATTCATGAGAAAAAGAGCTTCGTTCGTTATTATGAGTGGCCTCCTATCGGTTCTATCGTTATTTTTCCATCGCTGCAGCAACACGGAGTCGGACCTTAAGGCGAAAGCCGAAGCCATCCACGCGGCCGCCTTGACATTGGATACGCATTGCGACCTGCCCATGCTTATGCACGCACGCCCTGATTTCGATCTGACCGAAGAACACGACCCGCATACCTCCGGATCCAAGGTGGATTTTCCACGCATAAAGAAGGGAGGAATGGACGCCATGTTCTTCGCGGTATATCTCGGGCAGGGACCGCGGACGCCGGAAGGCTACGCGGATGCTAAGCGCCGGGCCTTAGCGCTTTTTGATATTGTGCACGGAATAGCAAATGATTACCCCGATATCGCCGGACTGGCGACCACACCCGAAGACGCCGTCGCATTGGAACAGGCAGGTAAATTTTCGGTGTTTACCGCCGTGGAAAACGGCTGGGCTATCGGTAAAGACCTTTCGTTATTGCAGACGTATTATGACCTCGGCGCCCGGTATATGACCCTGTGCCATACGAGCAACAATGACATCTGCGATTCATCGACTGACCCTGAAGGGCCGGAACATGGTGGGCTCAGCCCTTTCGGCATGGAGGTGGTAAAAGAGATGAACCGCCTGGGGATGCTCATCGATGTGTCGCATGTCTCGGATGAGACGGTATGGGATTGCCTGGAGCTTTCGAAAGCTCCGATTGTGGCCACTCACAGTTCGGCGAGGGCGTTGTATGATCATCCACGCAATTTGACCGACGAACAGATTCGCGCGATAGCGGCCAAAGGCGGGGTCGTGCAGATGAATATGTTGAGCGGCTACCTGAAAGACGGCAATCCCGAACGGGCGAAGGCGATGCAGGCATTACGCGAGAAGTACCCGCGCGGCGTGGAGCTGACAGAAGCGCAGCAGGCCGAACGGACTGCGGCCCTGAAGGAGATTAATGAGCGCTATCCTGAAGACCTGGCTACGTTGGAGCAAGTGGTAGACCATATTGATCATATTGTGAAACTGGTGGGGGTGGATTATGTCGGTATCGGGCCTGACCTCGACGGCGGAGGCGGTGTTGACGGCATGTTTGACGTTAGCGAGATGGGAAATATCACCTATGAACTTGTGAAACGCGGGTACAGCGAAGAGGACATCAAGAAAATATGGAGCGGCAACTTTTTCCGGGCGATGAAAGAAGCACAGCGTGTGGCGGAAACGCTGTCGCTTTAGTGTTTGTCTTTATTCGTTCCGGAAAACAGGGGAAACACGGTACTCTCCTGATGCGCTTCGTCCATGGCTTGTTGGAGCTGCGCAACGATGTCCGGATGTTGGTCGGCTACATTATGGCGTTCGGCCATGTCGTTGGAGAGGTCGTAAAGTTCAAGCGGCGTGTGGGGATTTTCCTTCACTTGCAGACGCACCCCTTTCCATTTCCCCATGCGCACGGCCTGTTTACCGCCTCCCTCATGGAATTCCCAATACAGGTACCGGTGCCGCTGCTGGGTGTTCTGGCCGAGCAGGGTCGGCAGGAACGATAGTCCGTCCGTATACCGGGGCAGGGGCGCGCCGGCGATTTCTACCAGCGTGGGCATGACATCCCAGAACGCGCCCGCATGCTCAGATATGCTGCCGGCAGCCACTTTTCCCGGCCATCTTACGAGGAAAGGTGTGCGGATGCCACCCTCATAAAGGTCGCGTTTAACGCCGCGCAACCCGCCCGCGCTGCGGAAGAATTGCGGGTCGGCTCCGCCTTCGGTGTGGGGTCCGTTATCGCTGCCGAACATCACGATCGTGTTTTCCGCGAGTCCAAGTTCATCCAGTTTGCGCAATACCTCTCCCACATAGCCATCAAGACGGCTTACCATGGCAGCATAAGTAGCTCTGGGCTTATCCACAGAAGCATAACCACCCACCGTAGCACCTGGGCCGTAGCCATTGCCTTTATGCGGGGTTTCCTCAAATGCGCCGTCATACAGGCGGTAATATTCATCTTCCGGTCCTTGAAGTTCGGCATGGGGCAATACGATGGGCATGAAGAGGAAAAATGGTTTATTCCGGTGCTGTTCAATAAAGGCCAATGTTTTTTCCTGGATGATGGCCGGTGCATAGTGAATTTTCTGGGTCAGGTCGTTGCCTTCCAGCACGATTCTGTTGGCATTATGCCAGAGGTGAGTGGGGTAATAGCGATGCGATTGCCGCTGGCAATTGTAACCGAAGAACTCGTCGAAGCCCTTGCGGTTCGGGTCGCCGGCCGTGCCCACCATGCCCAGGCCCCATTTGCCGAAGGCGCCGGTTACATATCCGGCTTTTTGCAGCAACTGGGCGAACGTCTGTACCGAATCGGCCAAGGGTTCCTGCCCTTCCGGCTGCATTTCCTTATTTCCGCGGATGTAGGTGTGGCCGGTATGCTGTCCGGTTAGCAGGGCCGAACGTGACGGTGCACACACGGTGGCGCCGGTGTAGAATTGCGTAAAGCGCATGCCTTCAGATGCCAGGCGGTCCAGGTGCGGGGTCTTGATGATGTGCTGGCCGTAACACCCCAAATCGCCGTAACCGAGATCATCTGCCAGGATGAACACAATATTGGGGCGGTTTTCCCCGCGGCGGAAAGCGGATGATTGGGAATGGCAGCCTAAAGTTATCCATAGGATGACAAGGCAGAGAAATTTCATCGGTATATTCATATCATGTTATGCTTGATGCTGTAGTTTCTTTTTTTTGGCAGATTGCATTGCCGATACGTAAATCTCCAGCAACTGGGTTCTGTTTTTAGCTGCTGTATAATGCCGTTCATATTCTTCTCGCGCTTGGCCCTCCATGTACGCCCGTCCGGCGGCGTCCAGTTGCGTCCATTGATATACTTTCTCGCGTAATGCACGTGCATCTCCCGGCGCGAAAAGGTATCCCGTTTGTCCGTCCGTTACCATAACCTGCATGGCGCCCAAATCACTGGCAATGACCGGAGTGCCGCCGGAAAATGCCTCCAGCAGCGTTATCGGCATGCCTTCGTACCAGACGGACGGAAATACCAGAGCGGTGCAGGACAACAGTTCCCGGCGGATTTCCGCGTGATCAAGCGAACCCAGGTAGTTAATGTTGGCGTTTTTTGCCACCGCGTCCGCAACCAACCGGCGCAGGGGACCATCCCCCGCAATACGCAGCGGACAGTCCGTGCCGGCAAAGGCATCCAGCAGTACTTCCACGCCCTTTTCAGGGGAAAGCCTGCCGACAAACAGGAAATGCTTGCCGCGCGATGGCACTGCGGTATCAGGAGGCATGACAAAATTGGGTTTTACGGCGAGTTTTTCTGCGGGTAGCCCCAGTGCAGATCCGGCAAGCAACTGCCGGGCAAAAACCGTTAACACGATATATCGGTCTACCATTAGCCAGGTGCCCAGCCGTTTGTGCAGCCAGGTGGTGGCGGCAAGCCACCATGTCTTGACAACGGAATGGCTGTGCACGCCCAAACGTACCGCTTTCCAGGGAAATGCCGCATGAACGCTGTCGGTAAACAAACGGCCATTATGGAACAACGTGGCTGAAGGGCATAATAGGCGGTAATTATGCAGCGTCATCACTACCGGAAGGCCGCATCTTTTGGCAATGCGTATGGCAATGGGGCCAATGGCGTAGTGCAGGTTATGGATATGGACGATGTCCGGCCGGTAGTTGCGGATGGCCCGTTTCACCCGGTTGCCCGCCCATACATTCCAGGGCGACCATAGCGTCTGCCATGCGCCCCGCCATCCCTTCCGGTTCCGGAAAGTCAGCGGAAAAACTTCCTCCGTGGTGGCTAACAATGCTTTCTCATGCCTGAAAACAGCGTCCTCTCCGCCGGGATCCTGGTAGTGGGTATGTATAATCAGTATGCGCATGGATAGCGGGTGATGGAGCAAAGCTATGAAAAATGCATGCAAAGTCTTATTTTTATCGCATCATCTTATACGCTGTCAGACAAAAACATCCTGTTATGGAAAGAAAATGTTTGGATTGCGGAGCGCAGCTTGTTGGGCGTGCCGATAAGAAATTCTGTGATGATGCTTGCCGCAACAATTACAACAACCGGCGTAACAGTGCGGAAAACAGTTATCTCCGTAAAGTAAACGCCATTCTAAAACGTAACCGGAAAATCTTGGAAACCCTTAACCCCGGAGGCAAGACGAAAGTAAAGTGGCGGAAGCTGGTGGGCGAAGGGTTTAACTTTGATTACATTACAGACATTTACGAAACCGCTAGCGGGGCGCAGTACCGGTTTTGTTATGAATACGGATACCTGCTCCTCGAAAATGACGATGTGTTGCTGGTGAAACGCAAATATTGAAAGCCCTGCAGGTTATTTGGCAACGATGACCTTCAGCCCGCGTTCTTCCAGCTCTTTGACGAAGGTTTCAGAGACACCATTATCCGTTACAATGTATTGGACCTGTTCCAGTTCGCATATCTTTCCGATGCCGCGCTTGCCGAATTTGGTGCTGTCGGCCAACACCACTACCACCTGTGATGTATTGATCATCTTCTGGTTGATGTTGGCTTCCGTTAGATTGCTGATGGAAAATCCGAAGTCAAGATCGATGCCATCGACACCGATGAAAAGAACGCCGCACGATACGCGGTCGAGCATATACTCGGCATAGGAGCCGGCCACAGACGATGAGTTAGGCCGGATAAGCCCACCCAATTGGAGCACTTCAACGTTTGGCCGGTTGCAGAGTTCCATCGTCACTCTCACCGCGGGGGTGATCACCGTCAATGGGGTTGCCGGATGCAGTTGGTGGGCAAATTCAAACGCGGTGGTGCCGGAGCCTATAATAATGGCATCATTCTGGCCGATTAGTTTGACAGCAGCCTGTGCAATTCTCTTTTTCTGCTCCGCATTGATGGTGGCCTTTTCATAGATGGGCCTGTCAATGGTATATGGGTTTGTGAGCGACGCTCCGCCGCGGGTGATAAAGATAAGCCCCTTGTCTTCCAAGAATTTTAAGTCCTTGCGAATCGTGACGCCCGATACTTCCGTAAGGTCAATGAGCTCCGGTATGGTAATCTGTCCTTTGTCTTTGAGCCGTTCCAGAATGAACTGGTGCCGCTTGGTGATGTTCTTCATAATCTTCCAGAAATGAATTGCTATGGCAATGTTACTGGATTTTGCGAATAAAGGGAAATTAAAAAGGAAAGAATAGTTAACTTTTTGAAACGATGTTCGGCATTCAACAGGTTTTATGTTAATTAATGTTTAAATGTATATTATATTTTGTTTATTTTATTTAAATTTCTTGTTTTATAAAATTTTATTTTGTTAAATTTGTCTTACATTATAAACCTTAAAAGTAAGCAAATGAAAGTGAATTGCCATGTAGCGTTGAGGCCGCTTGTTGAGGTGGGGTGCTTTAGCTCGCGCCTAATAAAATTATTCATTTAATATAATTATATCATAAACAATGGCGAAGCAGATTTACTATTTAATGATGTTTTGTTTGCTGACGAGTGCCACAGTACTGGCCCAGCAAACGGCCCGGGTCACCGGGTATGTGACAGACAATGGCGGACGGCCTTTGCAGGGTGTTACCGTTACCAGGGGCGGATCTGGACCGGGGGCGGTGACAGCTGCGGATGGAGCCTTTTCCTTGGATATAGCCCGGGGAGATGAACTCTCGTTTACCCTTGTAGGCTATCAATCACAGAAAATCGTTTACGATGGGCAGCCTTCGGTGCAGGTTCAGTTGTCGCCCGAAGAGCGCAGTCTGGAAGAGGTCGTGGTGGTCGGGTATGGAACGATGAAACGCCGAGATTTGGTGGGCGCGGTTGATCAAATCAGCGGCGACCGGCTGCAGAACAGAGGAAACATGAACATTTCAAGGTCCCTGCAGGGCATGATGCCGGGCTTGAATATTACCATGCGTGACGGCAAGCCGTCTCGGGGAGCCACGCTGAATCTTCGTGGCACGGGCAGTATCGGGGCCGGTGGAGGAGCACTTATCCTGATTGACGGTGTGGAAGGCGATATGACGACGGTGAACCCCGATGATGTAGAAAGTGTCAGTATCCTGAAAGATGCCTCCTCGGCAGCTGTTTACGGTGCGCGCGGCGCTTTTGGTGTGGTGCTGATTACCACCAAGAAGGCGGCCGAAGGTAAACCTAAAATTACGTACAGCGGTGGCCTTTCTCGTCATCAGCGACTTGTTAAAATGGAAGACAATATAATATCAAACGGTCTTCAATGGACGGATGGCTGGTATAAGGCATACATGGAAGGCATGGATCTGGGGACACCGCCCGGCGGCATTAACAATGTTTTCAAATACAGTACGGAATGGTATAATGAACTGCGCAAGCGCGATGCTGACCCGACGCTGGAGAAGATTAGGGTTAACAGCGCCGGTGAATACGAATACTTCGGCAATACCAACTGGTTCGATGTTGTTTATCGCGATTACAACCTTTCTACCGAACATAATTTGAGCCTTTCTGGCGGCACAGATCGCGCTAAATATTACTTGTCTGGGCGTTATTTCAATCAGGAAGGCATATATAATGCTGGCAATGAGGATTACAACCAGTATAATGTGCGCGCCAAAGGGCAAATCCAATTGACCCCTAAGCTGGTACTTGACAATAATATGGATTTTATCCGCCGGCACATCCATCAACCTATGGTAATGTACGACCGGCAACTCCTTCCGCGGATGCTTGAGCACCAAGCTTATCCGATGACCATGGTTCGCAATCTGGATGGCACTTGGACCGAAACCGCGGTATATACCGGCTGGGCCGGCTTTGTTGAAGGAACATCCTACCAGAAAAATCAAAAATTCGACTTGCGGAATATTACCGGATTAACCTATACCGCAATCCCTGAGCAATTGATATTTAAGGGCGAGTTTACTTATCTTTTCAATCATTCGGAGCGCCAGCGCGTGGAAAACATGTACGACTTTTACACCGGGCCTTCTATTAAGAAAACACGTCATACGTTCAGCTCTTTAGAGCATTACTCGTATGACAATCAATATATGGTGCTCAACGCCACCGCCAATTACATCCCTAAATTTTCGGGGACCGACCATCGCCTGAACCTGTTGGCCGGATGGAACATGGAAGAGCGCCGATCACGCGATATCCGGACATACCGCCGGGGATTATTGTATCCTACAAAGCCTAGTTTTGCCTTGATGGACGGTGATTATTACATCAATGACCAAGCGGGCTACGAGTGGGCGTATGCGGGACTCTTTTTCCGTGGCAATTATAACTATAAGGATAAATACCTGGTCGAAGTCAGCGGGCGCTACGACGGTACGTCGAAATTCCCTTCTAACCAGCAGTGGGGATTTTTCCCTTCTGCATCGCTTGCATGGCGGATTAATGAAGAGCGGTTCATGCAGCCGACAGCAGGATGGCTGAATGACCTCAAGCTTCGCCTTTCGGTGGGCGGCTTGGGTAACGGTAACGTTGATCCCTACCTTTATCTGCCCACCATGCCCATTAACCGGAGCTCACTCATTATTGATGATCTGTTGCAAACCTATACGTATGCGCCGGCCAATATCCCGAGAAGCCTGACGTGGGAAAAGGCAACAACATATGACATCGGATTGGATTTTACGGTCTTGAACAACAGGCTTAGTGTGATATTGGATTATTACGAGCGCCATACGACAGATATGTTCACTGTCGGACCGGAAGTGCCTCATGTGTTCGGTGCCGCTATCCCGAGAGGCAATAATGCTGACCTCAAAACCAAGGGCTGGGAGGCATCGGTGGAGTGGCGCGACCAGGGAAGCTTAGCAGACAAGCCTTTCCAATACAGTGTTAAAGCGATGCTTTGGGATAGCCGCAGTTGGGTAACGAAATACAATAACCCCAATAAGCTGTTATCGACATATTATGAAGGGATGGAAATCGGCGAAATCTGGGGATACCGTATATTAGGGTTGTTCCGGGATCAGGAGGATATTGATAATCATGTTGATCAATCGCGCATCATTGTGTCCGGCAGCAACATTTTGAAGCCGGGAGATCTTAAATTTGCCGATTTGAATGGAGATCAGGCCATCACTCCAGGTGCGAATACTGTCGATGATCCGGGTGATCGTACGATTATCGGCAATACTACCCCCCGTTATCAGTTCGGGGTAAATTTAGGATTTTCTTGGAACCGCATAGGGCTGAACGCCTTCATTCAAGGCGTGGGGCAGCGCCATTGGTATCCCGCTAAGGAATCGGCTTATTTCTGGGGGCAATATAACCGGCCCTACGGCTATATGCTCAACATGCACACGGGCGATAATGTGTGGACTGAAGAGAACCAAAATGTAGACGCCTATTGGCCACGTTATCGTGGATACTTGGCGCTAAACGCCAATCGCAGCATGACAGTGACCAATGACCGGTATCTGCAAAATGCAGCCTATGTAAGATTGAAAAATTTGCAAATCAGCTATGCCTTCAGTCCGCGTATTTGCTCCAAACTGGGAATGCAGGCGTTAAACGTTTACTTGGCCGGAGAGAATTTATATACGTGGTCGCCTATGTTCCGTGTCACTAAAAATTTCGATCCCGAGGTAATACATGCCGGCGATACGGATTTCCGGGCAACTTCGGGAACTGATGGCGATGGTTACGGTTACCCAATGTTGAACACCTATACGCTGGGTATTAATCTGACATTTTAAAATGAAAGGTCTTATGAAACAGCTATTTATTTTGTTATCCGCATTTCTTTTGGCGTCTTGCCAGGAGTTTTTAACCAGGGATCCTGAAAACGAAATAGGGTCAGAGGAGTTTATGCGAACCGAAAATGACCTGGTGCTATATACCAATGGATTTTTGCAGCGGCATATGCCAGATGAAGAGACGTTGGCTTGGGGAGATCAATACAGCGATAACATCGCGACCCGCACATCCACCCAATTCCTGATCGGTGATAACTGGGGGCCTGACGAACAAGGCGGCTGGGGTGGCGGCGCCAGTGGAAAATGGTCGGAGTTGCGCAATGTGAACTATTTTCTTGATAATCTGCCTAAAGCAAGATCGAACGTGTCCGACGCTACCTATCGCCATTATGAAGGTGTGGGAAGGTTCTGGCGGGCTTATTTTTATTATAGTATGGTTCGTACGTTCGGGGATGTTCCTTGGTACGACAGCGAAATTGACATCGCCGATGCAGACCAGTTATATAAGCCGAGGGATTCCCGTGAATTCGTGATGGACAAGATATTGGAGGACTTGAATTTCGCTGCGGAAAACTGCTCAGCGGAAGATCGTTATGTCCGTTCGTCTACACTGATTAATAAATGGGTTGTTTTGGCGTTCAAATCGAGGGTGTGCTTGTTTGAAGGTACATATCGGAATTATCATGAAGAATTGGGGCTTAAAGCGTCCGCTCCGAAATTTTTACGGGAAGCGGTAAGCGCGGCAGAGGAACTGATGACCACAGGTCCTTATCGGTTAGTGAATAATCCCGCTAATGTGGCAACGCAATACCGATCGCTGTTTACTTCGGAAAACTTGAATACAACGGAGGTTATATTAGGGTTGTCGTTCAGGACCGATGTGCGTATGCATTCGATCACTTGGAAACTCTTCTCGGCATCATTCGGTAATAACTGGTCACTCACCCAGCCATTTGTAAACCAATACCTGATGCTTGACGGGAGCCGCTTTACCGACCTTCCGGGATATGAACAGAAAACTTATCGGGAGGTGTTTGAAAACCGGGATCGGCGATTGGAACAGACCGTTATATCACCTTCCTATACGCGCAGGATTAGTGGCGCCGTGCGGCGGGATGCACCGAATTTCGCCCTGACGTCAACAGGTTACCAGCCCATCAAATGGGCGCTCGATGATGATGTGCATGTGGGTTTGGCTACCGCAAATAATTCAATCCCTATGTTTCGTTACGCCGAGGTGCTGCTGAACTACGCTGAAGCCAAAGCTGAATTGGGGGAAATGGATGTGCCCGAATGGGACCGGTCAATACGGTTGCTGCGGGAGCGGGCTGGAGTGAATGGTGCACCGCCTGCAGCGTACGATCCTTATTTGGCTGCTTATTACCAGCACCAGACCACCGATAAGTGGATTTTGGAAGTGCGGCGCGAAAGGGGTGTGGAACTAGTGTTTGAAAACGTTCGGTACGACGATATTATGCGCTGGCGCATGGGCGAACTGCTGGAGAAAACCTGGCAGGGAATATATATTCCCCAAAAAGGCGAGGTTTATGATCTGAATGGAGATGGCGCCCCAGATCTTAGCGTGGTGGATGCCGAGCCACCTGCGAATCAGCGGATTCCAGGGGTTGCTTATGTAGTGCTGGGTTCGGTTTACCGTCTTTCGGAAGGTGATAGGGGTAACTTGGAGTTTGGCTTCAGCCAGGGGCGGCGTTGGTTGGACAAAAAATACCTGCGTCCGATACCTACCAGTGCCAGACAGGTCAATCCTGCACTTGGTCAGAATCCCGGATGGGAAAGATAGCTTTCTAAATCAAAACATGCATGTAAATCGGATAATCAACATGAAAAATCTGTTTGGTAAAAATTTATTGGTCGTTATTTTGGCTTGCTGCGTTTCTTGTTCAAAGACCGACCTGCCTTTTGTACTCCGCAGCACGGATAATTTGACTTTTGGTTATGCAGCTTCCAGCCAAACGTTTACGATATGTACGAATGGGAACTGGACGGTGTCGGGCGAGGAAAGCGATTGGATAGATGTGAGTCCAGCTTCAGGGGTCGGGGACGGCGAGACAAGGGAAGTGGTCACGGTAACGGTAGCCCGTAACGTCGGCGATCAGCGTACGGGTCGGTTAACAATCCAAGCGGCTAACGATAACATCTATATTGATGTCGTCCAAGCCGAGGGCCGTATGATTCTGGGCAATTTGTCGTTAAGCAAAACGCTGATAAAAGGGGAACCGCTGGAAGACGTGTCTGTGGTTGTTCCATTCAATAAAGGGATAGTCGGCGAGCAACTGGATGTGTCTGTCACACTTAGCGGCCCGGGAGCCGAGGGATTAACCGCTTCGGGGGTAACCGTTGAACTTAATGGAGAAACCGGGACGTTTGAAATCCCCATTACCGGAACCCCGTTGGCTGAGGGATCACTTAATATCGCCGTAAGTGTTATGGGCACTTCCGCTTCCCTCAATGCGACGGTGTTCGAAACGGATCCAGGCAGCATGATTTATCTTGAGCAGTATTTTGACTTGCTTGTGCTTGGTGGCGACCATGTCGGAAAGGCTGCCGGGCTACACCTTGTAGGAAATTGGCCAACAATCGATGGTAAACGTGTGCTTCCCGAGAATCCCCAATTTGCAATTAGTGGAACAGCGAATACCGACGGTACAGGCGACTACTTCAATACCATGCACCCTTCTTTTGTGGCTGATAGGGGATTGGCCGGCTGGACAGGAATGCGCGTATACGAGCGGCCGGGATACGTGAAAATCGGTACTGCCGGAAGCACAGACGGTTATATCGCTACACCGCCGTTAAGCACTATAGAAGGAACGGACGATGTGAAGGTAACGTTTAAAGTGGCCCGCTGGAGCGAGAATGCTTCGGCCGACCAAAATGCCAAACTGGTCATTCAGGTGGCGAACGGCGGGATAGCGGAAATTGCCGGAACCGAAATTGATCTGACTCCCGAATGGCAGGAAATGTCTTTCATCATACGGGATGCGACTCCCGAAACCGTGATTGCATTCCGGGCGAAATCGGTAGCCAACAATCGTTTTTTGTTAGACGATGTCGTCATATCGAGGTCTGTCGAATAACAAATAATTGCATGGCGATCGTACAACCGTCGCCATGCAACGTTGAATTCCATTTACAACCCTATGAATATGTTGCAGGTAAAAAAGATGTATTTACACCAGTGGGTGCGAAGCGCCATAGGTAAGTATGGCTGTGTATTCTTTATTGCTTTACTAATCCACTGCGGAGGCAAGACAGAAACACCGGCGATTGATGATCCACACGACCCGGGAGTGGTAACGATTGAACCGGAATCCGGAAATGATTTATATGGACTTATTTTGGATGATGGCGGTCAACCCGTACAGGGCGTGGTGGTCAGTGATGGTTATACCTGCGTCCAGACGGATGAAGAAGGGGTCTATCAACTGAAAAGGAATGCCAACGCACGGTTTGTTTTCTATGTCACCCCTGCGGATTATGCCATCAACGTGGAAACTTCGTCTCGCAATATCCCCAGTTTTTACAAACCGATCAACGCTGCAGCCGGAGCGGCTGTAAGGGCCGATTTTCAGTTGACGAAACTGCCGCGCAAAGAGTCGGATTTTACGCTTTTCTGTATCGGGGATCCGCAGGTTACTAACCAAGGTGAAGTCACGCGTTTCCAACAGGAAACCATCAATGACCTGAAAATGACGCTAAGCACGCTTAGTACGCCGGCATACGGGCTGTCGATGGGGGATGTGGTAGGTGATCAACAAGGATTGCTCAACAGCATGAAAAACATATTAGGGAGCACCTCGATGCCTGTATTTACTACCATTGGCAACCATGACAAATTTTCATCGGCTCCCGCCCCCCGCACGGGAGATTTCTTTAGTAACATCTATGGCCCCTTGAATTACTCGTTCAACCGTGGCGATGTGCATTTTATCTGCCTGGATAATGTTGTATTTACAGACCATACAAATTATACAGGAGCATTCAGCGAAGAACAGTTAACGTGGCTTGAACAGGATTTAAGCTACGTTCCTAAAGACAAGATGATCATTCTGTATTACCATATCCCCATACGAGGGGCTAACATGGCGAATAAAGACAAGTTGCTGAAACTGTTTGAGGGATACGCCGAAGTTCACTTCATGAGCGGCCATACGCATTACAATCAGAATTACATACACACATCCGTCTCGCCGCATATTTATGAACATATCCATGGCGCAGCATGTGGTGCATGGTGGCGTTCTACCATCAACGGCGATGGTACGCCCAATGGCTATGCCGTGTATAGAGTCACTGGGAACACCATAACAGAATGGTACTACAAAGCCACTAATTATGACAAGGATTTCCAGATACGGCTGCATTGGGGAGATGCTTCGTTCGGGGGGCAATATGGGTATTTTTCTTATAGTCTTCCCGGTAACACTCTTGTAGCCAATGTATGGAATGCCGACGACGAGTGGGTTATTGAGGTGTATGAAGACGGCGTTAAAACAGGTAATATGGCGCCGGCAGCCGTAAATCGAGACGCATGGAGCTTAGGTTACCATATTGGTGTATTGAACCGTAATCCGGCCAATTATAGTCAGCTTTGTACCCACTTGTACACTTATGCCCCCGAAAATCCTAGGGCCGATATCAAGGTGTTGGCTACTGATCGCTTCGGAAATGTATATGAACAACACCAACTGACTACGGATTTCAATGCCGCCAGATCGTATTGAACCTTTGGTAGCTTGGCTGACGCGGCACTGCTCCAAGAAAAGCGATTGATAAACATGGATATTAAATTTAAAACACGACAACCAACTGCTTCCTTCGAGTTTGCTCAGACCGGTTATACGATATCATCTCCGAAAAGACGAAAAGCTTATTTTAAACACTTAAATTTTGTTTAAAAATATTTAATAATATTAAATTTTATTATATTTGGTCGGCTTTAAAAACTAACAACCAATTGTAATATCATGAATGTACAAGAAAAACCAGAATTGTTAGATAAAATCGGCCTGCCAAAACCGCTGGCTTGGGGTTACCTGGGCATTATTATTTTTATGATGGGCGATGGTGTCGAGCAGGGCTGGCTAAGCCCTTACTTGTTGGAGCACGGGATGTCTATTCAGCAATCGGCTTCTCTCTTTACTGCATATGGTATCACGATAGCCATCTCTTCTTGGTTTTCCGGCGTGCTGGCAGAAGGGTATGGCCCGCGAAAGGCCATGTTGATGGGGTTGCTGCTTTATATTATTGGCACCATCGGATTCGTCGGCTTAGGCATGGCTAAACTGGATTTTCCGGTAATGCTGGTAACCTATGCAATCCGTGGCTTTGGGTATCCGCTTTTTGCTTATTCCTTTTTGGTATGGGTAACCTATCGTACGCCGAAGGATAGGCTGGGCCGTGCCGTGGGCTGGTTCTGGTTTGTTTTTACGGGTGGGCTGAACGTCTTCGGCGCTTATTACTCAAGCTGGGCTATCGATTTCATGGGATATCAAAATACGCTGTGGAGTTCAATTTTCTGGGTGTTAGTGGGCGCCTTCTTTGCGCTTGTACTCAATAAAGATCGCTTTGTCCCTTCGGGTGATGCGGGGTCAAAAACGAGGGAAATGCTAAAAGGGCTCACTATTGTGCGTGAGGAACCGAAAGTACTGCTGGGTGGCATCGTGCGGGTTATCAATACCACGGCCCAGTTTGCTTTTCCGGTTTTCTTGCCGATATACATGGCTACCCATGGATTCAGTACCAAGGAATGGCTGCAGATATGGGGTACAATTTTTACCAGTAATATCGCTTTTAACCTGATATTCGGTTTTGTGGGCGACCGGCTTGGCTGGCGCACCACGATTATGTGGTTTGGCGGGGTGGGCTGTGGGCTTACCACGCTGCTCTTTTTCTATTCGCCCGTATGGTTCGGTGGCGATTTCTGGGCCGTCCTGTTCAGCGGGGTCCTTTGGGGCGGCTTGCTGGCGGGGTATGTACCGCTGTCGGCGTTGGTGCCATCATTGGTCAAAAAAGATAAAGGGGCGGCCATGGCCATCCTGAACCTGGGCGCCGGCCTGCCGGTATTCGTGGGGCCGGCCATTGTGGGTGGGCTGATTGCTACGATTGGCGATGAAGGAGTGATATGGGTGCTCGCGGGATTATACTTCCTGAGTGCATTCCTTACCTTGTTCATCACCTTACCTAAATACGCCCAAGCGGTACAGGCACCGGCCACGGAGACGGCCACGGAGTAATTGATAATGCAATATACCAAACACTAACATTTTATGAGGATACTGGTTACCGCGCCTTACCATGAAAAGGGTAGAGCAGAACTGGCGCAACTATTTGGAGAGGTGGTTTACAAATCTTGGAAACAGCACGGAAGGGGCTACAAACCGGATGAACTCATCACGCTGCTGGCCGACTCACGGGCAGATGCGCTCATAACCGAGCACGATGAGGTCACCGCGGAAGTTATCCAGGCATATCCGGGGCTGAAATTTATCGGTGTATGCCGCGGAACACCGTCGAATATAGCTGTACAGCAGGCCACAGAACAGGGTATACCGGTGTTTAATACACCGGCTCGAAATGCCCAGGCCGTCGCCGAACTTTTTATCGCGAATATCATTACCTTTATGCGCCATACGCGGGAGAGCATCGAATGGCTGGAAAATGGCCGGTGGGGCGTGGGTGCGCATACGTCTTACCTGCAATTTAAGGGAAACGAGCTGGCAGGGAAGCAGGTGGGCATGGTTGGCTTTGGTGCGGTGGGGCAAACCATCGCGCAGATCCTGAAGGCATTTCCGTGCAGGATCGGGTATTACGATCCGTTTTATACGGCGGATGACGAAGCTTATGCCAAGCTGTCGCTGGAAGAGTTGTTCCGTACCAGTGATATTGTGGGCATTCACCTGCCCGTTACTGAGGAAACCAAAGGGATGATCGGTGAGCGGTTGTTTTCACTGATGAAACCCAACGCGGTTTTCGTCAACACGGCAAGGGCCGTGGTGGTCGACCGCATGGCATTGCTTGACGTTATCGAAAACGGCCGTATTGGCGGCGCTATTCTTGATGTATTCGACCACGAACCCCCGGATGAAACGGACTACCGGCTTATCCGGCATCCGCGGGTGCTGGCAACGCCGCATATCGCCGGGGCCACCCATGAGGTGGAGGACCATCATGTGGCCATCATGAACCGGAGTTTGAAGCAATATTTCAAGGAAAACAACCGGGATGTCCGGCAATGGGTTAATAAAGAATCGCTTACCATCAATGTAACTTCGTCTTAGTTATGAGTGCAGTGCAGGCTTATTTGGTGGTGGATATCGGCACGGGTAATGCGCGGACGGCTGTGGTGGCCACCTCCGGTGAGATCCTGGCCCTCCGCCGTGAAAACGTGCAGTATGAAAAGGATGCCGACTACCCGGATGCTATTTATTTTGAACCCGGCAGGCTGTGGGACCAGATTAAACGGTTGACCATGCATGCATTGGCTGACGCCGGTCCGGTACGCATATGTGCGGTTACGGCAACCAGCCAACGGGAAGGCATTGTTGTGCTGGACGCTTCGGGCAAGCCGTTGATCGGCATGTCTAACCACGATAACCGGGGCCGGGAATGGGAAGGGATGATTGCCGATAAAGAGCGGATGTACACGCTTACCGGACGGTATCCCACGGCCTTGTTTTCGGCATTGAAACTCGTAGGACTACGCGAACGGAAACGCGATTTGTGGAGCAGTGCCGCAACGTTTACCAGCATCAGCGATTGGGTGCAATTCCAGTTTTCGGGCGTGCTGGGCTATGAACATTCCCAGGCTTCGGAAACCCTGCTTTACGATGTGCAGGCGAAAAGCTGGTCGGATGAGCTGTGCAACGTGTTTAAACTGGCGCCCGCATTGCTGCCCCCGTTGAAACCGTCGGGTACGATACTCGGCACGCTGTTGCCGGAAATCGCAAGCGAGTTGAGGATTGCGTCTGAGGCCGTGGTGGTAGTCGGCGGAGCGGATACCCAACTGGCGGTGCGGAGCATCCAGCCGGATACCCATGATGTGATCATCGTGTCGGGCACTACCACACCTATCGTTAATCTGGTGGAGGCGTACGTTACCGATACCCGCCAGCGCACATGGACGGGGCGCCATATCGATGCTGATCGTTTTATGCTGGAGGCCAACGCCGGGGTAACCGGACTTAACTACCAGCGCCTTAAAGAAATTTTTTATCCCAATGAAAGCTACGAGGTGATCGAGCGGGAGCTGGACGAAACCTCGTATTCGCAATGCGTGGCATCGCTGGGCTCGCTGGTGGCTGATGAGGATGCGCCCTTGACCAAGGGCGGTTTTATCTTTAATGCGCCGGTATCGCACCAGCTTACGCGCGGGGGGTTCGTGTTTGCTATCCTGTGGGACATTGCTTGCAGCATTTATGAGAACTATAAGACGCTATGCAGTGTATCGCAGCATGACCGCGACTATATCTGGGCGTGCGGAGGTGGTGTGCAGAGCCGGAAGCTCCGGCAGTTTATTGCTAACCTGACCAATAAGAAGGTGCGTATCTGCAATACTTACCGCCAATCGTCGGTGTTGGGCGGGGCGTTTATCTGTGCCGACGCGCTTGGCCTGGCCGGGGCGGTCCCTGAGGTGCAGGAGGAGGTGCAACCGGACAACCGTGAGCGCTTCCTGGAGCTTTATGAGGAATGGAAACGGGTGCGGCATACATTCAGCCAAATCAGGTAAGGGATGGGGAAAAGCTTTATTGGAATAGATGTAGGGACGCAGGGAATACGGGCCGCGATGGTGACGGACACGGGCCAGGTGCTGGGCGAAGCTTCACGCCGCTTTAAATTGACGGCGGATTCCCGGATGGAGCAGTCGCCGGATGATTGGTGGCAATGCACGTTAGACGTAATGGACGAATTATTTGGCATCCTGCCCCCAAACGTCGACAGGGAAGCGGTACAAGCCATCGGGGTGGATTCCACTTCCGGCACGGTTATCCCGCTGGATGGAGCCAACCGGCCGTTGCATCCGGCAATCATGTACAGCGACCCCCGTTCTGCAGAGGCCGGCCGCCAATGCAAGGCTTTTGCCGAGCGGTTCATGCCTTCGGGTTATACGGGTTTCAATGCGTCGAGCGGGCTTTCCAAGATGGTTTGGTTTATGCAAGCCTATTCCCGGCAGGTGCCTGCCATCCGGAAATGGATACACGCTTCGGATTACATTACCGGGATGCTCAGTGGCCGTTTTGATGTGACTGATTACACCAATGCGCTTAAATCGGGATACGATGTGGCAAACCGCCAATGGCCGGATTACCTGATGGAGCACTTGGCGCTGAAGTCAGCATGGCTGCAGGAAGTGCTGCCTTCCGGCACGCCCATTGGGCCGTTGCGCCGGGCGCTCGCCAACCGGTGGAAACTGCATCATGCGGAAGTGGTTGTGGGGATGACGGATGGCTGCGCCTCGCAGTTAGCGTCAGGTGCAGTCAGGCCAGGCGAGTGGAATACCACCATTGGCACAACGCTGGTTATCAAAGGGGTCACGGAGCAGGCCGTTAACGACCCCGAAGGCCGTTTGTATAGCCATCGCCATCCCGATGGTTATTGGATGCCCGGCGGCGCCAGTAATACGGGGGCTGATTGGGTGGCGATGGACTTCGGTACGGATGTACAGCAGTTGGACAAGGAAGCGGCGGCCCTGATTCCTACGGGTCTGGCCGCCTGGCCCTTGAAGCAGCGGGGCGAACGGTTCCCGTTCATTGCGCCAGACGCCGAGGGATTCATGCCTGTGGGGACGGCTCCTTCCATGCGGTTCGCGGCGTGCCTGGAAGGGGTAGCCTATATCGAAAGGCTTGCTTATGAACTTATTGAGCAGCTTTCAGGTGAACAGGTGGCCGCTGTGTTTACCGCCGGCGGTGGCAGCAATAGCGATACCTGGCTGAATATCCGCGCCAACGTGCTGAATCGCCCGGTTTTTAAATGCAGGGAAGCCAGCGGCGCGGTGGGTGCCGCTATTGCGGCGGCGTCGAAAACGTATTTCAGTTCCGTGGCTGAAGCTGCGGGGCGGATGACGGCTATCGAACGCGAAATCCACCCTCAGGTTGGTTTGGTGAGAAGCTATGAAGCAGGCTACCACCGGTTTATGGACGAGTTAAAAAGACGGAATTATATTTGAAGATGCTGAACGTGTATTTGCTACGACATGGAGAAACCCATTATAATGCAGACGGAAACCGCTATTGCGGAAGGATAGATGCTGAACTGACGGAAACGGGCTTGGCACAGGCCCGGCGGGTGGCCGGTGTGTTGCGTGATAAGGTGATTGATGCGGTTTACGCCTCGCCTTTGCAGCGTGCATACCGCACGGCGGAAATTGCCTGTGGAAACGGGTTGCCGGTGGTGCGGGATAATCGCTTGATAGAACTGGATTTCGGTACATGGGAAGGTAAGACGCGCGCAGCGTTTGTGGCCGAAAATCCTGCCCTTTGGGACGACTGGAACGCGTCGCCTGACCATGTGCGTGCTGGGGGAACGGGAGATACCGGACTGGAAGCGGTGCAACGGATGGACGACTTCTTTTCGGAGATGATGGTCCGGCACGACGGCCAGTCAATATTGGTGGTGGCTCATAATGGTATCAACCGCCTGTACCTGGCCTGGAAACTGGGCATGCCGCTGAAACATTACCGCAGAATCGTCCAGGAAAACTCGGCCATCACGGTGATACGTCTCGGGGGGGAAGAGGAATTTTCATTACTGAAACTGAACAGCTGACATTAACTATATGATGACGATGCAATTAAAACAATATTGGTGCCTGGCGGTACTGTGCTTTGGTGCCGCCGCTGGCTCGGCCAACGCCCAGCAGCTTCATACACTGGAATTTAAATCTCCTAAAGAACTGCACCGTTTTTTTCGCTACGAAAAGGGCAAAACCATCATCAGTGGCCACCGGGGTTCCATCGAGGCCGGACTTCCCGAAAATTCCATTGCTGCGTTTGAAAAGGTATTGGAGCATACGCCGGCTTTTTTCGAAATCGACCCGCGGCTTACCAAAGACAGTGTCATAATCCTCATGCACGATGCCACGCTGGACCGCACCACCAATGGCCGGGGAAAAGTGGCTGATTTTACATGGGAGGAACTGAAGCAACTGCGGCTTAAAGACAAGGACGGCAACCTGACTCCGCACCGTATTCCGACGTTGGCTGAGGTAATCGAATGGGCAAGGGGGAAAACCATATTGAACCTCGACCGGAAGGATGTGCCTTTGGAAATGACGGCCGACCTCATCCGGGAGCTGGACGCCTACGCTTTTGTGATGGTAACCGTGCATTCGCCCGAACAAGCCCGCTTTTATTTGGATAAGAACAAGCATCAGATGCTCTCTGCACACATCCAAACCGAAGCTAAGCTGGAGGCTTACCAAAAGGCAAAAATCCCGTTCAACCGGATGATCGCTTATATCGGCCCGGATATCAAGCCCGGAAACCGGACCATGTACCGGCTCTTGAACGCCAGGGGCACGATGTGCATGATTTCGGCGGCACCAACCTACGATAAGCTGCCCACGGCCGCGGCACGCGCTGAAGCCTACCGGGCCATCATTGCCGATGGGGCGTCTATCCTCGAATCGGACCTGCCCATTGAAGTCGCGAAGGCGCTGGCGCTGCACCGTTGATTCCGGCATTGAGGAGCAACAGCCAGAATTATACCTTCCTTTTCTTATCTTTGCCGAATGGAGCGGAATACCTTTGCGGATTTCAAGTTCAACAGGCAAATCCTGAATGCCATCGAAGAGGCGGGGTATACGGTACCGACTCCCATTCAGCAGAAGGCCATTCCACCGATACTGGCCGGTCAGGATGTAATGGGTATAGCCCAGACCGGAACAGGCAAGACGGCCGCCTTCGTGCTGCCCATCCTCATGAAACTCAAGTATGCGCAAGGCAATGACGCCCGCGCACTTATCCTGTCGCCCACGCGTGAGCTGGCTATGCAAATCGAAGAGAATATCCGGTTGTTTGCAAAATATACGGATTTACGTACCGTGGTACTGTACGGTGGGCTGGGGCCGAAGGCGCAGATCGCTGAGCTGGAAAAAGGTGTAGACATCATCGTGGCCACCCCGGGGCGTTTCCTTGACCTTTACCTTGAAGGCCATATCGTAACGAAGTCCCTGAATGTGCTCGTGATGGATGAGGCCGATAAGATGATGGACATGGGTTTCATCAGCAAGCTGCACCGTATCCTCGAAGTGGTGCCCCGTAAACGGCAGAACCTGCTGTTTTCGGCTACCATGAGCGAACTTGTGCACAAAATTGCAGGCGATTTCCTGGCGTTTCCGACCGTGGTGGAGGTCAGCGAACAAGCCACCCCAGCGCAAACGGTGACGCAGGCACTTTATTATGTGCCGAACCTGAAAACCAAAATCAACCTGCTACAGCACCTGCTCAAAGATGATGAAACGTTGCACAGGCTTATTGTCTTCTGCAAAACCAAGGCCGTGGCAGATAATGTGTTCAGCTTCCTGGAACGCAAATATGGATCGGAAAACGTCAGGGTAATCCATGCCAACAAGGGGCAGAACACCCGGATTAATTCCATCAATGCCTTTAAAGAAGGCACTGTACGGATTTTGGTGGCCACGGATGTGGCAGCCCGCGGACTGGACGTGAGCAACGTGAGCCACGTTATCAATTTTGACGTGCCCATCGTCATCGAGGATTATGTGCATCGTATCGGCCGCACGGGCCGGGCTTTCAATACGGGCGATGCCATCACCTTCTGTAATCCCGCTGAGGAGTATTACATCCGCAAAATCGAAAAACTCATCCGGCAGCAAATTCCTGTGGCGCCCATCCCTGAAGAAGTGACGGTCACTGAAACCGGTTTTGAGGAGCGGCAGGCCATTGCCCGTGAAATCGATGCACAGAAACGCAAGGAAAACCCAGAATTTAAGGGGGCCTTCCATGAAAAAAAGGCCGACAACCAGCTGACAGCTAAACCCCGGCAGAAAAATAAGTACGGCGGCCCTTCCGGTAAATCCAAATCCCGGAAAAAGCGATGAAACAGTTGCGGATTACCCCGTTGAACATTGCGTCTGCGTTATTGGTCACCTGGATGTTATGGCAGATCATGGACGAAGCGATTGGTATGGGTATCATTGGCTGGTTTTTGTTACTTTTGCTGGTATTGGTGGGGGCCGATCAGTTTTTCAGGCTGATGCTGGGGAGCCTTAAACGGGTTTGGATGGCGGAGGGCGTCTTTCTATTATTCGTGGTGCTGGCAATATGGATACTGAATGTGTGGTAACTGCATCCACGCCGTCCGATAAACGATATGAACATGAAGAAAGCAGAAATAAAATTAACCATTGAGCTGGACGAAAATAACGTGCCGGACAAAATCAACTGGGAGTCTACGGACGGGGAAAACAAGGAGGCCCTGCCAGCCAAGGCGATGTTCCTGGCGCTGTGGGACCATCACTATAAAAATTCCCTGCGCATCGATTTGTGGACGAAAGATATGCCGCTGGACGAGATGAAGCGGTTTTTTTACGAAACCCTGCAAACGCTGGGGGATACTTTTATCCGCGCTTCAGGTGATGATGCGCTGGCCAAAGCCGTCATTGGCGATCTGCGTGACTACTGCGAGCATTTTGCGGAAAAGATGGAGGTGACACCAAAGCAAAATTAACCGATACACACTGCCGCCTTAAGCAGGCGCACAAGATATAAACCGGAATACCATGAACTACTTTTTAGTCAAGTCAGAACCTTTTAAGTACAGCTGGGAGCAATTCCTCAAAGACAAGCAGACCTTTTGGGACGGTGTGCGCAACTACCAGGCGCGTAACAATTTGCAGGCGATGAAAGAAGGCGACTTGGTGCTGTTCTACCACAGCAATGAGGGGAAAGAGGTGGTCGGCATAGCCAAGGTGATAAAAGAACACTACCCTGATCCGACCACTACCGACGAGCGTTGGGTGGTCGTTGATCTGGCTCCGATAGAAACGCTTAAGAAGCCGGTCACGCTTGAAACCATCAAAGCTGATCCGCAGTTGCAGCACATGGCCCTGGTGCGGCAGGGGCGTTTATCGGTAATGACGGTCACGCGCGAAGAATTTGACCGCATTGTAGCCCTGGGATCGGAATAATAAAAACCGCAACATCATCCACAACGCGATAAAGCACATGCCTGAAGACGGGCAACTTGGAAGGCATTCCCGGACAGCAGCAGTCAGCCAAGCGTGGTTCAGGCCTGGCATTGATCATCTGCCACGAGATGATTACGGCCATGAACGGTAAGTTATGGGCGGCGAACAATGAAGACGGCGGAGCCAGTTTCCACTATCGCCTTCCAGCGGCTTCCGCACGCGACAATTAAATTTGCGGTACCGCATCATAGCGTTTATATTTGGCGGGTTAACTTGTAAATGGATTTTGGTATGTATAGACGAATTGTTGGTTTAGCCTTGGCGATGCCATTTGGTATAGCCTGCGCAATGATGTTATTGACAATGGCGCTGCCCGTTCCGGCACATTCCCAGGAAGTGCGTGGCAAAGCACTCATCGGGCGCTGGGATATTACCGTTGACCGCGATGGTACGCCCGCGCCATCGTGGCTGGAAGTAAAGCTTTCGGGTTTTGAAACCCTGGTGGGCAGCTATGTGAGTACCGAAGGCAGCGCCCGGCCGGTTTCCGAGGTGGTCTTCAACGACGGTACGTTCAGCTTCCGTATTCCGAAACAATGGGAGCAGGGCAACAATGATCTGGTCGTGTCCGGTGCGTTGGCCGGGGAGCGTATCGAAGGGACGGTAACCACCCCCGAGGGGAAAACATACCGCTGGAAAGGGGTAAGAGCTCCCGAACTTAAGCGTTCCGGCGAGCCCGTGTGGGGCGATCCCATCGCATTGTTCAATGGCCGGGATCTCACCGGTTGGCAGGCCACCGGCGAAAACCAGTGGCAGGTAAAGGACGGTATCCTCATTAACCCGCGTGCGGGTGCCAATCTCATATCCGAGCGGAAATTTGAAGATTTCAAGCTGCATCTTGAATTCCGGTACCCTAAGGGCAGCAACAGCGGCGTATACCTGAGGGGCCGTCACGAAGTGCAGATCATGGATACATCCCCAGATGAACATCCCTCCAGTGTGCTGTACGGCGGTGTTTATGGTTTTCTTACTCCCAGCGAGATAGCGGCCAAAGATCCGGGCGAATGGCAAACCTTCGATATCACCTTGGTGGGCCGGATGGTAACCATCGTAGCTAATGGAAAGACGGTTATCTGTAACCAGGAGATACCAGGCATTACCGGCGGTGCTTTGGATAGCAATGAGGGCGAGCCGGGTCCGATCTATATCCAGGGCGATCACGGACCTGTGGAGTTCAGGAAAGTCATCATCACGCCTGCCCGGTAACCAAAACATTTTCCGGTGGTCTTTGTTAGCTTCCTAAAACAACAACCGTATGGCAAAGACAATTGGAATTATCCTGGTTATTGTTGGCATCGTAATGCTGGTATGGACGGGGTTCTCGTTCACCCGCAAGGAAAAGGTAGTAGACATCGGCTCCCTGGAAATCTCCGCGGATCAGAAGGAGCGGGTCAACTGGCCCCCGTACGTCGGCGGCGTAATACTCGTAGCCGGCGTGGTGCTGCTCATCGTACCGAGGAAAAGGTAACCCCGCACCACACCCAGCCGCAGTTGGCGCATTAATAGGCCAATACTGTAATTTCGGTACGCCTGTTGGCCTGATGTTCGGCTTCCGAACAAGCTGTGCCGTTCGTACAGCGGTTTACCAGGCGCTCCTCGCCGTAACCCTTGGCGACCATCCGCTCACGCGCAATGCCCCGGCTTACCAGGTAATCTACTGCCGCTTGTGCACGGCGCTGTGATAAGGCCAGGTTGTAGGCATCGTTCCCGCGGCTGTCTGTATGGCTGGATAGTTCGATTTTCAGGGTCGGGTGTTCCTGCAGGGTCTTTACCAGCTCATCCAGAATCACGGCCGCATCAGCCCTGATGTGGTGTTGGTCGAAATCGTAATGGATGTTTTCCAGCACGAAGGTTTGCCCCAAGTCGGTCGGATCACCCGTATCGACCACAGCAGTGGCAATAGCGATGTTATTGCTTACATCCGGGTCTAGTCCCACATGTGTTAGCGCAGCCACACTTCGATATTCGTCAGGCACGCCCGTAGGCGTATTTACGGTCGCTGTAATCGTGAGTGAGCGAGAAAAATTGCTGTAGGTGTCTGGACTACCAAGATCCCAAATGCCGGTTGACGGATCGTATGTTCCTGTGCCGTTTGTATTGGAACTGACATACGTAAATCCAGGCGGCAATTTATCTATAACTTGGAGGGATACAGTGTTTCCTCCGCTGACTTTCGATAATGTGATAGTAAAAGTTACAGTTTCCCCTACATTGGGTGCAGTATTGTTTAACGATTTCGATAAGCGCAGATCATGCGCATTGTAGCCGGGATTACTGGTCGTTGCAGTCGTGTTATTGTTTATGTTTGGATCGGGTTGGTCGGAAGACACAATGCTTGATGATACACTTCGGCTCTCGTAGCCGGAAAAATTACGATGGACTTTGAGTGTTAAAACAGCGGCCCCCCATTGGGAATGAAAGGAACGCCCCATGTGAGATTCCGATTGTCCGTGCTTGACCATGATAGGGCGCCATGCGACACAACGTGATTGGCTGTGGGATTATGGAACGACCAGTCGTTTGACAGGTTACTGGCTACTACGACATTGGTGGCCGCCTCGGGTCCATTATTGCGGACAGTAATCACAAAGACGCTCATCGAAGGTTCATTTCCATGATGGTGTACAACTTTGTGTTACAGCTACATCAGCCTGCCCCAAGGCGCTGCCCGCACTGCCCATAAACAGCAGTAGCAGCGTGATCCGGAAGCGGAACGGGTTGGGCGACTGATTTTGCTTTTCCATTGTTCAAAACGTGTGCGCTGGTACAGTTGGCTTACTCCTTTCTGGTTAGCGTCTGCCATACCCATCGGAGCATCAACTTAACCTGCTGCCATTAATTCATAATCCGCAGCTGTTTATTCAGCGCGCAAAGCTAAAGCGGATAAAGGAAAGTTTTGGGGCTAAACGATTGGTTTGTAGTTGTATGACTACAACAGGCGGGGGGTATTTTTTATTTTGTAGTAATCCAACTACGGTTCCGGGGAACGGAAGGTGTTGGTCACTCTTTTACAACTTCCTTGAACAGGTTCTGGAGCTCTTTGGCATCTTTGGGTTTCAGCTTGCCGCCCAGCACCAGTCGTAGTTCCCGCCGTTGGAGTGCTTCGTTATACAACCGTTTTTCTTCGTCTGTTTCGGGGATCAGTTGCGGAACCGTGATGGTGCGGCCGTTCTGGTCGATGGCCACGAAGGTATAAAACGCTTCGTTAGAGCGTACCCGGGTACCCGAGGGGATGTTTTGGGCCCAGACCACCAAGCGTACTTCCACCGAGGTGTTGAATGCCCGTGTTACCTGCGCCTCGATGCTGATGACGTCGCCCAGTTTTACCGGATGCTTGAACGATACATTGTCTACCGAAGCGGTCACAACAATGCGGTTGCAATGTTTCTGGGCCGATATGGCTGCTGCGATATCCATCCAGTGGAGCAGCCTGCCTCCCATGAGGTTGTTCAGTGTATTGGTGTCATTGGGCAACACCAATTCATTCATAATGGTAAACGACTCGCGGGCATATTTTTGGGTCATGCTGCAAAGATGGGGATTATTTTTTGGTTTTTAACTGTGCGTCCACCATGGCCAGTCCGTCGGAAAAGCTGTGCGGCTCATAACCCAATACGGATATGGCCTTATCCAGGATAAATCCTGTACGTTTGGGGCGGGGGGCGGCCTGGTTTAGCGTGGAAGAGCTTACTTCTTGGATGAGCGATTTATCAAGCCCCCAGAAATCGGCCACGGCGGCTACTAACTCGTGGATGGCGAACATGTCTTTACCGGAAATATGGTAAATGCCCTGGGCGGCCCGGGTAACGGCGAGTAAACATGCCCGGGCCAGATCTTCGGCCAATGTAGGCATGCGCCATTGGTCGTTCACCACATGGAGCGGCTGACCTTTTTCCAATGCTCCCTTGGCCCATAAAACAATATTGCTGCGGCTCATGTCGGCTACCACACCATATACCAGTATGGTGCGGAGGACAGCCCATTTGCAAGCGGAACGTTGGATGATCTGCTCGGCATCCAGCTTGCTCTGGCCGTAGAGGCTCAACGGATTGGGCCGGGCATCTTCGGCGTAGGGGCCGTCTTCGCCATCGAAGATGAAATCGGTAGACAGGTGGATCAACTGGCTGCCGAATTCTTCGCATAGCGCCACCAGTTGCGCTACGGCTTCGACGTTCAGTTTCCGGCAGCCTTCGGGGTCGTGTTCGCAAGCGTCTACATTGGTCATGGCCGCTGTATTGATGATGGCATCCGGCCGGTGGCTGGCCACCGCGTGGCGGAGCTGATCGCCATCAAGCATATCCAAATCCAGGTAGGTGTAGCCTGTTTTCACGGGGTGGCGGTTTTCGCCGCGGGAAGAGGCAATCAGTTCAATGTGCGTGCCGGCAAGGACCAAATCCGTGATTTTCTGGCCCAGCAGACCGTTGCTTCCTGTGACGAGTATTTTTTTTGCGGTTGGCATGGGTATAGTAGACATGGTTTTGCGATGTAAGGGTCAGTCCGTTGGGCTGAATGTAAGCTTGCCCTGTTTCATGGCATGTTCAATAAGTTGGATTTCCAGATCAATAATACCGGCCAGGGCCGGATAATTGATTTTATCGGGGTCGTCTCCCGGTCTATGATAGTCGGGGTGCCCGCCGGTATGGAAAAACAATACCGGAATCCCTTTCCGGTAGAAGACATGGTGGTCGGATCCGCCACTTCCGGCGTTGTCCGTAAAAAACTTGGTATCGGTTTCCACGGCACTGAATACTTCCGGCCATGCGGGGCTGGTGCCGTAGCCCCCGATGCCGATTCCTCTTTCCGGATGGTAGCGCCCAATCATGTCCATGTTGAGCATGAAATGAACCTGTTCCAGGGGCAGGGTAGGGTGATCCGTGAAGTGGCGGGATCCCTGTAGCCCAAGCTCTTCGGCAGCGAATGCGATAAAAAGAAAGTTATAGGGTTCCTTGCGGCCGTTCTGGCTGAAATGGCGGGCAAGTTCCAGCAGTCCGGCAACACCGGACGCATTATCATCGGCACCGTTATGGATTTTACCCTGCGGCAGCGAATCCAATGAACCGCCCTGTTGCCCGGTGCCCAAATGGTCGTAATGCGCACCCACAATGATGGTATGGGGGGCGCCGTTATCCAGAAAGCCGATGATGTTGTCGGCTTTGCGTATGCTGTCGGCCACCGTAACCCGCCGTACGGTGGCGGTAAAGGCCTGCCTGTACCCTTCGGTGCCCAACGGCTGGAGCCTGTATTTCTTGAAGTGCTTTTCAATATACCGGGCAGCACGCTCCAGCTCCGGGCTCCCTGCACCGCGGCCTTTCATCTTGTCTGATGCCAGCCGGTGTACATGTTTAAGCACCACCGGCTCTTTGGCATACTGGGCGTGGGCGTACGGGCCGTGAAGAAATACGGTTAACAGTAACAGAAAAAAAACCACTGGTGGTCTAAGATGCATAGCGAGTCGGATATAGCCCGGGCCAAAGATAACCATAGTTTCCGGAATGTATGACCATTGTTTAATGGGACGTTAGTTCGGCATTATGTTGTTCCAACGGGTAACGCACCCCGGTGTGTGTCATCTTTACCGGCAGGATGTAGCCGTTTTCGTCAAAATGCATTTCGTCGACGCAGGTAACCCGTTCATTGGCGCCCGTTTTACCCAGGGGGCGGCGATGGTACACGATGTACCATTGGTCTTTTCCGGGTATCTGGATGACGGAATGATGCCCCGCCCCCGTAGCGATTTCCGGATCCTGTTCAAGGACAGTGGCTATCCGTTTGAACGGCCCGAAGGGAGAGTCTGCAATGGCATAGGCTACTTTGTAGTCGGGGCCGCCCCAGCCGCCTTCAGACCACATGAAATAGTATTTGCCCTCCCGAATGAACATAAACGGCCCTTCCACATAACCTTCGGGAGTTACCTCTTTATAGATTTCACCGTCATCGAACGGTACCAGTCCGGTGAAGTCGTCGTTCAGTTTTACGATATTGCAATGCCGCCAGCCGCCGTAGTACATATAGTAGGTGCCGTCTTTGTCTTTGAAAACGAACTGATCGATGGGCTGTGCACCGTTCACTATTTCGTTGATAAGCGGTTTGCCCAGCAGATCCTTGAACGGGCCTTCGGGCTTATCGGCTACGGCTACGCCGATGCCGCCTATTTCGCCTTCATGCACGTCATTTGCGGCGAAGAAAAAGTAATATTTGCCGTCCTTCTCCAATACGCCGGGCGCCCACATTGCCCGCTTGGCCCATTTCACTTCCGCGGTGTCGATGATACGCGGATGCTTCGTCCAGTTGACCAGATCAGGAGAAGAAAATGCATCAAAAAATACTTGCTCTTCGTACCGTGCGGAGTAGGTGGGGTAAATCCAGAAGCGGTTGCCGTATACGATGCCTTCGGGGTCGGCATACCAGCCGGGGAACACGGGGTTCTGCTGGGCCGCCGCAAGCCGTGGGAAAAATGCGATGCAAAGTATCAGGAGGGCTTTTCCGGGCTGGATATTCAGTGAATTCGTCATCTCAATCGGATTGTTTGGGGCTAAAATACGATTTTTCTTTTTTTTGTCTTTTTTACTGTTGGGTAAAGTATAACTTTGGGGACGCTATCCATAGTTTGATTTATATGGTTATTTTTGTTTAACTACACGAAATATTTTATATGCAAGAAAAATCCGATATAGGCGTCATTGGTATCGCTGTCATGGGGGAAAACCTTATCCTGAACATGGAAAGCAAGGGGTTCCATGTAACGGCTTATAACCGTACGGTGGATAAGGTGGAGCGTTTCGTCAACGGCCGGGCAAAAGGCAAGAATATTTATGGAGCTACCTCAATCGAAGATTTGATCGGTTCGCTGAAGCGGCCGCGGAAAATCATGCTGATGGTGAAAGCGGGGCAGCCGGTAGACGATTTTATTGAATTGCTTATTCCCCACCTTGAGCCGGGAGACATCATCATTGATGGGGGCAACTCCCATTTCCCGGATACGGAACGGCGCGCGAAATATGTGGAAAGCAAAGGGCTGCTGTATGTCGGCACCGGTGTATCGGGGGGCGAAGAGGGCGCATTGCTTGGCCCGTCTATCATGCCGGGGGGCTCAGCGGCGGCATGGCCGGCCGTGAAGCCGATTTTCCAGGGCATAGCCGCCAAGGTAGCGGATGGAACGCCCTGCTGCGACTGGGTAGGCGACGGTGGTGCGGGACATTTCGTTAAGATGGTGCACAACGGCATCGAGTACGGCGATATGCAGTTGATTAACGAAACTTACCACATTATGAAGGAAGTGCTGGGGATGACGCCGGACGAAATGCATGAGGTGTTCAAGGACTGGAACGAAGGCGAACTGGACAGCTACCTGATTGAAATCACACGCGATATCCTTGCTTTTAAGGATGAGGATGGCATGCCGCTGGTGGATAAGATACTGGATACAGCCGGACAGAAGGGAACGGGTAAATGGACGGGAACCGTGGCACTGGAATTGGGTGTGCCGCTCACGCTCATCGCCGAATCGGTGTTTGCCCGCTGCCTCTCGGCACTGAAAGACGAACGGGTAGCCGCATCAAAGGTATTGCAAGGGCCTGTTCCGGTTTTTGAAGGTGACAGAAAAGCGTTTATCGACAACCTGCGGGATGCGTTGTATGCGGCAAAAGTGATTTCCTATGCACAGGGATTCCAGATGATGGCTGTGGCCGCCAAGGAATACGGCTGGGAACTGAACTACGGCAGCATTGCGCTGATGTGGCGTGAGGGCTGTATTATCCGTTCTGCTTTTCTCGGTAAAATCAAAGACGCGTTTGATAAGAACCCCGGTTTGCCGAACCTAATCCTGGATGATTTCTTCCGTGAGAAAATACAGGCTGCGCAGCACGGCTGGCGAAACGTGGTGGCGGCAGCGGTAACCAACGGTATACCTATTCCCTGCCTCAGCGCAGGCCTGATTTATTACGATGGCTACCGTTGCGAGCGTTTGCCGGCCAACCTGTTGCAGGCGCAGCGCGACTACTTTGGTGCGCACACCTATGAACGGATTGATAAACCACGCGGGGAATTTTTCCATACGAATTGGACGGGACGCGGCGGGGAGACCTCTTCCACCACTTACGATGTCTGATAGTAAGGTTGCGACGTAAAAAGCGGGCTGATTCAGGAAAAGTCAGCCCGCTTTTTTGCGTCAGCCTCTTTAGTCTTCTAATCTTCCACCACTTCGCTGTTGTAGCTCTCGGGTTCTACAACTTCCTCCTTGAAATAGCGCTTTTGGTAAATCAGGATAAGGGCCACGCCTACGGTAATGGCCGAATCGGCAATATTGAATACGGGGCGGAAAAAGAGAAAATCTTCACCACCCCAGATGGGGAACCAAGCAGGAAATTCGCCCTTGATGATAGGGAAATACAGCATATCCACTACCTTACCGTGGAGGAAACTGGAATAACCCCCTTCGGCAGGGAAAAGCTTGGCCCGCTCAAACCAGGTGCTTTCGCTGAAGATCATGCCGTAAAACGTGGAATCGATGATGTTACCCAATGCCCCTGCAAATATCAGCGACACGTTAAGGATGAACCCACGGTGGTACTTATGCTTGACCATATAATGCAAGCCGTATCCGATCGCGGTCACCGCAGCGATACGGAACAGCGATAGGGCCAGCTTGCCGGCCTCACCACCGAACTCCAGACCGAACGCCATGCCATTGTTTTCCGTAAAATGGATGATAAACCAGTCGCCCAGGATTTTGTACTCCTGGCCAAGCGTCATGTTGAGTTTGATCCACAGCTTAGACAGCTGATCGATCAAAAGCACGGACACGACTAATATAAAAGGTTTGGTATAGCCTTTCATGGCCCCTTAATATTGTTTCATTTTGGCTTCCATGCTGAGCGTCGTATGCGGAACGGCGCGCAGCCTTTCTTTTGGTATCAACTTACCGGTTTCCCGGCAAATACCATAAGTTTTGTTTTCAATACGGACCAATGCCGCTTCCAGGTTATCGATGAATTTCTTCTGGCGGGCAGCCAGTTGGTTGGTCTGCTCTTTCTCCAGTGTGGCTGATCCATCTTCCAACGTCTTAAAAGTGCCTGCCGTATCGTCAGTGCCGTTGGCATTGCTGGCATTCAATGACTTGGTCAATGCAGACAATTCTTCCTTGGCTATACGGAGTTTTTCCAGGATGATTTCCTTGAATTCTTGCAACTCTGCATCACTATACCGTGTTTTTTCGCTGTTATTTGCCATATTATTACACTTTTTCGATTAGTACGTTCAACTCTTTTTCTGCAATTTCGATGGTATCGCCCTTGTCAAGGCTATCCTCGAATATCAAAGAGTCTGCCAATATCTCGGTGCGAATATAAGATAAATTACATTGTGCCGCCTCGGTAATGTCCGGGACGTTGCTTAAGCTTACCCTGATCCGGTCGGTTACTTCCAGTCCATGTTCCTTGCGGAGGTTCTGGATACGGTTTACCAATTCGCGGGAAATTCCCTCATTTTTCAGCTCGGGGGTGATGTTAATATCCAGCGCTACGGTCAGTTTGCCTAAATTGGCCACCTGCCATCCGGCAACATCTTCGGCGATGATTTCCACGTCGGTCAGCAGCACGGTGTACGGAGTACCCGGCAACTCGATTTGGCCTTGGGTCTCCAGGGTGGCGATGTCGCCCGGCGTAAACGCCTGGATGGCGTTGGCAACCCGTTTCATGTCTTTTCCGACTTTGGGACCGAGGGCCTTGAAATTCGGTTTGATTTTCTTCCGGATAATGCCGGAGGTATCCGTGATAAACTCGATTTCCTTGATGTTGGTTTCAGAAAGAATCAAGTCCTTTACGCGCTCCACCTTATCGCGGAAGCCATTGTCCAGTACGGGGAGCAAGATTTTGTTCAGCGGCTGCCGTACGTTGATGCCGGTCTTCTTGCGGAGCGAGAGCGTAAGCGACGAGATGTCCTGAGCCAAGGCCATCCGTTCTTCGAGGGCGGAGTCTACCAGCGCTTGCTGGTAAGCAGGGAAGTCAGCTAAATGCACCGATTCGGCCTGCTCCCTGCCTGTAACTTCGTTGAGGTCAAGATACAGCCGGTCGCTGAAGAACGGTGCAATGGGCGACATCAGCTTCGCCACGGTGACGAGGCAGGTATACAGCGTCTGGTACGCGGAAATTTTATCATCGGTATAGTCGCCTTTCCAGAAACGCCGCCTGCTTAGCCGCACATACCAGTTGCTCAAATGCTCGTCTACAAACGTCTGGATAGCCCGGGCCGCCTTCGTCGGTTCGAAATCAGCATAATAGCCGTCTACCTCCAGGGTAAGGCTGTTCAGCAAGGAGATGATCCATCGGTCTATTTCCGGACGCATTTCAATGGGCAGATCATCTTCCCGGTAAGAAAATTTATCGATATTGGCATACAGGGCAAAGAACGCGTACGTGTTGTAGAGCGTACCGAAAAACTTGCGCCGCACCTCGTCGAGCCCCTCTTCATTGAATTTCAGGTTATCCCACGGCGCCGCATTGCTGATCATGTACCAACGTGTAGCATCGGCACTGTACTGCTCGATGGTTGCAAACGGATCCACGGCATTGCCCAGTCTTTTGGACATCTTGTTGCCGTTTTTATCCAGTACCAGGCCATTGGATACCACGTTTTTGAAAGCTATCGAATGCCTGAGCATCGTGGAAATGGCATGCAGGGTGAAGAACCAGCCCCGGGTTTGGTCGACTCCTTCCGCAATGAAGTCTGCCGGGTAAGCCCCGTCGAACCCGTCCTTGAACGGCATATCGCTGCCCGCGGCCAGTTTTCCCTTGTCCAGCCCCCATTGGGCAAACGGCATGGCCCCACTATCAAACCAAACGTCGATAAGATCCGGTTCGCGGTAGAGTTTCTGGCCGGCATCGGAAACCAGAACAACATCATCAACGTACGGACGATGCAAGTCCAATGCGTCGGTGCCGAACTTGCTCAAGTATTCCCGGAGCTTATTTTTCTCATCGTCGTTGAGTACATCAGTGGCCAGGCTATGCTCGATACGGCTTTTCAATTCATCGATGGAGCCGATGCAGATTTCCTCGTTTTCATCTTCGCTGCGCCAGATGGGCAGGGGGGTGCCCCAGTAGCGCGAACGCGAAAGGTTCCAGTCGACCAAATTTTCCAGCCAGTTGCCGAAGCGGCCCGTCCCTGTGGCCTCGGGCTTCCAGTTGATGGTTTTATTGAGCGCTACCAACTCATCTTTTACCGCTGTGGTACGAATAAACCAGCTGTTCAGCGGATAATACAGTACGGGCTTGTCCGTCCGCCAGCAATGGGGGTAGCTGTGCTCGTATTTCTTGACTTCGAAAGCCTTGTTTTCTTCTTTCAGCTTGATGGCAATCAATACATCGGTGGGTTTGAAGCCTTCAGCGGCACGCTCCGCTTCGCTGTAAAATTCTTCCTTGACAAAACGGCCACCGAACTCGCCGATTTCTTTTACGAAGCGGCCCTGTTTATCCACGATGGGTACATCCCTTCCGTTTTCGTCCTTTACAAAAACGCCGGGCACATCGTTCTCCTTGCTCACCCGGAAGTCATCGGCGCCGAACGTTGCAGACGAGTGCACAATACCGGTACCATCTTCGGTCGTCACAAAGTCACCGGCAATGACACGGAACGCCTTTTGCTCCAATTCATCATTGGTGACATAAGGAAGCAACTGGTGATAACGGAGGTTCACCAATTCAGCCCCCTGAAACTCGCCCCGGATCTCCCAGGGGATGGTTTTGTCGCCTTGTTGATAGTCTTTCAACGGGATGTCTTGCCCTTCAGGCTTGAAGTACCGGCCTATCAGGTCTTTGGCCAGCACCACACTTACCGGCTCATGCGTATATTGGTTGAACGTGCGGATTTTGACGTACCGGATGTCTTTGCCGACCACCAGCGCGCTGTTTGCCGGTAATGTCCAAGGCGTGGTTGTCCAGGCCAGGAAAGCCGTGTCTTCATGCTCTTCTTCAAAAAGTGCGGGAATGACGGGATGTACCTGATCCTTCCGGATACGGAATTCCGCAACAATGGTGGTATCCTTGATTTGCTTGTAAGTGCCGGGCTGGTTCAGCTCATGCGAACTCAGTCCGGTGCCCGCGGCGGGCGAATACGGCTGGATGGTATAACCTTTGTAAAGCAATCCCTTTTTGTAGAGTTCTTTCAGTATCCACCAGAGCGTTTCAATGTATTCGGTTTCGTAAGTGATGTATGGGTTATCCAAATCAACCCAATACCCCATTTTTTCCGTAAGGTCGTTCCATACATCCGTGTATTTCATCACCTCGCGGCGGCACGCTGCGTTATAGTCGGCCACGGATATGGTCTTGCCGATATCCTCCTTGGTGATGCCCAGGGTTTTTTCAACGGCAAGCTCAATAGGAAGTCCGTGCGTATCCCATCCCCCTTTACGTTTCACCTGATACCCTTTGAGCGTTTTGTAGCGGCAAAAGATATCCTTGATGGCGCGCGCCATCACGTGATGTATGCCCGGCATGCCGTTGGCCGACGGCGGCCCTTCATAGAATGTATAGGGCTTGTCGGCAGGCCGCTGGCTGATGCTTTTTTCAAAAATGTTTTCTGCTTGCCAGCGGGCCAGTATTTCCTTACCGATATCGGATAAATTGAGCTGCTTATATTCCTTGTACATCAATCGTTTGTGCTGAAAAAATGAGGATGCAAAGATAGGGAAATAATGTGAAAGGAAGAAAGGGGGGCTTGCGAGCGGTTTCCTTGCTTGGTTTACAAGGACGTGGGGAACGAGGTGTACGGAACAAGCCCCCGAGCGATTTGCCCGAGGGCATTTCCATAAATCATTACCCGTTATGCCGAAAATTATGCCGAAAACGACGACCCGCAGCCGCAGGTGCTGGTGGCATTGGGATTATTGAAAGTGAAACCGCGCGCATCCAGGCCGTTTTTGAAGTCGATTTCCATTCCGGCAAGGTATAAGCCATGCGCTTTATTCATGAACACCCGGATGCCTTCGATGTCGTATTCGTTATCACCTTCTTTTTTCTGGTCAAACCCCAGAATATAGTTCATTCCGGCACATCCGCCACCTTCAACGCCTATCCGCAATCCGAAATCATCTGCTATTTCCTGCTGTTCTTTGAGCTTTTTGAGCTCCTTGATGGCGCCCGGTGTCAATGTCAGCGGTGCTGTTGATGCAAGCGTTTCCATACCTATCTCCTAAACATTAAATCAATGAATCATACAAAAATAAGTAAAATTCGCCACTTTTGCAGGGGAGTACGGATTTTTACGTTATACAAACATAAGCTAAATGGTATCCATTGACATTATTTCGTTTTTCATAGATGTGCTTAAATACACATTAGCCGGCTGTGCGGTGGTGGGTGTGGCCAACCTGATATTCTGGCCCAAGTACAACAACCAGGTTTTCCGGCTTAAAGTGCTGGACGCCCGGCATGCTTCCCAGAAGGAGGTACTGCCGCTCCGTTTACAGGCTTATGAACGCCTGGTGCTCTTTGTAGAGCGTATTAACCCGTCCAATCTGCTGGTCCGGCTGCACGAACCGGGGCTGAAGGCCGTTGATTTCCAACATATGCTGCTCAATGAAATCCGGGCGGAGTATCAGCATAACATTACGCAGCAGCTTTATGTCAGCGATACGGCATGGGCCGTCACCAAGCAGCTTAAAGACCAAACCATCGCGCTTATCCGCAATGCGGTGGCCGGGCTGCCTGATACGGCCAGCGCAAAGGAACTCAGTACCGTACTCTTAAACCACGTGGCCGCCATGGAAGAAAATCCCTACAGCCTCGCCCTCAAAACCATCAAAAATGAATTGGCGGGTTGAATATTATTTCCAAAGTCATATCTTTGCGCAACTTTTTAACATTCAATTATTTGGTACATCATAATGAAAAGAGACGAAACCATATTTGATTTAATCAACCAGGAACGCAAACGGCAGGAAGAAGGTATTGAGCTGATAGCCTCGGAAAACTTTGTCAGCAAACAGGTGATGGAGGCTGCCGGGTCTGTCCTTACCAATAAATATGCAGAAGGTTTGCCGGGTAAACGTTATTATGGCGGTTGCGAAGTGGTTGATGAGGTGGAAACCATCGCTATTGAGCGCGCAAAAAAGCTCTTCAATGCTGAATGGGTGAATGTACAACCGCATTCTGGCGCCCAGGCCAATGCTGCCGTGTTTCTGGCGTTGCTGCAGCCGGGTGATAAAATCCTTGGTTTCGATCTCTCCCATGGCGGACACCTCACGCACGGTTCTCCCGTTAACTTTTCCGGCAAATTGTACCAGCCCCTATTTTACGGGGTAGATAAGGAAACGGGGCTTATCGACTATAAACAACTGGAAGAAATCGCCCTGCAGGAAAAACCTAAGGTGATTATCTGCGGTGCTTCTGCATATTCCCGGGATTGGGACTACGCTTTCATCCGCAAGGTGGCCGACGAAATCGGCGCCCTGGTGGTGGCCGACATCTCGCACCCGGCGGGCCTTATCGCCCGGGGGCTGCTCAGCGATCCGCTGCCCCATTGCCATGTGGTAACCACCACCACCCATAAAACGTTGCGCGGACCCCGGGGCGGTCTTATCATGGTGGGCAAAGACTTTGAAAACCCATGGGGCATCAAAACCCCGAAAGGCGAAATCCGAAGCATCACGTCGCTGCTGGATCTTGCCGTTTTTCCCGGCACGCAGGGCGGTCCGCTGGAACACATCATCGCGGCCAAAGCCATCGCTTTCGGCGAGGCGCTCAGCGATGACTATATGGAATATATTATCCAGGTCAAGAAAAATGCCGCGGTACTGGCGGAAGCTTTCGTCAAAAAGGATTACAACATCATTTCGGGCGGAACCGATAATCATTTGATGTTGATTGATCTCCGCAATAAAGGAATCAGCGGCAAGGCGGCAGAGGCTGCCCTGGGCAAAGCCGGTATCACCATCAACAAGAACATGGTGCCGTTTGATGACCGCTCACCGTTCGTCACGTCGGGTATCCGCCTGGGTACTGCTGCTATCACCACGCGGGGGCTTAAGGAAGCGCAGATGACAGAGATTGCCGAGATGATCGATGTAGCCCTGATTAAGCACGATGATGACGCTGCGTTGGATAAAATCCACCATAAAGTGAAGGCCCTGATGGCCGAATATCCGTTGTACGGATAATACACCGGAAAGACGATGCCGCCCTGCTTCCCGTGTCGGGAGCAGGGCTTTTTGTTACAATCCTTGTAAAGGAATGCCGTTGAAAACGGAAAATCAACAAACACTTTGATTTTCTGAAAATTTTGCTTTTTTTTGAAAACCTAATTTTACTATTAACAGGAGAACAGCTTATCGAAGATACGACTACACGGAGAGATTACTTATTTTATTGAGAAAGTAAAAACGAGAGTAGCGTATTATGAAGCTTGAACAAAGGACAGACCAGGAACTTGTCCGTCTTTACGTTTCTGGAGATGAGGCAGGTTTAGAGGCGTTGATTGACCGATATAAATCTAAAATATATACATCCATTTATTTGCTGGTGAAGGACGAATATCTTGCTGAAGATATCTTCCAGGATACCTTTATTAAGGTTATCAACACCCTTCGTAGCGGGCGGTATAACGAGGAGGGCAAGTTCTTGCCCTGGGTTGTACGTATCGCGCACAACTTGGTAATAGACTATTACCGTAAAGAGCGGCGCACGCCGGTGGTTGTGAATAGCGATGGCTTTGATATTTTTGACGTGCTTCACTTCGCTGACGAGAGCGCGGAAACGCGCATGATCCGGGAGCAGACCCACAGCGACCTGCGGAAAATGATCCGGCTTTTGCCAGACGATCAAAAGGAAGTGCTTATCATGCGTCACTATGGCGAAATGAGCTTCAAGGAGATAGCTGATGTTACCGAAGTAAGCATCAATACCGCCTTGGGTAGGATGCGTTATGCGCTCAATAACTTGCGGAAGATGATGTATGGTAAGGAGCTGGCCTTAAAAATCGGTTGATATTAGGCAAATAGCTTTCCTTGCGTAAACCGGGGGATTAATCCCAGAAAGTTGAATTTATCCACAACGGAATAGGCGCGCGAACCTACCGGGCGTTTCAGCAGCACCATTTGCCGGGCACGGAATGAGCCGCAGTATCTGGTCCGGTTCCATATGGGCCATATCGTTTCGGTTTGCGTAGGGGTGAGGTTACGGGCAATTGTAACATGGGGCTTGGTAACAAAGTACGGATCGAAGCCTTCCGCACGTAACAGCGATCGGAGTTCGCGGCGCCGCAAGGTTACCAGTTCGCGGATGGGACCGGTGGATTTTACGTCAACAAACAAGGTGTGGCCGAAATTGCCGAATCCCTGTAACGTGATGTCAAACGGCATGATTCCAGCGGCAAGTCGCTGGAATTCGCGGATAATGGGTTTTTCATAACTGTCGTATTGAACGAATTTCATCAGCGTGATGTGCCCTTTTGACACAATGGCATTGGGATAACGGCAGCTTCTGATAAAATACTGCTTGAAAGCTCGTATTTGCTTCTGTACAGGATCAGTGGGTTCAATGATTAGTAGGTATTCGCACAGCTGGAACCCATACATTTGTTGAATTGATGTTTCCATTTGTTTTGCTATTATATTTAGCAAAAATATGAAATCGAATTTTTCATGTCAAGTTAATTTTTAGTTTTTACTAAAAAATTTGGTACAAATTGCGATTCGCCGTTCCAAGTTAGAGGGGCTTAATCCAAATCATCGAACTGTTTGTCTTTCCGGCTACTTTGAATCCCATTTTTTCAGTAAGTCGGATGGCTTTGACGTTGGCTGCGGGGGTTGTGCACTTCAATGCTGTTACGCCATAGTTCTTTTTTACGAAAGGTATAATTAACGAGAAAACCGGCGTCATGAATCCGCGTCGCCGGTATTCAGGAAGCAGGGCGGCATTGAACTCCATTTCGCGGGTTTCTTTGTTCCATCGATGCAGGGCGCATTCACCGATAATCCTGCCGGGATCACTCGCGGAACGGATAGTCCATATCATCTCAAAGACAGAAACGATCCGTTGCGCGAAGCTGCTTGGGGTGTCGGCGGGAATAGGAGTAGTTTTGGCATCGTTCCATGCCACCAGTCGAGTATGGATGTCAAAGAAGGGGGTGGTGTCTGGTTGGCTCAATACCCGTAACACAATCCGGTTGTTGGTAAGGTCAGGTTTTTCCTCATAACCTTCCGTTGCGCTGGACTTGTGTGCGTATAACAGGCGGTCAATAACAAATAGCATGGTTAACTGATTATAGCGGTGCCTTCATTTTCAGCGACGTTATGCCTGCTGTATGGATACCTCGTTCATCCATGCAAACATACGTCCGAAATTCATCAGACGGGATGGGAAGACACGACAATATGCGGGGGAAATGCGACAACTTGCCGTGGAAGCTGTGGGTTAGACAAGCATGGCGCTAAGTCGGCGTGCAGGTCCGGCACACATCAGGTTGTCGATCCAATGCGTCGGTTCTCGTATGTTTTGGGCTGCATGCATCGTAATTACCGGTTAGGTTGGAGGTTTTTTTTATTCGAACCACAAGGAACTTGTTTCAAAGTTTATAGCAAACCCACCGAACAATCCGATGAAATCCTGGCCAAGATTGCCGAATATCCCCCTTTTCTCCGTATACCGTTCGTCTACAATAAGGGCGATATTGTCAAGTTGACCATATTTATCCCCCAGTTCAAGATCGAGCGCGACGTTTTCTACGCCTGTGAATTCCTGAACACCTCCTGCGCCACCGAAGGCGATGCTGGTGATGGTATACAGGGTGTCGATCGCACGCTGGTACTTTTCGTAGAACTTGGGGTATAGATGCGTTGTGCTGGCTCCGCTGTCGAATGAAAACGCTAATGTATCGCCGCCGTGGCGGGCCGCAATTATAGGCATAAGGCCATCGAAATACAAGTTCTGCGGTTGCCCAGCAGTGGGCCTGGCCGGTACGGTGAGGATATTGTCCTTGCTGATCCTAATCTCGCGCAGCGAACGGATTTCCGGAAATCCCAGTATTCCGTAGATATGGTAATCGATTTGAGGAATGGTTAGTGAGTTATCATCGAATACGAGGAAGACCACGTTATGCCAGGTAATGCTGCCCATGTGAATCTGCGGCGCCACAGCTAACCTGCTCTTCACTTGCTCTCCGGTGATGGTACCCACCAGGAAATCGGTCTCCATGATTTTCAATCCCGCTTTTTCCGCTACCGACCGTCTTATAACGGAGAAATTGGCACCGGTATCAAATATGAAGTCCACGGAATCGCTGCCGAATCGTACCGTTGTGTTTTTGAGTCCGGCCTTGTCCAACGTCAACAGCAAACGATGGTCGGTATTAACGGAAGCTTTCACAGCCGGTACCTTCTCAAGTGCCTTCCAAATATTCAGTTCGTTGCGTATATCGGATAACGTCGCGGAGTCCAGGTACGCGGTGTAATTGCCGAGGATTAACCGGCTTACCCGGGCGGCATTCCGGTAGTCGAGCCGTTTGATATAGTTGCTTAGCTGCAACTGCCAAAGTGCAGAACGGGTACTGTCTGTTATCTTTTTCCCGAAGCGTTGTTCGAGTTCTGCAATAGCCGACAGCGACTCGCCCGGTTCATTGAAAAGATTCTTCAATACGCTGCCGTAGTAAAGCTTTTCATATTCCGACAGTCTGCTTTCCAGGCCGTCATAACTGGTTTTCATGCGGAAAAAATCTTTCGCGTGATACAATGAATCAAGTATTTTGCCGTTTTCGGTTGCGGTAGATCCGACAGGAACCGGCCTGCATGAACTGATACACAGGTTCAGTCCAATCAGCGGTAAAACGATGTATTTTCGGATTATTTGGTAACCAAGGATTTGAAGTAGATTCATCACACAAAGAAACATGTTTTCCTGTTGTTTTTACTTGATTTCAATCACAGTCGGGCCGGGTGTTCACCCGACTTACCCCGCCCGCCTGGACATCGCTGATCGGCAGCGGCTGATCGTTTCCCGGGTCACGTAAAGGTATTTAGCCAGTTCCGTCAAGTTTATCTGCTGCAGTAGCTGCGGCCGGTGGTTAACCACGTAGGTGTAGCGATCAAGAGGGGCCTTCATCGAGATGATCGACGTATGTTCAGCCCTTCGGAAGAGGATAGCTTGCGTAAGCATTGTCCCCAGTTCCATGAGTTCCGCATATCGCCTGCATAGCTCTTCCAGCGCGGTATTTTCGAAAACCAGCAACCGGCAAGCGCACGCCGGGATGATCTCATATTCGGATGGTGCCCGTTTGTTATGGCTTTCGCAGTTTGCGGCAAAGTCGCCGACCTCCAGCAACTCGATAATCCTTTCTGTCCCGTCTGTATCGTACCAGACCGATTTCAGCAGTCCGGAAAGCACAAAGGCCGACCGCAGCGATCGTTCGCCAAGACGCAAAAAGCGTTCTCCTGGTTGGTAAACCCTGAATCGCGCGATAGCCATAAGTGCAGCGAAGGCCTCGTCATTCAATTGCTTGTAGCAAGAAATAATTGTATTCGCTTCCTTTGTCATGCGGTTTGCTCCGATCGCGTTCATAACTTTTGTGTTTATCCGCCTAAGATACACCAATCCGTGGTGAAACGGTAGGGGCAATCCGGACAAGTTGCTGGGTACAAACGGCCAAAGGGATGCGTTTCACCGGCATATCAATTGGATATACTTACCGCTTTTTTTACATACTCCGCACGATGTAGTTGCTGCAACATAAAATCAGCCACATCTGCTCTCGAAATTTTCAGTGTCAGGGGTTTATGGTCGCCGTCAAACCCGACGTTATAGCTTCTGGTGACACGGCCGTCGGTAAAAGCGCTCGGGCGAACGATGGTGTAATCCAGTCCGCTCTCCATCAATTGTTTTTCCTGCACCTCGTGATCATGGAATGCTTTTCTGAGCAAAAAGCCGAACATGATGTGCCGCCAGAAAAAGTTGAGGTTGCCCCAGCTTTCTCCTAAACCCAGCGTCGTTTGGCAGATTAGCCGGTTTACACCCATTTTTTTCATTGCGGCGATGATGTTTCTTGTGCCCGCTGCCCTGACCTTGCCTTTGTTGCCGTCGCCGATGGCACATAATACGGCGTCTTGCTGCCTGACAGCCTGTTCAACATCCGGATAATTCAGGATATCTCCCTGGACAACGGTCAATCCCGCGTGGTTCAAGGGCGATAGCTTTACCGGGTTTCGGGTAAAAGCCGTTACGGCGTGTCCTTGCTGCAAGGCTTGTTGCACGAGATGCATACCAATGCTTCCTGTAGATCCAAAAATGACTATCTTCATAATAGAAAAGATTTATGTCGCAAAATTGCATGGGTATTAAAGCTTAGAATAGAAAAAAACCGTCAATGCTATTCTTTCAAGAATTCTTTGGGCGTCCTTCCTGTGAAGACCTTGAATACCTTGATGAAGTGGGATTGGTCTGCGTAGCCGTTCCGGTATACGATATCCGTCAGCTTGTTATAGTCTTTTACAGACAACTGTTCGAGCGAAGATTGGAACTGGATGATTTTGGCAAACTGCTTGGGGGATAGCCCGGTTTCGCTGAGAAACCGGCGTTCCAGTGTTCTTTCGCTCATCCTGATGTCTCTGCACAGATCTTTGATGGCCAGCAGTCCTCTATTGTCAATTATCCGTTGCAGCGCCTGTTTGAGTTTCACGTCAAGAGCCTGCTTTCTGGTGGAGAATAGTGAAAGGAGAAAATCGGTAATGGTTGCAATCCATCCCTCAGTGGTGTCGTCGTGCTGTAACTTCCGGAAAACAGTTTCTGTATTCGAATCTGTTGATGTCAACAAATCAAAGCAATCATCATTGACCGTTTTCGGGGCTATCCCAAAGAAACTGTTTAAGATGAACGGATAGAATTGGAAGACCACCATCCTATAACTGCCATGGAACATCAGCTCTATCGGGTTCAGGGTTTGTCCATAGATGAAAAAAGCGGACATGGTTTTGTTGTGTGGGTAAACAGTAAGCGCTTTCTTCGCTTTATAAAATATCAACCCCGGATAACCGTCTGCAAAAAACGGAAGAACTGTCCGCTGCTCATCGTGCGACTCGTCAAATACCCATATATTGCTTACGAACAGTGCTACAGTCTTATTCGGCATGACGCGTTTAGCGTTCATTGTCTACTTGCAAATCCGTCAGAATTTCCAGCCCATGTCCTGAAGGGCAAACCACATACAATCCTTTCTTACCATCCTCTTCATAGCATTCGAAAGGCTTTTCCATGCGCGGGTCGGCCCAAAAATCCCGTGTTTCGCGTTTCAGCTTATTCAAAAGGGTTTCGAAGTGTTCTCCGGTTACTTTAAAGGCGTAATGCCCTGCCGGGTGCTCTTTCGACTCAGCGATGAGTACCGTCACGTCATTATCAAACCGGATGCAACAGAAGAATCCGGGGACAGGGCCGTCAGCGGCTGTTGCATCGTCCAAATCCAGCAGTTCCGTGATAAAATCTGCTGTTTTGCGCTTGTCTTTAGCCAAAATCACTAAATGATTCAGTGCTACGTTGAATGAGCTCCTTTTTGAACCTGTCATCATCGTAATATCCTTGTCAGCGCATATTGAGAAGTTTTCCGCTCCGGCTCATTGCCTTGTCGGTCGAAGTTTCCATTGCCAACCAAGCCGCAACCAGGATGACAAAAACCTTTCTCAATTTTCTGTAGGTGAGCTTCATAGCCAATAGGTGTTATGCAAAAGTCTGGTTTTGTCATTTACTAAGCTTTGATTTGGATCACAAAGTACATCAGATTATGGAAGGTGGAAGCGCTGGAAAAAGCCCCATATCAGTTCATTGCCATTGATTGCTGCTGATGGCGGCGCAGCACCGGGCCGTACCTGCTCTCCACCCGGCCAAGAGTGGCCGCCATCCTCGGTGAGATAGTGCACCATAAATGGGCAGTCCAATTCATCTACCCATTGTTTCACCGTGTAACCCGCTCCCTCCGTTACCTGTGGGTCGGGCAAGCAGCCGTTACGCGCTGCCCATACGTTCAGTATCGAATCAACAGGCGGAAAATGATAGCCCAGCGAATTGGTGCCGCCGTTGTAGGGAATAATCTCATCCAACACGGAGTGCAGGTGGATGATCGGTACCGGGCGGGGCTGGTCAGCAGGTGGGTCGAACACCATCGTGCAGCTCACGGGCGCTATCGCGGCTATCTTTTGAGGAATCTCCGCGGCGAGGCGGTACGTAAGCATCCCGCCGTTGGACATGCCTGTCACATAGACGCGCTTTGGATCGATTCGATACGATTCAAGCAATCTGTCGATGAGTTCGCTGATGAAGCGGACATCATCGACGTTTTCCCGCATGGCAAAATCACAGCATGTTCCAGCATTCCATGTCCGTATGCCGAAGCGCCCGTCACTTCTTACACCATTGGGGTACACCGCGACGAAGCCCTCCCGGTCGGCTTTCCCGGAGAAATGGTAGTGACGGTCAAACTGCACGGCACTGCCGCCCAGCCCATGCAGGCCAATGACCAACGGGAACGTGTCGGCCCCTTCTTCATACTGGGGCGGCAGGTGCACGTTGAACGTGCGTGCCCGGCCATCAACCATCAGCGTGTCCCAGTTGACAAGGCGTTCCCAATCCAGCCAGTTTTCCCATGGAAAACGGGGAGCCGGATGGGGTGCCTCGCCTGCACATCCACCAAACGAAAAAAGTGTCAGCACGGCCAGCAGTGCCAAACGGATGTGTCTTTTTGGTTTCATGATTTCCTTCGGCTCTTTATTTCACTTTTCATTTCGTTCTGCATCGCCTTGTAACGTTTGTACTGTTCTTTGTCCAGTATCCTTTTCATTTCTTCGTCGCGCGTCTCGCTGAGTGCCCGGAATTGCTTGAGCTTCGACAGCCTCGAGCCGCGTGACGCTTTGAGAGCCGCCAGCCCCTCGAAGTATGTGGTGTTGATGGCTTTCATTCTTTCCTGTTGCTCTTCCGACAGATTAAGCTCAGCCCGGTAGGTTTTCATTTTAGCTGCTAACTCTTTCTTTTGCTCTTCGGTAAGTTTGGACTGTGCAAATACACCGTGGGCTATTCCCAACACGGATAGCGTCAATACGCATTTCAAAACGTTCAATTTCATTTTCATTTTCATTTTCATCATACGCTGATTTGTACCTGCAAAGTACCGGCGAATCCGAACAAGTATGGGGTAAAATTACCATGAAGCGGACAAATTGCCGGATGACGTGCCTGTTTCGCCATACGGTTATTGATTGCCATTATGCTTTCGGTTCAAATCAGCATATAAGCAAACCGCCAGTAGCACGAGCGACATACAAACGAAAAGGGGTATTGCATACAGGTGGTCATCGGCGGCAGTAATCGTGATCAGCAACGCACCGGCCGGGATAACACCGGCAAAAATTGCGTACCATTTTGTTCTGTACAGCCAAGCGAAGGGAAAAAAGTGGCCCCCTGTGATAATAGCGAATGCCGTGATAAAGCACTCGGGGAGTCTGAGCAATACCAACGCCAGCATCGGCATATAGAAGAGCTGGGCAACGTTAAACCATAACGCAAGCGGTTGCAGCGGATTACTGCTGTTCTTCCAGTTCGTCTTTAGTAGCCTGGAAAAGAGCCAAGCCAGGGGAAACAGCAGTCCGGTAGCGAACAGTACCAATACCGCTTTGGTATACGGCGTGAAATCGAGCGACCAGATCCGGGTTGAAAGCCCCCACACCACCACCCCGGCAAAAATGAAGTCCAAGCCGTTCCCACTGCTTATAGACAGATCGGTTTGCCATCTGTTAATGCATTCTTTCTTCATTGAACAAGTCTGATAGCGAACAAGTCTGATAGCGGCTCACCCTGTCAGGCTGCCGCCGTTTTTTCGCAAACATGAAGAAAGCAAACCAGAAGGGCCGTGATTTCAATCACAAACGCAAGCGATTGGCCGCGTCAACTTTATGCGCCGGCTTTTTCTTCCCGGAAGCAGTCGGGCGAACGCGGAACGGGCCTGCTACACAAGGTCGTTGGCGTCCAGTAATGTAGGTGTACCTGCAGCATGTAGTCGGCACACATGCCGACGATGGTTCTGTACCCGCCCATTCATTAAGGTAAGCACAAATTACTTCATCATTGCAGTCAAGGCAAGGCTATCCGATTTTATCACGCCCGGGAAGTAGGACCGTCCATCATGCCATTTGTCCGTTTGATGGGTACGCAACGCCATCCTGTACGGTAAATCGGTACTTTTGTGTTATGAAACGGTTTTACCCGCTTACCGGACTCGTTATTTCGCTTTTTGTTGCACTTCTTGGTTATGTGCTGCGCAGCTACCGTGAGGAGGCGATAGCGTCTTTGCTTACGTTTGCAGGGGCTTTTGCCAACGCCTTCCTGAATTGGTTGCTGGTCCAGTGGGTCATCCAATTGACCGTCCCCCGGCATTATGGATGGAAGAGCGTTGTTGCCATCACCGGTTGTATGGTCATTTCGTTGGTACTGTTTTATGGCCTCCGTGACGTTTCGGAAGTCCGCGAGCGGGTAGTAGTGCTGCCGCGAGGTATGCACGCAGTACATTTTCTTCTGCTCATGCGCGGTATGGTTATCGGCGGGTTCCTTTTTTTCATCGCCTATTTGCTGCGGATGGCGGCTATGAGCCAGCAATCCAAGCTCGAAAACGAACGATTGAAGAAAGAAAATCTGCAAGCACGGCTGACCCTGCTGCAGGAGCAGGTGCATCCGCATTTCCTGTTTAACTCGTTAGGTACCTTGCGAAGTATGGTGAGCGAGCCAGTTCCCCGCCAGTTCATTCAGCGCTTAGCCGAAGTGTACCGTTACCTGCTGAACAGCAGGCAGGCGGATCTGGTAACCCTACGCGAAGAACTGGACTTCACCGAAGCCTATTTGCATATTCTGAAAGAGCGGTTTGAGGATGCGTTGGTGATAGGCATTGATGTAAATGAAGCGTGTTATGCCAGAAAACTACCGCCGATGACCTTGCAATTGTTGATTGAGAATGCCGTGAAACACAATACGGTAGCGGATACCGCTCCGCTTACCATCAATATTTATACTATTGGAGCAAACTGGTTAGCTGTGAGTAACTCGCTGAACCGGAAACGATTCGTGCCTATTGGCACAGGAACAGGGCTGAGTAACATCCGTGAGCGGTATCGCCTATTGGCCGGCTTAGAAGTCCGTGTCCGGCAATTAGAAGATCGCTTCACGGTTGCCGTACCCTTAATAATAAACGGATCATGAATATTCTAATCATTGAGGATGAAGTTAAGACAGCCAAGGAGCTAAAGGCGATGGTGGAGCGATTGGATGATAGGTTGCGTGTCGTAGCCATCTTATCATCGATTAATGCTTCCATCGAATGGTTGCAACACCATCCTGTTCCGGATCTGATTTTTTCAGACATCCAGCTTGCCGATGGGCTGAGTTTTGATATTTTTCATGTGGCAGATGCGGGGTGCCCCGTAATATTCTGCACTGCGTTTGATAGCTATGCAATCAGGGCTTTTGAAGCCAACGGCATCGATTACCTTTTGAAGCCCATTGACGAGGGCAAACTGGAGAAAAGCCTGCGGAAGTATGAGCGCCTGAAACATGTTATGGGTGGCGAACCAGAAATGCGGCGACAGATGGCAGCGCTGCTGAAATGTATCCAACCCAATTACAAAAACAGCCTTTTGGTTTATAGAAACGAAAAAATCATTCCATTGAAGACATCGGAGGTAGCCTTTATCCATTCCGCTGGTGGTACGGTAAGCGCATATACCAAAGGTGGGCGGTGCTATATCATTAGGGAAGTTCTTGACGATTTAGCACCTTTATTGGACCCTTACCGGTTTTTCAAGGCCAACCGACAATTCATTATCAACCGGGATGTGCTCGTTATGGCTGAACATTACTTTAACAGGCGTCTGGTGTTAAAATTAAGCGTCGAAGTCCCAGAACGTGTCATTGTCAGCAAGCTGAAAGCTCCCGAATTCCTGAAGTGGATGGAATTGTAATCTGCCGTAACGTATGCACCTTACGAACTACATGTTTAATTTTTGAACCCTAATCTTATCGCATGCCAACAGCACCTTAACTACCCCCTTTCTTCTGACCAAATCCCCCCGTCTCCCGCGGTCCGCTTTGGGCTGGTCCACGGCGTGTCCACAAAATTCCAAAGAAAAAGCAAAGCAGGGGCAAAGCAATCCCAAAGATACGGCGGGAAATAGTGGGGAGAAAGTCAGTAAAAAGTCGGGAGAAATCTACCAAGACTTCAGGTTCCGACGACGTCCCTGCCCAGCCAGCCGCATTCATCGATGCATGTTTACCAAAAGTACAAAAAACGTTTTCCTGTACCACTCCGCGATTGTACCGGCATTGAGCCATATCCCCTTCACCCGACAAGCCAGATCATCAGCTCCAGAGGGCCCCGGTTCTTGTCGTTGATAAGGAAGTCTCTGAACACGATCCGCCCATCTTAATCAATAAGGTAATTCGTGGGCGCCGCTTCAGCGATCAAATTCCCCCGTTCATCTGGGAAATCTTTCATCGTATCCGCCCTACGAACTACATGTTTGATTCTGAACCATATTTTTATAGTTCTGCGGATAGAGGACCTTTAAGTTTTTATGGTTTATGGCCATGATGTTTTCCAGTGTATATTTCAGCCAGTGGAATGGGTTGACTTCGTGTTTTTTGCAGATGGCGAAGAATGAATAGATCATGGCGGCACGCTGTTAATAATGAGCTCTTATCTTAAATATTATAAGCTCAAATAATCGGTTTTGTGAGCTTAAATAGTACAAGTGGTGAGCTTATATGCTCATGCGACAAAGTAACAAACTTAAACTGCGTCTACCATCTGGGTGCAAAAATTAGATTATTTATGGAAGACCGCCGTAAAGCAGCCCTCCAACCATTAAAACATATTGTTATGGAAGAAACCAAAGAGCAGCAGGGGCTTGTTAGATTATACAAAAAAGCGGGAGAATTTTTCAATTCCCCCGCTCAGCGGTCTGGACGGGACTCGAACCCGCGACCCCATGCGTGACAGGCATGTATTCTAACCAGCTGAACTACCAGACCTGCTTCCCGTCGTTTGGGACTGCAAATATAGCGTGTTTTCTCTATTTGCAAATATTTTTTTAAAAATATTTATGCGGTTGCTCCTTCTTTCATTTTCTCGGCATTTTCAGCGAACTGAAGGGCGTCGATAATTTCCTGAATATCACCGTCCATGATGGCCGGAAGGTTGTAAAGGGTCAATCCGATGCGGTGCTCGGTTACCCGCCCCTGTGGGTAATTATAGGTCCGGATCTTGGCGGAACGGTCGCCCGTTGAAACCATGGTTTTCCGCTTGGCGGCGATATCGCCATGCTTTTTTTGCACCTCCAGCTCATACAGCTTGGAGCGCAGCATCTCCATGGCTAATTCGCGGTTAGCCAATTGGGAGCGCTCCACTTGGCATACGACCACAATGCCCGTAGGCTTGTGGGTCAACTGTACCTTGGTTTCTACCTTGTTCACGTTCTGGCCGCCGGCACCGCCGGACCGGGAGGTCTGCATCTCAATATCGGCGGGATTGATCTCCACGTCCACCTCCTCGGCTTCTGGCAATACGGCCACCGAGGCGGCTGAGGTATGTACCCTGCCTTGCGTCTCCGTGTCGGGCACACGTTGTACGCGGTGCACGCCTGATTCGTATTTCAACTGGCCGTACACATCTTCGCCTGTTACCTTCAGGATCACCTCCTTGTAACCGCCCGCCGTGCCTTCGGTCACATCCATCACTTCAGCTCTCCAGCCTTTCTGTTCAAAATAGCGGGTATACATCCGGTAAAGATCGCCCGCGAACAATGCTGCTTCATCACCGCCCGTACCTCCCCGGATTTCCAGAATGGCGTTTTTGGAGTCTTCGGGATCTTTCGGAATGAGCATCAACCGGATTTCTTCCTCTTTCGTTTCTTTTTGTTCCAGCAGGATGTCCAGTTCTTCTTTGGCCATTTCCCGCAGTTCCTGATCTTTTTCGTTGGCCAGGATATCCCTGTTGGTTTCGATGTTGCTGACCATATTTTTGTATATATGGTACTGTTCGACGATTTTGCCCAAATCTTTATACTCTTTGTTGAGCTGGGCAAACCGTTTCATGTCGTTGATGGTTTCAGGATTGCTCAGCTCGCGCTCCACTTCTTCCCAACGATCTTTTATGGCTTTCAGCTTTTCTAACATACGTGTTGTTTTTTATGCATGCACCTTCCAAAGTATTGTCTCAAGGACTATCATCGGCGAAGGCGAAACATATGATTGCCCACAAAAATACGTATTTTATGGTTTCCCAAGATGTGAAATCGCGTGGGTATCAGTATGGAGAAACGGTTTTCAGTCCGATAATTGAACCGATGAGTGTGGTAATGAAGATGATCCGCCATAGTGTGGCGGGTTCTTTGAAGAAAATAATGCCCACCAGTACGGTACCTACGGCTCCGATACCGGTCCATACGGCGTAGGCCGTGCCAAGTGGGAGGGTCTGCGTGGCTTTTATCAGCAGTGTCATACTCAGGGTGAGGCATACGGCAAAACTGCCGTACCACAGGATTGATTCCGTACCGGTGGTCGTCTTCGCCTTACCAAGACTTGCGGTAAACCCTACCTCAAACAAGCCCGCAATGATGAGGATAATCCAATTCATAGCAAATTCAATAAAAATAGCGCTGCAAAGATCGGCATTGCATCGGCGCTATCTTTTTACAAATGCTAAAAAATAAGATTACTTCACTTGGGCCCGGATGCGGCTCAGCGTGACCTGGCTGATGCCGAGATAGGAGGCGATGTGCCCAAGCTGCACGCGATGCAATAGTTTTGGCTGATGATGGAGCAGCTCCCGGTAACGTTCGGCTGCAGTCTTGAACTGGCGCGACATTAACCGTTCTTCGGTTTTGATAAGTTCCTTTTCAGCTAATTTCCTTCCCCAGTTGGCGATGTGGATATCTTCGGCATACAACTGGTGGAGTTCTTTCATTGTCAGCCGATAGAGTTGGCTATCTTCCAGAAGCTCCACGTTTTCGTAGCCGGGGCGGTGCTGAATATAGCTGTTCAGTGAGATCAACACCTCGCCTTCTGTACCGAAGGCCAACGTTACGTCGACCGCATCGTCATAGTAATATACGCGGGCCACCCCCTGAGCTATCAGGTAGAGGTGGTGTTCCAGCTTGCCGGCATGAAAGAGCATGCTGCCCTTTTTAAGTTGGACGGGATGCATAATGGCAGCCAGCCGCATCATGGAGCTGGGTTCCAATGCGCTGATATTATTTATGATGGCCTGAATATCCATCAGCACTGAGATTCCCACCGGCGCAGTGTTAACTCGTCACCGTCAAATACCGCATAAGTATCGGAATGGATCCATTCTCCCAGATTAACGTACCGGCTGCCGTTGGGCAGGGCCACGTCCAGCGGAAGATGCCGGTGGCCGAAAATGAAGTAATCGTAATGCCTGTCTTGAAGAACCTCTTTGGCATATATCACCAGCCATTCCTTATCTTCACCTTGGAATAGCTCCCGGCTGCCGGATGCAATACGGCTATGGGCCGACCACCGTTGTGCAATGCCGATGCCCAGGTTGGGATGCAGCCTGGCGAACAGCCATTGGCAAAACCGGCTCCGGAATATTTTCTTCAGCAGTTTATACTTGTGGTCGCCCGGTCCGAGCCCGTCGCCGTGGTGAAGGAAGAAAGTTTTGCCGCCGCGTTCGATGACCAGTTCGTTGTCGACAATCGTTGCACCCAACTGGTCCCGCAGGTAGCCGAACATCCACATGTCGTGGTTGCCTTTGAATAAGGTGATTTTTACACCGGCGTCGGCGAGCGCTGCCAGCTTGCCCAAGAAACGGATATATCCTTTTGGCACCACCGTGGCATATTCAAACCAGAAGTCGAAGACATCGCCTACCAGGTAAAGCTCGGCGGCATCGGCTTTGATGGCGTCCAGCCAGCTGACAATCCGCAATTCCCGTTCCCGCACCGTCGAACGGGGATGGGCTCCCAAATGAAAATCGGAAGCAAAATAAATCTTGTCGCGTACTGTCATCGCGGTGCTAAAATAGCGAAAAACTTGTTAGCTTTGTTTCACAAACTAACCCTTAGTGCACAAGGACATGAATAAAAATGTAAATCTTTTTGTATTGGCTACACTGATTACGGCCTGTCAACAGCAAAAGGCCATCAACCCGGCACCGGACATTACTTTGTTGCCGTATCCGGAAACAAAAAGAGGAAACGTTGTCGACCAGTATTTCGGTACCGCGGTGCCCGACCCGTATCGCTGGCTGGAAAACGATACGGCTGCAGACACCAAGGCCTGGGTGAAAGCTCAGAATAAGGTAACCAACAATTACCTGGAACAAATCCCGTTTCGTGAGGCGATTTACAAGCGGCTGGAAAAGTTGTGGAATTACGAGAAGTTTTCTGCTCCGTTTAAGGAAGGTGAATATACTTATTTTTATAAGAATGATGGCCTGCAGAACCAGAGCGTGCTGTACCGCCAGCGGGGGGATGACGGTGAGGTGGAAGTTTTTCTTGATCCTAATAAGTTTTCTGACGACGGCACAACTTCACTGGCCGGCATAGCCTTCAGCAAGGATGGCAGCTTGGTGGCTTACCAGATTTCTGAGGGTGGCTCTGACTGGCGAAAGGTGGTGGTGATCCGGGCGGACGATAAGTCCCGTGTGGGCGATACGTTGGTGGACGTTAAATTTAGTGGTCTGGCCTGGCGTGGCAATGAAGGTTTTTATTACAGCAGCTACGATAAACCCAAAGCGGGCAGTGCGCTCTCAGGGGTAACGGATCAGCATAAATTGTATTTCCACAAACTCAACACGCCGCAGAGCGCGGATCAACTGGTATTCGGTGGTCCCGATAAACCGCGCCGTTACATCGGTGGGTATCTCACCGAAGATGAGCGGTTTCTGGTTATTTCTGCGGCAAATACCACGAGTGGGGGTGAACTATATATCCGGGATTTGACCAAACCTGATAGTCCCATCGTAAACGTGGTGGACAATTTTGACAAAGACCACAGTGTCATAGACAACGATGGCGGAAAGCTCTATATTTATACAAACCTGAATGCGCCCAACGGCAGAATCGTAACGGTTGACGCCAGCAATCCCAAACCGGAAAACTGGGTTGATCTGATACCGGAAACTGAACATGTGCTGAACCCGGGTACCGGTGGCGGCCGTATTTTTGCACACTACCTCAAAGATGCAACGTCTATGGTGTTGCAATACAACCGGGCAGGTGAGCTGGAACGAACCATTGAGCTACCAGGTGTAGGGTCGGCAAGTGGGTTCGGGGCCAAAGCCGAAGATAGGGAGCTATACTATTCGTTTACCAATTATGTTTATCCGCCCACGATTTTCAAATATGACATCGTTTCCGGAACATCGGAAGTGTATAAAAAATCAGGAGTGGACTTCGATCCTTCGAATTACGAGTCTAAGCAGGTGTTCTATACATCGAAGGATGGGACGAAGGTGCCTATGATTATCACCCATAAAAAGGGAATCAAGCTGGACGGCAGCAATCCGGCATTGCTGTATGGTTACGGGGGGTTCAACATTAGCCTTACTCCCTCATTCAGCACATCCAACATTATTTTACTGGAACAAGGGGGCATATATGCAGTGGCCAATTTACGGGGAGGCGGAGAATATGGCGAGAAATGGCATCTGGCAGGCACGAAAATGCAAAAGCAGAATGTGTTTGACGACTTTATCGCGGCAGCTGAATACTTGATAAATGAGAATTATACCACTGCTGAAAAGCTGGGTATTGCTGGTGGTTCCAACGGTGGGTTGCTGGTGGGCGCCGCCATGACCCAACGTCCTGAATTGTTCAGGGTGGCTTTCCCGGCAGTGGGCGTATTGGATATGCTGCGCTACCATAAGTTTACGGCGGGTGCCGGGTGGGCCTACGATTATGGTACGGCAGACGACAACGAAGAAATGTTTAACTACCTGCACGCTTATTCACCATACCACGCCCTGAAGCCAGGTACGGCTTATCCGGCCACCATGGTTACCACGGCCGATCATGACGACCGCGTGGTGCCTGCGCATTCGTTTAAGTTTGCCGCGCGTTTGCAGGAGTACCACAGGGGGCCGAATCCGGTGCTGATCCGTATCGAGACCAAAGCTGGACATGGTGCCGGTAAACCCACGGCGATGATCATCGCTGAACAGGCGGATAAATGGGCGTTCCTTTTCCAGCATACCGGAACCCCTTATTTGACAGCGGCTGATAGCCAGTAAAACGACAAAATGATGGAAATTCTGAGAGATGACAATGGCAAAAAAGGACAGTTCACTGCGACAATTAATGGTGAACAGGCTGGCTTGATGACCTATACGTGGGCGGGCGACAACCGGTTCATTATCGACCATACCGAGGCGAACCCCGCGTTTTCGGGACAAGGGGTAGGCAAGGGGCTGGTTATGGCGGCGGTGGATTTTGCCCGGGAAAACCAGTTTAAGATTCTGCCGCTATGTCCCTATGCCAAAACGGTATTCGAGCGGAACGCCGATATCAGGGACGTACTGTTCCGGTAGGTTTTATGCGTTTTCCTTTTTTAGGCGTTGGTTTTTTCCTGCTTGGGAAATAGCAACGACGCTACCACGCTGATGGCCAGAATCGAGACGATGATTATCAACGAATGGGATGTCGTGAATCCCCACGCGTGCAGCCAGTCGTGCAGCAGCATCTTGGCTCCGATGAACACCAGCAAAAACGACAGTCCGGTTTTGAGGTAATGGAACTTGTGGATGATGTTAACCAGCAGGAAAAACATGGAACGCAGGCCCAGAATAGCGAAAATATTGGAAAAAAATACAATATACGGATCTTTGGTTACGGCGAAGATGGCAGGGATGGAATCGACCGCAAAAATCAAGTCCGTAAACTCGATGACCAGCAATACCAGAAACAGCGGCGTAACGTACTTCTTCCCATTTTCGACATGGAAAAATCGCCCGCCGACAAATGTGGGATAAACGGAAAAGTATTTCGAAGCGAACTTGACCACCTTATGATTTTGCGGATCTATCTCCTCCTCGTCGTTGCGGTGCACAAACATCATGATGCCCGTATAGACTAAAAAGAATCCAAAAAGGTAGAGAATCCAGCCGAACTTCGCGATAAGTGCCGCTCCGATGAAGATAAACAGGAAACGTAATACGATGGCCCCGATGATGCCCCATACCAATACCTTATGGTAATATTGGGGAGGGACACCGAAGGATGTGAAGATTAATACCATCACAAAGATATTGTCTACGGATAGGGCATATTCTACCACGTAACCTGTTATGTACTCCAGCGCAAGATTCTGGCGGTACCGTTCCAAACTTGCGGCAAAGTCATCTGGTATTAGCCGGATATTATGCAGGTGCTTCTTAGTGACCTCTGCGAGCTGGGCGAAGTCTTGGATGTCGTGCAGCTCGTGGCCCCATATACGCAATACCACGTAAAACAGCAGGGCAAAGGTAACCCATACAGCACTCATGATGGCGGCCTGGGTAAAGCTGACGGCTTTGTTGCTCTTGCTGAAAAGTCCTAAGTCAATGGCCAGCATCAACACGATGAAAAGTAGAAAACCGCCAAAGAATAATAATTCGTGACTCATGTTATTTGTTGCGTTCAGTTGTATAACGTACCAGTTGCTCCAGTCCATCCCGGTATTCGCTGGATGGGAACTGGGCCAGGATGTCAAATGCCTCTTGCTGGTAAGCCAGCATCTGTGATGTGGCATATTCCATTCCGCCATTGGCCTTGACGAAGGCAATCACTTCGTTAACCTTGTTGCGGTCTTCATGGTGGTTTTTCACCAGATTGATGATGCGCCTTTTTTCCGGTCGGCTAACCTGTTTCAGCGCATATATCAGTGGCAGCGTGAGCTTCTTTTCTTTGATGTCATTCCCCAGCGGTTTACCAACATCATCGATACCGAAGTCGAAAAGATCGTCTTTAATCTGGAAGGCGATGCCTACCTTTTCTCCGAAGAGGTGCATTTGTTTGATGGTTGTTTGATCGCCTCCCGCAGAGGCTGCTCCGCATGCGCAGCACGAGGCGATTAGCGAGGCGGTTTTCTGCCGGATAACTTCGAAATATATCGACTCCTCGATGTCCATACGCCGGGCTTTTTCCAATTGCAGCAATTCTCCTTCGATGATTTGCTGAACCGCATCACTCACAATCTTGAGCATGCCAAAGTCGTCATTCGCCAAAGATAGCTGCATGCCCTTAGCCAGCAGGAAATCGCCCACCAACACAGCCACCTTGTTTTTCCAAAGGGCGTTTACCGAGAAGAAGCCCCGTCGTACATTGGCGTTGTCTACCACGTCGTCATGCACCAGGGTGGCAGTGTGTAAAAGTTCCACCAGGGCTGCTCCACGATGGGTGGCGTCGTTGATGGTGCCGCATAATCCCGCCGAGAAGAAGACAAACATCGGACGCATTTGTTTGCCTTTGCGTTTTACGATGTAATGGGTTATGCGGTCGAGCAATGGAACCGAGCTCTGCATCGAAGCTTTGAACTTGTCTTCGAATAGCGCCAATTCACGGGCAATGGGTTGTTGTATTTCGCTTAGCTTGAGCATTCGGAATAAAATCGGCGCAAGATACTAATATATTTTATAATTAACCTACAGCATGCGTACCGATTCTTCGAGATCGGCATACCACTCCGCGCCGTACTTGCGGATGAGGGGCTCCTTCAGGAAGGTATATACGGGAACCTTCAGTTCCCTGCCGAGCGAGCAAGCCGAATGGCAGATGTGCCAGCGGTCGTAGTGCAGCACGTCAAAGGCTGGGTATGCCGTGGTGCGTATCGGATAAAGGTGGCAGGAGAGGGGCTTTTTCCAATTGATGGCGCCCGCTTCATAGGCTTTTTCGATGGCACATTTGGTAATGCCGTTTTCCCAGGTTACGTATGCACACTCTTTATGCCCATCTACACAGGGCGTGGTCAGGTCGCCGTCGGCATCGGTTACATGGGTGCCCGAGGCTTCCACCGTTGCGATGCCTTTCTTGGTCATATACGGCTTTACTTGCGGGTAAACAGACGCCAGTATGGCAAGCTCATCCCGTTGCAATGGTGCTCCAGCATCGCCTTCTACACAGCACGCGCCCTGGCACTTGCCAAGGTTACACACAAACTCTTCCCTGATCAGTTCTTCACTTACCAACACATTACCTACTTCGATCATCATGGTTGACTATTTTGATACCCCTTCCAATCGTTTCCCCAAAGGGTGTTTAAGTCCTTTCGCATTCGTCAGTTCCAAGGTAACCGAGCCGATGAGTATTTCTACGTGGGCTCTTACGGGAATTCGGTTGCCGTCATTGGTTACCCAAAGGTACAGCCGGCTGTCTTTCCGGAAGATTCGGCCCGGGGCTATTTCTGGACTGAATTTCAGGCACTCCAGCGTTCCCAGGGGTGTTTTTATCTGTTCGATGCCGATGTATTCAATGCCCAAGGTGGCAATCTCATCGTTAAGGAAATACGTCAGTTTAAACGAGTGCCCCGGCTTGATGTTTGATAAATCGAGGTTGCGCGCAAAATAATAGGCGGATAGCAGATCAAACGTCTGTGCCGACTCACTTTTAAACGTGCCCTTGTTGCCCTGAACCGTCCGTTTCGGATGGTTAAACCGAACAATGTCCGTCCGCCGGTAGTTCCCTTCACGGATGTTTTCTGTGTAATAGTGGGGCAAGAACGTCCGTGAATCGATGTATGAATCGTAGCGGTTGTCCACCGTGTAGAAAATGCTGAACGTGCCGGAGGTGCTTCCGCGGGCCGACAAGTGATAACTATGCGGACTGCTGAATTTTATCTTGGAGTCTTCTACTTTCAATACTCCGGTGGCGGCCGATACAACGCCATAACGCAGGCGGTAATGCAATTCCTCACCGGCCTTAAAGGAAGGTTCCTTCAGGTAAGGAAGCGGTTGCCCCACCGCTACCAGTGCCAGACCGAACAGGCTGCACAAAAGCGTGATAGATGTTTTGATAATCATGGTTATGCCTTCCGTTTGAAAATGGGAACGGTGGAACAAGGCTCGCCATACATGATGCTTTTGGCTACTTTGCTGAGCATGGCTGTAAACTTGACGAAGGCCGATTCAGGAACCGGAATATCGCCACATCCTTTCACTACAACACGTTGGTCACGGTATGTTTCGATATCCAATTTTTCCAATGCCCTTTCGAACAGCACGGTTTCCAAGGTGCTGGGGTCGCCAAACACGATGTCTTTGGCATACGGCTGCAGCCGGTTGGCCAACAGCATGTACGCCCAGGTGGGTACTATAGCATCTGCTGTACAGGTGATAGCAACAAACTTTCCGGTATATTGCTGCCAGTCATGTTCCTTGACGAAATCCCTGAAATCCTTTTCTTTCAGGATAAGGCCGTGGAATAAATTGTCTTTAATATCATATATGACGCGTTCACCCTGGGGGGCAAACTGGGCGAGGTCTACCGTAACCAGGCCACTTTGGGCAACTTTGTTTACGATTGTTTCTTGTATTTCCATAACAAAAAATCCGGACAGCTTAAGGCCATCCGGATACAAAGTTACGTAAAATATCCTTTGGTGTCAGCCCGTTAAAAGAAACGGGCCCGGTTATCCACAATATCGGCTTTGTCCTGTAAAGCGCGGAAGGCAAGCGACCACGACCGCTGTGCCAGCGACTGGGCCATTTGCCGTTTCTGTCCGTTGAGGTCGGTAGGAGCAGGCGGGTTTACAAAACCGGTCACTTCTACGATATATACGCCCTGTGATCCGCTTACCGGTTTTGACGGTTGCTTCGGTTGAAGGCCAAAAGCGGTGCCTACCACGGCATTTTCCTGGGCCACGCCGGGGATTACGGGGTTGGCAAAAACGATGTTTTCTGCCAGTACCGGAGTTTTTCCGAGCTTCTGGCCGATTTGCGCCAGCGTGTTGGCCCCCTTGGCAGCTTCGGTAGCCTGAGCTATCAGTTTTTTGGCTTTGACCCGGTTGCGAACCACGCTTTCGATATCGGCTTTTACTGCCTCCAACGGCAATTGGCCCTTCTTACGGATGCCGGTTAACCGGGCTACAACGTATTTATTGTCAGACTCGTAGATTTGATCGGTAATATCGCCCTTGTCGGCCTCGAAAGCCCATCGTACCAGCTCACGCGGTACTTCTGTGCCCATCAACATGGTTTCCAAAGCGGTAATGTTGTCGGCCTTCAATACTGAAAGACCCTGCTGGGTCGCCGTTTCCTGGAAGTTGCCCTTATTAAGGGCGCCGAAGAATTCGGTCGCTTTATTATAGGCAGCATCCATGGTTTCTCGGCCACTTGTTACTTGTTTGTCCACAATAGCTGCCTTGACCACCCGCGATGAGCCGATTTGATCCGCTACTTTGATGATATGCACGCCGAACTGCGATGTTGCGACAACGACATCGCCTTTCCTGGCATCAAAAGCGGCATCTTCAAATGCCGGTACCATTCTGCCCCGCCCGAAGGTGCCGAGTTCGCCTCCGTTTATTTTGCTGCCTTCATCTGTGCTGAATTGTACGGCCAACGCTGCGAAACTTTCGCCCTTTTCAACCAACCGCTTGATGGAGTCGGCCTTCGCTTGGGCTTTATCCATACCGCCTTCTGTAGCGGGGTTAAGCAAGATGTGACTGGCCTTAACCGAGTCAGGCCCCACTTTGCTGCTGACCACTTTGGCGATTTCAAAGCGGCCATTGGAAAGTACCGGCCCAACGGTGGTGCCTACGGGTACATTGAATACCAATGAATCCAACGCCGGACTAAATTCTCCTTTTTTACGGTAAATGTAAGGGTATTTGGTATCAGAATTGACCGCAGCAAAAAGGGAGTCGGTGGTCGACTCTGCCAGCTGCGCTTTCAGCTCTCCGATGGCAGTACGCACGTTTGCGGTGTCCTGCGCCGTTGGACTCGCATCAAATACCACGAACTCCAGGCTCCGCGTTTCCTCAGGGTTCTTGAACACCCCTTTATTTTCGTTGTAATATTCCTTGTAATCCTGCTCGGTGATGGTGATCGCACTGTCTGGAACCGTATTGTAGTCCAGCAGGACATATTCGAAATTGGCCAGTTTGTTCCGTTGATTATATTCTTCGGTGGCTTCGAGCGAGGTTACGTAAATGCTGTTGTTGATCAGGTTAGTGTATTTGGCGCTTAGCTGTTCATCAATAATGTTCTGCAGCAACGCCTCCCATTGGTTGCGGGCTTCGTGGTTCCTGGGCAGGGTACCTACCTGGGCAATAAAGCTATTGAGCTGGTCGCGGTCAAACTGGCCGGTTTGCGGATTGCGGAATGCTTGCTGGATCTGCATGGAAGGGTTATCGCCCTGTACCAGATCGTTCAATTCCGTTTTGCCCACCGTAAGGCCGATTTGTTCAACTTCGCTTTTCAGCAGTTCGCGATTCAGGTATTGGCCCCACACCTGCTGTACGGCCCATGACTTCATCTGGGGGCTGAGGGTTCCTCCACCCATTTGCTGGCGGAACATCTCCGATGTCTGCTCTACCTGTGCATTAAATGTCGTGATGTCGATGGATTCGCCATTGATGCTACCCACCTGGTTCTGGTGGCGGGCCCAAACAGGTGTACCATAGCTAATCACGTCCCCCAAAAGAAACGCAAAAATTGCGAAACCGATAATAACAACGATAATCACTCCCGCACGGTTCCGCAAAAAGTTCATTAATCCCATAGCGTGTATAAAACTGTTTTTTTTAAGCTGTTATTGTAAATCTTAAACCCTTGTTTGCAGGTGGTTTCTATACCTTTTTTAAAATGAGGCGCAAGATACGACTTTTATCAAAAAAAGAATAGTTGCATGGTTAAATTATGTGCAATATACCGATTTGCCTGCTGTAAGCCCTAAAATCCGGGCGATTGTCCCTCTTCTAAGACATATAAGGCGGTTGAGTTCTGTACCACGATATCCTGGAAGTCGCCATCCGAGGTAAAAGATGACCCCATGTAGTTGTTTTGTCCGTCATGTGAATATACCGCAATCGGTACATGGTTGTAAAAGGTGTTCGCTTTCTGGTCATGAATAAGTTCCTCCGTCTTTATCACGGTGCCATCTGCCCGTGTGATGACCACATTGTCCCTGAATTCCGTCAGTTCTTCCTTTTCTTTCTGTATGGCATAATTGGCGGTGATGCGCTGTGTCTCTGAGCCGTTTTCATCATAAAAAATGATGGTTATGCCTTTCTGAAATTCGTAATAAGGGTTTTCAACATGGTAGAGCCGCATTTCAGGGGCGGTCAGCCTGGCTTTCACCTCGGCAGAATCGCTGTAAATGACAGTCACATCGAGGGAAACATCCACCGGTTCTTCCGCCTGAATGGCGGCGATGCGATCTACCTCTTTCAGATCCGTTTCACAGGAAGCCAGTGCGGCTATGCCGAATAATACCCATGCGAGGTAACTCCATTTTCTGCCCAGCATATCCATAGCACTTCATTACGTACAGTTAATCATATCGGGTCCGCCTGAACCAGCGTTCGTTGAGCGTAAACCCTAAATGGAAATTAATATACCGTTCGCGCACCAGGTTGTTTGATAGCGTGCCCATCTGGCCCAATTCGGTAGAGAAATTGATTTTGTAGAAAGATCCACCGAATAATGAGGGTAGCGGAAAGCCGAAACCTACCGTCAGTGCCATCTGGTTGATGTCCTGGTTGTCAATGTTGATGTATGACTTATTGTATTTGAATCCCAGCCGATAGTCCACTACATTAAAATACCTGACCGATGTAATGTCAGGGGTAATTTGCCCGCCAAAGGCGAAACCATAACTATCTGTCAGGGCGGGGTTATGTCCGGCTATCCGGTAACTGCTCCATTTGGCGTAGTTCACGTCGCCGCCGAGCATCCATTTGCCACCTTTTGCCAACGTAAAGCCCACACTGTGTTTCATGGGCATTGTTATCTGTTGTTGTTGGCCTTGATAGGTAGCCACCGTGTCTACAGGCAGGTTTTCGTAATCATCTTCCACGCTGGTGGGCGTGCGGGTCACCACCCGTGATGCCTGGGTGTTCAGGGGGCCGCCGGCAGCTCCCGAGTAGCCGATGGTAAGGCTCACGTTATTGCCCAATGGCTGAAAATACTGTGCGCCATAATCAAAGCTGAATCCGTTGACATATTGGCTACTGTCTACCCGGATGTTCAACGCGCCGATATCATTCGGAAATTCTACTGACCGGATGTTGTTTAGCGTGCCGAATAAGTAGGATACGTTGGCACCCACGCTGAAATTTTTATTGATCTGCACCCCGTATCCCAGATAGGCCTTGGTTGTTCCCCCTGCTCCGGCATAAACCGTCCGGATTTGCGTCGTGTCAATTGTGCCGGAGATGGCATGGCTGAACCCCACGTCCGAAAAGGGCATGATACCAAAGCTGATTCCTCCCGGCCGGCCCAGCGGAATGCCGAAATTGATGTGGCCCAACGAAAAGTTATATGAATTTTCGGAAAGCTGATTTCTGCTGAGTTGCGTAATGTTGCCGAACACGCCGATATCGACGGTCGTCAGCGTTAACGCTGAATAGGAGGCAGGGTTGCTTACGTTGATATTGCTGTACCCCCCCAGGTAGCGCACCCCGGTAGCGATACCGCCCATGGCGCGGGTTTGCGGTAATAAATCCCCCCGGAGTTCGCCGATGCCAAATCGTGAGTACGGCGAACTGGTGGTCGACCGTTGTGCATGTACCAGGGTACTTGCCAAAAGGAGCGTAAGAAACACAAAAGCTTGCTGGAAGCGATGCCTGTGACGATATGGGAACTTCGGCGTGCGGTACTGCATTTGCTGAGTAGAACTGTTATGATAATTCAGAGCGAACGATAATCAAGTTAACAAAAACGATTGCAAAGCTATCTAATTTTTAATTGAAGCGGGTTATTCTTTTTGTTAAAAAAGGTTAAAACGCTGTTTTTAAATTGCTTAGAAAAATTGAAAATAAATGATGGTGGCCAGTAGTAGGGCAAACGCACCTTCATATAGCCACCGCAGGGTGGCGTAGTTAAAATAATAGGTCATGTATATGGCTATCGGAGGCACACATAACAGAAAATGGTTAATGGCTAAATCGGCGTTCAGGTAAAACGAGGCGACAGACAGCACAGCCATGCAAAATAGGAGCTGGAACGACTTACGGATGTGTACCACGCTTTTCAGAAGGTTCTGTCTTAACGTAAAGAAAAACAGGATGAGAATGACCACAACCGGGAACAGCACCAGATAATCATAAGTTTCCATGTGGATGGAGGTTGGAAGCGGATAGGCAAAAGGCAGCCATATCTCGTAAAATTCGTCCATCCGATCAAACCACAGGTAAACGACGCTTAACAGAAAATAAACGCTGACAAAACCGATGGGGGCGGCCAGCCACTCTCGCCAGTTGAATGCCCGGAAGATCATCAAGCTACACCACAGCAACAGTAGCATCATGATAAAGGGGAAATATACCAGGCTGCCCAGGGCAACAATCATCCCCAGATCAAACATTAACGACTTGATTTCCGTACGTCTGTAAATGTTGAGGAGTTTGCTGAGCATCCAGATAGCCAGGAAATTGCAAATCAGTATGGGAGACAGGACCAAAAAAGGTAGTACTAAGCTGGCAAGTGTCACGTACATCAAGGCAGCCAAAAAGCTGGGGCGGCCCACTAAGTTAAATTGATTGACCACCCGGTTTATCATCAACGCTTGCGCGATGGTAAGGGCCAATGTAATAACGACATTTGTTTCGGGTGAGATGTTCTGAGGCGACAATTTTCCCGTAAAATTGCTGATGGCCGGCTCGAAGAATACCGGCATCAGGTTTTCCGGAAGGTGCGTGAATACGCCCAGGCATAGCAAAAGCCCAATCAACGAAAGCAAGACTATGTTTAACGGCGTATATTTCCGGAACTGATCAATCATATTGCATGTGCCGCAATGGCACTACAATAATAGCGGTTAATTAACAATTGGCAAAACAAGCCTGAAGGTTATCTTCATACCGCCGGCTCGGACTTAAGTAAATCCAATAGCCGTCTAATGTCGAGCTTATCGCTTAGGTCGTCATTCTCAGACGTGTCAAGTTCCAGATCGGCCGAGATATAGTCTTTGGCGTGGTATCGGTAGATGCTCCATGCGCCGTCATGATATTCCAGTGCGGTAAGATTTTCCACCCAGTCGCCAGAATTAAGATAAGTCACGGCCCCTTTGTCGGTTTCGATTTGGCGGATTTCGGGCTGGTGGATGTGGCCGCAGATAACATACTGATAACCTTTTTCGATGGCCAGCGTGGCCGCCGTCACCTCAAAGTCGTTAATGAACTTCACCGCATTTTTGATGCTGTTCTTGATTTTTTTTGAGAGACTCATCTTTTCCCGCCCCAGCTTCGTGAGCATCCAGTTGACCATGCTGTTTAGCAGAATTAGGCTATCGTAACCAATCGCACCCAACCGTGCAAGCCATTTGGAGTGCTGCATGGTCACGTCAAAAATGTCGCCGTGGAATACCCACGCTTGCTTTTTACCCACACGCAGGGAAAGCTTGTTTGTGAGGGTCAGTGATCCCAGCCGGAAATCGGCAAACTTGCGGAGCATTTCGTCGTGGTTGCCTGTTAGGTAAGTCACAGGAACCCCTTCGGCCACAAATTTGAGGATTTTCCGCACCACCTTCATGTGGGATTCTGGCCAATACCGTTTGCTGAATTGCCAGATGTCAATGATGTCGCCATTGAGGAGGATTTGTCTTGGCCGGATACTTTTGAGGTAGCGAAGCAGTTCCTTGGCATGGCATCCATAAGTACCCAAGTGTACGTCCGAAATCACAACTAAGTCTACATCCCGTTTACTCATAAGCTGATGTTAGTAGTCTTCCCTGTCTTCAAACCTTACATCGATGTATTTCACAAATAAATAAGATACCGCAATCAAGCAAAGGATGGAGATGCAAACGGCTATTTCTAACAGGTATACCATATTGCACACAAATGTGAAGAAGGGAAATTACTTGAGTGTTAGGGGAGTATTAAGTTATTGCGTGATCGACTATATTTTTTATCGGCCGCAGACGGCTATGGAAGTGCTTGAACACCATGTGGTTGCTGAAACCTATGCTTCAGACCACAGGCCTGTTGTGGCGGTGTTGGGGCTGCTTTGACGAAAGGCTATCCCCCTGTGGCATCTACCAGGCGGTAGCCTCCGGTTTCTTTTGGTTCGGGCCGCCCGATAGCGATGTTGGTAGAATGGTACATCAGAAACACCCAGCCTTCGGCACACCCCTGTTCAAAGTACTGTTGACGCAGGGTCATGGATTTCCGCCCATCATAGTCATATTTCGCCGCAAATTGGCGGAAAAACTGTTCAGGCTCCGGGGCTTCGTCGCCCCCGAAAAAGTAATGCTCGCCCCCTGTGCGGATATGGAATACCTGATGATGGGGTGTGTGGCCTCCTGAAACTTCATAGCTGACTTCGTTGTTCAGTATGCCGTCGCCATCTATCAACAACAAGTTGCCGCTTCGTTGCAGCACATCGAACAGCTCTGTTTTGTAGGAGTCTGACTTGCCGCTATAAGCGTCTTCCCATTCGCCTCGCTGGATGACATATTCGGCGTCTGGAAATGCCAGCCGCAATTGTCCGTCTTGTTCCAGCACCATGCCGCTTGCATGATCTTTATGCAGGTGCGACAGCAGTACGTATCGGATGTCGCTTGGTTCAAAACCGGCTTTGCGTATATTATTATGCAATTGCAGCGTACCATCAGGCAGCGTGTGGCCAATGCCGGTATCGAGCAGCAGCAGTCCGGCCGCCGATTCAATTAGAAATGGATGCACGTGGATAAATAGCGACCCCGGGCGGTCTTTCTTATTGTCTTTGCTGGCGTCAAATGGAATGAACTTTTTGGATGAATCGACGGAAAATGAACCTTCGAATAAAGAATGTGCTTGCATGTTTTTATCTTTACAGCTTCGTAGGATACAAACTTAGGTAAAATTGCTTTTTATGCAAGTGCCTGCGTTTGCATAAGAGGCAGATTTATCGATCTCTCGGCTGCCATTGAGGACAGCTTATATAGAGGAAACATATGCAGAAAAGATGGGCTATCGCTTCATGCCATAATCCCGCGGCTTCACAAAAGCTCCGTGATGAACTTGGTATCAGCATGATTTTGGCAGATCTGCTGGTTAGCAGGGGTATTGGGTGTTTCGAGGATGCTAAGCGGTTTTTCCGTCCGGACCTATCCGCGCTTCACGACCCCTTTCTGATGCGCGATATGGATAAGGCCATTGCGCGTATCGAACGGGCGATCGGCAATAACGAGAAAGTGCTCATCTACGGTGACTACGATGTGGACGGCACCACGGCCGTGGCCACGGTGTACAGCTTCTTCCGGCAGTTCCATTCACGGCTCGAGTTTTATTTGCCCGACCGCTATACAGAAGGGTATGGGATATCCATTCAAGGCATTGACTATGCTGCTGATCAAGGCTTTTCGTTGGTTATCGCGTTGGACTGCGGTATCAAGGCTGTCGATAAAATCGCATACGCCCGGCAACGCGGCGTCGATTTCATCATCGGCGATCACCACCTGCCGGGCGACCGGTTACCGGATGCTGTAGCGGTTCTGGATCCCAAGCGTGCCGACTGCCCTTATCCTTATAAGGAGCTGCCGGGCTGTGCCATTGGTTTCAAAATCATCCAAGCGTTTATCCTGAAAAATAACATGGATGTCAACCAATGTTACCAATACCTGGATCTGGTTGCCGTGGGCATCGCGTCGGATATGGTACCCATTACGGGCGAAAACCGCGTGCTTACGCATTTCGGGCTTCAAAAGTTAAACAGCAATCCCTGCTGCGGCCTGCAATCGCTGATTGATTTGTCTACCCATAAAACGGGCAACTTTACCGTAAACGACATTGTATTCCAGATTGGCCCCCGCATCAACGCCGCGGGGCGGATAGATCATGCGAAGGATGCGGTTAAATTATTGGTTTCGAAATCCATGCAGGAGGCATCCGTATATAGCAGCAGCATTGATGTGCAGAATGCCCAGCGCAAGGATTTCGATGTGCGGATTACCGAAGAGGCATTGGCTATGATTGATGGCGACGAGGCCCTGCAGGAACGGAAAAGTACCGTGGTGTTCCGGCCGGACTGGCATAAAGGGGTTATCGGTATCGTGGCTACACGGCTTACCGAGAAATATTACCGGCCTACCGTGGTGCTTACGCAAACGAACGGACATGTGACTGGATCGGCGCGATCTGTAATGGGCTTTGATTTGTATGAAGCGCTTAATGCCTGCAGCGACCTGCTTGATCAGTTCGGGGGGCATAAATACGCCGCCGGGTTGACCATGAAGCCTGAAAACATCCCGCTGTTCCAGCAGCGGTTCGAAGAGGTGGTGTCGGCTAATATCCTCCCGGATATGCTGCAACGGGAGATTCTGATCGATGCCGTGTTGGACATGTCGGCCATTGATGCCAAGTTTTTCCGTATTTTGCGGCAGTTTGAGCCATTCGGGCCGCAGAACGAGACACCTCTGTTCCTCAGTAAGGGGGTCGGGGTTTGTGGTCCCGCGGCGGTTGTGGGCGGCAGCCACCTCAAAATGACGGTGATGCAGCCGGGCACGGCCGCGTTTGATTGTATAGGTTTTGGGCTGGGAGGGTATGCGGAGGCGATTAACCGGGGCAGTGTATTCGATATGTGTTATACCATCGAGGAAAACGTTTGGCGAAGCAAAAGAAACATCCAATTGAATATAAAGGACATCCGGATTTAGTTAAAGCCGGTTAGGCACTACGAAATGATACTAAGAGCAGAACACCTTATCAAGAAATACAGGCAGCGCACGGTGGTAAACGATGTGTCGTTTGAAGTGTCGCAGGGAGAAATTGTGGGGCTGCTGGGACCCAACGGGGCGGGCAAAACCACATCGTTTTACATGATAGTGGGCCTTATCAAGCCTAATGAAGGCCATGTTTACCTGGACGACGAGGAAATTACCGAAGACCCGATGTACCGCAGGGCACAGAAGGGGATCGGTTACCTGGCACAGGAAGCCTCGGTGTTCAGGAAACTATCGGTGGAACATAATATCATGGCCGTGTTGGAAATCCATTACCAGGATAAAGCGGAGCGGCAGGAAAAACTGGAGGAATTGCTGGCAGAATTCAGCTTGAATCGTGTCCGCAAAAATCGGGGCGACTTGCTCTCGGGAGGCGAGCGCCGCCGTACAGAAATTGCCCGTGCTTTGGCGGCAAATCCTAATTTTATCTTGCTTGACGAGCCTTTTGCCGGTGTTGACCCCATCGCCGTAGAGGAAATCCAGACGATAGTTTCTAAACTCAAACACCGTAACATTGGTATCTTGATTACCGACCATAACGTGCAGGAAACGCTGTCCATTACCGACAGGGCATACTTGCTTACCGAAGGTAAGATTATGCTTGCCGGCACGCCCGAAGAAATCTCGGTCAATGAAATGGCCCGTAAGTTTTACCTGGGCCGCAACTTTGAGCTGCGTAGAAAAAAGCTATAACACCTATGGCCCTCATCAATTCAATATTCACTTGGATCATGAAAAAGCGGATTCACCAAATCGAGCTTTTCATGAAATATCCGCACGAGGTGCAGGACGAATGGTTCCAAAGCCTCATCTCCGCGGCTGAAGCCACGGAATGGGGTAAGAAATACGGCTACAGCTCTATACTGACTGCTGAAACTTACAAGGAACGGGTGCCTTTACAGGACTATAACAGCCTGAAGCCTTATATCGACCGCATGATTAAAGGGGAGCAGAATATCTTATGGCCTTCGGATATCAAGTGGTTTGCCAAATCGTCGGGTACCACGGCAGATCGCAGTAAGTTTATTCCCGTCAGCGAAGAGGCACTGGAAGACTGCCATTTCCAAGGCGGTAAAGACATGCTGTCTGTGTATTGCCACAACCGCCCGGACACGAAAATACTGACCGGGAAAGCGGTGGTGCTGGGGGGTAGCTCGCAAATCAACAGCTTCAATTCAGATTCCTATTATGGCGATCTTTCGTCCATCATTATCCGTAACCTGCCGTTCTGGGCAGAATTAAACCGTACCCCCGATGTCGAAACGACACTGAACCCCAACTTCGAAGAGAAGATCGAAAATGTGGCTCAATTGACGATTCTTGAGAATGTAACCAACCTGTCGGGCGTGCCCACTTGGAATGTGGTGCTGGCCAAGCGTATCCTGGAGATAACGGGTAAGGCAAACTTGCTGGAAGTATGGCCCAACTTGGAATTTTACAGCCACGGCGGGGTGAGCTTCAAACCATACCGCGAGCAATTCAAAAAGCTGATTCCTTCTGACCGGATGTATTACCTGGAGAATTACAATGCCTCGGAAGGGTATTTTGCCTTGCAGGACCAGTCGGATTCAGAAGATTTGTTGCTCATGCTTGATTACGGCATCTATTATGAGTTTCTGCCGGTGGAAAACCTGCATGATGAACAGCCGAAGACATTGGGCTTGCATGAGGTGGAATTGGGGAAAAATTATGCGTTGGTGATTTCTACCAACGCAGGCTTATGGCGTTACATCGTGGGCGATACGATCAAATTCGTCAATCTCCATCCTTACCGTATCCAGATTACCGGACGCACCAAGCAGTATATCAATACGTTTGGGGAGGAGGTTATCGTGGATAATGCGGACGAAGCGCTGCGGCGGGCCTGCGCGGAAACGGGGGCGGCCATCCGTGATTATACTGCCGGGCCGGTTTATTTCCAGGGGGAGGAGGCAGGTGCGCACGAGTGGATCATTGAATTTGATGAACAACCCAACGATTTTGATACGTTCTGCAGGGTGCTGGATACCACGTTGCGTGAAGTCAACTCGGATTATGATGCGAAGCGCTTCAACGATCTGGCGTTGCGTTTCCCCATCATCCACAATGCTCCAGACGGTACGTTCTATCGCTGGATGAAAGCTCGGGGCAAACTCGGCGGACAGAACAAGGTACCTCGGCTGGCAAATGATCGGACTTACTTAGACGATGTGTTAACGTTGCTCCGATCGTAGTTAGTTCATAAATGCCCGATAAACCATTCGTTATCCTTACCTTTGCAGTCTTATGGCAAATATCATCGCAATAGTAGGCCGGCCGAATGTCGGGAAATCGACCCTGTATAACCGGCTGACCGAGAGCCGCAGGGCCATTGTAGACGACTTCAGTGGTGTTACCCGCGACCGGCATTACGGCCAAGCCGAATGGACGGGCAAGAACTTTACGGTTGTTGATACGGGCGGGTACGTACATGGGTCTGACGATGTGTTTGAGGCAGCCATCCGCGAACAGGTGCTTATTGCCATTGAAGAGGCGTCCGTCATCCTGTTTATGGTGGATGTTATCACCGGAATAACTGATCTGGACGATGCCATTGCCGATGTGCTCCGCCGCAGCAAGAAGCCGGTCTTTGTGGTGGTCAATAAGGTAGATCATCCGTTGTTGCAGCAAGAAGCCACTGTATTCTACAGTTTCGGGCTGGGAGAAATTTATCCAATCTCGTCCATTACAGGCTCGGGCACGGGAGAATTGCTGGACGAAGTGGTGCAGCATTTCGGGCAGGAAGATCCGGAAGCGGACGAACGTCCGAAATACACTATTGTGGGCCGGCCAAATGTGGGCAAATCGTCCCTTATCAATGCCCTCGTAGGTAAAGAGCGGAACATTGTTACGCCCGTTGCCGGCACGACGAGAGACTCCATCCGGATTCATTACAACCAATTCGGGCACGACTTCGTTCTCATCGACACCGCAGGGCTGCGCCGTAAGGCGAAAGTGAAGGAAAACATCGAGTTTTACTCGGTGATGCGCACCATCAAAGCGTTGGAAGAGTCGGATGTCGTCATATTGATGCTGGACGCTACGGAGGGGATTGAAGCGCAAGATATCAATATTTTTCATTTGGCCGAAAAAAACCGCAAAGGGGTGGTTATCCTTGTAAATAAATGGGACCTAATCGAGAAAAATAACAAGACCACCAAGGTGTTCGAAGATCTCATCCGGGAAAAGATCGCTCCTTTTACCGATGTACCGATTGTTTTTACCTCCGTGGTCGAAAAGCAGCGGATTTTCAAGGCCATAGAAGCGGCCGCCAAGGTTTATGAGAATAAAGTCAAGAAAATACCCACGTCGAAGTTGAACGATGTGATGCTACCCATCATCGAAAGCTATCCTCCGCCTGCGGTAAAGGGCAAATACGTCAAAATCAAATACGTTACCCAGCTGCCCGGAAAATCCCCTATGTTTGCCTTTTTCTGTAACTTACCGCAATACATCAAAGAACCTTACAGTCGTTTTATTGAAAACAAACTGCGGGAACATTTTGATTTTGAGGGGGTGCCCATCCAAGTGTATTTCCGGCAGAAATAAATTCGTATTTTCGCGCCCATGGATAACCAATTGGTTCTTTACAATACCATAACAAGGAAGAAGGAAAAGTTTGAGCCGCTGAATCCCCCCTTTGTGGGCATGTATGTCTGTGGCCCCACGGTATATAGCGACGTGCATCTTGGCAACTGCCGCACATTTGTGTCTTTCGACCTGATTTTCCGCTACCTGCTGCACCTGGGTTATAAGGTACGTTACGTGCGCAACATCACCGATGCCGGCCACCTGGAAGGGGATAACGATGAGGGAGACGACAAGTTTTCCAAAAAGGCCAAACTGGAGCGGCTGGAACCGATGGAGATTGTACAGAAGTATACCTTGGGCTTCCATGAGGTGATGCGGCTCTTCAATACCTTGCCTCCGAGCATTGAACCCACGGCAACGGGCCATATTTCGGAGCAGATCGAAATGGTCAAGAAAATCATTGCGCATGGATATGCCTATGAAGTAAACGGCACGGTATATTTCGATGTGGAAAAGTATGTGCAGGATCATGATTATACCATCCTGACCAATCGCAAGCTGGACGACCTGCTCAACAATACGCGTGAGCTAAACGGGCAGGATGAAAAGCGCGGCCGGTTGGATTTTGCCTTGTGGATCAAGGCCAAGCCGGAACATATCATGCGGTGGCCTTCGCCATGGAGCGTCGGCTTCCCGGGTTGGCATATCGAATGCTCGGCCATGAGCAGCAAGTACCTGGGCGAACAGTTCGATATCCACGGTGGGGGGATGGATCTGGCGGCTACGCATCATACCAACGAGATTGCGCAGTCGCAGGCCTGCAACCACACGCAACCTGCGAAATATTGGATGCATACCAACATGCTTACGGTAAACGGCGCACGCATGTCCAAGTCGGCCGGCAACGGCTTTTTGCCGCATGAACTGTTCAGTGGAAGCCATCTCTTGCTGAACCGTGGCTACTCGCCCATGGCCGTCCGCTTTTTTATGCTTCAGGCGCACTACCGGAGCACGCTCGACTTTTCCAACGAGGCGCTTGACGCCGCAGACAAGGGATATAAACGGCTGATGAACGCCATGGCTCTGCTGCCGAAATTGAAAGCCACGGCCCAGAAAGCCGATGTGGATATTGAAGGGTTGCGGCAACGGTGCTACGCGGCCATGAACGATGACTTTAATAGCCCCATCCTGATTGCTGAACTGTTTGAGGCGGTACGTATCATCAATAGCAGCTATGACGGCAAGCTTGCGATTGATGCGGCTTCCCTTGAGCAATTGAGGGTATTGATGCAGCAGTTTGTTTACGATGTGCTCGGTCTGGTTGACGACAATACCGGTTCAGACGATTTCGATAAATTGATGGCGGTGGTCATTGCCTTGCGCAACGAAGCCAAGCAGAATAAAGACTATGCGATGTCCGACCGCATCCGGGAGGGGCTCAGCGCCATGGGCATCCAGCTCAAAGACAGTAAAGAAGGGACGCTTTGGAATAAGATTTGATAACATGGTATACATGCTCCGCTTTAGCATACTTGGCTGCTTACTCACCCTGTTCATTCCTTCATCTGCCCAATTATTGGGTAAAGTGGGAAGTTTGCTCGCTGCAGATCGCACAGCGGCAAGGTTGTCGGCCACAGTGGGGCCGCATGCTGCGCTGCTTTCGGTGGTTGATGAAAACACCATTTTTTTTGTGCCGTCTCCGGTGGAGGCCCGGAGCTACCTGAATAACCGGCCCAATATTCCGGATGTGCTGACGTGGAAACCTACATTTGCCGCGGTAGCGAAAAGCATGGAATGGGGGGTGACGGCCGGCCCGATGTCATTCCAGCGGGTAGGTGCCGTAAAGCGGTACGGTGAATACTTGGCGGTATGGCGGCGCGACCGTAAAGGCAATTGGAAGATAGACCTTCGGGCAACAGTAGAACACCATGGGCGAAAGGAAGAACCCGATCTCCAGTATATTGAGCCGGACGATAAGGACTATACCCGCTTCAGGACCAAAGAGCGGATACAGCAACGGAAAGAGATTGTCTTACAGAATGACCAGTTATTGTCTGCGGTATTAAAGTCAAACGCTGAAGTGGCCTATGGCGAATTCGTGGCGGAGGATGCCCGTTTTTATTTCCCCTGGCATACGCCGATTGTAGGGAAGAAGAATATCCTTGCTTTCGTTGATAAACAAGATATCGCCATTGAAGCGGAGTCGTTGGTGGCCAGTCGCTCTTATAGCGGGGAACTGGCCTATTCCTACGGTACGGCCAAGGTAGCTACCGCAACTGACCAAATCATGTGCAATTACGTGCGGATATGGCAACTCCAGCCCGATTTCCAGTGGCGCGTGGTTATTGAAATGCTATTTGAACGCTAACCGTCCACCATCCACCGACCACCCATCACCGACCACCCATCACCAACCACCCATCACCACTACTGTTCTTCCCCCGTCAACCAGATTTTCAGTTCATCGCATTGACGATACGCCTCATTGATGGAGATAAACGTCACCTTACGACGGCTTTCGAACCATTCGCTCAGTCGGCGGTTAATCTTGTCGTCAAGGGCAGCTTCCTTGATTTTCGCGAAATCCTGCTCCAGGTTAGCCTGGTGGGGCGGTGTCCTCGATTTCAGGTAGGTAAACCGGTATCCGGTCTTGCCGGTATGGTCGGTAAATTGCGCGGGGCGCGAATACTGCCCCGGTTGTAAGGTGTCAATGGCCGTGAAGATTGAGGCATCCAGTTTTTCGATGGGGATCAATGTTGTCCGGCCTTGCTGGTTTTCCATGTTAAGCAACATCCCGCCGTTGTACTTGGTTTCCTTGTTGTCAGAATAAAGCGTTGCAGCGGTATAAAAATCGAGTTTTTTATCGACCACCTGTCCATAGATGCTGTCGATATGCGCTTTGGCCCTGTCCAGGCTCGCTGAGGTGGGCTTGATTTGGATCAATATATGGCGGGTATGAACTTCCTCGCCCCGCCGTTCCAGCACTTGCAGGAAATGGAAACCAAACTCCGATTCAAATACCGGAGAGATTTCGCCGGGCTTCAAGCGGAAGGCCACTGCGGTAAATTCCTTCACCATCATGTCACGGGTGTGAAACCCAAGGTCACCTCCATACGCGGCCGATCCTTTATCCTCGGAATACAGCCGGGCTACCGTTGCAAAATCAGCACCTTCTACCACTTGTTTCCGGAGTTCCTCCGCACGGTCGCGGAACCGTTGCTTCTCTTCTCGTGTAAGTTGTGGGTATACCACAACTTCGCCCACCTCCACCTCGGTGCTGAAATAAGGTAAACTGTCTTTTTCCAGCGATTCAAAATACCGCTTTACCTCCAGTGGCGTCACATCGATGCCCGAAACGATGTTTTGCCGCATTTTGCCGGCTTTCATCTGTTCGTATATGCTGGGGCGCATCTCTTCTTTGTATTGGAGCAACGACCGGTTCAGGAACCGTTCAAGGCGCTCCTGCCCACCCGCCTGGTTCGCCATATAGCGCAAACGCGCATTGATCTGGTCGTCAACCTCGCTTTCACTCACTTCGATGGAGTCAATGGCAGCTTGCTGGGCCAGCAGTTTTTGCGTGAGTTGTTGCTGGAGAATATAGCATTTAAAATCCTCGTCAGCCTTATTGCCTTGGGCCAGGTATTGGGCATATTGCATTTCGATTTCCGATTGCAGGATGATGTTAGAACCCACTACCGCTACCACCTTATCAATAACCCGCGATTCTTGGCCTATGGCCAAGTTGGTGGCTCCTACGATTGCCAAAACCAGAAAAATGCAGTTATGTCTACTCATTTAGTTATATATTTCGATATCGTTCTTTTTGCGGGCATCGCTCACGATGCTTTTTTGCATTTGGTCTATCAATTCAATTTTGCGTTTGTTCAGAATCAGGTTGCGGATGTCATGCCTGACCAGCGACATCGGCGAACGGGTATCCCTGAATTTTGAATCGTGCAAAATTATCAGATATAATTCATTATTTTTAATTATTTCAAAAATTCGGCCTGTTTGCCCGTATTGTGCCTCACTGATCTCCGACAAGGGGATTTTCCGCTGCAGTTCATCCACGTAATGCCACGAGGTATCGTGTAGCGCATACTGGGTAGCATACATGGCGCAGTATTTTTCCAGCAAATCCCGCTCCTTGAAATCCGTGGACCCAAACCAGCGTTTTACCCGATCAAGTTCCGGTGCATCCTTCTTCAGCTGTATATACGATACCTTCAGGATAGGCTGTTTAAGGATGAACAGTTCCTTGCGCGTTTGATAAAAATCCTGGACCTGCTGATCGGTTACCACCGTATCCAGTTTTTGGCCAACCAAGGCCTGTTCATATTCATAGACAATGAGCCCGTTTCTATATTCTTCCACTTGCCGCTCCAGGCGATTCGTGTTGATGTTGACGTTGCGCTGGGCATGATGTAGCAACGCCTGCTGCCGTAACCACTGTTCTATATAAGCCCGCGCCAACTGGATGCTGTCATCGCCTGTAACGCCCTCGGGTACCACCCCTTGCAAATCTGCCGGATAGAGGTATTTATCATATGATCGTGCCACCGGCTGCGGCTTCACGCCGTGGCGGCATGCCGCAACCAGCGATGTAAAGACGACAATAGCCAACAGACATACCTTAACCATTCCGTATTGCAAGAAACATAATGCGCCAAACGCCGCTGTTCTGCGGGCTAATGTACATAATTTGATAGCAACCGTGCCGCTATTTAACCAAATTTAACACATTTTCACGATTATGAGGGTTGACTTTCAACGGTGTGCGGTGGGGCGGTGAACGATTCGCCACGCTAAAAATAGTTGACGGAAAGTCCTCCTTATTTGGCCAAGAGTGCTATTTTTGTGGAGATGGTTAACCAACGATGTGCCAACGATAACATTCCGTTTTAATAGTTAAATTCTCATATTATGATCAACAACAGTATCAATCGTAAACTTCGGATGGGCATGGTAGGCGGCGGAAAAGGCGCCTTCATCGGTGAAATACACCGCATAGCCGCTAACATGGACGGATTGATTGAATTGGTTTGCGGAGCGTTCAGTTCAGATCCCGGACGGTCTAAGGAAAGCGGCGAAGCGCTTTTTCTGCCCGAGCACCGTGTATACGGGAGCTATCAGGAAATGATAGCACAGGAACGCCAGCTGCCAGAAGGGGAGCGCATGGACTTTGTGAGTATTGTTACGCCCAATCATGTGCATTTCGAACCGGCCATGATGGCCCTGGAAAACGGCTTTCATGTGGTACTGGATAAGCCGATGACTTTTGATCTGGATGAAGCCAAACAATTGCAGCAGAAAGCAGCGGAAACGGGACTCTTGTTTTTGCTTACGCATACCTATTCGGGTTACCCCATGGTACGGCAGGCGAGGAAGCTCGTGCGTGACGGTGCCTTGGGTAAAATCCGTAAGGTGTATGTCGAGTATCCGCAGGGATGGCTCAGCAGGTCGTCAGAACAGGACGGCAACAAGCAGGCATCATGGCGTACGGATCCCGCCAAATCTGGAAAGAGCGGCTGTATGGGCGATATCGGTACGCATGCACTGCACCTCGCGGAGTTCATTTCGGGGCAGCGTACCACGCACCTCTGCGCAGCGCTGTATACTTATGTAGCGGGCCGGAAGTTGGAAGACGACGGCAATATCCTGCTGCGATTCGATGGTGGTGCGAGCGGCGTGTTAATCGCCTCGCAGGTGGCCGCAGGTGAAGAAAATGCCTTGAAAATACGTGTTTATGGCGAGAACGGCGGATTGGAATGGAGCCAGCAGGAACCCAACAGTTTGCTGGTGAAGTGGCTGGATCAGCCAACACAGATTTTCCGCGCGGCAGCCGGGGGCATGTCGCCCGAGGTAGCGGCGTTCTGCCGTACGCCGGGAGGCCATCCTGAAGGTTACCTGGAAGCGTTTGGCAACCTGTATAAAAGCTTTGCCTGGGCGTTAGGAGCGAAATTGGCCGGAAAAGAGTGGCAGGCCGGAGAATATGATTTTCCGTCGGTGGCGGATGGCGTAAGGGGAATGGCATTCCTTGACTGCGTTATCCGGAGCAATGAAAGCGACGAGAAATGGACGCCTTTTACGGTATAAGTACAACTATTCACTGATATTCAAAACAAGACGATACGCTATGCAAACAATTAAGGGACCGGGCATCTTTCTGGCGCAATTTTTAGGCGATACTCCCCCATTTGATACGCTGGAATCCATCTGCCGGTGGGCAAAAGATTTGGGATTCAAAGGAATACAGATCCCAACGTGGGCAACTAATTATTTTGATCTCCAGAAGGCGGCCGAAAGCCAAACCTATGCCGATGATGTTAAAGGCATGATCAACGAAATCGGTTTGGAAATTACCGAACTGTCTACGCACCTGCAAGGGCAGCTGGTCGCTGTGCATCCAGCATATGACCAACTGTTCGACGGGTTTGCTCCGGCGCAATACCACAACAATCCGAAGGCGCGTACCGAATGGGCCGTGCAGCAACTGAAATACGCCGCTCAGGCTTCCCGTAACCTCGGCCTGGATGCCCATGCCACGTTCAGCGGCGCATTGCTTTGGCATACCGTTTATCCCTGGCCACAGCGCCCGCAGGGACTGGTGGATACCGGCTTTACGGAACTGGCCAGACGCTGGCGCCCCATATTGGATGTGTTTGACGAACATGGTGTTGACGTATGTTACGAGATTCACCCGGGGGAGGACCTGCACGATGGTGTTAGCTATGAGCGCTTTCTGGAAAAGGTGGATAACCACCCCAGGGCTTGCCTGCTGTATGATCCTTCGCATTTCGTGCTGCAATGCCTGGATTACCTGGCGTATATCGACCATTACCATGAGCGCATCAAGATGTTCCATGTGAAGGATGCCGAGTTTAACCCAACGGGTAAGCAGGGCGTTTATGGTGGCTATTCGGGTTGGGTGGAGCGCGCGGGCAGGTTCCGATCGTTGGGCGACGGGCAAGTGGACTTCAAGGCGATATTCAGTAAACTGACTGCCTATGATTTCAAGGGCTGGGCCGTGATGGAATGGGAGTGTGCCCTCAAACATCCTGAGGATGGCGCCCGCGAAGGGGCTGTGTTCATCAACGATCACATTATCCGTGTCACGGAGAAAACATTCGATGATTTCGCAGGAGGAAAGGCCGATGAAGAGAGTAATAAGCGGTTGTTGGGGTTAGGATAAGTTCATGAAAACACTGGCAGTATTTGGTTTGTTAACATTACCGATGACACTTTTTGCCCAACAACAACTTAATTTGCTCATCGGTACGTATACCAACACCGGTAAGAGCCAGGGGATTTACGCTTATACGTTTGATGCGGCCACCGGACAGGCTACGCCTAAAAATTCGGTTGCCGCAGACAACCCTTCTTTTCTTGCCCTTAGTGCCGATCGCCTGTACGTCTATGCCGCAAACGAAAATGGCGGCGGGCAGGGAGCGGTAAGTGCGTACCGTTATGACGAAGCGTCCGGAACACTGACATTGGTGAACCAACAGCTTACGCAGGGCGATCATCCCTGTCACGTGGCTACCGATAGGCAAGGCACCCATGTGATTGTTTCCAACTATTCAGGGGGAAGCATCAGCGTTTTCCCCATCCAGGCGGACGGCCGCTTGGGGAAGCTGAAGCAGTTGGTCCAGCACAAGGGCAGCGGTCCTGACCCTGATAGGCAGCAGGGACCGCACGTTCACTCCGCCTTTTTCAGTCCAGATGAAAAACAGGTATACGTGCAGGATTTAGGGACGGATAAGATTCAGGTATACGACTACCGGCCCGAAAGCCCGGATAAGCCGTTGGTTCCTGCGGGACAACCCTTCGTCAAGGGAACACCGGGCGGCGGACCCCGCCACGTCGCGCTATCCGCTGATGGCCGGTTTATCTATTTGGTAGAGGAGATGGCTGGCCAAATACGGGTGTTTCAGCAACAAAACGGAATATGGGAGGCTATCCAGGAAGCCGACATCAACGCGCGCGATTTTTCAGGAGAAGATGGTGCTGCCGATGTTAAATTATCGCCGGATGGCAGGTTCCTGTATGCATCAAACAGGGGCGACGCAAACACCATCGCCATTTACGCCGTGGATTCCGATACGGGAAAGTTGACCAAGGTGAGTAACCAGTCCGTGCTTGGCGTCGGCCCCCGGAACCTGGTCATTTCGCCGGACGGCCGGCATTTGCTGGTGGCCAACCAGCAGTCAGATGAGGTGGTCATCTTTGCACGGGATGCCGCAACGGGCCTGTTGAACGATACCGGCCACCGCATTGCCGTGGGGGCTCCGGTATGTTTGGTGTTTTAACTGGCCGGCGGGACTTCATGGCCCCCGTTTTCCTCGGCGTTCTCGCCACTACCCGGTTCGGTGGAATCTTTGTGGTACATGCCGGTCAGATCATCCCTTATGGTCCCTTTCCACTGTTCGGTGCCGATGACATACGCTGTGCGGCCGATGAGGTGAGCCGCAACCGGCCCGGTTAAAATCAAGAAAAAGATAATAGCCAGCGCCTTGGTGGTTACCGAAACTTCGTCGGTGAAATAAACTGCCGCGGCAGAAAGGAGCAATCCGCCACCCAAGGTGGCGGCTTTTACCGTGACAGAAAGCCGCAGGTAAAAATCAGGCATACGTAAGATACCCACGGCGGCGATAAGGATGGTAAGTGCACCAAGTGTGCACAGGATACCGATAATAATGTCAGTCATTTTCTCCCCCTTTTTTCCAAGTAATACGAAAAAGCAATGGTGCCCAAAAAAGCGATCAGGGCTAATATCATCCCCACATCGATAAAAGTCGACTCCTGCGTACTGATGCTGTATACGGTAATGACGCTTACGCCGACGGTGATGAGCAAATCAAGGGCAATAACCCGGTCGACGATATTCGGTCCCTTAAACAGCCGGACAAATGTCAATAACAACGACAAACCCAAGATGGGTAGAATCACATAATCGATATAACCGCTTAGCGTCATCGTATCACCTCCAATAATCTACGTTCAAAACCATCCTTAATCTGACGGATAAACTGCTCCTTGTCCCTGAGGTACATCACATGGATATACAACACTTTACGGTCTTCACTGACATCGATGATCAATGTGCCCGGCGTCAATGAAATGACCGTGGAAAGCATATTGATTTCGAAGTCAGTTTTGGCATTCATCGGATATTTGACGATGCCCGGTTTCATAAAATACTTTGGCGTAATCACGTCGTACGCAACTTGTATATTCGCCTTCACCATTTCATACACGAAGTACAGGAAAAAGCCGATAACCTTCGGTACGCGGGTAAAGTAGCGGTCGTCTGTTCCGCCGCGGTTCATCACCCACATCAGGAAAAAACCCACACCGAAGCCAAACAGGAAATTCGAGTAATAAAGTGCACCGGTCAGGGCTACCCAGATAAAGGCAAGCAGCAGGTTCATCAAAAATTGTTTAGCCATGACGTTTCATTTTATGGTGATACATGCATTTCCAAAACCGCTTGGATATAAGGCGAGGTATCTTTCATTTCCCTGACAATATGGTTAACTACCGTAACAATATGTTCAGCCCCCAAGCCGATAAACAAGGTAATGGCCGCCAGAAAAACAATGGGCCCCACCAGCAACGATCTCCGGAAATTGCTCATGGGCCGGAATCCGTCCTCCACACCTGCTATGCCTTCCGGTTGGCTTTTCCAGAACACCTTTGCCCACATTTTAGCGATTACGTATAACGTGGCGAAGCTGCCGATGATAATTGCGGCCACCAAAGCATAATGGTGGTCCATGAAACCGGCTTCAAACAAATAGATTTTAGGCCAGAATCCAGAAAGGGGCGGAATGCCCACCAACGAGAACAGGACAACGGCCATCAGCAACGACAACAATGGGTACTCCGCATACAGTCCGCCGATTTTATCCATGTTCATGGTGCCCCGCAGTTTCCGTATCAATCCGGCGATGAGGAAAATATTAGTCTTCACCATCATGTCGTGAAACAGGTAAAACAACGCCCCAGCAAGGGCCACTTCCGAATACATGCCCAATCCGCCAACCATAAAGCCGATATGGCAGACAATCAGGTACGAGAGCAGGCGGCGGATATTGTTCTTAATAACCGCCCCGAACGTGCCGGTAAGAACGGTAAGTACGGCAAGTACAATCAACAAATTGCTCAGGAAATCATCCGGTACAAAAATCAGCGTGAAAATACGGAACAGCGCATAGATGCCCACCTTGGTCAATAATCCACCGAATATGGCCGCTACGGCCGATGGCGGCGTATGGTATGACGACGGAAGCCAGAAATACAGCGGGAAAACGGCCGATTTGATACCGAATCCCACGATAAAGAAAATAGCGGTCATGTCTACCAGCTTACGGTTTTCCATGGCGCCCACCTTCAGCGACAAGTCGGCGATATTCAGCGAGCCTGTGATACCATAGAGGATGCCGATACCGGTAAGGAAAAAGGTAGACGCCAGAATATTCATGGCCATATATTTGACCGAACCTTCAATCTGGGCTTTCCGCCCGCCGAGGCTCATCAGTACAAACGATGCGATGATGATGACCTCAAACCAGACGTAAAGGTTGAAAATATCGCCGGTGAGGTAAGCCCCGTTGAGACCCATCAACAGGAAATGGAACATAGGGAAATACCCAAAAAGCATGCGGCCGCGTGATATGCCTGTGGCAGAATAGACGGCAACAGCAAGCCCCGAAAACGAAGTAAGCAACACCATGCTGCTGCTGAATACATCGGCCACAAACGAAATACCGAAAGGTGCAGCCCACCCAGCGGCCTGCATGGTGAGAATACCGTCATTCCATACAGATGAAAACAGGCCGATAGCGACCGTCAGTGCGAGCGTACTACCCATCACGCTGATGATTCGCTGAGCGACGGTTTTGCGCCAGAAAAAAAGCAGCAGGATGGCCGTAAACAAGTGGACTATAAAAGGTAAAACAACAGCGTTGGAGGTCATATATCTTCTTCTTCCGGTGTGTTTAAATCATCCAAATCATCTGAATTGACCAGTACATAAACCCGCTTCAACAGGACAATGGCGAACGCCTGCAACCCAAAGCTGATGACAATGGCGGTCAGGATCAGCGCCTGCGGGATGGGGTCGGCGTAAATGTCGGTAAACACCCTGGCGGCATCGCCGATAACCGGCGGTTTTCCCTTAGTAATCCCACCCAGCAAAAATATCAACAGGTTCGCACCGTTACCCAAAAGAGCGATGCCAATCAGCAGCCTTACCATGCTTCTGCGGAGCAGCATAAAAATCCCGCCCGCATACAGTACCCCGATTAATATGACGAAAACGAGTTCCATATTATTCGCTATATTGAGAAATGGTAAACAAAACGGTTAACACCACGCCGATGACCACCAGGTATACCCCCAAATCGAAAACCAAAGCCGAGCCGATCAGGCCGATGACCGGTACGGGTTCGTCAAACCACAGGCCCGTCATCACCGGCAGCCCACCCAGAAACGGAACAAACATGCTCAGGGCAGACACCCCCAGCCCCACGGGAATCAATGCTCGGGGATGGATGCGAAGCAATTGCAGGGTGGCTTCCGTGTCATGCGTGAAGCTATGAAGCACAAAGGCAATTGAGGCAATAAGCCCCCCTACAAACCCGCCCCCCGGAAGGTAGTGGCCCCGCAACAGGATGAATATCGAAAAAAGCAGCAAGATGGGCAACAAATAACTGGATGCGGTTTTTAATATCGTACTCTTCATGGTTAATCTTTATCCGAGGCGCGCAGCCGTAATTTCAACAAACTATAAACCCCAATGGCCGCGATGCTCAGCACCACGATTTCAAACATGGTATCCATTCCCCTGAAATCCACTAAAATGACGTTGACCACATTTTTCCCCTTCGCAAGCAGATAGGCATTGTCGCCATAATATTGGCTAACCGTCTTGTCGGTCGGTTCATTCAGTACCTGGATGGCGATGAGCGAAATGATTGCGCCAAAACAGGTAGCTACCACACCGTCGCGTATACGCACGCTGCGGTTGGCAAAGTTCAGGAAAGGGGGGAGCTTGAACAATACCAGCACAAACAACACCACGGTGAGCGTATCAATGGTAAACTGGGTCATCGCCAGATCCGGGGCGCTGTAGAATACAAACAGAAGGCAGATGCAATAGCCGATAACACCGATAGCCGCAATGGCCGCCAACCTCGAAGGGGTGGTCACCGTAAGGTACATGGCTCCGATAAGGATGCCTGCCACAATAAGTTCATAACTGGTCACGGGCCCCAGTTCATTAATCGTCCACTGCACCGGCCCGCCCGTGAACAGCCGGAATGCAAGCAGCCCAATCGCAAACAGGATAATACACAACAGGTATACCCGCAGGTAGCCATTATGCAACGTTTTGGTGTAGACGGCTGCGCTTTTTGCCGCGTACTGCACGGTACGGCCCATGATATGTTTCGGAGAAATATGATCAAACCGCGCCATCCAGGTAACGGATGCGGCCGATGGTTTGCGCATGAGGTACAATACCGCACCCAATACGAGTGTAGTACCGCTGAGGAGCAACACCAGGTTGAACCCATGCCAGATTTTTAGCGGCGAATCGATCGATTCATTGATCATCGCTGCCGCTGCAGGATTCAGTAGGGCCGTATCCGCAAGCGCAGGGAAAGCGCCGAAGGCGATGCCCAGCAGCGCCAATAGTACCGGGGGCGTCCACATCAACCAATGCGGCAGATGTATGTCGGCGAACGACGACGGCAGACTGCCGGTAAAGGGCTTTAAGCCCGCCAAAAGGCCGGCATATAACAACAAGATGTTGGTGATGACGGCAAGCGAGGTCAAGATAACCGGCATCGCGCCGCCCGTATTCAGTGTGGCTTCGTAGATGAGGTCTTTACCGATGAAGCCAAACGTATAGGGCAGCCCTGCACTGGATAGACCTGCCAGCAAACCCGCCACGGCAAGGGGCATGAGCACCAGCCGCAGGCCCGACAGCTTCGTCACATCGCGTGTTCCGGTTTCGTGGTCAATAACCCCCGTGGTCAGGAACAGCGATGCTTTATACAGGGCGTGCACCAGGATGAACACCGCAGCTGCGAGGAGCGCTTGTGTCGTGCCGATGCCGATAAGAAATACCAGGATGCCCAGCGCCGATATGGTTGAGTATGCCAGAATGCCCTTCAGGTCTGTGCGGAAGATGGAATGGAAAGCACTGTAAAGCATCGTAATCCCGCCCACCACGATCAGCGGATACGTCCACCAATCGGTGCCGCCCAATACTGGATACAGCCGGGCCAGCAGGTAGATACCCGCTTTTACCATGGTTGCCGAATGCAGGTAGGCCGACACGGGCGTGGGGGCTTTCATGGCCCCCGGCAGCCAGAAATGGAAGGGAAACTGGGCCGATTTGGTAAATGCTCCCATGAATACCAAGGCCAGTATCAGCGGATACAGTGCGTGCGCTTTCAGGAACTCATTGGAGGCAAACATTTCGCGGATGGAATAGGTGCCGGATAGGTGGCCCATCAATACCAGCCCCCCCATCAGCAGGAACCCGCCGCCGCCCGTCACTGCCAGTGCCATTAACGAATTTTTGCGGGATGCTGCATCATCATTGTTGAAGCCGATAAGGAAAAACGAGCTGATGCTGGTCAGCTCCCAGAAGACAAAAAGCAGCAACACGTTGTCCGACAGCACCACACCCAGCATTGCCGCCATAAACAGGCATAAATATGCGTAAAAGCGGCCGAGGTACGGATGCCCTTTGAGGTAAGCCGAAGCATACAGGAAAATCAGCGATCCGATACCGGTAATCAGGAGGCTGAACAGCAAGGAAAGCCCATCCAGCCGGAAATCCAGGTTAACCCCCATGGAAGGTATCCAGGGATACTGGAAAACCTGGGCGTTTCCGGCACTCACGGCCGGGATAAAGCTACAGAAATAAGCGAATAACCCGATGGGCAGCAGGGCTGCCACGACAGCCAACCGCCCCTTAAGGTACTTACCGAAAGGGATATACAGCAACGAAAAGAGGAGGCCCGACAATACAGCAATCAGCATCAATTGTATATGTTTAGTCCGGAAAGCCCCGAAAATATATAAAATTTGCCAATAATACTTCACGGTGGTCGAAAAAGATGGTTAAATTGGCCCCATGAAGCTCGTAATAGTAGACGGATATGCACTTAACCCCGGCGACCTGAGCTGGTCGGCATTGGAAGCCCTGGGCGAAGTCATGTATTATGACCGGACGGCCAAGTCCGAAATCGTGGCACGCGCAGCCGACGCAGAAGCCATCCTTACGAACAAAGTAGCGCTGGACAGGCAGACGCTGGAACAATTGCCCGAATTGAAATATATTGGCGTAACGGCCACGGGCTATAACATCATTGATGTTGACTACGCCCGGCAGCGCGGCATCGTGGTTACCAACGTACCCGGCTACAGCACCCCCTCCGTGGCACAACTCACGTTTGCGCTACTGCTTGAACACTGCCACCACGTGCAGCAGCACAGCGACAGCGTGCTGGAAGGCAACTGGTCGCGTTCCCCCGATTTCAGTTTCTGGGATTACCCGTTGGTTGAACTCTCCGGAAAAAAGCTCGGCATTATCGGTTTTGGCGATATCGGCCAGCAGGTAGCCGATATCGCGGCTGCATTCGGGATGAGCATCCTGGCGCATAGCCGTACCCAAACCGACCAGTCCCACCGGAAAAATTTCCGTTGGGTCGAGCTGGACGAACTGCTGGAGCAGGCCGATGTGGTGAGTCTTCACTGCCCGCTTACACCGCAGACCCAAGGCATGATCAACCGCGTGGCCTTAGCGAAGATGAAGCCTACGGCTTTCCTGGTAAACACGTCACGGGGTCCGTTGATTGTAGAAGAAGACCTTGCCGCCGCATTAAACGGCGGTCAGATCGCCGGCGCAGGATTAGACGTGCTGTCAACCGAGCCCCCAGCATCCGGCAATCCGCTGTTTGCTGCCAAAAACTGCTTCATTACCCCGCACATCGGCTGGGCGACCCAAGAAGCCCGTGCGCGGTTGATGGATCAGGTGGTGGCAAATTTGAAGGACTACCTGGCGGGCAACCCGTCCAATATAGTGAATAAATAACCCATAATCGTTAACCAATCAGATACTATTATGCAATATCATCTATTCCGTTTCCTTATCGTATTATCCTTTGCCTTTTCCGTAACTGCCCTCCGGGCCCAGGAGCAAGCCTACCAACCTCCCAAACTCAGCGACCCGCAGTCATGGTCCATGGTACTTATCCCCGATCCGCAGAGCTATGTCAAGTTTGAACGCAATCAGGGTATCCTGGAGCTGATGACGGGGTGGATAAGCGAACAAATCGATCCGCTGAATATCCAGCTGGTGCTCTGCACCGGCGATATGGTAGAGCATAACGACTGGCTTAACCCCAACGGTACACAAGGCAACCAGCCCGGCAAGCAGCAATGGGAAGCCGTGGCGCGCGCTTTCGGGCGGCTGGACGGTAAGGTGCCCTATGTGGCCGGCACCGGCAACCATGATTACGGCGTGAAAAACATCGAATACCGCCGTACGAATTTCGACCGTTATTTCCCTGTTGACAAAAATCCGTTGTCGCAGAAAATGCTCCGCGACGTAGGCATCGATGCCGATGGCTATCCCTCGTTGACCAACGCTACCTACGAATTCACGTCGCCCCACGGACGGAAATTCCTCGTGATGGTGCTTGAATTTGCCCCGCGCGACACGGTGCTCCGCTGGGCCAAGCAAACCGTCGATCAAGAACGATACGCCGATCATACCGTCATCCTGCTCACGCACTCATACCTCAACGCCGCGAGCGAGCATATCGTTAAAGAAGGTTATCCCATTACCGACGGCAACTATGGCGCTGCGATATGGGAGAAGCTGGTAAAGCCATCCAAGAACATCGAATTGGTGTTCAGCGGCCACATCGGTAAGCCCGATGACGTATTGGGCCATATCGGTTTCCGTACCGACACCAACGCCGCCGGTAAGCGCGTGCAGCAAATGGTTTTCAACGCGCAGGCACTGGGCGGTGGCTGGCATGGCAATGGCGGCGACGGCTGGCTGCGCTATATGGAATTCATGCCCGATGGTAAAACCGTTAAGGTAAAGACATTCTCACCACTTTTTGCCATATCGCCGTCCACCCGGCAGCTCGCATGGCGCACCGAACCGTATGATGAATTTACGTTTGAACTTAATTGATTTTGCTTTTTAATTTGGATAATTCGATGAGTTTTCCAATATTTGGGTACCAATTGCAAACACGCATAAATTGAGGCAAGAGGGATATGGTTTGGCATTCCCTAACGCACCTAAATGGAAAAACTTTACGAACTATCCGCAGAAAGGCTATTCAAGCGTTATTATGCACGGCTGTGTCATTTTGCCTGGCAGTTTCTTGGCGACCAGGAACACGCTGAAGACATTGTGCAAGATGCATTTATGGCCTATTGGGATCACAAGGCGCATATTGCATCCCATGAAGACGCGGTAAAGAATTTTCTGTACTCGTCCGTCAGAAACGGTTGCCTCAACGCGGTGCGGCGCGGCAAGGTTGCCGATCGCTATGCATCGCGGATCGCCGGGCAAAGTTTTGAAGAAGCCCAGGTGCTGGCCCGCATCATCCGTTCGGAGGTGATGGACGAAGTAAACCGGATTATGCAAGGCATGCCCCTGGGATGTAAAGAAGTGTTCCGCTTGGGCTATCTTGAAGGGCTCAGTAATTCCCAAATTGCCGAACAGTTGCAGATCAGTATCAATACCGTAAAGACACAAAAGCAGCGCGGACTCAAACTGCTACGAGCGAAGTTAAATCCGGAGTTTTTCGCGTTAATCGCAGCCCTGTACGTTGCTTAACTTTCCGGCTTTCCCGCTCTCCGTTTTCACCCTCGCCAGCCGCTTAGTTGCGCCACAAAGGCGACAAAACCGCCAATTCCGTCAAAGCCGTCGATTCCGGCATTGAATATCGACACCTCGATATATCGGGATATGCGTCCGGAAATCCCGCTAAACCGTCCACTTCCGGCGGAAATCCGTACGGCGATGCGGTATTGCCGTATGGTATTGCAATGGCACCGTACGGTTGGTGCATATAGGCATACGGTTATAGGCCAATACCGTACGGAAATGCGCTATTTCCATACGGAAGAGCGCGATTTCCATACGGAAAAGCTTTACTACCGTACGGAAACGCCCTCCTTCCGTACGCCGGAGCGTTGGCGTAAAACGGTTTCAGGCAGGCACCATACGGAACGATGCCGCAACCGTATGGTACGAGCGTATATCCGTACGGCAATGGGCTGGATGCGTACGCCAATAAACAGATACCGTACGCCTATCGCCCATTTCCGTACGGTTTGGACGGCAAACCGTACGGTTTTGCGGCGGAATAATATGGTTTTAACCCAAAACCATACGGAAACGGAGCGTTTCCGTATGGAAATGGAGCGTTTCCATATGGAAATGGGCTGCCGGCATCCGGTAGCGCGTTAAAACCATATGGTTCTGCCGTGTTGCAAAACGGTGCCGCGGCATTTCAGGACGGTTATAGCGTGTTTCAGAACGGTTATAGGACATTTCAGGACGGTTATAGGACATTTCAGGACGGTTTCAGGGTATTTCCGGCTTGCGAACGCCCTGCGGGCGAAAGAAACCTGGAAGCTATCGGATTTAACTCCGTGAGCTCCTTATTTCGTCTCCTTACCAAGTATAAATAGTAAGCGAAGCTTTTTTTTCATTTCGCTGTCACCCACTTTTAAACTTTAGGTTTCTTTAATATTAAGAAGCAAACACACCGCCTGATAACAGGAAAAGGGCAAGCAAAAGACGAATATTAATGAAGCCAGAAGCGTACCAGATTGCCGAGCTTATAGGAAAATACCTCCGCCAGAATATTTCTGCCGAAGAAATGACGGCCCTCCGGGCATGGTTGGATGAGCGGGAAGAAAACCGTGCACTTTTGGAGTCGTTCCGCGATACGGACAAAGCCCAGGGTGATATTGACTTTCTGAACGCAATAGATGTAGATGCAGCTTGGCAGACCATGCGTAACCGCAAGCATAGGCAATGGGATACGCGTATGATGCGGTATGCGGGGTATGCCGCAGCAGTGATTTTGGTTTTTTTTATCTCCCGAACCTGGTGGCAGCGAGTTCCGGTAAACGATGATAGGGTCGTACCGGCACTCAGCAGCCATTATAAAAACGATGTGTTACCGGGGGGCAACCGGGCACAATTACAGCTTTCAGACGGGCGCAGCGTAGACCTTGAAGAAGAGATGGACGAGCTCAATGAGCGCGACGGCACGGTAATTTCAGGTAGAGATGGTGAAATCACGTACGCTAAACCCGGCCAGCAGCCTAACCATGAACCTATATTCAACACCCTGGTGGTTCCCAAGGCAGGCACATACCGCATTGTCTTGTCAGACGGCACCAAAGTGTGGGTTAATGCGCTGTCGGAGCTCCGCTTTCCGGTACACTTCGGCGATGAAGAACGCCGTGTATCCGTAAAAGGCGAGGCGTATTTTGAGGTGGCGCATGATGCACAACGGCCGTTTAAAGTGATGGTGAATGACACCGAGATAGAAGTATTGGGTACGCACTTCAATGTCCATGCCTATACATCTGCGGTAACCACCACGTTGGTTGAAGGCGCGGTGAGGGTCACCGCCGGACGGCAGCAATACCGATTGTCGCCGGGCCAGCAATCTTTTTTCAACGGAAAAAACATCACCATCCGCCAAGCGAATATTGCCAAAGCAACAGCTTGGAAGAACGGCGAATTCCTGTTCAAGAGCGACAATATCAAAGACATCATGCAGCAGCTTGCGCGTTGGTACGATTTGGAGGTGGAATATGAAGGCAGGGTACCTTTGCAGGTGGGGTATAGCGGCCAGATTAGCCGCCATGTAAACCTAACCGAAGTATTGGAAATGCTGCATTATCTCAGCAAAGCGGAATTTGACATCAATGGGCGAAAGGTCCGCGTAATATTCAATAATTAACCACTTAACGAAAAGGAGGCAAAAGTATGAGAAACCATTACCCCTAAACAACGGCATATAGACCAAAAAGCAACGGGGATGCGCCAACACCCCCGTAGTAGTCAAGGTCGTAAAAACCCGTGTTTCAAGCAAATAAGTTTTAACTAACCTTAATGATTCAAATGTATGAATTACTTACCAATTGGCAAAGGCCATGGGCATAATCTACGTGCACTGGTTTTTGACAAAGCTTGGCTAATCATGAAAATTTCGATTTTTCTGCTGTTGGTGTTCGTAACGGCGGGGCATGCTAAGAGCATGGCACAGAAAATATCTCTGTCGTTGAAGGATACAAATCTGGAGACGGTTTTTTCGGCTATTACTTCGCAAACGAAACATCGCTTCCTCTATAGTGACGACGTGGTGAAAAAAGCAGGAACGGTCAATGTTGAACTCCGGGAGGCCTCTATCGAGGAAGCGTTGGATCAGGTGCTCAAAAACCGGCGACTAACCTATAGGATAATTGCGGAAACGGTAATTATCAATGAAGAAGGGGCTGTTGGTGTAGAAAATATCCTACTCGCACAACAAACCGTGTCGGGCGTAGTTCGTGACGCCAATGGGCAAACGTTAAGTGGCGTAACGGTGAGCATCAAGGGACAACCGGGTTCTGTAGCCACAACCAATGCCGCTGGCGGATTCAGGGTGGCGGTGCCGACTGACGCGGTTTTGGTGTTCACTTACATCGGCTATCAGACACGTGAAATCAATGTGGCTGGTAACACGGTATTCAATGTTGTTATGGAGGAGGCAGTCAGGGCATTGGAGGAAGTTGTTACCACAGGCTATCAAAATATCAATCGAAGAAAGTTCACGGGAGCTGCTACCACCCTGAAAGCAGACGATGCCCAACGGGCCGGTATACCTGATGTCAGTCGGATGTTGGAAGGACAGGTGGCTGGTGTTGCGGTACAAAATGTCTCTGGCACTTTTGGTGCTGCTCCAAAAATCAGAATCAGGGGGGCGACTTCCATTACCGGCGAAAATAAACCGTTGTGGGTTGTAGATGGGATTATATTGGAAGATGTGGTAAACGTTTCCAACGATCAGTTGTCTACGGGCGATGCGACGACATTATTAGGGTCGTCTGTTGCGGGTATCAATCCGGATGACATCGAATCTTTCCAGATACTCAAAGATGCAGCGGCAACGTCACTATATGGTGCAAGAGCGATGAACGGGGTTATTCTGATTACAACCAAAAGAGGGCGCGCCGGAGTCGCTCCGGTCATTTCGTATACGGCCAACTTGACATCGTTCCTGAAGCCCTCCTATAGCCAATTTGACATTGTAAATTCTTATGACCAGATGTCCATCTATGCAGAATTGGAACGTAAAGGTGCTATTAACTACACGTCATTGATTAATGCAGCGAAAGGCGGAGCGTATACAAAATTGGCACAAGGGCTGGTTTCTTGGAATCCTGATGGCACTCCGGCGGTGATGAATACGCCAAGCAGCCGGAGGGAATTTCTTGAGCAATATGTCTATGCCAATACGAATTGGTTCGATGCGCTCTTCAAAAATTCATTGCAACAGGAGCACTCGTTAAGTGTGACTTCAGGAACGGAGAAGACCCAAATGTATTACTCAACTTCGTACCTGCAAGACAATGGCTGGACCGTAGGAAACCGGGTTCAGCGTTTTACTGGAAACATTAGGGGCGATTTTCAAGTAAACGATAAATTGTCTTTCGGTTTGATTACTACGGGATCGATTAGGGACCAGAATGCTCCCGGAACGTTGGAACAGGATAGCAATCCGGTGACAGGAGAAGTTTCTCGCGATTTCGACATTAACCCGTTCAGCTACGCGCTCAATACCAGCCGCATTATCAGACCATATGATAATAATGGGAATTATGAATTCTTCACCATGAACTATGCACCGTTCAACATTTTGCATGAGCTTCAGAACAATAGTATTGAACTGAACATGGTGGATTTAAAGATTCAGGGGGAAGTAAATTATAAGCTGCCTAAAAATATCAAATATAACTTTCTTGGGGCTTATCGTTACGTAAATACGGGAACGGATCATAAAATTACCGAAAATTCCAATTTAGCGCATGCTTACCGCGCAGGAACCACCTATGGGGTTACCGGCAGGGAAAATAGCACCGTCGCGCAAGCGAACCGGTTTTTATATACCAATCCGGATGATCCGGACGGTTTGCCGATTACGGTGTTGCCTTATGGAGGAATGTATTTGACCCGTGATAACAGCTTAAAAAGCTATTATCTGAGGAATAGCTTTAATTGGGATGCAACATTGGGGGATGCCCACTATGTCACCGCGTTTTTGACCCAAGAGTTAAGGTATTTGGATAGGATGCAGAAGTCCTTCACCGGCTACGGTTACCAGTTTAACAAGGGAGGGGTGCCGTTTTTGGATCCCCGTGTAATTCGGCGTGACGTGGAGGCAAATCAGGTCTATTATGCAGTAAATTTATTTCAGGACCGTTACGTCGCTTTTGCTGCAAACTCAACGTATTCTTACAAGGGGAAATACCAGTTGACAGGCACACTCCGGTATGATGGATCAAATCAACTGGGTGAGTCGCGTACTGCGCGGTGGTTGCCTACCTGGAATCTGAGCGGATCATGGAATATTGATGAAGAGGCTTTTATGAAAAGGCAATCGTTCTTTGATGCTTTGACGGTTCGTGGAACATACGGTCTGACAGCCAGTATGGGCGATGCGACCAACTCCAGCTTGGTAGTGCGAAGTGCAAATACTACGAGGCCTTATCTGCCCGAAATCGAGCCGGTGTTGAATATCGAGAATTTGGCAAATAGCGACCTCACCTGGGAAAAGCAATATGAGGCTAATGTCGGCGTGGACGCACAGTTATGGAGCCGAAGGTTACAGGTTACGGTAGATTTGTATAATCGGAATGCATTTGATTTAATCGGGGGCTTGATTACTCCCGGTATCGGCGGTGAACAGGTTAAATTCGCCAATTATGCCGATATGAAATCAAGAGGAATTGAACTTTTGGTCAGGGCAGAAGTGATTAAAGGCGCGAACTGGAATTGGAAAACGCAATTAACCAATGCTTTTAATAAGGCTGAAATCACCCGCTTAAGTAACCGGCCAATGATATGGGATTTGGTCAGCAACATAGGAGGAGCTAAAGTTGGTTTCCCGCATCGGGGTTTGTTTTCCATAGACTTTGAACGGTTGAATGAAGAGCAGGGCGTTCCGCAATACGTAAACGAAGACGGAACAATTTCCAATAATGTGTACCTGCAAAGTACGATGACAGACTATTTGCGTTATGAAGGGCCGGTTGATCCGACGTTTAACGGCGGATTTTTCAATACGGTACGGTACAAAAATTTCAATGCTTCGGTGCTGCTTACATATAGTATGGGCAATAAGGTGAGACTGAATCCAATCTACAAAAATTCATACAGTGATTTGGACGCGATGTCTTATGATTTCTTAAGTAGGTTTGTATTGCCTTATGAGAATCTGGCACCCGGTATTGCTGATTTACGTACAGAGTCAAGACTACCGGGAGACCAGGTTTACAATGCTTATAATTATTCCAATGCCCGCGTCGCAGACGGCGGCTTCGCCCGATTGAAACAGGTAACGGTTGGGTATGAGTTTCCGAAGCGTGTCCTAAAAGATGCTTGGTTCAAGAATCTTTCAGTCACCTTAGTCGCCAATAACCTTTGGTTGATCTATTCAGATCCGGCCCTCAATGGGCAGGATCCGGAATTTTACGGTTCTGGTGGGGTTGCTTTGCCAATTCCCAGGCAGTTTACCTTATCATTAAAAGCTAATTTATAATGACCGCAATGAAGACGAAAACAAAAATAGGATGGACAGCAACTTTCCTTGTCTTTTTTTCAGTGATAGGCTGTCAGAAGTTTCTGGAAACGCCGCCGGATATGCGTACAGTAATAGATGACCCGCAGAAGGTAAGCGAACTATTGACCTCGGCTTATCCAAGGGCTAATTATATCACGTTCATGGAATCCTTGTCAGATAACACCGGAGATAAAGGGCCTTCTGCCGGCGCGGGAACAGCAGTTAACCGAGACCCTTGGATGTTTCAGGATGTGCAGAATGTGTCTACGGATTCGCCGGTGAATTATTGGTATGCTTGTTATAGGGCAATTGCCGCGGCAAATCAGGCACTAAAGGTAATTGCAGAAGCGGATAATCCGGCAGATTACGTATCGCAAAAAGGTGAGGCGTTGGTTGCCCGGGCGTATGCACATTTCATGCTGGTTACTTTATTTGCGCGGGCGTACGATCCATTGACTGCCGATACAGATCCGGGAATACCCTATGTAACGGAGCCTGAAGACGCGGTACTAAAAAAGTATGAACGCCATACTGTTTCTTATGTGTATGACCAGATCGAAAGGGATTTGGTTGAGGGATTGCCCCTAATCGATGATACCAGATACCGCGTCCCTAAATACCATTTTACGCGGGCTGCCGCAAATGCGTTTGCGACTCGTTTCTATTTGTTTAAGCAAGAGTATGAAAAAGTGATTGAACATGCTAACAATGTGTTCTCCGGTGTCAGCATTGTCTCGTTGATTCGGACGGTCAATACCGCTGCCTTCCGCTCCATGGAATACTATGCCAAACAGCAATGGCATACGCATTTCGAAAATCCGGCGAATTTGCTGCTTGTGGAAGCTGGAAGCATATGGGGGCGGAGTTATGCTTCGTACCGATATGGCATAACAACCCCGCTTTTAGGTGAGTTGTTCTTTGGAGCAAATGTAACTGGTGGTACATATGCTTATATGGTCTATGGTGGTACGGAGCTGGTATATAACATCCCCAAATTCAGGGAGCACTTCGTGACGACCACGATCAACGCTGAATATGGCAATCCCTATAACATGATTCCGCTGTTTTCGGGCGATGAAGTGTTGCTGAATCGGGCTGAGGCGTATGCACAAATGGGTGATTTCGACCGTTCAATCGAAGACCTCAACACTTTTGCCAGTCAAAAGGTTTACGTGAGTCAAAATAACCCCGTTTATAATCCGGCACAACACACGATAACGAGAGCGAAGTTGCGCAGCTTTTATGGGAGTGACAACCTGAAGCAAAACCTGATTGACGCAACGCTGGATTTCAAGCGCCGTGAATTTGTGCATGAAGGGTTAAGGTGGTTTGATATTCTTCGGCATAAACTGCCGGTAATCCATCAGACTGCTGACAGACGAGAAACGTATGTATTGGGACCTAACGACCCGCAACGGTTATTGCAACTTCCTGAAGAGGTCGTCTTGGCAGGTATCCAAGCAAATCCGCGTTAGTTGGTGACTTCTAAAATATGTGAATATGAAAAAGATAATTTTAATCGTACAGGTACTGATTGTATTCAGTGTTCTCTCCTGTCAGAAATCGGACGAATTACCGACTGATCCAATAATCGGATTAGGGGGTGATGTCTGGGTGCCTGGGGAAATCGATGCGTTTATCGAGGATAATTTTATTAAAACTTATAATATCGAAGTAAAGTATAAATGGGATCCTTACGAGGTAAACTATAATCGCACCTTAGTTCCTCCGGACGAGGAGCGCGTGATACCGGTGCTGGAAGCTGTGCGGGATATCTGGATGAAACCCTACGAAAAATTGGGAGGTGGCGGGTTTCTGAAGACTTATGCATTATCCAAGTTTGTATTGGTAGGAAGTGCGGAATACCAAAGCAATGGAACGATAATCCTTGGGACTGCGGAAGGTGGAACAAAAATCACATTGTTTGTGGTAAATGATTTTGAACCTACCAATCGAGCGGAGGTCATCCGCATGCTGCATACCATCCATCATGAGTTTGCGCATATCTTGCACCAAACGATAGACTATCCGCAAGCTTGGCGAGGGCTTAGTTCGCAGTGGTATACGGCAACCTGGTTTAACTCTACCAATGCGCAAGCTAATGCACAGGGACTTATTACGGCTTATGCGAAGGCAGCGGAACGGGAAGACTTTGTAGAAACCATCGCCTTTTTATTGGTAGAAGGACAAGCTGCTTTTGACGCTGTTGTGGCGGCAAATCCTGATGTGGCGAATATATTCAGGACCAAAGAGGAATTGGTGGTCTCGTACTACAGGGATGTTCTAAATATTGATTTCAGAGAATTGCAGGCCGAGGTAAGTGCAGCAATCCAGTCCATCACTGCGCCACAAAGCTGATGTATCGATGAGGCCAGTTACAGTACGTTCATATACGCGGTTAATGTGTGGGCCTTTTGGAGCTATTTATTAGGTGTTAATTTATGATGAACTTACATGAACTATTGCTGCAATAAATGCATAGCGGTTCATGCAAGCTTCGATGCTACTAAATAATTTAAGGATGAAAAAGATAATAGGTTACGGGCTGCTGTTACTGACTGCCACCGCTTGCAAGAAACAAGAAGTGGCATGGGAGCGGCCGGACAAGAAGCTGGGAGAGCTGATAGCACAATATGAAACCCAACTGACAACAGCCCCCAACGGGTGGATTGGATACTTGTTTCCGGAAGGCGGAGGTGGATATACCTTTAAGTTCGTATTTACGCCGGATAATCGTGTCCGAACCCAGGCTGCCATGAATGCTGCCTATGCTACAACGGCAAAGGAAAGTTCATATCGTCTCAAAGCGACTCAAGTGATCAGTTTATATTTTGACAGCTATTCGTATTTACATGAACTGAGCGATCCTGACCCCGCAAAAAGTGGAGGAGCGGCCGGGCAGGGGTTGGTGTCCGATTTTGAATTTTCCATTTTAAACGTGTCGCCTGATACGCTCCGGCTCAAAGGCAACCTCAACGGGAGCGAACTGCTCTTGGTCCGGGCTAATGCTAATCAGGGCGCGGACTATATTGAGCGGGCTTTCCTGTATAATCAGTATGTGAATGAAGTTAATGGATTTTCGAATTATTTTAATAAAATCGAAATCGCCGATAGAACATACGGTATTACTATTAATACCGAGATCAATACCGTTAGCTTTTATTATGGTAGCGATGACGATTTTAAGCGATTTAATACCGAATATGCAGTAGCCGATGACGGGATAATTTTACGGACACCTTTTAATGATGGTGCACTAACCATCACATCGTTAAATGATTTTGATATCGAACCGGACGAATATCGGGCCACGTTAAAAGTAAATGATGAAATCGATGCCGTTATTTTGAATTTACCGGAACCGTTTATCATTGACCGCGATGCGCCACGACGGATGTATATAGAGTCGTACGTCTATAGCTCAAGCACGGGCGTTAACTTTAGTGGCACGTTTGACATCTTTGATGTGCGATCGATACCTGGATTTGTCCGCATGGTTTATGAGCCCCGTTATTATGTAGATAACTATGACATACTATTCACGGTTTTCAATAATGGTGCTAATACCGTTGGCCCGGTGTTTAGAACCGCATTCAACAGCGAGGGGATAATGGATTTCTCCAATTACCTTGGACTGTCCGGTACGAATCCGGGAGCAGCACACCTTCCAAAAATTCAGAATACCGCTGCTATCTGGACCGATCCAGAGGGCTTCTATGCCTATCAGACAGGGAAAAATGCGTATGATTTGGTTTCAGTATCCGATGGACGGATATGGATTCGCTTTCGTTAAATTAAGATAACTAATAATGAAGAATATATTTTTTTATGCAATTGGATGCCTTCTTCTCGTAATTGGGGGATGTGCGAAAAATCGGCTGGAACCGATAGCCGTAGAAAATGTTTACGGGGATCCCGATGAGAATTTACGCCTATATACCGACCTCATTGCTGGTCACGCAGCGGGATGGGAGTATGTATTGCAACCCAAACGGTTAGGGCTATATTACGGATTTTTTGATTTTTTGGATAGCCAAACAACGTATTTTTTCAATGATGCCCGGGAAGATATGCAAGAGGGAACGCAGGTAGGATTCCGGTTCAAAGTGGATAAGTCGCTACCTGTTTTGTCTTTTGAGCAGACATCAGCATTCGCAAACTTTGCACTGACAACACCGGGGGCGGATACCGCGTTTACATTTAAAAAGATAGTTGGGGATACCATTATTCTGGAGGGAAATCTCAACGCCAGTATCCTCAAATTATACAGGGCGGATGCGGCTGTCCGTAATTTTTTTGTGGAGGGCAATTTCGCCGAACAATTGGCCACCATCAGCACTTATTTGGCAAATAATCCTTATCTATCCTTTGAGAGCCTATCAACACCCGGAGAACACATAGAGGTCAGCTTTTCGATGGATGCGCCTGAGCGGCGTATTTCGCTATCTTGGTTAAATGAAGAGAAAAGTGATGCCGAAACAGATAGTAGATTTTATGCCTATTCAAAAGATGGTTTGCAGCTAATTTCACCATTTCGGGTAGGTGGCGTGGATTTCGTCGGTTTAAAGTGGGATGAAAATTTAGATCAACTTTTTCTGGTAACCACTACCGGCGCGCTGGTACCCCTTAGTGCCAGTCAAACTCCAGCGCTTCCACTGGCTGCACTTTTAGGGTCGAGATATAGTGCGGTAGTTGTGCCAAATGCAACCAACTATCCTGGGTGGGGGAGCGATTTTGTTGTTCGGAGAGCTGCTGCTGTTGCAGGCGTGTCACGTTGGAGCATCGGTCAGGTGCCATTGAATATGCAAACAATTACATTTAATTTTAGCGCAGGTGGCGCTTTGACAGTGGCTATTTTTGCACCCCATGCTTCCGCATTCACATTAACTTACAATTATAGTTATAGTAAAACTTCGGATGGGCAATTCAAGTTTAATTACGGAACAACACAAGGGGGTAACGAGAATTTAATTGCTAATGATTTAGCGCCGCTATTGGCACAGCGGATTAATACGGATACTTTTACAGTAGATTATTTCGTGCATCCTGAAACGGGCAACTTATTGGCCCAGTTCAGTAGCCATGAACACCCTGGCTTTACGTTTACTGGTTTATTAAGATGACGAATCCGACGGCGCGAGACAAAGCATGCCGCGGCATTATTGGGCAGAACAAAATTTTGAACAAACAAAAAAGAGGAGTAATGAGTAAATATCTTTTAACAATAGTATTCTCGGCCTACACCATGCTGTTGTTGGCTCAGACAACCGCCGAAAAATCGAAACTGCCTTTTGAATTTACCGTTTCTGCTGGCGGCGAAATCCATAGCTTCAGCGGACTGAATACGCGGTTAGAAGCACTGGATGCAGCTAAGGCGAAAACTTTTCTCTTCAGTGCAGGACTTGGAGTGGCCTACCGGTTCAACCATGTGCTGATTGGATTGGGCGTGAACGGCGGAAGTTCGGGGTTCGACTGGCTAGGATGTATAGCGTTTTTCGGTAATACATCGTCTTGAATAGGACACTAATTTACCAGTAAATTATGAAAAAACCTATTTTCCTGGCAGCTATGTCCGTTATCCTGCCTGCTATGTTCTCCTGTAACAAGGAAAATCTTGGTGAAGTAAGCGACGAAACCATACACTTAAGTCTCTTTGAAGAGATATCCGAAACAGGCGACCGCAATTTACAGTTCAGGTTAAGGACAGCCAAGATCTGCGTAAACTTTCCTCTTGATATGTCCGTAACGTTCGAGAATGGCGGGATGCAGAGCGTGATACGAGGAGTAAATGAGGTAGACATGTGTCTTACAGCGCTCGGACCGGCAGGGGGTGTTATATACTGGCAGCAGCCTGCCAACGGCGCCTTGGCAGATGATCTTAGCGGTAAACAAAAAGCGGCTCCAACAGGTGAGCCGCTTTTTGTTTACCTTTAAAATAACTTACCCCCTTAGTTTCTCGGCACCTTCCTTGATTTCGTCTACCACAGCGGGGTCGAGCAGCGTAGTCGTATCTCCCAGGTTGGACGTATCGCCCTCGGCAATCTTCCGCAGGATGCGCCGCATGATTTTTCCGGAGCGTGTTTTGGGCAGGCCGCTCACAAACTGAATTTTGTCGGGCTTGGCAATGGCGCCGATGATGCGGCTCACCGTCTGGTTGATGTCCTGCCGGGTCAGGTCCTCATCGGTATGGTGCTGGCTGGCGATGACAAAGGCATAAATGCCTTGTCCTTTAACAGGGTGTGGATAACCTACCACGGCCGACTCAATGACATCGCTGTGCATGTTGATGGCGTTTTCCACCTCGGCGGTGCCGATGCGGTGGCCTGATACGTTGAGCACATCATCCACGCGGCCGGTAATCCGGTAATAACCGTTTTCATCCCGCAAGCAGCCGTCGCCCGTGAAATACAGGTTTTCATATACGGAGAAATAGGTTTGGCGGCACCGCTCATGGTCGCCATACGTGGTGCGTATCATGCCCGGCCAGGGGTACTTGATGCATAGGTTGCCGCTTACACCGTTGCCTTCGATTTCCTGCCCGTTTTCGTCTACCAATATCGGCTGTACGCCCGGTAGGGGCAACATGGCGTAGCCCGGTACGGTGGGGGTAACACCGGCAATGGGTGAAATGAGGAAACCACCGGTTTCGGTTTGCCACCAGGTGTCAACAATCGGTGCCTTGCCCTTGCCGATTTTCTGGTCGTACCAATGCCAGGCTTCTTCATTGATGGGTTCGCCCACGGTGCCGAGCTTGGTGATGGTGCTGAGGTCTTTGCCTTCTACGTATTGGTCGCCCGCAGCCATCAACGAACGGATCGCGGTAGGCGCTGTGTACAGGATGTTGACTTTGTGTTTCTCTACGATATCCCACAGGCGGCCGGCATCGGGCCAGTTGGGTACGCCTTCAAACATCAGCGATGTAGCGCCTTGCGACAGTGGGCCGTAGATGATGTAAGAGTGGCCGGTAATCCAGCCGATATCTGCCGTACAGAAATAGACTTCATCTGGCTGGTACTGGAAGGCGTTGGTGAACGTGTAGCCCGTATAGACCATGTAGCCCGCGCAGGTGTGTACCACGCCTTTGGGCTTACCGGTGGATCCGGAGGTATACAGGATGAACAGCAGGTCTTCGGCGTTCATTTCTTCGGCGGGGCAGGGCGGGTTGCCTTGGGTTTCTACTTTCTTGATTTCATCTTCCCACCAGACATCGCGTCCCTTTATCATGGATACCGGGGTGCGGGTGCGGGTGAGCACGATGACCCGTTCTACCGACTTGCATTGCACCAGCGCGTCGTCTACGATGCTTTTCAGCGCTATCTGCTTGGTGCCGCGGAAGCCGCCATCGGCAGTGATCACCAGGCGGCAGTCCGCATCATTGATGCGGTCGGCGATAGACTGTGCCGAAAAGCCGCCGAAAACTACGGAATGGATAGCGCCGATGCGGGCACAGGCCAGCACGGCAATGACCAGTTCGGGAACCATGGGGAGGTAAATACATACGCGGTCGCCTTTCCGGATGCCGTTGTTTTTCAGTACATTTGAAAATTGCTCTACCTTGTCAAGCAACTGCTTGTAGGTGAGTACACGGTGCGCTTCGTTCGGGTCGTTGGGTTCCCAGATGATGGCCGGCTTGTCGCCCAGCTTATATACATGCCTATCCAGGCAGTTTTCCGTGATGTTGAGCCGGGCACCTTCGAACCACTTGATGTTCGGTTCCTTGAAGTTCCATTCCAGCACCTTGTTCCACTTGCGCCGCCAGTAGAAATGCTCGGCTATCTCCGCCCAGAACTCTTCCGGCTTTTCCACGCTGTATTGGTAAATCCGCTGATATTCTTCGAATGATTTGATTTGTAAGTCCATGTTTAGTTTATTTTTATGCTATTTTGCCGGATAACACGGGCGTATAGTTGGTTTTTAACGATGGCTAATTTACACACTTTTTGATAAAAAGAGAATTTTCTGCCAAATGCAATTAAATTATATACGCAAATTGCTGGACACATTGCTGTTTAGCAACGTCTTTATCGCTTGTTGTGCTGTTGCCCAAGGGCTGCTGACTTACCGTTTGCTGGGTATTCCGGTCAACCAAAGCATCTTGGTTATCTTGGGTTGTGCGACCTTGGCGTTATATAACTTCAGCATGATATTGGCCAGGCCCAGGCATCCCGGGCGTTCGCCTTACCGGCGGGTGCGCTGGGTGTTCCGGCATGAGCGTTCGCTTTGGGGGTGGACAGCGGCGGCACTGGTGGTGTTGCTGCTGCTCGGTTTCCGGCTCCACCTGCCGTCTTTCTTGCTGCTGGGGATAATGGGCATGTTGGGGCTCGCGTATAACTTGCCGTTTATCCGTATCGCCGGAGCGGAGCGGTCGGCCGGATTGCGGCAGATTACCGGGGTCAAGTTGTTTTACATCGGTGCCATGTGGGCCATGAGTGCCGTGTTGTTGCCGGTGGCCGAGGCCTATCATGACGGCTTTCCCACCAATTGGCCGGGAGTATTGCAACTGATGGCATGGGTGTTCCTATTTGTGGTGGCCATCACCATTCCGTTCGACGTCCGAGATATTTACCAGGATCGGCACTATGGTCTCAAAACCATCCCGATATTGGTTGGCGAACGGAAGGCCCTGGCATTATCCGGCGGATTGCTGTTACTGCACGCGGGGTGGGTATGGTTCAGTGGTTATCCATTGACGGTGAGGCTTTCCTTGGTAGCAACGTCTGTACTATGCCTGCTGGTCATTTGGTTCCCGCCCGTTAAGAAGAACGAGTATTACTATTTTCTGCTGCTGGATGGGATGATGCTCTTGCAGTGGCTGGCCGTGTATGGCTGCTCGGCACTACGTTTTCTGTGAAACAGCGGTGATTTCATCCAAAAACTTGATCACCTTATCTGAAAGGATGTCCGCTATCTTGAAATAGCTTTCCACGCTCCATCCGGCCACGTGCGGACTCACCATCACCTTATCATGGTTAATCAGCGGCTGAAACCATGGCTGCTCAGCCAGTTGAGGGAACTTTTCTACCGGAAGCACATCAAAGGCCGCACCCAGCACGGCACCGGTACCGAGGGCGTCCAGCACTGCGGGGATATCCACGATTTCGCCGCGTGCGCCATTGAGGAAGAAAATCGGTTTGTTGAACCGGGCGAGGTAGGCATCGTTTACCATGCCGCGGGTCTCACTGGTGAGCGGGATATGCAGGCTCAGCACGTCGGCCCGTTGGGTCACCTCTTCCATGGTGGCTTCGGTGGCGTAGGCGTCGCTGAAGCCCGTACGGTATTTGTCATAGGCAATCACCTCGACGCCAAACCCCGATAACTTCCGTGCCATGGCCTGTCCGTTGTTGCCATAGCCCACGAGGGCTACCGTGCGCCCGCCCAGCTCCAGTCCGCGGTTCGCTTCGCGCCGCCACTGGCCGTTTTTCACTTCAAAATTGGCTCGGTAAAGGTTGTTCATCAGCCCCAGCAGCATGCCCACCATGTGCTCGCCCACGGCATCCCGGTTTCCTTCCGGCGCGTTAAGCAATGTAATGCCCTTTTCCAGCGCATAGTGTTCATCGATGTTGTCCATACCTGCGCCGCCGCGTGCTATGAATGCGAGTTGCGGGGCGGCATCGATGAACGGGGCATCCACCCGGAATTTGGAGCGGATGACCAGCCCCGTATAGTCTGTGATGACGCGCACTGCGTCAGCTTTGCTAAATTCCGGTTGGTAATCGTACGGGATGTGCCGGGCTTCCAGTTTCTCCAGAAACACGGGATGGATGTCATCAACGATGAGTAGTTTGGTAGGGATGTTGGTCATAGTTGTTGTGAAATGTCGTTGGTTAATTGCACAAAATCAGCCACGGATAGCCGTTCTGCGCGCAGGTCATATAGCGGATTTTCACCCATCCGGTCTTTGGGAACGATGACGGCTAAGGCATTGCGCAGGGTTTTTCGACGCTGGTTGAAGGCGGCTTTCACAACGCGCCAGAACAGCTTTTCATCGCAGCCCAGCGTCTCATTGGCATTGCGGGTGAGCCGGATGACGCCGGACAGGACCTTGGGTGGTGGGTTGAACGCACCAGCCTTTACCGTGAACAGGTACTCCACGTGGTAGTAGGCCTGGACAAGCACACTCAGGATACCGTATTCTTTGCCTCCCGGCGGGGCAGCGCAGCGCTCGGCCACCTCTTTCTGGAACATGCCCACCACCTCCGGCACGCGGTCGCGTTCTTCCAATACCTTAAACAGAATTTGGGACGAGATGTTGTAAGGAAAATTACCGATAATGGCCAGTTTGCCGGGGAAGTGGACGGAAAAATCGAGATTGAGGAAGTCGCCGTGAATAAGCCTGCCGCCCAATTGTGGGTAGTTGTCTTTCAGGTATTGTACAGACTCGGCATCGATATCGATGAGCCAGGTTTGGTAGTCGGTATGGCGGAGCAGGAGTTCTGAAAGGACACCCATGCCGGGGCCGACTTCCAAGACCGTGTCATACCCCAGCGCAGGGCGTAGGGCACCTACGATTCTGGCGGCAGCATGCCTGTCTGTCAGGAAATGCTGGCCCAGGTGCTTTTTGGCGCGGACATTGCTCATCGTAAATTAGCTTTGCGGCAAAGATAGCTAAACCATGAAAGACATTGCCAAAATATTGATTTTCGGAGGTGGCCTGCTGCTGCTCGTCGGGCTGACGGTTTATTTTGCCGGCGATAAGCTGAGGTGGTTCGGTAACCTGCCGGGCGATATCCGGGTAGAGCGGCCAGGCTTCAGCTTCTATATGCCGTTGGCCAGCATGTTGTTGGCAAGCGTGGTGCTCAGCGTGGTGGTCTGGCTGGTAAGAAAGTTGTTTTGACCAACGGATTACAGGTGAATTTTTTCTACTTTTGGTAGCCCAAAGAAAGGATAACTACAACATGAGCGACAAACTGAAAATAGGGATTTCCATCGGCGACGTTAACGGCATTGGGTTAGAGGTGATTATCAAAACCTTGTTGGATAACCGGATACTGGAATACTTCACGCCAATCGTGTATGGAAACACCAAGGTCGCTTCGTTTCATCGGAAAGCATTGGGGATTAATGATTTTAGTTTTCATGTTATCCAGTCGCCGGAGCAGGCGCATGGCAAACGCCCCAACATGATCAATGTCTGGCAGGAGGAGGTCAAGATAACACTGGGGGAAGAAAACGAGGTGGGGGGAAAATATGCGTTCCTCTCGCTGCAACATGCGGTGGATGATCTGATGGACGGCAAAATCGATGCTTTGGTTACCGCGCCGATAAATAAACACAATATCCAGCAGGAGGGGTTCGATTTTCCCGGGCATACGGAATACCTGCAATCCCGTACGGGAAGTGGGGATGTGCTGATGTTTATGATCAGCGATGAGCTGCGCATCGGCGTGGTGACGGGCCATATTCCTGTAAAGGATATCGCAGCCAGCCTGTCCGTTGACCGCATCGTCTCCAAGCTTGCGGTGATGAACGAAAGCCTCAAGCGGGATTTCTGGATTCAAAAACCGAAAATCGCGGTGCTGGGTTTGAATCCGCATGCCGGCGACAAAGGACTTATCGGCACGGAAGATGAACAGCTGGTCATCCCTGCCATCGAACAGGCTAAATCAACCGGCGTGTTCTGTTTCGGCCCTTATGCGGCCGACGGTTTTTTCGCGTCGGATGCGTATACCAAGTTTGATGCGGTGTTGGCCATGTATCACGATCAAGGACTTATCCCGTTCAAGCATATCGCTTCCAGGAGCGGCGTAAACTTTACCGCCGGATTACCGGTGGTGCGCACGTCGCCGGACCACGGTACCGGCTATGATATCGCGGGGAAAAATATAGCGGACGAAACCTCATTCCGGGAAGCTATATTCGCGGCCACCCACATCGTGGAACGCCGGATGGAGCAGGAGGAGTTGACGGCAAATCCATTGGTCATCAGACGTTTGTCAAGGGATAGGGACTGATTCCGTCAGCCCATGCGGCGATTATCAACTGAATGTGTATTTTTGCCGGCCGCCATGCGCTAATGAAGCCGGATACCGTCATGAGAGAGTTTTTACAACACCCGATATTTACAGTGCTGAGCGATATCGCTGCGGAGTCGCAGGTGGAATGCTATGTTGTAGGCGGGTATGTGAGGGACCGGCTCATGGGGCGCGATTTTAAGAACGATATTGATGTGGTGGTGGTGGGAAGTGGTATCGATTTTGCGATGCGGGTGGGAAACCGCCTGGATACCAAAGTGGCGGTTTATAAAAACTTCGGTACCGCCATGCTGAACCATGGGGAGCTGCAACTGGAGTTTGTGGGGGCGCGCAGGGAATCGTACAGGAGGGATTCCCGGAAACCTATCGTAGAAGATGGCAGTTTGGAAGACGACCAGAACCGACGCGACTTTACCATTAATGCGATGGCGCTTTCGCTGAATAAGTCTGATTTCGGCAGGCTGCTCGACCCTTTCGGTGGGTTGGAGGATATCCGCCAACGCGTCATCCGTACGCCGTTGAGCCCGGGCGAAACGTTCTCGGACGACCCGCTGCGGATGATGCGGGCCGTACGCTTCGCTACCCAACTGAATTTTAAGATAGATATCCGCGCCATCAACGCCATTAAAGATAATCGTGAGCGCATACGGATCATTTCCAAGGAACGCATCATCGATGAACTGAATAAAATCGTGTTGGCCGCGAAACCTTCTTTCGGGTTCAGGTATTTGTTTGACACGGGTTTGCTGCATATTGTTTTTCCGGCGATGGCCAACCTCCACGGTGTGGACGTGATTGATGGCAAAGGGCATAAGGATAATTTTTACCATACCCTTGAAGTACTGGATAATGTGGCCGAACTCGGGGGCGATCTGTGGCTCCGCTGGGCGGCCATCATGCACGACATCGCCAAGCCGGCGACGAAACGTTTCGATAAGCGGCATGGCTGGACATTCCACGGGCATGAAGATAAGGGGGCCAGGATGGTGCCGAAGTTGTTTGCAGAGCTGAAATTGCCGCTTAACGACAGGATGAAGTTTGTGCAGAAACTCGTGCTCCTGCACCTGCGGCCCATCGTGCTGGCGCAAGATACGGTGACCGATTCGGCGGTGAGACGCTTGCTGTTTGAAGCGGGCGACGATATCGATAGCCTGATGATGCTTTGCCACGCTGATGTGACCACCAAGAACGAGTATAAAAAGAAAAAATACCGCCAGAATTTTGAGCTGGTCAAACAAAAACTCAAAGACGTGGAGGAGCGCGACCAAATCCGGAACTGGCAACCGCCCGTTACGGGAGAGGATATTATGGCTGCGTTCCGACTGAAACCGGGTAGGGAAGTGGGGGCGATAAAAAATGCCATCCGAGAGGCAATATTGGAAGGCGATATCCCCAATAATCGGGAAGAGGCCTACCGGTATATGCTCGAAAAAGGAAAGGAAATGGGGCTGGCACCCATAAACTGACCGCCGTATTTCGTATCTCGTATATAAATTAGGATATTCGCATAAAATTCACGTAAGGTAAAGTTAACATAAAGGAGCGCCATGGCTATCTACCGGTTCAGGATTTCGTTCGAGGATTATGATGATGTGATCCGTGAAATCGATGTCTTGCCTAAGCAGACGTTTTTGGATTTGCACAATGCATTGCACGCGGCTACAGGGTACAATCCTGAGGTGCCGTCTTCATTCTATGTGAGCAATGACCGCTGGAAAAAGGGGGACGAAATTGCCTACATGCCCGATAAGCAGAAGCTGGAACGGGGCGTGGCGTTGATGGAACAGTCGCGGCTGAGCAAATTCATTGACGACCCGCACCAGAAGTTCTATTACGTCTATAACTTTGACCGCCCATTCGATTTCCATGTGCAGCTCGTCAAAATTTTGAAGGAAGAGGAGGGCAAGGAATATCCGGCGTTGTTTAAGAGTGTAGGCCAGGTTCCGAAATTGCCGGGCACACCGATTGTGCCGACGGAATCGGCCGCGAAGAAGGAGGGCGATGAATATGATTTCTTGCAGGAGACGGAATACGGCATCAATGAGGAAGAAGATTTGGATATGCTCGATGGGGAGGAGCAGGAAGGTGCAGGGGAAGAAGCCGACAACAGCCGGGACGAAGAGGAATATTGATTGAGCGCGTGAGAAAGAAGACGCTTGTCTGCATCGTAGGCCCTACGGCCATCGGAAAGACGGCTGTGGGTATCCGGATTGCTCAGCATTACCAAACCGTTATCCTATCAGCCGACTCCCGCCAGTTTTACCGGGAACTGACCATCGGAACAGCCAAGCCGTCTGCTGAAGAATTGGCGGCTATACCGCATTTTTTTATTGATTCGCATAGCATTGAGGACGATTACTCCGCGGGCGATTACGAGCGGGATGCGTTGGCCTTGCTCGACAGCTTGTTTACCCGGCACGACCGGGTGTTGTTGGTGGGCGGCTCAGGCTTGTTTGTGGACGCGGTGTGCCGTGGGCTGGACAACCTGCCCAAGCCGCTGCCCGGCATGCGCGACCGGCTTAATGCAATTTATAAAGATCAAGGACTGCCTTATCTTCAGCAATGGCTGGAAAAGGTGGATCCGGTTTATTACCGTGAAGTAGACATCCAGAATCCTCAACGGGTGATCCGGGCGCTTGAGGTGTATGAAAGCACCGGGACTCCGTTTTCACATTTCAGGCGGCAACAACTCGCTGCGCGATCCTTCAGCGTACTGAAAATCGGGCTGAATGCCGATAGGGGGCTACTTCACCAGCGCATCAACACACGGGTGGACGCGATGATGGAGGCGGGATTGCTGGACGAAGTGAAAGCCTTACTCCCTCACCGTGCTAAGCCGCCATTGCAGACGGTGGGCTATACGGAATTGTTTGATTACCTGGACGGGAAGTTGACCCTCGAACAGGCCGTGGAGCAAATCAAGCAGCATACCCGTCAATACGCCAAACGGCAACTGACCTGGTTCCGGAAAGATAAGGAGACAGTATGGTTTGCGCCCGAAGAAACCGGCCGCATCATCGCTCATATCGATGCTACCCTACAATGAAATTCCAACCGAACTCGTCCGCAATGCGTCCGTAACGCAAATCATTGAGGTATTGCAGTACCCGGTTTGAGAACTCCCGTTGAGCCGGGTCCGGCAGTCTATAAATCTGGCCTTCGTAACCGATTTCCGAGATGGGTGTGAGCGTCGCTGCCGTACCGGCGGCAAAGGCTTCCGTCACACTGCCGTTTTCAATGCCGTCTATGAGTTCCTTGACGGATACCTTGCGCTCCTCCGCTTGGTAACCCCAATGTTTGGCGATTTCGATGATGGTACGGCGTGTAATGCCGTGCAATATGGTGTCAGAAGAAGGGGTGATGATCGTGTCGCCTACCCGGAACACGAGGTTGGCCGTACCGGCTTCTTCAACGTATTTGTGCTCAATGGCATCGGTCCACATCAACTGATCGAACCCTTCTTCCTGGGCCAGCCGTGTGGGATGTAGCGACAGCGCATAATTGCCCGCATTTTTGGAAAATCCCACACCACCCTCGGCGGCACGGGTAAAATGGGTTTCTACCTTTAGCCGCAGCGGCTTGTTATAGTAGGCACCTACCGGGCCGGTAATGATAATGAATTTATACGAATCGGAAGGATGTACACCCAATGCCGCTTCGGTACCGAACATAAACGGACGGATATACAACGATGCACCCACGGTGCCTGGCACCCAGCCACGGTCGATATCCAGCAGCGCTTTCAGGCCGCCGATGAAAATCTCTTCGGGAACTTCGGGCATTTCCAGCCGCAGTGCCGATTTGTTGAACCGCTCAAGGTTCTTGTCCGGCCGGAAGACACTGATGGTTCCATCCGCGAATTTATACGCTTTCAGACCTTCAAAGATAGCTTGGCCGTAATGTAGGGCCGATGTGGCGGGACTCAATGACAGGTTCCCATAAGGCACAATGCTCACCGTGTCCCAATGCCCGTCGACATAGTCGGCGACAAGCATATGGTCAGATAGAACCTGACCGAATTTCAGGTTGCTGAAATCGACTTGCGGGAGCCGTGGCTGTTGCGTGTGCTCCACCCGGATTGCTGTTGTTGCTGCCTCGTTCATGACTGTAATTACTTGGCACGCAAGTTAGCAAAAAAAGCGGATTGGAAGAAACCCTTTTCTCCCAATCCGTATGATGGTTTATGCTGTTTGGTCGTCTACAACGGCATCAGGGGCATTGCGTTTTACCGATTCGATTCCTTTGTCGCGGCCGGCAGAACTTTCATACATTTCGCTTGAACCGATAACTTGCCCGTTGCCTGCTTTCAGGTTAAAGAAAAACTTACCATTTTTTGCTTCTTTCCGCTCATAGCGGGCATCATTAGCGGCATTTTTCTTCACGGATTCAATTCCGTTAAGGCAGGAAGCCTTGGCGGTATAGCCTTCGCTGGCCAGAATGACCTCGCCATTACCAGCCTTAAGGTTGAATTGGAATTCACCGTTTTTGCGTGTTGTGATGACAAACTTTCCCATGTTTTTACAGATTTTTGATGTGAAGAGTTATAAATTATAAATGGTTATTTTCTGTACTAATATAGTAACTATTCGTTAAATCGCAAATGCTTCTTGCTGCGTGAAAACTTTAACATTTCTTAACACCGCCAATTCAATGCGTTTTTTCTAAATCCGTATCTTTGTACCATAAAATTTGTCTTTTCATAATTTAGGTTTATAATTGGTTAGTTTGAAAGCCCTGATCCTCCCCGTTTCAGGGCTTTTTTATGACAATCAGCGCATATCTTCCTTGGTTTCCGCGATGGCCGCTTCCCGGGCTTGGATAGTCGCTTCATCCGGATAAACCCGTTTCCCCGCGCGGTCGACGAATAGCTCCTCGCCGTTTAGTTTGACCTTGGCCATGCCGTGGATAAAGATGTCCCCGTCATCGTAGATGATGGGAATGCAAACCTGATAGGCTGAATCCAGGTATCCGATTTTTCCGTCATTGACCACCCAGGCCATCCCATCGGCTTTAAAAGGGCCTATCCGGTCGTAGATGGGTGGACACAGCTCCCGGAAGAGGTAGTCCACAACACCGGTTTTTCCGTTTTTCCGTACGGTGGCGCGGTTGGCATGGAAGGCAGATACCCTGTCGTATTGCCGGTCATGGAGCAGGTACCCATGCCGGTCGAATATCCGCGCGCCGAGGCTGTCGGTTGCGATGATGCGGTTGTTCGCATAGTCGATGTCCACTGCATCGTAGTCGAGCGGTATGACGACGCGCCCTGCGGTGTCCAGCACGCCGCGCCGGCCATTGCGTATGGCCACGGTGACCGGATAACGGAAATAGGAAAACTTTTCGTAATGCAACGGCAGGATTTCGCGGCCGAGCCGGTCCACAAACCCTTCGCCGGTATCGCTGACTACCCGGGCACGGTTGTGGTGAAACGTTTCGACCGTCCGGTAACGCAATGGGATCACTACGGCCATGGAAGTGTCGATCAGTCCCGACAGTTGATCCCGGGTGGCGTGAAACAGGTCATCAGGCATATACGATGATCGGTACATGTTATCATACGGATAATCCGTGATCTTCCCTGTGCGGCGGTCGACCAGCAGCGACCGCTTCGGCCGGTCGGTATACCAGTATCGGGCATTAAAAATCTTGGGAGGTTGAAAGCCCAGGCTGTCGATGATTTCGCCCGCGGTGTTGATGGTGTGGTAGGACGGTATGTCGTAAGGGGACTTCGTTACCCAGCCGATGCCATACGTATTGAAGGCGCTGCCGCCGGTATACATCAACGGAATACGTACCGCTCCCAACGTGTCTACGTAGCCAATGCGACCGGATTGATCCACCACCAAGGCGCGATTGCAAGTAAACGGAAGGGCAGATGGGTAGTCGGTTAAGGCAACGGTATGCCCAGACCGGTCGATGAGCGCGGTCATCCCGCCTTTCCGTACCCAGGCCCGGTTGCTGCTGAACCGCATCCGCGCATAATGCCGGTTGTCAAAGGCATCGAATTGGAAGGGAATCGCCAATCGGCCGGCGGTGTCGATGTATCCCCATTTACCATCTTTTTTAACGGCTGCGAGTCCTTCGCTGAATGTGCCGGCATCTTCAAATGCCAGTTCATATAACAGGTGGCCGGTGGAGTCTGCGTATACATAATGGTTGTTATTTTGGTGGCAGAGGTATATCCCTTCACCGGCGTCATAAATGGCGTCAAAGACGACGGGTAAAATCAACCGCCGCTGATTCAGATGGAATAGGCCCACTTTTCCCGAATGGTTCTCGATGGAATAATTCCCGTCGTCCCGGAGCTGAACCCGGCGGTATCGCGCATTGACCAGCAGCCGCCCGTTTGCGTCGGCCAGTCCAACGCCATCCTTTCCCGTGAGGCGATAGTCCCCTCCGGCAAGCGGTTCAATGGCGGTATACACCAATGGCAGCACCTCCACGCCATGGGTATCGATCAGCCCGAAATGTCCGTTTTTCCGCACCCTGGCCAGCCCATTTCGGAATGGCGTGGCATCCTCGTATTCCAACCGGGTTACCCGGTTGCCTGTGCGATCGATGAAACCATAGTGCAGCCCATCGGCCACTACGGCGCGGCCTTCCTGAAACGGCAGCGCGTAGTCATACCGGGGGCGGACAACCCACTTCCGCCTTGCATCCAGGTAGCCATACTTACCGCGGATTTTTACCGGGGCTACCCCATCGGAAAAATGGCCGGCCCGTTGATACTTGAGCCGTCCCCAACGTACCCCTGTTGACGTAATGAACCCGGCGCGGCCGCCGCGCTGCACCACGGCAAAGCCGTCATGGAAATCGTCTCCCCAATCAAACCGAGGTGTGATGAACCGTTTTGACGATGTGTGGATATAACCCCAGCGCGTGCCCTGACGGATGCGCTGCCAACCGCAGGAACGATCGCCGATATAGTCCAATGTGGCGGGTTGGATTTCTATAGCGGTAGCCAGCCGTTTTGTGGTGCATGACGACCATAGGACAGCTGCCAGGCCGATTAACGGAAGTAAGGAGGAGTTGCTTGTCATCGTTTTCAAAATTAAGCGGCGAAGCTCGGCAGATAAATCCATGTTTTCAGGGATTTTTTCATTTGAACGAGGTAACGACCTTTGTCGTAGTACCAATAATGAAAAATCATGCAACAGCTATGGAAACAAAGCCGCAAGATCACGCTGCTCCTTATCGTGGCAGCGCTGGGTGTCGGCGGATGTTCAAAAGACGACGATGAAGGAATTGAACCGGACATCAACCCAACCAACAGCCTCGTATATAAGGGGCACACCTACCGCCTTAACGACGCTGGCTATAGCGACTACGGTTTCGATGGGTCGCATTACAACCAGGAATTTTACTTGTTTCAATTTGCCGAGGATGACGACGACAATGTACCGGTACACCTGTTTTTAGACCTGTACTCGGCAAGTGAGCAAACGTTCCGGCAGGGCATTTTTAGTTTCGCCGACTACGAGGCAGAAGATGTAACAGGCAAACATTATTTCGACGACGGATACCTTATCTTGAACATGCGGATAAGCAGTGAGGATGCTGATGAAATCGCCTTCATTTCAGGGGGCACCGTCAAAGTGGCCGGGAGTGGAAACAACTATAAGATTGAATTCGACCTGATGATGAACAATGGCGAGTCCGTGAAGGGCAGCTATGGCGGCACCTTTGAGCGTGTGGCACCCCACGCTGCGCAATCGGGCGTGCAGGGCAAAGTCAGCCAATGGATGCAAAAAGCGGGACCGGTCAGTAGATTGTTTAACTAATTATAATTACACCATGAATCGCATAGCTATTATCACGCTATTTGCCGTGTTGCTGCTGTTCCAGCGCCACGTGGTCGCGCAGGATAGTGAAGAAGACGATACACCTGTCGCTTTCGAGCTGCCCGCCCCAGCGCCGGATAAGGCATTGGTGATTTTTACGCGCCCGCCATTGGAAGCGCCGGTTATCCAGTTTCAGTATTACGACGGCGGCCAATACCTCGGTAAAATCGGACCGGGCAGTTACCTGGTCTATGAATGCGATCCCGGCAGCCACGTCCTTTGGGGTAAATCCGAAAACATGAGTTTTATCGAAGCAGACCTGGAAGCGGGCCGGGTATACCTGGTCAACACGCGGGTCACGTCAGGGCTGACCCGCGCCCGCGTCGATCTGGTTCCGTATGATCCCACGCAGAAGAATGCCGAAAGACTTAAAAACCGGTTGCTGAGGCGGATCAGTAAACGTGAGGAAATCCGGGTGCAAGCCGGGGCATTGGATGCGTCTGACCATGCAAAGCAGGCGGCGCGTGGTCTGGAACGGTATGAGCAGCTGAAAGCAAAGGAAACCAAGCTCGAAACAATGGCCCCGGATATGTACGTGCAGTAACTGCGCTAGCAGATTACGCACATGTTGCGAAGCGCGATGATCAAGATCACGTGAAAGGCGATGACCAGTACCGACAGCACGACGCATACCACGACGCTGACCGTTCGTTTCGTAGCGACACCGATTCCACCGAGGATGGCTGCGATGGCTGCCGCTAGGACGGCCAACGAAATACCAATATCCGGATGGACGTCCATGAACGTCCACGAGAGCGTCGAAAGAACGGCCAATGCCAGGAACAACCACGACCAGGTAGTAAGTACTTGCTTTTTTTTCGATGGATAAGCATTGCTCATAACAGTGATATTAAAAACCTATTTTCATATTATGGAAGGCAGCAATGTTTACTTCCAGCGATATGCGGTGCTGCCCGATATGAGCGAACTGCTGTGGATTACCGTACAGGTGACGGGCGTAATACAAACGGATTACCGAACCGGCCGTAAAACCGGCCTTCGGCGAAAATCGCCAAGTACCTTGTGAGAAATCGGTATGCCATCCCGCATCAATTCCGCCACCGAAGGTCAGCGCCTCTATAATGTCGAACCCGATATCAGCGTTCACCTTAGGGACTAATATCAACTGATTAGCGAAGACAGCTTCGGAGCCAAGCGAAACATCGAAGAAATGCGTCAGCTGGCGACCAAAGAGGAGATTGTATGCGCCGAAACCAAGGTCTACGCCAACGGCTTTCTGATACGATACGCCCAGCCTATTGAGGGGCATAAAACCGGTTGCACGTTGCGCGCGAACGGGGGAGATGCCGACACAGACGATTAAGGCACCTATAAACAGCGTGTGAAAAAAGTTGGATTTCATCGGGATATTTTCTTTCATCGTCATGGCAATCACTTTTTTAAAGCTATTAACGACACAATACCCAGGCAATAGCCGAAATCCGTGATTTTTTCGGTAGATGAACCTGTCGCCGCATGTCCATGGTGCTGTTAAATGATCTATCATGTGCCGGTCTCATCAGTTAAGTTTTGCCAGTCATGAATGTCATCCAGCTTGATTTCACGTTCCACTGTTGTCCACAACTGTTTTTCCCGATAACGAATCGATTCATTTTCAAATCTGACCGAAAAAATACGTCTCATATCCACCTTTGGTATTTGCGCCAATTTCATTTCCTGAAGATCGATTAAGGTCAGCGCTGTTACGACACCTAAGTGAGCCCCCGTTTTGAGCCATTCTTGCAAGGCTACCATGCGGGAATTTGGCTGCCACAGGCAGTAATCCCCAAATATTCTTTCGGAAATGGGCATACCGTCTAGCTTAACGGTGTAAAACTCAGGTCCAAAACGGATCTCACCTTCGTACGTAAACGTCAGGCGATGTTTCTGATCAGGTGATGTATATGTATTCATCCGTTGGCTTTGTAAACAAAGTTAGTCGTCAGGCTCGGCATTTAAAACCCCTGAAATCCGGTATTTATACCCGGAACAACAAAGGCTATTTTTGCAGGGTTAAGATTAGTGATTTATCATGTTCCGATTCGTTTACTTCATCGCTGTTACACTGCTTGGCAGTGTGGTCTTTTTATCAGCCCCTTTGTCGGCTACACCCGCCATTCACCATCTGCCGACTGATACGCTCCATGCCGATGCGCTTGGCCCGTTCAAGGGCGACTTTGCGGAAATACGGGTGGCCGGAAAATCCCGGTACCTGCACCGCTCGGGAAAGGTGGTGGTGGATAAGCCTGTGCGATACGGTGCCCCGGTGTGCATCGCGGTAACCGATGGGGCATACGGTGCCATAAATAGCAAAGGGGACGTGATTGCGGATTTCATTTATGATGATATCCGTTATGAATATGCCGATAAGCGTCATCCGGGCGCGGATAAAAGCTATCATTATTTTCTGGCTATCGTGCAGCTTGATGGTAAGGTGGGAGCTATCGATACATTGGGCAAAACAGTTGCCGAACCGGTATATGACGACCTCCGCCCCATCAATGCACACGTATTGGCTGCCCAGAAAGCGGGAAAATGGGGGTTGCTGTCGTTGACCGACGGCGGGGAGGTACTGCCGTTTACCTATGACGATCTGACCCGTTGTTATGTGCCGGACGGCTACCTGGAGGTAACCGCCGCCGGCAAGAAGGGACTCCGATCGCCTGATGGAAAGCGGGAAGTGATGCCGGCTGTTTATGATGATCTGATGGGTATACGGCTGGATGGCGGGCCGCTACTTTTAGGCCAGCAGGGGAATGAGATTTTCTTGCTGGATACGCTCGGCAAGCGGCTGACGATGGAGCAATATGACCGGATGAGCGCCGACGGCCCACTGGTGCGGATAGAACGCGGCGGAAAAACCGGATGGCTAGCCGCCGACGGGAGCGTGCGGATTCTGCCGATATATGACGATGCGGCAGATTGGGTGGATGGGCGGTGTATCGTGACCCAAAATGGAAAAAAGGGTGTGCTTGCCGACGATGGCCAACTGATCGTGCCTTGCCAATATAGCGATATCAAAATCCTCGACGACCGTGGCAGACCGGCCATATCCGGTTCGGTAATCATCGACGGGCCTCCCATGATTCCGGGTAGCCCGAGTAAGTCATCTGGCCAGCGAAACGATAAAGAAACAACGGGCGGCGACCTGTATTTCATGGCGCGGGCAGCAGGCAAATACAATTTGTTCAACCGCGCTGGCAAGAAACTGCTCCCGATGGAATACGACGGTATACAGTTTGGTAACACGGGAGCGCGGAGTTGCCTCTATGTCGTTGCGGGTGAACGATACGGATTGGCCGACTTGCAGGGGAAAGAACTGCTACCGGTTTCTTACCGGTTTCCCATGGGCGGTTACAGCGCAAACGTTTCGGGTACCGGCCCCGCTTCGATCATTCGCATTCCCGATGGGGAATCGATCGGTTTGTATGACCTGGAGCGGAAGCACCTCCTGTTGCCGCCGGAATATGAGCAACTGGAATGGCAGTTGGGTTGCTTCATCAAGGCGACGAGCGGGCGGGGAAATGGCAACGCCACAGCCGATCCGGTATCTGCTTATTTCCGGGCGGACGGCAGCCCGTTAATTCCGCCAACCAAAAGGCTGCTTGTCCATGCGGTGGATACGGACCGTTATGTGGTAACAACGCGGAACGATAGCCATTGGTCGACCACCCTGTTTGACGCCGATGGCAAACAGCTTTACCATCATCCGCAATGGGATTTCTCCCCCTACCGGCTGAGCAAGCAACTGGTGCCCGATAGCATCAGCCGGTTACTACAGGTTCGGCCTTTCCAAGGTGGGCTGCTCAAGGTGGGTGCTGAAAAGAACCTGTTTGTGGACCGGCAGGGTAAGGAAGTCCGTTTTGAGGGGTTTGACTTCGTGGATGACTTCTTCGGTGGCCTCGCCGCCGCATCGAGAAGCGTGGATGGTAAAGCGCTCATCGGTATCATCGACTCCGCCGGGAACGTGGTATTGCCGCTTGAATACCATGGTATGGACAAGATCTATAACGGCGAAATGCGGAAAATCTGGCGAAACGATAATGTAGGGGTGATCGATATGCGTGGCCGGGTGATATTGGAAGCAGCGTACGAAGCGGTGGATTACCTGAAGCAGCCTGCCTTGTTTCAGGTCCGTCTGAATGGCAAAGCGGGATTGGTGGGCCTTGACGGTGCTACGGTATTGCCGACGGAATACGATCATATCCGCTTAATAAGTGATTCACTTCTTCGCGTGGAAAAGGACGGAAAGTCCGGCTTCGCGAGCAGCACGGGGAAAGTGCTCGTGGCGCCCCGCTATGAGGAGGCCCGGCTGAATGACTCCCAAGCGGGCTATTTTCCGGCACGGGTGAAGGTGGGTGGGCGGTGGACCTATGTGCAGGCCGACGGTACGGAACTGCCGGTGTCGGCGGGGGATAAGCTTGGATATTGAAACAGGAAGAATCCACAGATGCATACACAGCGGTCTTACACCTTCTATTTCATAAAAATACGTTACACCTACGCCATCCTCATCACGTTGTTTGCGGGGTTTCTGGTGCTCGTTCCCGTTGCGCTACTCCTGGAGCATTACCGTGTGGACACACAGTACGCTGCCATATGCCTTATTTTCGGAATGACCGTTTGGTTTGGATGCATCGTTTATTTTGCCGTTAAACAGACCCGGGCACGGAATGAAAGAGAGGAAATCACCTTTGTGGAAGGCGGATTTATCTCTAAGATATTCGGTGCGATACGGTACGATGACATCCAGCATTACGAAATCCGGAAAGGCCTCTCCCGTCTGAATTTTGACAAACCAGCCCCTTCGCTGTTGATATTTACCAAAGCCGGGAAAAGGTATCGCTTCGATTTACACGTGAAGGAATATGAGCAGGAGATTGAGGGCTACATGGCTTTTCTTGATACGTTTGTCAGTCATATCGATGCCTGGCAACGGCACGGGAGGGTCCCGGATGCGGGGGTTGGTCCGGAGATTGGCAACCCAAAGACGGGCAGTACGCTGACTGCCGGCGATACAGGCATTCCACAGGCTGTTCCTGTTCCGGCGCCTGTTCCACGTAAAAAGGCAGCCCCCGCCGCCCATGCCGAAGCGAGGGAAGCGCTGGAAGCAGCACGGAAACGGCAAAACCGGGCCAGGAACATCGTCATTCCGGTATCGCTGGTCTTTTCGGTGTTTCTTTTTATCAGAACCTGCATGCCCGATATCGTGCAGAAACTAAAAACAGACCCTTTGGCGAACCTGCACCAAAATACCGCTAAGCAATACCGCAAACAGCAAAATGCACTTCAGCGTACCATCGCGGGTGAGGGAGCGGTGTATCTGTTTAGCAACGACCCCTCGGCCGACCTGAAACCCGTATTGATACCGAACGATGGCGTACGCGTGCCGACCGGAATTCCGGTGCTGGACGTGGCTGAAGACAGCCGCATCATGCGGGATTTTATCCGCAACAAAGATTCGCTTGGCTACCGCATCTACCTCTGGCGCGATTCCCTGCAGTTTCCCCAGATCCAGTATCACCCCCGTGCAGCCGCACGCGAATCCAGGAAACTCTATTTTTTCCTGTATGACGAACGGGCAGAGCTGTCGTCGTTTTTCAGAATCAGGATGACCGGGGAGAAGCCGCGTGCGCCGTTCACGCTGATGTGGATGCTGGAGTACGAACATCCGGAAGAACTTCCCGAAAAAATGGCCGGTAGTTTTGGATATACCAATTTGACGGATTTGAGCTGGTTCTTGGAAAGCTTTCCGAGTGTTCGATTTTATCTGGCGTCGTCGCAATTTCATGGGCTTACGCGGGCAGATTTTGCTAAAGCGGCCGAAATCGTCCGAACGACTTTGCGGGAAAAAGGCGTGGACACCCAAGGATTCATCGACCGCGAATTTGAAACGGGTTTGACCAAGCGATAGAAGGTGAAAAGCCCGGTTTTCAGGGATTGCAGCACATGGCGTTGGCCGTTAGTTTTGTGTATATAAATTATAATATAAGGAGTATGAGTAACGACCATAATGGAAATCGGCAAGATACGGATGAGGAGTACGCTGCTAAAATGCAGGAGGCTTTCAAGAAAGACCGGTTTGGCGGTTGGCCAGTCATCATTTCCTTGGGGGGACTGCTGGCTGTTGCGCTCAGGCTGGTCTTTGCTGATATCGATGATTACATCAGCGTTGGAAACGCCAGTATCTATCTGTGGGAGTTGGGATTGATCTTTTTTGTCGGCACCATCAGCTTTATGCCCGTCACCATAACAGACGCGAAACGGATAGCCGCGGGCTTGCCTCATCTCACCGCTGGGGCGTATTGGAAAATGGTGGCTGTTTATTTTGCCATTTCCATCGCGTTGACGCTCTTGGCCGGATTGTTGGTTTACCTGTTTTTCCTTTAGTCCGATGTTACAGGTGATGCTGAAAAACAATTTTAGATCCGCTATTGTAGGGTATGGCGTCTTGGCGGCGACACTGGGCGGCGCAACGATGCCGGCCAATGCCCAAGAGGGGGCATCGGCGCGGGCGGAGCGCTTCAACGGCCATGGCTTTGCGCAGATAACCGCTGGCGACCGTACGTTTTACATCGACCGCGCCGGCAAGCGGCTGTTTGACCGTTACATCCAAGATATCGGCAGTGCCGATACCGCCGCTCAACCACTCGGCGTCGTAACCAAGGATGGCCGATATGGGGTACTGGCCCGATCGGGCGGTTGGGTGTTACCCCCGGAATATCAGCAGATCGATACCCGGTTCGGCGCGTTCTGGAAGGTGATGAAAGACGGCAAGCACTCCTTGTACAGTAGGGAAGAGGGAATGCTGCTGCCTTTTTTTGATGACGTGGGTTACCTCGATGGCCGGTATTTCGATGTCAAAGCCGGAACAAAGTGGGGTGTTTATGATCGGGAGGCCGCGCAGCTGGCCATTCCGGCGAAGTACGATGGTTTTGACTATTGCGGGGGATGCGGCCGGAAGTCGGATTATGTGTATGCGCAGCGGGATGAAAAATGGGGCATCATGGGTTTCGACGGCCAAGTACGGGTGCCCTTTGCATACGAGCACGAGCATTGGGGCATGCGGAGTGACGAATGGGTGCGCTCGTTTTCGAAAAACGGCCGCCCGGTAGTGGTGCATATCCCGACGGGCAGGGAGTTTTCTGCTGACGGCCGGGATCCCCTTGAAATACTCGCCGGCGGCGAGTTGGTTGTCCAGGTAAACGGCCGATACGGATTGATTGATCACGATGCCAATGAAATACTGCCTGCCGAATACGAGCGCATCACCGTGCCCAATGCCAATGATTTCCGCGGGTATCATGGTCCCTATGCCATTGTGGAGAAGGGTGGGCGCAAAGGTGTCTACCAACGGGGTAAAGGCGTGCTGATTCCGCCGCAATGGGACGACGTGAATGTATACGATGATTACTTTGCCCTTGCGAAAGACGGTCGCTGGGGACTCTATGATACGACGGGCCGTGAACTGCTGGCGCCATCGTATACCGCAGTAACCCACGTGAACGATTATTTCTATTCGTCGGGCAGCAAGGGAATTACCATCTTCAAGACCCGGCAAAAGGCGCTGTACGGCCTGTACTTTGCGGAAACCGGCCAAGTGGTTTCCCCGAAATTTCACGAAATCGACCTGGCTTCGCTTACGTACGACGGCCCCGATGCTGTGGTGGTCGGCGAGCATCAGGGCGAGCAGGCCGTATACGATTTCACGGGCAGGGAGCTGCTACCGCTCGGCTATGCATCGTGGTCGCTATGGGACACTTCGTCCTTGCGGTATTTTGTCGTGACCAAGGCCGGTAAGCAGGGCCTGTACGATGCGGAGTTGCAGCGGGAGATTATCCCGCCTGCATTCGATCAGTTGCGTAAACTGCCCGGCTCGGGACCGATTGTGCTGACGGTAAACGGCGATTACGGCGACTATCGATATGGTATACGCAGGATGGACGGGCAGGAGGCTGTGCCTGCCGAATACACGGTGTACGATAGCGTCGGCGGGACGTTTGCCTTGTTATCCGGCGCCCGGAACGGTGGCCCAGCCATCCTCATCGATGGCCGGCGCGGAGTGGTAACCAAACTCCCTGCCCGGTATGCCCAATCGGTCAGGTACCCCGGTTTGGTGTTGATTTCGGACGACTCCGTGCGCGCACAGCTGTACAGCCCGGTGCTCGGGAAGTCGGTACCAAACAGCAAATTTGCCTTTGCTTACGCGTATGACGACAGGACGGAAGATGCCCTGCTGGAGCGGTTTTCGCCGTTCGGCCTTGGCTGGGTGCGGGTTGATGGCCGATATGGTCTCCTGGATACGGCAGGCAATTGGGTGACGGAACCGGTGTACGATCGGGTACTGGACTTCAACGCGCACGGCATCGCCGTCGGCGCCAGGTATTTTCCGGCGTCCGACTGGCGCTCCCAAGTGGGATATGTAGCCTATCAGTTCCTCGGCCGCGACGGCCGACCGCTTTCCAGCGAAGTGTATACCGCTCCGAATGAGTTTTTGATGGCGATGGATTATTTTACCGGGCGGCACCTGGTCATCCGGAGGGTGGAGGAAAATACAGGTGAACTACGGGCCGGTATCGCCGACAGTACCGGGCAGGTGCTGGTCCCTCCGAAATATGACGGCGTGGAGGTGTTCAACAACGGGGCATATTTTTTGCTTTCGGTTGGTTACAAATTCGGCATTGCCGATCGCAGCGGACAAATTATCCTTCCGGTGGAATTCGACAACCTATTGCTGAACCGATACGAAAAGGGAACGGAAATTACCTTTCCTATGTTGTGTTATAAAAACGGAGAATGGCAATATTACACAGACAAGGGCGAGGTGTTGCAGGTGGAGGGCGTACCCTCGGGAACGTTTACCGTAAATACTGGCTTGTGGTGATACACCTGCAATTAAAAGCAAGGAGCGCTTTATGTGCCGTTGCCTTGATGGTACCTGCGTCGTTTTCTTCTTGTAATTCCCCCGTCAAACCGGATCATTTTGAGGCGACCGTCATGAAGGTTATCCACGCGTTTCATGACCGGGATGGCGCTACGCTCAACGGGTTGATATCGGAGGAAACCGGACTCGCGATGATTTACCGGATCGGTGTTTTTGATGAGTATGTGCTCGTCGATTCGATTGATTTTGAGCAACCGGTGCCGGAATATTTGGGTTATCCGGATATGGTTGCCGTACCCGATTCGGTTCACTACGCGGAACTTCCTGTTTATGACTGCGGCGAGATGGTATGGGATAAAACCGGACTTTTTGCCGATACCACACGGAGCGACGATAAGCTCGCTCAAACGGCGCTGAATCTTGTCAAGTATCGCGGGGACTCCATTCCGGAGACTGAACTGGCACGTTTCCGCGACCTTGCGCAGCAGAGCCGACGGATTGTACTCACAGGCCAGGAAGATGAGGAGTTAATTTTTAACCTTACGCTGATCGCCGATAAATGGTATTTAACATTGATTGACCGCGTCACTACCGATTGCAGTGCTTGAGGAGGGTAAAAGGCTACCTGTAATGCCCTCGTAGGGAATGTACGCGAATCCGGCCTTCGAATACTTCATAAACGATCCGATGTTCATCTGAAATGCGGCGAGACCATTTGCCCGACAGCTCATATTTGAGGGGTTCTGGCTTGCCTATACCTTGGAAGGGTGTTTCTTGGATTGACTGGATTAAACGGCTGATTTTTTCTGAACGGAAAGGTTGCCTGATTTCTTCCTAAAAGCAATGTCGACCAAAGCCTGCTCGGAATAATCTACTTCCACAAGTCCTCGGTTTTTATGGTTTTAAACTGGCCTGCTTTGTATTCTTGATCACTTTTTTGGATTTTCTTCACAAATTCCGAGTTGTATGGTTTCTCGGTGGTCTTTTCAAACGTAATATTCGATGCTTTAAGCACTGCTTTTATCGCATTCGCTTGCGCTTTGTTTTCCGTGTGGACAATAAATGTTTCCATAGCACTCGAGTTTTGATACATACAAAGTTAGTGATTTATCTGTTTAGAATGAAATCCGCTCCCTAGGCAGCTTTCATTGGCGATTCGCTTACAAGTAATTGTCTTCAATCAGGCACACGCCATCTTGTTGCTTGCTAAACGAAATGATCGTTACTTGGCCGGACTCCATATATCCTTCTAATGCCACGGCTTCACCCTCGCGCTTGAGCAACACGCTGTTCGCTCCCGAGAAAAGACCATAGTAGCGGAAGAAATGCAACCCCATCATCATGGCCTCGGCTTTACTGGTGAGCGGGAGGTACAGCTGCTTTTGGACATGACCGCATTGCTCACAGGGCCCGAAATCTGTATAGGTGTATATGATGCCGTTCGCAAAATGCAGGGTGTTTCTTGCACAGAAGTCTTCGGTTTGGCCCTCGGATTCCTCGAACGTTACCATTGACAGGCTTTTAAGATATTCCTCCCAGATCAAGCCGGACGCATGCGAGGTATCCGGCGGTGGAATGGGGGCCAAGTACGTGTCCAAGATGAAACCCGGCCGGCCGCCGTGCTTTACCCGTAGCCAATGGGATGCATGCTGGTACAGTTTCAGGTATTCGTCTGAAATCCACTTATCTTCATCGTGTTGGTAGCGGGTCACGTAGACGGTCTCACCATCCCATAACTCCTCGACGAGGATAAATTCCCCATAACCGGCGCGATTGATCGAATCGGCGGTTAGCGAAGGGGCTGCATAGATGATGAGCCCATCGGGATGCCAGCTGTATTTATCGGGTATGGAGTCCGTCAGCTGCGGTGTGTAAATGGCAGCCGTTGACAATAGGATAATGGATATCATCGTGCAGTCATTATTGCATAGTTTGGTATTTTATTGTGACTGCAAAGTTTACCTTTTTGCGTGGGGGAATAAATCCCTGAATTCAGGGGTTTTGGGCCGGATCTTTTTTGCATTATTTTACTTGTCTAACGCGCATTGCTATGAATACCGAAATAACTGTGGTATACGGATACGGGATGTTTGAAAACCGTAAAGTACCGAACATGAACGCGCTGCTGACCTATTTAGTTGTGTTATCGGCTTCTGTTGTTACGTTGGCGCAATCCACAGTAGAAGTCCCGGGCGCGGAATACAGGTGTCTTGATGGGCGGCAACTTTATGTTAACCGGGAGGGGAGGGAGTATATCGTGGATTTGCCTTTTGAGCAGGGTATGGGCGACGGCGGATGGGTGGATGGTGATATGATCGGCCTGAAGCTTTCAGCGGATGGGGAGACCTTGGTGATAAGTTCCCGCTACGAGGTGGTGCTGTACCACCCCGATTCCGGTCAGGTGAGCCGTGTCATCGTGCCGGGCACACAAGTGGAATACCGGGAGGATGCCGTAAGCGGGACGTTGGGTGGATTGCACCATGATGGTATTTTTTTAACAGGTAATGCCGTAGGATACGGCTTGTTTTGTATGGATGTAACGGACTGGAAACGTCCTGTAGAGCTGCTGCGCGTCAGCTGCGGGCGGGAAAATATAGGCCAGCCGTATCTCTTCCTGAAAGAAAATGGCCAGGGCGGGTGGGATGGTTTCGTGGCAGCAAGTGACACAGCTTCCTTGTCGCCCCACCTCCATGGGCATTACACCCGCACGTTTCCGTTGCGTACCGTGTTTAGCCGGATGCAAGTGGACACAACTGCGGTCTGGGATCCGCTCGAGAAGCCGATACAAACGCTTGAACTCCGGGGTCCTCCGGCTTCACAAATTAGTAAACAAAACGTATCAAAACCCCTTGCATGCGCGTCAAAGGGAATTCTGAAGAGCAGCGTTTAGAACTTCCGACATTATCTGCAGTCAAAATAAGTTGGAAAAATATTTCCTAAGTTTATTTTGTAAATTGCAATAAAGATTCCACCTCAACTTTATACCAACTTGTTACCAAGTTGGGCATCAAAATGATGAACAGCTACGCTACTTTATCTCAGTATCAAAAGAGTAGATAAAGCGTACATAAAGTATAAAAATGAGAAGAATCTGTATTTATCCAAAGGATATAGCACGTATCACCGGCAAGAGCTACCGGCAGAGCTTACGTATTTACAATACGATAAAAAAAATACGTGGCAAACAATCACACCAATTGCTTAGTACGGAGGAAGTCTGTGAATATTTAGGTTTAGATAAAGAGCAGAAAAAACGGTGATTTGAATCCCACCAGTAAAAATATCTAGCTCTATAAATTTATATTTATATAAACAAAAATGTTTATATTTGTTCTGTGATTAAGCAGTTCGAAAAATATAAAGGCATACATCCGGGGATTGTTCTCGAACGCGAATTGAAAAAGCGTGCGATTAAGCAACGACCGTTTGCATTGTCTTTAGACGAACATCCACAGACGTTTAACGCAATAACCAAAGGCAAACGTGGGCTTAGTACAGCCTTGGCGTTAAAAATCGAACGGGAACTAGGTTTGGAAGAGGGTACGTTGGTAGTTCTACAGGCTTATTACGATATCCAAAAGGTCAAAGAAAAAGAAATTCAATCCACGCCAAATCTGTCCGTTCTCCGTACATCCCTTTTTTGGGATACGGATATCAACAAAATAGATTGGCAGAAGCAATACCGTGCGGTCATCCAACGCGTCTTTGAACGTGGCAATGAAGACGAAAAAGGAGAGATAACGCGTTTTTATGGCATTGAAAAAGTAAAGCAGGCGTTAGAAGCGTCCAAAGCCAGAACTCCATACACCATCTATAAGCCAAATTAATAGGGATGAGCAGTTTATTTTATGGTACCGTTACGGACCTCTTGAAGGATTCGTTGATCGCTTTAATGAAGCCCTCCTCCTCCGCATTGACGCAATTTCGATTGGTTGGTGGCACTGCACTAAGTCTCCAGATCGGTCATCGTATATCGGTCGATATCGACTTATTCACTGATGCGCCATACGGCAGTATTGACTTTAAAGAGATTGATGATTTTATAGAAAATACATTTCCCTTCCACGTTCATTCTTCGGGAATTAACCCAGCAATGGGAAAGTCCTACAGTATCGGTACTGATAACGATAATACCGTCAAGTTAGATGTGTTTTATACCGATTCATTCATACAGCCTGCCTCGGTAGTAGACGGCATTCGATTGGCCACGATAGAGGAGATTATTGCAATGAAGGTCGATGTCGTTCAACGTGTCGGCCGAAAGAAAGATTTTTGGGACCTGCATGAGCTGTTGACTAATCACGATGTCCAGGCTATGATAGCATTACATCAACATCGCTATCCTTACACGCATGACAAAGACCTCATTTTAAAAAACTTTACAGATTTTACCTTAGCGGACGACGAATTTGATCCCATATGTCTACGAGGCAAATACTGGGAGTTTATCAAAGAGGACATTGTTGAAGCTGTCGAGAAATACAACAATACACTGTAAAGTGATGCTTATAAACGATATACTATCAGTGAGTTACGGAGAGAGTTCTACACCCTCCGGGAAACGTGCGGAAAATTAACCTCAGTCTTATCGTCCTTTAAACGTACCCATCGCTGCCTGACAGAAAATCCCTGAAAACGGGGGTTTTATCCGAACGGTATTTTGTGTTGTTTTGGGCGATGAATACACCAAAAGTATTTTTAATCGCCTTTTTACTGTGGGCGGGCAGCGCCGCCGCCTGCCAGAAGCCGCTATCTGCCGAAGCGGAAGAACAGCAATTGAGCGCGGAACTGGACCGTTGGATGGCCCCTTACCGCGATGAAAAGAAAGCGGAATTTGTAGACTGGATGGCGGCGGGGGAAGATAATCCGGAGGCCGCTTTAGCGCACCCGGTAACCCGGCATATGCAGGTATTTATTGAAAAAAACAAGGATCGCTATCTCCGCCTGCGCCTTGCGGGATTGGAGGCACTGCCGCCTGCGCCGGAGGCCTTTCCCGGCTATGAAGTGCTGGATTTGCAGGTGCTGGACAAATACTTTCAGCAAGATAGCGTTTCGGTGCGGGAAATAATTGACCTGACGAGCGTGCTGACTGCGGCGCGGACATTCGGCCCGGGAGGAACCCTATCTTCCGTAAACCTGATCCACATCGCGGTGTCGGACTACCTGACGCAGGAAAAGGGGATGCGCTGGCAGGATTACGTTCAACTTTATGGGTTGGGGTGGTTGTGTTTTGCCGATCGCATAAAGGACACGCAATGGAGCGTAGTGATAGTTAACCGGGCTTTTGTCATGAAATACAGCTGGGACTATGCCACGAACGGTATCGAACTGCTGCAGGTACTGGTCTATACCGGCGGAAAGCAGCAACCGGGGTGGCTGGCCGGACGGTTACCGAAGGCGTCTACCCCCCAGCAGGAACTATTGAACAAAATCGACGAGTTTAAATGGATGTTGTATGACGACTTCTACCCGGATTTTGACGACCGTGAAATCGAGGAAAGACAGCAGCAATTTCTGGCAGAAAACCGCGGGGCGTATACCGCCCTGCGCAATGCGGTACTCGGTCGCTATCCACCAATCCAACGGGAACGTTGGGCAGAATTTATGCAAGAAGACCTGGGGTTGACGGAAAAAATGCAATCCAACCTCGGGTTATTTGACTCGTTTGGGGACCAAATACTGCCTGAATCGATTTCCATCAATGAATTGAAATATTCGCAGGTTTTGACGACGGCAGCGTACGTGATGACTTCCGATAATCTGGGCTATGATTGGGCGGCGGACTGGTTGCTTGGGAAGGAGGTGTATGCCCGGCGGCTGGATGGAAACCTATGGGAAGTCCAGCTTTTCACGGGCGATGTTGCGTGCGGTTATCAATGGAATACCGCTACCGATGAACTCCATGAGCTAACCGTCAGGCGGAAAGAAAAGCAATAAAATGATGTTTCGTATACCCATCCTATTCGGTGCTGTGTGGGTCGTCTGCATCGTTGGTGCGCGGGCACAGGACCGGCATGCCATCGCCGTCAGCGGCCAGCAGCGTGCTTTGGTGGAGTTCCGGGGCGACACGATGGAAGTGATGATTCAATCGGAGAACCAAACCGATACTCAGGCGGTCGTGCTCGGCGAAATGGTCGCAACGGCTCAGGTGGAGGCAGCGGACTATAATGGTGATGGTTATGCCGATTTTTCGGTGCAATTCCGGGGCGATGGGTATCATACGCCGCACCGCTGGCGCATCTTTCTATTCCAGCCTTCGGCGGGCCGTTTCAGGGAAGTGCTGCTGCCCGAGGGCAATGGGCATGTGGGCCGGCCAACGGGCTTTTTGAACCCATATTTCCTGGAGGAGGAGGGAATCCTGTTTGTCCAGGCAGACTACACACGAGTCCTGCAGGACCAGCGGGAAATGTACCGGCGGCAAGGCTGGAAGCTCACGCCGCAGGGCGAAATCTACCTGGCTGAGTCGCTCCGCCCCGTCGGACAGGATGCTCCCTGGACAGCACTCGTGCCGCTCACTGCGGTGCATACCGTCTTCAACCGGGCAGGGGATACGGTGCACAGTGGGGCGGTATACCTGTTTTCGCCGACAGACGACATGGAGCCGGTCATCTTGCCGGTGGAACAGGAGCGGCTGTACCTGCACGATGCCCCACAACCGGAACGCCGGTCGGCGATGTACCTGGTCAAGGGCGATCATTACGAAGTGCTGGACTATGTGGAAAAAGGCTGGCTGAAAATCCGGTATGTGAACCCGGCACGCGGCAACATCGACAAATACATCACCGTGATGGAGGCGAGCAGCAACCGGCTGGACTTTTACCGGGAGGTGTTTGCCGCAAACGATGGACTCGAATTGACCGTTGGCGATCTGGGCGTGGCTGGCGATGCGGATAGCGTTTATGCCGCACTGCTGTATATGGGCGCAAAGAATTCGGGCACTCATCTCGAAACGTTCGAAGCCGAAGGCGTGTACCTCCTCTACCGGCCAAAAGCGGGCGACGAAACGTATCGGGTGTGGCAGGTATCGAGCCATAAGCAGTCGTACCCTATCCCCGGCGCAGGGGAAGTGGCGATGTGGGCGGATAATTTCGTCGTTTGGAAAGATGGTGCTTATGTCTTGGACGGAGCAGCGGATGGAGGCATGGTCTTACCGTCGGATATCAACCCCGGCGACTATGAATACCGGATCGCCATGGTGAATCGTCGGCATGACCTGGCACTGGTTTCCAATGCGGCGATGCTGCGCCTACCGCTGCCCAAAGTCGTGTGGGATATACAACAAGAACAATATAGGGTGCAACCGTTATCCGATAATCATTAATGATGCCGCACAACAAAAACGCTTCCGCCGACTTACCGATATCGATCCGCCGGACACTTGAGGAGCGGCGCGGGTATCACCACCGGTTTTATGCTACGTTTGTGGCTGTAACGGCTGTGTTCTTTTTGGTTTTTATTGCCATCGTTTTGAGTTTACGGAATGGCGGCTTACGGGATGAAGAAGTCGGGTTACAGGTTCTTCTCGTATTGCTTTACATGGTGTTTTTCGGAATCCCGGCGTATTTTGTTTTTTATCATCGCAAACGCCGCCGGGTGTTGGATGACTGCCTCAACAACCAGGGGTTTTCGCTGATCAGTGGCAGGCTGGATGGCATCCAGCGCCTCAAAGGGAAGCGGGTGCGCTATGTAATCGATGGCCGTCCGATTGAGGGTATTCTGGCATTTATGGGATTCAAAGCGTTCCAGAACACGCGGATCGTGGAGGTGATCTCCTGGAGCCGGCTGCCGATTGAGCTGTACCTGTTGCCCGGCGGATTGATTGCAGGTGCGGTTTATCCCGGTTCGGATGTGACCGAGCCCATCCGCAGGCCGGTAAGCACCGAAGATTGGCAGGTAATCGGGGGTAGCCTTTCCGGTATGTTGAAATTATATGCTGGCATCTGTCTGTTCGTTTCCCTGTTGCTAGTAGGGATTTGCTGGTTTATCGAATGGCAGGTCGGCGGGGGGTGGGAATACCTCGGGGAGATGCTCGTCGTATTCAATGGCGCTGTGTTGCTGCTTATGTTAGGACATGCACTCGTAAGCTGGCCGGAAATCCGGGCGTGGCTGAACAAACACAATCCGGATACGTACGTCGAGATTTATCGCGCTACCGCAACAGAATGGTACTTGACGGTGACCCGGTACCGCGGAAACAATGCGGTAACATCGGTGTTCGATGGTTGGGTTCGGTTATGCGGCGGACTGCACCACATTCAGCATGACATCGCTGCGGCCGACCGGGGGCTGCTGGATCCGTTGCAAACGCCTGTGCATGTGGAGTACCTGGTATACAAAGGAAGATTGACGTTTTTGCGGAGTAGCTTGGAGTAGACGGGCTTCAACCGGGCTGCTATAAGCCAATCCCGAAGTCGTGGAAAGCCGCCAGGTTAATTTCCAATGACACCCTGTGGTTACCCAGGTTTGGAAAGCCATTTTCTTTTCCAAACTGATTATAGCCGTAATACAACCGCATAATAGAAGCTAAACTTATCCCTACTTTTGGGGTAAACATCCACGTGTGTTTGGAAAAATCGGTAGGCAGAGACACATCAATACCTCCGCCAAATAGGATCATGTCGCCAAGGCCGAAATCGAAGCTGAGTTTTGGCGCCAGCGTAAAGGGGTTGGTCACATAGGATTCAACACCCAGAGAGATGTCATAAAAGGTCATCGGAGAAGAATCAGTAAATTGATTGAACGAAATCAGCCCGACATCAACCCCCAGTTTTTTCTGCATGGACAAACCGAAACGATTTGGGAACATAAATCCCGAATTCTCCTGAGCTGCAACGGGAGCAAGCAGGACAAATACCGCGAGTAACGTAGTAAAGAAGTTCTTATTCATCGTCGTCCATCCGATAAGCGGCCATGATGCGGGTCAGCTCCGGCGCAAGCAGCAGGTGATACATTTCGGGAGTTGTTTCTTCCAGTAATTTCATAACACTGACGGTAAAAAGCGTATCCTGATCGAGTATGGGGGTAAATGGCCTAAAGTTAAAATCGACCGATGTCCACCGGATTTGCATGGTGTTGGAATCGATAGTGAGCCGCTGGTTGCCGCGCAGCCGCTGCCATAGGCTGTCGGCAATGGGGTCGCCGGTACCGATGGAGTAGTCTGCCGAAGAAGGCGGCAGCTGTTGCATAATAGCTTCCATCGATTCGCGGATCGGGTTTTCCTCCCCCGATGCTGAAGGCGCAAACCCGAGCCTATACTGGAGCGAAGGGATCGGCTGCCGCAGCTGGTACGTGAGGTAGGTCGTGACATACGATTGCGACATGCCGGCGTAACCCGGTACTTCACGGTGGGTATACGTCCAGTGCGCGCTGCCAAGGTCGGGAAGCAATGCAAACGTCGTGTCAGGTGTAAGTGCAAGCAGTCTCAGCAGGCTGGTGTCCGTTTCATTGACGGATAATTGCTGATTTCTCAGTGTCCGTGGGATAGGTGACGGATGCCGGGTTAGTGTGTCCAACAATCGGATAAAGTTTTGGCGGTGACGGTCGGACAGCTTCGGCCAGATTTCGGCAGTGACGGCCGTATCACTCACCACCATGGAAACGTCAAACGACCGCGATGGACCTCCAGCGGGTTGGGTAAGGCTGGCCAGTGCCTTCCACTCGTCTAGCAAGTGCGCGGTGTCGATCGCAGATGCGGTGGGTTTCAATTCAACGGAAATACGTGTTGCTGGTTGGGCGCTCCTGCTGCCGCCTTCTAATGCGCAAGCTTGGGCAACGAGTGCTATCAGTGATGCCAATAACAGGTTATAAATGGATGTTTTAATGATATTCATGATGGATACGCATAGTGTTTATTTAACGATGGACACGCCTGTGCTGGCGCGTTCACCGGAACAAATATCACCAATATTGCATAGGCAATAAATCCCTGAAAAAAGGGAATTTAAGCGAAGTCACTCAGGTGCTTTCGTTCACGACCCGCTCGCCTGGATAATCTTGGCCGGTTGTGCCAAGGGAAATTCAATCTCCACTGTGGTACCCATGCCTGGCTCGCTGATGAGGTTAAGGTGCCCCTTCAGGTAATCCAGCCGCGATTGCACATTGTGTATGCCGGCCGACTTCCGCCCATCCAGCGTGGCGACGTCGAACCCCTTGCCGTCATCTTCTACGGTCAGGTATAGGGTGCCGTCAGCCTGTGCCAGCTGAATCAGGATGTGCTTGGCCTCGGCATGCTTCATGGCGTTGTTTACCAGCTCCTGGATGATGCGGTAAACGACCACCTGGCGATTGGTGTCGAGGCTGTCGGTGTAGCTGACAATCTCGGCGGCAACCTCCAGGTCGCCGTGAGACATCCGGTTACAGTATTCGCGGATGGCCTCCGTGAGTCCATATTTCAAAAGCAGCTCGGGCATGAGGTTGTGCGCCACACGGCGGAGCTCATTGACCGCCGCATCGAGCTGGTTCAGTGAGCGGGTGACTTTTTCCCGGGCGGCCGCGTCGTTCACGCGGGAAAATACGGCGGAAAGCTCAATCTTAGTCCCCGAAAGCAGTCCGCCAAGGCCATCATGTAGGTCGCGCGCCAACCGCGAACGCTCCTGCTCCTGTCCGCTGAGCATGGCGGTAAGGTTGGATATTTCGTGTTGTTGCTGGACCTGTTCCATTTCCAGCCGATGAAGATGCCTTTGCTGGGTCAACGTCTTTGAGCGCTGCCGGTAAGCGTAGAACAGCAGCGCCATCATGAACAATGCAACAGCAAAGAGGATAATGTAGGTCTGGCTGATGCGCGACTTGAGCGCCACTTCGCGTTGCACGGCTGCGAGCTCCTGCTCCTTCTGCTGATTTTGGAGGTTAGCAAACGCCAGTTGCTGGCGCTGGTTTTCTTCGTTGAGTTTCATCACTTCAATCGCTTGCCGCTGTTCGGCAGCACGAGCATCCATCAGCTTGAGTTGCTGTTCCTTTTGCGCGGACTCCAGGCGCAGTTGCCCCAGTGCCTGTTGTTGCTTGGCGCGCTCGTATTGGGCTTCAAGCCGTGCAGACAATTCCAACTTCTCTGCATCGAATCGATCCTCGGCGGCGGCTACGTACTGCTTGTAATAATGCAGCGCTTCGGTATGCTCCTGCTGCTCCTCCGACAGCTCGGCAAGGTTCCGGAAAATAAGGGGAAGCGTTTCGGTATTCATGGCCGTCTCCTGCGAAGCGGCAGCCAGAGCGGCCAGCAGGTAGGTTTTTGCGTTTTCAGGCTGATGGCTGCTCCGTGCCAAGGCAGACAGGATACCATAGCCAGCGGCCTTGAATTGGGTATGCCCATACTGGTCGGCGATTGCAATCGCCTTGCGCGCATACTTTTCTGCCTGCCGCCGGTCAGCCGTATCGGCGTTGTTGAGGTGCAGGTTTGCCAGGTTAATGGCTACATGCGCCAAATCGGTGGGCGAGGTTCCCATCGTTGACGGGTTATCCTCGAAGAGGGCTATCGCGCTCCGGTAATAGCGCACTGCACTGTCGGCAAACGATGGGTTTCCGGTTTCTGAGGTAAGCGTCTCATACAGGTGCCCCATGCGCATGTGTGCATCGAACAGGGCCGATGGTTCTTTCCATTTTACGGCCAGGCCCAGATTCAGGTAGGCATACTTCGTTTGAAGGTCGGTAGCCCGCCAATTGGCGTATATGGCATACAGTTCGCTGTAGATCGAACGCTGGTAGGTGTGGGCGCCGGTGTTTTCGAGCAGGCGGAGGCCCTCCACAAAGGTGGTTACGGCATCCACCTCGCGGCCGGCGCGCGCCAGCAACCATCCCCGGCAATAGTGCACGTAGCCCTTAATTTTGCGGTCGGCCGTGCGGGCCGCGAAAACCGATGCGCTGTCGATGTACCGGGCAGCCTGTGCCGAATCGCCCAGTATGAACGTGTTGAGTGCCCGTAGTCCGTATAGGTACGCGGCATATTTGCCGTCTTGCCTTTTCCGCGCCAAGCGGATGTTTTCTTCCAGAACGGCTATCGCTTCGTCCCGGCGTTCGTTGAAAAACAATGCGCGGACATAGGGACCGGCCTTCAGGAATTTCTCGCCGTTTTCGTAGCTGGCCTGCTGATAGGCCTTGGCCACGGCATCCAATGCGTCCTGTGCACGGCAAACCAACACGGCCAGGCAGCATACCAACGAACAGGTGAATGATAAGACGATGCTTCTCATGCGTTCCGTTATCGGCCTGCACTACGGCCTGTTTATGAAATCAGCGAGGTAGGTACATTCCCGTACGGCCGCCTGGAAAAACGCCGTATTTCCGTAGTGGGTTTCCAGTTCCCCGAAATACCTGTTCCGTTGGCTGAACAGCCAGAACGGGTCGGGCCTATTGCCGTATGAGAAGCCACCGTCGTAATACGCTTTCAGGCTGGGGTAACTGTACCGCTTTTGTTCGCATTTAGCCAGCATGAACGTGCATTTTGCGCGGAATTCGGGGTCTTTGCTCAGCTCGCGCGCCTTCTCGTACCATGCTGCCGCCTGGCGGGCATCGTGGTAATCGCCGGCATAGTAGTAATTTCCCCGGATGTAATTGTGCGTACTGGTCCAGTGGTAGCTGATCAATTGCCATGCGTTGCCGAAAGCGCCGGTCTGGTACACGCCATTGGCCAGCTGGAAGTAATAGGAGGCCGCATTGCCGGGGTCTTCGGCAATGCGCCGCTGCAGGTCGGCCATGGCCTTCGCGAATCCGGCTTTGGTGAGCGGTGTGCCGCCGAAACGTTTGGGGTAGTCGTTGATGGCAGTGATAAACGGGTCAGGGTACAGCGGCTGTTCCTCCCCGCCATACCAGTCTACCGGCGATTCGCGCTGGAATTGTGGAGAGAGCTTTGCAAACGCGCGGGATGCTGCGCCATACGCATGCGTGCGCAGGTAGGCGGTGCCCAGCAGGTCCCAGTAGTCGTCGCCGATGAGATCGCCCAGCAGGCTGCCGAAGAGGGGCGCCCATGGCGAATCCATGCCTTCGGTAGCCCAGCGCCCCAGTTGTTCCAGTGCGGTGGGGGGCAGTTGCTCCTGCCAGAACGTCGCAGCGCTCCACGATATCCGCGAAAGCAGGGACTTGCCGGCGCTTCCCGCGTGTCCCAGGGAAGGGATATCCGCCTTCAGCATGGCCATTGCGGCGAGGGCGGTATCGCCGGACGCCATGAAGTGCGGCGCAAGCAGCGATTGGTAAAAATTGGTAGCCGTGCGGGTAAAGCGCAGGTCTTTCTGCGCCCAGAATGCATAGCCCGGTTCGTCGCCCGCACGTTCCATGGCTTCCCGTAGTTCTTCACTGCGTTTGGTATCCAGCCAATTTAAGGTCTCGGTTAACCGCGCTACATCGGCCGGCTGCGACGTCTCCAGTGCCCGTGCACGTACCAGCAGGTCGACGGTGCGGTATTGGTCGGCCAGTCGGGGCGAAAGTGTCCCGGGAGCCAGTCCGCCCAGCAGGGCCGCAGCTTCGGTATCCTCGTGCAGCAGCCAATGGAGGTAGGCTTCTGCGACGGTGCCGAGCGCCGGTTCGGGATAAGCGGCATCGGCCGACAGCTGCCGGCAAAAGCCGATGATTGCCCGTGCATGTGCCTGCGCGGCTGATGCCGGGGTGCTGCCGTCGTAGAACCCCCACCCGCCCCATCGGCCCTGGTAGTAGGGCGACTGCTCCGTGAGGCGCGATTCCAGCTTATTCACTTCGCGGACAAGGAGTGTGGCGACCAGTGGGCTGCCCGGCGCCAGCCGGTACACCGTTTTCAGGGTTGCGGTATCGAGGTCTGCATTTCGGAAGCCCAGTGCCGCGTGAATGGTTGCCCGTTCGTTATCGGACTGTGCATGGGCCAGTATTTCTTCAACGGGCACATCGATGTAGTGGATGTTTTTATAGGCCTGTACGCGCCTTTCGGGGTTACTGGAAAATACGTTTGCGAATAAGTAGGCCGCTTCCGCGGGCTCCCCGACGCGCCGCAGCGCACCTGCTTTCAGCATCAGCGCCCAGCCTTTCAGGGCCGTCGTGGCAGGCACCTCATCAATCCACCGGTCGTAAATGCGGACGCAGTTTGCATAATCGCCGGCATAATGGTACATGCGTGCCGCCTGGTAGGCGTAGCGTATGCGAAGAAACGGGGCTTTCCGGTGCTGCCTTGCCAATGCCTCCGCCTGTGCGGCCAATACGTTCATGCTAGCGGTATCACGCGGTTCGGGATTCCAGTAATGGTCATAACCCGCATGCGCAGCCAGTGCATGGGGTTCCGCGGTCTTGGCAAACAGGTAAAGCGCGCGGGCATTTTTGTTGCGCGCCAGCGCCTGGAGGTAGGTGTTTTCCGAAAGGCTGTCGGGCAGCGGGGCGGCCTGCGTTTCCAGAAAAGCGCGTATAGCGGAGTCCGTGGCGGCATCGGTGCGGTACATCGCGGCGTGCACATCAGCAGGCCGTACGGCCTCACCTAAGTATTCAGCCCACTCCGCGCTGTTGATGCGGGACTCGCTCCCGGGTTCCTCCTCATCGTAGAGAAAGCGGAGGTCGGTAAACGAAAAGGGCGCATACCCATCGCCGGCCACGTTGTTGTGAAAGTACGACACGTAATAGTCGTACGGGTCGGGTTCGGGACCGCAGGCGATATTGAGTGCGATTTCGCCGAAGAAAGCGCCGGCAAACGCACTAAAAGCAATCGATAATTTCCTGAAGCGATGCATGGGTGAATAGCTGTTGTGGTGAAGGTACATGTGATGATGCCGGTGGCGTTTCAGCTGGAAAGCCAGCCAGCAAGTTTTTATCCAGGTGGTAGTAGAGCAGGGTGAAGTCTGCCGCAGGCAGCTCGTCGGCGAGGAAACGGGCGGCACGGCGTACGTCCGCATAGCCGACATGCTCACGGCGGATGACATCTCCTTTCCGAAGGCCGGCTTCAGGAAGCGGTTCCCTAAGCCGGAAGAGCGACGTGTCGTCCAGCGGGTTGAACAAGGCGGTGTCCGAAAGCAGGGCGGGGTCCAGGCGCTTACTGATGCCGGCATATTGTCCGTCACGGAACACCACTGACCAGCTAAATAGCGGAAGCGCCACATCCATCGGCAGCGGATAGGCGCGAAGGTACCCCTTCAGGTATACGTGCATTTCGTTGATGTCCAGAATGGAATTTTGCGGCCCGAACCTGCGCAAGTTGCCCATGTTGTAGCACATCAGCAGCACTTTGTCTACCGGCGGCGTGCCGCTGCTGTGCGGATTGCGCACCTGGTGCAGGCGCAACGTGGCCGAGAGCAGCGTGCCCGCCGGCATCCGCTGCCGTATCCGGTCAAGGAGGTGGAAGTAAGCCTCCCGGGTACTGGCGGTCCAGTCGCAATCGATTTGCAACTCATCAAATTCCGATTTACCTGCCTGCTTGATTTTGCCCAGCACGAAGGCGCTTATCCGCTCAGCCAGGCCGTCAAGCTCGGCTTCCGTACGGTCTTTGAGCACCTGGTTGGCGATGAACACCACCGGAACCAGCTGGAGGGAATCGGGCAGCGTATCCTTGAACACGATGGGAGAGACCGGAATCGGTTCGCCGTTCGGTCCTTGGTTGTCCACATCCATGATCCGCACGAAAAGCCGCTTTGCGCCTAACCCACTCAGGTAGGTTTGTTCCGTATCATCGGCTTGGTACACGGTCTTCCAGTAATAAAAGGCCGGCTCGACCTTCCGCCCGTGCTGCGTGCAGGCATACGAAAGGGTAATGAATGCCATTAAACCAAACCACCATCTCATTTCAGTTGCTTTTCTCCCGGAATTCCTGTTGCGTCTGCCAATTTACATAAAACCGGGTATAACCGAGCTTTTCATCGTAATAAGATACCGTGCCATCGGCCGACATGTCGTGGTATTTCGGCGGAATGACGACGCGCCCCGACGGTAAATGGTACAAGCCGTAGAGGCTGTCTTTGCCGGGCTTAAAAGTCCAATAGCCCTGGCGCAGATTCAGGCAGCGGATGTAATGGTGCTCAGGTTTCCAGCGCCAGTTCCCCGCCCCGGCATCCCAAACGCCCATGCGTTCCGTACTGTCGCGTTTGATGGTCACCTCATATAGCTCGTCTGCTATGTTGCGGTAAGCGACAATTCGCCAACCGGTTTCCACGGCCTCATCGCGGATGATGTGCCCCGCGGGAGGCCAGCGTATATCTCCCGAAGGGATTACCACGGTGAATTTATTGTCAAGCGGCGGGTCCATGTGCCAGTGGCCCGCCGTATCGACCATGGTGTGTTCGAACCAGGATGCCTGCCGATTGAACCACCGCAGCATGAAGCGGTCTGTGCCGGGCATCCCGCTGATCAGTCGAGCCGTACGGAGTACGGTGTCGGCGGCGACGCCATGAACGGCTGCTGCGTCTATCCTTGCGGGAAATGCTTTGCTGAAATCGGGAAAGATATACTGGTGTCCTTCGTCGTCTGCAAGCACCATGGCACGGCACGCATCATCGTATCGATTGCTGCTTACGGCAATGGAAAGTGGCAAGCCGTTGATAGCGGTGTGCAGGCTGTCGGCCTGTCTATACCGCGTGCCGGAAGCCGGTTTCCCCTCGCGGTCAATCAACCGGAAGCCGTTTCCCCGCTGCTGCAGGAGCAGTCCGCCATCTACCTCGTCAAAAATATGCCGCGCCAAGCGCTTTACCTTCCGGTCGGTGAGCTTAAAAAGCCTGTTCCCTTGCAGGAAGTGTAGCTTGTCCAGCGGCCTGATAGCAAACTGCTGGCCATAACTGCTTGCCGCTGGTACGCGTTGTGAATAAATGGTCTGATTCGTTTCCAGTACGGTGATTTTCACGTGAGCGCGTTTAACCTCGGTATCAAACAACCGGCTATCCGATGAGCCACCGGTAATGGAAAACCCCGGCAGGAAACGCCACTCCCAAAACCGGAGCCGATTGGTATAGGTCCGTTCCGTCCGGGCGAGCGTACGGTTACCCGCCACTCGCAAGTAAATGTTTCTGTACCGGAAGGGGATAACCAGCTCGCCGGACTTATCAATTACGCCATAACGCAGTTGCTCATCTTCCACTACGGCGAAACCGGTGGAGGTAAACGTTCCGGCGGAGCGGAACGAAGGGGGAATGACGACGTTCATCTGTTCGTCGGCATAGCCATACCGGCCATCGGCTGCCAGGTAAAGATAATGTTTCATTGTATCAGTGCGTTGTCCACTGGGCGGTTGCACAGGGGGCGCCATACAGGCGCTGGCCGACGTGCTCAATACGGCAGCCAGCGCCAGGGCAATCGGATGTGCACAGCCATTTCGCATGACGCAAAGTTAGTGCGGCCCGGCAGGGAAAAAAATAGTGGAAATCAGGGGTATTTTTAACGGTTGAAAATCCCTGATTTCAGTGAGGGCAGTCGCCGGTTTTGTCGGTATTTTTGTGCCGGTGTCAATTATCGCAATGAAACGGTTGTCCTTACTTCTCCTTTTACTGTGTGTCTCGTCCGCAATCCCGGCGCAATCGCCGGGTTATTACCTCCTTGAAGGGGAAATCGGTCAGCACGCGGCCTGTATGGAAATTGCCATTTATCCGGCACTGGAAGCCGGATTGCCCGAGGAAATACCGCCGGTTGCAGCGCACTATTACTTGCTCGATGAATGCTTACCCGTTGAGTTGTACCGCAGTTCACGCAGCGGTAATTTTCAGTCGCTGGTACTCAGTACGTGGTTAGACCAGGGCGACAGCGAAACGTTTACCGGCGCGTTTGACGGCCGCTCCTATACCGGTATGCTGGCGAGCGAAGCGGATACCGTCGCCTTCCATTTCACGCTGTCGGATAGGCGTGGGGTCGAACGGTTTTTGCCGTTTGAGCGGCACACGATTGTGACGGTGGAATCCGGGCAACTGGAGGAAGCCCTGGAAGGGACCATGCAGTTCCGTGGATTTTTGCCCGGTGACGGGGCTTTGGCCGGGGCGTTGACAGCGCTCATCACGGGCGGTGGATTCACCGATTTCGGTGCATATGCCGATCAGCAGCTTGGCTTGTTCGAGGAAGGATATGAAGCCGAGATGACGGATAGGGTGGAAGAGCTGGATGAGCAGCTTGCGTATACCCTGAATCACCAATACGAATATTCGGTTTACCCGGTACTCAACACCCCTGATTACCTGGTCATGGGTTTCAGCACCTTTCGTTATACGGGCGGTGCGCATGGCATGTCGTCCCAGCACTTTTACACGTACCGTAAGCGCGACAAAAAATGGCTTCAATTGGAGGATATACTGGATGTCGGTCAGGAGCAGGCCCTCAATGGACTGCTGGATGCCGAAGTGCGGGAGCAGTATGGTATTGAGCCGGACGTGAAGCTCAATGAAGACGAATACGGTATTTTCATTGCCGATTCGATCACCTATTCATCGAACTTCATTTTATCGAAACAGGGCATTACGTTTCATTACGGGTTATATGAGCTGACGCCCTATGCATACGGATACTTCAGGTTGTTTGTGCCCTATGAAAAGCTGAAGGCCGTGTTGCGCCCCGGATTCCGCTACGATTCGGACTCCACCGCGATGTGAGCATCCCGAAAATCAGCCATTTTCATGGATAAGCTCACTTCTTTCGCTATCAATGGCGAACAATTTTATTTTTTCGTACTTTTGGGGGGAGTATCATTAAATGTGCGGATATGGAAATCACGATAAAAATCGATAAGCGAAGCAAACAGGCAAAAGTATTCTATGAATATCTTAAAACGCTTCCTTTTGTAGAGTTTGAAGAACCTCGTTACAATAAAGATACTGAAAAAGCGATAAAAGAGGCTAAATCAGGCAAGACGACCAAAACCACGCTGGAGGATTTCAGAAAAGAACTTTACTCGTAATGTATCAACTTGAACAGACGGGAAAGTTCAAAAGAGATATTAAACTCGCAAAAAAGCGCGGTTTGGATATGCGACTTCTCGATGAAGTCGTTACCCAGTTGGTTGAAAAAGGTACACTCCCGCAAAAAAACAAACCGCACAAATTGACGGGTAAGTACAAAGGGTTTTGGGAATGCCATGTCCAACCCGATTGGCTGTTGGTTTGGGAGCAAGAGGACACCATAAGGCTCATTACATTGGTAAGAACAGGCACACATAGCGATTTATTTTAAGTACATCTGGAAAGAGCCACAACCTCTGATTCCGCCGCGATGTGAGCATCCCGAAAATCAGCCATTTTTCAGAACGGCACGGCTGGTTTGGGAAATTATATCGAATTTTAAGCCAGCTCAATTTTTATTATGGTATCCATTTTCATTACAGATGATCATCCGCTGGTGTTGGAAGGGCTCAAAAATGTACTTTCCGAAGCCGACGGCTTTCAGGTCAGCGGATGCTTTGCCAACGCCGCGGCGACGCTGGAAGCCATTGGATCGGAACCTCCCGCGGTGCTGCTGCTTGACATCAACCTGCCGGATATCAACGGCATCGACCTGGTCCGGAAAGTAAAGGCGCTGTCGCCGGCCACGCGGATTATCGCGCTCAGCGTGCATAATGAATACGCGGTAATCAACAGCATGTTTCAGGAAGGCGCCGACGGCTACATCCAGAAGAATGCGGTGGGGGAGGAAATCGTCGACGGCATCCGTACCGTCATCAACGGCCGGCGCTTCCTGTGCTCGCAGTCGGCCGAAATCATGAAGCGGAAAACCACGGAGGGGCTGAAGAGCGTACCCAAGGTCACCCGCCGGGAAAAAGAGATCCTCCACCAGGCGGCCAAAGGACTGACCACGCAGGAGATCGCCGCGGTACTGTTTATCAGTCCGCATACCGTAGAAAGCCACCGCAAGAACCTGATGGAAAAGTTTGAGGTCAAGAACCTGGCATCGGCCATCAAACTGGCGATGGAATACGGGCTGATACAAGCGTAGCCGATATGGGGCATTCGACGGTAAACGTCGTACCGACTCCGTTGTCGGACCGGATATCGAATGTGCCCTCCAGCAAATCGGTGCGCATCCCCACATTTCGGAGCCCTGCGCCGCTGCGGGAGCGCGCAGTGTCAAATCCCCGGCCGTCGTCTTCGACCACGAGCGTGACCGTGGCATCGGATTGCTGCAACTGCACCAGTATTTCCGTTGCTTCCGCATGCTTGACGCAATTGTTGATCAGTTCCTGTGCAATGCGGTAAAGCGCCATTTCGCGCGACCGCGCGACCGGTTGGCGATAGTGGATGACCTGATAGAAAACCGGTACACCCGCGCGTTTTAATTTGTCGCAAAACTCTCGCAATGCCTCCACCAGACCGTACTTGACCAGCATGGACGGCATCATGCTGTGGGCGATTCCACGCAGTTCTTCCACCGCACCATCCACGTTGCTGGCTACCGAAGCCAACATCGGGCGCTGGGCAACGTCTTCCGGCAAGGCATGCGCAATGCGTGAGAGATCCATCTTGATGCTCGAAAGAATACCCCCCAGTCCATCGTGCAGGTCGCGCGCCAGCCGTTCCCGTTCTTTTTCCTGGCCTTCCAGCAGGGCAGAGAGCAGGGAGTTCCGATGTACCTGTTCCATGCGTTCCACATCAAGGGCGTGCACGCGCTGCTGCTGAACCAACAGCTTGCGTTTATTGCGGTACAGCAGGAAAATCAGGATGCAGGTGGCCAGCAAAGGGATGGAAATACCGAGCAGCAATCCGATGTACCAACGGTTGCGCTCAATGGCGAAATCCTTTTGCTCGTTTTCCCGTTGCAGCATCAATACGTTGTTTTCCGCCTCGGCCAGCTTGTATTTTTCCTCCATTTCATGGAGGGTTTTGGTATTTTCCACGTAATGCAGGCTGTCTGCCAAATCGATGTATTGCGCCAGGTAACGATAGGCCCGGTCTGGCTGCTTGAGGCGATGCTCCATGCGCGATAGTGCCCGGAGCGCCTTCAACTGGTACGTGCCTACCTGGTTGGTTTGGCTGGTCTGCAGCAGTTCGTCCAGCAACGGCCTCGTCTTGGCAAACTCCCCCCGGCGCTCGTACAGCTCCGAAAGATGCAGCAGGATGTCGCAGGACGTATAGGTGTCGTTGTATTGCCGCGCAATGGGCAAACCCCTGCGGAAGGCCTGCTCCGCTCCCGTCAGGTCGCCCGAAGCGAGTTGGTAGCGCCCTTTCATGTTGTAGTAATCCGCCCATTTGCGGTGTCGGCCATCCAAGGACAGCAGGTAGTGGAGTGCGCTATCGAGGTAGGCATTTCCCTGACCATTATAGGTATCTGGCGGTGCATCCGGCAGGTTATCGGTGCGTAGACCGTGCCCAGCAAGGATGATGTAAATGTCGGCGATATCGCTATGGCGTATAGGCGTTAGCTGCTTGTATTGATCAGCCGCCGCCAGGAAATAGTGTGCCGATTTATCGTATTGCTGTTGGTTGTTGAATAAAATACCGATGTTGGTATTGATGAGTGCCAGGGACTCCATGTCGGCCAGCTGGTTGAGCAGGGGGAGGACGTCCAGGTAGCCGCTCAGCGCGTCATCGACGCGATTGCGCTGCCAGGCGATGTTGGCCGCATTGATTTGGCTTTTGGCATACAGCACCCGTGCGTTGCGTGCGGTGTCGTGTTCAGTTAACTCCTGAACCCGCCTGTTGTAGCGGTCGGCTTCATCGGTCCGGTAATGGTCGTAGTGCCAGGAGCCTATGTTCAGGTAGGTCTTCGCCTCACTGAGCGGATCCCGGCTCCTGACGGCCAGATCCAGCACCTGTTTCCACAGCGTCAACGCTTTGGCTGAATCGCTGTGCGGCACCCGCCGGGCCATTTCCGTCAGGATAGCGATCCTGGCGGAGTCTGTGGTAGCCGTCTTGAATTCCTGCGTGAGGCTGTTTGTTTGGCGTGGCGCGGCTATCACGGTGCCGATTCCGAAGAAGCATACAGCAGAAACGACGGCCAGCCAACAATGCATGCGGGGATTGTCCATAGGCCTTTTTGCAATTATGGGTTGCAAAATAAGCAAAATATGTAAATATGTAAATGTCACACGGTGGAAGCGGCAGGGCAACCGCATTTAACACGGGGTTCGGCAGCCGTGCCCACACCAAATTCCGCCTGCGGTACCTCTTTCCTCCCTCTTGCTTCCACATTTCTTGCCTTTTGCTCGGATTTTATCGGTGTTCGTTCGGAGTTTGCTCAGTTGTTAATCTACTATATTAAAAAGAAAATGCAACTTATATTCATGCTAATATACTTGTTTAGCTAAATTTCGGGTAAGGTAGACCTACGCCAATCGTATGCTTGAAGTAGGCTGCCAACGGTACATCGCATCGAAGACGATAATAAAACATCCCCGAAAACAGGGGTTTCATGAGCTGGAACGAAAGACTATATTTGCCGGTGTTATCGAAAGCTTCCATGATTAAGACGAAAAGTCGACTTGTCCGGTTAATGTGCGTTGTACTGTCTTGCTCCTGTCTCACCTCGTGTTTTCAGGTTATTGAAGACATTTCCGTGCGTGAGGATGGTTCCGGAACGGTGACGCTGACGGCCAATCTGAGTCAAAGCCGTACGAAGCTCGCGTCGATTATGCTGTTGGACAGTGTCAACAGCTATAAGGTGCCCTCACAGGCGGATATCCGCCGCGAGATGTCCGCGCTGGCCGATCGGCTGGCAGCTATACCCGGCATTACCAACGTCACACATCAGGTGAATTTCGATACCTACATCGCCGTGATGAAATTCTCGTTCAGCAACGTGTCGGACCTCAACGACGTGATGAATATGGCGTTCAAAGAAATGAAGATGCCGATGGACAGCCAGAGTTCATATGCGTATGACCGGCGCCATGGCACATTCAGGCGGGCGTATACGCATCTTCCGCAAGCGAAGGCGGAGTATAACCGGCTGAAGCCCGCCGATCAGGCCATATTCAAGGACGCGTTATATACCAGTATCTACCGCTTCGAGCGGCCGGTCAGCCAACAAAGCAACGGCGCGGCAAAGCTGGCCGCATCAAAGAAAGCCGTCATGTTGCAAACCCGTATCATGGATCTTATCAATGGCAACCAATCACTTTCTAACCGTATTCAATTAGCACAGTAGTATGACAAAAACCACTTCTTTCTTAACCGCCATGGCGTGTTTATGCCAGGTTTATGCGTATGCGCAGGACTTGGCGCACCGTATTCCGGAGGACGCCTTTGCCGTGGTGTCCGTCAGGACCGGTCACTTTTTTAACTTAGTGGACGTGGCCGATTTCAGCACCTCCATGTTGGGCACGAAAATGCTGCAAGCCTTCGGAAAGGAAGCAGGTATTCCCCTGACATCCATTGAAGATATGGGGGTAGACATCCACTCATCCTTATACTATTATACCCGGCAGACCGACAGCATATGGTATCACACCATATTGTTGCCGTTGAAAAATAGCAGCCAGTTTGCTAAGGGGTTCGGTGGCGGTGCCCTCACTGAAGCAGACGGTATATACCGTGCCGAAGTCGACACGGCATCGCTGGGCGCCACCGTGCGGTGGAATGACCGATTGGCCGTGATTACCTTCGGCAGCGTGGTAGACGATTTTTTTTATGATGAGGGGGTGGCCGCCCGGTACGGTATTTTACAGGACAACTATGGCGATACCTATGCATACGCCGACACGTTTGACAACGATGGGTATACGGAAGAATATGCTGATGAGTACGTGCTTCCTCCTTATGAAGGTTTGGACACGACCGAGGTCGTCATTGACACCGCCGGGTGGGACATCGATACGTTGGATAACGGCTTCGGTTGGGACGATAGTACATGGGATACCGCGGCAACAGACGGCTATGATGACGGTTATTGGAGTCAGTATGAAACCAATCGCCGAAAGAAGGATTCATTGGTGGCCGTGTGGGTCGGCGCTTATGCGGAGCAGGTCTTATCCGATTTGCCGCGGCAGCATATTTTAAACAATGCTTCTTATGTACAAAGCTTGGATAAGGATGCCTTGGTGACGGCATGGGTGCGTAACCTTGGACTGATTTATGACCAATTTTTCCTTTCGTTGCTGGCAGGGCGTTACCCGTCTACATCGGCCATAGGTTTCGGCAGCCTTCAGGCCGGTGTCTATGCCAATGAAGATGAACTGACGCTGAAGACTTCACTCGACGTGCAAGGCGACCTCGCTCACTCATATGCCCGGATCTACGACCACAAAATCAACCGGAAATTCCTCCGTTACCTGGACAGCGATTCGTTGATGGGTTTTTTCGCCTATGCGATTGATATGGAAGCGTATATGGAGGAGTTTCCCAAAATGCTCGGCAAGATTTACGGTCCGATGGTGGGCGGATATGAAGAAGAAATCCATATTGGAACGGATATCCTGGCGTTGCTGCTGGATGAAAAAGCAATCGGTGAAACGGTGAAGGGGGATGCATTGTTCGTGCTGAATGGCCTCACCCAGCACGAAATTGCCTACACCGATTATGAATACGACGAGGACTACAATGTGACGGAAGTCGAAAAGACGAAAACCGAGACCATTCCCGACTTCCTCTTGATGTTTTCATCCGACAACCACGCCTTGTACCAGCGGCTTATGGATTACACAGTGAACAAAGGCGTGGGGACGTTGGACAACCGGGTGTATGCCCTGAGTCACCGCAAATTGCCCGCTCCGCTTTATGTGACTTACAGAAACGGTATTGTTTTCCTCGGGACTGCCCACGACCAACTGGAACGGATAGCAAGCAATCGCACCGTGAGCAAAGCCAGCCGGTTTCACCGGAAACTGCTCCGCCAGAATATAATGACCGGTTTTCTGAACACCCAGCAAGCCTTGGGACGATTTTCCGATGAGGAACTCTCGGCACTTGAAGAACATATCCGGTTCAAGCAATTGTTTGGCCATCTGGGGAATTTCTATTTCCGTAGCGGAAAAATGAAAGGGAATACGTTCTCCGGTGAATTTGTTGCGCAGGCGCCCAAAGATTTCAGTAATGCACTGCAATACCTGTTATGGTTGGTCGATTATGCGTCGAACGATAGGCGGTAGCCCGGCTGCGAACGATATCCGGTTATGAAGCGGCTTCTTTGGATCACAGCGGCTGTATTGGTACTCCTGACCTTGGGGACAGGCTTGTTTTTTGCCCATCGGCAGCGCCAATCGTATGCCGTGCAGGTTCCCCGGGGCGCCGTTTCGGTGGTCAAAGTCCAAGTTGACGGATTGGTTGCTGATGTGTTATGGAGCCAACTTTGGAGCCCTTCGCCTATTAAACGGGACGCGGAACGTGGCGGGACCTATCGTTTTTTACGGTCCGATATCGGATTGGCGATACCTGCCAACCTGTTTCTCTACCGGTTTGCAGATAGGCCGCACGTGTTATTTGGTGTACTGCGTATCAACGATGTCGGGGAGCTTCAGGCGTTTATCCGCCAACAGGACTGGGCGTATGAGGCTGCGACGCCGTTTAGCCGGGTGGTATCGCAGCACTTGGTTGCGCTTCACAGCGCGGACAGTATCGCCTTCGCCCTTTGCTGGGAACCGGGTGAGCAGCTGGCGTCCGTAGCGGAACACCTCCGGGGGCTGCTGCAGGGCGACCAACAGGAGCCGTTGGCGGCGAGCCGATTCAGCGAGTTAAAGAACCGTAAGGGGCACCTCAATATCATGGGGCAACACGCGCTCCGGCTGGACTTTAAGCGCGGGGAAATAGCCTTCTCCACCAACGGGGCAGGAGATGCTGCTGAATTTCCGTCGCAGTTGAAAACGGGCAACACCGGATTCTTACAGTTACCTGCTTGGTGCTGGTCCTTGATGCCGCCTGCCTGGCAGTCTGGCGGGCATACGGTAAGCCGGGACAGCTTGATGCGGTATATCAGCGGCAAGACCTGCGTGCAGTGGCGGGGAGCTACCACGCAACAGGATACCGTGATTAACTATGCGTACGACGACGATTTCAATCCGGTGGAAGTGCGTGAGGCGGTCGATCGGTCGGTACCGGCCTTATTTGGGGCAATTTCGTCGGATACAAAGCATTTGGCCGCTTATTTGGCAGCGCAGGGTATCCTGGATGCCGATTTGGCGCGGATAAAGCCGGAGGTCTTTCCGTTGTTTTCGCTATATACTTATGCTGACGCGGATAAGCGGTTGTTTTTCAGTACGGTGCAAGATGCGGAAAAACAGCTGGCCGCCGTCGGTAAAGGCAGTGGCGGCGGAGACTTCCTGTATGGCTATTTCGACATCGTTTCCGCCACGCAACAAGGGGTCCTGCCCGGACGCTTGGAAGCCCTTCTTGCGCCGCTTTCCACCATTGAAATACAGGGAATCCGCAAGGCGGACGCGGAAATGGTGGTCCATGGGAGGATGACGCTGCCGGATGAGTCGGTCAACAGTTTGGTCCAGCTCATTCATTCCGGCGCTTTAAATTGGTTGCCGTGAATATTTCGTTTTTTACCTGCGACGACAACTCCAGAAAACGCTCATATTGTTTAAGCACATCAGCAATCACTTCTTCCCGCATAAAATACTCGATATTATATCCGACGCGGTTGTCGCCAAAATACGACTGCGGGATATAGGTCCGGTTTTGGTCGAGGTCGGGGATATTTTCTTCGCTCACCAGAAAATCGGAGATGTCTTTCTTTTCGCAACGCACTCCGTATTTGAAGTTATCAATACGCTCATGCTGGATGGTCAGTTCAACCCACATGTAATCATCCGCCGCAGCCACATTGGCCGACACCCCTTGCGCGTTGAACGCCGCAGCAAGTTCGTGAAGCGCCGGCTCAACGGTATGCTGCAGAAAGTTTACAACAGCCTTGCGATCCTTGAAGGATAAAATTCGCTGCAGGCGCTCTTTCCAATGTACGCCAGACCAAGTGACCGTAGCGGGTGAAAACTCTTTCTCATAATAGTTGACATCTACCGTGAGACCCTGCATGAGGCTGTAGCAGAAAAGCAGCATAATGAAAGAAAAGGGAAGCGCCGTAAGCAGGGTCATCGTTTGGAGGGAACCCAGTCCGCCCGCATTCAACAGCACCAGCGCCAACACCGCCAGCAATATACCCCAGAAAGCAAGCTGCCATTTGGGCGATTTGGCAGCATTTTTCGTGGCGATACTGTTCATTACGAAAATCCCCGAATCTGCAGAGGTGACAAAAAAGATGAAAATGATGAAAATGGCCAGTGTACTGGTAACTCCCGTTGCCGGAAAAAAATTGAGGAATTCGAATAGCAACCTATCCGTCTGATCGGCCATACTGCTCAACAGTCCGCCTAATTGATAGCTATCCAACCAAGTTGCACTGTTTCCGAATACCGTCATCCAGAAAAAATTAAAGGCGGTAGGAATAATCAGCACCGCGCCGATGAATTCACGGATGGTCCGTCCGCGTGATATTCTGGCGATAAATAAACCAACGTATGGCGACCAGGAAATCCACCACGCCCAATAGAGGATGGTCCAACTGAAAAACCAGGGATGCAGATTTGGCTCATACGCGTGGGTATTGAAGGTCAGCTGCGCCTGGTATACGGTGTTCGGGCAGAACATTACAATCTCAGCAACCGGCAGGAGGAATATGCCAGGAAGCGGTTTGGTTCAAGCTACGAATTATTCATGACTGTTGGCGAGCAAAACTGGCGCATGCTGCCTTCGGCCAACCTCACCTACAGCCTCACCCCACAAATGAATGCCCGCCTGGCCTACAGCAAAACTGCTATCCGGCCCGACTTCAGGGAGACCGCCTACTTCGGCTTCTACGATTTCGAACTGGATGCAAACATCAGCGGCAGACAGCTGGTGTCTACCATTGTAGACAACTTCGACCTGCGTTACGAATGGTATCCTTCGGCCGGGGAGATTGTTTCCATCTCAGGCTTCTACAAGAAAATGAAAGATCCGATTGAGCTGATCTTTGTACAAGACGGGCAGTACCGTTTCCAGAACCAGTACGCTGCCAGAAACTACGGCGTGGAAATGGAAATCCGTAAATCGCTGGGCTTTATTGCCGATAAGCCATGGCTGCACAACATCACGCTGTTTGGTAACACAACGTTATTAAAATCAAGGGTTGAAGTGCAGGAAGTGCCGCTGCCCAACGACAACTTTGCAATCAAACGTGTTCCTGCACAGGATCGTCCTTTATATGGCCAGGCTCCCTGGATTATTAATGCAGGCATCGCCTACCAGGATGATGTTTTTGGTTTTACCGCCAGCTACAACCGCAACGGCCACCGCAGCAATACCATCCACCTGGACCCCGCTCAGGTTGAATACGAAAACGGTCGAAACCTGCTGGACGTACAGGTAAGCACCAAACTGTTGAAACGAAAGGCCGAGCTGAAGCTGGATGTGAGCAACCTGCTGGATGAGTATATCCTGTTTTACCAGAACATCAACGGGTATGAACCGGGTGTTCCCAATGCACAAGGTATTCCCATGAAGCCGAAAAGCAACCACACCAGCGCCTACGAACCGGAAAACGGCGACCGCATTACTTACCGCGCCAGAATCGGGAGAAACATATTCCTGTCCTTTACCTATAAGTTCTAAGGAAAAATAATTATGAAAATAATTTTTAAATGGCTGGCGGCAACGATGGTTAGCATCGTTGCCGTTACAGGCTGCAAAAAAATAGAAGTTGACCAGGGCTTTACAACTTTCGGCCAAATATACTTTTACGCTGATCAAACAGCCAGCTACCTGGCAGGTCATCTCCAGGTAAAATACAATGGCCATCCCATAGATATACAAGGGGGTACAGGTCTCATCCGCGTGCCCGAAGGCGAGGCAAAATTCGAATTCTGCGATAATAGAACGGATGAGCTGCTGGGAGAAAAATGGGTAGCCATCGTTCCGGGAAGCCCGGTAAAGTACACCTTGTTTCAGCCTACGGAAAATGATCCGATAGCATTGCTTGATCCCAACGGGCAGGCAGGTGAAGAAGCGGCAGCCGAGGGTTTTATGAAGATCAAAATCGCCAACTACGCAACTGATCTGCTACCCCGCGATCTGGATGTGGTTGTTTTAGGTCTTAATATAAACATGGAAACCGTTGAGCTGGCGACACTGGAAAATGTAAGCGACAACCTGGGAGAGGAAGATTACAGGCTGGTTCCAACAGGCGGAAGCAATATACTGGCCTATACCTTTAAATTCAGGGACAGAAATACGCAGGCATTTGTGAAAGCCGATCGGGGAGATGATTATTGGAGCCCGAATTTTTTCTTGTACCCGGATATCATTTCGCCCTTCCCCGAAAAAAGGGTGTATACGATATATCTAAAAACATACGAAACATCGGTGGAATATGAGCTTTTTATTAAATCAGGTGGTAAATACTACGAAATCATACCTGAAATATTATATGCCGATTAGTCCAATGAATATGAAAGTAAATCTGGAATTCTTGACAATATTGAATAACGAAAGCCGTCAAACATAAATAATCATGAAATCAATTCCGCTACAATGGCTGACAGCAACGATGGTAATCATTGTTTTTTCTATAAGCTGCAAAAAAATAGAAGTAGACCAAGGCTTTACAGCTTTTGGCGAAATATACTTTAACGCTGACCAAACAGCCGGCTACCAGGCAGGTTATCTTAAATTAAAATACAATGGCCACCCCGTAGATATGCAAGGTGGCACGGGGCGTAGCATTCGGGTGCCGGCGGGCGAAGCCAAATTCGAGTTTTACGATGATAGAACAGGAGAGGTATTATTAGAGGAAACAGTGAATATTGTGCCCGGGAGCCCGGAAAGATATACTTTGTTTCAGCCTACAATGGACGCTCCGTTAAGCTTCCTGGACGAAAACGCTCAGGCCGACGAAGAGGCGGCGCCGGAAGGCCACTACAAAGTGAAATTTGTAGATTATACAGGCAATCTGTTTTCTTTTAACAAAGGGATGGATATCGTGCTGTGGCGTGCCGAGTTCAGTTGGATCACCTTTCAAACAGAATATGTGGAAATAGGTGTGCTGGAGAACATCAGCAGGAACCTGGATGAGGAGGATTATCACCTGATTCCCATAGAGTCGGGTGATGTAGGGCTGGCGTTTTCTTTCAGGGAGGCGGAAACCGGAAGCCAATTAATTACAGTTGCCGGAAAAGAGTTCCTGAATACTCAGTTTTACGAAGGTCTTACTACCGCATCGAGTGCGCTCTCGAATCCCAAGAAAAATGTGTTCACGGCGTATATCGAAACATATGCGATCGACTACCAGAACGACAATTTTGTAAAAATCGGAGATAAGCTATACGGCATCCAGCCGGTGATTTTCTTAAAGAACTAGCCGTTTGATTACGCGCCGGTTAAGCTTGCCGTGGTGGAAAGACGATGATGTTGCGCTTTGACCCGACATTAACGGAACGGCTTTCGGAAAGGGTGGGCTTTTTACCGACGATAATGAAAGGAAAAACATATAAAGGCTATTGTGTTTGTTGAGTCGGCAGGTTTTTAGCACGAAGCGGATTCTGAGTTCTTGGCCCGAAAACAGACGATGTTTTCAGCAAATTATGGCAAAAACGAAAAGAGGCGACTAACTTTTGTTAATCGCCTCATTTTCAGTGTAGCGGGGACTGGACTCGAACCAGTGACCTTCGGGTTATGAGCCCGACGAGCTACCAACTGCTCCACCCCGCAATGTGTCTTTTATGTTTGAACCGGCAATCGCTGCCGATTGTTTTAATTCCTTTTCCGAATTGGACTGCAAAGATATAATTTGTTTCTTTGCAAAGCAAATCAAATTTAAAAAAATGTCTCATAAAGCCGGTTTCGTCAGCATCGTTGGAAAACCAAACGCGGGTAAGTCCACGTTAATGAATGCGTTAGTAGGAGAAAAGATGTCTATCGTGACCCCTAAGGCACAAACCACCCGGCATCGGATTATCGGTATCGTTAACGAGCCGGATTTCCAGATTGTGTTTTCTGACACGCCGGGCGTGATAAAGCCGGCCTACACGCTGCAGGCCTCAATGATGAGTTTCGTGCAAGGGTCGCTCATCGATGCGGATATTATCCTGTTGGTTACTGATATCCATGAAAAATACGATGAAAGCGAGATCATTGAAAAGCTCCGGAAAACGGAATCGCCGGTAGCCGTGCTGATTAACAAAATTGATAAATCGACCGAAGCGGAAGTAAAGGCTAAAGTGGCTTATTGGGAGGAAACGCTGAAGCCACAGGTGATTTTTGCCGTATCGGCCCTGCATGGCCATAACATCGGTGCGGTGATGGGATTTATCCTGGATAACCTTCCGGAACATCCGCCGTATTATGAGAAAGACGCGCTTACCGACAAAAATGAGCGTTTTTTTGTGTCTGAGATTATACGGGAAAAAGTGTTTAAGCTCTATGAACAGGAGATTCCGTACAGCACCGAGGTGGTTATCACAGCATTCAAAGAAGAGCCTGCCATTACGCGCATCAGTGCGGAAATCATTGTTGAGCGCGATTCACAGAAGAATATTATCATCGGCAAAGGAGGGAGCATGATTAAAAAGGTGGGAACGTATGCGCGACAGGACATTGAGGAGTTTTTGCAGCAAAAGGTGTTCTTGGAGCTGTTTGTCAAGGTGATTCCCGACTGGCGAAAAAAAGATAATTACTTGAAACGATTTGGTTATGACCAATAGTTTTCCTACTTTTGCAGCCCCGCAGTAATAGGCTCCGGGGACTATGTTGGATACATAATTTTAAAAAAACAGAATGGCAGTTAAAATCAGATTGCAAAGACATGGTAAAAAAGGTAAACCTTTTTACCACGTGGTAGTGGCCGATTCTCGTGCTCCGCGCGACGGTAAATTCATTGAACGTATCGGTTCCTACAACCCGAATACCAACCCGGCAACCATTGACTTGAATTTTGACAAGGCGTTGGATTGGTTGGATAAAGGGGCACAGCCTACGGATACCACCCGGGCCATCCTTTCGTATAAAGGGGTGCTCTATAAGAAACACCTTTTGGGAGGCGTGAAAAAGGGGGCGTTCGACGAGGCCACGGCAGATGCCAAGTTTGAAGAATGGCTGAAAGCCAAAGAGGCTAAAATCCAAGGCAAACAGGATTCGTTGACGCAGTCCAAAGAAGAAGCCAAGAAGGCTGCATTGGCTGCTGAAGCAAAAAAGAAAGCGGAAATCGAAGCGGCAATCGCTGCCAAGAATACCCCTCCTGCTGAAGAAGCTCCTGAAGCGGAAGAAGCTCCGGTGGCTGAAGCAGGCGCTGAAACTTCCGGCGAGGCAGCCGGCGAAGAAGGAAAAACTGAAGCGTAATCTTATTCAACGGTAAAGTAAAACCGCTCCGGGGTTATCTGCTCGGGGCGGTTTTTGTATTTGACCCATTTGCCGTCCATGCGGTAAAGGTTTTTAGGTTATGGAATTGACAGACAGCTTTTATATCGGATATATCAGTAAAACCCGCGGATTGAAGGGGGAAGTGCAGCTTTTTTTTGAATATGACGATTATTCGGATCTGGAGTTGGATTTGCTGTTTTTGGAAATTGACCGTAAATTGGTGCCTTTTTTCGTCGAGCATATCCAATTGCAACCCAACCGTACGGCGTACCTTTTTTTTGAAGACGTTGACCATGTGGACAAAGCGCAGCCGCTTATCCGTAAAAAGGTATATCTGCCCAACAGTAAAAAACCGCAACGCCGCCCGGATGATTTCCGTATGACCGATTTGAAAGGCTATTGGGTGATCGATCGGGTGCATGGCGAGCTTGGGCAAATCAGTGAAGTGCATGAATATCCGCAGCAGTACGTGGCTGTCGTTATCTACAGCGGCAACGAGCTGATGTTTCCATTGAATGAACAATTGATAGTGTCTATCGATAGGGAAAGCAAGACATTGGAAGTGGATCTGCCGGAAGGACTGATTGATGTATACGCCTAAATTGCAGTTCCTATTATAAGCAATGCGATGATGTTGCATATACAAGCGAATTTGTCTAAGTTTGGCCGCTCTTTATTTACTATTCTACGGCTAACGGATTGAACGGGGTAATATGAAAATAACCGAACACATTAAGAACGCTAACGGAAAGACGCTGTTTTCCTTTGAAATACTGCCACCCATCAAGGGGCAAAGTATACAATCCATCTTTAACGCCATTGACCCGCTGATGGAGTTCAACCCGCCGTTCATTGATGTTACTTACCTGCGCGAAGATTACATCTATAAGCAGCATCCAAACGGCTTGCTTGAAAAGGTGGCCTACCGCAAACGGCCGAGTACAGTGGCTACATGTGCGGCAATCATCAATAAATATAAAGTAGATGCAGTGCCTCACCTGATTTGTGGCGGCTTTACCAAGGAGGAAACCGAGAATGCGCTCATTGACCTGCAATTCTTAGGTATAGATAATGTGCTGGTGTTGCGCGGCGACGCCCGCAAGAGCGATAGCTCCTTTATCCCAACCCCGGGGGGGCATGCCTATGCATCCGACCTGCTGCAGCATGTGGTTAACATGAACAACGGCCGCTACCTGCATGAGGATATGGAAAATTCCGAGCGGACAGATTTTTGTATCGGGGTGGCCGGCTATCCGGAGAAGCATTTTGAGTCGCCCAACCTTGATACGGATTTCAAATACTTGAAAATGAAAGTGGATTTGGGTGCGGATTTTATCGTTACCCAGATGTTTTTCGACAATAGCAAGTACAAGGCGTTTGTAGATAGGTGCCGCGCCAACGGCATCCATATCCCCATAATCCCGGGATTAAAGCCGCTAACGGGAAGTAAGCAACTCGTAAGCTTGCCGAAGACGTTCCATTTGGATATTCCCTTGGAGCTGAGCGAAGCGGTGCTGGCCTGTAAATCCGAACAGGAGGTGCGGGAAGTGGGTATTGAATGGATGATCCATCAATGCAAAGAACTTATTGCCATGGGAGCCCCCGTGCTGCACTTTTACACCATGGGCAACCCGAACCCAACCAAGCGTATTATACAGGCCGTTTTCTGAACGGCCTTATTCTTTTTGCATTTCTTTGGCCCAGGTATCCCGCAGGGTAACGGTGCGGTTGAACACGGGGGCATCAGGTGTGGACCGTGTGTCCAGCGTGAAATATCCTTTGCGGATGAATTGGTAGCCTTTGCCCGGTACGGCGTTCAGCAAATCCGGCTCCACATAAGCGCGTTCGATAATGTGCAGGCTATCTGGATTAAGGGTTTTCTTGAAGTCTTCTTCTGCCGCCGGATTTTCTACGTTGAATAGCCTGTCGTAGAGGCGGACTTCAACGGTTCTGGCGTGTGGTATGCTTACCCAATGGATAGTACCCTTCACTTTTAAGCCGCTGGTATCGGCGCCACTTTTGGATTCTGGGATATAGGAGCAGTGGATTTCGGTAACATTTCCCGCCTCGTCTTTTACGAAATCTTCGCATGTTACGATGTAGGCGTGTTTCAGCCGCACCATCAGTCCGGGGCCGAGTCTAAAAAACTTTTTAGGTGGATTTTCCATGAAATCTTCCCGCTCGATCCATAACTCCCGGCTAAAGGGAATATCACGGCTGCCTTCGCCATCCGCTGCTTCGGGGTTGTTTTCGCCAGGGAGGGTTTCTTCCCGGCCTTCGGGATAGTTCGTGATGATCAGCTTCACCGGATCCAGTACGGCCATGCGGCGCCAAGCCGTCTTGTTAAGGTCTTCACGGATGCAAAACTCCAGCAGTCCAACATCAATGATGTTTTCGCGCTTGGCTACACCGATGCGCTCACAGAAATTACGGATGCTGGTAGGTGTGTAACCCCGCCGCCGCAGGCCGCTGATGGTGGGCATGCGGGGATCGTCCCAGCCTTCAACGTGTTTTTCGTTGACAAGTTGAAGTAACTTCCGCTTGCTCATGACCGTGTAGTTCAGGTTGAGCCGCGCAAACTCATATTGTTTTGACGGGAATATTTCCAGTTGTTCGATAAGCCAGTCGTATAACGGGCGGTGCGGCACAAATTCCAACGTACAGATGGAGTGGGTGATTTTTTCTATGGAGTCGCTTTGCCCGTGGGCAAAATCATACATGGGATAGATGCACCAGTTGTTGCCCGTACGGTGGTGGTGCGCGTGCTTGATGCGGTAGAGCAGGGGATCCCGCAGGTGCATATTGGGGCTGGCAAGGTCAATTTTAGCCCGCAGCACTTTCGCTCCGTCAGGGTATTTACCCGCGCGCATTTCTTCAAACAGGCGCAGGTTCTCTTCTGCACTCCGGTTCCGGTACGGGGTGGGGGTGCCCGGCTCGGTAGGCGTACCTTTGGAGGCGGCAATTTCTTCCGATGAGCTGTCGTCTACGTATGCCAGCCCTTTTTTAATAAGCTTTATGGCGTATTCGTAGAGTGTCTCGAAATAATCGGAAGTATATAGCTCTTCTGCCCATTGGTAGCCAAGCCACTGGATGTCACGCTTGATGCTTTCTACATATTCCGTTTCTTCGGTGACGGGATTGGTGTCGTCAAACCGTAGATTGGTCTTGCCGTTGTAGCGCTGTGCCAGCCCGAAATTGAGTACGATGGACTTCGCATGCCCGATATGAAGATAACCGTTGGGCTCGGGAGGGAAACGGGTCAGCACCCTGCCGCCGTGTTTGCCGGTACGTATATCTTCTTCGATGATTTCTTCAATGAAATTAAGTGACTTTTCTTCGTTTGCCATGGTGCAAAGGTAGGTATAAGTTTAAGATCAAAAAATAAACCTTTATGAAGCGTTTATGTCTAACTTTACGTCTTTCACTAAATCGACAATGAATAGAAATTATATAATTATACTGACCGTACTTCTGCTTTTTCCAGGGTGGGCATTGGCTCAGCGCAACCGCCCACAGCTTTTGGTGTATGGTTACGGTGCGGATGCTTATGCTGCCGCATTGCAGTCGTCCATGTCCAATATGCAAACCGTATGGGTGATTAATGGAGAAAAATTGGTGCCGGAGTTGACGTCCGACATGATTTCCGTAACGTCCAACACAGATCTTGATGCGGGGGTATGGGCTGACCTGCTCGGCGCGACGTTGCGGCATGATAAGCGCAATGATTCGGTTTCAGCCATTGCTAAACGGCGGATAAATCCACGTATTGTACAAAATGTAATGGATAGCGTGTTGAATGCGGCGAAAAACCTGGTCATCATTGAAGGGGGACAGTTGCGGTCGGTCAAAAAGTCGGGCAAGTACTGGCAGGTCGAGCTGGCCGACCGGAGCCGGTTTAAGGTACGTGCTTTGGTGGATGCCTCGACCGACGCCTATCTTTATCGGTTGGCCAAGGGCGAGGCGGACACCTTATCGGTACGGACCCCGGTGCCGGATACGTATTTTCAGGCGGTGCCTTACGACGGCTTGGCGCGTACGGGAGTGGCTGTAGGTGATCTGGGGGCTGGCCCGTTTACCCTGCCGCTGGCTTCGATGATACCGGCGGACGACAGCAACCTGTTTGTGACGCGTAAACTACCTGTGCTCCAATATCTGCTCAGGGGCACGCCGGATGACATCCCGTTGCTAATGCATGCGGGACAGGCCGTGGGAGCCACGGCAGCGTATGCCGCGTTTTTCAAGACCACTTCAGATAAGCTGGATGTCCGGACGATTCAGGGTGAATTGCTGCAATACGGTGCGCGCTTGATACCCTTTGCCGATGTGCCTATCCAGCATCCTCACTTTGATGTTGCCCAGCGTATTGGCGCCACAGGGATCTTGTTGGGTAAACCGGTTGAAGGGGGAGGGCTGCATTTTGATTGGGATGCGGCGGTGACAGCTGCCGAAATAAAGCCGGTATTGAACCAGCTTTTTTCAAGGAGCCAGATCTGGTTTGTAAATCACGCCAGTGTGGATACGCTCATGCTGCCTGATTTATTCAGTTACCTTAAATTCGTTGGCCAGCGCGGAAATGAACTGGAAGAATATGTGAAAAAAAACTGGAAACGCCGTTTCCAGTTTGAAGGTGAATATGACGAAAAACAGGTGGTTACACGCCGGATTTTCGCCGTATTGCTTGATGTGTATTGCCAGCCTTTTGCTGTCAAGGTAGGGCTTGACGGTACCATCCAGCGTTAGCCTTTTCGCTCAGGTAAGGCTGATTTGCCGTTTAATGCTTTCTTCCAACGATATAATGGTTTCCGTGCGTTGGATTCCCTTAACGGATTGGATGTCTTCATTAAGTACCTTCCGGAGATGGGTGGTGTCACGACAGATGATTTTGGCAAACATACTGTATGTGCCCGTGCAATAGTGCAATTCCACCACTTCTTTGACCTGTTTTAGCTGTTCAACGGCATTATTGTACTGCGAACCTTTCTCTAAGTAGATGCCCAGGAAGGCTGTGATGTCAAAACCTACCTTTTGAGGGTTGATAGTTAGATTTGAGCCTCGAATTATACCCATTTCTTCCATCTTTTTCATCCTTACGTGTATAGTTCCGCCAGAAACAATTAATTTTTTTGCTATTTCTGTGTAAGGTATAGAGGCATTGTTCATTAAAATGGATAATATTTGGATGTCTAAGTTATCAAGGTCTAAATTTTCATACTTTTTTTCCATAAAAAATGATGTTTTTTTCAAATTATCTCAAATTTAATTATAAAAAACATAAAAATTGAATTTTTTTCATCAAAAAATTTTAACGAACCGATATAATTATTACTTTTGTATCAACAGATCGGCAGAAAAGATTGAATAGTGCTGATTTATTAGTGTCGCCCTCCCTCAATTTAATATAGGTTTATAATTGGTTAGCGTAGAAGCTCCTCTCCCAAAGGAGCTTCTTCCTTTTTATCCCTGCTGCAAAATTATCGAAATTAAAGTTATTGCGGATGTTTTTTGTCATTTTTTCAAAATGTTAGGCCGAAACCGGATCTTTTGTAAAGATATTTTAATCGGCTTTGTTTTAACCGGCCCGATTGGTATATTTACCATAACCCGCACGCCGGACACAACGCTGTGGCGATGGGTTGACGAATATAGCACCATGGAAATTCAAGACGTGACGATTTCGCGGAAAAAACCGATATATCCGGTTTCGGCGGCCCTGCAAAAGTACTTGCGCACGTATCAGCGTGACGCCCGTATGCCCATTGGATACAGGCACCTGATGGACTTTTACGAAACGGTGCCGGTGATGGACAAACATGGGAGAGATACCCTTTGGGAAACACCGCTTTATCCGCCGCATGTGCAGGAGCAGCTCTATAATGGATTGAAAATCATTTATGCGCAGCTGAAGGCTTCAGGCAATACGCGTATCGTGGAGCATAAATATATCGATAGGGTCGAATATTGTGCCTTTGGCAATACGCATCCCTTCCGGGTGCGGATCGTGAACCGGCTCAACGATGTATATGACTATTTCTATGTGAAACAGGCGGACGCTTCGCGGATATATGGGCTGGAACTGGAGCAGATCATTTCTCCCAACCCGGTCAATTATTTGGTGGATGGGCATACACTTGTGGAGGAGCATATCGTGGGAATTCCAGGGGACGTGTTCGCCAAATCACTGATGTATACGCCGGATTACAATCCTAAACGGATAGCCAAGGAGTTCGTAAAATTCAACGAACGGTGTATCATTACATTGCTGGGAGACATGCGTGCGTATAACTTCGTAATGCAGATAACGCCTGATTTTGACGATTTCCAGTTCCGGATCAGGGCTATAGATTTTGATCAGCAGTTTTATGAAGGCAACCCCAAGGTGTATATGCCGCAGTTTTTTAAGGATAACCTGCCTTACGTGCAGCTCTGCATGGAACACTTGACGGAACGCACCGTGTCACAGTACCAACAAGAGGAACGTTCGTCGATCGTACACCGGGTACGGAGCGAGCGCCACCGGATTGCAGCTTTGCGTGATGTATCCAATACGGAAGAACTGTCTACACCCGACAACGTGATTCGGCTCAGGGAAGGCTATGCCCGTTATTTCCATGATAATCAATACCTGAGGTGCTGTACGATGACCGACATTATTGAGCTGAACGTTAAGAATGTAATCAGGCAGGTGAAATTATAGTGGCTATTTTAGACGGTCTGCATTGTTGCGCACGAATGCTTCCCATCCCGAATAACTCTGACTCTTGGAATTTGCAGCTTGGTTTTGGAAGGCATGGCAGACGGCCACGGCCAATCCGTCTGTTGCATCCAGAAATTGTGGGGTTTCTTCAAACCGGAGTAACGTTTTCAGCATGGCAGCCACTTGTTCTTTGGCCGCGTTGCCGTTACCTGTAACCGATTGCTTGACTTTCCGCGGCGCATACTCGAAGATGGGGATGTCCCGGTGCAGTGCGGCCGCCATTGCCACACCCTGGGCCCGGCCCAGCTTGAGCATCACCTGGATGTTTTTTCCGTAAAACGGTGCTTCCAACGCCACACAGTCGGGTTTATATTCAGTAATAAGCCCGTCGGTTTTTTGGAAAATGCGCTGCAATTTGAGGGCGTGGTCACCCAGGTGGTCCAATTTGATTACCCCCATGCTAATTAACGACAGTTTTTTGCCTGTTTCCTTGATAATCCCGTAGCCCAATACAGCCGTACCGGGGTCTATTCCCAGGATAATCCGCTCACTGCTGGTTTGCCCCATGGTGCAATATTACGGTTTTTCTGTCGCTAATGGGTATGCGTTGAAATTTTTGGAACTCAGCGGATGGCGTGCACCATCCGCTGAGTCGCTGCAAGCTTGCTCCACGATGGTCAGGGGCTGATGGCGAGCCCGATGGACAGTTGGTAGGTTACCCGTACCGGCCTGCCATTTTGTACGCCGGGGCTCCATTTGGGCGAGGCTTTCAACAGCCGCATGGCTTCTTCACCCGTGCCGAAGCCCAGGTCGCGCAGCACCCGGATGTCTGTCAGGGAACCGTCGCGTTCTACCACGAACTGGAGGATAACCTGTCCATTGATGCCAATCTCCATGGCTTGCGGTGGATAGCGGTAGTTCTTTTGTACATAAGCCAGGAAGGCATCCATGCCGCCGGGGAACAGGGGAGGGATTTCCACGGAGGTGAATGGCAGGTCTGAATCAGTGCCTGCTTCGGTTACCTGTGCGTCACCTTTTCCGTCGCCCACGGGGAGGTCGATATGGATAGCTGCTTTCGGGTCGCCCTCCAGGGTCTGCGGGCCGGGGGTTGCCAGTTTGAGTGTGGCTACGGATGGAGGCTCTTCGGTTACTTGATCCGCTTTCACCACCACTGGTGGCGGCATCCGTACTTGTTTGGTTCGGGGCGCCGGCGGGGCTGCGGCAGGCGGCTCCGGTACCGTTGGGTTGATTGGTGGAGGAGGAAGCAGATCCATGGTTGTCACTTTTTCTTTTAGCGGACTTAAGGCTTGGCTGGTTCCATCCGGGAAGTACCGGCTTTTAATAAGCGGTGGCAACAGGGATGCCACAAATGCGGTGGACGCAATAAATAGTGCCAGGTTTGCATGTTTGGCGGCGTTGCGCCTCAATACGTAGGCGCCATACTGTTTGTTGCGCCCTGCGAAGACGATATCCAGCCAGTGTTGGCTGAAGATATCCTGTTTGGGATACCACATAACGTTAAGTATTATAGATGAACAAAAAAGTTGAACAAAACGGCCGTTATGTTATCCTCTTGGAAGCGCGCTTCCTGTTTCCTTATAGATGAAAACGGTGGACGGATTCCATAAACTGTCCTGTTAACGACGGTCCGGAAACGGGCGGGTTAAAAAAGGCGATGAAAAATTTGTAACATTGCACGCAAAATCATCGGGTTTGACCAATAGAACAAAGCGTATATTGGCTATTGCCATCAAAGTCGCTATCCTGGTGCTGGTGGCATGGGTGTTGTACCATAAGCTCAACAACCACCGGAACCTCCGGGAATTTGAGCGGCTGATGCGCAATTTGGGCTCGCAGACGGTTGCTATTACGCTGTCGGTGGTTGTCAGTCTAATGGTTGTCAACTGGTTGCTGGAGGCCGTGAAATGGCGTTACCTCTGCCGTTACATCGAGCCCATAACGTTGTGGAGGGCGGTGCAGTCGGTGTTCTGTGGACTTACATGGGCGGTTTTTACACCGAACCGGATTGGTGAGTACGGCGGACGGGTATTGTTCCTTAAACCACGGAAACGTATTTTCGGCGTTGTGGCCATGGGGGTGGGGGCATTGGCACAGCTTGTACTGGTAAGCGTTGCCGGGTCGCTCAGCATCGCGTGGTTCGCCAACCGATTCCTTGGCCTGGACACCATTGCCGGTGGTGCCATTTGGTTGCTGGCGGTGGGCTATGCCGGGTTTTTTCTCCTGTTATATTTTAACGTGGCATGGATTAACGGTTGGATTAAGCGGATTGCTTTTCTCCGGAAATTCCATCGTTTTTTTGAGATCTTAACACGCTATAGCCGTAGGGAACTTCTGATTGTGTTCCTGAACTCATTGGCCAGGTTCGTTATTTTTACGTCCCAGTATTGCATATTGATGTTGGTTATCATTCCCGGCATAGACTTTTTGCCTATGCTGTTATTGATTTTTATTCTGTTTTTTGTGCAGGCTGCATTGCCTACGCTTGATTTATTCGATTTCGGGGTAAGAAGTGTCACGGCCAGTTATTTATATGCACATATTACGGATCAGGACCTTGCCGTTATGGCGATCGCATCCTGTATTTGGTTTATTAACCTTATATTGCCTGCTATCTTGGGTTCGGTGTTTGTTTTAAAAATAAACTTCTTTGGCGACACAGCTAATTAGTGCCGCGGTTGCGGTATTCACAGGGATCTATGTCATTTTGGTTTGCTATATGCGGGCTGGGTGGCGATCGTTGCCTTATTTTTCGGCGAAGCGCACGCCGGGTACGCGGGTGAGTGTGCTGATTGCGGCAAGGAATGAAGCGGATAATATCGGACGTACGCTATCCGATATATTGGCGCAGCGTTTTCCGCGGGAATTGCTGGAAGTCATCGTTATAGACGACCACTCTACCGACAACACTTCGGCAGTGGTGGAGTCTTATGCCGAACAGGGGGTTAAGCTACTGAAACTTAACGAATCTGAACCACTGAACTCCTACAAGAAGAAGGCTATCTCCACGGCTATAGCCGTGGCTACGGGCGAATTTATGGTAACGACAGATGCCGACTGCCGTATGGGCCCCAACTGGCTGGCTACCCTGGTGGCCTATGCCGAAGAAAATAAATCATATGTGGTATCTGCTCCGGTAGTTTATTCAGCGCAACGGAGTTTTTTTGAAGAATTGCAAACGCTGGAATTTTTGTACCTCGTTGGACTGGGGGCGGCGGGGATTGGGAACGGGCGGCCATCGACCTGCAATGGTGCTAACCTCGCATATCGGCGCGATGTGTTCTATGAAATGGGGGGGTTCAGCGGCATCGATCATCTTGCTTCTGGCGACGACGAGCTGTTTCTGCATAAAGTGGCGGCTGTATATCCGGAAAAAATCGGCTTCTGCAAATCAAGGGACGCGGTGGTTTATACCGATGCCAAACGCGACCTGCGCGGATTCATCAACCAACGTAGGCGCTGGGCGTCAAAAAGCACCCATTATAAAGAAAAAAGTGTTGTTGCGCTGGGGGTGTCCGTTTGGCTGTTTAACGCGCTGCTGTTGTTATGCGGCATAGCGGTATTTTTTTATGCCGGATCGCTGGGGACGGTATTGGCGGTGGCGATGTCATCGAAATTGTTGGCTGAACTGTTTTTCCTCTATCCGCTCTGCAGGTTTGCCAAGCGAACGGATCTGCTGGTTTACCTGCCGCTGCTTACCATGCTGCATGTGTTATATATGGTGTATATCGGCATTGCCGGGAATATGGGGAAGTATCAGTGGAAAGGGCGCCGCGTTAACTGATCTTTTCACGGATGCGTGCTTCGGCCTGTGCCACCACTTCTTCTGCATTGAACCCGTAAGGTTCTATGGGAGCAAGTACTTCCCATGACATGTGGATGAATGTGTTTAATGGGAAGGTGCCGTAGCGTACCATCTTCCAGGAATCGTTGATGGCAATGGGAACCACCAATACGTTGGGTACCTTTTTTAGAATGGTAGCTATGCCTCCGACGTTGAAGGGCTTAACCTTGCCTGTTTTTGCCCGGGTCCCTTCCGGGAAGATGAAGGCCGACCAGTTTTTGGCTTTCATGTTGTTAGCCAGTTTGAGAATTTCTGCAATGGATTGCTTTGGATCCTTCCGATCGATATTGGCTGCACCTCCATGCCGCAGATTAAACGAAATGCTTGGAATACCTTTGGCGAGTTCAATCTTGGAAATGAATTTACCATGGTGTTTCCGGAGAAAAAAAATCAGCGGAGGAATGTCATACATACTTTGGTGGTTAGCCACAAAGAGTATAGGGCGGTCTGTAGGAAGCTGCTGCTTGTTAATAAATTTTACCCTATTGCCCAATACATAGTAAAGTGCCAGCAGGCAGCCATTCAGTATGTCTACCGATTTTTTGTGCGTTTGGTAGCCCCCCAGTTTCAGGCAAAGCCATTGGACAGGATGAAACACGGTAATGACGATACCGAAAAGCAGATAGAATACAGGTGAAAGGAGGTAACCAAAAAATTTTCTCATCGGCGATACGCTGCAATAGCTAAGGCATTTTTGCGCAAAGATAAGATTTACCCATCATTTAGACGAATATCGATGTTCAAGCCGTGTCACCGGGGGGTGCTGTTCGTTTCGAAATGCTCGCGGGTATAGGTGCCCGGTATGGCGTGGTCGCCTTCTTCAAAAACAAAATGTACAGCTTGGATGCCGGGCAATTCGGTATAGGCATACGTGGCTTCCAACAAATACATGGCAGCTCCGGACGACCCCATCTGCTGGGTGAGGAAGGAAGCATCCGTGATCTGCACATGGAGCGTATCGTTGACGGTGCTGTCTACCGTAAGCACAACCTGGGGGTAGGCGTTGGCCAACAACTGAGTTATCCTGTCTATGGTAAGTAGCGAGCCGCCATCAAAATCGGGGTTTTTTTGGGCACGCAGTTGTTCGGACGTTTCATCAAATACGGCGGCATAAGGTAGCGAAGGTGCCGCCGTTTCCGTCGTTTCCGCCGCGTCCGGTGCAAGGCTGTCCGGCTGTTGTGCCGTTGAAGCGTTGTCCCTGGATTCGTTCTGGCAAGCGAAAAAAAACACTGCGATGCCGAAACAGACAAGCAGTTGTTGGTATAATCTCGTTGTTTTCATCCTTCCTGTTTATTAATGCCCTGTCAGGGTGTGGTTACCGCAACAGGTAATACTTTCCCATTGAAAAACCGGTGCCCCGTGAGCGCAAATTGGGCGATGTATTCTCCCATTGCTGATGCACTCACGGGCGACTTATAATGAGGAAACGCTTTGGCAAGCATTTCTGTTTGTGCCGAACCCAAAGCTAAGCAATTTATTTTAATTGCTTGGTCCTGTAATTCGGCGGCCAGGCATTCCGTCAATGTATGCAGTGCACCTTTACTGGCCGAATAAGCTGAAAGCCCCGGGAATTTTGAACTTCCCTGGAAACCGCCCATGCTGCCGATGTTGACAATGTGTCCGCCGGCCGGTATCAACGGTAACAACTGCTGTATCATTGTTGCAGGCCCGATTAAATTGGTGGCCATCATCCGGGAAAAATCAGTGGCCGTGGTTTCCATAAAAGGCTTGTTAATCAAGGTGCCGGCATTGTTAATGAGAATATCTACGCGACCGAGTTGCTGTTGCACAAATGGCAGCAATTCGTCTGTGTAATTGCCATGCACCATGTCAAATGGCAGCGGGTGGATGCAAGCGCCAGCATTGCGTAATGTTGCCGCTTCAGCAAGGCGTGCCAGCCCGTCAGCCGAACGCGCCAATGCGACAATCTGGTGTCCGGCAACGGCTAAATGGAGGGCTGTTTCAAACCCGATGCCGCTGCTTGTTCCGGTAATGACGATGTTTGCCATGGTATTGTCGTTAATCGCGCTCATCTTCGTTGGCTGTTTCCACTTCCTCACTGGTAGGGAGTTTATCTGTTCCTAACCCTTGTGGCCTGAAAATAAAATAGGCCCCCGAAGCGGCTAACGCTGCGGAAACCACGTAGAATAATAGGCTGATGAGCAATGCCAGGCGTTCATCCATGTGAAAGTACTGCGCTCCGGCCACATTGACAATTTCCCGCAGCCCCAGTCCGCTCACGGTAAACGGCACTACCGCAACCAATGAAGAGAGCAAAAACATAAAAAGGTAAGGTGAAAATTTGCCGTCATATTGCAAGGCGTATAGCAGGCAGATAGCGCAAATCACCTGCATGGACTGTGCAGCAAGGGCTTTAGCATGCGTTGAAAAAAAGCGCTGGGTATAGTCTGGGAAATACCGGCGGATAGTCGCATAGTAGGCGATGGTGCCGACGATAACCAGCAGAATGGGAACCTCATTCGGAACCTGCAGCCGGGGGATGAAAATCACCAGCGCCGATGTAATCAGGCATAATGCCCATAGCCCGCTGAGCCGGTCAAAAAAGACGGCCGACAGCACCTTACGCCCCTTTATCTTGAATTTCCTGCGCAGGAAATAGATTTTGTAACCGTCGCCACCAATGCCCCCTGGCAGGAATAGGTTATAAAATAAGCCCAGTAGAAACAGTTTGAAATTGTACCGCTCCGACAATTGAAGTCCGATGCCCTTGAAAAAGCCGTTCAGCCGGAGGGAAGCAAAAACAGCATAACCGCCATACGCGATGAACGCAGCCGCAAGGAAAGCCGGATTGGCTTTAATCAAAGCTTCCTTGATGTCGTTTGGATTTATCTCGCTGGTACGGAATACCCAATATAATGCCCCTGCTGTAACGCAGATTTGGAGCGCCGTCTTTAGTATCCGCCAGGTTCTCTTTTGAGCCATGTCTCGGGTGATAAGACCCCAAAGGTATAAAAAAGGAAAAAATAACGGGGGCTAGCCGAAAATCAGCGGGTAGATTTTTACATAGAGCATAATCAGGTAGCCAATCAGCAGTGCCGTATTCAACGAGAGCATCCAATTAATGTCTATATGGCGGTATTTGTTCCGAAGCGTGAGGATGAGCAGCGCCAAGAAGCTGACGAATAACAACCCCGGGAAGATGAACGCCCATTTATTGGTGATGTAGACAAACGTCTGGCTCAGCGGCCGTATCGTTTCTTGCTCAAGGATAAAGGGCGCGAAGGAAAAGAGCAGCAACAGCATAAATAACCGCACCAAAAGTTTGGCGACAAATTTGCTGGTGGTATGGTTTTTGGATGGAAGAGTCATGCAAATCTTTTATCTTTACATCACAAAAGTACAATACGTAATCATACAATAGCTGTTTAACATGACAAAAAAGTTCATTTTTCCGTTTGCCTTTGCCGTTTGCCTGGGCCTTTTTTTGGAGTCCTGCACCCCTAAACAAGCGGCCGTAGGCGGTTCGCCCTCGGCCGCGGCCTGGCGGAGTGGGGTAAAAGGCCAGTGGGTGCTTCAGTCGATTGATAAAGAGAGCTTCCCGGCGGCTTACAGTGTAAAAACGGTCTTCGAGGAGGCGCCCGCAGAGTGTTTCGTCGGTAGCGTATGGAACCTGCCGAACAACGGCAAGGGAAGCATCACGTTTGATGCGGAAGGCAAACTGTGCGCGCCCGGTGCGGTACGGAATATTGTCTGGTCCATTTACAATCCAGGAAAGGGGATCGGCGAACCTCAATTCCAATTCAAAAAAATATATCCGGGCGATAAACCCAGCAATGTGACAGCCGGATACCGTTTGGATCTGGCGTATGCCGACGCGGACCAAATGGTGTTGCGTATGCCGTTGCAGCTGGATGGCAACACAGGGTATCTCGTGTTTAATTTTGAAAGGCTTAAATAATCACATTATTGTAAACCTAATTTTTGAATGATGATGAAAGCACAAATTCTATCCTTTTTGTTGGCAACGGCAATATCGACGCTGGCGTTTGCTCAGCAGGACAAAAGCCAGCGGGCAAGTCCGCCAGATAGTACAGTGGCGACTACCGCTGACGGGGTGACAATAACCATCCACTACAGCAAACCCTCGTTGAAGGGGCGGCAGTTAGGTGTAGATGTGGCCCCATTGGGCAAGGTTTGGCGTACAGGAGCCAATGAAGCCACCACCTTTGAGGTAAACCGGGATGTGCTGGTAGAAGGGCAACGCCTGCCGGCAGGTAAGTACAGTTTGTATTCAATACCAGATGAGCAGCGCATGACCATCATCTTCAACAAAATCTGGGATCAGTGGGGCACCCGTTATGATGAGTCGCAGGATGCACTGCGCATAACCGCTGTGCCGACTGCCGGACAGCCGCATGCAGAACAATTTACCATCAAGGCGGATAAAACCGGTACGGTAACCCTGCTTTGGGGCGACGTTGGTGTATCCTTCACGGTTAAGGCTGCAAAATAAGTTCACCGCCTTCCGGTTTCAGGCTAAAATTAATACTTTTACGCCCTGAAGCGTATTTAAATCAAGAAAAAACAGGTGAAAGGTATCATTTTAGCTGGGGGATCAGGAACGCGGTTGCACCCCTTGACATTAGCTGTGAGCAAGCAGCTCATGCCGGTGTATGACAAGCCCATGATCTATTACCCGCTGTCTACACTGATGCTGTCAGGTATACGGGAAATGCTGATCATCTCTACCCCCCATGATTTACCGGCTTTCCGTAAACTATTGGGGGATGGCTCGCAAATCGGGTGTACATTTACCTATGCCGAACAGGCCGTTCCAAATGGGCTCGCCCAAGCATTCGTCATCGGAGCCGATTTCATCGGAAACGACAAGGTAGCGTTGATTTTGGGCGATAACATCTTTCACGGGGAAGGACTCTCGCGCTTGCTCCAGCGGAGTGCCGACCCCGATGGTGGCGTGGTGTTCGCCTACCCGGTATCCGATCCTGAACGATACGGGGTTGTAGAGTTCGATGAGCAGCGCAACGTGGTGTCTATCGAAGAAAAACCTACCCGCCCCAAATCCAACTATGCGGTGCCGGGTCTGTATTTTTATGACAATTCGGTCATTGAAATCGCCAAACACATCCAACCTTCCGCACGGGGCGAGTACGAAATTACGGATGTAAATAAAGTGTACCTTCAACAACAACGGCTTAAGGTAGGCGTATTCAGCCGCGGCACGGCATGGCTGGATACAGGCACGTTTACCTCGCTCATGCAGGCCGGCCAGTTTGTACAGGTAATTGAGGAACGACAGGGCCTAAAGATCGGCTGCATTGAGGAGGTGGCATACCGCATGGGCTTTATCGATGAACAGCAGCTTGAGGCTGTAGCGCAGCCGCTGCTGAAGAGCGGTTACGGGCAGTACCTGTTAAAGTCGGTCTTAAAAAAGAGTAACGTATAGCGATGTCAAAAACAGCATTGATTACCGGAATAACGGGGCAAGATGGGGCATACCTGGCTGAATTTCTATTGGAAAAGGGATATCGGGTACACGGGCTCAAGCGGAGAAGCTCTTTATTTAACACTGACCGGATTGATCACCTCTATCAGGATCCACACGATCCTGATCGTCGCTTGACGCTGCATTACGGAGACCTCACCGATGCCACAAATATTATCCGCATCGTGCAGGAGACTCAGCCGGATGAGATCTATAACCTGGGCGCACAGAGCCACGTAAAAGTTAGTTTTGATACCCCGGAGTATACGGCCAATGCCGATGGGTTAGGTACATTGCGCATATTGGAGGCGATCCGGTTGCTGGGATTAGACCGCAAATGCCGTTTTTACCAGGCTGCTACATCTGAACTCTATGGATTGGTGCAGGAGGTTCCACAACATGAGCGGACACCGTTTTATCCGCGGAGCCCTTATGCCGTGGCAAAGCTGTATGCCTACTGGATAACGGTGAACTACCGGGAGGCTTATCGGATGTATGCCTGTAACGGCATTCTGTTTAATCACGAAAGCCCGATACGGGGCGAGACGTTTGTGACACGTAAAATAACCCGGGCGGTAGCACGTATCGCCCTGGGGTTACAGGATAAGCTGTACCTCGGTAACCTTTCTGCACAACGTGATTGGGGCCATGCCAGGGATTACGTAGAAGCGATGTGGCTGATGTTGCAGCAGGAAGCGCCCGAAGATTACGTGGTAGCCACCGGTGTTACAACCACGGTGCGCGACTTTGTACGCATGAGCTTTGCCGAGCTGGGTATTGAAGTGGAATTCAGCGGAAAAGGTGAACAGGAAAAAGGGGTGATTATCGATGCAGACGAGCAACGGCTGACGGCGCTGGCGATAGACCCAGCAACGGTCAAATTCGGGCAGACGGTTGTTACTGTAGACCCGACGTATTACCGGCCTACCGAGGTGGATTTACTGATAGGCGATGCCACAAAAGCCCGCCAGCAGTTGGGCTGGGAGCCGAAGTATGATCTTAGCGCATTGGTGAAAGACATGGTGCTGTCCGATTTACGGCTGATGCGTAAAGAAGAATACCTCCGCAACGGTGGATTCGGCGACGGATATGAACCGCACTCCTGATGACTAAAAGATGTTGGAACAATTTTTGCATGAGGCTACCCTGAAATGGGGAAAGGGTTTGCCGCAGAATAAGTCATGCAAGGAATTCATACGAAGCAGGAAACAGGTATCGATAGCCAACCCGACGACAACAGGCGGGACTCTACCAAAATTTATTTTTTCGTGGTGGCGATTGCGGCGCTGCTGGCAACGAATGTATACTTTTATGTGAAGTATAAGAATACCGGCGAGCAGGTATATGAATTGACGGGCGATAAAGCAAACATGCAAGCTGAAATCGATCGCATCGAAGCCGAGCTCGACCGGCTGACCGATGAAAACGTCGAACTCAATGCATCGTTGCAGGCCGCTCGGGATAGTGTGCGGTCTACCATCGCGGCGCTGAGAACACAATTGGCGCAAAATAACCTGACTCGAGAACAATTGACCGACGCCCGGCTTGAAATCGGGAAACTCAAAGCACAGGTATCTGAGTACGTTAGTGAAGTGGAGGATTTGCGCCGACAAAATGCCCGTCTGATTTCCGAGCGAAACGATCTACGGCGTGAAGTGTCATCCTCTACTAACCGCGTAACGCAGCTTGAAGAAGAGAATACCGATTTGGTGGACAAAGTGAAGCGGGCTGCCGCTTTGAAAGTGTCAGCACTCGCGATAAACGGTGTCCGCGAACGGAGCAAGGAACGGGAAAGCATGGAAACACGTGCGCGGCGCGTGGATAAGTTGACAATTGATTTCACCATTGCGGATAATCCCCTTGCCGCCAAGGGAATGCATGATGTTTACCTACGGGTAATTGACCCTAATGGGAACTTGCGTACGCAAACAGGTAACGAGTTGTTCGAACTGGAAGGCGGCAATCAGATCCAGTATACCTACAAAACGGCCATTGAATTCGAAAATGACGGCGCTTCTTACACCATTGAATGGAAAGATCCAAAAGGGTTCCAAAAAGGTACGTATACCGTGTTACTGTATGCAGACAATGCCGTTATGGGGCAAGGCAGCGTAGTGCTGAAATAATGCTGAAGCTGCTTGCAGCCCGCTCAACCGACGACCGGTTGCCTTGCTGACCTGACTTGTGCCGATGGTATGCGTACATAAAACACGGTACCTTTGCCTACTTGCGTTTCATAGCTGATGCTACCGCCCATTCCCTCAACGGCTTGCTTTACGAATGCCAGACCTAAGCCCGTACCGGAGCTTTTGGTGGTGAAATTAGGTTGAAACAGCTTCTCCCTGGCTTCGGGGGTTATTCCATGCCCATTATCCCGGATAGCGATGACGATATGCTTGTCGGGGTCATACGTTAAACTGATGTCAATGTAACATCGGCGTTTCGACAGTGTCGTGGCTTCGATGGAGTTCTTGATGAGGTTGTTGAACGAGCGGAGCAGTTGATCGGGATCTCCTTGTGTTTTGATGGTATTGGTGCCGCATTGGTTGGAAATCCGGATGTTCACGTCTACGTTGTTGCTGAATACCTCGGCTGCTTTATTGATGATATCCAAGATATCAACCTCTTTAAGCTGGGTGTCTGGCATCTTTGCAAATTCTGAAAATTCGGAGGCAATGCGCGAGAGACTTTCTATCTGCTCGATGAACGAAGCACTGAAACGCTCGAACCGTTCGTCGAACCGGGGATCCTTTTCCCGCCAGGAGCGCTCCAATTGCTGAATGCCCAGTTTCAGTGGGGTGAGTGGGTTTTTGATTTCATGGGCGACCTGTTTCGCCATTTCACGCCATGCCGATTCCCGTTCGGAACGCATGATGGTGTTGGCACTTTGTTCCAACGCGGCAATCATGAGGTTGTATTCCCTGATCAGGCTGCCGATTTCATCGTGCCGTTTCCAGAAAATCGGCTCGTTTTGCTGGCCTATGGTTGTTTTGGCAAGACTGCGTTGTACCAGTGCTAAAGGAGCGGTAATTTTGTTGGCGACAAAGACGGCGAATAACCCGAGAACCAGAATGACCAAGGCATATATATTAACCAAGGTGTTGAGCAATAATCCGACATTTTGATCGAACTCCTTTTGATAGCCGTAATAGGGCAGACTGAGAAAGGCAACGGGTTCATAGGTGTCGTTCCGGATAGGGGCGTATGCGACAATGTAATTGAGATCTCCTATCTGCTCATGCTGGATAAACTCTGACCGCTGGTAGTGAGCCATGTGCAACCAAGCTTCTGGGTGCATATAACGGGATACCAGCTTGAGGTCGTAGATGCGGGGCTGCGTGGAGAACGTCAGTTGTCCATTCGTGCGGTATAGGTTAAGATCGGAGGCAATGGATTCGGCCAGTGTATTAAGCGGGCCGTCCATGGCAATTCCGCCACTTGTACTGGCTTCTTTCAGTATCCTTGATTCCAACCGGCCGGCAATATCGATGGCATCTTTCAGAACCCCGTTTTCTTGCTGCTTTTTGAACTGGCTGCTGATGCTGAAGAAGGTGATGATGCCGGTAATAATCAAGGTGAATACAACCGCGGCAACCATAAACGTTTGGATACGCGTGCTGTATAATACTTTGTTGGTGAGAATCAGAAAACTCCAGCGAAGGTTCCTAAAACTAAAGCCATTGCTGTTCAATGTCAATACGAGCCACCGGCAAACGAATGCCAGAATGGCAAAAAGCAGAAATACCAGGAACAGGAACGATAATGCCGCCAGTTGCATCCAGTTGCTTTGCTGTGGTCGGCTGACTACAATCAGCGTTCTGCTGTTCGGCCGGTAAATCATGTGTTCAAAACCGCCTTCATTGCCCAGTGATATATGTTTGCGCTGTTGGGAAGGGTAGGACTCCGCGGAAAGCGGATATACATAGTCGCCGTATTGGCTTACCAGCTTATTATCCTGGTAAAACGCGTAAGCATGCTGGGTGATGAGCTCGGTCTGCTGCTGGCCGATACGGCTGTCAGCCAAAATATCCGGATAAAGGGATAACTGGCTGAACGATCGGTTTTTCAGTTCAATGAGCAGGATGCCGAGCGGATCGCCCTCATCGTCGGTGACCGGAAGCTGGGCAAAGTATTCAAAACTGCCGAAGCGGCTGCTGCCACGGTAGAAATTTTCGGATACTTTTATGGCGCCGGCAATAACCTTGTCGCGGTAAGCCAGGCGTTTGCCTGCTGGGCTGCCCCCCAGCGGCATCCAGTTGGTGTCGTATGCATCGGCAGTGAACTCATATTTTGACAAATGCCCGCTGAGGTAAGTCCGCTTGAGGTGCTCATGGAGCAATTCCCGGCTCTTTTTACCGCCTCTGCTAAAATATTCAATAAGCAGCGGATCATTGGGGATCTCCTTTTCCAAGTCGTAGAATAATGCGATGGCATTGGCATCATCAATGGCTTCTAATCTTGAAATTGCCAGTTTTTGTTCTTCTTCTTTTTTATGGCGCTGATATTGACTATGTTTAATCGCCGTGATTGCGGCCAGCAGCAACAGGGTAGAGATGAAAATGGGAAGCTCAATCCGGCCTTCGCGTTTGCTGTACCACGTGCGTAGGCCGATGAGTATGACGATTAGGATAAAGGAGAATGAAAAATCGGGTAAATTGAATCCGCCGAAATAGGCGTGCACCGCGGCAGCAATTCCCGCAACGATAATCTGGACGAAAAGTAGCTGGCGGATGTCCGGTATGAGCTTGTGGGCCAGCGCAACCAGCAGATCGATGAGCAGAAGCAATGCCATGATGCTGAGGCATAATGCGAATATCCCCATCCAGCTATAGGCATTCAGGTTAAGGATATTGGTTACATCGAAATTGATGTCGGAATTGGTGATAAGCCCTTTAAAAATGTCAGCAATGCCATAGCTTACGAGGTAAATCAGCAGGGCGAACAAGGCGATTAACGCCACACGGCCGGCTTTGGTGTAACCCCATGAGGGGAGCGTTAATCGGTCTTTAAATATGTGGATGTACCCGATAGACCAGGTAAACGCACAGATATTGAACAGAAAGCCGCCCAAATGAGGAAACAGGAAACTGGAAGCAAAGTTCCGGGGGTCGAAAATTCCATAGTAAAAATGGGAAGAAAGCAATCCATAATGCAGATCCAGTATCCGTATAGCCATTAACGAGCACGTGAACAGCAAGATGGACAACCAAACTCGCCCGCGTTTGGCCAGCCATACGCACATGATATGGAGCAGCAATACCGTTGAAATGCCGGCGAGCACCCACATGGCCAGTCCCAATTTCGAAAAAAAGAAGTCAGGTTCGCCGTTCCGTAACTTGATGGAGAACAAGTATTCTCCGGTTATACTTCGGATGGGGTATACCAGGGGGTCGTCATAATTGGCGATTTCCAGGTTGTTCGTGGTGGTCAGCCGCTTGGAAAACCTGTTCTGCAGGTGTGTGTTATTCTTCTCGAATTCGGTTTTTATCGGAATTAAGAACAAGACCGAAAAATTGCCAGCCGACTTTTTGATCGATTCATACCAACCGTTTCCGGTTTTGATGATATCCACCCCGTCACTGATGCCGGCATCGGTTTCCGGCACGAACCTATCGGTACCCCAGAAGATCAATTCGTTGTTGGCATAAACGAACGGATAGATATCATGCTTTTTTACAAAGTAGTCGATGACGTCCTCGGCAAGCCCGGGGTTGCCGGCAATTGACCTGAAGGCGTTGAAGTGACTGGTGTCTTGGATAAAGTTATTGACGACCTGTTCTTGCGCATGGAGGTTACGCTGTATATTCCGACCGTCAAGAAGCAGGATTTCTTCGTCGTTGAACGTGAGGCTGATGGTAATTGCCGTCCCTATAAAACATAGGGTCAATACCAATAGTAAAAGCCTTATCTTAACAACGGTACTCACATCTGCCTGTTAAACCCATGTAAATATAAAAAAATATCCATGATACGGCTACGCGTCGGCGTAGATGAATATCATGGATAAGGCACTCCGCGGGATAGCGGACTATCAATGGGGTTCTTCCTGCTTGAAGATCTTAGCGGTGAAGTACTCACGGTTCATCCGGGCGATGTTGGTCAGCTTAATGCCTACGGGGCATTCTGCTTCGCAGGCCCCGGTGTTGGTGCAACTGCCAAAGCCCTCGGCATCCATTTGCGCGACCATCGCTTGGGCACGGCTGTAGCGCTCGGTCTGGCCCTGGGGTAATAACGCGTATTGCGAAATCTTGGCCGATACGAACAGCATGGCGGATGCATTCTTACAGGCGGCCACGCAAGCCCCGCAGGCAATACAGGTCGCTGATTCAAATGCTTCGTCGGCTACCTTTTTGGGGATTGGAATAGCATTTGCATCGGGTACGCCACCGGTATTGACATTGATGTATCCGCCGGCCTGTTGTATACGATCAAAAGCGGAACGGTCTACGGCCAAATCCTTGATAACCGGGAAAGCAGCGGATCGCCAAGGTTCAATGACAATGGTTTGCCCATCGTGGAAGCTGCGCATGTGCAGTTGACAGGTTGTGGTACCTTGTTTGGGACCATGCGGCCTACCGTTGATGTGAAGCGAGCACATTCCGCAAATGCCTTCCCGGCAATCGTGATCAAAGTGGATGGGATCTTCTCCCTTACGTACCAATTCTTCATTCACGACGTCCAGCATCTCCAGGAAAGACATGTCGGGCGAAATATTAGTGGCTTGATAGGTTACAAATTTTCCCCGTGTTTTATCATTTTTTTGACGCCATACTTTCAGCGTCAGGTTCATGTTTCCACTCATATTACAATGCGTTATGCTTAGGTCCCCGGCGTTTAAGCACTATGCGATGGGCATAAGGCTCAACCTGAGGCCTAAAGCCAATTACTTATAGCTTCGTTGCGTTAATTTCACGTTCTCAAATTCCAAAGGCTCTTTATGCAGCACTTCAGGTTGGCTTTCGCCCCGGTATTCCCAAGCCGCTACATACTTGAAATTCTCGTCGTCCCGTTTGGCTTCACCTTCTTCGGTTTGGCTTTCTTCCCGGAAGTGTCCTCCGCAGGATTCGCGGCGGTTAAGGGCATCGTCTACCATGAGTTCGCCCAGCTCCAGAAAATCAGCCACGCGGCCGGCTTTTTCGAGCGATTGGTTCATTTCTTCATTTTCGCCCAACACGGTTACATCACTCCAAAATTCACGGCGGAGTTCCTGTATCTGCCCCTTGGCCTTTATCAATCCGGCCTCGTTGCGCGCCATCCCGCAGTATTCCCACATGATGTGGCCAAGTTTTTTATGGATGTCATCCACCGTTTTGGACCCTTTGAGCGAGAGCAGCCGCTGTACGTTGTCTTCCACCGTTTTACGCGTCTTCTCAAATTCAGGATGGTTCCTGTCGACCGGATCAAACCCAAGTCCAGCAAGATAGTCGCCAATAGTATAGGGAATCACGAAATAGCCGTCGGCAAGTCCTTGCATTAAAGCTGACGCACCCAGACGATTGGCACCGTGGTCGGAAAAGTTGCATTCACCCAGTGCATATAACCCGGGGACGGTGGTCATTAAATTATAATCTACCCAAAGGCCGCCCATGGTGTAATGGACAGCAGGATAAATCCGCATGGGCTGCTTGTATGGGTTTTCATCCGTAATTTGGTAATACATGTCAAACAGGTTGCCGTATTTGGCCCTTACCGTATCTTCGCCCAGGCGTTTGATGGCATCTTCAAAATCAAGATATACCGCTATGCCCGAGGCACCCACGCCCCGGCCTTCGTCCACCACTTCTTTGGCATTCCGCGAAGCTACGTCGCGTGGCACCAAATTGCCGAATGATGGATATTTGCGCTCCAGGTAATAATCACGGTCTTCTTCTTTGAGGTCTGATATTTTGATTTCGCCTTTACGCAGCTTCTGTGCCAATTCTACCGTCTTGGGTACCCACACCCGTCCGTCGTTACGCAGCGATTCGGACATCAGCGTGAGTTTTGACTGGTGGTCGCCCGTTACCGGAATGCACGTTGGGTGAATCTGCGTATAGCAGGGGTTGGCAAAGAAGGCGCCGCGTTTATGTGCGCGCCATGCCGCCGTAACGTTGCAGCCCATAGCATTGGTGGAAAGGTAAAACACGTTGCCATATCCACCGGTGCAAAGCAGCACTGCATGGCCTTCGTGGGCTTCAATGGCGCCGGTTACCATGTTGCGGGTGATAATGCCGCGTGCATGACCGTCGATAGTTACCAGATCAAGCATTTCATGGCGGTTGTACATCTTAACCGTACCCTTATTGATTTGGCGGTTCAATGCCGAATAGGCGCCAAGCAGCAGTTGCTGGCCCGTTTGGCCCCGTGCATAGAACGTCCGCGACACTTGGGCACCACCGAAAGAACGGTTGTCCAGCAAACCCCCGTATTCGCGCGCAAAGGGAACGCCCTGGGCCACGCATTGGTCAATGATGTTTACGGATACTTCGGCCAACCGGTATACGTTGGCTTCACGAGCACGGTAGTCACCGCCTTTAATGGTATCGTAAAACAAGCGGAATACACTGTCACCGTCGTTCTGGTAATTTTTTGCGGCGTTAATCCCGCCCTGGGCGGCAATGGAGTGGGCGCGTCTTGGGCTGTCTTGATAGCAGAACGCTTTCACGTTATAGCCCAGTTCGGCCAGCGAAGCGGCAGCAGACGATCCCGCCAAACCGGTGCCCACTACAATAATGGTATATTTACGTTTATTGGCCGGATTGACCAATTTGAGGTTAAACTTATGTTTCGACCATTTTTCGGCCAACGGCCCAGCTGGTACTTTTGAATCTAACATCATCTGATATTTTTATATCAATATGCCGCTCGGTAAGCGGCAAGGTAAATTAGCTTAGTTGGAGAAATAAAAATACAACGGCATAATGGCAAACCCTATTGGAATGGCCACCCCGAATACCCAGATGCCGAGAAACCGGATTATCGGAGCATACTTTCTGTGATCGAAACCCAGCGTTTGGAAAGCACTTTTAAAGCCGTGGATAAGGTGAAACGACAACGCGGCCATGGCAATCACATAGAATAATACAAGGTACCAGCTTTTGAAGGTGAACTGTACCTGTTTGTATAAATCCTTGGTCTTCAGTATTTCGATGTCATTGTCGACGTACTTTACATAATCCGAATATTCCGCAGCCAGTAATTCCGTTACCGTCGTTTGCTGTGTGGCCAAATCGGTCCGATACTCCACATACGGCACGCCGTCGTTATGGTATTTCCACCAGAAATTGCTCATGTGGGTTACGATAAAGACAAGCAATACCGTTCCCAGGATACCCATGTTGCGCGAACTCCATGCGCTGTTGGCGGAACCCCGGAAAACCGCATACCCCACAGGACGCGCTTTCCGGTTTTGGATGGCCAGCACCAGTGCGTAAACGGCATGTACAACAATTGACGTATAGAGCAGATAAGAAACAATCCTGATAGGCGTGAAATGCGTCATGAAGTGGGCATAGTCGTTGAAGGCTTTGCCCTGATCATTGTAAAACAACTGGAGGTTGCCAATCAGGTGAACCACCAAAAAGGTACATAAAAACAACCCGGTTAAACTCATAATCAGCTTCTTCCCTAATGAAGAAGAAAGCAGATGTTGCGATTTACTCATTCTCCTCGATTAATTTAAATTTCGGTAAGCAAATCTACCAATAGATTTAATATCGGGGAAAACAAACAAGGAAAATCGGTAATTTAGAACAGTTCTAAAACGAAACGCCATGCCGTATGGCATGGCGCTCTTAAGACCTTAGGGGTGGATGATTAAAACAACCGGTATCCTATTCCGATAGTCCACAGATTCACCTTTTGTGGAGCGCTGTCATTTTTGCTCAGTTCGCTCAACCCATGTTCGTAACGCAGGTCTGCACGGAAATTACTGATGTCAACGCCGAGGCCGCCGGTTACCGCCCAAGCCTGATTTTTATATTCGCTGAACTGGGTTACTTGTTGCAGCGATTGGCCGATGTTTTTATCGACCACAAATGAAACTACGGGGCCTGCATGGATACGAAGGCCGGCCAGGCCTAAGCCAACCCGGGTGCCCAACAGCAAAGGCAGATCCAATGAAGTAAAAGTTACTTTGCCTTCCTCATCTCTATCTACCAGCTTGGCTTCCGAGCTTTTTCCGGTAATGTAAAGCTCGGGCTGAAAATGAACGCCTGCGCCACCGATACGTGCCCAGATACCGGCTTGGTAACCGGTGCGGGTGCTCGCATCAAGCCAGCCGCCATCCTCGGAACGCAGGGTGGAGAAGTTGAGGCCGCCTTTAACACCGAGCTGGATGCTTGGCAGTAATTGTGCGCTCGCCCCGAAAACGGTAGACGCGATAAGGAAAGTAAGGATAAAATACTTTTTCATAACGTTTAATTTTACTTTTTTCTTTTAATATAAGGTATGCCGAAACCTTCCGCAAAATTCAAGCCGAAATTGAAATACAACATTACGTTTGCCGTCGCTTCGGAAATTCCTACTTTTGTCTAAACGATTAAACGATGTCAGCGATAAAATTAACCCCAAGTGAATGGGAAATATTGAAAGAGAAGTTCCGGCGGAAATACAATCACCTTTCGGACGATGACTTGGCTTTTGAAGCTGGAAAAGAAGACGAACTGGTTAGCCGGCTCGCCAAACGCGTAAAGCGTAACCGCGATTATATCCTGTTTACCCTGAAAAAAGGGCTGGCAGATTTGGAAAGCAACAGACTTTAATACCGTATGGATTCCATCTCGTGGGCCGATTTCGAAAGGGTGGAGTTACGCGTGGGTACCGTTATTGCGGTCGAGGATTTCCCCAAGGCACGGAAACCCGCTTACAAGCTGCAGATTGATTTTGGCGATGCTATCGGTGTACGCCGCAGCAGTGCTCAACTCACCAAGCATTACGATAAGGCCAGCTTAGTTGGGAAACAGGTTATTGCAGTGGTTAACTTTCCAAAGAAACAGATCGCCGATTTCATGTCGGAATGCTTGGTTACAGGATTTGCTGACGAAAACGGCGATATCGTACTCAGCACCGTGGAGCGTAAAGTACCGAACGGGGCCCGGTTGGTTTAATGGCAGACCGGTTGGTTTAATGGCAGATAGGCATGAAATACGTCAACTTTGAGGATACGGGAGACACCATTTCGGATGAATTTTTCATGAAGGAAGCGCTCAAAGAAGCCCATAAGGCATTAGCGGGGGATGAAGTACCCATCGGTGCTGTTATCGTGCATGGCGGACGGATTATAGGGCGGGGGCATAACCTGACGGAGCGGCTTAATGATGTAACGGCACATGCAGAAATGCAGGCGTTTACGGCAGCAGCAAATTATATCGGCGGCAAATATTTGGTCGGATGCACATTATACGTAACCGTTGAGCCGTGCGTCATGTGCGCAGGTGCAGCTTATTGGACGCAGATCTCGCGCATCGTTTTCGGTGCAAAGGATCCGAAAAGGGGGTTCTCCTTATTCGGCAGCGGACTGTTGCATCCGAAGACAACGGTTATCAACGGTATTCTGGGAGAAGAATGCGCAGCGCTTGTCACGTCATTTTTCCGTAATAAACGTACCGAATGATCAGGGGGCGCCAAACAAATTCCTGATATAACCGTTATGTTACGGCAGTACCACTGCTTCAGGGGTGGCTGAGTAACCAAAGTGATATTGCAGGTGTGGGCAACTTTAGTTAAGTTTGTCCAATACAACGCTAATTGTTAATTATTAATTTAAATAATACATATTATGGCTTTTGAACTACCGGCGTTACCTTACGCCACAGACGCATTGGAACCGCATATCGACAAAGAGACGATGGAAATCCACCATGGTAAACACCATCAGGCTTATGTAGATAACCTGAACAAAGCCATTGCAGGCACAGACGCGGAAAATCTGAGCATCGAGGAGATTTGCCGGAACATTTCCAAATATCCGGCGGCTGTGCGGAATAATGGCGGAGGGCATTACAATCACTCATTGTTTTGGACCATCCTATCTGCAAACGGTGGTGGAGCACCTTCAGGCGATTTGGCTGCTGCCATCGACGAGACTTTCGGGTCATTTGATGAATTGAAGAAGAAGCTGCAGGAAGCCGGGGCTACCCGCTTTGGATCAGGCTGGGCTTGGCTGGTAGTGGACGAATCCGGTAAATTGCAAGTAACCTCAACACCCAATCAAGACAATCCGTTGTTCGATATTGCTGAAGTACAAGGTACACCGATATTGGGTATCGACGTGTGGGAGCATGCCTACTACCTGAACTACCAGAATAAACGTCCGGCTTATCTTGAAGCTATTTTCAATGTCATTGACTGGAATGCGGTAGCGAAGCGGTATGCTGACGCTAAGTAAAAATTGATAATCAGACAAAAAACGGCGGTCGTACATCAGTATGGCCGCCGTTTTTGTCAAAAAAAGTACGGTACCGATGAAAGCAGTCGTTTTAGCAGGGGTTAAACAACCGTTAGCCGTAAAGGAAGTGCCGCTTCCGGAGTTGGGCGCGGGCGATGCCTTGGTTCGTGTCCATGCTGCGGCGTTTAACCGCCGTGATTGGTGGATACAACAGGGGCTATACGCGGGTTTGAAGTTTCCCATCATACTGGGGTCCGATGGTGCGGGGATTGTCGAGCAGGTGGGCGACCAAGCTGATCGGCATTGGTTAGGCAAGGAGGTGATCATCAATCCATCTATCGCCTGGGGTGACAACGAGGCGTTCCAGCAACGGACGTTCAACATTTTGGGGCTGCCACAGGACGGCACCTTTGCCCAGTATGTGCGGATCCCGGCGGTAAACCTCCATGAAAAGCCGGCGTATCTTTCGTTTGAAGAGGCTGCGGCACTGCCTCTGGGCGGTGTAACGGCTTACCGCGCACTTTTCGGTAGGGCCGCTTTACAAGCCGGCGAAAAAGTGCTGATTACCGGTGCCGGAGGCGGGGTAGCCACTTTTGCCCTGCAATGGGCCGTCCATGCCGGTGCTTCGGTATATGTCACTTCCAGTACGCAGGCGAAGGTAGAACGGGCTATGAACCTGGGCGCAACGGGAGGGGTGCTGTATACCGGCCCCCAATGGAGGGAAGAACTGCAGGAGCAGGCTGGCGGCTTTGATGTTATCTTGGACAGTGCCCTCGGAGCGGCGTTTGAAGAATATCTGGAACTGGCCAACCCGGGGGGAAGGATCGTGTTTTTCGGCGGCACGGCCGGCGATATCCCCCCGCTGAACGGCCGCAAGATTTTCTGGAAGCAGCTTTCCGTGTTGGGCACCACGATGGGATCACCAAAGGATTTTGCGAACATGCTGATGTTTGCCGATCAGCATCGTATCCGTCCGGTGATAGACAGTGTTTCGCCACTGGCAGCGGCAGACCGGGTCTTAGGTAAGATGGAAACGTCTTCCCAATTCGGAAAAATGGTGCTGAGCATAATCCCTTAATTGATGATGAATGGTGTTTGCATATGCATAAAAACCTGATGGTCATAAGTGCATTATTGAGTGCCGTGCTGTTGAACGGGGCCTGCTGGCACGATATGGATGCACGCGTTGGAACGCAGGCGCTTCCCGGCGGTGAGCCGAGGGACGGGATAGACACGGCGACATTCGCCGGCGGATGCTTCTGGTGTACGGAAGCACAGTTCCAACAGCTTGAAGGTGTGGATACCGTCATTTCCGGTTACATTGGGGGTACGGTAGCCAACCCCACCTATAAACAGGTAACCAAGGGGAATACCGGACATGCCGAGGCGGTAAATGTGATTTACCGGCCCAGCGTGATTACGTACGATGAACTGTTGGAAGCCTTCTTCATGGCTCATGATCCCACGCAGCTCAACCGGCAAGGCAATGACATAGGCACTCAGTACCGTTCGGCTATTTTCTACCGAGACGAGGAAGAACAGAAAAAGGCCGCATACTATATTAAACGGTTAACGGAAGAACGGGTTTATGAGCGCCCGGTCGTAACCACACTGGAACCGTATACCACATTCTATGTTGCCGAAGATTACCATCAGAATTATTTTAACCTGAATCCCGAACAGGCCTATTGCCAATATGTGATTGTTCCAAAACTGGAAAAATTCAAAAAGGTGTTCAAAGAACGGCTAAAGCGATAATCTCAGGGCTTAGCGTTTGAAAAAGATAAAGTCGGTAACCAAGGGCTCCAGCCCATGTTGTCTGAAAAGGAGTGCGATCTGCCCGCGGTGATAAGTAGAATGATTGACGATATGGAACAGGATGTCGCCCACCGTATTCGAGAAAGCCGAGCCCGTGCTGGTGGTGTACGCGATATTCGCGGTTAGGTCGTGCGTGTCAAGGACGGCCAGTGTCTGTTCATGGTTAAGCCGGTCGGTGGCAGCCAGCTCGTGAAACGGCCTGTTTGCCCATACCTGTTGTTTGTTGGGCTGCTGCCGGCTGATTCTGCCATTCCAGATCTGGTGAGCATTAAGGATGTGGCTGAACAGCGATAACGATTTTGGGTCGATGGCCGGTTGCTGGCGTTCAAACGCTTCAGCCAGCTGCTGGTTGCAACGGAAATTATAGGCAAATAATTCTTTCAGTAGATTTTGTTGTGTTGTCATCATACTTCACGCGTTATTCTGTTTTTTGATGAAGGACGCAATAAAAATAACAAATCATGGCTAATAACATATAAGGGATTTTTGCAGTTGCGGGGCCGTGCAGGTTTTGGTAGCTTTGTAACATCACACAAAATGAATGAATCATGTTAAAAGGTTTTTTTAATGTGCCCGAGCCGGTAAACGAACCGGTATTGTCATACGCCGTAGGCAGCAATGAGCGCGGGCTGTTGCGTCAGGCGCTTGAATCAGCGCTTTCGGAGGAGGTCGACATACCGATGTATATCGGCGGAAAGGCCGTTCGGACGGATCATCGGGTAGCAATACGCCCGCCGCATCGGCATAAGCATATTCTGGGGTACTATCACTACGGGGATAAGAGCCACGTGGAAGCAGCTATCGCTGCCGCGCTTTCCGCCAAGGCGGCTTGGGAAAGCCTGCCGTGGGAACACCGCGCGGCCATATTTCTGAAAGCAGCTGACTTGATTGCCGGCCCTTATCGGTACAAATTAAATGCAGCCACCATGCTCGGGCAATCCAAGAATGTTTTCCAAGCGGAGATCGACTCGGCTTGTGAGATTGTCGATTTCCTCCGGTTTAACGTCAAATACATGACAGAGATATATGCGCAGCAACCGCCTATATCGCCGCGCGGCAGTTGGAACCGGGTAGAGCAACGGCCGTTAGAAGGATTTGTATTTGCGCTTACACCGTTTAACTTCACGGCTATCGCCGGGAACCTTCCCACTTCGGCAGCGATGATGGGAAACGTGGTGGTCTGGAAACCGGCGAACACGCAGGTTTATTCCGCTCATGTATTGATGGAGGTTTTCCGCGAAGCCGGGGTGCCTGACGGCGTGATTAATTTAATTTACGTAGACGGCCCCGAGGCAGGTGATGTGATATTCAAGCATCCTGATTTCGCAGGGATCCACTTCACCGGGTCGACAGGCGTGTTCCAGCAGATTTGGAAAACCATCGGCGAAAACATCCACCGTTATCGATCATATCCCCGTATCGTGGGCGAAACCGGCGGAAAGGATTTTATCCTGGTGCACCCCTCGGCGGATGTCAAGGCGGCGGCTACGGCAATCGTGCGGGGGGCATTTGAATACCAGGGGCAGAAATGCTCCGCCGCGTCGCGCGTGTATGTCCCCGCGTCGCTTTGGCCCGAACTGAAGGAGTTGATCGTAGAAGACGTGCGTTCGTTCAAGATCGGTCCGGTTGATGATTTCAGCAACTTCATCAACGCCGTAATCGACGAAAAATCATTTGATAAACTGGCCCGTTACATCGATGCCGCGAAACAGGATCCGGATGTCGAAATCCTTGTCGGCGGTACGTATGACAAAACCGAGGGATACTATATCCACCCTACGGTTATCCTGACCGGTCGGCCAGACTATGTGACCATGTGCGAGGAATTGTTCGGTCCGGTACTGACGATTTACGTATACGAGGACGAGCAATGGGAAGAAACACTGGGAGTAATCGATAAGACGTCGGTCTATGCGCTCACTGGAGCCATCATCGCACAGGACCGCTATGCCATCAGCCAGGCAACCCATGCGTTGCGCAATGCTGCCGGTAATTTTTACATCAATGATAAATGCACCGGAGCGGTCGTGGGTCAGCAACCTTTCGGTGGGGCCCGGGGTTCGGGTACGAACGATAAAGCGGGTTCCATGATAAACCTGCTGCGTTGGGTGTCGCCGCGGACCATAAAGGAAACGTTTGATCCGCCGAAGGATTACCGCTATCCATTTTTAGAACAGGATTAACGGCTATAACAGCCTCGTTAACATAAAAAAAGGAAAGGGCATCCCACCAGCGGATGCCCTTTCTTTATGGAGATAGACAGGCAAAAATTACGCGTATGCAAATACTTCTTTGCCCAGGTCTTCGCTTTTGGTAACGTTGATGTCCAAATTGACGATCTGGCCTGTCGCGATATCAATCACAACCCCATGCACAGCGAGATCATCGCGTTCTTTCCATGCATTCTGTATGATGGAGGTGGTGCAGAGGTTGAATACCTGCTCGGCCACATTCAGTTCCACCAAGCGATTCACTTTTTTCTCTTCATCCTCAATGGCATCGATTTCCTCACTGTGGAACCGGTATACGTCTTTAATGTGGCACAGCCAGTTGTCGATGATCCCGAATTGCTTGCGGCTGAGGGAAGCTGCGACACCGCCGCATCCATAGTGGCCGGCTACGATGACGTGCTTTACTTTCAAGACGTTAACGGCATAGTCCAGCACGCTGAGCATGTTCATGTCCGAATGTACGCACATGTTAGCGATATTGCGGTGTACAAACACCTCGCCCGGCAATGTGTTGGTGATTTGGTTGGCCGGTACGCGGCTGTCGGCGCAGCCGATCCATAAAATCTCCGGGCTTTGTCCTTTGGCAAGTTGCTGGTACCTGCCGGAGGTATCTTCGGCAACCAATTTCATCCATTGTTTGTTTCCTTCGAGTATTTTCTCAAATCCTGCTTTCAGCACCGGATTTTCTAATTGTTTCGTGTACATAAGCTATCAGTTTATTTTTTAGTTTATTTTTCTATGGTTTCAGATGTTGTTTGTTTAATCGTTTTTTTTTTCAATGCATCGTTCTTTAATATGCTTTGTGTAAAGCGTTTGATGTTTGGTACGTTTTTTTTGTTAACGATGCCTACCAATTCAATACTTTTACCTTTGGTCACCGCATTTTGTTCAAAATCCTTGATCACCTCAATGACATCTTTATCAATAAAGCGGCTATGCGAGCCGTCAATAACGATTTCGTTGATACGCTTCGGCAAGCCGTAGAGTGCTTTCTGTATTGCTGCTTTATTAAGGAACGTTACTTCTTCCGCTAAGGTAAACGTTATTTTGGCTCCATCCTCATTTTCATCGATGTCATATTCAAAGGCATTGGTAAGATTGTTCTTGAGGATGTAAAACATCGCAACCAATAGCCCGACTCCAACACCGGTGAGTAAGTCAGTGAAGACCACCGCAAGAATCGTCACGATGAAGGGAATGAATTGATCGAGTCCCTTATGCCACATCCCTTTGAACGATGCCGGATTGGCCAATTTATAACCGGTGTGCAGCAAGATGGCTGCCAAACAGGCGAGGGGGATGAGGTTGATGATTTGCGGAATGGTTACCACCGCCAGCAGCAGCCAGATGCCATGTAGGATGGCGCTCTGCCGTGTACGGCCTCCGGCATTGACATTGGCTGATGACCGCACGATGACCGAGGTCATCGGGATACCGCCCAATAAGCCGCTTGTGGTATTACCGATGCCCTGCGCAAAAAGCTCGCGGTTTGTTGGGGACACCCGCTTGAATGGGTCGATCTTGTCGACGGCCTCAAGACTCAGCAGTGTTTCCAGACTGGCGATAATCGCAATGGTAAAAGCCGCGATCCAGACATCCTGGTTTAAAATCTGGGTGAAGTCCGGAAAGGTAAACAGCCCCAAAAACTCGCCGAAAGATTGTACGACGGGGATCACCACCAGGTGGTCAGCGTTCAAGGCCAGCGAAGTGCCTTCAAAGGCACGGCTCAAGCCAACGGCTAAAATGACCACTACCAGCGGTGCGGGAATTAGTTTCAGTTTCTTGAACTTTGGCCAAAGGATCAGTATCGCCAAGGAAATGAGACAGATAATTGTAGCTCCGTAATTGATTGCACCCAGTGCATTCTGCAGTGCAGAAAATGTATTCTCCTGGTTTTGTTGCAAAAAGCTTTCCTCGCCGAAATAGGCCGCATCGTAACCGACCGCGTGCGGAAGCTGCTTGAGTATGATAATAATACCAATGGCCGCCAACATTCCGATAATCACCGATGAAGGGAAGTAGTTACCGATCATGCCGGCCTTGATGATGCCCAAGACCACCTGAACGACACCGGCCAGTACAACAGCCATCAAAAACGTTTCGTAGGCTCCAAGGTCTTGTATGGCGCCCAACACAATAACGGTTAACCCCGCAGCCGGGCCGCTGACACTCAACTGAGAGCCACTAAACGAAGCTACGACGATTCCTCCTATAATTCCTGTTAACAGGCCGGCGAATAGCGGAGCCCCAGAAGCCATCGCAATCCCTAAACATAACGGCAAGGCTACCAGGAAAACCACGATACTTGCCGGTAAATCATATTTCAAATCCCGCTTTGATAACTTCAAAAACGCAGATGCACGTGTACCAAACATACTTAATTAAATGTTATAAACTGTTTGTCTTGATAAGTTGATCTATACCGCAGACACGCCCACCGTGGCCGCGATATCCAACCCGATTGGGTATTTGCATTAAACCAACCAAATAAAAATGTAAAATCAATAATCATCGAAAACGGCAGCCATTGGCAGCACATTAACGTGTATGATTAACCGTTCGGAGGGGGGGTAGGGACGGCCGGATAAAAAGCTTGGGGATGCCGCGCTTCGTCCGGGATAAAGGTAGGTTCAACAGCGAAATCCGTTGGCGGCTGGAAGTTAAAATAAGCAAGAGACTTTGAATAGTCTTTCGCGAAAACATCCTTCATTTGGTCTGTTGAACCGGACTTTCCATTGTTGTTTTCAATCTCGAGTTGCAAAACCACTTGTAACAATGCCTCGCGGTCAAAACCCGGGGTAAAAATAGGCGCAGTGGAAATCAGCATCTTCGCAAAGAAGATGGCAAAGAATAGCTTTGCATATATTTCCCTTTTTATCTTAGTAGACATCCTGCACCGTATTTGGTCTATCGCAAATTTATGGAAAAAATAGATAAAATGGTAAAGTGTGCGATAAAAAGTTACAATTCGGCTCAATAATATAATATATTATTAACAAATTGACAATTAAATGATTTGTCAGACGAATGTCGGCGCTGATAAGACGATATGCAGAAATATTGATACAAAATGAAGAGGTAAATTAGATTTTTTATCACTTGTTTTGTGCAATTTTAGCTATTAACTGCAGAATAAACCAACATATAAATAATGGAAAAATCACGAAAAATCAGAAGTACGCTTTTTGTATTGTGCGCAATCTGCTTGTTGAGCCGGCCCGTTTCGGCGCAGCACACCCAAGAGTGGCAGCCTGTAGGGGATAAAATTAAATCACCGTGGGTAGCCCAGTTGAACCCGGATAGCCCGCTTCCGGAATATCCGCGTCCGCACCTGGTGCGTGGGGGATGGCAAAACCTGAACGGCCTATGGGATTATGCGATCGTGCCGGGCAAACTCGGAAACGCACCGGCACAGTATGAAGGGCAACTGCTGGTGCCGTTTGCGGTGGAATCCGCGCTTTCCGGCGTTGGGCGCACCGTAGGCAAGGATAGCACGCTGTGGTACCGCAGAACTATCCATATCGATAAAGCGTTACGCAAGCAGCGCGTGCTGCTGCATTTCGGGGCAGTCGACTGGCAGTGCGAAGTTTATGTAAACGGCAAGCGTGTAGGTGCTCACGAAGGAGGATTCGATCCCTTTTCCTTCGACATCACGCCCTACCTTACTAAAGGCGCCAAGCAGGAAATTACCGTCGGGGTGTGGGATCCAACCAACGAAGGCCCTCAACCCAACGGCAAACAGGTAGTTAACCCGCATGGAATCTGGTATACGCCCGTAACCGGTATCTGGCAGACCGTATGGCTGGAAGGGGTGCCCGAAACGCACATCGTGTCTACCAAACATACGCCCAACATTGATGAAGGTACGTTGTCGGTAACTGCCGCCGTAGCGGGAACGAAAGATGGCGATCAGATTCGCATTTCTGCCTGGAAGGGAACGGAAAAAGTAGCCGAAGAAACTGTGGCGGCAGGAGCGGACGCTTCCCTGAAAATCAGCAACCCGGAGTTATGGTCGCCGTCGAACCCATTTCGTTATGGCTTGAAAATAGCCGTACTGCGAAAAGGCAAAACCATTGACGAAGTATCGTCTTATTTCGCTATGCGCAAGATAACCATGGCAAAAGACAGCAAGGGAATCCAGCGGATGTTGCTAAATAATGAATTTGTTTTCCAATACGGGCCGCTCGACCAAGGTTGGTGGCCTGACGGGTTATACACCGCTCCTACGGATGAAGCGTTGCGTTTTGATGTCGAAAAAACCAAGGAGATGGGTTTCAATATGATCCGTAAACACATCAAGGTGGAGCCAGCAAGGTGGTATTACTACTGCGATAGCATTGGCGTTTTGGTATGGCAGGATATGCCCAGCGGCGATCTGGGAGGTAACCACTGGGACATGCGGCCGGGCATCACCTCGGGCAGGAAGCATGACAAGGACCGTTCGGCAGCATCAGAGGCGATATTCCGCAAGGAGTGGAAAGCCATCATGGATGCCTTGCACAACTTTCCCAGCATTGTGGTGTGGGTGCCTTTTAACGAAGCATGGGGACAATTCAAAACCGAGGAAATCACCGAGTGGACCATGGCTTATGACCCATCGCGGCTGGTGAATAGTGCCAGTGGCGGTAATTTCTTCAACACTGGGCATATTCTCGATATACACAACTATCCAGATGCGGTGATGCCCAGGCCAGAGTTGTTCGGTGACAAACAAGTGTTGGCACTCGGCGAATTCGGTGGGTTAGGTCTACCCGTCGAAGGGCACACCTGGCAGAATAAAGATAACTGGGGATACCAAAGCTTCAAGAATGTTGACGAGTTAAAACGGCGCTATCAGGGCATGGTAGACGATTTGGCCCGGCTGATACCGCTCGGCCTTTCGGCCGCGGTATACACCCAAACCACCGACGTGGAGGTAGAAACCAATGGCTTGATGACGTACGACCGCGCCGTGATTAAAATACCCGAAACCGAACTCAGCCGCTGGCATCAAAAACTCTACGATATCCGAGTAGATTGAAATAGATTGATATAACGCTGTCTCCTATGTTCGCGCCAACAGACATAGGAGACAGCTTCTGAAGGCAAAGCGCTGCTTCGGAAGTCACCGCTGCTGGGCAATGTATTCGCTCGGCGACATACCGAATTGCTTTTGGAAGTTCCGTCCAAAATGCGTCTGCGAGCTGTAGCCGACCATGTCAGACACTTCATAAATTTTGTAGTGCCCTTCACTAAGCAGTTGGGCGGCTTTTTTCAACCGTGCTATGTGGATGATGTCATTAGGCGTGAGATTCGATATCGCTTTGATTTTGCGATAGAGCGTTGGCCGGCTCATGTGCATTTTTTCCGCAAGATGTTCCACGTCAAAGCTGGCATCGGACAAATGCTCCAGGATAATTTCATTTAGGGCGCCCAGGAAATGTTCGTCTGCCTTGGTATAGGCCATGGTCTTGATATGGGCCAGCGGTGAGTTGGCGAAGTATTGACGGACCTTAATCCGATTGGAAAGCAGGCTGTTTATCTGCGCATACAGGTGCTCCGGTGAAAACGGCTTTTCGATATACGCATCGGCCCCCTGTTCAAGACCTTTAATTTTGGATTGAAGCGTGTTTTTGGCGGTCAACAAGATGATGGGGATATGACTATATTCCACATCCGATTTGATGAGCTGGCACAGTTTATATCCATCGATACCGGGCATCATCACATCGCTTACCACCAGTTGCACCGGGTTGGCAGCAAGCACGTCCATGGCCTGTAGACCGTCCCCCGCCTTTAGCACGTGGTAATCATCGGCAAGGTCTTCAGCAATAAACTCAAGGATTTCCTCATGGTCATCCACGACCAGTATGACCGGTTTTTCAGATTTTGACAATTCCTGTTCCATATTGGGTTTTATTTCGGTGTTGTTTTAGCGGCAACTTTAATACGAACACATTCATCCCGTCTTCAGGGGTTGCCAGATAGAGTTCCCCGTTGTGCAGTTGTGCAAGCGAACGAGCCAAAGCCAGCCCCAAGCCGGCTCCCTGCTGATGGTTGGTGGCTTTGAGCCGGACAAAGGTTTCGAAAACCTTGTCGCGCATATCCCAGGGAATCAGGTAGCCGTCGTTCCTGATCGAAATGGTGAACTGGGAGTCTGACGACGATAATTCGTGCAGCGTAATATGGATAATCCGTTCAGCATACTTTAATCCATTGGTCAATAAATTACCAATAATTTGTGTTACGGCTTCTTTATCTACATATGCGATGCAGGGCGTATCGGGCAACGTGAGTTTAAGCCGGATGTTTTTCTGTGCAGCCGCCAATTTGAAACCCATGTGGTTTTCCCGGAGGAGCTCATGGATGTCGATGGCTGAGAAATTCAGTTGGTATCCGGTAACTTCCGTTTTCCGGAAATCCAATAGCCTATCGATCAGCTCAATCAGCCGTTCGGTATTGCGCTCCATGGTTTGCAGGTGCCGTTTTACGGTAGGCAGTTCTTCGGCTTTTTTCATCACTTTTTCCAGCGGAGCTTTGATGAGCGTAAGTGGCGTCCGGATCTCGTGGGTTACATTGGTGAAGAAATCGATTTTGGCCCGGTACAACTCTTCTTCTTTGCGGTGGCGCATCAGTTCCAGTTTTCGCCGGTTTCGTTCCCTGATCCGGCGGTGGTAGCTTCTGATGATATACCAGATAAGGGCGGTTATTAACACGATATATAAGACGTAAGCCGGGAAGCTCGCCCAAAACGGCGGCATGATGGTGATGCGCAGTTGTCTTTCTTTGCCCTTGAAACCGCCTTGGCTGTCTGCTACATTTACCCTAAACAGGTAGTCGCCGGGAGGAAGCTCAGTAAAATAGGCTTTCCGGTTGGTACGGATATGCGTCCACTCTTTGTCCAACCCTTCCATCTTATACGAGTATTCTGTCATACCCGGTGAAACGAAGCTGAGCGCAGCAAAGTCGATACTGAACGAAGACTGGTTGTACTGGAGTTCTATATGATCAGTAAATGTAATGGATTGGGTAAGGGGAGAGCCCGGACTGTTGATTTCCAGTTCCCGATTATACACCTGCAGCCCCGTTATGTAAACGGGCGGCTGATAGGTCTGCTCCCGGTAGTTGGCGGGGTTAAACCGGATCATCCCTTTTACACTGCCGAAGTACAGCGTACCGTCCGGTGCTTTATAAGCAGAATTGTAATTGAACTGATCGCTCAACAAGCCATTCGCTTTGGTAAATACCCGAATCGCTTCTGTTGTCCTATTAAGTTGCACAAGGCCTTTGGAAGTCGTTACCCAAAGGTTGCCGACATCGTCTTCGAGCATGGCCAGTATCAGGTTGCCTGGAAATCCCTGAGCGATCCCATATCGCCGGAATGTGCTATCGCGAGGGTTCAGCCTGCATAAGCCGCCTTCCGTGGCTACCCAGACAGTGGCATGGCTGTCTTCATATATCCGGTTCACACGATTGCTGGCGAGGCTCGCGGGAACCGCTGGATCGTGGATGAATTTACCGTGTTTTCCGGTCTTTGGATTCGAATAATACAGTCCGTCGCGCCAAGTACCCGCCCATATCGTGCCATCGCTGTCTTCAAAAAGTGCCGTGTAAAAGATATAGTTTGGGAATTCCGGAACACGGGTAAAACGTTTATCGGCAGCGGCGTACTGGTACAATCCCCGCCCCGTTGCCAAAAGTATCCGCCCCTCTCTCGTGCGATACATGGTAAAAATAAAATTATTGCGCAATGCCCCTTCTTTGTTTTCCGCCCGGTAGTGTTTGATGACCTTTCCGGTTGGGATGTCCAACAGGTCAAGGCCATGATCGAATGTGCCGACCCACAGCGTATCACCGGTAGCCAATAACCCATGGATGTTGGCGTAGGCCAGACTACCGTGTTTACCGTCCGGTTGGAAATTGGTTATCCGGCCGGTGGCAGTTTCCAGCTTGGTTAATCCCTCATCCTCCGTGCCGATCCAGATATTCCCCATGTTATCCCCGCAAATTTCCCTAACGGCATTCCCGGCAATGGCCTGACCTTCTGTTAAAGGGAAGAATTTTTCAAAGAATGTGTTGTCTTCGGCGTAGTAATTGATGCCCCCGAAATAAGTGCCTGCCCAGATGGCCCCTTCCCGATCTTTGCAAAGCGTATATACCGCATTGTCAGACAGTGCCCAGGGGTCAGCACGCTGTTTCCTTATCGCGGTGTGCTGTCCGGTACCTTGGTCATAGATAAAAATTCCCTGTTCGGTGGCAAACCAGTATTCATTTTCACCGTTTTGGAGAATGTCCCTTACAAAAATATCTGTTCCTGTCTCATCGTGAGGTAGCAGATCCGTATATGTCCGTCCAGCAATATCAACTAACTTTACGCCTTGTTTGGTCGTTCCGACAAGAATGAATTGCTTATTAACACAATATACACGTTCGATCCACCGTGACGTCACGGGTGGAGAGTGGTCGTACAACGAATAAGTGTTCAGGATGCCTTGGGCAGGGCGGTAATGAATCAAATCGCCCTGGGAAGTGCCTATCCAGATATCTCCCGTTTCAGCGATGCCAAATGAACTGACTGCTGATCTAGGGAGGTCAGACACTTGTGCGAGGCTGTCAATACCGGGGATGTAGCCGTATAAAGTAAGGTTGTCAATAATCCAGATATTACCTGAAAAGTCGCCTTGTATGCCTAGAATTTCGTTAGTAACGGTAGGGTGAAATAAGGAGAATGTTTCGGTCACCGGATTAAATAGATAAACCCCTTGATCGGTACCCACCCAAATAATCCCAGTCTGGTCTACGAACAATGCACGGATAAAGTTACTGCCCAATCCGTTGGGATTGTTGGGATCGTGCTGGAAAACTTTGAAAGAATACCCATCAAATCGGTTAAGTCCATCTTTAGTGCCGAACCACATAAACCCCATCCGGTCTTGTGCACTGCATAACACACCATTGTTTGACAAGCCATCTTCCACCTGATAATGCGAGAAATAATAAGGCTGACCGTGCACATAGCCACATGACACGAATAGGCACAACAGGTATATCAACACGTTCAGTCTCATAAGGCCCCTTTGGTCACGTCAAAGATAAACGTAAAATTCGAATTGCGTAGCAGACGATATAAGTGGCCAGCGTTGTCCCCACATGCCATTGGCTATCAGGCTTCCTGTGTCATAATCTTAAGACAAAATAACGAAAAATTGAGACAAAGTGTATCGCTGTGTTTATCGGCGATTATGTTTCTTTGTGCCATGGGGACTTTACACTATCCCCATGCCAGTTAGTAAACCTCTTCAGCATGAGTATGGAATCAGGAAGTGATTAAAAATCAATGCATTTTTGAAACACTGGAATCGATTGCATAAGGTTTTTGTGAATAAATTAATATTTGGCAAGGCACAAGATGAATAGCAAGACTGAGATCACGATGAAAGATATTGCCGAAGCGTTAGGGCTTTCGCGTTCAACGGTCAGCCGGGCATTGCAGGGGCATCCGCATATCAGCGCCGACACGAAGGCGCAGGTCATGGATGAAGCAAAGCGGCTGGGCTATCAGTATAATGCTATGGCTGCCAGTCTTCGGAAGAAAAAATCGAATACCATCGGTTTAATTGTGCCCCGGATTTCGAGGTATTACCAGTCGGCCGTGATTACAGCCATCCAAAACAGGTTGCATGAAAACCGGTATAACCTGATGATTTGCCAATCTAATGAATCACCGGAAATCGAAAAGGAATTGGTTGACGCCTTATTTGCTTCGCGGGTTGAAGGGCTTATCGTTTCCACCACACTTTATACGACCGACTTTTCTGTATTCGACATCTTCGCTCGCAGCGGACGGCCTTTGGTGTTTTTTGACCGCACGCCCAAAAGCTATCCGGCCCATAAAATCCAGGGCGACGACTACAAAGGCGGATATCTTGCTGCAGACCATCTGCTGCGGCAGGGGTGCCGCAACATCGCCTATATCGGCGGTGCCACTACCTGCTCCATATATAGGGAACGTTATGACGGATACCGCGATGCCTTGGCAAACTATGGGATAGTACCTGATGAGGAAATGGTCTTCTTTCACGACCTCACGCCGGAAAATGCAGTAAAAACCTTCGACGGAATATTGCGGATGAAAAAAGAGCTGGATGCCATCTTTGCCGGGAATGATACCATTGCATTGGCCTTGGTCACACACGCAAAGAAACTGGGGATGAGATTGCCCGACGAACTGAAGATAGTGGGCTATTCAAATGATCCACTCACGGACGTAGTGAATCCTTCAATTACGTCTGTTGAACAGCATCCGTATGAGGTGGGAGAGCAGTCTGCATCGCTCATGCTGGGGTTGATCGGAGGGACGATTAAGCCCGGTAAGAATTACATTTCAGTGACGATTCCGGTAGAACTGGTTGAACGGGAATCAAGCCAGAAAATGGCGGATACCGTCATAATATAATAGTTGGGAAAATGAACACTCCAATAAACCATACGTTGCAATCGATTCCAAGTAGTTCGGAGAACTTGCTTAGTAAAAAGATAGCTAAGCAGCTTTTAAATCACTTGTTGACCACTCTCGGCATTGCTTGGTGTTTGATTATAAGTCCTTCGGTTTCAACTGCCGATGAAGGCTATCGGTTATGGCTGAAGTACGATAGGATAACCGATGCAGCCCGTATGGACGCTTACCAGCGACGGATAGAAGCATTTCGCATATGGGGAAGCTCGCCAACTCTTGCCGTGGCCGAAACAGAGCTAAAACGTGGGTTGGAAGGCTTATTGGGCCGGGCGGTATCTGCTGGGAACAGCACTGGAATCGATTCCAATATGGTTATCGTAGGTACGTTGGCTGATCTTCCCCAAAGGTATACACATCAAATTCCCCGGTACGCATTTTCGCACCTGGGACCCGAGGGATATACGATACGTGAAGTAACCGTGGGCGGACGTTCATCAATAGCAATCATCGCCAATGAAGACATCGGCATATTATACGGTGTTTTCCATTTTTTACGCCTGTTGCAAATGCACGTTGAGCTTGATGGGATAGACGTGAGCGATGCGCCAAAAGTGCAATGGCGGATGCTGAACCATTGGGATAACCTTAACGGTACTGTGGAGCGGGGATATGCCGGACTATCCATTTGGGACTGGGAAACGCTGCCGCAGACGATACAACAGCGGTATGTCGATTATGCGCGTGCGAACGCATCGGTAGGTATAAATGGCGTGGCGCTTAATAACGTGAACGCATCTCCTGAAATACTACGTGAAGAATACCTTTCCAAAGTAGCCGCATTGGCTGCGGTCTTCCGGCCGTACGGCATACGGGTCTTTTTGTCGGTAAACTTTGCTTCCCCGAAAGTACTGGGTGGTCTGGACACAGCGGATCCTTCGGATGAACGGGTCAGGGCATGGTGGCAGGCCAAGACCGAAGCGATTTATCGGCTTATTCCTGATTTCGGCGGGTTTCTGGTAAAAGCCAATTCGGAGGGACAGCCGGGTCCACAGGATTATGGACGGACGCATGCAGAAGGTGCAAATATGCTAGCACGGGCCTTGGATGCCCACGGCGGTACATTAATCTGGCGTGCTTTTGTTTACGAAGCTAAGGGGAGTGACCGGGTCATGGATGCCTATGATGAGTTTGCACGGTTTGATGGCCAGTTTTTACCCAATGTTTTTGTGCAAACGAAAAACGGTCCCTTAGATTTCCAGCCTCGTGAACCGTTTGCTCCCTTGTTTGGCGCGATGCCCAACACGCCCCAAATGCTGGAATTTCAGATAACACAGGAGTATCTTGGATTTAGCACCCATTTGGTATACCTGGCCACGCTTTATAAAGAAGTGCTGGAATCCGACACCTATGTGGGGGGTAAAGGGGCTACCGTAGCAAAGATAATTGATGGCAGCCAGCAAGGACAAAGGATGACCGGGGTGGCAGGTGTTGCCAACATCGGGAATGTTGGCAATTGGACCTACCATCCTTTTGGACAAGCCAACTGGTACGCTTACGGGCGACTGGCCTGGGATCACGCACTTACCGCCACGGAGATTGCGCAAGAGTGGATCCGAATGACATTGACAACGGATGAAGTCGCCGTTAACACCATTACGGAAATGATGGTATCGTCATACGAGCATCTGGTGAATTACCAAACCCCGTTAGGATTAAACGTATTGAGCAGTGTAGGGCATCACTACGGTCCGCAACCTTGGCGGAGGGCCGGCTTCCACCGTGCGGATACCGCCGGGATCGGGTTCGATCGCACGGGCACGGGCAGCAATGCCGTCGTTCAGTATTCATCGGTTTTGCAGGACTCGTTCGGTAATGTAGCCAATTGTCCGGATAAATTCCTCCTTTGGTTTCACCGGTTGCCGTGGGATTACGAGATGGCTTCGGGGCGGACACTTTGGGAAGAGCTCTGCTTCCGTTACCACGATGGGGTGGCGGGTGTGCGGCAGCTACAGGAAGCTTGGAAAACAGTACGGCATGCGGTCTGCCCTGAAACGTTTCAACGGGTTAATAGATTGCTGGCTGTCCAGGAAGATGAGGCGGTATGGTGGAGAGACGCCTGTCTGTGGTATTTTGCCACGGTCGCTCAAAAAGACGTGCCTCCGCAGTATGAAAAGCCGCGATACACAGCGCAGGAAATTAAAAAGCGAGAAATGGAATCAAAGGATATGAAACATTTCAGTACATCGCTACAGCTGCCTTAGTGATTGCAATTGACGCGATACCGATTTTTAAACACCCAATTAATAAACAATTATGATAAAAATTATGAACAAACTGCTTTTGTTACGGCTCTGCCTGTTTCTGGGTACCATGGGGATGGCTACCTGCTGCGGTGTGGTCATAGCTTCTGACGCTACGGCGGGAAACCGGGTGCAGGGCGCCTCGCATGGCGAAAGGCTAACTTCCGTGCAAGACACAGAAGTTCGGGGTACTGTAACAGACACCACCGGCAATCCGTTGCCGGGAGTGTCCGTGGTTATCAAGGGCCGCACTGTCGGTACGGCCACGGACGTAAATGGAAAGTATATTTTGGACGTGCCGGATGATGCCATCTTGGTATTTACTATGGTCGGATTCCAGACACAGGAAATCGCAGTCAATGGCAAGTCCGTCATTGATGTGGTATTGGAAGGAGCCGAAGGGCATTTGGACGAAGCTGTCGTTGTGGCGTTCGGTACGCAAAAAAAACAATCCGTCATCGGCTCAATCACCACCATTAATCCAAGCGAACTGAAAGTGCCTTCCAGCAACCTTACCACGGCGCTCGCGGGTCGGCTTGCCGGCGTAATTGCATTCCAAAGAAGTGGCGAACCTGGGCAAGACAATGCCAACTTCTTTGTGAGGGGAATCACCACGTTTGGGGCAAATCAGAATCCGCTGATATTGATTGACGGCATCGAGTTGACTACCACTGACTTGGCCCGGCTCCCGCCGGACGATATTGCAAGTTTTTCGGTCATGAAGGATGCCACCGCCACGGCCCTTTACGGATCCCGGGCAGCCAATGGTGTGATACTGGTGACGACCAAGGAAGGCAGGGAAGGCAAGGCACGTGTACAATTCCGGGTGGAGCAATCGCTGTCTGCACCGACGCGCAATGTAGAGCTTGCTGACCCGGTCACCTACATGAAATTGCACAATGAAGCGATACTGACACGTGACCCCGTTGGAGAGCTCCTGTATTCGGATGAGAAAATAGACAATACCGTGCCGGGTTCGGGGTCGCTGATTTTCCCGGCGACGGATTGGCGTAGCGAGCTCTTCAAGGATTACACCTCCAACCAACGCGCAAACCTCAGTGTGTCTGGCGGCGGCTCGGTGGCAAAATATTACGTGTCCGGAAACTTGACGCAAGACAACGGTATACTGAAAGTGGATGGAAGAAATAATTTCAATAACAATATTAGCCTGACCACCTATAACCTCCGCTCCAATGTAAACATCAATCTCACGAAGTCGACGGAATTGATCGTGCGGTTGAGTGGTAGTTTTGACGATTACACTGGCCCATTGGATGGAGGCACGGCTATATATAGGAAGGCCATGCGATCAAACCCTGTATTGTTTCCGGCCACCTATCCGGTAGATGAAGATCACCGGTTTGTGAATCACATCATGTTCGGGAACTTTGGCGAGGGTAACTACCTGAATCCGTATGCCGATCTGGTAAGGGGATACCGGAATTATGCACGATCCAATGTGGTGGCACAGTTTGAAATCAAGCAGGATCTATCATTCTTGTTGGAAGGGCTTGCCATACGGTCGATGACCAATACCACGCGCTATTCGTTCTTTGACGTGAGGCGCCAGTATGCACCATTTTATTACCAATTGGGTTCACATGACAGACGAAATAATACCTATCAGGTAAACATCATTAATCCGGATGGAGGTACGGATTACCTGACTTATGAGCCGGGTGAAAAAACCATTCAGTCACAATTCTACATCGAGACGGCAGCCAGTTACAACAGGCAGTTTGGGAAACATGGCGTGAGTGGTATGTTAGTGAATATTCTGCGAAATCATCTTACGGCGAATGCAGCGACATTACAAGGGTCGCTGCCATTCCGCAACTTTGGTCTCTCCGGACGGGCTACTTATGCCTATGACAGCCGCTATTTCCTCGAACTTAATTTCGGTTACAATGGTACCGAGCGATTTTACAAAGATCACCGCTATGGTTTCTTCCCCGCCGGAGGTGTGGCTTGGAGCATATCCAATGAGAAATTTTTCGAGCCTTATCGTGATGTAATCTCCAACCTGAGGTTGAGGGCAACATATGGGATTGTGGGCAATGACAACATCGGTTCTGGTCGCTTCCTCTACCTGTCGGAGGTCAATATGAACGACCCGAACTACGGCGCTGTATTTGGGATGGACAACACATATTCAAGAAACGGTATCTCAGTGTCGCGCTATTCTGATGAAAATATCACGTGGGAAATGGCTAAAAAGACCAATTTTGCCTTGGAACTGGGGCTCTTCAACCGAATGCAGCTGACAGCCGAGTATTATACCGAGCTCAGAGAAAATATCTTACAGACGCGTGTGGCCACACCTGCGTCCATGGGCCTTGCTGCGCAACCTGCGGCCAACATCGGTAAGGCCAAGGGCCGTGGCATAGACCTTGCCTTGGAATACAACCATGCCATGAGCAATGGCGCTTGGCTGCAAGGCAGAGGCAATTTCACCTATTCCACGGGTAAGTACCTCGTGTATGAGGAGTATGATTACGTCAATGAGCCCTGGATGTCCCGGGTGGGCCACTCCATTAACCAACAATGGGGGTATATTGCCGAAAGCTTGTTTATCGATGATTACGAGGTGGCTAATTCTCCGAGACAGAATTTCGGACAGTATATGGCCGGAGACATTAAATACCGTGATATCAACGGAGATGGACAGATCACCACGCTGGACCAAGTACCCCTCGGATACCCCACCGTGCCCGAAATTATCTATGGCATGGGCTTTTCAGCAGGCTTCAAGAATTTTGATATCTCTGCGTTTTTTCAAGGGTTGGCCAGGGAGTCATTCTGGATAGATCCGCGAGCCACCGCACCGTTTATCAACGTCCGGTACCAATCGGAAATTGACAATGGACAATTGGCAGGCGTCAACCTGCAAAATCAATTGCTTAAAGCCTACGCTGAGAGCCATTGGTCTGAAGACAACCGCGACATCTATGCGATGTGGCCCCGCCTGAGTCCCGTATATTATACCAATAATGGGCAAAACAGCACTTGGTTCATGCGAGATGGCACCTTCTTGCGGCTCAAACAGGTGGAGTTGGGGTATTCGTTGCCCAAGCGACTGATTGATCGGGTTAATATGACGAGCTTACGGATATATCTCACAGGCACAAACTTGCTTACTTGGAGCCGGTTTAAGCTGTGGGACGTGGAAATGGCCGGCAATGGCTTGGGTTACCCCGTGCAGCGTGTGTTTAATTTGGGTATCAATGCATCATTCTAAAGAGAGAAAACATGAAAAATATCAGTATACGTTTTTGGGCTTTTTTCACGGCATGTTCGGTATCCTGCCAGTCGTATCTGGACATTGTGCCAGATGATATACCAACCATTGAGAACGCGTTTACTATGCGTGTCAGTGCAGAGCGATTCCTGTTTACCTGCTACTCATACATGCCCTTGCATAGCAGCCTAACGGGTAATCCAGGCTTCACTGCAGGTGATGAGTTTTGGCTGCATAACAACTACACAACCCCAGGGTGGGAGATCGCCCGTGGTGGACAGAACGTCGTGAACCCCTACCTTAATTTTTGGCAGGGCACCGAAGGAGCCAAAGATCTTTATCAGGGTATCCGGGACTGCAATATTTTCCTGGAAAACGTGGGCAATGTGCCTGACCTTCCAGAATTTGAACGCAACAGATGGATAGCCGAGGTGAAATTTTTGAAAGCCTATTATCACTTCTGGCTGGTGCAAATGTACGGCCCGATCCCCATCAAACGGGAAAATCTTCCTGTTTTCGCTGGTATCGATGAAGTAAAAGTAAAAAGGGATCCGGTGGATGAATGTTTCGCCTACATTGTCCAGTTGTTAGACGAAGCGTCACTGCCCAATCACCTGCCTGATCGCATACAGGACGAGGCGTCTGAGCTCGGGCGCATCACCCGGCTCATTGCACTTTCTTTCAAAGCGCAGGTGCTCGCCACGGCTGCCAGTCCGTTTTTCAATGGCAATGCAGACTACAATAATTTTGTAGACCATGATGGCGTGCAGTTGTTCAATCCCACCTTTGATCCACAGAAATGGGTGCTGGCCGAGACAGCATGCCGTGATGCCATAGCGCTTGCCGAAACTACGGGTAGGCGCCTGTATTACTATAACCAAAGTGCGTTGCAGTATGACATCCCCGACTCTTTGCGTATACAGATGAACATTCGCAATGCCGTGACCCAAAGATGGAACGACGAAATCATTTGGGGCAACACCAATAGCCGTGCCGTAGCGATTCAATCACAAGCCCATGCCCGCGGCCTTGACCCGGCGATGGTGGCCAGTGCCCGCGCTGCCGGCAACCTAGCAGTGCCCCTCAAAATCGTTGAAACATTTTACACCCACAATGGCGTTCCCATTAATGAAGACCATACATGGAACTACGCAAACCGATATACGCTACGTTCCGGTGGTTCAGCCGATCGGTACTATATCCGGGAAGGCTACACTACAGCCGCGCTCAACTTTGATAGGGAGCCACGATTTTACGCGAGCTTGGGGTTTGACGGCGGAATATGGTATGGGCAGGGTCGATACACGCGCGACCAAGCTTTCTTCTATGTCCAGGCGAAGCAGGGACAACCGTCATCCACAAAATCCAATGCGACACATAACGTGACAGGTTATTGGCCGAAAAAGTTGGTGTACTATACCAATGAGGTTACTACCATTACTAATTATAGCCAGACAAACTATGCATGGCCCGTAATCCGCTTAGCGGATTTGTATCTGCTATATGCGGAGGTGCTCAACGAAGTGCACGGGGCCATCCCTGAGTGCTATTACTGGCTGGACTTGGTGAGAGAGCGTGCCGGGTTGGATGGTGTGGTGGAATCATGGGCCAACTTCTCGACCCATCCAGATAAGCCGTTATCACAAGAAGGGCTCCGCGATATCATACGGAGGGAGCGTCTAATCGAACTGGCCTTTGAGGGCATACGTTACTGGGATTTGCGTAGGTGGAAAATGGCCGTTACTGAATTTAACCAGCCCATCACTGGCTGGGACATTAGCCAGCGTACCACCGAGGGATATTATCGGGTAAACCATATTTTCAATCGGCAGTTCTCGCATCGCGATTATTTGTGGCCCATCCGCGAAAACGAATTGCTGGCCAATAAAAACACCGTGCAGAATCCGGGCTGGTAACGGACCAGCTTTTTCTTGACCTAAAAAAAGAAATGAAGATGAAGAAAATAACCTACATGACCCTTATCTGTGGCCTGCTTTTGGCCGCCATGGGTTGTACAGAGGATCAGGGATATATCCGGTTGGATGATGACAGTGCGCCATCACCAATCACCGATATACGGGTAGAGCCCACACCCGGAGGGGCAAGGATTTTTTATGCAATACCTCCCGAGCCGAGCTTTCGCTACGTACGGGCTGATTATGCTATCCGTGAAGGTGTATGGCGCGAGACCCGGTCGTCGAGTTATGTGAATTTCGTGGAAGTGGTGGGGTTCCCCTCCACTGATGAATACGAAGTGACACTATATGCGGTAAGTAGTGGCGAGAAAGCGTCCGAGCCGGTCAAGGTTAAAATCAATCCACTGACTCCACCACTGCTGGAAGTTTATGGGACAATGACGTTTCAGGAAACGTTCGGAGGGGTAACCGTTGCCTTTGAGAATTCCGGTGAAGCGAGCATGGCTGTAGCCATATTGACCACTGATGAAAATGGCGAATGGTATGAAATAGATACTTACTACAACCAATCGCGGAATGGCCGCTTTACCGTTCGCGGCTTTGCGGCCGAAGAGCGCGTTTTTGGTGCTGTAGCACGTGATCGCTTCGGTAGTCTTTCCGACACGGCCAAGGCAACGGTGACACCGATTTTCGAAGAGGAAATCCCTAAGGGTAATTTTAGGGTGTACCCCCTGGCGTCCGATACAGAGGGGGGACATGGCGGTGCCCAAAATACGATTGACAAGGCCATAGATGGGCGAATAGCCCCCAATGGAGGAGTAGCCGTGCATCACACGGCTCCGGGTACCGGCATGCCGCAGCACTTCACCTTCGACATGGGTACCAGAGCCACGCTGAGTAGGTACAAGCTTTGGCACAGGGGGCCAGGCGCTAGCTGGGCATACCAGTTGGGTGCTCCAAGGGTATGGGAAATCTATGGAAGCAACAACCCCACCGATGATTGGAGTAGCTGGATACTGCTGGGCACGTTCGAGGCGCAAAAGCCGTCGGGCGAACCCGTGGGTACCAACACGGCCGAAGATAATCGTTATGCCACCGAAATCGGAGAAGACTACGACTTCCCCGACGGTAATCCGCCTGTACGGTATATCCGCTTTAGGACCATCGAAACTTGGGGATTCGTCGACTATATGTATCTCGGTGAGATTAGCCTTTGGGGTAGGGTAGAACAATAAACGCATTCAATAGAAATATCATGAAAATCATCAATATTCGATTTAATGCCCTAAATGTGGCCGCGACAGCATTGCTTGTAATGATAGTGTCTGCCTGCGGTAAAATGGACGAAACCTTCCGTGAGTTTGTCAAAGGCGGGCGTATCATCTATGCCCCCACACCGGGCGACTCGCTCAAAGTGCATCCTGGGAAAAACCGACTCCAGCTTTCCTGGCCCGCAGCGCCAGATCCCAAGGTCTCAGAAGCCCACATCTATTGGAATGGCAGACAAGATTCGTTGGTAGCTAACATCAAAAACCCGCCAAACGACACGGTGAAAATCGTGATCGACAACCTTCAAGAGGGCACTTACTTGTTTGAAATCTATATATACGACGAATTGGGCAACCGATCCGTTAAGACCGATTTTATTGCCAACACCTATGGTGACCAATACCAGCAAACCCTGCTGGTGAGGCCGGTGGATGAAGCGCTATACGAAGGAGACAGCGTAATGGCGGTTTGGGGAGGCAACCCCAGTGCACAAGCCTATTATTCGGAAATCAGTTATCAGGATGTCAATGGTAATGACCGTTTGGTAAGGGCCTACGCCGATGCGGATAGGAGTGTCCTCAAGGAGTTTGAATTTACGGAATTTATCCAATATCGTACGGTATACCTACCCAGTCCATTGGCCATTGATACGTTTTATACCGACTGGTATACACAACGGGTAAAAGGCCCGCCAATTGAACTAGAAAAAACCGGTTGGATTGCTACAGCCTCAAGTCAGGATGCCGCCGGCAACCGATTAGCGTCCAACGCTATTGATGGTAACCCCAGCACAATATGGGTGAATCAGTTGGGCGCTACTCCACCGTTCACCTATCCACATACCATCACTGTGGATATGGGTGTGCTGCATGAAAATATAGAAGGGTTTGTCATCATCACCCGTGTGGGCAATTCTGCGGCGCGGCCAAAGACCGTGGAGTTGTTGACCAGCGAAGATGGTGAAGATTGGCAGCCCCACGGTGAATTTGATTTGGAAAATAACGGGGAAAAGCAATTCATCACGATTCCTACAGCTGTGAAGGCCCGATATTTTAGGATTATCGGGAAAAGCGCCCAAAGTAGCAGCGAAAATAATATCGCTTTGGCAGAAGTAGGGTTATACACTCGGTAGAAAAAATCAAGAATCATGAAATTAGAAAAAGCGCACTTCCGTATTTTAATGGGGATATGTATCGTATTGATACTCGCTTGTAAAACTGAAGGGCCATCCGAGGCCATGCCACCCCCCTCCGAGGAAGAGACTCCCATTGATGATAATACGTTTACCAACCCGCTCCTCCCGCGTGGCGCGGATCCCTGGATAACACAAAAGGACGGAACGTATTACTATACGTATACCCACGGGAGTCGTTTGGTGCTTTATGTGATCAAAAAAGTAAGTGAGTTGGCCAACGCAACTCCCATCAATATATTTGTCCCGCCACCGGGAGAAACCTATTCCCAAAATATCTGGGCTCCCGAATTACATGAGATAGATGGCAAATGGTATATGTATTTTGCGGCTGATGGAAATGGAACCAGCCATAGGATGTATGTGATTGAAAACAAATCAGGAAGCCCGTTAAGAGGGGCTTGGGAACTTAAAGGGCGGGTGGCTGACCCGACGGACGAATGGGCGATTGACGGAACGGTAATGAAATATAACGATCAGCTTTACATGTTATGGTCTGGGGGAACAGGCGGGAACCAGAAGATTTTTATAGCTAAAATGAGTAATCCTTGGACAATTGAGGGCGAGCGTGTGCAAATAAGCACACCGATATATAGCTGGGAGAAGCAGCGGGCTCCGAGCGGCATTAATGAAGGGCCTCAACCTCTTTTTAATCCGCAAGGAGAGTTGTTTGTCATTTTTTCTGCAAGTCTCTTTTCGTCCGACCATTATTGTTTGGGCTGGCTTAGACTTAAAAATGGAGGCGATCCGATGGATCCTTCGCATTGGACCAAACATCCCCAGCCGGTGTTTTCCATGCGTGCGGAAAACGGAGCCTATGGCCCAGGTCACAATGGATTCTTTAAATCACCGGATGGCACGGAAGATTGGATCATATACCATGCACGTAACCTGCCCGATGGTGGAAGCACCAACTATCGTAATCCGCGTATCCAGAAGTTTACGTGGAATCCAGACGGTACGCCGAATTTTGGTGTGCCGGTGAAAATCGGTGAACGAATAAAAAAGCCTTCTGGGGAATGAGATTCTTGCCGCGGATCGTGACATTTTTTTTGCTTCTGCCGTCTTACGCGTGGACGCAAACAATGCATAACAAGCGCTATAACGTGTTGTTGATATGCGTTGACGACTTAATGCCTGAATTGGGCTGTTACGGTAACAGCATCGTGAAGTCGCCTTATATCGATAGCTTGGCCGCCCGGTCTGCTGTATTTACGAAACATTATGTGACGGTACCCACCTGCGGGGCTTCCCGTTACAGCCTGCTACGTAGCACGCTGCCGCGTACGAAGGCAGCGTTGGGCAATGAAGCTGCGAAAATATTGTCGGATCCGGAAACGGCGATAGGAAATGAGCCGGAAACGTTTATTGAGCAGTACCGTAGAAACGGTTACCATACCGTTGGTATCGGGAAAATCAGCCACTCGCCTGATGGATATCGGTATCCATATGCCGGTCCTAAGAGCGACCAGCGGGAACTGCCCCGGAGTTGGGATGAAGTGTCGTTTAATCCGGGTAAGTGGGGGCACGGTTGGAATGCGTTTTTTGCATACGCAGATGGCGAAAGCCGGATTACTATGCAGGGAGAAGTGCCGCCTTATGAGGCTGCCGATGTGCCTGATGAAGGGTATCCCGATGGCCTGACGGCTGCATTGGCCGTTGATAAACTGAAGATGCTTGCCCGACAAGAAAAGCCTTTCTTTATGGGAGTAGGCTTTTTCAAACCTCATTTACCCTTTAATGCACCTCAGCAATATTGGGATTTATATGACGCTGGCCATTTGCCTCTTACTGCTGTTCCCAATATTCCAGCGAATATAAACTTGGCTAGCTTGCACAACAGTGCCGAATTTAATCAGTACCGGCTGGGCGAGGAAAGCGCGGCGCTTGACCAACCTCTTTCAGACGGGTACGCGCGAAAGTTGATACACGGCTACTATGCTTGCATCAGTTATGTAGATGCTCAGGTGGGCAAGGTTCTGCAGGCGCTGGAGGAAACGGGTTTAGCTGACCGGACCGTCGTGGTCTTGTGGAGCGATCATGGTTGGCATTTAGGAGATTACCGGGTTTGGGGAAAGCATACGTTGTTTGACCGGGCACTCCGAAGCGTGCTGATGATTAAGACACCGGCTATGAGCCGGTGCAAGGTTGTTAATCGGATAACGAGTACCATCGACATTGGGCCCACGCTGCTCGAACTGTGTGATCTGCCCCCGTTATCGCAGGCCGACGGCAGGAGCTTGATCCCCTTACTGAACGATGTACAAGACAAAGCCTGGGCTGACGTGGCCTATAGTTATTATAATCACGGAATTAGCATGGTGACCCCTCAGTTCCGGCTTACCCGGTATTTCCGTAAGGAACAACCAGTTATAGAGTTATATGATCATGCGACTGATCCGCTGGAAACCCGGAACATAGCGGAGCGCTCTCCGGATATTATCCGCCAACTAACGCCGCTTTGGGAACGGGGAAATACCGGTGTATATGCTAAGTAAGCTATTAAACCATAGACAAAATGTTAAACTTTACAAATCACATCAGCAAATCAATAGTTACGGCAGGCTTTTTACTTGCATTAGTAGCCATGGCAAACGCACAGGTTTTCCTTTCGGATGCCGGGACCAATCATCGCAACAGGTTTCCGTTGGTTGATGTGCGGGAGGCTACGGCCATTTACTACGATACGGCAGATTTTACTGCGGTCAAAACCAGTGCCCGCCTTTTTGCTGAGGATGTGGAACGTGTGTCGGGAATGTCAGTCGCTGTTGGTCCGGTAACAGGGAAAATGGCTAAAAATATGGTGTTGGTGGGTAGTTTGGGGCAAAACGGCTTGATTGACCGGTTGGTTGAAGAAAAGAAAATGACGGTTGACTCCATCGTGGGAGCGTGGGAACGGTATACCATTCAATTGGTAATCAATCCATTCCCAGGTGTGTCCAAGGCGTTAGTGGTGGCCGGGAGCGACCGCAGGGGGACGGCTTACGGACTATTTTCCATATCGGAGGCGATAGGTGTTTCGCCCTGGTATTGGTGGGCAGATGTTCCGGTAAAGAAAAGGGATCGCCTCTATCTCGATGTCAAACCTTTTACAGCTCCTGCGCCAACAGTTAAATACCGTGGTATTTTTATCAATGATGAGGATTGGGGCCTGCTGCCATGGGCCAAGCATACGTTTGACCCCGAACGGAAAGACATCGGCCCGAAAACGTACGCTAAAGTGTTCGAACTGCTGCTCAGGCTGAAGGCCAATTATTTATGTCCGGCAATGCACGAAGCAAGCGGGGCTTTTAACAAATATCCTGAGAATAAGCTCGTCGCCGATTCGTTCGGGATTGTTATGGGATCCGTGCACCCGGAACCCCTATTGTTCAACAACGCCAGCGAATGGGATAAAAAGACGATGGGCGAATGGAATTACATGACTAATAAGGAAGGTATTTTACGGGTGCTGGACAAACGGGTAAAGGAAAATGCGCCGTATGAGAACGTATATACGCTGGCGCTGCGTGGGTTGCATGACCGGGCCATGACGGGCAACTACACGCTGGAACAACGCGTTAAACTGGTGGGCCAAGCGTTGAAAGACCAACGGACTATCCTCCAAAAGTATATTGATAAACCAATTGAAGAAATTCCGCAGGCGTTTACTCCATATAAAGAGGTGCTGGATCTGTACCTTGCCGGACTGGAATTGCCGGACGACGTGATTTTGGTATGGCCGGATGATAATTACGGCTACATGAAACAATTGAGCAACGAGAAAGAACGGAAACGCTCCGGCGGTTCGGGGGTATACTACCATGCCTCATACCTGGGGATACCGCACGATTACCTCTGGCTTTCTTCCACACCACCGGCATTGATGTACGAGGAGCTGCATAAAGCATACCGTACAGGAGCCGACCGGCTTTGGCTGCTGAATGCCGGCGACATCAAGTCGTGCGAATTCCCGGTTACCCTGTTTCTGGCCATGGCCTATGACCTCACGCAGTTCAATTTTGATAATGTTCCTGACTTCCAGGCCCACTGGTGGAGTGCGATGTATGGCCAGCACTATTTTGACGAGTTCAGGGAGATAAGCCGTGAATATCACCGTCTTGCTTTTGCCCGCAAGCCGGAGTTCATGGGGTGGGGCTATCAGTGGAATACATTCAAACAAGGCAGGGAAAGGCCCACAGATACGGATTTTTCGTTTGTCAACTACGGCGAAGCCGAAAAAAGAATTGCTGATTATCACCGTATCGGGAAAAAAGCTGAGCGCTTATTGAACGAGGTCTCGCCGGAAGAAAGGCCGTCGTTTTTCCAGTTGGTCTATTATCCGGTCAAAGGGGCTGAACTGATGAACAAAAAGTGGCTTACCGCGCAGCAACAACGGTTATTTTTAGCCCAAGGCCGGTCGGAAGCCAATTTGCTGAAGGATAAAGTAAAGCACTACTATGATACGTTGTATACTATTTCTTACGAATACAACGATTTGTTGGAAAGCAAGTGGAAGCGGATAATGTCGCTGAAACAAGGCGTGGTAGCCTCTTATTTTGAGTTGCCCAAGCTGGATTCTCTGAAGGTTCCTGTACAACCCGCCATGGCATTGTTTGTGGAGGGACAGGAGCCATTGAAAGGTGTCAGCAGTTATCATCATTTGCCCGCATTTTCAAAGTTTTTCTCCAATAAAAAATACGTTGTTGATGTGTTCAATACCGGTGGCGGTTCCTTTGACTGGCAATTGGAGGTATCAGCCGATTGGATAACGGTAAGCAAGGCACAGGGCACAGTGGTTTATGGCGACAGGGTAGCGGTGGGTGTTGATTGGGAGCGCGTGCCGGTCGGCGAAAAGGTATCCGGATATATCCGGTTTACCAGCGGCGATATAACCGAACACGTATTGGTGTCGGTCTTTAATCCCGAATTACCAGCCATAACGGATGTACGTGGACACTTTGTTGAAGACAATGGTGTTATTGCAATTCCAGGGGCTGATTTTCATCGCAAACGCGAAACGGAAGATATCAAGATGTACTTGATCGATAACCTGGGGGTAGAGGACAGATGCGTGATGATAGGTGATCCGGTCGCTAAGGTACGTAATCCGCGGGATGATCAATCGCCGGGCGTAGCGTATGATTTTTATACCTTTCACCACGGTCCGGTTGATGTATACACTTATGTATTGCCTGTTTTTCCGCTGAACTCCGATCGTGACTTCGGCTTTCATGAACAGCATACCTCCCAAACCCGGTATGCGGTATGCATCGACGACGGACCGGTAGCACTGCCATCGTCCTCCGCACCGGAATATACACAGACTTGGGCGGATAATGTGCTCCGTAATGCCGCCGTAAATAAATCGACGCTCTATATTGACAAGCCCGGTAAGCATACGCTTCACATCAAGTGCGGCGATCCGGGCATGGTCATACAGAAGATTGTGCTTGATTTCGGCGGGCTGAAAAAATCCTATTTAGGGCCTTCCATGACGAAGGTAGAATAATCTTGGAATAGAAGTTGTTAAATGGATTTAAATGATGGCCGATCAGGTTAAATACTGGCTTTGGTGGATATTAACGGTGCTGGCCGCTGGAATTTCCACCAATCTTCATGGACAGGCCACTAAAAGGCCCAATTTTATTCTGTTCATCACCGATGATATCGGGTGGGGAGACATCGCATGTTATGGGAATCCGACGGTTAAAACACCTAATATTGACAGCTTGGCTAACAAGGGACTATTGTTTGAAAATGCCTATTTGACAGCAAGTAGCTGCAGTCCAAGTCGCGCTAGTCTGATTACAGGGCGTTATCCGCATAATACCGGCGCACCGGAGCTGCATGATCCGCTTCCCCCTGGACAGGTAATGTTCCCGCAGTTGCTCAAAGAAGCTGGATATTATACCGTATTATCGGGAAAGAACCATATGGGCCCGCAAGTTAAGCAGGCTTTTAGCTTAATTTCGCCGGGGAAAGGGCCGGGAGGAGAGGAAGACTGGGTTTCAATCATAAAAACGAGGCCAAGGGACAAACCGTTTTTAGCTTGGTTTGCTTCTTATGACGCCCATCGGGATTGGCAGTTTGATGACAAAGGAACAGCGTACAGTCCCGATGCGGTGTTCGTACCACCAATGCTATATGACGGACCGGTTACTCGGAGCGATCTTGCCGGTTATTATCATGAAGTTTCACGTGTCGACTATTATTTAGGGGCACTTATGGAAGAGCTGGAAAGGCAACAGTTGTTAGACCATACTTACGTGATATTTATGAGTGACAACGGAAGCCCTTTTCCACGAAATAAGACCCGTTTATATGATAGTGGTATCAAGACTCCATTTATTGTCTATGGACCAGGGGTAGCAACCGGAAGAACCAAAGCATTGGTGAGCACCATTGATGTTGCACCAACATTGTTGGAGTTGGCAGGTATGGCGGTGGATGGCCGTATACAAGGGCAGAGCTTCCGCCCATTCTTGAAAAACGGCACGAAAAAGGGTTCCCGGGATTTTGTATTCGCTGAACATAATTGGCATGTTTTCCAGGCACACCAACGGATGGTTCGGTATAAGGATTGGGTTTATATCCGGAACGCCTTTCCCGAGAAGGCGGCGTATGCCGCTGAATCAACGCGCCATTATCCAGCGGGGAATGAACTCTGGGACGCGTATGATAACGGCCTGACACGAAAAGAACAGGAAGACATCTTCCGTGTACCTCGGCCACCTGAGGAGTTGTACCGCGTTACCGCAGACCCTCATCAGTTCCATAATGTTGTTAATACCAAAAGATACCGTAAAAAGCTGCGTTTTTTACGAAAAGTGATGGATCAATGGATTGACGAAACAGGAGATACTGTCCCAGAAAACCCAACTCCCGACCGCGACGATATCTATGGGAACCGGCTGCCTGGAGACTGGCAAAAAGGAGAAAAGCCCGGTGCGGCTAAACATGCGGAAAAAATAACAAAAAAAGGGCCCTTGAGGAAGCGCGATATTCGGGCAGCGGCTTATTAACTAACAGATAATACGGTTCCATCCGCTGAAACTCGTTAATTCGGGGCAGGGCTCCGTAGTCCGCCGGGAACATTGCCAGGCGTTGTATCAACCGGTATAAGACAAAATGGAGAAAGATTGAAACAAATTGCCATCGGCAATACGGTCATAATTTCGTTCTTTGCCTCGGATAAACAGACACTATTACAACCAGTTTAAAAGATCGGATATTGAAAATGCGATTCATACTTCTAATCAGTTTTTTGCCCGTATTTTTTTCGGAAGCCACTTTTTCAGTGCCAGGTTCTGGGACGGAAGAGGGTGCCCCTCAGCCTGCCGAGGCAAGTGTTTTCTTTGGCGACCCGTTTATCATGTTGTATGAGGGTACATATTATGCCTATGGCACCTCTGCAGCGGATGGAATCGCCGTGTTTATATCCGATGATCTGCTGAACTGGAAAGCCGTGCCCGGCAACCGACTGGCATTGCATAAAGACGATTCCTGGGGCGACCGTTGGTTCTGGGCTCCGGAGGTGTACTACATAAAGGGTAAATTCTACATGTACTATACGGCAAATGAACATATATGTGTAGCCGTTGGCGATAGCCCATTAGGTCCGTTCAGGCAAAAGGTGCAGGAACCGATGCTTAAAGGTGAAAAAAGTATTGACAATTCGCTGTTCATTGACGATGATGGTAAACCTTACCTGTTTTTCGATCGATTCAACGATGGGCTCAATATCTGGGTAGCTGAACTGGAGAATGACTTGATGACGATACGGACGACGACGATGAAAAAATGCATCAATGTTTCCCAAGAGTGGGAAAAGGTTTGGCCGAGGGTCAACGAAGGGCCATTTGTGCTGAAGCATGGCGATACGTACTATATGACCTATTCTGCCAATAGTTATGAGAGTCCGTTTTACGGGATTGGTTTCGCTACCGCGGCGCATCCGATGGGACCGTGGACGAAGTACGAAGGCAACCCCGTTTTCCAGAAACCAGGCGATTTGGTAGGAGTAGGGCATAGTGCCATGTTTACCGACAAGGAAGGAAACCTCCGTATCGTGTTCCATTCGCATCATAGCGAAACAAAAATACATCCCCGCATCATGCATATCGGCAGGGTTACGTTTGCCGAAAAAGAAGGCCAAACCGTTATGCAGATTGATAAGGATTATGTCACTCCGGTGAGAAGGTAACTCAGGTAGCTTACTGCACATGAAAAAGAAAGGCTGTCGTTTAATACTGATTTGCATGGTGGCTTTCCGATTCGTCATCGCCCAACAGGTTGAACGCAACGAAACGTTTTCCAAACACAGGGATATCCGCATAGAATGGGACTCCAGCACATTGCAGCAGCTTGCCCCAAGAGGCGGACGGCAATTAAACTACGCTGGATACCCACGGGTGAAGCGATTCCGCGACGGCACCGCTGTTGCGGTGTACGAAGCCGACGGTAACACGGAATTGATCTCGAGCGTTGACGCCGGAAAGACATGGAGTAACCCGGTTGTCACATTTCGCGGATATAGCCATACAGATGCCCATGGCAATGAAGTGAAGGTCAATATGGCTAACCCAGAAATCATCGAGCTTGAAAACGGCGACTGGGTAGCTGCCTGTAATTACCGTCCGCGCCGGGATGAAGTAGTTCCTTTTGCGATTGCCATTTCGCGAAGCAGAGATAGGGGAAAGACCTGGAGCGAACCGCAGGTGATCTACGAAGCCGAGCCCCGGTTCAAAGACGGCTGTTGGGAACCGGCTTTCTTGCAGTTGCCAGACGGCACGTTGCAGGTTTATTTTGCCAATGAAGCGCCGTATACCGCTTCGGATGAACAGGAAATATCGATGTTGGCGTCCGCTGATAACGGTCAATCATGGGATACTGAACCCCAAACCGTCAGTTTCCGGGCGGGCCGACGCGATGGAATGCCTGTGCCGCTATTGATAGACGGTGAAATCCTTGTCGCCATTGAGGACAATAAGGAGGGGCAGTTCCAACCTTACATCGTACGCACAGGCATCAGCGACAATTGGAAAGCACCCGTGACGGCTGACTCACCCATGCGGGAGTACGCGCTGAAGGACGCGTTGCCGGACAGCGTTTACGCCGGAGCGCCGTATTTAGCGCGTCTCACTACCGGCGAGGTGCTGCTATCGTATCAAACGACGAAGGGGCGTGGCACCGACTGGGAAAAATCAACGATGGAGGTAGCAATCGGGGATAAGACGGGACGTAATTTTCAATATATCTCACAGCCGTTTCCCGTTCCGACGGATCGGGAGGCGAAGTGGAACGCGATAACCGTATGGGACGATACAACCGTAGTAGCCACTTCGGCAACCAACTTCGACGGCGGGCGGATTGGTGCATGGATGATTTTCGGACGTATAGTTTCTGGTATGCCGGCTGCGATAAATCAGACTGATAGATAAGGCCATCAAGCCGGTGATGACCAATAAAAAGTAGTAAGCAATGATGTTACATGTATTATTTTCTCAGGTGTTTATAGTCCTGCTGACCATTGCGGGCTGCGGAAGACTACCAAAGGACCAGCATCCCAATGATCAGCAACCACCCGCGACTGGGGCGAGTACCTATACTAACCCTGTTTTCGAGCCCATCCTTGCTGATCCTACTGTGATCCGGGATCCGCAAACCGGGCATTTTTATGCTTACGGCACGCAAGACGATTGGGGCGATGGGCAGGGCAGCCGGTTGATACCCATTTTGGGGTCGACAGATTTGGTAGACTGGCAGGTGGTGGGGGAGGCGCTTTCCAGCAAACCCGCATGGAAAAACAACGGCGGACTCTGGGCGCCTGACGTAAACGAAGTAGATGGTAAGTATTATCTCTATTATGCGTATTCTACTTGGGGTGACCCCAATCCGGGAATTGGCGTGGCCGTAGCGGAGAAACCCACCGGACCTTTTGTAGACCATGGCAAGTTGTTCACGAGCGAGGAAGTGGGGGTGCCCAATTCCATCGACGCTTTCTTTTTCGAGGAGGAAGGAGAGAAATACCTGTTTTGGGGAAGTTTCAGCGATTTGCCTGCACAAGGTACCTATGCCGTGAGGCTGGCGGATGATGGGCTTTCCGTGCCTGACTTGTCGCAGAAGATAAAGATCGCGGCTGGGGATTACGAAGCGGTGATGATTCATAAACGAGACGGATATTATTATTTTTTCGGCTCCAAAGGCAGCTGCTGCGATGGTGCCAACAGTCAGTATCACGTATTGGTAGCCCGGTCAAACAACTTGATGGGACCATATCTCGACAAAGAAGGTCATGCGATTACCGAGCGCGGTAAGGGGACGTTGTTTCTCAAAGGAAATGAAAAAATAGCAGGCCCCGGACACAATGCGCAGCTGATTGCCGATGATGAAGGAACGGACTGGTTTATCTATCACGGTATCGACCGTTCCAAGGGTAAAGTGTCAAGCGGTGCCAGCCGGCGCATGCTGATGCTCGATAAAGTACATTGGAATGATGGCTGGCCCGAGATTGCGGGTGGGGTACCCAGTATGACGCCTCAGGAAGCGCCGCGGTTCGGGCAGCGGCAAACTGTTTTCTGAAAAATCATAAGCTTAGGGCTTGTAAAGTTCGTTTTGGATTCGGAACTTGCACGTACTAACATGCTAAAAGGATTAACCAATTAAAAAAACAATGATGAAAAGGAGAACGTTTATCCATCTGTTAAACACGGGAGCGGCGGTAAGCTTGATCGCCAAACCATCCCTTGCAGGATGGCTTCAGTCCGCACCCCAAGCCAAGCGCTGGCAGGAAGAACTCGGCTATCACACCATACAGTCCGTCACGTTCGGTGATGTGCGTCTGCAATACCCGCGTCTGGTAGGCAAGAATGCGCGGCTGGACATACACGGGTATGGTATCCGGAATGAATTCTGCATGATTACCACAGACCAAGGCGCAAAGGGCTGGGCATCACTGCGGGGCGGCCGTGGTCATGCGCACCGTCTTGTACCGGAACTAGTTGGCAAAAAGCTATCAGCGGTATTCCAGGTCTCCATCGGCATTACTGATGACAAGTACCTTCCGTTCGATATGGCGTTGCACGACCTGGCAGGGGTGGTATTGAATAAACCGGTATATGCCTTATTGGGTAGAGACAAGCCGTATATCACCAAGTATTACAGCGGTATGATTTATTTTGACGATCTGGAGCCGGCGCACGCGCCAGGTGGTATCGATAAAATCCTCAACGAATGCCGGTATGATTATGATTTGGGGTATCGGCAGTTTAAATTGAAAATCGGAAGAGGAAATCGCTGGATGTCGCAAACAGCGGGGCTGGCCCGTGATATTGAAGTGACCAAGCAGGTTGCGGCGGCATTTCCAGACTGCGAAATCTTGGTAGATGGCAATAACGGCTTTACGGTAAACGAGTTTATTGCTTATCTTAAAGGGGTGCAGGATATTCCGCTGTTTTGGATTGAGGAACCGTTCCACGAAACTGTCGAAGACTACCGGAAGCTGCGCGACTGGATGAATAAGGCAAATGTCAAAAGCCTACTGGCCGATGGAGAGGCTGATCCAGACCCCGCGTTGCTGGACGAACTGATGGAACTGAAACTGATGGATGTGCACCTCACGGATATCGAGGGACTTGGATTTACCAACTGGCGGAAGCTCATGCCGAAGCTGATTCGATACGACGTACAGGCCTCACCGCATGCCTGGGGATCGTTGCTTAAGTCATATTATACCGCCCATCTGGCAGGGGGGCTGGGCAATACAGTTACCATAGAAGGGGTCACAAGCACATCGGACGACGTAGATCTTAGCAAATACCGCATAGCAGATGGGAAATTGATTCCACCGGATGCACCGGGGTTTGGAATGGCGTTATTGGCGTAGTTGCTGGGCGCCTGCGAATATGATGGTAACGATTATTAATAAATGGGGAATTCGCGATTTTGGATGTCGGCTGCTGCTTACTTGGTTGCCGCTGGCCCTTTGTCCGTCTGATGTGGAAGGTTCGGACGTTGGCCTGGTTAAGAAGCACCCCAACGTGCTGCTGATTCTTGTGGATGACCTGCGCCCCGCTATTGGTGCATACGGCGATCCGGTTGCCCTGACGCCGCATATCGATCAATTGGCGGCGCGGGCTATCCGCTTCGACAGGGCGTATTCGAACCAGGCGGTTTGCGCGCCTTCCCGATATAACTTGATGCTGGGCAGCCGATCCACATCAACGGGTATCTATGATTTCGGAAGAGATTTCCGCGATTATTATCCGGACGCCGTGACACTCCCGCAATATTTTAAGCAACACGGCTACCACACCGAATCGATGGGAAAAGTGTTCCACATCGGTCACAATACGTATGATGACACCGCTTCATGGAGCGTGCCCCATCATAAGGATTTAGTTATCGAATATGTTGATCCGGCCAGCAAAGCGGCGGGAACTACCCGTGAGGAAGCCTTGTTCTCCAATATGGAATGGGGTTATTCGCGGTCGCTGCCGCGGGGCTTGGCCTGGGAATCGCCGGACGTTGCCGATGATGCCTACGCTGATGGACGCATAGCGAATCGGGCAGTTGAACGGCTCAGGGCGTTAAAGTCACAGTCTGAAGGCGCCTTTTTCCTCGCTGTAGGGTTCGCGCGCCCGCACCTGCCGTTTTCGGTGCCTAAAAAATACTGGGATATGTATGATGAAAATACACTTCCCCTGCCTCAGCACGTTGCCCGGCCGGAGGGCGCTCCCCCTTATGCCGTTAAATACGGCGATGAGATCGATCAGTATGCGCCCGTCCCCGCAAAGGTGACCGAGGAGCCATTCCCGGATAGCCTGGCGCGAAAACTGATACATGGTTACTACGCGGGCGTCAGCTATGTGGATGCCCAGATTGGCAAGGTGCTGGACGAACTGGCTGCGCTCGGTCTCGATGAAAACACGATCGTGGTGCTTTGGGGCGATCACGGCTACCTGCTGGGCGAAATGGGAATGTGGACCAAACATGTCAATTATGAATTGGCCAATCATATCCCCCTGGTCATCTCGGCTCCGGGCGTCACCCGGGCGGGCTCGCATACCGATCAGCTGACGGAAACGGTCGATATCTACCCGACATTGGTGGAACTCGCCGGACTGCCAGCACCGGATGTCGGGCAGCCGATCGATGGAATCAGCATGGTGCCTGTGCTCAACGATCCCGAAAGTCAGATCCGGGATCATGTTTACCATTGCTTTCCCAGGGGCGGTTACCTTGGAAGGGCAATCCGCACCGATCGTTATCGCATGGTAGCGTGGAAAAAAATTGGCGACCCGGCGGCTTCGCCTGAGTACGAGCTGTACGACTATCGGGATAATCATCTCGAGCTGAAGAATATTGCTGGCCAGCACCCGGAAATCGTTGCAAAACTCTGCGCCATATTGGCCCGGCACCCGGGAGCTACGCCTCCCCGACCACAGCGTCCGCGCAGGGACTAATTTTGATATTTCGCTATCCGAATCTTATATTTGTAGTGATGACCGTGAAGCAAATCGAGATAATTGGAGAGGCGTGCAACGCATTAACCGACAAACTAAAAGCTGAGCATCCCGAAGTTCCGTGGAGCCCAATCAGAGGATTCCGGAATATTTCGGTACACGAATACTTTGGTGTAAATTTCCATTTGGTATGGGAAATTGCCAAATATGATTTGCCAAATCTTGAAGAGCAAATTAAATCTATTGTAAGTAGTCTCGACTAACCTCAAATCGATGAATCATATACATACCGCTCAATATAACTTCTGCACATTATTTATTGGCTTGTTTGTCGCCTGCCTGACAGGTCCAGCGACAGCACAGGAAACGTACCGGGTCAAAGAGAATATCCATTACCGGTCTGGCGTTTCCGATGATACTTACATTCATGAACGGTGCGTATTGGATATTTACTATCCCGAAGATGCAACAGGCTTCCCAACGGTGGTCTGGTTCCATGGCGGCGGGCTCACGGGGGGCGAAAAATTTATTCCCAACGAGCTGAAGGAAAAAGGGATTGCTGTCGTGGCGGTCAATTACCGGCTGAGCCCGAAAGTGAAAAACCCTGTGTATATTGACGATGCTGCGGCTGCAATCGCGTGGGTATTCAAGCAAATCGCAGATTATGGGGGCGACCCCGGTAAAATTTTTATTTCCGGCCATTCCGCAGGCGGGTACCTCGCTGCAATGGTGGGCTTGGACAAGTCGTGGCTGCAACGGTACGGCGTGGATGCCGACAAACTTGCGGGGATTATCGACTTCAGCGGACACGCTGTTACCCATATGACCGTCCGCGCGGAGCGGGGCATAAAAGAGACCCAGCCCATCGTAGATGAATATGCGCCGTTGTTTCATGTGCGCAGCGATGCGCCGCCGCTGGTGCTGGTATCGGGAGACCGCGAGCTGGAGCTATTGGGCAGGTATGAAGAAACCGCATATTTTTACCGCATGATGAAAGTGGCCGGCCATCAACAGGTATACCTCTATGAGCTGGATGGTTTTGATCATGGTGCCATGGCCGCACCTGGATTTCATATCCTGCTCCGCCATGTAAACGAATTAACCAAGAAATAAAGAAAGATGAGATTAACACTTGTCGCAGCCGTTTTGTGCTGCACGATGCCGTATCACTGCGATGCCCAAAAAACCTCTTCACCGTTCAACAACCCGCTCGAAGTGGCATTTGGCGATCCGTATGTTATCTATGATGATGCGACAGCCCGTTACTATATGTACGGCACCGGCGGCGCCCGCCATGGCTTTGCGGCGTATTCTTCTGCCGACCTGGTAAATTGGCAGAATGAGGGGCAGGTTTATCATGCCGGAAACGAAAATGGCTGGAGCGATTCCACCGCTGCCTGGGGTGGGGCTTATTGGGCACCTGAAGTATATAGGCATAACGGTAAATTTTACCTGTTTTACAGCGCACAGTGGAAAGATAACCCAAACAAGGAACTGGAAAATTTCCGTATTGGCGTTGCTGTGGCGGACAAGCCCACAGGGCCTTTTGTCGATCTGCAAAGCCGTCCGGTTTTCGATCCCGGCTATCCCATTATCGATGCTAACGTTTATTTTGCAGAAGATGGCCGGGTGTTTCTGTATTACTCCCGTTGCTGTTATAAACATCCAGTGGAGAGTGAGGTGGCCGACTGGGCAAAACAGAAAGGATGGTTTGACGAGATTGAGGAAAGCTGGGTGTACGGCGTGGAACTGAAACCCGATTTTTCAGGTGTCATAGGCGAGCCGGTGCTGCTATTGCGCCCGCCCGTAACGATGGACGATACCCAGGCGGAATGGGAAAGCCGGTCGGTAACCAGCCGGGAGGTCAACCGCCGGTGGACAGAAGGGTCATTCACGTTCAAGCATGGCGATACATATTACATGATGTACTCGGCAAATCATTTTGCCGGAGAAAACTATGCGGTGGGTTATGCAACGGCTAAACACCCCCTCGGCCCATATACCAAAGCGTCCAATAATCCGGTGCTGGAGAAGAATACCGGAAGGGGCGGAGAGGTGACCGGTACGGGCCATAACAGCGTGGTGTTCCTTCCGGACGGCCGTATGCTGTGCGTGTACCATGGCCGTACCAAAAAGACGGGCGATGACCGGGTAGTGTTCATCGACGAGATGCAAATAGACAGCAATGGAATATTAACGGTGCTGGGGCCTACGACAGGTCGTTAAGTATCGGTATCTTTGTGGTGATAAACGCAGTTCGTATGTCTTCACTTTTCAGTCCCTTGGCCATAAAAAGCGTTACCTTAAAAAACCGGATCGTGGTGTCGCCCATGTGCCAGTATTCTTCGGTGGATGGGTTCGCGAACGACTGGCATCTGGTGCACCTGGGAAGCCGGGCGGTAGGTGGAGCGTCCATGATCATCGCAGAAGCTACAGCGGTTTCGCCGGAAGGCCGGATTTCGCCGGATGATTTGGGCATCTGGAAGGATGAACACATCGAAAAGCTGGGGCAAATTACGGCATTCATCAGGGAACAGCAATGCATTCCGGGTATCCAACTGGCTCATGCAGGTAGGAAAGCAAGTACAGCCGCACCTTGGAAGGGAAGGGGCAAGGTAGCCGAAAACGACGGCGGATGGGTGCCGGTAGCACCGTCGGCATTGGCTTTCGCCGATAATTACCCGATGCCGACGGCACTGGACGCGAACGGTATCCGCAAAATAGTCTCCGATTTCACCGCCGCCGCCGAGCGGGCGCTAAGGGCGGGCTTTGAGGTCGTTGAAATCCATGCGGCACACGGGTATCTGCTACACCAGTTTCTTTCTCCGTTGAGCAATAAACGTGCGGATGTTTACGGTGGCAGCTTTGAGAACCGAATCCGCCTGCTATTGGAAGTCGTGGAGGGCGTGAAAACCACATGGCCAGACGAATTGCCACTGTTTGTGCGCATTTCGGCGACTGACTGGGCCGAAGGAGGGTGGGATGCCGATGACTCCGTACGTTTGGCCGGTATTTTGAAAAGTGCAGGCGTGGATTTGATTGACGTATCGACCGGTGGATTAGCAAGCCACCAGCGGATCCCGGTGAAGCCTGCCTATCAATTGCCGTTTGCGTCAAGAATAAAAAGGGAAACAGGTATATTGACGTCCGCGGTCGGCCTGATTACTGACGCGATACAGGCCGAGGCAATCGTGGCCAAAGGCGATGCCGATGTGGTGATGATGGCCAGGGAACTGTTGCGCAACCCCTATTTCCCGCTGAAAGCGGCGTCGGAACTGAATGATGACACGGCCTGGCCCGTCCAGTATGACCGGGCGAAACCATCATACCCAAAATGATTCTGCTATTTGCAATTCCACCAGGAAGTGTGTAGCTTTCCGCCACTTTTATAATACGCTTTATGGGAGATCAGGCCAAGTTTATCGAAAAAATATCGGCTTCCTATAACCCCAAGGGGGCTTTTATTTTCCTGGGGGCAGGGCTATTGGACGGCGAGGTGGTGGCTGCGGCCAGGGTTAACCTTCCGCTGAAAATGATGAACCGTCACGGCTTGATTGCCGGCGCTACAGGCACGGGGAAAACCCGTACGCTTCAGCTTATTGCTGAGCAACTATCCGATGCGGGAGTGCCGGTATTTATGCTCGATGTCAAAGGCGATCTTTCGGGACTGCACCAACCGGGAGAACCTAATCCGGCACTGGTAGAAAGGGGGGAAGCGCTTGAATGGCCGTTTGCCCCCGCGGGATTTCCCGTGGAGCTGTTCTCCCTGTCTGGAAAGGTGGGGAATCCCATGCGGCTTACCATCGAAGATTTCGGCCCCGTTTTGCTGGGGCGTATATTGCAGTTGAATGATACTCAAACCGGCGTATTGGCAGCGGTATTTAAATATGCCGAAGATACGAAGTTGCCGTTGGTAGATTTTGAGGATTTGAAGAAACTGCTTATGTACCTCACCGATGGCCCGGGAGCTAAAGAAATCAAGGACAGCTACGGGCGGATTAGCGGTGCTACGTCCGGTACCATCCTCCGTAAACTGGTCGCGCTGGAACAGCAGGGCGTGTCCGGTGTTTTCGGGGAAAAGGAGTTTGATATCAACGATTTGTTCGGCAGGGTCGACGGCAAAGGTATTATCAGCTTGCTGAATATTTCCGATATACAGGACCAGCCGGTACTGTTTTCCACGTTTTTGCTGAGCTTGCTGGCGCAGTTGTTCAAGAACCTGCCAGAGGTTGGCGATCAGGATAAACCCAAGCTGGTGTTTTTCTTTGACGAAGCACATTTGCTGTTCAAAGATGCGCCTAAGGCGTTTCTGACCCAGGTGGATCAGATAGTGCGGCTAATCCGATCGAAAGGCATAGGCGTTTTCTTTTGTACACAGGCGCCAACAGATGTTCCCGAGAGTGTGTTAGGGCAGTTGGGTAACCGGGTGCAGCATGCATTGCGAGCATTTACGCCAAATGATGCCGAAGCGCTGCGCAAAACGGTTAAAACCTATCCGCGCTCTGAATTTTATGAAATCGACCGGGTGCTGACAACCTTGGGCACCGGGCAGGCGCTTATTACTGTGCTTAATGAAAAGGGAATTCCCACGGAAGTGGTAGCCACACACCTTATACCGCCACGCGCTATAATGGGACCTGTGGACATGCAAACATACCAACAACTGGTTAGGGCATCGCCTTTCCATGATAAATACCATGAAGCGGTTGAACGGCGGAGCGCTGCGGAAATACTGGAAGAGAAGCTGCAAATACATGCCGCTGAAATGGCCCGGGAGGCGGCGGTTAAGGAAAGGCCGAAAAGCCGATCCGGTGGGCGCGTCCGCCAGACCCCGTTGGAAGCGGCACAGAAGGCGGCCACGACCACCCTGGCACGGGAGGGTACCAAATTGCTGGCCCGGCTTGCCAACGGTTTATTGACGGCCATGTTCCGTAAAAGACGTTAACGGGAGCCGTTAATTAAGGATTCGGTATAATACAATATAAATGACACCAGTAAATAAATTAGTGATGAGTAAACCCACCTTGTTGATTCTTGCGGCCGGAATGGCCAGCCGTTACGGAAGTATGAAACAAATCGATGCTTTTGGTCCCAATGGCGAAACGATTATCGATTATTCCATCTATGACGCTATCCGTGCGGGATTCGGAAAAGTAAGCTTCATCATCCGTGAAGAATTTGCAGACAGGTTCAAGGAAATTTTTGAACCCAAATTGGCAGGAAAAATCCAGACGGATTATGTGTACCAAAGCTATGATCTGACCCCTTTCGGCATTGACAGGCAAATCGAGCGCTCCAAGCCCTGGGGTACGGCCCATGCGGTATTGTCTGCGCGCAACCAAATCAACGAACCATTCTGCGTGATTAATGCCGACGATTTCTACGGCTTCGAAGCCTTTCAGAAAATGGCCAAGTTCCTCACGGAAGAGGTCACGGATAACCGCTTTTCGTTGATGGGCTACCAAATCGATAAAACATTATCGGCGTACGGTTCGGTATCACGTGGGGTATGTAAGGTAGACGAACAAGGCAATATGACCGAGATCAACGAACGGACGAAAGTATATTTCAAAGAAGTGGAGGGGCAGAAGCGTATCTTCTTCGAGGAGGACGGTGTGGAAACCGAACTGTCCAGTGATAGCCGGGTATCCATGAATTTCTGGGGATTCACGCCGGCGGTGTTTGGTGTAAGTGAGACATTATTCAAGGAATTTGTCCCCGCGAATGCCGATAATCCCAAATCTGAGTTCTTAATTCCGGCTGTGGCCGATACCTTGATTAAGCAGGGAAAAGCGACCTTCAAGGTTATTCCCACCTCGCAGAAATGGTTTGGTGTAACCTATCCGGAAGACAAGCCTATTGTGCAGGAGAATATTGCTCAACTGGTGGAAGAAGGTACCTATCCGGAAAAGCTATTTTAAATAGGAACGTAAAAACAGAAAAAGGGACCGCGCCTGACTTTCCGTCTTTCGATCTTTCCGGTGATTAAATGGGGGTATCGGTTCGGTTCTGACAGTGTGCAGCTTTTAGACGTTGGATTGGCAGGTCGTTTCCCATAAAAAGGAACGACCTGTTTATTTTGGACGGGATACTGGCTGCCTTTTTCCGAACATTTGGACCTTCCTTATTCAGATTTTTTTGTATAGCCCCCCTAAGACCACACGCATGACCAGCTCCTTTCATTGCCATGACCGTTTTATACTCGACATTCAGCCAGATAAGCTTGCTCGTTAGTTAGAGCTTACTTACCTGCCGTACAAAAGTTTGACTGCAAAAATCTAATTAGCTTCAAAACACAGATAGATGAGTTAAAATAAGGTTGAAAATGATTAAAATATAGGTACTTAATTGTGAAGCAATCTTTTATCTTTAAAGGGTAGTAATCCAATCTATGGCGACTAACAAAATACTAAGCAATGAAGAGCGTAACGATACCGCTAATCATTAGTGCAGTTGTTGCATTCTGTAATAATTTGAATGCACAGCAAGATCAGGGATCGGGTAAAATTGTAATCAGTGCAGTCTTGTACAGAATATCCGATCCGGAATATCGTGAACTCTTTACTAAATTCACGTACTATATTAAAGATAGTTTAGTACTTCGAAAAGAGGACCCAAATGATACAACATTGAATGCTGTTAGTTATGAAGCTAACGAACATTCTGTTCTAAAGCTGGAGTCCAGAATCGTTACACCAATATATCTGATTGATCTAAAGACTACACAAGTATATACCTATTCATCCGACTCTATTAAGATTGATAAAAGATCAGATTTAGAGACCTTTATGGACGACATCGCATTCAAAGCGGGAATAGTTCTTCGTAAGTATTCCATTAGCAATATCGATACAACGTCTACAATAAGGAAGAACATAGCAAATGTATCATGTTTTGTCGGAAAAGCTGAGTTCAATGGACTTCCTTTTGAATTTGCTTACACGAAAGAAAAACTTCCTGTAACGTCTCCATTAAATGCGTATGTTCCTGGCTTACCATATCAGGTATTGTGGGTTTCTATGCCGGAAGATCATGGTTCGGACATAGTATCTGAACTGATCTTTGAAGAAATTAGTAACGATTTGCCCCATTTCGTAGAAAACTATTTAAATAGTTATTAGTCTAACTACTTTGGCTTCGTAAACAATTCATCAAGCTCAAGGAGTACCGGGCTCAATTGCAGTTTCACTATCGGGAACTTAGGAAGTCTCAACGAATAACCAACGAATAAAAACTGAGGCCGTCTTCTACATTTGTCCGAGACAAAAATAGGAGACGGCCTCTTTTTTACAGTGTCAGAAGGAAAAAACTATTTCTTGTCGTTGTCCTTCACTTCTTCGTATTCGACGTCGGTTACATCATCATCACCGGCGGCATCGCCTGCTGCCTGGCCCGTGTCACCTCCGGCTTGGCCGCCTGCCGCCGCGTCCTGAGAAGCTTTGTACATCTCTTCCGAAGCCGCATTCCAAGCGTTTTGCAGTTCAGCTTGGGCGGCATCGATAGCCGCGAAATCTTTAGCCGTATAGGCGTCTTTCAATTTCTTCAAGCCATCTTCAATGGGCGCCTTTTTATCTGCACTCAGCTTGTCGCCGTATTCCTTCAGTTGCTTCTCTGTTGAGAAAACCAAGGCGTCAGCGGCATTCAGTTTTTCCACCTCTTCGCGGGCCTTACGGTCCGCCTCAGCGTTCGCCTCCGCTTCCTGCTTCATTTTCTTGATTTCATCTTCGGTTAAGCCGGAAGATGCCTCGATACGGATTTTCTGCTCCTTGCCGGTAGCCTTGTCTTTGGCAGACACATGCAGGATTCCGTTGGCATCAATATCGAACGTTACTTCAATTTGCGGTACACCCCGCGGAGCGGGTGGGATGCCATCCAGGTGGAAGCGGCCAATGGTACGGTTTTGCGCAGCCATCGGACGTTCTCCTTGCAGGATGTGGATTTCCACCGAGGGTTGATTGTCTGAAGCCGTAGAGAACACCTCCGATTTCTTGGTCGGGATGGTCGTATTCGCTTCGATCAGCTTGGTCATTACACCGCCCATGGTTTCGATACCCAGTGACAACGGGGTCACATCCAGCAATAGTACATCCTTTACTTCTCCGGTAAGTACGCCCCCCTGAATAGCGGCACCCAATGCGACCACCTCATCCGGGTTTACACCCTTTGAAGGCTCTTTGCCAAAGAATTTCTTTACGGCCTCTTGAATAGCCGGAATACGTGTGGAGCCACCTACCAGAATGATTTCATCGATGTCAGCAGCCGAGTAGCCCGCATTTCTCAACGCCGATTTGCAAGGCTCAATGGTACGTTTAATCAGGTCGTCTGCCAATTGCTCGAATTTGGCGCGGCTCAACGTGCGTACCAAGTGCTTTGGTCCGGTTTGATCTGCCGTGATATAAGGCAGGTTGATCTCAGTGGATGAAGCACTCGAAAGCTCGATTTTCGCTTTCTCGGCAGCTTCCTTCAGCCGTTGCAGCGCCATCGGGTCTTTGCTCAAGTCAAAACCGTTGTTGTCGTTTTTGAACTCTTCGGTCAACCAGTCGATAATAACTTGGTCGAAGTCATCTCCCCCAAGGTGCGTATCACCATCGGTTGATTTCACCTCAAATACGCCATCGCCCAGTTCCAGTACAGACACGTCATGCGTACCGCCACCGCAGTCGAACACCACAATCTTCATGTCTCTGTTCGCCTTATCCAGTCCATAAGCTAATGCTGCGGCGGTAGGTTCGTTAATAATCCGTTTTACGCTCAGGCCAGCAATTTCACCAGCTTCCTTGGTCGCCTGGCGCTGTGCGTCATTGAAATAAGCAGGCACCGTGATTACGGCTTCTGTCACTTCCTGGCCAAGGAAGTCCTCAGCCGTTTTCTTCATTTTCTGCAAAATCATCGCAGAGATTTCCTGTGGTGTATATTTGCGGTCGTCAATCTCTACACGCGGCGTATTGTTTTCGCCTTTTACCACGGTGTACGGCACGCGATTCACCTCTTTCAAGGCTTCATCATATGTGGTACCCATAAACCTTTTGATGGAGTACACGGTCTTTTTCGGGTTGGTAATGGCTTGGCGTTTTGCAGGGTCGCCCACTTTGCGCTCGCCATTCTCCACGAATGCCACAATCGAAGGCGTGGTCCGCTTGCCCTCGTTGTTGGTGATGACTACCGGCTCGTTACCCTCCATCACGGCTACGCAAGAGTTGGTAGTTCCTAAGTCAATTCCAATAATTTTTGCCATATCGTTGTTTCCTTTTCTACGTTTGATAAATCAATGCTATCTCAACGTAACAAGCCGTGTGCCAATCGGCATTGATGGCGCCAATTACGGCAGGATGGCCTATAACACCAAACGAGGCCATGACGCCATCATGACATTGTGTCATCTTTGCTGTTCTCCGCGCAGCGCTCTACCTGTTCTTTACCTTTAGGTTACCTCAGGCTTATCGTTTGCTTAGTCCTCGCTTACACCTTCCTTACTGTTTCCTTACCCGGGCTTTACCTATTCCTTACCAATTCCTTACCAATTCCTTACCTATTATTTACCATTTCCCTACCACCGTGGTAGCGAAGGGGTAAGGAAAGGGTAGACAAAGCAAGGACAGCCCTATAGAAGGTGCTGGAAAAGCACGATCGATTCAGCAAAAAGCGGTATCAAATGTGTAAATTTAGCCCATGCATATCGAACAACTGCGCGACTATTGTCTTTCCAAACCCGGGGTGACGGAAAGTTGCCCCTTCGGTCCGGATACCTTGGTGTTTAAGGTGGCAGGAAAGATTTTCCTGCTTACGGGACTGGATAGCAGCCCCCTTTCCTTCAATGCAAAATGCGAGCCCGAATATGCCGTTGAGCTCCGTGAACGCTATCCCCATACCGTTGCCGGGGCATACCACATGAATAAGCGGCATTGGAATACTGTTACCTGCAACGGAGAATTGAGTGACCGGCAATTGCAGGCACTTATTGACCACAGCTATGACTTAGTGGTGGCGGGGCTACCCAGAAAAGAACGTGCCGCCCTTGGCTAATACCAAGCGGCCGGCAGCATATTTGACATTTGCCCGAATAATGGGGGCCGAAAAGGCCTCTGGCCACTGTTTAAGGATTTGCCGGCAGCATACAGGGGGCTGGTGCCTACTGTATGGGGCGCACGTGCGAATAGGTTACGCCGGAGTTTGTCTGTGTATGGTCGACGGACAGCCGGACGATTAGGGGCAGCAGCCCACCGGTCAACCGGTTGGTGCATCCCGGCCAACGGTTAGCTGGCCCCGGTATGGTCTGCGTCAG
>NZ_FOLL01000047.1 GCF_900112315.1 Parapedobacter composti | reverse complement strand
CCCGGGGGCACCATCACGTACACCTATGACGCGGACGGTCGGAAGCTGCGCAGCGTGAACGGCATCTACGGCCAGGCGCGTGACTATGTTGACGGCATCGAGTACGCGGACAATGCCATAGAGCTCATTCACATGCCTGAGGGGCGCCTTCTGAAGAGCGGGAGCACGTACGTGTACGAATATTTCCTTCGGGACCATCTGGGGAACAACCGGGCGGGATTCCGCGGTTCTGCGCCTGGGACGGCGACTTTCGGGACGGACTATTACCCGTTCGGTCTGCAATATGTTGCCCACCAGGCACCTGGAAGCCCGGAGAATCATTATCTTTACAACGGGAAGGAGTTTCAGGATAAGCTGAAGATGTACGATTACGGCGCGAGGCTGTATGACCCGGTGATTGGCAGGTGGAATGCGGTCGACCCGCTGGCTGAGCAGATGCGTAGGCATTCGCCGTATAACTATGCGTTCGACAACCCGATTCGATTCATCGACCCGGACGGGCGGTTTGTGGCGCACTTCAGCAGCCTACAGGACAAGCAGGCGTTGTTGAGCTGGGCGAAGTCCCGTGCGGCACCATCGACCGATTATGAGGATGAACTGGGTAACCTGATAGCCCATACGAATGATGGAAACGATGCGACCGTCGTCGTATCCAATGAGGACAAGGACGCGTTTTTGCAGGAGTTCAATAAATCAAAGGCGGAAGGTGCGCAAAACTCAATGCTTAACAATGAGAGCTGGATAAGAAGATATGGGATTGGCATGTCTGCCGAACCAGGGGATATGGTGCAGGATTGGGCTGTTTCGGCACTAACAGGCAATGGGGCTATGCAAGATGTTATTCCTGGACTATCGGAAAATACGACTGCGGAGCAGGGTGGTTTCCGTATCAGTCCGACTGGGCCAGCTTTGATATTACTTGGTTCTCGTTTGTTACCTAAGTCTGGTGGGGTTGGAGGCGGCGGGGCAGCAGGTAGATGGACATCTGTGGCGTCTAAGTCGTTGCGGTGGGCCGACAGGGCTGTGCAAGCCGGATTGGGAACAAATTACAAGTTGCCGGCGAAAGGTTTAATCCATAGGATATTAGGTACAAGAATGGTAGGTGGGGCATTGGGAAGAGCTGTTCCCTATGCAGGCTGGATTTATACTGTTAGCGAAATAAGCTACGAGTTAGGCAAGTATTACGGGCCAAGCAAATGGTACGGTAATGATGACACAAAATGGTTTAGGTGATGGAAAAGGAATTGAGACGGCTAATAGAATCGTATAATCCCCTGAAAGATGCGATAGGTAATCGCACAAGGCTTTATCACGACTTAAATATCTACGGGGATGAAGCTGCCGAATTGCTGTCAAGGTTTTCGGAGTTATACGGAGTGGATTTGTCGAAGTTCCGTTTCAATGACTACTTTCCTAATGAGGGGGATTGGATATTACCATCCATTCTTCGTTTAATAACGTTGAAGCCGAGTAAGACGTATAAAGAATTGACGGTAGAAAACTTAGAAAAGGCTATTGAAGCGGGATATTTAGAATAATTCGGGCTTTTTCTTTTTACAGTGCCGCGATGCTCTGAGCCTTGCCGCCTTGATGAAGGCAAAATGTACAGGCCCCAAACGATTGGTGTTGATTAATTCAAAATTTGTGAATGAGGATTCACAAAGGAAAAAGTTTTGAAGCTGTCAATATGGTTAATAAAGCCAATGGAGCCACAAGGTATGTACACCCGACTACCGGACAATCAGTTGTAATTGATAACGTAACTAAGGAGCTTTTACATGTCGGAGGTCCTGGTTTTAAATATTAAAAATTATGGAAAGAACTATTTATATAAAATTATTAGAAGAGGGAACTAAGGTTTATAGGCCAGTACCAGCTATTGAGTTGAAGGAAAATATTTACGAAGTAAAAGGGAAAGACATCTACGACCCTGAGGATGAAGTTTGGGAATTTAAACCAAGGGTACATGTAGCAGTTGAGGAGCAAGAGTTGGATGGAGAATTAGTATCAGTTGCAGTGAGAGAAGAATGCCGCTAGACGGGAACAAAAGCATTACCAAGCTTAGATGCTACTGGAAAAGTGCATGGTACTTTGCCCAGAGTGCAAGATTTGGGGGAATATTCGAAAGAAGAACTACAGATTCTGTTAAAAGAGCTAAGAAAAAGTGTTCATAAAAGAAATTCTAGGAATGTTAGTTCGTGAACTAATTAAGCATATTGATAAGATTAAATCTATTAATCCAATGTCAATATATTATAATGAAAT
>NZ_FOLL01000007.1 GCF_900112315.1 Parapedobacter composti | reverse complement strand
AAAGGATCTAATCGCTCAGGATCAAAAAAATCAAAGTGTCAAAGAACAAAAATTGTTAAACTTATTTGATGCAAAAAGTTAACGCATCAGTACTAATTGGTGACATTGATGCACATTTTGCCACCAATCATAAATGCCAATCCGCCAAACATTTTCTTTTCTTCGAAAGCGAGATGTAAAACGTTGCCCAGATGGGTTCTTACCCGATGGGCAAGTTCAGTGCTGTAAGCCATGATTGTTGTTTTTCAATTCCGACATTTTCTCTAAGATCAGGTTTGCTGAGATTTGCAAAGCTTTTATCCTTCTTGTCAACAATGTGTGTTGGGACGAGCCTTTTTCGATTTTCTGCAAAGCCATTTCACATTTATGGATAAGTGAATCGATCGCTGTTTTCGCTTCTTCTAATTCTGCTGGTGTATAAGTGGTCATCCCGACTTCCTTTAGACGGTGTTTTTGTTCAGATGAACTTCATAGGATAAGCAGGTTCTATTTGCCCCCTTTTGATTTTTTTTAGTTTGGACTCCATTAGCTTTCTTGTGAGTGGTTTTAGGTAATGGAGATATAGAATTCCCTGTGTATGGTCATATTCGTGCTGTATCATTCTTGCCGTCGTACCGCCAAATGATTTGGTTTTTGGCTCAAAATCCTTGTTGTAATACTCTACGACAATTGACCAGGGTCTTTGTACTTTTTGTGACAGGTTTGGAATGCTTAAACAACCTTCTTCGTCTTCCCAAACCTCTTCCGAACGTTCAATTATTCTGGCATTGATGAACGTTTCCATAATTCCATTATCGTTCTTGTCAAAAATGGCCCTTTGTTCCTGGACAGTCAGATTTTCAAAAGTTGTTTTACTGTCTACGACAAACAACTTTATCGGTAGTCCGATTTGAGGTGCGGCAAGCCCGCACCCACTGGCATTTTGCATGGTTTCCCACATATCGGGAATCAGTTTGTCCAACTCCGGATATGTGGCTTCGATGTCACTGCATTCCTGCTCCAGAATACGGTGTCCGTATGCTAATATGGGTCTTTTCATTTTTATTCTTCTGATGAAGTTTGCATAACTTTTCTCTCTTATACCAGAATCATGGTTAATAATGTTCTCATTAATCTATGATTTATAGAAAATCACACTTCCAACGTCAACCACATCGCGGGTCGAACCCCTCCGCCATCTTTGGGGCTTCCGTGAACTCCGTTGCCCCTTACATATACATTGCCATTGGAACTGATGCTCGCGGAAGTCCGGCTATAATAGCTAGGTGAGCGAAGACGCCACCATTGAGGCTTGTTATTATATACCGCCTGCCGTTTTCTATTATTTTCGTCTTCGATATGCCATTTTTGACCGTCTCTGTTAAGTAGTTTTTTGCCGCTGTCCCCGAAATACCTACAGACTTCTTCAAGACTGAGCAAAAATATTTTGTCCATCGTGTCCGCACCTCCCTTTGTCCCGAACCATGGGTTGTCAGGATTGCGGTTTACAACCGGAATAATTTTTTCTTTTTCATGTTGGTTGAACATGTCATAAAAATCAGTGTTGAGATATTTCCTTATTTCGCTTTCAGGCCAGGTAACATCTACAAATTCGGTGTGATACCACCTTAGTTCGATGATGTCTTTAGTGATAACCAGTTTCCTGTTATCGTCCCATTCAAGTATCAGCCAATTGTGGTTTCCAAAGGCTATTATGTCATCTTTTATCATTGGGCGCACTTATTGACCGCGACTGCTATATTAAAGAAGTTATTGACTATTTTCAAGTTAAAGTTCACTTCTCGAACACAATCTATGTTTGCATGAGCTCACAGGTATGCAGATTCGCTATGTATGCTTAATATCCCCCACTACATTCAGCCTGTTCCCTTCCGTATCCTCGAAAACGGCACACACCATACCGATTTCCGGAATTTCGGTTTTCGCTTCGTAAAAATTCAAGATAAAGCACAGAAAATGAATTTGTTTTTTGGTGTGTTCTTGTGTTTTTCGTAATTTTGGAATGGTATACATTGATGATGGAGGTATCCATATCACGTTTAGCTGTGTATCCTGCGGATCTGCAACGGATCACTGGTCAGAGTGAACGCACCTGTCAGCGGCTCCTCAACAAGATCCGGGATATGTTTGGGCTGGATAGGCATCAGCATGTAACTGTTTATCAGGCCTCGGAGTATTTAGGCATTCCCGTAGTGGAGATCATCCGTTTCATGGGCCGGTCCTGACCCAAACATCCGGCAAAGGGCTTTGTCGGGCAGCGAAAATTTTTCTGAAGCAACCGTGGCGGCGACTGGCCGCCACGGTTTTTTTATCTAAAAAGGTTCCACTCCTCTTAAAAAGATGCCACTTCCGAATCCTCGGTAACGGATGGGGTGATTATTCCCACGGGGTTCACCAAACAACTTTGTACTTATCAGTAGGAGTTTCCCAAAACGACTGGATACGGAGCTGCAAATATTATAGCAGCGCGCCGGATTATCCGGGCGGCTATGCACGGAAGCACGGATCAACGTAACGAAGCTGTTTCGGTAACGATTGCGTGTTTTTTTTCTTACGGCCCGTTTCGTTGTTATCCAGCTGTTAGCTAACCCGTTATCGCCTGTGGGGGTGGGTAAGGGTCAGGATAATACAGGATACTTTCGGTGTTTTTTATCGTAATATTGCTGTAGTTGTTTGTGCCGGGAAACTGGCGGGCAACGGCTAATTATAAATCAAACGTATTTTCCAGATACATGTTCAGAACAAGCTTTTCAATGGATTTTTTTGCGCGAAACGTTCGGCGTTTAGCGGGATTATGGCTCATTTTCCTGATGGTGGGCGGGGTAAATGCCGAAGAACCGGAGTGGACGCGATATGTAGGCGTCCGGAAGCTGGATATTGCCGATCGCACGGTGCAGGCGAATGCACACGGCGCCGTAGGCGATGGGCAGACGCTCAATACCGCGGCCATCCAGGCTGCCATCGATGCCTGTGCGGCCCAGGGCGGCGGAAAAGTGGTCTTTGATAAAGGGGATTACCTGACCGGATCGGTATTCCTGAAATCGAATGTGCAGCTGCATATCGGGGAAGGGGTCCGCCTGCTCGGCAGCCAGCGGCTGGAAGATTACCCGGAGATACATACCCGCGTGGCGGGGGTGGAGATGCTGTGGCCTGCGGCGTTGGTTAACGTTATCGGCCAGCGGAATGCCGCAGTTACGGGCAGTGGCATCATCGATGGACAGGGAAAGCCTTTCTGGGATGCCTATTGGGCGCTGCGCAAGGAATACGAACCCAAAAAACTGCGGTGGATTGTAGATTACGATGCCAAACGGCCGCGCACGCTGCTGGTGGATGGCTGCTGGGATATCCTGATTGAAGATATAACCTTTCAACGGGCGGGTTTCTGGACGGTGCATATCCTCTACTCATCATACGTAACCGTGGATGGCATCACCGTGCAGAACAACATCGGCGGGCATGGGCCAAGCACCGACGGGATAGACATCGATTCGTCGTCATGGATACTGGTGCAGAACGCGGATATCGACTGCAACGACGATAATTTCTGCATCAAGTCTGGCAGAGACTGGGACGGATTGCGCATCAACCGGCCTACGGAGTATGTGCTGATCCAGAATTGCGTCTCGCGCCGGGGCGGCGGGCTGATTACGTTCGGCAGCGAAACGTCCGGCGGGATGCGACACATCATGGCCCGTAACCTCCGGGCGCACGGTACCAAGGTGGGCATCCGCTTTAAGTCGGCTCGCAACCGCGGCGGCGTGGTGGAGGATATTCACCTGCGGAACATCACCATGGACAGTGTGGGGGTGGCCGTGGAAATCACGCCGAACTGGAATCCGTCTTACAGCTATTCCGAGTTGCCCGAAGGGTATGACTATCGTACCTTGCCCGACCACTGGCGGGTGATGCTGGAACCGGTAGTGCCGGCGCAGCGGGGCATCCCGACGTTCAAAGGGATTTACATCGACCAGGTGAACTGCCGGAATGCGCGGAGGGCGATCTTTGCCGACGGCCTGGCCGAAAATCCGCTGCGGGACTTCCACTTCTCAGACGTGTACATCCGGGCGCAGGAGGCCGGCAAGATACAGCATGCAAAGGACTGGACCTTTGAAAAGGTAACCCTTGAAGCCGCCGACGGCAAACCATTGACAATGACCAATACCGATAATGTTAAACTTTAGAAACCGAGCTTTAGACCGATGAGATTACTTGCTATTTTATGGATTGCCGCCGCGGCGGCTTGCAGCAACGCGCAGCAGCGCGACAGTGATGGATATGTGCCCTGGCAGTCGATAGACGAACCACTGGCCGAACTGGAACGGGTGCGGGCACTCATCAAGGCGCCGGAGTTTCCGGATCGCGAGTTCCCGGTAACGGATTACGGCGCGGTGGGCGACGGCCAGACGTTGAACACCGAGGCGTTCAAGGCGGCAGTCGAGGCGTGCCATGAAGCCGGCGGGGGGCGCGTGGTGGTACCGCTGGGTACGTTTATCACTGGCGCAATTTACCTGAAGAGCAACGTAAACCTGCACCTGGCGGACAGTGCCACGGTGCGCTTCAGCCGGGATACCACGCAGTACCCGCTGGTGTTTACCCGGTGGGAGGGTATGGAACTGATTAACTACTCAGCATTTATCTATGCGTATGGGGAGGAAAACATCGCCATTACCGGCAACGGTACGCTGGATGGCAATGCCGATAACGACCATTGGTGGTGGTGGAACGGCGCCGAGCGGTTTGGCGGCCGCAAACATATCGGTTATCAAAAGGCGGCGCGCGACTCGCTGCATGTGCTCAACGACTTGCAGACGGATCCGGAAACACGCGTGTTTGGCGATGGCTATTACCTGCGGCCGAACTTCATACAGCCCTACAAATGCAAAAATATCCGGATAGCGGATGTAAAGGTTATCAATTCTCCCATGTGGAACATTAACCCGGTGCTGTGCGAAAATGTAATTGTCGAGCGCGTGAAGGTGATTTCCCACGGTCCGAACAACGACGGCTGCAACCCCGAGTCGAGCAAAAACGTACTCATCAGCCATTGCTATTTCGATACGGGCGACGACTGCATTGCCATCAAATCGGGCCGTGATGGCGATGGCCGCCGGATAGGGGTACCCGCTGAAAACATCATTATTGAACATTGCTACATGAAAGATGGGCACGGTGGCGTGGTGCTGGGCAGTGAGGTGTCGGGCGGTGTGCGCAATGTTTTTGCGCTGAACAACACGATGGACAGTCCGCAACTGGACCGGGTGCTGCGCTTGAAAACCAGCTCCAGCCGGGGCGGCACGCTTGAAAACGTCTTCATGAAAGATACCAAGGTGGGCACTTATAAGGAGGCTGCGGTGCGCTTTAATATGTTTTACGAAAAGCCCGGCGATTTCATGCCCACCATCCGCAATGTGTGGGTAGAGGACCTGGAAGTGGAGCGAGGCGGCAAGTACGGTATCCTGGTGAATGCTTACGCGGAGTCGCCGGTGCAGGACTTCCGCATGGTTAACGCGACGATGCACGGCGTGAAAACACCCATCAAGGCAAACAACGTGCGCAACATGGTGCTGGAAAATGTCACCATCGAGGAAAAGAGCCTGGCTAAACCGGAGGAGTTTAAATAGCATGCGGTTGCGAATCACCTGTTTGGCGATGGCAGCAGCGGCCGTGGCCGGCGTGTTGCTGCCCGAGGGGCCGGCTGCCGCACAACCGGGGCAGGGCGCCGACCGCGGGCGTGCTATCCGTTACCTGCCCGATGGGGAGGATTTTGTTATCCGGAATGGTACACGGCGTTTCAACCGGGCGCTTTACGGTACGCACACGGCCTTCCGCGTGGAGGCAGGCGATCTGCCGGAGTTTGCCCTTTACCTGCCGGGAGTGGGGGGCAACCTTCAGCTGGGACTGGTCAGCGGCACGCAAAGCAAGTGGCTAATCCATGCGGAAGCTATAGAAGCGCGCTACCGGCCGGGGATGATGCTGTACCGCATTGAGGATGCGATGCTGGGCGACGCGGTGCTGGACCTGCAGGTGCTGGCCCTGGCGGATACCGAGGGCCTGGTGTTGAAGGCGGCGGTGACGGGAAATGTGCCTGAGGGGGTGCAACTGGTTTCGGTGTTCGGCGGCGCGAGCGGTAAGAAATTCAGCCGGGCAGGCGACATCGGCGCGGACCCTGAATCGGGCTTCTATCTGCACCCCGAGTATTGTGTGGGCAATACGTACCAATTGCAGGGCCACCGCTTTGTGCTGGACTATACCCAAGGGCGTGATGGGCAACGCCGGCTCACGGGCTCGTTCCCTGAAGGGGGCGTGCTGCGGCTGGGCGACGCGCATGCGCTGACCAGTCCGCATGCACTGTTGGCGTCGTCGGCATCGGCTGCACCGGTAGTGTATGCAGTGCTGGACGCCGCTCCCGGGGTTTCCCGTTACTGGATGGTACGTACCGGCGGTCTTCAGGAGAACCCGGACATGGATGCGGCGGAGGCCTTCCGACGGGCGGAAGCGGCGCGGGCGGCGTTGGCGGGCACCGTGAAACTGCATACGCCGGATCCGTTTATCAATACGCTGGGTGGCGCGCTCGCCGTGGCCGCCGATGCGATATGGGAAGACCCCACCTTCCTGCACGGAGCGGTGGCCTGGCGCATGCGCTTGAACGCTTGGCGGGGAGCGTATGCAGGCGACCTGCTGGGGTGGAGCGACCGTGCCCGGAGGCACTTCGAAAGCTATGCGCGTTCACAGGTGCTCACGCCCGAGTCGGCGCCGGTGGTAATGGATACCGCCCTGCACCTTGCCCGCCATCTGGAAGAGATGGGCACGGCCATGTTTTCCAGCGGCTATATCTCCCGCAACCCGAACGACAATACCCGCCCGCACCATTACGACATGAACCTGGTGTTTTTTGACCAGTTGCTTAACCATTTTGACTGGACGGGCGACACGGCGTTCGTCCGCGAAATGTGGCCCTACATCAAGCGGCACCTGGCGTGGGAGAAGCGCAATTTTGATAGCGACGGCGACGGGCTGTACGATGCCTACTGCGCCATCTGGGCCAGCGACGGACTCCAGTACAGCGGCGGCGGCGTAACGCATACCTCTGCCTATAATTACCGGGCTAACCGCGTGGCGGCACGGTTGGCGCAGCTCGTGGGCGACGACCCCGCACCGTACGATAAGGAGGCGCAGAAGATAATCAAGGCGATGAACAGCCGGCTTTGGCTGGCCGACAAGGGATGGTATGCCGAATACGAAGACCTGCTGGGCAACAGGTTGTTGCATAAGCAGCCGGGGGTGTGGACCATCTACCATGCTCTGGATGCGGGTACGGCCGACCCGTTCATGGCTTACCAGTCGCTGCGCTATATAGACACACAGATCCCGCACATCCCGGTCAGGGCACGCGGACTTGAAGATACAACGCTATACACGCTGTCTACCACCAACTGGCAGCCCTATACCTGGTCGGTCAATAACGTGGCGCTGGCCGAGGTGTTGAATACCGCGCTGGCCTACTGGCAGGGCGGCAGGCCGCAGGAGGCATTCCGCCTGTGGCGGAGCAGCCTGATGGAGAGCATGTACCTGGGCGCCAGTCCGGGCAACTTCCAGCAGCTTTCTTACCACGATGCGCGGCGCGGCGAGTTGTACCGCGATTTTGCCGATCCCATCGGGGTGGCCGCGCGTACGGTGGTGGAAGGGCTGTTCGGCATCCGCCCCCGCGCATTGGATGGTGTGCTGCACGTGGGGCCGGGCCTGCCGGCGGAGTGGACCTTTGCTTCGTTCGAAACGCCGGATGTCCGTTTCGATTACCAACGGAAAGACAGCACCGAACATTACCTGCTGACGCCCCGGTTCCAGACGGCAATGCGGCTGGTGATGCGCCTGCCCGCCAGGGCCGCCGGGATCCGGTCGGTCACCATCAACGGGGTGGCCGTACCCTGGCGGGCCGACGATAACGCCGTCGGTACGCCGGCTATCGTGCTGGAAGCGCCGGCAGCTCCGGCGTACAATATCGTGGTGGCGTGGGATACGGCGCCAATTGAAAGGCTGGACATTGCCGGTACTTGCGTGGCCGGTACTGCCCTGACGCTGGAAACCCGCCGGGCCGCGTTTATGGATTACCGCGATCCGCAGGGGTCGCTGACTGCTGTCGCGCGGCAGCCGCATCGGCTGACCGCTACGGTCGGCCCGGAGGCCGGGCACGGCACGTTTTTCGTGCAGCTGCGCCAGGGCGCGTTTACCTGGTGGCAACCGGTAGACGTTGAGCGTGTAAGCCGGGTGCAGGTGAGCACTGATATTGCGCGCGGGGAACAGGCGACCGGCCTTACCCTGCATAACCGCGGTGCGGCGATGCGCGTGCGGCTCCTGCTGAACGGACAGCCGCCCGGAGGGCAGCATGCGATTGACCTGCCAGGCAACGGCACGGCGCACGTAGCCTTGCCTGCTACCCAACTGGTGTTTGGCACCAACCGAATAGCTGTGCTGGATGAGCACGACAGCCTGCTCGTGCAGGCGGATATACCGCATTGGGACGCGGAACCGGCAGCCCCAAAGACCTATGACATGGTGCCGATGGACAGCTGGATGAATGCGCGGGTCGACGAGATTTTCGAGCAGCGCTACCTCTCGCCCCGCCCCGTATCGCCAACGCTCCAGCTGCCCTGGCAGGGTATCGGCAATTGGTGCTACCCGCTCACGGAAGCGCATATCGACGACAGCGGGCTGCGCAGCAAGGCGGGGACCGGGAACGCGATTGCACTGCCCGGCGGCATCCCGATGCGCACGACCGGTGAGACCGAAGCGCCGAATGTACTGTTTGTATCCATGTGGGATAATTATCCGGATGAAGCCAGTATCCCGCTTGCGGGACACGCCAGCCATGCCTACCTGCTGATGGCAGGCAGTACTAACCCGATGCAGAGTCACGTGACCAACGGGGAGGTGGTTATCACTTACGCAGACGGCACCATGGAACGGCTCGAACTGCGTAATCCGGACAACTGGTGGCCCATTGAGCAGGATTATTACTTAGACAGCCCCGCGTTCTGCACCGGGAAGCCGCATCCTTACCGCATACACTTGAAGACAGGCGAAATACACCGGGAGTCGCCCCGCTATACGGAAATCAAAGGGTTTACGCAGCGGGCCGTAGACGGCGGGGCGGCCACCTTGCTGGATGTACCTTTGGATAAAAGCAAGCCCCTGAAATCGCTGCAACTGCGGGCGGTGGCCAACGATGTGGTTATCGGCTTGATGGGCGCAACGCTATGCCGGGATTAACGATGCATGAAAACAACTACACAACATAAGACAATGAAGCTATTTTTGGGCAGTACACTGCTGGCTGTTGTTATGGTCGGCTGCGCAGGCGGGGGAACGATAGACCGGAAGGAGGTTGTTACCCGCCACAACATCGTGAACACACATATCGACTCCCTGGAGTCGCTGACCGTGGGCAACGGTGCCTTCGCCTTTACGGTAGACGTGACCGGATTGCAGACCTTTCCGGACCGCTACGCCAAGGGAGTGGCGCTGGGTACACAGGCCGAGTGGGGATGGAACCGCTTCGCCGATACCGTGGGCTACCGCTTTGAGGAAACGCTGAAGACCTATGATTTCAACGGTGACGGACATGAAGCGACCTATAGCGTGCAATGGAAAGAGCCCGGCCGCAACCAGGATGCGGCAAATTGGTTCCGCAAAAATCCCCACCGCCTCCAACTGGGTAATGTGGGCTTCGATATTTACCTGAAGGACGGCTCGCTGGCGGGGCCGGAAGCGATAAAAGCTATCCGGCAGGAGCTTAACCTGTGGACGGGCGAAATTAACAGCCGCTTCGCGGTGGAAGGTACCCCCGTGGAGGTGGTTACCGTGGGACATCAGGAAGACGACCTGATAGCTGTGCGGATTGCTTCGCCATTGATTGCGGAGGGGCGCCTGAAGGTACGCCTGCGCTACCCTTATCCCACCGCGGAGTTTCTGGATGAAGGCAATTACTATGCGCATCCTGACCGGCATAAGACGGCTATCGAACAGCAGGACGGCAGTGGGGCTGTCATCGCGCACGTGTTGGAGGGGATAACCTACCGGACGCTGCTGAGGTGGACTGTCGGCGAGGTGGCGGCGGCAGATACGCCGCATTACTACCAGGTAACCCCGGCGGCAGATACCGATGTGTTTGAGCTGAGCGTACAGTTCAGCCCCGAAGCCGGCGACGCCTCGGGCATCGCCAGCTTCGCCGCCACGGCAGCCAGCAGTGCAGCCGGGTGGAAGGCGTTCTGGTCGCGCGGCGCAGCCATTGACTTCGCCGGAAGCACCGACCCGCGGGCGCATGAGCTGGAGCGGCGCGTAGTGCTCTCCCAATACCTGACCAAGGTGCAATGCGCCGGTGCATATCCACCGCAGGAAACCGGACTGACGTTCAACAGCTGGTTCGGTAAGCCCCACCTGGAGATGCATTGGTGGCATGCCGTACACTTTGCGCTCTGGGGACGGCCCGATTTAATGGAGAAAAGCCTTGGCTGGTATGCGGATATCGCCGATAAGGCGCGGGCATTGGCCAAGCGCCAGGGATACGAGGGGGTACGCTGGCCGAAAATGGTTGACCACGAAGGGCAGGAGTCGCCTTCTTCGGTGGCTGCATTCCTGATTTGGCAGCAGCCGCACTTCATCTACCTGGCCGAACTGGCTTACCGCCATGAGCAGGACCCAGCCGTGATAGAAAAATACAAAGACCTGGTGTTCGCCACGGCGGAGTTCATGGCCGATTTCCCGACCTACGATGCGGAAAATGACCGCTATAACCTCGGAAAGGGGCTGATTCCGGCACAGGAAGTTTTTCCGGCCGTGGAAACTTTTAACCCGACGTACGAGCTGGCTTACTGGGATTGGGCCTTGCGCGTGGCACAGCGGTGGCGCGAACGGGCCGGGCTGCCCAGGGAGGAGAAATGGGACGAGGTAATCGACAAGCTCGCGCCGCTGCCGCAGCAGGACGGTGTGTATCTCGCCACGGAAAGCGCGCCGGACTCCTACACGAATGAACGTTGGCGCACGGATCATCCCATCGTGCTGGGAGCATTGGGCATGGTGCCCGAATCAGCCAAGCTCGACAAGGCGGTGATGGCGGCCACCCTGGAAAAGGTCTGGGACACCTGGTTCTGGGAACATACCTGGGGGTGGGACTTCCCGATGACCGCCATGAACGCCGCCCGGCTGGGGTTGCCTGATAAAGCGCTGGATGCATTATTCATGGATATCCAAACCAATACGTACCTGAAAAACGGGCATAATTACCAAGACGGCCGGTTACGGATATACCTGCCGGGAAATGGTGGCTTGCTGACCACCGTGGCCATGATGGCCGCCGGATGGGACGGCAGTGAGGGTGAACTGCCGGGATTTCCTGCAGACGGATCCTGGACGGTAAAGGCCGAAGGATTTAAGCCGATGCCCTGATAGCACGACCGCACTAACTAACCGACACCCTGCCAATGGGCGTAGCTCTCTGGCCGGAAGCGCATCCTGTACTGTCCTGCAATCGTTGCCGGTATCGATTGCGTAATTTTTTAGGGGGATCGGATGGTGATTGCTATAGCAAATACAGTAAAATTGCACCAATACCGCACGGGCAGTTGTAGTGGCTAACCGTCATACAGCCAGATGCGGGCAATTAAACCAAGTATAAAACTATAGTAATCACATTATGAGGTATTATGTACTGTTGATTTTTACGCTGCTGATTGCCAGCCATAAAAGCTACGGGCAGGGTGTGGTGAGCGGCACGGTGATCGATCAGGCCACACAACGAGGGATTGCCGGTGTAAACGTGTCAGTGAAGGAGACGGGGGTGACCGCACAAACCGACGACGCGGGCCGATACCGACTCCAACTTCCACAGGGCCGTTCGGAAGTTACCCTGGTATTCCGCTACATGGGCTATAGAGCCCAGGAGAAAACTGCTGCGGAGGGACAGACGGTAGATGTTGCTTTGGAGGTAGAAGAGAGCCTGCTGGAAGAGGCCGTGGCCATCGGCTACTCCACGGTGAGCCGGCGTGATCTAACGAGCGCTGTTTCGTCAGTTAACGCCAGACAACTGAAAGACATCCCGTTGAGCTCGGCAGCCGAAGCCATCACCGGCCGGTTGGCCGGGGTAAGGGTGGTGACCACGGAAGGCGCCCCAGGAGCAGAAGTCCAGATCCGCGTGCGCGGAGGCGGCTCCATTACCCAAGACAATTCGCCGCTCTATATCGTCGACGGCATTCAGGTCGAAAATGCATTATCTATCCTGTCGCCGCAGGAAATAGAATCGATAGACGTATTGAAGGATGCAGCGTCTACGGCTATTTACGGGGCACGTGGTGCAAACGGGGTGGTGATCATTACGACCAAAGGGGGGATGGACATGAAAACCCAGGTAACTTACAATGGGTTCGGTGGGGTAAGAACCATCACCAACCGACTGAATGTCATGCAACCTTACGACTACGTGAGGTATCAGTATCAGGCCTATAACCTGAATACCGATGAACAAACCCGTAATGCCTTCCGCGACCGCTATGGCCGTTGGGAAGACCTGGAACTGTACCGGGATATGCCGTTCGTGGACTGGCAGGACGCCGTGTTCGGGCGGCACGCGCGTAACCAGTCCCATATCGTGGGATTAGTGGGCGGCACGGATAAAACATCGTTCAACTTCAACCTGAACCACACCGACGAAGAAGGGATTATGCTTAATTCCGGATTCCAGCGCACATTGGCTTCACTGAAGTTTACCCATAAAGCGAGCAACCGCCTGGATATTGGATTTAACGCGCGGTACAGCAAGCAACAGGTAGACGGTGTGGGTACTTCCAGCACCGGTACGCAAAGCAGCAACCGGCTACGCAACGCGGTGCGGTTTATGCCTTTCATAGCGCCGGGGATGGAAGCGATTGTAGATGAGTTCGATCCGGAGTTCGCCAACCAGACGAACTTGGTTAACCCCGTAGTGCTGGCTAACGACGAAATACGTAACCAGTACCGCGACGACATCATCTTCAATGGTAATGCACGTTTCAAGCTTACGGACGAACTGATTGCCAGCAGTAATTTTGGTATTCATCATACCGTACGGAAAGATAACCGGTTTGCAGGTGTGTCTACTGGCGTGGCCCGCCAGAACAACAACCAGCCCGTGGTCAATTTGGGCAACGGTGAATCGTTTGCGTTGACTAACTCAAATACATTAACTTATCGTAAGAAATTCGGCGAGCACCGTGTTCAAGCGATGCTTGGACATGAAATCTACCAAATCCAAAACAAGAATCAGGCGATGGAGGTGAAGTGGCTTCCGGTAGACATTTCGCCAAAAGAAGCATTTGCGGGAATTCAGAAAGCCATACCGGGCGACGGCATGATCCAGACGCCCCCTTCGACCAACTGGTCTGAACACCGGCTTTTCTCCCTTTTCGGACAGTTTAATTACAGCTATGGCGACCGGTATATGGCCACAGTGACATTGCGGCGTGATGGCTCTTCGCTGTTTGCAAAAGAAAACCGGAACGCGTTCTTTCCGTCGATGGCTGTTGCCTGGCGCGCCTCCGAAGAATCGTTTATGGAAGGTACCCGCGACTGGCTGTCTGACCTGAAACTGCGGCTAAGCTACGGCGCTGTAGGCAACAACCGTATTGGTATCGACCTGTACAAGACCATGTTCGGCGTACATAACAATTATTCGTACGCCTATGGGGAGAGCATCACACCGGGATTTGCCCCGTTGTCGTTGGCGAACAGTGATTTGCGGTGGGAAACCACGATATCCCGGAACGTGGGCTTAGACTTTGCCGTGCTGAACGGCCGGATCAGCGGTTCGGTTGATCTCTATCAAAACAGCACTAAAGACCTGCTGCTCCAGGCTCGGGTTCCGGCTACCAGCGGCTATGCCACGCAGCTTAAAAACATCGGAGAAACAGAAAACAGGGGGCTTGAAATCCAATTGGCCGGAACGGTGGTACAGAGCCGGAATTTCACCTACCAAAGTCAATTCAATATTTCGTTCAACCGGAATAAGATCGTAAGTCTCGGATTGGACTCCGAGGGACGGCCGTTGGCCTCTTATCTTGAGCGTGCAGGTTGGGTGAGCAGCCAATTTGAAGACTTCATCGTGCAGGTCGGCAGCCCCATCGGTCAGTTCTATGGTTATGTAACAGACGGGTTTTATACCTTGGACGATTTCGACTATAACCCGAACAACCAGACCTATACGCTGAAAGCGGGAGTGCCGAGCACACGCAACGTAGCATTGGGCAACCGCGACCCGCAACCCGGTGATTTGAAACTGAAAAAGCTGAGCGATGACGGCGAACAGATGATTAATGCGACCGACCGGACGATACTGGGTAATGCGCAGCCGAAATTCATCGGCGGAATGAACCATCAATTTGCCTACAAAAACTTCGACCTCAGTATTTTCCTGAACTGGTCTGTGGGCAACAAGGTGTATAATGCCAATAAGATAGAGTTTACTACCCAATACCTGTATCGGGATAATAATATGCTGACGACAATGAACGACCGCTGGCGCTGGTTTGATGATAACGGTGTGCGGGTAACCGACCCCGAAACACTTGCTGCCATGAACGCGAACACGACGATGTGGACGCCGCCCGGTGGACCTTACTTCTTGCATTCCTATGCGATAGAGGATGGATCGTTCCTACGCATCAGTAACCTGACCCTGGGTTATTCGTTGCCGCATGACATCCTGCGCCGTACCCGGGTGTTTTCCAATGTACGGATATACGCGACGGTAAATAACCTGTGGACCATAACCGGTTACAGCGGTTACGATCCGGAAGCAAACACCCGGCGGAACAATCCGCTGACGCCGGCGGTAGACTATGCCGCTTATCCGAGGAGCAGATACATGTTAGCAGGGATTAATGTAACATTTTAACCACATCACGTCATGAAAAAGCATGTTTTAACTCGCCATATTTCTTCCATTGCGCTAGCAGCGACCGTTTTGATAGCCATGCCGTCCTGTGAAAAGTACCTCGACGTGGAAAATCCGTCGAATCTTTCGCAAGACGCAGTATTCAATAGTGTATCCTATACGGGGTCTGCAATTACCGGTATCTATAACCGGTTGATGGGTGACGACGGATACGGCAGCCGCCTATCCATTATCTATCCGCAGTCGGCCGATGACTTTAAAACATCCGGAAGCTATAACCCGCTGGACCGCCGCGGCATCAGCGAATATGGGGTGGCTCCCCAGAATACCGAACTCAACAACCCGTTCCGCCAGTTGTATGAGGGCATCGAGCGGGCCAACATCTGTATCAAATATATTCCGTTGTCTGACCCGTATAACTCGGGTACACCTGCCGACCAGGCACAGATGCGTAAGTATCTGGGGGAGGCCCTGACGTTAAGGGCTTGGTTTTTCCATGAGTTGATCCGTAACTGGGGCGATGTGCCAGCCTCATTTGAACCTGCGGCCGATGTGCCTGATCTCTATCTTACAAAAACGGACAGGGATGTTATATACGACCGGGTATTGGACGACCTGGCTCAGGCTATCGAGCTGATTCCTTGGCGGTCGGAAAGTAACGACCCGCCAACGCGTATCACCAAAGCGGCAGCCAAGGGAATCCGGGCGCGCATAGCGCTCGCACGGGGAGGTTACTCCTTACGCCGGGAGACACGGCAGATGGAGCGCAGGGCCGATTACCTTACCTATTACGAGATAGCCCGGAAGGAATGTTTAGACATCATCGAGCAGGGCGAAAACCAGTTGAATCCGGATTTTGAAAACGTGTTTAAATCCCTGCATGGGCAACCGAGCCTTGATGCCACGAGGGAGGTGATTTTTAAGGTGGGAGCCTTTGGCGGGAACGCCCGGACAGACAGTAAGCTGGGCTATGGCAACGGCCTGCGGCAAAACACCAACTCCCGCTATGGATATGCCAATGGCGGGGTGAGGGCGATACCAACGTATTTCTATGAATTTGGCGTCGGTGATACGCGCCGTGATGTGACGCTGGGATTATTTGAACTGGATGCCAATGATAATAAACCCATACAGCAGGCGACGAACCTTACCGATGCGAAATACCGCAAGTATTGGACGAATATCCACGATCAGTCGCAAAGTTTGGGCATCGACTGGCCATTCCTGAGGTATTCGGATATTCTCTTGCTTTTTGCCGAAGCCGACAATGAACTGAACGGCGGTCCTTCTACCGAGGCCGCGGATGCGTTACGCGCCGTTCGGATGCGCGCATATGGTGGCGATGAAAGCCTGATCGGTAGCATACCGGGAGACAAGGAAGGGTTTTTCAATGCCATTGTCAAAGAACGGTTGCTCGAGTTCGGCGGCGAGGGCATCCGTAAATATGACCTTTTGCGCTGGAATTTGCTTGAAACCGTGCTGAACAGCACCCGCGAGAAACTCCGCCAGTTCAAAGATGGCGAAGGAAGCTACGCGGCCGTGCCCCAATATATTTATTACAGGTTGGGGGCGTTCCAAAACGTGGGGGCGACTGCAGAGGTGGCCGATATTGAATTTTATGGCGGTACGATAAACGACGTTTATTACCAACCGGATCCGTCATCGGCCCCTGAAGGATACACCCGGGTTAACTGGCGCCAGGCGGTGAACAGCGGTTATATTTATGGGGTGGATGACAATGGAAACCCGTCCGGAAGCGGCTATGCTATCCACTTTACCCGGGGGCAGAGTGAACTGCTGCCCATTTACAGTGAAATTGTGTCGGAAAACTACCGACTTGATCAGGATTACGGCTATCCTAACTAATTTGATTAGCTATGAAACAGTTGAAAATAACGAAACCGGTCGGCCGCATATTCATTGCCTTGATAATGTTGGCCGCCTGTAAACAACAGGACGACTTGTTCAAGGAATTCAGACCCGATCGCATGTTTATGCCGGCCGGAGACATCAGCGCCGAGAGCGGGGAAACACAGGTAACACTTACCTGGAAGGAAGCACTAAATACAAGTGCAAGCCCCACCTATACGGTAGAAATATCGAAGGACACGCTCTTCGAAAGCGGTGCGCTGCTCACCTTGCAGACCGATACCACAGGTATCGTGTTGACAGATGAGCAACTGGAAGTGCGAGAAAAGTATTTTGCCCGGGTGCGTACCAACGAAACGGCCGGTATACCGGCGTCCAGCTGGCTGCATAGCAATGGGTTCACCATCCGCGGCAAGCAACTCTTCATCGCCATCAATGAGCAAACAGACCTGAAGGACACACAGGTGATCCTGAAATGGCGGTACGATGAAACCGTCACCCGGTTAGTGATCACGGAGTTTGAGGCGGGTTCCGAAACCGGACGTGAGGTACAGCGCGTAGATTTGGACGCAGAGACCATTGAAAATGCGACAATTACCGTAGAAAATCTGACACCCCAAACGCGCTATGTAGCGCTGTTACTGGCAGGAAACGTGCAGGTGGGATCCCTCGCGTTTACCACCAAAGAACCCAGCAATTTTACGGTTGAGATAACACCTGAAGATGATCTGAAAGCCATCTTAGAAGCAGCGGCCGATCAGGATGCCATCGGGCTGCATCCAGGCACTTACACGGCCACCGAAGAAATCATCATACTGATGAAGAAGCAGGTGACCATCGGTGCGGTATCAGGCAATCCCGCGGAAACCATTTTGCAGCTTCGGGGCTTTGAACTGCGGGGAGATGGGGCCGGTATCCGTTTGGAAGACCTGACGCTTGATATGCTGGCCGTAGCAGACACCTACCTGATTGACCTCAAGGGCGAAACCTCCGATAACAGCCCTACCCAGTTCAGCTCCATCACCATACGGGGCTGCGTGATGCAGCGCATCGGGCGCGCGCTGGTGCGCGGAAGCCGGGCCGGAAATCGTGACCACCAAGTTGATTTCATTCGCGTGGAAAACAGTATCCTGCAGGATAACGATACTGATTATGCACTATTTGAAATCCAGAAGCTGGGCATGAACCGGTTGGAGATCGTGAACTCCACCATCAACCGGGTGAGCAAAAGCATTGTGCGGTATGACGTTAATATCGGAACGCCCGCTGCTTCCATCCTGTTTGACCAGGTGACCGTCAACGCCTTCGGGAACGACGGCCGCCGTCCGTTAGTCGACGTGAACACCCCGGCCGACATTGTGGTGCGGAATAGCGTGCTTGCCAACACCAAATGGGCTTCCGTTCGGTATCCGACACCTACGGTGCATAACGATCTGCTGCGTGCAGGAAACGGCGCCACGGCCCGGTTTGAATACGTGAACCTGCATAACCTGATGAACAGCGCCGAACCGCCGGCGGAGCTCAACATCCCCTCGGCTGTGGTACAACAGGGCGTAATCCGCGAAACGCTGCCGTGGGATCACGCGACGAACGATTTTTCGTTCCCCGCCGGTTCGCCGTTGCTGACGGCCAGCAGTTCGGCAGGGCCGATAGGCGACCCGAGGTGGAATCCATAGAACGTAGAAAAATGAAGGTAGCAATTAGAAAGAATCGCGTATGGACCATGACGCTTATCGTCATCGTACTGATTGCCTGCAAAAAAGGCGGCACCATTGGCGGTGAAGATGACGGGGACCCCGAAGGGCCGGATCCTGTAGTGGAAGAAGCGCTGGCTTTTCCGGGGGCCGAAGGGTTCGGGCGCGATGCCACGGGCGGCCGGGGCGGCAAGGTGCTGTTCGTTACCAAGCTTACGGACGACGGCACGCCGGGGACGCTGCGGCACGCCATCAACCAGAGCGGGGCACGGTACATCCTGTTTAAGGTGGCCGGCAATATCGCGCTGACATCACCCTTGCGGATACGCAACGGTGATGTCACCATCGCGGGACAGACCGCACCGGGCGATGGCATCTGCATACAACATTATCCCGTGATTATTCAAGCCGATAATGTGATTATCCGGTTCATGCGCTTCCGCATGGGCGACAGGGGAGAAGCCGAAGGCGACGCCCTAGAAGCACGCGGTCATAAACACATCATTGTAGACCATTGCTCGATGAGCTGGTCGACCGATGAATGCGTGTCTATGTACAACAACGAGTATACAACATTGCAGTGGTGCATCATTTCCGAAAGCCTGCGCAACTCGGTGCATGAAAAAGGCGCACACGGCTACGGCGGCATCTGGGGCGGTCGCTATGCATCCTTTCACCATAACCTGCTGGCGCATCACGATAGCCGGAACCCGCGTCTGGGCGAAACGGCTGGCAGCGCGTTTGCGCTGACCAATCTGACGGATATCCGCAACAATGTGGTATACAATTGGGACGGCAACAGCATGTATGGCGGTGAAGCAATGAACGTGAACATCGTCAATAATTACTACAAACCGGGCCCCGCCACCCGCAGCAGCCGTGCAGAGCGGATTATATCGATAGACAAAAACAATAACGAAGGAACGGAAGTGTATGGCATCTGGGGTAAATTCTACATCGATGGAAACCATGTGGACGGAAGCGCCCGTGCCACGGCCGATAACTGGACGCATGGTGTATATAACCAGTTCCACAGCCGGTATGTGCCGGTGAGTGAGTCGGACAAGGCGGTGATGCGGAGGGCCGAACCGCATGTGCATCACCTGGGGCCGCATAATGGGGTGGAAACGCAGGCCGCAACCGCCGCTTACGAGGCGGTGCTCAGCCACGCAGGAGCCAGCTTGAAGCGCGATGCGCTGGATGTTCGCGTGGTTGACGATGTGCGCCGCGGCGTGTATACCCATGAAGGATCACGCGGAAGCACCAACGGCATCATTGACTCGCAGGACGACGTGGGCGGCTGGCCTATCCTACGAGCGGGCGAATACCCTCCAAACCAGTCGGGAGACGGCATCGCGGACGATTGGAAGCGCGCTAAGGGGCTCGATCCAGCCAAGTTTCAGGCCAACGGGCGCGACCTGAGTACAGCATACGATAACCTGGAGGTTTATATCAACAGTTTGGTAGAGGAAGTGATGAAGCGGTGAAGGGAACAGGATGCCGACACGTATATTGGGTGGGACAATGAAAAAGCTCATATTTTTTATTGCTTGTTGCTGTGGACCGCTGGTCTGCTCCGTGGCCAAAGAGAAAAGATACATCATGCTGGATATGCTGGACAGCCTGTATCAGGTTAAACATTACACACTCAGTGCGCAGGAGCTCTACGGCGTGGATGAAACCATCAAGCTGTACAACGTTTTTGGCGAGGGGCTTATCCTGTTTTCTATGCTACCTAATTTTTACGGCGATGCAAATTGGAGTGAGGTGAATATCGATACTATCCGTGAGGAGCTTTTTGATGAGCATGGTTTCCGCCGGACCATGAGTGCAAGGCTCATGTCAGGAAACAGCGGCGATAAGAAAACACTGCGCTTTGGTCTGATAAAGTCCGATAACGGCAGGCACTATAAAAGCACCCATTGCTTAACCGAATTTTTCCATTTGGTAAGCTATTCTTCCATATTCAATTCGCCGTACGGAACGGTGAATACCGGACAGTCGCCATTGACCATCCGGGAGATGGCAGCGCTGTACCAGGACGAACCCGGTTTTGGCAAGCCCGGACAACGGTGGTTTCCGCTCGATGTGAGGCTCCCCTGGACGTATCTCCCCGAATGGTGGCTTCTTCAGCGGGAGTATTTGTCTGAGGTGTTTGAATGGCAGGGGGAGAAGGCCTACCGGTTCTGGACGTTCACCGACTGGCGGAACCACGATGGCCTCAACATCCACCGGGGCATAGACCGGTTTGTCTATATGCCCGGCAAGGGGATAGTAGGGGGCTCCTACGATTTTTATTTTCTGTTTGAGGAAAATTGGGGATTTATCGATAAAGGAAGGGCGAGACACAACAAAACGAAAGAGCAGCTATGGGAGAATATCCTGGACGAAAAGGTCATGCTGGCCACGGAAGGTTTTTGAAGGTTATTTTTCTTGCACTGACCTTGGCGGTAGGGTGCTTCGTTGCGCACCTATCTGCACAACCACAGGCGGTTATCCAGCAGTTTGTGGTGGCGCAGGATGGCACGGGCGACTTTGCCTCCATACAGGAAGCTGTAAATGCGGTGCGCGACCATTCGCAGGCCCGGGCAACCATCATCGTGAAGAACGGCGTGTACCGCGAAAAACTGGTCATCCCTTCGTGGAAGAAAAATATCCATATCAAGGGACAAGATCGCGGAAAAACGGTGATTACAAACGGTGATTTCTCGGGCGAGGTCTTTAACACCTATACGTCCTATACGGTTCTGGTGCAGGCGGACGATTGCATACTGGAAAACCTGACCGTGCAGAATACCGCCGGACCGGTGGGGCAGGCCGTGGCGCTGCACATCGAGGGCGACCGCTGTGAGGTGGTGGACTGTGATATTCTGGGGCATCAGGATACGTTATATGCCGCAAAAGGCCGCCAGTATTACCGGAATTGCCTGATTGAGGGTACCACAGATTTTATTTTCGGAGAGGCTACGGCGGTATTCAGCCGATGCACCGTGCGCAGCCTGCGCAACTCATACATCACGGCGGCATCGACGGCGGAACATCAGGCGTTCGGCTTTGTTTTCCTGAACTGCCGGCTGGTGGCGGCCGAAGGGATGGACCGGGTGTTCCTCGGCCGGCCGTGGCGGCCGTTTGCCCAGACCGTTTTTATCCATTGCGAACTGGGGCCGCATATCGCCAAAGCGGGCTGGGATCCGTGGAAGGGGGATGCGTTTTTCCCCGATAAGGAAAAGACGGTGTTTTATGCCGAATATGGTAGCTGGGGCGAGGGGGCCAGCCCGGAAACGCGGGTGAGCTGGGCAAGGCAGCTGGCCGATGCAGAAGTTTGGCGTTATGCATTGGACACGGTGTTTGCCGGCTGGCGCCCTTCGGCGGTGGTGCAGCGCACGGACGGGCTGACCGGCGTACGTGACACCGGCTTTACGCCGGAGCGGGAGCTGGCCCGGCTGGCCGAAGTGTATCCGCAGATCCGCCTGGCGCGGGCGGGGCGGGCGGGCACACGGGTGATGCGCGACGTGCCGTACCGCCATATTGAGGGTACGGTGCTCACGGCGGATATTTATCCGGCGCAGGGAGGCGGGAAGGAAGCCCCCGCGGTACTGCTACTCTTCGGCGGTGGCTGGCAGAGCGGCAATAAGGCGCAGCTGGCACCGTTGGCGGAGGGCCTGGCGGAGGCCGGCTATACCGCTGTGGCCATTGACTACCGCTTGTCTACGCATGCACTTTACCCTGCGGCGGTGTGCGACGTGAAGGCGGCGCTGGGCTGGATGCGCCACCGGGCGGACAGCCTGAGCATCAACCCTGAAAAAGTTGCGGTGCTGGGTTTTTCTGCAGGGGGGCAACTCGCGGCACTGGCGGGAACGACGGCCGGAAATCCCGTGTTTACGGAGCATTGCAGTGAGGTAGGGGACGACCGCGTGCAGGCTATCATCGATATCGATGGCATCCTGGCTTTCGTTCACCCGGAGTCAGGCGAAGGCAACGACACCAAGTCCACGTCGTCTGCAACCCGCTGGTTCGGTTATTCCAAGTTTGAGCGGCCCGATCTGTGGCGGCAGGCATCGGCACTTACCTACGTCTCGGCCGAGACACCGCCAACGCTGTTCGTCAACAGCTCGGTGGACCGCATGCACGCGGGGCGGGACGACTTCAACCGGGTGCTGGATAGCCACGGTATCTACCATGAAACGAAGGTGTTTGCGGATGCCCCGCATGCGTTCTGCTTTTTCGAACCTTGGTTTACGCCGACGCTCAATGCGATTACGGGGTTTCTGGACCGTGTACTTTAGTCCATTTCCGGTAACGATTGAGCACTTTATCGCCCCATCCGCCATACCATGAGTAGCCCACCCGCCGTTCGTTTTCCACTTGGTCGAGCCGTTTGCGGGGGCGGCCATCCCGGCCGGCGAACAGGGGACGCTGCTTTTTTAGATCGTAGAACCGTGCCCAGATGACTTCGCCGGGGGCTTCGACCAATACGCGGTCTTTCTTGGTGGGTTGCTCCGGCGCTTCGACGATTTTGGTGGTGTATCCTTCGATATCGTGTTCCGTAAACCAGCGTACGCCGCTGTGGACGGCTTGTTTTACCGCTTCGCTGGGTTGTTCCAGCGCCATCAGGAACATCAGGATGTTGGCCGATTCCGACGTCGCCAGGGAGGGAAGCTCATAGGCCCGCGCCGTGGCGGGCTTTAGCGTATCCTTGTCGTATTGGGCAGCCCAAATGGTTTTTCGCTTTTTGATGACCACTTGCGTGGCGAGGATATTCTGCACGCCCCGGTCAACGGCATGCTGGGCTTTTTTGCGGTAATCCGTGTCGAACACATCGCCATGGATGCCGTCGGCGATGGCCTTCAGCAGGTTCAGCACGTTGATGATGGCATCGTCATTATAGGTAATCTGCGAGCGGTACAGGCGGGCGTCTGGATAGTATTGGGGCCACCCCCCGCCGGGGTACTGGGCCTCCAGCAGGTAATCAACCCCGCGCCTGGCGGCATCGGCGTACCGGGCGTTGCCGGTTTTCTGATAGGCATCCAATAGATAGGTGATTTCCTTGGATGTGGCACCATTGTCAATGGTGGCATCACGGGCGTCCTTTTGCTCCCCGGCCAGCCGGAGCGCGGCGTCATCAAACGGCTTGCGGTAATCTGCAGCTTTGCCGTTGAATGTTTTTGACCAGCCGCCGTACGAGCGCTGGAGCACCAGCATCCGTTCAGCTATGCTGTCTGTTGCCGGTGGCTGGGCCGCTGCGGTGCCTATCGCCGCAGCAAGTACGGTTATGATGTGCCAAAGGTGGCGCGTAAGTACGTTGTTTGTTGTAGCCATTGTATGTTTATGGTAATAACGGGGTTACTCGGAACCAATCCACGTCCATCCATCCAGCATCGTTTATCGTGGTTGTGCGGGTGCTGAAGAGGCCGACCTTGGCGCCTATCCAATGCCCTTCAACGGCTTGGAATGGCTTCCCGGCTTCACGGTATGTGGTGCCGTCCGTGCTGTAATAAAAGCGGCACAGGCCACCTTCTTCCACGGATACACGCAGATACAACGAACCGTTTTCTAACCGGGTAATCACTTGCTCGTTTTCCGGCTTGCCTTGGTGCGCTCCATTGGCGATGCCTTGTACCAGCGAGAGGCCGTCGGGGTCTTTCTGCAGTGCGAGGGCGGCGTAACTGCGACCCATGACGACCAGTCCGGCGCGCTCACCCAGTACCTTATCGGGATGGGGTGCGAACTCGACTTTCGCCGTGGCTGTGAATGCCGGTGCGGGGAACTTCTGCATCAGCACATTGGGGGTTTCATAGAGGTTGCGGCTATCTTCGGGAATTTGCTGGGCGTACAGGCGCAACACGCCTTTTTCCGGATAGCAGAATGCCCAGGTGGCCTGGGGGTTGGCCTGCCACTGCCATTGCAGCCCCATGCGTATGCCATTGAACTCGTCGTTCTCGGCAGGTGTGGCCACCGGATAGGTATTGCCTACGTCCGGTTTCCGGTGGGTGAGCACGGGTTCGCCGCGGCCCGTTCCTTCGCGGTCGGTGCCGATGACCGGCCAGCCGTCGCTCCGCCATTCCATGGGCTGCAGGTGGGTGACCCGTCCGTATACACCTTTGTCCTGGAAATGGATAAACCAGTGTTCGCCCGTGGGCGTATCTACCCAGCCTCCCTGGTGGGGGCCATTGATGGCGGTACTGCCCTGGTGCATCACCATGCGGCGTTCGTAAGGCCCGTAGATCTGCTTGGCGCGCAGCACGGTCTGCCAGCCGGTGGCGACGCCCCCGCCGGGTGCAAAGATGTAGTAATATCCTTGATGTTTGTAGAATTTCGGTCCTTCTATCGTCGGATCCAGTTCATGGCCGTCATAAATGATTGTCCCTTCGTCCAGCGTGCGGGTAGCCTCGGCATCCATACGCTTGATGGCGATGACACTCTTGATGCCTGACCGGCTTCCGGCATAGGCGTATGCGATGTAGGCCTGCCCGTCGTCGTCCCACAGGGGGCATACGTCAATGATGCCCTTGACGCTTTCCAGCAGCACCGGCGGCTCCCATTCGCCCTGCGGGTCTTTGGTCTTTACGCGGTATATGCCGAAATCCGGGTCGCCCCAGAAAATGTAATATTCGCCGTTGTGGTAACGGATGGATGGTGCCCATACACCGTTGCCATGCTGGGTCTTGCTGAAATGGTCGTACGGCGGCTGGCGCCGCAGCGCATGGCCCACGAGCGTCCAGTTGACCAGATCATGGGAGTGCAGGATAGGCAGGCCGGGGACGGCATCAAAGCTGGAAGCGGTCATGTAATAATCGCGCCCTACCCGAACCACATCGGGGTCGGAATAATCGGCATGCAGAATGGGGTTTTTATAGGTGCCATCGCCGCGGTCGGCTACCCACACCGCAGACGGCTGCTGGTCTGCTGGGGCCTGGGCATAGACATGCGTTCTGCAACAAAGGGCGATAAGCCCTGCGGTGATCATCAGTTTATTCATTACGCCAAGCGTTATTGGTTTGTCAATTAGCACATTGATGCAAGAATAAGGAGTTCCATCGGAAATCGGAAGGAATTGGTGGCCGAATAAATATGGAAACGATACCGGTATCGTTTGCGTAGATTTATCCCCGATCAATGCTTTTGGATAAGCCTGAATGCACTTATAATTGTAGATGAGTAGGCGCAGCGGATAAGCCGCGCCTTGCACCAATTAGTTGAATCTATTACGTTGCGATGTCCTACTGGAAATGTTTCTACCTTGTTTTTTTATTTATTCCATTGGGGTTGGACGCAGGCGTGCAGACTACCGAATGGGTGATAGCGCAGGACGGTACGGGTGACTTCCGCTCGGTGCAGGAAGCGCTGATGGCGGTGCCGGATATGCGCCGTCAGCGCACGGTTATCCGTATCCGGCCGGGGGTATACCGCGAAAAGTTGGTGCTGCCGTCTTCGAAAACCAATGTTTCCCTGATAGGAGAAGACGCCAAGGCTACGGTATTGACCTATGATGATTACGCCGACCGGAAGAACCGGTTCGGCGAAGCGATGGGTACGTCAGGTTCGGCTTCTTTCTTTGTTTTTGGCGACGGCTTCTATGCCGAAAATATCACCTTTGAGAACAGCGCCGGACCTGTTGGCCAGGCAGTGGCGGTGCGGGTGAGCGCCGACCGGGTTTATTTCCGGAACTGCCGTTTTTTGGGGCATCAGGATACGCTCTATCCCGAACGGGCAGGGAGCCGGCAATATTATGAAAACTGTTACATCGAGGGGACGACCGACTTTATTTTCGGGGCGGCAACGGCTTATTTTGAGGCTTGCACGATTCATAGTAAATCAGGAGGATCATACATCACAGCCGCTTCGACCCCAGATACAGCCCGTTTTGGCTTTGTCTTCCGGAACTGCCGGCTCACCGCAGACAACGATGTGAAAACGGCATATCTCGGCCGGCCGTGGCGGCCTTATGCGAAGACGGCATTCGTCTGGTGCGAGCTTGGAGGGCACATCCATCCGGCAGGATGGCACAACTGGGGAAGGGAAATCAATGAAGTCACCGCTGAATATGTAGAGCACGGCAACACCGGTGCGGGCGCAGCAGTGACTGACCGGGTGCGTTGGATGAGTAGGCCAGATACCGGGCAGGCCGATGTGTATGCCGCTGAACATGTATTGCGCGGGTGGGTGCCCGTAGCGGTGCACCGAGGAGAGAAATAACCAATTCAACAATATGATATCTATGAGGAAGCTTTGTCTAATTACGTTTGCGCTTTGCCAAGCCCTTTGGGTTTTTGGGCAGACGAAGTCAATAAAAGGAACCGTGCGCGATGCCGCGGGGGAACCTCTTGGCGGGGTAAGTATACGGGTTGCCGGAGGAACGCAGGGAACCAGCACTGCAGAGAACGGAACGTTTACCCTGGCTGTTCCGGCGTCGGAAGGCGTGGTTTTGGAAGTTAGGTACCTGGGATTTAAAGCGCAGGAGGTGCCGCTGGGCGATCAGCAGGTGCTGGACATTGTGCTGGAGGGCGAAGAAGCGGCCATGCTGGACGAGGCGGTGGCCGTGGGGTATGGTACGGTGCGCAAGGGCGACCTGACTGGTGCGGTTGGCTCTGTGGGCTCTGAAACCTTGCTGGCACGCGGTACCACCTCGCCGATGGCGGCCTTGCAGGGGGCTGTGGCGGGGGTAGACATCAGTAATACGTCCACGCGTCCGGGGGGCGGATTCAATATCCAGATCCGGGGGCAGAATTCAATACAGGGAGGTACGCCGCTTTACGTGGTGGACGGTGTGGTTACCGATAATATCGACTTCCTTAATCCCGCGGATATCGAGCAGATGGACGTGCTTAAAGACGCTTCTTCGACGGCTATCTACGGTTCACGCGGATCCAACGGCGTGATTATCGTAAAAACGAAAGGCGCGGGGGCGCCCGGTGCACTGCGCACCACGGTGACATATGATGGATTTTATGGCGTAAGGACGCTTGCGCGTATTCCTGACTTCATGGACGGAAGGGAATGGGTGGATTTCCGGACGTCGGCGTTTTACGAATACCGGGACGGCCGGTATGTGCTGCCTAACCCCAATGTGATTTTGCAGCAAAGTCCGTTGCTGGAAAGGCGCCTGTATGAGGAACGCTACGAGGACTGGCTGGCGCTCGGTACCCAAAGCGGACAGCAGCAGAATCACTACATCGGTATAGGCGGAAGCACGGAAAAACTGTCTTACAACCTTGGGGTGGGCTATCAGAACGAAGAAGGTAATTTTATCAACGAGAACCTGAATCGTTACAACGTCAAACTGTCGGTGGAACACCGGGTTTCAGACCGGTTTTCTGCCGGTGCCAGTGTAAATATGGTTCACGGGATTGTCAACTCGGGAAGTGAGTTTGGATACCGTGATATTCTGCGGATGCCGCCTATTCTGTACGCGTATGATGATAATGGGAACCTAATTGCCCAGCCGGGCATTGCGGCAGCTATACAGGGAATTGGAAACTTTACCAGCTCACCGAATCCGCTGAACGAAATCAACAGTGGTACAGAAGAAATCAGGCGGTTTGATGTGCTGGGCAATATCTTCGCTGAACTGCGGCCACTGGATGGCCTGAGTATCCGGAGTACGTTTTACCCGCGCTTGAACCGTACGCGTACGGGCGCGTACTATGGCGTGGTGCCCGGCCAGCGGAACCAAGACCAGGCACGCCAGACCAATGGTGAAGATTTTGAGTGGACGTGGGACAATGTGGTTAACTATTCCAGAACATTTAACAGTGCGCATAACCTGAATGTTTCGTTGATACAGAGTGCCTATAAGACGAGATTCGAAGGTATCCGTATGGGATCGAATAACTTGCCTTACCCATCCTGGTGGTATAACATCGCTGCGGGCGAAACCATTAAGGACGCCATGGGAACCAGCTATTCCGAATCAGCGTTGCTGTCTTTTGCGGCGCGTGCCAATTACGATTTCAGGGGCAAATACCTGCTGACAGCCACCATCCGGTACGACGGCAGTTCCCTGCTGAGGGACAAGTGGTCGGCTTTCCCTTCGGCGGCTGTGGCATGGCGGATATCAGAAGAGGATTTCATGCAAGGAAGTTTGGTGTCTGATTTAAAGGTGAGGGGCAGTATCGGCTACTCCGGGAATAACAACATCGAACCGTTTACGGCTCAACTGGCCCCGGCAACCAACCAGATTGTCTGGTATGATTTCGGACACGACCCGGTCTCCGGGTTTATGCCCGGCAGGCCGGTAAACCCGGTATTGACGTGGGAACGGACACGCGAACTGAATTTCGGCCTGGATTTTGGCCTGCTCAATGGGCGGATTTCCGGCACCGTGGATGTGTACGATAAACTTTCCGACAAATTACTGATGGACCGCTCGTTGGCCATTGAATCGGGCGTGCCTTCGATGACAGATAACATTGGCTCCGTAAACAACCGGGGAGTGGAAGTCGGACTGAATACCGTGAACATACGTAAAGACCAATTTGAATGGACAACCGGAGTGGTATTTGCCCATAACAAAAACGCCATCCGTACCTTGTATGGGAAACGCGAGGATGTACCGGGCCAGGCACGTTTCATCGGGCACCCCATCAACGTTATTTATGATTACCGTATTATCGGTATCTGGCGGATGGATCAGGCGGCGGAAGCTGCGGAATGGGGCCAGCAGCCTGGGCAGGCAATCGCACAGGATGTTGACGGTAACGGAGCCATTACGGGCGACGACCGTGTTATTTTAGGAAGTGTGGATCCGGATTGGACCGGTAGTATCACTTCCAATATCCGGTTTAAAAACTGGGATTTTTCATTCAACCTTTATGCCCGCCAGGGAAGCTTTGTGGCTGACCGTTTCCTGGAAGAGTTCGGCCCGCATAATAACCAACGTGGCCGACCGAAAATCAACTTTGATTATTATATACCACCCAATGTGACGCGGTATGACTGGACCACCTGGGGAACCAGCGCTGACGGAAATCCGCAGGCGACATGGGGAACCAGCGGCGAAGGAAACGAAAATGCCAGGTATCCGCACTATATAAACAGGGGACCGTTCTATGGTAACAACGGGATGTATACGGATGCATCTTTCGTGAAACTGCGAAATATCATTCTGGGTTACTCGTTGCCTGACGCCCTCATCAGTAAGTGGGGATTGTCACAGCTGCGGGTATATGCGAATGTACTGAATCCGTTTGTTTTTACCAAGTATCCGGGATGGGATCCAGAATATGCCACCACGGCGTTGGCTGAAGGAAACGGGCCCAGCAATGTGACTTATCAGTTCGGGCTTAATGTGAGATTTTAAATTTAGGAGGAACCTTAGAACCATGAAAAAGATAGTTGTTTTTGCGTTTATCGGCCTGTTTGCGCTGTCCGGATGCGAGAAATTTTTGGAAGAAGACAATAAAGGGGGAACGAATAACGATGAGTTTTACCGGACGCCCGCGGGCTACCAAACGTTGGTGGTGGCGGCTTACAATACCCTCCGTACCGTATTTGGCGGGATACCTTGGCTGCAAATTGCGGGCACGGACATGTATAACATGGCCCGGGGCTTTGCAGAGCGGCCATTGATGCAATACGAGCAGCTCTTCCCCGATAACGGAACGGTACTTACGTTTTACCGGAATTGCTATAATGCCATCCAGGTTACCAACGTTGGGCTATACTACAACGATGTGGCTGAAGTTGACGATCAGACCCGGGCACGGCTTCGGGCGGAATTTGCTTTTTTAAGGGCTTTTTATCATTTTCTGCTGATTGAACAGTTCGGAGGCATTGTCATCAACAACGAGCCGACTTTGGCGGCCCGTATGGATCTGCCGCGCGCTTCGTTGGAAACCTCGTACGATTTCGTAATCACGGAGATGGAGGCTGCCCTCCCTGACCTGGGCAACGATAGGGCGCGGGTGAACAAAACGGCAGCGAATCATTATTTGGCCAAAGTATATTTGACCCGGGCGTGGGACTTGGGGAATGAAGAAGATTTCCAGCGTGCAAAGCAGTATGCTGCCGACGCAATAGGGGGTAGAGCGATAAGTATTCCCTTTGAGACGCTCTGGCATCCGGACAATGACAACAATGAGGAGGTCATCTTTGCGGTACAATATAGCATAGGATCTATCGCAACCGAACAGGACGGGAATGCGCAACAGGGTATTTTCGGGCCTTATTTGGGTGGCGCTGAACTTAATCATAAATACATGAGCGCGTCATTGTTCCCTTCTTGGAACCTGCACAATTTCTTTCAGGAAAATGATGCGCGGTATGAGGCCACGTTTATGCTGACCATATACGACCAATATTTCGATTATTATGACCAGGGTAAGGATAAAACCCAGATCCCCATCCGGGCTTATTATCCGCGTGTTTGGGGAAGGGAGTTTACCAGGGCGGACTCGCTGGCTTGGGTTGAGGGCAAGGAGCACCAGATAGCGAGCAATTTCCGGTATTTCCCGTTTAAATATGATGAGGAAGCCTACCGGGCTGCGTTTGAGATGGATTTCCACATGCCGGTGGTGCGGAAGTTCGACAGTCCGGTCACCCGGCATGTTTTCAGCCAGACCGCCAGTGTGAGGGATGTGGTGCTTGCGCGGCTCGCGGAAACTTACTTCCTGTATGCCGAGGCCTGCATAGGCCTGAATGATTTTGGTACGGCAGCGCAATACGTGCAGCAGGTGCTGGATAGGCCCGGTAATGCGAAAGATGGAGGCCGGTTGCGTCCCAACCTTGATATCGCTGGCGCCGCCAGTCAAAGCGAAGCGCTCGACGCTTACCTCATTGAAAGTGCAAAGGAATTTGTTGGCGAATACCTGCGCTGGCCGGAACTGCGGCGCACCAAGAAGCTGAAGGAGTTTGTAGGACACTATAATTACGATGTCAGGCAGATCGGCCTGGAGCAGGCGTTCCGCGGACTGGATGGCCAGGATAAACTGTACCGGCCTATTCCCATCGATGCTATTACGCTCAACGAAGCGCAAATTGAACAGAACCCGGGGTATCCAAGATAATCGTTGGTCTATGAAGCCAAGGGATACCTATTTAGGTTGGGCTGCGGTTGTAATAGCCTGTTTATTGTGCCGATGCGCAGGCAGCGGTGAAGTGGTGCTGTTGGAGGATGATTTCTCGCTATTGAAAAGCGGTTACATCAGCTCCGATAAAGGGGCGCATACCGAGTATCATTTCGACCCGAGCGCATACCCGGTGGGTAACTGGAATATTGCCGCGTTTTACCATGACGAACAATCATATACCGCCTGGAAGGTGCTTACTGACGGCGGGAAAAAGGTGATCGCACAGCGTAACCGCTTCCAGAAAAGTGCGTTTACGCATCCAATGTTGGTGGCTGGCGACTCCCTTTGGCGCGATTATCAGGTGGCGCTGCTTGTCCGCCCATTGGATTCGCTGCAAACGGGGCTGGCGTTCCGGTACGTAAACAGCAACTGCTATTATTTTTTCGGGGTGGAGCGCGGGCAGGCGGTGCTGAAAAGGAACCGGTACCACAGGGCTTTCCGTGAAGCGGATGAGCAAACGTTGCTGGCTAAGCCATTTCATTATTCGGATACCGCCTATCTGAAACTTGAAGTGATGGCGCAGGGCAACCAAATCGGGTTGAAAATCAACGGCACACCAATCGGAGAAGTGCAAGATAGTGCGTTTGTTGGTGGCAAAGTGGGGCTCTTAGCGGATGGACCGGCCTTTTTCAGGAATATCAGGGTTACGTCGAGCCGGAAGGAAGCCGAACGCGTACGAGACCGGGCCCAAGCGTTGATCCGTGAACAGCGTGAACTGGCCGCCCGGAATCCGAAAATGGAAGTGGTCAAAAAAATCAACACGTTTGGGTTCGGTACGGGCAGGAACCTGCGGTTCGGCGATCTGGATGGCGACGGGGTGATCGATATCTTAATCTGCCAGCCGCTTCACCATGGTCCCAAGGACCGCAACAGTGAGGTCGGCGTGCTGACGGCGGTTGATTTGGAGGGTAATGTTTTATGGCAGAAAGGCGAGCCCGACCCCTGGAAATATCATCTGACCAACGATGTCGGTGTTCAGATACATGATCTGGATGGCGATGGTAAAAATGAGGTCGTGTATTGCAAGGATGGCCATATCTATGTGGTGGAGGGAAAGACCGGAAAGCTGTTGCGCAGCCGGGCATTGCCGCAAGTACCGGGCGGACCGGGCAAGCCGCCAAAACGGCTGCTGGGCGATGCGGTATTCTTTGCCGATTTCAGCGGGAAGGGGCGGAATTCGGATGTGGTGGTGAAAGACCGGTATAATCATTTCTGGGTGATGGATGAACACCTGAATATCCTATGGTCTGCAAGCTGCAAGACCGGGCATTATCCGTATGCCCGTGATATTGACGGCGACGGTCGTGATGAACTGGCCATTGGATATTCCATGTATACCCATGACGGCAGGTTGCTGTGGTCGCTGGACGAGGAATTGGGCGATCATTCTGACGGAGTGGCATTGGTTGACTACTCCGGGAATGGGCAATGGATGATGATGAATGCGGCAAGCGATGAGGGGATGCTGTTTATCGGTACGGACGGGAAAATAAAGCACCATCATTACCTCGGGCACGTGCAAAACCCTTCAGTGGCCAACTATCGCGACGATATGCCCGGACTGGAAACGGTGAGCATCAATTTCTGGGGTAATCAGGGAATTATCCATTTTTTTGATGCTTCGGGCGAGCTGTATCACAGCATGGAGCCTGCGCACCACGGCAGCATGTGCCTCCCGCTCAACTGGACGGGCACTGGCGAAGAATATTTTATCCTGTCGGCCAACCCCGAAATCGGTGGCGTTTTCAACGGTTATGGTCAGAAGGTTATGGATTTTCCTGATGACGGACACCCCGATATGTGTTATGCCGTGCTCGATATCTTGGGCGATGTGCGTGATGAAATTGTTGTGTGGGACCAATATGAAATATGGATATATACACAAGACAGGCATTTCGGTGCGGAAAAAAGGTTGTACAAGCCAGAGCGCAACGGACTTTATAACTATTCCAATTATCAAGCGACGGTGTCCCTGCCGGGATGGACAATAGGAGACAACAATACGGAAAAAACAACGGATTTATACTAACAAACAACAACTATGAACACATCACTTTCACGAAAGGAATTCCTCACCGCACTGGCGGCACTCGCAGCGGGTGCAGCGGCGCAGGTGCCGCTTAACACATTCGGCATGCAGCGTAAACTTCGGGTTGTGCTGGTGGGAACAGGCGTGCGCGGCATTTCGTTCTGGGGCAGAAGGCTGGTAGAGCAATATCCGGATTTGCTGGAATTCGTCGGGCTCAGTGATATCAACCCGGGCAGGCTGGCCTATGCTAAGCGTTATATGGGGGTAAATTGCCCCACGTTTGTCGATTTTGATGAGCTGCTGCGCAAGGTGAAGCCCGACCTGGTTATCGTATGCACCAAAGACTCGACGCACCATGAATTTATCATCAAAGGACTGGCGGCGGGCTGCGACGTGCTGACTGAGAAACCGCTCACTACCGATGAGGCAAAGGCCCAGGCCATCCTGGATGCCGAACGCAAATACGATAAAAACCTGATTGTGGGCTTCAACTACCGTTGGAGTCCGTACATGACGAAAATCAAGGAGTTGCTCCAAAATGGAGAAATAGGTGATGTTACTTCGGTGGATTTTAATTGGTACCTGAACGTGCATCACGGCGCTTCGTATTTCAGACGCTGGCATGGACTGATGGACAGCGGCGGATCCCTATGGGTGCATAAAGCTACCCATCACTTCGATCTGCTGAACTGGTGGCTCGATTCGGAGCCGGAGGAGGTCTTCGCCTATGGTGCGCTCGAACATTACGGAAGCAATGGACCCTTCCGTGGCAAGAGCTGCCGCAGCTGCCCGCATAAGCAGGAGTGCGCTTATTATTGGGATATTACCAAAGACCGGCACAGCATGAACCTGTATGTGGAAAACGAAGCGCACGATGGCTACGTCCGCGACGGCTGCGTATACCGGCATGAGATTGATATCTACGATAAAATGTCTGCCCAAATCAAGTATGCCAACAATGTGGTGGCCAACTACTCCCTGACCACGTATTCACCTTTCGAGGGGTGGCGCATCGCCTTCAACGGCCACAAGGGGCGGATCGAGGCATGGCTGGATATCCCGTGGATGAAAAACGGTGAACTGGATCAGGAAAGCCTGCACGCGGCAGAAATGGATCAGACGCGCGATGATGTGATCCATGAGCCGCTTGTGCTTTATAAGAACTGGACGGACTATAAGATTATCCAGGTGGCCAGCGAGCGGGGTGGCCACGGTGGAGGCGACCGGCGGCTGCACGACAAGCTCTTCAGGGATAAAGATGCGCCGGACCCGTACGGCCATACGGCAGGTGTGCGCGATGGCGCCATGTCTATCCTCGTGGGGGTCGCCGCAAGGCGAAGCATCGAGCAAGGTGCGCCGGTTAAGATTGCTTCATTGACGGATTTGAAACCCATGCCTAAACGTATGGCTTAACAATGTGGCGGGGATGAGATCAGGACTGCGATCAAGACGGAAGAAAAATAGCTGGAAGTGGGCGCTTATTCCATGTGTGGCGTTATTGGTGGCTTTTGTGTGGGACGGCGAGCAGCGGGTGACCGTGTTCTTGATAGGTGATTCAACGGTAGCCAATAAACCTTACCGGGTAAGCAACCCGGAAAAAGGATGGGGGCAGGTGCTGCCCCTGTATGTCGACGAAAACGTGCGGGTGGAAAACCACGCGCTTAACGGCCGGAGTACGAAGAGCTTCCGCGACGAAGGGCATTGGGATAAGGTGAGGTCACGGATAAAGCCCGGGGATTATGTGATTATTGAGTTCGGCCACAACGACCAGAAGGCGAACAGCCCTGAACGTTATGCCGATCCGGAAGTGGAGTATCCGCAGCAGCTGAAACGCTACATCAGTGAAACCCGTGAACGGGGCGGTACCCCAGTGCTGGCTACGCCCATCGTGCGCCGCAAGTTCGACGACCGTGGGTACCTGCAAGAAACGCATGGCGACTACCCGGAGGTGGTGCGCCGGGTAGCGGACGAGACGGGGACAGCGCTGCTCGACCTGCATGCGCTGACCCGGGAGCTGCTGCTGGAATGGGGGCCGGAACGCTCGAAAGCGTTATTCCTGCACCTGATGCCGGGGCAATATGAAGCGTTGCCCAAAGGTGCCACGGACGACACGCACCTGTCAGGCACAGGGGCTTTCAAAATCTGTGATCTGGCCGTGGCTGAGATGAAACGCTGCCTGCCGGAGCTGGCGGTGCATTTCAGGCCGTAGGCAACCGGCGGATGAATCGTTTCCGGCAACGATTCCGCAAATAAAGGGCGTGAAATGTTTTTGATGCTTATTGGATAACAATAAAATTGCAGGAAATGCAAAGAACGATGCGAAGAATAGGATGGGTGGCCGTTGCGGCCGTCTGCTGGGCAAGCGGAGCGGTCGCTGCCGGCCATACCGGGGATACGTGGCCGGAACCGGATATTCCGGTGCCGGTTTTCAAAACGGATACGTTTGATATACGCGATTTCGGGGCATCAACTGCCGCTGATTTCCTGAACACGGGGGCAATCCAGTCGGCCATCGACGCCTGCCATAAACAGGGCGGTGGCGTGGTTTTGATTCCCCGGGGTGTGTGGACATCGGGCCCGCTGTCGCTGAAAAGCAAGGTTAACCTGCACCTGATGCGCAATGCGCTGTTGCAGTTTTCCCGGGATTTCGAGGATTACCCGTTGATTGAAACCTGGTGGGAAGGGCTGCCGCAGGTAAGGCGCCATTCGCCCATCCGGGCAGAGGGGCAGCGGGACATCGCGATTACCGGCGAAGGGATCATCGACGGCAACGGTGATGCATGGCGTTACGTGAAAAAAGGAAAGATGACGGAATCGCAGTGGAAAAACCTGGTTGCTTCCGGCGGTGTGCTGACCCCGGACGGCAAAGAATGGTACCCGACAGCAAGTGCACTGAAGGGAAGGCAATACCGGGACGCGGGATTGATTACGCCCGACAAGACGGCGGCGTTCTTTGAAGAAATAGCGGATTTCCTGCGCCCCAACCTGGTGGTGCTGGAGCGGTGTGAGCGGGTCCTGCTGGAAGGGGTGACCTTCCAGAACTCAGGGGCGTGGAACATCCATCCGCTGATGAGCCGGGATGTCACCATCCGCAACATTACGGTTAGAAACCCGTGGTACTCGCAGAACGGCGACGGACTGGACATCGAGTCGTGCACGAACGTGTTGGTGGAAGGCAGTTCCTTTGATGTGGGCGATGATGCAATCTGCGTGAAGAGCGGGAAAAATGCGCATGGAAGGAAGCTGGGCATGCCCACGGAAAACCTGTGGGTGCGCAATTGCACGGTATTCCATGCTCATGGGGGCTTCGTGGTGGGCAGCGAGATGAGCGGGGGCGCGCGCAACCTCTACGTGTCTGACTTGACGTTTATCGGTACGGACATCGGCCTGCGCTTCAAGACCACCCGCGGACGGGGAGGGATCGTGGAAGATGTACACATCCGGAATATCTATATGAAAGACATTCCCGGCGAGGCTATCCTGTTTGATATGTATTACGAGGCTAAAGACCCGGTGCCGGCGGCGGGAGAGGTGCGCCAGCCACCGAAAGTGGAGACGCTGCCTGTATCGGAAGAAACGCCCCAGTTCCGGAATTTCCACATCAGCAATATCCATTGCGACGGTGCCAAGAAGGCGGTCTTCATCCGCGGATTGCCGGAAATGCCTATCCGTGGCATCCACTTTTCGGAACTGCGGATGAAAACAACAGGGGGTATCGATATTCAGGAGGGTGCTGATATTACCATCAAGCAATCGGTCATTGACGCCACAGAAACGGATCCATTGCTATACGTGCTCAACGGCAGGAACGTGCTGGTCGACGGGTTGTCATATGGTACTCATGCAGCAACCTTGCTCCATGCGCAAGGCGAAAGGACCAACGGCGTGGTGATACGGAATACCGACACGGGGCGTGCGGAGAAACAGTTGAAAGCCGATTACGGCGCCAATGAAAACAATGTTAAATTAATTAACCCATGAAGTATATCTTATTATGAAGTATATCTTATTATTATGCAGTATACTGCTGATTTCGGCAGGCTGGAGCCAGGCGCAACCACCGCGGTACAGCGAACAGCTGGCGGAAACGGCCGTAAAATTATGGCCCGACTCGTTCAGCTTGGGAAAGCCGGGGACGCCGGCGAAATGGAGCTATGATTTGGGGGTGATTCTCAAAGGCATGGAAGCGGTATGGAAAGCGTCGGGCGATGCCCGGTGGTTCGATTATATCCAAAAGCAAATGGATCACTATGTGCAGGAGGATGGCCGCATCAAGGCGTATAAGCGCGAAGATTACAATATCGACTTTATCAACAACGGTAAACTGCTGCTGCTGTTGTACCAGGTAACCGGCAAAACGAAATATTATAAGGCGGCGGCCCTGCTGCGCGACCAGCTCCGCACGCATCCGAGGACGTCGGAAGGCGGGTTCTGGCATAAGAAAATATATCCGCATCAGATGTGGCTGGACGGGTTGTATATGGGGCAGCCATTCTATGCCGAGTATGCAAAGGTGTTCGGCGAACCGGAAGCGTTTGACGACATCACCAACCAGTTTGTGCTGATGGAGCGGCATAGCCGCGATGATAAGACGGGGCTGCTGTACCACGGCTGGGACGAAAGCCGCGAACAGGCATGGGCCGACAAGGTTACGGGCCGGTCGCCCAATTTCTGGGGGCGGTCACTGGGCTGGTACGGCATGGCGCTGGTGGATGCCATTGAACATTTTCCGGAGGGGCACCCCGGCGTTGATTCGCTCGCGGGCATCCTGCAGCGCCTTGCCAAGGCGGTGGTTGCCTTCCAGGACAAACGTTCGGGAGTATGGTATGATGTGGTGGACATGGCGCACCGCCCGGAGAATTACCTCGAAGCGTCGGCTTCCTGTATGCTGGTGTATATGCTGGCCAAGGGTGTGCGCCTGGGCTACCTGCCGGACAGCTACCTCAAGCCTGCCCGGAAGGGTTACCGGGGTATCCTGAGAACGTTTATCTCCAAGCGCGACGACGGGGGCATCAACCTCGAGGGCACGGTGATGGTTTCAGGGCTTGGTGGCACGGGCCGGTACCGCGATGGCAGCTTTGAATATTACATGAGCGAACCGGTGATTCAGAACGACCCGAAAGGGATGGGCGCATTCATCAAATGTGCGGCAGAGATGGAAATGCTGCCGACACTCGGGCACGGCCGCGGCAAGACCGTGGTGCTCGATTACTATTACAACAACGAATACCGCAAGGATGCAGCAACGGGCAGGCGTGTGCGCTACCACTATATATGGGAAGATCAGTCGAACGGGGGGTATTCGTTTCTCGGGCACCTTTTCAACCGCTATGGGGCGGCCACCGTATCGCTGGAAACCCGGCCGGGGGCCGCGGCACTGAGCAGTGCCGATGTATATATCATCGTTGACCCCGACACGGATAAGGAAACCGACTCGCCACACGTGCTGGAGCAGCCGGAAATCGATGCCATCGCCGACTGGGTGCGCCGGGGCGGTATGCTGGTACTGTTGGGGAACGATGCCGGGAATGCGGAGTTTACGCATTTTAACCGGCTGGCAGGCACATTCGGTATCCGCTTTAATGAGGATAATGAGCTGCTCGTGAAAAACGACCATTTCCCGCAGGGAGCTGTTCAATTGGAAAACGGGAACCGTGTATTCAGAAAGCCTTACAGGCTTTTTCTGAAAGAAGTGAGCACGCTGGAACTGACTGCGCCGGCACGGCCGCTCGTCCAGCATGAAGGCAAAACCCTGATGGCAACGGCCAGGTACGGCAAGGGAACCGTATTTGCGCTGGGCGACCCCTGGATATATAACGAATACATCGACGGGCGCAAGCTCACGCCGGATTTTGAAAACTACGAGGCTGCTGAAGCATGGGTGCGGTGGCTGCTGGCAAATGCGAAAGGAAAACGATAAACCATATGGTGGAAATATTGAATAAGGGTATGCTGGAAAACGGTACGCCCGGAAAGCTGCCTGAGAAGGTGCTGCAATTCGGCACGGGGGTGCTGCTGCGCGGATTGCCAGATTATTTTATCGAGCAAGCAAACCGGCAGGGATTGTTCAACGGCCGGATTGTTGTGGTGAAATCAACCGGCCAGGGCACAACTGACGAGTTTGAGCGGCAGGATGGACTGTATACGCTGCACATCAAGGGCCTGCAACATGGCAAAGCGGTGCAGGAGCGGATGCTGGTATCGGCCATCAGCAGGGTATTGCATGCGGCCAGCCAATGGGAAGAGATTAAAAAGGTAGCGGTTAGTCCGGAGGTAAGCGTGGTTGTCTCCAATACGACCGAGGTGGGGATCGTATTGGACGAGAAAGATGACCTCGGGGCGGCGCCGCCGTCTTCGTTTCCGGGTAAGCTGACGGCATTGCTCTACCACCGTTTCCGGCATTTCAACGGCGATCCGGAAATGGGCTGGGTGATACTGCCCACTGAACTGATTAGCGACAACGGCAGCCAGTTGAAACACATCGTGTTGCAGCTGGCGCAGCGGCATAACCTGGGCGATGCATTTACTGCATGGCTGGAAGAAGCTTGTGATTTCTGCAATACGCTGGTGGATCGCATCGTGCCGGGTAAGCTAACGCCAGCTGATGCCGCAGCGCAGGAAGCGCAGTTGGGTTACCGCGATGAGCTTGCCATCATGGCCGAGCCGTTCCGGCTGTGGGCGGTTGAGGCCGACAGTGAGCGGGTGCGCCGGCGGCTGTCTTTTGCGGCGGCCGATGCGGGTATGGTAATCGCTCCGGACATCCGGAAATTCAAGGAGCTGAAATTGCGGCTGCTGAACGGAACGCATACGTTTTCTTGTGCACTGGCCATATTGTGCGGTTTCACCACCGTGAAAGAGGCGATGCAGGATGCGGTGTTTGCGCGGTATGTGAGCCAGCTGATGCGCCGGGAAATTGTGCCAGCGATTGTGGGCGGACCGATCAGCGAAGGGGAAGCACTGGCGTTTGCTGATTCGGTGATCGATCGGTTCAGCAATCCTTTTCTCGACCACCGCTGGCTGAGCATCAGCATGAATTTTACCTCCAAAATGCGGATGCGCAATGTGGCGCTTTTGCAGCGGTACATCGATAGGCGGCAACAACCGCCGAAGCGCATGGCACTGGGTTTTTCGGCTTACCTGCTCTTTATGAAGGGTACAGCCGCAGGGGGCGAGGAGCCGTATGCCATCCAGGATGAGCACGCCGGATATTTTGCGGATGCCTGGAATGGCGGCGACCACCGGCAAGTGGTGGATACGGTACTGCGTAACGAGTCGTTATGGGGCGTCGACCTGAGCCAATGGGAAGCATTTGCCGGTTTGGTGAAGCACGGCCTGGGGCAATTGCTTGAAGGCAACGCCCTGGAGCTGATTAAACAACAGGAAACATCGCAAACATTCAGCGAATAACACCGATTTACAATCATGAAGAAGTTTTTAGACGAACATTTTCTTTTGAGCACGAAAACAGCACAGCAGCTGTATCATGACTATGCGGCGGGTATGCCGATTATCGATTATCACTGTCACCTGCCACCGGCGCAGATTGCAGAAAACACCCAGTTTGAAAACATCACGCAGGTATGGCTTAATGGCGATCATTATAAATGGCGGGCCATGCGGACCAACGGCGTGGATGAGCGATACATCACGGGCGACGAGCCCGACCGGGAGAAGTTCCGCAAATGGGCGGAAACCGTGCCCTATACGTTGAGGAATCCGCTATACCATTGGACACACCTGGAGCTTCAGCGGTACTTCGGCATCACGGAATTGCTGAACAGGGATACGGCAGATCGCATTTTTGACGAAACCCGGGAAAAGCTGCAATCGCCCGAATACCGGGTACGCGGACTGCTCCGTAAAATGAACGTGAAGGTCATCTGCACCACGGACGACCCGCTGGATGCGCTCGAAAACCACCGGCAGTTATCCGACGAAGGGTATGAAATCCCCGTGTATCCGGCATTCCGGCCGGATGCGGCGATGGAGCTGGGCAATGTGGAAAAGTTTGCCGCCTACGTGAAACGGCTTGAACGTATCGTGGAAGCTCCCATTGCTTCGTTTGGCGATTACCTGGGCGCCTTGCGGTTACGGCACGACTTTTTTGTGGCCATGGGGTGCCGAGTATCGGACCACGGCCTGGAAGAGGTTTATGCAGAGGACTACACCGAAGATGAAGTGGCCCGGATTTTTGAGGCGGCACTGGCGGGTAGGGACATCACGCCGCTTGACCACCGCAAGTTTAAGTCGGCCATGCTGGTGAAATTTGCCGAATGGGACGCGGAGCGCGGATGGGTGCAGCAGTATCACCTGGGGGCACTCCGTAACAATAACTCACGGATGATGAGTAAGCTCGGGCCCGATACGGGGTGGGACTCCATCGGCGACTTCCCCCAAGGGAAAGCGCTGGCGAAATTCCTGGATCGCCTGGACCGGCAGGATAAGCTGGCGAAAACCATCCTGTATAATCTCAATCCGGCCGACAATGAACTGATGGCTACCATGATTGGTAATTTCAACGACGGTTCGGTGGCCGGAAAACTGCAGTTCGGTTCGGCATGGTGGTTCCTCGACCAGAAGGATGGAATGACCAAACAGATCAATGCGTTGTCTAATATGGGACTGTTGAGCCGTTTCGTGGGGATGCTGACTGACTCCCGGAGTTTCCTGTCGTTTCCACGGCATGAATATTTCCGCAGGTTGTTATGCGACTTGTTCGGCAGCGAAATCGAACGCGGGGAGTTACCCGACGACATCGAGTGGATAGGACAGGTGATTCAAGATATCTGCTACAATAATGCCAGCCGCTATTTTGGTTGGGATGACTGAAGCGCAGCATGAAACCCAGGCAACGAAAACGATTTCGAAGAATTTCGGACAGAAAGGGATGGCATTTAAGCAAGTCTTTCTATATTTGGAAGTTGTAAACGTTTACACTTATAAATCTAATCACTTGAAACTTGTATTATGACTGCTTCCCGAAAGATGACCAATTACCGATGGAGTGTTTGTGCCTTATTGTTTTTTGCGACGACTATCAACTATTTGGACAGGCAGGTACTTTCCTTGACCTGGAAGGATTTTATTGTTCCTGAATTCCATTGGCGGAATAATGATTACGGTAACATCACAGCCATCTTTTCCATCGTATATGCGGTGTCCATGCTTTTCGCCGGAAGGTTTGTGGATTGGCTGGATACCAAAAAGGGTTTTCTGTGGGCTATCGGCGTTTGGTCTGTGGGGGCATGTATCCATGCTTACTGCGGCATTGCTACGGCGGGGATATTAACCGGCAATTGGCTGGTGGGATTTGAAGGGGCTAAGGATATAATCGCTACCGTAGGGGATGTGAGCCGGATAGTGTCGGTAAGCGTAACGTTATTCATTTTTGCCCGGATTGTCCTGGCTATCGGCGAGGCGGGGAATTTTCCCGCAGCCATCAAGGCGACGGCGGAGTATTTCCCGAAGAAAGACCGGGGATTCGCGACCAGTATCTTTAATGCGGGGGCCACTGTGGGGGCGTTGGCAGCGCCGGTTACCATTCCGTTTATTGCCGCCGCATATGGCTGGGAAGCGTCTTTTATCATTATCGGTGCACTCGGCTTTGTCTGGATGGGATTCTGGATCTTCATGTATAAGAAGCCGCATGAGCATCCCAAGGTGAACGAGGCGGAGCTGGCTTATATCCAGCAGGACGATCTGGTTGACCTGAAGCCGGCAGACGGTGAGCTTTCGGTGAAGCGGAAGATGTCTTTCCTCCAGGCCTTCGGTTACCGGCAGACCTGGGCTTTTGCCGTGGGGAAATTCATGACCGATGGCGTTTGGTGGTTTTTCCTTTTCTGGACACCGGCTTACTTGAGTTCGGTCTATAACATGGATTCAACCGAAAGTGCGCTGCATATTTTTGTGCTGTATGCCCTTACCCTGCTGTCTATCATCGGCGGTTGGCTGCCGACCTATTTTGTCGATAAAAAGGGCATGAACCCCTATGCGGGGCGGATGAAGGCGATGCTTATTTTTGCTTTTTTTCCGCTGTTGACGTTGCTGGCGCAGCCCTTAGGGAGTGTCTCCGTATGGATTCCGGTTATCATCATCGGCATCGCCGGCGCAGCCCACCAGTCGTGGTCGGCCAATATCTTCTCTACCGTGGGCGACATGTTCCCGCGGTCGAGCGTGGCCACAATCACCGGCATAGGGGGCATGGCTGGCGGTGTAGGGTCATTCTTTATCAATAAAGGGTCCGGTATGCTGTTTGACTACACCACTGATACACAAATGCGATTTATGGGATTCGTAGGCATAGAAGCAGGCTACTTTATCATTTTTTCCATCTGTGCCGTAGCGTATCTGATTGGCTGGCTGATCATGAAAAGCTTGGTGCCGCGCTATACGCCGATAACGGATATCGCATAGCGGTCCGGGGCAGGGGTATCACAAAAAAAACCTTGGCGGTGAGCCAAGGTTTTTTTATTTCAGAAAAATGGGAGCGCTACCAGCGGCTTTTTTCCCGGCGTTTCCCCCCGGAAAAGTCGCGGTAACCACCATGGTCGCGTTTTCTGCGATTGCCGTCGCCGTTGCGGAACGATCGGTTGTTGTTCCTTTCGCTGCGGCCTTCCCCACGTCCGTCGCTGGCATTCTCGATGCGTACCGAACGGCCGTTGTAGTCGACATCCTGGAATCCCTTGAACACTTTGTCTACCCACGCGTTCTCCACCTCAAAAAACGTATAGACACCTTTGAGGTCGATTTTCCCGATGGCCTTGCCGCTGATGTTGGAAGTATTGCAGATATAGCCCAGTATATCTCCACGGGTAAAATCGTCTACCGAGCCCAAGTTGATGAACAGGCGGGTGTAGTCAGACTTGTATCCGTCTCTGCCAAAGCGATCGGCTTTGCCTTTGCGGTCTGCCGTAAAACCATCACGGGCATCCACGTTGAGATCCGGTGCGTTCTGGTAGTATTCCAGGAACCGGTTGAACTCAAGGGAAGCGAACCGCTTGATAATTTCCTCTTTGCTCAGATCGGCAAAACTCTCCATGATTTTGGGCAGGTAAGGATCGATATGGTCATCGTTAACGGCCACCTGTTGCACTTTGTTGATGAGTGCGAAAAGTTGCTTTTCGACCACGGTTTCACCACGGGGCACGTCCATTTTGATGAACGGCTTGCCGATGACTTTTTCGATCTGCCTGATTTTGCCCAGTTCTTTCAGGTTTACCAGCGAAATGGAGATACCTGTTTTTCCGGCGCGTGCCGTACGGCCGCTGCGGTGGGTATAGTTCTCGATTTCGTCGGGCAACGAGAAGTTGATAACGTGAGTCACGTCATTGACGTCTATGCCACGTGCAGCAACGTCCGTAGCAATCAGCAACTGCAGGCTGCGTTCACGGTAACGTTTCATTACTTTGTCGCGCTGTTGCTGCGACAGGTCGCCATGCAGGGAATCGGCATTGTAACCGTCCTTGATGAGCGACTCGGCGATCTCCTGTGTTTCCACCTTCGTGCGGCAGAATACGATGCCGAATATCTCAGGATTGGAATCCACGATGCGCTTGAATGCCGCATACTTATCGCGGGCACGTACTACGTAGTAGTGGTGTTCGATGTTCGCATTACCACTGTTTTTGGTGCCTACGGTCAGCTCAAACGGATCGGTCATGTAATTTTTGGCGATCCGCCTTACCTCGGCGGGCATGGTGGCCGAAAACAGCCAGGTTTTCTTCTCTTCCGGAGTGGTGGAAAGGATATTGTTGATGTCTTCCTGAAAGCCCATGTTGAGCATTTCATCAGCTTCGTCCAGTACAACGTACTTTACATTGGAGAAATCGATGGCATTGCGGCCGATGATGTCGAGCATGCGGCCGGGTGTAGCCACCACGATTTGCACGCCACGACGTATCTGCCGCAACTGGTCGCTGATGCTTGCACCGCCGTAAACGGCGACAACATGCACATTCGGAATGTTCTTGGCAAATTTCTCGATGTCTTTGGCAATCTGCAGACACAGCTCACGGGTTGGGCATAATACCAACGCCTGGGGGTGCTTCTGCGAAAAGTCCAATAGTTCTAATAATGGCAAGCCAAATGCTGCGGTTTTGCCGGTACCGGTTTGGGCTAATCCGACAAAATCGTTGCTGCCTGTCAAAAGTACGGGAACGGCTTGTTCCTGAATGGGAGTGGGTTTCTCGAACCCTAACTCAGTGATGGCATTAACAATATCATGACGGATCCCCAGTTCAATAAATGGGTTCATGAATATGTAAATATACAATAGGCACTATTGCCTAAGGCGGCGCAAAGATACGGATATTAAATGACAATTAAAAACGAAGTAAGCTTTATTATTTTCCGTTCAGCTTAGCTGCCAGATGCACGTAACCCAACCCGGCAAGGATGGCGATGCCGAAACTGAGCAATGTCCCGATCAGCACATACTCGGTTAGTTTGCGGTCTTTGCCCTGCCGCAGGTCGCCGAACCGGAAGATGGATTTTGCTGCGAGCAGGAAGCCGATGGCTTCCCAGCGGTTGATGAGGATGAACAGGAACACAAGCAGGCGTTCCAGTATGCCGATGAACCGTCCGGCTCGGATTAATGACTCTTCGTCATACAATATCGGGCGCTTGTCTTTGGTTTCCGGTCTCCATTGGGCAATCAGCATGCTGATGAGTACGGTGGGGACGAACGTGACGAGCACCAGGGCGGTAACCAGCAGCAGCACGGATGGCGAAAGCAGGCCGGAGAGCGACCACCCGAAAGGCTCGTACCAGTTGGCAACAGCGGCGATGGCAATGATATGCAGCGCTTGGTCCGCAAAAAAGCAAAATACGGCGTTTTTGCTGTTCTGTATGTACAGCTTGGCCACATCGATCAGGTAATGCGATATGGTGATGAAAACGACGGCCTGCCAATACACCGGATCAAGACCGAGGAGCAGGGCCAGCAGCACCGCATGCAGCAGGATATGGAAATATAAGCTCTTGGATTTGATTTTATACCGCTGCTTGTCCGCTATCCACCGGCTGGGCTGGAAACAGAAGTCGCCGAGGAGATGGGCCAGTAACAATTTAAGGAATACGATCATTTGTTTAGCTGTTGTTGTACCGATTCGCGGAAAAACGTTTCCAGTTTCATGATGGCGTCGTATCCGGCACGCTGTTGCCGCTCGCTCACCCGGCCCTGGCTAATCCCGAGCATATTGGCCAGCTCGGCCTGGGTTTTTCCGGGGTTTTCCAGAGAAAGTGCCATGATTTCCGCAGAGTTGGCCGTCCATTTATCCATGGTCAGGGAAGCCAGTTCCAGGCATAGGTTGATGGTGCTGTCAAACGCCTGCCAGGGCGATTTGACCGCCAATGTATTTTTTTTCAATTGATCGAACAGCCTGCCTGAATGGATGAAGGCTTCGCCGTTGGCCTCGCTGACCTTCGGGGCATCGTAGCTTTTCGTCCCGATGCCGATGGCCATCCTCGCATCCAATCCGGCGTTACGTTTGATGGTTGCTTTGATATACAGGGCAGTGGCCAGCACGGTTTCGGCCCGTGCGATTTGCACCTGGAAGCTGTCGCCTCGCATAATCTCCCAGGTTCCCGGTTCCGGACCGATAGTGCCGAACAGCGCCTTTAGCTGGGTTAGCCATTCGTCCGGTTGGGCAAATTTTTCGGAGTTAATGATATCACCGGTTATAACGCCTATCATAGTTATCGTTGGGGTTTACCCAAAGATAGACGTTATAGCTGACCTAACCAAATTATCTGCATTTAAACAGATAATTAAATTTATCTGCTTGTAAACAGATATTTTTGTATATCTGCTTTTAGGCAGATATTGGGTGACTTTGATTACGCCAGCGGCGCACCACGAATCCCGCCTGCGGGCGGCAGGTCACAATTGCATAAGCAGCTAATTTTGCCTAAGTTTGCCCAAAATTTTGGGTAATGACAAGCAGGGAAATCCGCGAAGCTTTTTTAACTTTCTTCAAAAATAAAGGTCACCAGATTGTACCGTCGGCTCCGGTAGTGGTCAAGAACGACCCCACATTGATGTTTACCAATGCAGGGATGAATCAGTTCAAAGATATTTTCCTGGGCGAGGCACGAGCGCAATACCCCCGAGTGGCAGATACCCAGCGCTGCCTGCGGGTATCGGGTAAGCATAACGATTTGGATGAGGTAGGGATAGATACCTACCACCATACCTTGTTTGAGATGCTGGGCAACTGGAGCTTCGGTGATTATTTCAAGAAGGACGCCATCGCCTGGGCGTGGGAACTGCTCACCGAGGTGTACCAGTTGGACAAGGACCGGCTTTATGTGACCATCTTTGAAGGAGACGAAACAGATGGACTGCCCAGGGACGAAGAAGCATATGGCTTCTGGAAAACATTTGTTGCCGAAGATCGCATCCTGCTGGGCAATAAGAAGGATAATTTCTGGGAAATGGGAGATACCGGGCCCTGCGGACCCTGTTCGGAAATCCATGTGGACTGCCGGCCGGAAGAAGAGCGGAAGGCGGTAGACGGAAAAAACCTCGTGAATGCCGACCATCCGCAGGTCATTGAAATCTGGAACCTCGTTTTCATGCAATTCAACCGGCAGAAAGACGGCTCGTTGAAGCCGTTGCCCGCTCAGCATGTTGATACGGGCATGGGGTTTGAACGGTTGGTGCGGGTTATCCAGGGCAAGACGTCCAATTACGATACCGATGTGTTCCAACCAATGATCGGTTACATCGCTCAGCGGGCTGGCACACCGTACGGCAGCAACGAGCAAACCGATATCGCCATGCGGGTATTGGCCGATCACATCCGGGCCATCAGCTTCGCCATTGCCGATGGCCAGTTGCCGTCTAACAATAAAGCGGGATATGTTATCCGCCGTATCCTGCGCCGCGCGGCGCGGTACGCGTATACCTTCCTGGGCTTTAAGGAGCCGTTCCTGCACGAGCTGGTGCCCTTGTTGGCCAAGCAATTTGAAGGGGTGTTTGATGAACTGATCGCGCAGCAGGACTTCGTACAGAAAGTGGTGCTGGAAGAGGAGCAGTCTTTCCTGCGTACACTGGTTACAGGGGTGCAGCGCTTCGAGAGCTATACCGCAGAAAACCGGACCGTAGCGGGCGATTTCGCGTTTGAGCTTTACGATACATTTGGCTTTCCGATAGATTTGACCGAGCTGCTCGCCCGGGAGAAAGGGTTGCACGTAGACATGGCCGGGTTCCACGAGGCATTGGAAGTGCAGAAAAACCGTTCCCGGGCCGCTACAGCGGTCGATACCGGAGACTGGGTGGTGTTGCAAGACACCGAGCAAGTGGATTTCGTGGGATACGACCGGTTGGAATGTGCCACAGCGCTATTGAAATACCGCAAAGTAACCACCAAAGGCAAAGATCAGTACCAGCTGGTACTGTCGGTAACGCCGTTCTATGCCGAGGGCGGCGGCCAGGTGGGCGACACAGGGTGGCTGACCGATGCCGATACCGGGGAGTCGCTATCCATTATCGATACTAAGAAAGAAAATGGCCTGATTGTCCACTATACGCAAACCCTGCCCAGCACACCGCATGCGACCTTCCACGCCAAGGTAGATGCGGCGAAACGGCACGATGCCGAAAATAACCATTCGGCGACCCACCTGCTGCATGCGGCACTTAAGCAGGTGTTGGGCAGCCATGTAAACCAGAAGGGATCGCTGGTAAACCAGGATTACCTGCGGTTCGATTTTTCGCATTTTGCCAAATTGGCCGATGAAGAATTGCAGGAAATAGAACGGCTGGTGAATGCTAAGATCCGGGCGAACATACCGTTGAAGGAAGAACGCCAGGTGCCGTATCAGCAAGCCATCGAGGCGGGAGTGACGGCCTTGTTTGGTGAGAAATACGGCGATTACGTGCGTGTCGTTACCTTTGATGATGATTTCTCCAAGGAGCTGTGCGGCGGTACGCACGTGCGGGCCACGGGGCAGATCGGCTTTTTCAAGATCATTTCGGAAAGTGCTGTTGCCGCTGGCGTAAGACGGATTGAAGCCATTACCGGAGCGCGGGCGGAACAGTTTATTCACGACCAGGTGGTTGCCGTTGAAAAAATCAAGGCGCTACTCAACAACCCCAAGGATGTGGTGCCGGCATTGGAGCGCTTGCTGGAAGAAAACAGCCTGCTGAAAAAGGAGGTGGAACGTGCCGTTGCCGATAAAGCACTCCGGCTGAAAGATGAACTGGCAGCGAAAGCGGTGCAGATCAACGGCGTTAACGTTATTACCGAGCGGGTAGCGCTGCCCAATGCCGACGCAATAAAAACCCTTGCATATGCGCTGAAAGGGCAGGTGGAAAACCTGTTTCTCGTATTAGGTGCTGAAATCAACGGAAAACCCAGTCTTACCGTGGCCATTGCAGAACACCTCGTCAACGAACGCGGTTGGAATGCCGGTGCGATTGTCCGTGAATTGGCCCGTGAAATCCAGGGGGGGGGCGGCGGACAACCCTTTTTCGCCACGGCGGGAGGCAAGGATGCGAGCGGCCTGGATCGTGCATTGGCCAAATCGAAGGAAATAGTAATTTCTTAATCCAAGGAAGATATGAGAACGCATACGCTAATCATCAGTGGAATCTTGCTCCTGCTGCTGGCCTGCGCGGACAACACAGGGTTTACGCTTGAAGGCCAATTGAGTAATACCGGAAACGTCCGTACCGCGGTGCTTTATGACGGCGACCGGAAACTCGATTCCGTTTTCCTGAATGAGCGGGGCGAGTTCCGTTTCCGCCGTACAGCCACTCACCCGCGGTTGCTCACCCTGGCTGCCGGAGAAAACCGGTACCACCTTGTCCTGCAACCGGGTGATCAGGTTGTGCTCCGGGCAGACCTTGCGCAAGAAAGTGATGATTATGAAGTGTCGGGGTCTCCATTATCAGTAAAAATTAAACAGGTAGCCGCAACGCTTGCTGAGAAACAGCGGTTTGAAGCGGAACTGGAAGAAGCGTTTGCTGCTGAGGCATCCGGATTGGACGACAAGGCGCTGATGGCGCTCCGCCAGGAGTATATCGCGAAATACCGCGCCGGAATACAGGGCTATACGGATAAGATAATCCTGTTTGCCCAGCAGCATGATGATCTTGCCGGATTTTATGCCATGAACACACTGGATCGCGAATCGGCAGAAGTAGAATTGATTGCTTATGCCGACCGTATAGCGGGCCGTTGGGATGATAATGCGCAGGTAAGGCAATTTCTTGCCGAAATGGCGCAGCTTAAACGCCTTGCTGTGGGGCAGCCCGCACCGGACTTCAGTTCGCTGACGCCGGACAACAAACCTGTAAAGCTATCGGATTTCAGGGGGAAATACACATTGGTGGACTTCTGGGCATCCTGGTGTGTGCCCTGCCGTCAGGAGAACCCGAATATCGTGAAGCAATACCAAGCGTATAAGGATAAGGGATTTACCGTATTGGGCGTGTCGCTTGACGGAAACCCCGGGGCGTGGATGCGCGCCATAAAGGACGATGGGCTGGAGTGGACGCAGGTTTCGGATTTGCAGCAATGGGGCAGCGAAGTGGTGGGGCTGTACCGGATACAGGCCATCCCGGCCTCGTACTTGTTGGACCCCGAAGGCATCATTATTGCCAAAAACCTGCGCGGCGATGAGCTCGGATCCTTTTTAAAGAAAACATTGGATTAGTGCTTATTTTATGTTAATGTAATGTGCTGTTTAATAATTTGTTAATATCAAATTAACCGTTATTTACCATTAAGTACATATTTTAGCAAAAAAAAACACCATGAGCACTGCAAAACAAAAAATATTGGTGGTAGATGATGAGCCTGATATCGTAGAACTTATTGCCTATAACCTTAAACGCGAGGGCTACCAGGTGCACACCGCATCAAACGGGCAAGAGGCGGTATCGACGGCAAAGAAAATCATGCCCGATTTGATCATCCTTGACGTGATGATGCCCAAAATGGACGGAATAGAAGCGTGCCGCATCATGCGGGCGATGCCGGAATTCAAAAGCACGTTCATGGTGTTCCTTACCGCACGTAGTGAAGAATATTCTGAAATAGCAGGCTTCAACGTTGGAGCAGATGACTATATCGCTAAACCCATCAAGCCCCGTGCGCTGTTAAGTCGCATCAACGCGATTCTGCGCCGTAATGCACACAGTGAAGAATTGCCCAATGAAAAATTGGAAATTGCCGATTTAGTGATTGACAGGGAGGCTTTCCTGGTGTTCAAGGACGGCGAAAAAATCGTGCTGGCCAAGAAAGAATTTGAGTTGCTTTACTTACTCGCTTCCAAACCTGGGAAGGTGTATACCCGTGAGGTTATCCTCAAAAACATCTGGGAAGATTCGGTGGTGGTAACTAACCGGACCATCGACGTACATATCCGCAAGCTGCGTGAAAAAATCGGTGAAAACTACGTTTCCACGGTAAAGGGTGTCGGATACAAATTCGAGGCTTAACCACTTCTCGCCGGCTACGGCAGGTTGAACGCTCCGTAAACGGCTTTGTCGAGGGGACAATCGTACATCCGTGCGGCGTGATTCGCTTCGTCCACGAGCCTGCCGCTGTGGATAAGGTACTGGAGTTTCTTGATATCGTATGCGAAAACCCGATCCTGATCGGTGAACGGAACTTCAGAACGCACCAGTGCATGGCAGGCTTCCAGTACGGCCGATGACTTCAGCGGTCGACGGAAATCGATGGCTTGGGCGGCGTACAGCAATTCGATGGCGAGGATGTATTCCAGGTTATCAATCACTTGGATTAATTTCCGGCCACTGATGGATCCCATGGATACGTGGTCTTCCTGACCCAGCGAAGTTGGTATGCTATCGGCGCTGGCAGGGAAACAAAGGGTTTTGTTTTCCGATGCGAGGGCCGCCGTGGTATACTGGGGGATCATAAATCCGGAGTTCAGTCCCGCATCCTGGATGAGTAACTTGGGCAACCCGTACCTGCCTTCGATAATGAGGTAACTCCGCCTGTCGGAAATATTGCCTATTTCTGCTGCGGCCACCGTGGCGTAGTCCAGTGCCATAGCCAACGGCTGGCCATGGAAATTACCACCGCTGATGGTGTCATGCGGTCCCAGCAGAATCGGATTGTCGGTCACTGCGTTGATTTCAATTTCGGTAAGTTCTTTCAGGTGCAGCCAAGCCGTGCGCGATGCACCGTGCACCTGCGGCATGCAGCGCAGGGAGTATGGATCCTGCACACGCCCGCAATCGGGATGGGAGTTGGCAATTTCCGATGTATGGAGCAGCTCCCAGAGACGGTGGGCAACCAACTGGTTGCCGGGGAAGGGGCGGATATGGTGCAGGCGCGGGTCAAACGGCTGATATGAACCCATCAAGCCTTCAAGCGACATGGCGCCGATGATGTCTGCGGCTTCCAATGCGTTGTGCAGACGGTACAGTGCATGTACGGCGTGGGCGGCAATGAATTGCGTGCCGTTAATCAGCGCCAAGCCTTCTTTGGGCCCTAATTGCAGCGGCGGCATGCCCAGTGCTTGCAGGGCATCTGCAGCGGGTACGGTTTCGCCTTTGTAATAAACCTCGCCATGGCCTATCAGCGGAAGAAAAAGGTGCGAAAGCGGTGCCAGATCGCCCGAAGCACCCACAGATCCCTGCTGCGGGACAACCGGGATGATGTCTTGCTCGGCCATCCAGATGATCCGTTCCAGCGTGCGCAACCGTATGCCGGAATAGCCCTGCGCCAGTGCTTGGGCCTTAATAATCATCATTGTTTTGGCGATAGCGGGCGGAATAGGGCTGCCTACGCCAACCGCATGGCTTTTCAGGAGATTATGCTGCAGGTTCGCCGTGTCATCTGCCGAGATGCGTGTGTCGCAGAGCGGCCCGAACCCGGTGTTGATGCCATATACCGCATCGCTGTGATTGGCGATATCCGCTACCCATTTTGCCGACTGGTCTATGTTATGGCGAGCTTTGGCTGTCAATGAACCGCTAAGTTTTCCCTGGGTCAATGCCATGGCTGTGCCAATGGTAAGTCTGTCGGTGCCGTATCGAAAATTTTTCATCATTCCTGCATGTATTATGAAGGTAGCTGTTACAATGTTCGGAAGTATTCGTTATATATCCAAATACCGGTTAGTTTTGTTTCATGTCAGGAATTTTCAGATTCAAGCAATTCAGCATAGACCAAACGGGATGCGCAATGAAAGTCAATACCGATGGCGTGTTGCTGGGCGCAATGGCAGCATTCGATAGCCCGTCCCACATCCTCGATATCGGTACCGGCACCGGTGTCATTGCGCTGATGTTGGCCCAGCGTTTTCCATCGGCTTTGGTGGATGCCTTGGAAATCGACGAGACAGCCGCAGAAATGGCCGCCCGGAATTTTGCCGGTTCGCCTTTTGCGCAACGGATGCGAAGCTGTCCTGTGCCATTGGACGCGTTTGAGGCGACAGTATCTTATCACCTCATCGTTTCCAACCCACCCTTTTTTATCCATTCGCTGAAAAGCCACGATGTAAGGAAACAGGTGGCACGGCACGCGGACACCGGGTTTTTCGACGGATTGCTGGAGCGGGCGGCCAAGTGGCTGGCTCCCCGGGGAAGTTTGCAACTGGTGCTTCCTGTGGCGCTGGCTGCTTGGGTTGAAAACCGGGCAACAGGCACGTATGGTATGACGGTGCAATGGCAGACGGATATCCGGTCTTTTAGCGCTCAACCACCTATCCGGCGGATACTGGCCATCGGAAAGGCCCCTCTTGACGACGTGGCTGGTGAAATGCATCGTGATTTGGTGATATATGAACACCGTGGCGTTTACAGCCAAAATTACCGTGAATTGCTGAAGGACTTTTTCCTGGCATTTTAAGAATCCCTATATTCGCTGTTGAATGACCAGGATAGGATTGCTTTCAGATACCCATGGCTACCTCGATGAAGCCATATTCAGACATTTTGAGCAGTGTGATGAAATATGGCATGCCGGCGATTTCGGGACCATCGCCGTGGCAGATGCCTTAGCGGCGTTTAGACCGTTGAAAGGAGTTTTTGGCAACATTGACGGGAAGGATATCCGGGCATTATATCCCGAACACCTGCGCTTCCGTTGCGAAGGCGTGGATGTGTGGATGACACACATCGGCGGTTATCCCGGACGGTACCATCCCGGTATCAGGGAGGAAATCCGGCAGCATCCCCCTAAGCTTTTTATCTGCGGACATTCCCATATACTCAAGGTGATGTATGACCAAAAGTTACAATGCCTGCACCTGAACCCGGGTGCGGCGGGAAAACAGGGATGGCACAAGGTTCGAACACTTTTACGATTTAGCATAGACGATAACCGCATTGAAGGTATGGAAGCTATAGAACTGTCGGTTCGATAATAGCAGGTTTACACTAAGATTTTTTAAAATCCTTGTTTTAGACTGGCAATCTGTGTTATTTTGCGATGGTTGAATTGAAAAAAATACACTAACTAAATTCTGCTCTATGACAAAAGTGACTACGCTGGGCCAGTTTATTATCGAGAAGCAAGCCGATTTTCCCTATGCAAAGGGTGAGTTGTCGAGACTGCTGCGTGATATTGGTATTGCTGCGAAAATTGTAAACCGTGAAGTTAACAAAGCTGGGCTGGTGGATATCCTTGGCGATAACGGCACCACCAACGTACAGGGCGAGGGACAGAAGAAACTGGATGTCTATGCGGATGAGCAGTTTATTTCCGCTTTGCGCAGTGGTGGCGAATGCTGTGTGGTGGCATCGGAAGAGCATGACGATTGCATTTCCATTCACTCGGAAATATCCCGGAATGCCAAATACATTGTCTGTATTGATCCGTTGGACGGTTCTTCAAATATCGATGTCAACGTATCGGTAGGCACCATCTTTTCAATCTATCGCCGCACGGCGACAGAAGGCGCTGTGAAACCGGACGAAATTCTGCAGAAAGGCATCTGCCAGGTTGCAGCTGGCTATGTGATATACGGTTCATCTACCATGTTGGTATATACCACCGGACGGGGGGTCAATGGTTTCACGCTCGACCCGTCTATCGGCGAGTTCTGTCTTTCCCATCCCAATATGCAGATCCCGCGCAGCGGTACAATTTACTCGATCAATGAAGGCAATTACATCGAATTTCCGCAGGGGGTGAAAAACTACATAAAATACTGCCAGGTAGAAGACCGGGCAACCATGAGGCCGTTCACATCGCGTTATATCGGGTCAATGGTAGCAGATGTACACCGTAACTTGATTAAGGGCGGGGTTTTCCTGTACCCGACCACATCATCCCATCCGAACGGTAAGCTCAGACTGATGTATGAATGCAACCCGCTGGCGTTTATTATTGAGCAGGCGGGAGGCAAAGCAAGCGATGGCCAGCGACGCATACTGGATATCCAGCCGGAAGGTCTTCACCAGCGTACGCCTATTTTTATTGGCAGTACGGAGATGGTAGAGAAAGTGGAGGAGTTTATCCGGACTGCCGAGCCGCACCGCGTATCGGCAGGTGCTTAAAGGCTGTCGCGTACCTCAAGCAGGAACGCTTTTAAGCGCTGAAGGGAGTCGATGACGCGTTGGTGCTCGCGGGCTTCGTTCCGGTTATTCCGGAGGTATTCGCGCGCACCCTGAAGTGTATATCCCTTATCTTTCACCAGGTTAAAAATGATTTTCAGATTGGCAACATCGTCGGGTGTAAACATCCTGTTGCCTTTCTTATTCTTTTTTGGCTGGATGATGTCAAACTCCCGCTCGTAAAACCGTATTTGCGAAGCGTTTACGCCAAACATAGCGGTTACCTCACCCATGGTGTAATAGAGTTTGTTTATTTCGCGCTCTTTATAAGGCATATTGCAACAATGGAATGCGTTGTTCTAAAGCAAATATACAACACAGTTGGATTATTCTGTAATCTAAACCGAATTTACTCAGTCAAACGACTGGTTTTCCTGCGAAGCAGCTTCCAGTATGGCCGAATATTCGGCCGGCGTGAGGTCATTATAAATAAAATTAATGGGGTTTACGGGTTGGTCGTTTTTATGCACCTCGTAGTGCAGGTGTGGGCCGGTTGAGGTTCCGGTATTGCCCACATAGCCAATAAGGTCGCCCCGTTTTACCCGCTGGCCCTCCTTAACGGTAAACCGGCTCATATGGCCATACAGGGTTTTGTAACTATAGCCATGGTCAATGATTACGCGGCGTCCGTAGCCGCCGTCCGCGCCGGCTGCTGCTACCCGGCCGTTTCCTGTCGCATAGATGGGGGTGCCCACGGGCGCGGTGAAGTCTATGCCTGCATGCATTTTCCGGATTTTATATACGGGATGTATCCGTATGCCGAATCCGGAAATCCCGCCCCGTATTTTGCGGCTATCCACTGGCTGAATAGCCGGTATGCAGGCCATCATTTCCGCTTTGGATTTGGCCATTGCCGTAAGTTCGTCATACGATTTGGATTGCACGTATAATGCCTTGGACAGGTAGTCGAGTTTCTTGGCCGTTTCAATCATCAGATCCGAATGTCGGAAATGCTCCAGGTTTTTGTAGCGGTTAACACCTCCGAAACCGGCTTTGCGGATATCCGGATCGATGGGATCAGCCTCAAAGATAACCCGGTAGATGTTGTCGTCCCGATGTTGCATGTTTTCCAGCGCGGCATCCATCTGTTTGAGCCGTTCTTTCATGATGTTGTACTGTAGTGCCATCTGGTTGACCTCGCGCTGGAGTTGCTTCTCTTTGGGGGAATCGATGAAGGTGAAGCCTACGTAAAGCAGAAAAAGGGCACAGGCAAAGGAACTGGTAAGGAAACCGAGGGCTCGTAACGCCCAGGTTTTTGTGCTTGTTTTTACCCGCTCGTATTTTAAAGTATGTGAATTGTAATGGTACTTCGTTTTAGCCATCCGTATTTTTTCGATACCTGCCGGTGAAGGCAGAAGAGGTCCGGCACAAAACTAATCAGTTAGCCTACGCAAATATGTGAAAAAATGTTAAAACTCAAACAAAAGTTGTTAATTCACCATTTTCAGGAACAGCGCAATCTTCTGTTTAAGCTGGCGGCGGTCTACGATGAAATCGAGGAATCCGTGCTCCAGCAAAAACTCCGACGTTTGGAAGCCTTTAGGCAGATCTTTTTTTATGGTTTCTTTGATGACGCGAGGCCCCGCGAAACCTATCAGTGCCCCGGGTTCTGCGATGTTGATGTCGCCTAACATGGCATAGGAAGCCGTTACACCGCCCGTGGTGGGATCCGTCAGCAAACAGATATACGGAATTTTCGCTTCGGCCAACAAGGCAAGCTTCGCAGACGTCTTGGCCATCTGCATCAATGAAAAGGCAGCTTCCATCATACGCGCGCCTCCAGATTTGGATATCAGCATAAACGGGATACGCTTTGCCAGGCAATAATCGATTGAACGGGCAATCTTTTCGCCGACCACGGATCCCATGGAGCCTCCAATGAAGGTGAAGTCCATACAGGCGACGACGATATCCTGCCCTTCGGTTTTGCCGTGTGCACAGCGGATGGCATCATTCAATCCGGTTTTGGCATAACTTTCTTCCAGCCTTTCCGTATATTTTTTGGTGTCTTCAAAGTTAAGCGGGTCGCCAGAACGGAGGTTGGCGAACAGCTCGGTGAATTGGTTGTCGTCAAAAAGTATGGAAAAGTAAGCGGCAGATCCGATGCGCAGGTGATACCCGCAGTAGTGGCATACATATTTGTTTTCTATCTGCTCGATATTCAGCAACGGCTTTTTACAGGAAGGGCATTTGTTCCACAGGCCATCGGGCGCTTCCTTCTTATGTTCCGTGGCCGTGCTTATCCCGGCCTTTTCACGTCTAAACCAACTCATTCAAATCGAAAATTATGGGATGCAAACTTAGGCAAAGTTGAGGGTATATGCAAAACAAAAAATGGGCAAGCTCCTTTTATCGCACCGCTACAACCCGATACCCTTGCTGTGTTCCCACCCTGGGGGATTCTCGAGGAGCTGGTCGTAAAAGACTTACCCACGGCAAAGGTACGGAAAAAGGCAATACCGTGCAATAAAAATTAACTTATTATACGGTATACCTTGCCGGGCAAGGCAGTGATAACCCCTTTCATTTCCATTTCAAGCAATGTGATGGCCAGTTTGCTTTGGGGCCATTGGAGTGTACTGGACAGGTCGTCTACACCTATTTTTCCGGCTTCTTGAATGATTTTGTATGCCTCTTGTTCCGCGTCGGTAAGGGTTGTTTGCAGTAATTGCGTTTGAGATACAGTCGGTTGCGATTGGGGTTCCCAGTTCATTAGGTATTCAACGTCTCTCGCGCCGGTAATCAGGTGTGCCCGGTTGGTTTTGATGAGGTAATTGCATCCGGCAGATGACGCCTGGCCTACATTGCCCGGGAAGGCACATACATCGCGGTTGTACGTATTTGCAATTTCTGCTGTAATCAATGCTCCGCCTTTGTGGGCCGCCTCGACAACGATGGTTACATCAGCCAATCCCGCGATAATCCGATTCCGCATCGGAAAGTTCTGCCTATCGGGTGTGGTGCCCGACGGAAACTCCGTGAGCAGGCCTCCGCATTCCAGCATCTTGGCCGCCATTCCGCGGTTGGCAGCCGGGTAAATGCGGTCGAGCCCATGACCTAATACACCTATTGTCGGTATATCATGCTCCAGTGCGGCCCGATGGGCACAACTGTCGATGCCGTAGGCCAAACCACTAACAATGACCGGACGGTATGGCTTAAGGTCGCCCACCAACGCCGTACAGATGGATTTGCCATAGGCCGTGGCATTACGGGTGCCTACGATACTGACGGTTGGCGAGGCGTTGAGGTCGGCTACTCCCTTATAATAAAGCAGGAGAGGAGCATCACTGCATTCCGCCAAACGCTTGGGGTAATCAGGGGTTCCCCACACGAGTGCCTGGATGCTGTGTTTCTCGATGAAGCTGAGCTCGTTTTCTGCCTCGTGCAACGCCCGGGCGTCCGTTATGGACTCCGCCAGCCGGGGGCCGATGCCCGGGATGGCCATAAGTTCGCGCGCCGGCGCCGTAAACACAGTTGCGGCATCGCCGAAATAATCAATCAGGTGCCGTCCGATCACCGGGCCGATACCTCTGACTTTGGTTAATGCAATGTAATGCAGCAGGTTCATCTGGATAGGCGAATATACAAAATTGTTCAATTGAAATAATCATTCGGCAGCCGAATGTCCAGAACCTATCCGGCCGTTGGCGGAAATCATGTTTAATGCCGATGCACGCATTAAGTAAATAGCCGTTTTTGCCAGGCTCCGTCCGGGCGATTAAACCGGTACGTAAACCACAGATTTCGTTTCAAAAAACGCTTCTTTGAAGTAGTCCGAAAGCGGATATATATCCGCAGGCAACCGGGCTTCCCGTATTTCTTCCCCCAAATCACCGCCTTTAAGGTAGAGGATTCCGTTGGGAATGGCGTTTTTGGTTTTCCGTGAAATTTTATTCGCCACCCAGGGATAAAATTCAGCCAGGCGGGTAACCGCCCGCGACACCACGAAATCGTACTTTTCGTCCAGTTGTTCTGCACGTATGTGGTATGCGGATACGTTTTCCAGTTCCAGTGCTGCGGAGACTTCCCGCACCACTTTGATTTTTTTTCCGATGGAATCAACCAAGTCAAAATGCACGTCGGGGAACAGTATGGCCAGGGGGATGCCGGGGAAACCGCCGCCGGTGCCTACATCAAGGATACGTGTGCCCGGCGTGAAGTTGGTGAATTTGGCGATGCCCAGTGAATGGAGCACATGATGAAGGTACAGGCTGCTGATATCTTTACGGGAAATGACATTAATCTGCGCATTCCAGTGCGGATACAGTTCGCCTAATTGGCCGAACTGTTCCCGTTGCTTTGCCGAAAGCCTGGGAAAGTAGCGATAAACGATATCTACCGAGGGATCAAGCGTTACTTCCATGTGACGTCTTTCTTAAACAGTGCGAAGAAACCGTTGATGCAGATATAGCCATAATAAACCGGATCAAGGATCGGCAACGCCCAGATAAGCCCTTGGGTCTGGAGTTTCTTCATGATCGGGTAATAGACAACAAGCTGGACGAGCAGCCGCAGCAGGTAAGCACCCAACACCATGTACCAGTAAGACGGATACAGGACTACCGTAATGAGCGCAACCGCGTAAAAAAGTATGGCGCTGATGAGTTGTGTGGCCAGCATCCGCCGATGGGCGGGCTTATAAGCTTTTGATGCACCGGCATGCCGGGTTTTTTGGCTTGCATAGGCCGCGAATGCAGTTTTGGGCTCGCTCCATACATGGGCGTCAGGGTGAATGCAGATAGCCGTATTATGCGGTGTAGCGTTCTGGTTCACAAAAAGGTCGTCATCCCCCGAAGGGATGTGCATGTGTGCCGCGAAGCCCTTGCCACGGAAAAACAGGCTTTTTGTGTAGGCAATATTGCGGCCGACCCCCATATAAGGGTTCCCTTTGAGTGCATAGGAAAGGTAACTCATGGCGGTGTGGAACGTTTCAAAGCGGATAAGGGCATTCAGGAATCCGCGTTTTTTCAAGTAGGGCGAATACCCAAGCACAATTTCCTCACCACCGCTGAAAGCGGCGGCCATTTGCCGGAGCCATTGGTCGGATTGCGGGAAACAGTCGGCATCTGTAAATACCAAATGTTCATGCCGGGCAGCTTTGATACCCAGGGTGAGCGCAAACTTTTTGCCATGCTTGAGGCGGACGTGTTCAGCAATTTCTACCGTTTTCAGGTGGCTGTATTGCTGGCTCCAATCCTTAAGTAACCACTTGGTATCATCTTCCGAGAAGTCGTTCACCAGAATCACTTCAAACTCCGGGTAATCCTGGTCGAGTATTTTCGGAAGGTTTTTTCGTAAGTTTTCTTCTTCGTTGCGTGCGCAAATAATCACGGATAGGGGTGGGTTGGCCGTTTTTTCTGGTGTCTGCGGAACGGTGTAGGCCGCCAGTTTCCGGTAAACTCCCAGCAGGTAGTATAATTGGATGACCAGGAACAGGCCGCACCCTCCCAACAGAAGAAAGAAACCGATTCCGGCTACTTGGCTGAATATCTCCATACGTGCGGCAAAGATAACGATTTACATTTCTGTTATTGTATGCGTTCGAAAATGCGAAGCATTTTGTCTAAGTTTGCGCAACGCAAACGGAATGAAATTTACCCTTCAGGCAACAGATAAGCATACGCAGGCACGCGCGGGCATTATGGAAACAGCCCATGGCACCATTGAAACCCCTATTTTTATGCCCGTAGGTACGGCGGGCACGGTGAAGGCTGTGCACCAGCATGAACTTGCGGACGATATAAAAGCCCAGATCATATTGGGCAATACGTACCACCTTTACCTGCGGCCGGGACTGGACGTGCTGCAGCGTGCAGGAGGGCTCCACCGATTTAACGGATGGCAGAAGCCTATCCTGACAGACAGTGGGGGGTATCAGGTGTATTCGCTTACCGAAGTGCGCAAAATACGCGAAGAAGGTGTCACGTTCCGTTCCCATATTGATGGGTCCAAACACCTTTTTACGCCGGAAAACGTGATGGATACCCAGCGTGTGATCGGCGCCGACATCGTGATGGCTTTTGACGAATGTACCCCTTACCCCTGTGATTATCAGTATGCAAGGCGGTCGCTCGACATGACGCACCGTTGGCTTAAGCGCTGTTGCGAACGGTTCGATGCCACTGAACCGTTATATGGTTATGAACAAACCCTTTTTCCCATCGTCCAGGGTTCGGTATACCGCGACCTGCGGGAAAAGTCGGCCGAAACCATTGCCGCCTTCGGCCGCGAGGGAAATGCTATCGGCGGGCTTTCCGTGGGGGAGCCGGCGGAAGAGATGTACGCCATGACTGAAGTGGTATGCCGTATACTTCCGGCAGAAAAGCCACGTTATCTGATGGGAGTGGGTACGCCGGTCAATATCCTGGAGAATATTGCACTGGGTATTGATATGTTTGATTGCGTGATGCCCACCCGCAATGCACGCAATGGAATGCTATTTACCCGGCAAGGCATCATTAACATCAAAAATAAAAAGTGGGAAACTGATTTTTCACCGCTGGATGCCGAGAGTGATTTACTGGCCGATAGGGTATACAGTAAGGCTTACCTAAGGCATCTGATTCGTTCGCAGGAGATCTTGGGTGCACAGATAGCATCGTTGCATAACCTGCATTTTTACCTGTGGCTGGTAGGGGAGGCCCGTGCCCATATTGTGGCGGGGGATTTCCATGAATGGAAAAGCAAGATGGTAAAGCAATTGGATGAAAGGCTTTGACAGATGAAGGAGTGGTTGCAGTCGTCGTTTAAGATTATTGATAGGTATGTCATCCAGAAATACCTCAGCACGTTTGTGTTTACCATGGGGATATTCACGGTGGTAGCGGTGGTGTTCGATGTGTCGGAACGGCTGGATGACTTTCTCAAATACAAAGCCCCGCTTTCAAAAATTGTCTTTGAATATTACGCGGGGTTCGTTCCGTTCTATCTGAACATGTTGTCGCCGTTGATCAATTTCATCGCGGTTATTTTCTTCACCGCCAAGATGGCGGACCAGACGGAGATTGTCCCTATCCTGAGCGGGGGGATGAGCTTTAACCGCTTTATAAGGCCTTACATGGTTGCGGCCACCATTATTTTTGCGCTTAATTTCGTGTTCAGTGTATACATTATTCCGCGTACCAATAAATTAAAAGTCGGGTTTGAGCGCGTTTACGTGAAGCCTGTGGAGAACAATACCAAAAGTTCTACCCACATGCAGATTGATGACGACAGTTATGTGTATATCGATAATTTCGATAACAACCGGAAAGTAGGATATAATTTTGTGCTGGAAAAGTTCGATGGCAATGAGATGATTGAAAAGCTTATGGCTGATCGCATTGCATGGGATTCAGTGAAGAACCATTGGCGTATTGAAAATTACACCATCCGGAAGATAGATTCCTTGGACGAAGAAATGATCAAGGGGACGAGTATGGATACGTTGCTGGACATGACACCCCGTGATTTTGAGGTATACGACAATATTTTTACGGCCATGAACATGACCGAATTGAATGAGCGGATTGAGAAGGAGAAAATACGGGGTACGGGGATGATGACGGATTTGCTTCTGGAAAAATACAAGCGTTTTGTGACGCCCCTGGCGGCTTATGTGCTTACCCTGATGGGGGTAGCCCTGTCTTCCAAAAAAGTTCGGGGGGGTATCGGGTTGAGCTTGGGTATTGGCATCGGATTGAGCTTCACCTACATCGTGTTTATCCAATTTGCTACCATGTTTTCGCTAAAGGGCGGGCTGCCGCCCATCATCGCGGTGTTTATTCCCAACCTCATTTTCGGAGCGCTGGCTTTCTACCTGCTCCATAAGGCTCCCAAATAGCGGCAACCAACAAAAGGCTTGATAAGCTTCAATGCCGACCAAAACGATGGCCTTGGAGCTTATCAAGCGCCTGTTGGACTCATGCATAATCCACGAGGGCATCCTTGCTTTCCAATTCAGAATATCCCATCAAGTATTCGTCCACTTTCCGGGCGCATTCGCGCCCCTCGGAAATAGCCCATACGACGAGCGACTGGCCGCGCCGCATATCACCGGCAACGAAAATCCGGTCGGCCGACGATTTGTATTCGCCTTCCTTGGCACGTACATTGCCGCGTTCATCAAGCTCCACGCCCAGTTGCTGCAGCAGCCCATCGTGCTGCGGGTGCAAGAACCCCATAGCCAGCAATGCCAGTTCACAAGGAATCTCCCGTTCAGACCCCGCAACTTCGGTGAACTTCAACGGACGGCCCAGATGGTCGCATTCCCATTCGAGGTCGACTACGCGGGCAGCTTTGAGGTTGCCGTTCCCGTCGCCGATAAACTCTTTGGTGCTGATGCTCCAGAAGCGCTCACAACCTTCCTCGTGCGAAGTGGTCGTTTTGAGCAGCATCGGGTAGGTCGGCCAAGGCATGGCATCCGTGCGTGTTTTCGGCGGCTGTGGCATCAGTTCAAACTGCGTAACCGATTTGGCACCGTGGCGGTTGGAGGTGCCCACGCAGTCCGATCCAGTGTCGCCCCCGCCAATAACCAGTACATTTTTGCCGGTGGCCAGGATGTCTTCCTCTTCGAACGCCGAGTTGCCCACCCGCTTATTCTGCTGTTTCAAAAATTCCATGGCGAAGTGCACCCCTTTCAGTTCCCGTCCGGGGATATTAAGGTTGCGTGGAATCGTTGACCCTCCGGCCAATACCACGGCATCATATGCCTCGAGCTCGCTGGCAGGCACGTTTTTTCCTACCTCGGCATTACACCGGAAAATAACACCATCTTCTTCCATTACCTTGATCCGGCGGTCTATCACCCATTTTTCAAGCTTGAAATCCGGAATGCCGTAGCGCAGCAAACCTCCGGGTTTATCGTCACGTTCGTATACCGTCACTTCATGGCCCACTTTAATCAGTTGTGCTGCCGCAGCCAGACCAGCGGGGCCGCTGCCCACCACGGCTACGCGTTTTCCGGTTTTTAAGTGGGTGGGACGAGCCTTTACGTATTCACGTTTATAGGCAATTTCAATGATGTGTTTTTCAATCTCTTCAATGGCTACGGGAGATCGGTTGATGCCCAGTACACACGCCGACTCACAGGGTGCGGGGCATATCCTTCCTGTAAACTCGGGGAAGTTGTTGGTGGATGCCAGTATGCGATACGCTTCTTCCCATTTGCCGTCATATACCGCGTCATTGAATTCGGGGATGACATTGCCCAGCGGACAGCCCGAGTGGCAGAACGGTATGCCGCAGTTCATGCAGCGGGCCGCCTGTTTGTTTAGTTCGTCGTCACTGTAGGGTTGTACAAATTCGTTGTATGTTTTCTTCCGGTTCGCAACAGCGTCCTTCTGCGGAAGCATCCGCTCAAACTCCTTGAATCCTGTTGGTTTTCCCATCTTCTTGCTGTTTTATATCGTTGTTTAAGCTTCTACTAATTTTTTCCGCAGTACATTCTTGTACTCCCGGGGGAACACCTTGATGAAGCAGGTTTTTTCCGTTTTCCAGTTTTGCAGGATATCGGTGGCCCGTTTGCTTCCGGTAAGGTGAATGTGCCGTTTTAGCAGGGCAATGATTGCTGTTTCATCTTCAGCATCGAGCGGATCAAGATCGACCATCTCGGTGTTGCAGTTGTCCCGGAAGGTACCTTCTGCATCGTAAACCCACGCAATGCCACCGCTCATGCCGGCTGCAAAATTGCGGCCGGTAGCACCCAATATCAGGGCGCGTCCGCCGGTCATGTACTCACAGCCGTGGTCGCCTACGCCTTCCACCACGGCCGTTGCACCCGAGTTACGCACGGCGAAGCGTTCGCCCGCCTGCCCGCATACGAAAAGGTGGCCTGATGTTGCGCCATACAACGCAACGTTGCCGATGATGATGTTTTCATGTGCGATCCGGCTGCTTGATTCCGGTGGGTAGATGGCCAGCTGGGCACCGGAAAGTCCCTTGCCTACGTAATCATTGGCCTCTCCCTCAAGTTCAAACGAAAGGCCCTTCGCTGCAAAGGCACCGAAGCTCTGTCCGGCCGATCCGGTGAACTTATAGTTGATGGTGTTATCTGGCAGCCCTTCCGATCCATAGCGCTTAGATACTTCGTTGGACAGGAGCGTGCCGATGGTACGGTCGGTATTCTTCACATTGAACGTGCCGAAAACGGGGGTTTTGCTTTCCAATGCGGCGCGGGCTTGAGTTACCAGGCCCCAGTCCAATACCATGTCCAATCCATGATCCTGCGGTTGCGTCTGGTATAGCGTATCGCCATTGGTGCTATGCGCCACATAGAGGATGCCGGAAAGATCGAGTTTGTTTATTTTCCAATGGTCAATGTTTTCCCTTTTCTTTAAAAATTGCGCCCGGCCCACCATTTCATTGATGGTGCGGAATCCCAGTTCGGCCATGGTTTCACGCAATTCTTCTGCCAAGAACCGGAACAGGTTAACAATGTCTTCCGGTTTGCCGGTAAATAGCTTGCGGAGCTCCGGATCCTGGGTAGCTACACCCACAGGACAGGTATTCAGATGGCATTTGCGCATCATGATGCATCCCCCGGCAACGAGGGCAGCTGTAGCTACGCCCCATTCTTCGGCACCCAGAAGCGTTGCAATGGCCAGATCCCGGCCGGTTTTGAGCTGTCCATCAGTTTGCAGGACCACGCGGCTCCGTAAACCGTTCTTCACCAGTGTTTGGTGCGTTTCAGCCAAGCCGAGTTCCCAGGGTAATCCGGCGTGTTTGATGGAACTGATGGGCGAAGCGCCGGTTCCACCATCATACCCTGCAATCAGAATCACGTCTGCGTGAGCTTTGGCCACACCGGCGGCAATGGTGCCTACCCCGGCTTTGGATACCAGTTTCACGTTTATCCGAGCTTCACGGTTGGCATTTTTCAAGTCAAAAATAAGCTGGGCCAAATCCTCAATGGAATAGATGTCATGGTGTGGGGGAGGGGAAATCAGTCCCACGCCCGGTGTTGAATGCCGCACCTTGGCAATCCATTCGTCCACCTTATGACCGGGCAACTGCCCACCTTCGCCAGGTTTGGCTCCCTGTGCCATTTTTATTTGCAGTTCATCGGCTTGCGTAAGGTAGTTTGACGTTACGCCGAAACGGCCGGAAGCCACCTGCTTGATGGCCGATCGCATGGAGTCGCCATTGGGAAGCGGCTTATAACGGATTTCATCCTCACCACCTTCGCCGGTATTGCTCTTGCCGCCGATGCGGTTCATGGCAATGGCCAGCGTGCTATGTGCCTCATGCGAGATGGAGCCAAAAGACATAGCGCCTGTAGCGAAACGCTTCATGATATTTTCGGCGGGTTCCACTTCGCTGAGCGGGATAGGTGTCCGGTGCCGGGCGAAATCGAGCAGCCCGCGCAGCGTATAGCGGCGTTCATCTTGATTATTGATAAGTGAAGCGTATTTTTTATAAGTCTCATAGTCACCCGTGCGGCATGCCTGTTGCAAGAGGTGCACCGTCTGCGGGTTAAACAAATGCGCTTCGCCCCTCCGCTTCCATTGATAGATGCCGCCTTCCGGCAATAAATCTTTGGTGTTGCGGGAACTGGTGAACCCGCGGTTGTGTTTGCTCAGCACCTCCCGGGCGATATCGTCCAGATCCAGGCCGCCAATGCGGGAAACCGCGCCGCAGAAATACTTGTCTACCACGTCCTTGTTGATGCCGAGTACTTCAAATATTTGGGCGCCATGGTAAGACTGTAACGTGGAGATTCCCATCTTGGAGAAGATTTTGAGCAATCCGCCACATACGGCCTTCACGTAATTTTTGGCCAACTGCGGCCATGTCAGCTCCGTGTCCAAAACGCCCTGTTCTTTGAGCGTACGGATGGAGGCCAGCGCCATGTACGGGTTGATAGCCGTAGCACCGAAGGCCAGTAAGCATGCGAAGTGATGGACTTCCCATACATCGCCGCCTTCTACCACCAGACCCACGGCACCGCGGTGACCGGTTTTAATGAGGTGGTGGTGCACGGCCGATACCGCGAGTAGCGAGGGGATGGCTGCGTGTTGCGAATCAATGGCACGGTCAGAAAGGATGATCACCTCGAAACCGTCCCGCACCGCGTCTTCCGCATAACGGCAGAGGCGTTGCAGCCCGTCTTCAAGGGCGCCCGGCTCGCCGGAGGCGTTAAAATAGCATTGCAGCGTTTTCGCTTGGAATATGCCTGTATCGATGCTGCGCAATTTTTCCAGCTCGCGGCTGGTGAGTATAGGATGCTCCAGCGCCACGCAATGGCAATGCATCTTGTCTTCATCCAGTATATTGCCTGCATTGCCGATAAACGTGGCCAGACTCATCACCAGGCGCTCCCGGATGGGATCGATGGGCGGGTTGGTCACCTGAGCAAAAAATTGTTTGAAATAACTTGATAGGTGCTGCGGGTGATTGGAAAGCACGGCCAGCGGCACATCGGTACCCATGGAGCCCACAGGTTCCTTGCCGTCAAGGGCCATGGGAGTGATGATGCCTTCTACATCTTCCCGTGAATAGCCGAATATCTGTTGGTATTTAAAAACCGAATCTTTGGAGAGGTAGGTAAACGTCACCCGCGGTTCGGCCAGCTCTTCCATACGGATTTTATACTGGTTCAGCCAGTCGCCATAAGGTTGTTTGCGGGCGAGTTCGTTCTTCACCTGCTCGTCCGATAAAATTTCACCCTTTTCCATGTCGATGAGCAGGATTTTACCCGGCTGCTGGCGGCCCTTTTTGATGATCAGGCTTTCATCCACGGGTAAGGCCCCCGCCTCGGACGCCACGATGATACGGTCGTCAGATGTCACGGCGAAGCGCAGCGGCCGCAGACCGTTACGGTCGAGCATGGCACCAATGGTTGTGCCGTCGGTGAAGCAGAGCGCCGCCGGGCCATCCCAGGGTTCCATTAATGTTGCGTGGTATTCGTAGAACGCTTTTTTCAGCGGATCCATCTGGGTGTTGCCATCCCATGCTTCGGGAACCATCATCAGCATGACGTGTGCAATGCTCCGCCCGCTGTGGAGCAACAGTTCAGCCACGTTATCCAAACACGCCGAGTCGGACTGGTGCCCGTCCACCACGGGCAATAATATCTGCAGTTCTTCTTCCGTGAAATACGGCGAAGACAATGATCGCAATCCTGCATAGAACCAGTTAAGATTTCCCGTCAGTGTATTGATTTCACCGTTGTGTGCCAGCATGCGGAAAGGTTGTGCCAACTGCCATGACGGAAACGTATTGGTAGAGAAACGGGAATGCACCAGGCCGAAAGCCGATACAACCCGTTCGTCCGCAAGGTCAGGGAAATAAGTACCTACCTGATACGTGGTCAGCTGGCCTTTATATACAATGACTTTGCAGGATAACGAGGCGATATACAGTTCGTCGGCAAATTCGCTGGTTTCCCGTACCATTTTGGCGATCAGCCGCCGCAGCACAAATAGTTTACGTTCAAAATCCGTCGTATTGGTCACGCCCGCCGGGCGCGACACAAAGAACTGTACGATTTCCGGCTCCACCCCCAATGCGGTGCTGCCGATGCCTTCCGGGTTAACCGGCACACGCCTGAAGCCCAGGAATTTCATTCCACGGTCTTCCGTTGCCTGCTGGATAATCTCGCGGCAACGTTTATTGGCTTCTGCCTTTTTCGGCAAAAAGGCCATGCCCGTGCCGTAATATCCCGGTTCGCTGAGCTGTATGCCCAATGCGATGCATTCTTCCCAAAGGAACTCATGGGGTAATTGGAGCATAATCCCCGCGCCGTCTCCACTCTCCGGATCACAACCGCAGGCGCCGCGGTGTTCCATGTTTTCCAGCATGGTGAGTGCGTCTCTGACCTGCCGGTGCGTTTTATTGCCCTTGATGTTGGCTATAAAGCCTACGCCACATGCATCGCGTTCAAAATCAGCTTGATAAAGCCCCTCCTGTTGTCTCAATATAGCAGTCATTCTATTTAGTTAGCTGTATTCAATTTGCTAAATTAGTAATAATTTCTGGTTTGATTAATTTTTTTTCAAATTTTTATTTCTTTTGTTGATAATTAACTATTATATAGATTTATTTTTGATAAATTGATAATAAACAACCGGCTGGGTTGCCGACTTTATAAATACACCTCTTTTCTTGTATCCGTAGGTAGTTCATTAAAAAACATTAATTTCGGGGCCGAAAACATTAAAGAATATGAAAATCACCCACACCGAGATTTACCGTTTCAGCATCCCGATGGAGCCGTTTGTGATAGCCACGGGGACCATGGATTACGCACAGAACATGCTTGTCCGTATACACACCGATACCGGGATTTATGGTGTGGGCGAATGTTCCGCGTTCCCGATGATTGTGGGCGAAACGCAGGACACCTGTTTGGCCGTTGCCCGTGATTTTGCCCGGCTTTGGAAAGGTAAGGACCCGCTGGCCATTGATGAACGGCTTGCCGAACTTGACACCTTCATCGCCCGGAACGCCACGGCTAAAAGCGCCTTTGATATTGCGTTGCACGACCTGGCGGCCAAGCACGCCAGTGTGCCGCTCTATAAATACCTTGGCGGCGCCGTTCGCGATATTGTTACCGATATTACGGTGGGGATTGGCACGCCGGAGGAAATGGCTGCCAAGGCTTTGGCATACCGCGAGCGGGGTGCAACGATGGTCAAGGTAAAGCTGGGCAAGGCCCCCGAATCTGATGTCGCCCGCATCAAGGCCATCCGTGACGCCGTAGGTTCAGACCTCCTTATCCGCATCGATGCCAATCAGGGCTGGGATTACGACGCCGCCGTGGCGGCCCTGCGGGGGTTGGAGCCATTTGGCATCCAGTTCTGTGAACAGCCCATGCGCAGCTATAACGACCACTTGCTTCCGCAGCTCCGCCAAGAGACCACCATTCCGCTTATGGCCGATGAAAGCTGCTATGACCATCGCGATGCCGCCCGGTTGGCATCGCAGGGTGCCTGTGATTCCATCAATATCAAATTTTCCAAATCCGGCGGCATCGCTGAAGCCCTTCGCATCCAGCAAACCGCGGCGGAATACGGCATTCCCTGCATGATTGGCGGCATGCTGGAAACCCGTCTTGCCCTGTCGGCCAAAGCCCATTTTGCATACGCGGCACCCAATGTGCAATTTTTTGACCTGGATACCTGTATGATTGGGCATCGGGCAGACCCCGTGGTTGGCGGTGTACGGTACGAAGGGTTCCACCTTTCCTTGCCTTATACCTCTGGCATCGGCGCTGATGCTGATGAGGCTTTCTTGCAGACCTGCGAACGCTGGGAGGTATAACCACTTCCAACTTCCTGTGGAAAACGTTACCTTTGTAAGCGAAACCAAGCACAGAAAAAGAGATGAGCAAAACAAGAGGTCCTATTTCCCAGTTTATCGAAAAGAACTACCTGCACTTCAACGCTGCCGCCCTGGTGGATGCAGCAAAGGGCTATGAGACCCACCTCGATGCCGGAGGAAAAATGATGATTACGCTGGCCGGAGCCATGAGTACAGCCGAGCTGGGCATTTCGCTGGCCGAGATGATCCGTCAGGATAAAGTGGCTATCATCAGTTGTACGGGAGCTAACCTCGAAGAAGATATCATGAACCTGGTTGCACATTCGCATTACAAGCGGGTGCCGAATTACCGCGATCTGAGTCCGCAGGATGAGTGGGAGTTGCTGGAAAACCATTATAACCGGGTTACGGACACCTGTATTCCGGAAGAAGAAGCGTTCCGCCGCATTCAGCAACATATATATAAGATATGGAAAGAAGCAGAAGACGCCGGTGAGCGTTATTTCCCGCACGAATACATGTACAAAATGCTCAATAGTGGTGTGCTGGAACAGTATTACGAAATTGACCCTAAAAATTCCTGGATGCTGGCCGCAGCGGAGAAGAATCTTCCCATCGTGGTACCTGGCTGGGAAGACAGCACCATGGGCAACATCTTTGCCTCGTATGTCATCAAGGGAGAGCTGAAAGCATCGACCATGAAAAGCGGTATTGAATACATGACTTACCTTGCGGATTGGTACGTTAAGAATTCCGAAGGGAAAGGCGTGGGCTTCTTCCAGATTGGCGGCGGCATCGCGGGCGACTTCCCCATCTGTGTGGTACCCATGCTTTATCAGGACATGGAGATGGAAAACATTCCGTTTTGGAGCTATTTCTGCCAGATTTCGGATTCCACCACCTCTTATGGTTCTTATTCCGGAGCCGTGCCGAATGAGAAAATCACCTGGGGGAAACTGGATATTCATACCCCTAAATTCATTGTTGAATCGGATGCCACCATCGTGGCGCCGTTGATATTCGCCTGGGTATTGGGACAATAGCATGGCCATGTCGAGCATCCAGACCACCGACCCTGCAGCGCTGCGCTACCTGATGACGGAGACGCTCTTCGGTATAAGCGAAGAAGCCCCGGTGAAGGAAACCGGTGATGGATTAGCCGTTGCTCCGGTTGCACCGGCGGCGGAAGCTGTGGCGCCGAAGTTTCCGTTTTATGGCAAAAACGGGCGGAACTACCTGTTTTTGGCCAGCGAACCGCAGCACGAATGGCTGTCTTCACCGGCGCTGGACGCGTTGGCGAAGACACTGGCTGCCTTGAAACTGACGGTGGATGATATTGCGTTAGTGAACCTCGGCAGGCTTTCCACGTCTCCAAAGCAAGACGATATTTTCACCTTTTTCAGTCCGAGAATCATGGTTTCGCTCGGCGTGCCGTTGCCTTGGGAGGGGTTGGGGACCCCTGCCCCCAACACCGTGCTGACCTATCACGGCATTACGGTTTTCCACACCTTCTCGTTTGATGAAATGCTGGCCGATGCCGAAAAGAAGCGGCTGTTTTGGAGCACTGTAAAAACATTACTGATATGATTGAATTGGTCTTTGCCACCAATAACGCGCATAAACTTGAGGAAGTGCAGGCAATGGTAGGCGATAATATCCGTCTGCTTACCCTTGCCGATATTGGCTGCACGGAAGATATCCCGGAAACCGGCGATACGTTTGAGGCGAACGCCTCCCAGAAAAGCGCCTACCTTAAAGAACGGTATGGATACGATTGTTTCGCCGATGATTCGGGCTTGGAGGTTGAGGCACTCAACAACGAGCCGGGGGTCTATTCTGCGCGTTACTCCGGCACGCGCGACATGGAGAAGAATATCGATTTGCTACTTAGCAAGCTGGGCAACCATCCCAACCGGAAAGCCCGTTTCCGTACGGTCATTTCCCTGCGGCTGGGCCGGGAGGAATTCCTTTTTGAGGGGGCTGTAGAAGGGGTTATCGGTTACGGAAGGCAGGGCACGGGTGGTTTCGGTTACGACCCCTTGTTCACGCCGAACGGGTATGACCAAACGTTCGCCGAAATGACCGCAGCCGAAAAAAACGCCATCAGCCACCGCGCTATTGCGGTGGAGAAGCTAACAGCTTTTTTGAAAGTCAGGTACCAAGCCGGATAGGGGGTACAAAAACGCAGGCCGCAATCAGCGGACCATGGTCCGGAACGTAAGGTTTATCCGAGGCTGTGTCACCCGTTTAGTGGGCGGCAGGCGGTGGAGCCAATAGGTTTGCGTGGTGCCCTTCATGACCAACAGGCTGCCGTGGGGCAGCATAACCGATACCGTTTCTTTCGTTTGTTTATGGCGGAAGGCAAATTTGCGTGTTGCGCCCAGGCTCAGCGAGGCAATCGCTCCATCTTTCTTCAGGTCTTTTTCATCGTCGCTGTGCCAGGCCATGCCTTCATTACCCGTGGGGTAGAGGTTCAGCAGGCAGGAATTGAACCGTTCGCCGGTGTACTGCATTACCCGCGCGCGCAGCTCCAGTAACTCGGGAATCCATTCCAGCGCCCGTTTGCTGATGTTGGAATACCTGTATTCGTAAGGTTCATCGGCATACCAAGCTACTTTTCTTTTTGTAATGTAATGTTTGCCGAAGATGAAGGCCTCGTCTGGCCTCCACGGGACGATCGCCAGCAGCCGTTGCAAGTAGTGGCTGGCTTCCGGTAGCGGCAGTATACTCCCGTAGTAATTTACAATGCCATCTTTGGGCAAAACATTGACGGTGCTATCTGCTTCGTCATTAAATAAGTCCATCCGCGAATTTAATGAAATTCGGAGTTTGTTGCTGCGTTAAACGTTTTAGTAACTTTTTTTTAGTTGGGATTAATGTCTTATATTTCCGCTATGAAAATTGCCACTCAGCGTTAGCGGAGAGACTTGCAGCTTTATCTAAGTTTGGAACGTAAACAACATATAGGACAACCAAATAAACGAAACGAATGATTTCCTATCAGATTAAGGAAAATCCGGAGCTATATGACGCCATTGTTGTGGGCTCCGGTGCCGGGGGCGGCATGGCGGGTTATGTGCTTGCCAACGCCGGCTTAAAGGTGTTGATGCTGGAGGCGGGCCCCTTCTTTGACCCTGCGAAGGATGCCATGCAACTGCGGTGGCCGTGGGAGTCGCCCCGCCGCGGTGCCGGTACGGTGCGCCCTTTCGGCGATTTTGATGCCGCCTATGGCGGGTGGGAGCTGGAGGGCGAGCCGTATACCCGTGCTGCGGGCACCGCATTTGAATGGTTCAGGGCACGGATGCTGGGCGGGCGCACCAATCATTGGGGGCGCATCTCGCTGCGGATGGGGCCCGATGACTTTAAGCCGAAAGACGGGGTAACCGACGCTTGGCCCATTACCTATGAAGAAGTAAAACCCTACTATGATCGTGTAGATCGGATGATTGGCATCTATGGCACCGTGGAGGGGTTGCCCAATGAACCGGACGGTATTTTCTTAAAACCACCTAAACCCCGGCTGAATGAGCTGTATATCAAACGCGGTGCGCAGAAAGCGGGGGTGCCGGTTATCCCGGGGAGGGGTTCGGTGCTGACCGAAGCACTGCCGGGCGTGGAGGGACGGGGCACCTGTTTCTTTTGCGGGCAGTGTGGCCGGGGATGCCGGGTATACGGTGATTTTTCTTCTTCGTCGTGCTTGGTGATGCCCGCGATGCGTACAGGCAACCTGGAGCTGATTGACCATGCGATGGTCCGTGAAGTGCTTACCAATGATGAAGGACTGGCTACGGGTGTTTCCTATGTGAACACGCGGGACCTGCAGGAGTATACCGTGAGAGGCAAAATAGTGGTGCTGGGCGCCAGTGCATGTGAAAGTGCGCGCCTGATGCTCAATTCGAAATCGGCCGTGCATCCCGGCGGCTTGGGCAATAGCAGCGGCTTGGTGGGGCGTTACCTTCACGACTCCACGGGAGCAAGCGCGGGAGGTTTTTTGCCCCAGTTGCTTGACAGAAAGCGGTATAACGAAGACGGCGTGGGAAGTGTGCACATTTACTCGCCTTGGTGGTTAGGCAACCGTAAACTCAGTTTCCCGCGCGGCTACCATATTGAGTACGGTGGCGGCCTCCACATGCCGTCTTACGGCTTTCTGGACTGGGTGCCACGCGTTAACCACCTGGTGCCCACTAAAGACGGACAGTCGCGGGAGCAGGGCGGCTATGGGGCTTCGCTGAAGGACGATTACCGGCGCTTCTATGGTGCCAGCGTCGGCATGGCTGGCCGCGGTACCGCCCTGGCGAGCTACGACAATTACTGTGAAATAGACCCGGCAAGGGTAGATAAATATGGAATTCCGGTACTGCGTTTCCATTATAAGTGGGCCAACGAAGAGGTGGAGCAGGCCAAGCACATGCAGGAGACCTTCAGGGAAATCCTGCATGGGATGGGAGCCATTGCCACTTCCCCGATGCCGGGACCTGAAACGCTGTATGGGCTGGAAGCCCCCGGCAAAATCATCCACGAAGGGGGCACCACGCGCATGGGCGATGACCCCAAAAAGTCGGTACTTAACCGCTGGTGCCAGTCGCACGACTGCCGCAATTTATTTGTAGTAGATGCCGGACCTTTTGTCCAGCAGGGCGACAAGAACCTGACATGGACCATCCTGGCACTGTCCATGCGCACAGCCGAATACATCCTTCAGCAACGGAATAAGCTCAATGTTTAACGAAACAACCAGTTAAGGACATGAATAGGAGAGACTCGATAAAGGCGTTAGGGCTGGCAGCGGCTGGCAGCACCCTATTGGCTGTGGACGCATGCAGGCCCAGCCCGGAAGCAAAGAAAGCTATCAATGAGCGGGAAAAGCTGCCCGGTGTCACAGATACCGAACACGAACGGAACAGCCGTCTGGACAGTGAACAGTTTTTTACCGCACATGAGCTAAAGACCATTTCGGTACTTGCAGCTATCATCATCCCGGCCGACGAGGTGTCAGGCAGCGCCGCAGATGCGGGCGTGCCGGAGTTCATTGAATTTATGGCCAAAGACATCCCGGGATACCAAACGCCCCTGCGTGGCGGATTGAAATGGCTGGATGTGCAGAGCCAGCGGCGGTATGGCGCCGTGTTTGCCGAATGTGAAGAGCAAGAGCAACTGGCGCTGGTGGACGAGATTGCCTACCCCGCCAAAGCCAAACCCGGAATGGAACCCGGTGTCGCATTTTTCAGCCTCATGCGTAACCTCACGGCCTCCGGGTTCTTTACCAGCGAAATGGGGGTAAAAGACATCGGTTATGTGGGCAACCGCCCCGGTGTGTGGGATGGCGTGCCGCAGGACGTATTGCAGGCACATGGGTTTAAGGACGGCTGGGGTTAACGAAGCTTCAACAGGATGGCAGAACACCGTAAAATCATTCACATCGATATGGATGCATTTTACGCCTCGGTAGAGCAGCGCGATTTCCCAGAATACCGCGGCAAGCCGCTGGTTGTGGGTGGCCCGCCCGAGGGGCGCGGCGGCGTGGTAGCCACGGCAAGCTATGAGGCCCGTAAGTACGGGATACGGTCGGCCATGCCCTCGCGGACCGCGCAGCGGCTTTGCCCAGCAGCGATATTCGTTTACCCACGTTTTGACGCATACAAAGCCGTGTCCCGCCAAATCCGCGAAATCTTCCGCCGCTATACCGATATTATCGAGCCCCTTTCGCTTGATGAAGCTTATCTTGACGTTACGCATGACAAGCAGGGGATAGGTTCGGCCATCTCTATTGCCAAGCACATTAAGCAGGCCATCCGCGACGAACTGCAACTTACCGCATCGGCAGGCGTTTCCGTCAACAAATTTGTAGCCAAGATTGCATCCGACATGAATAAGCCTGATGGACTTACCTTTATCGGGCCATCAAAAATTGAGGCTTTTATGGAACAATTGCCCGTGGAGAAGTTCTTCGGTGTCGGTAAGGTCACGGCAGCAAAGATGAAATCCATGGGGTTCCACACCGGGGCCGACCTCAAGGAGCTGTCAGAAGCGGCCATGGTGCAGCGTTTCGGCAAGACGGGGAAGTTCTATTACCAGATTGTAAGGGGGATAGACCGCCGCGAAGTGCAGCCACACCGCGCCGCCAAATCATTGAGTGTTGAGGACACTTATCAAGAAGATCTCACCATGCCCGAAGAAATGCGCGGTGAACTTGGAAAACTGGTCGTTAGGTTAGTTTCCCGGCTGCGCAAAGCCCAACTACGCGGACGTACGGTCACTGTCAAATTCAAGTTCCATGATTTCACCATCATCACCCGTAGCCAATCATTTCCTGAACCGATTAATGAAGAGCAGCGCTTGCTGCATGCGGCCATGCAGATTCTTGAAAGAACCGACCTGAGCGGCAAGCGCGTCCGTCTGCTCGGTGTGGGGGTTTCCAATATGGAAACCCCCGCGGCAGTGCAGGATATTGCATCAGGGGCGAGGGATGTGCAACTGAAGCTGTTTTAAGCGACTAAAGAATCAATATCAATACCAGAATGATGATGATGATGGCACCCACAGAAAGATAAACACCGCCCGATCCCATGGCCCTGGCCTGTTTGTTCATTTCCCGGAGTTCTTTTTTCAGCGCCCGGCGTTCCGTTTTGCTGAGCTCAGACTTGTCCATGGCTTTGATTTCGGCCACCCGGGCCCGCATTTCTTCCAGTTTAGCGGCTACCTCTTCTTCGGTCAGCTCCGTCTTCTTTCTGGGGCCTTCATCGGTTCCCTTGGCAGCTACCGGCGATGTAAATGTGAATGCCAGTGCTGTTACTGTCAATAACGCATAGATTTTTGCCTTCATATTTCGCTGTTTTAACGTGTATGCAAATCGTTAACAACGGATGAGGCAAATTGTTTTCGGTTGGCCCAAAATAGCGGGGGTTTTGCCCGTTAAACCGTACTGCAATGCGGCGGAACCATTCGATTTCAGCGTCACACGATTTTTTTATTTTTCCATGATATCGTAGAAGTTCTTGATGAATTCAATTTCATTGCCTATCTTAGTCTCAGGTTTAGGTTGAAAGCCCCTGAATCCCCAAAAGGGGCGCGTCTTTTCATGAGAAGATGTTTAACCCCGGTCCGTTGCTTACTACAATAAAGGACCGGGGTTATTTTTTTGATATTTGTCATTGAAGAGTTAGCTGAATACTTGTTGTTGCTTGTATATATAGGTTAACCTAGCTAAGTTTGTTTGTTGAAAGGCTTAAGATGTCGTTGTATGACGTAAATGAGGAGAAAATATTAGTGGATAAGCTGAAATTAGGTGATGAATCGGCGTTTTCAGCAATTTATTCCTTGTTGTCCCCTGGTTTAATCCGTTATGTTTTCAAGAAACTGGGAGATTTAGATGGCTCAAGAGATATTGTCCATGATATTTTTACAAAACTTTGGGATTCCCGCACCACGCTGGAAATCCAGTCGTCGCTTTCGGCCTATTTGTATCGGCAGGCGTTGAACCGCTGCCTAAATGTTTTCCGCCACCAAAAAGTAACTGAAGCACACCTCCATTCCCTCCTCGATTTTATGGAAACAGCCCCCAAAAGCGCAGACAGTAAAATCCTGGACGCGGAGTTCAACGCCATCATCGCAAAAGAAGTTGGGGCGCTCCCGCCGAAAATGCGTGAGGCTATCGAATTGAGGTTGCACCATGGTTTTTCCAATAAAGAGATTTCCCAGCAAATGGAGATCTCCGAACATACCGTTGCAACGCACATGAAGCGCGCATTGCGGATTTTGCGGAGTAAAATAAGGTTTACCGTCCTTATCTTATACCTTTTCCTGTTTGCTGCGGGCTAAAAGCGGTTATTTCCCGGGAATATAATTTTTTTTATTTTGGAGTACCCAGTTTTTATCGTTCAGGTGTCTTAACCTTAACTAACTGCCAAAGTTAACTGAGACTGGATGGAACCCAAGCGTATAGAAGAAGCAAGACAGCTTTTGGATAAATTCCGGAATGGGCGTATTTCTCCTGAAGAAGAAATACTGCTATATAGATGGTTTCATCAATACCGTTCGGATATATCTGTCGACTCGTTTGACAGCGAGTTGGCTGCGCTTGAGGAACGCTTAGGGGATCAACTGGAAACCTATGTTCAAGGATCAATCCGGCGGCAACGACGCGTTGCACCAGCATGGTATTGGGCTGCTGCCAGCGTGGTTTTGGCCTTTGTGGCTGTTGCCCTGTATTTTGTTGCCGGACCTTACGTGAGCGCCGAGAAACTTGTACAGCACGATCACGCTCCAGGCGGCAATAAGGCGGTGTTAGTACTGGAAAACGGTAGGCAGGTGCCGTTAGGCGACGGCTATGAAGGCAATATCATCAACCATAACAATTATGAAATTAGGCAGACCGCAGACAGTGGCCTCGTTTACCAAATCGGTAAGACCAGTGATGCCAAATATACAAATGATGGTGACGCGCCAAGTCCAACCAATACGCTGCTGACTCCACGGGGTGGCCAATACAAGCTTACATTACCCGATGGTACGTTGGTTTGGCTCAATTCGGATTCTCGCATTACCTATCCCGTTCGTTTTGATGATGTGCGGGAGGTAACGGTCGTTGGTGAAGCCTATTTTGATGTAACGCGGGATGAGAATCGGCCGTTTAGGGTGCATGTTGGGGAGCAATTGGTAGAAGTTTTGGGTACGGAGTTCAATGTGAATGCTTATCCGGGAGGTAGAAGCACCAAAACTGTATTGGTGTCAGGTTCAGTGAATGTGAGTTTGGCCCGTAATCCCGCGGGTAAGGTGACCCTGAAACCGGGAGAGTTTGCTCAGGTCGAACCTGATGTGCCAAATGTGATTGGCAGGGGCAATGCCGATTTAGCCAAAGCCACGGCGTGGCGAAACGGCGATTTTTATTTCGACGGCGAAACGCTGCCCGAAATCATGGATGTTATCGCCCGATGGTACGACGTGGAAGTTGTCTATCAAACCGATCTGGCCAATAAGGGGACATTCGGCGGGATGATATCCCGCAGCAGGAAACTTTCTGCCGTGCTGCAGATGCTGGAGTCTACCGGTAAAATCAAATTCAAGATAACAGAAAAGGAGGTAGTTGTTATGGATTGAAACTATACATATCTATTACATCAACGAAAAAGGCCAAAGGTACGCCAATACCTTCGGCCAGATAGCGTTGGGCCTGAGCTAATTAGAGATTGAACAGTTTTTAACTTTTACCCAAACGTAAACAAATGTATGAAATTTAACCAGATTTCAATGCTGGCGCATCAACCTGTTTATACCTGCCGGCTTGAATTACTCGCAGTTATGAAAACTATTGTATTGATGTTAACCTGCTTCCTACAGGTAAGTGCGCTAACGACGCGTGCGCAGATTACCCTGGATAAGCGCAACGCGAAGATAATTGATGTGCTTGTCGAAATCCGTAAGCAAACAGGTGTCGATTTCTTCTATGACAAGGAAGGGATTTTGGCCGTAGATCCGGTATCAGTTGTTGTCAAGGACGCTTCGCTTGAGCAAACGCTGGATATGTTGACTAAAGGGAAGCCCATTGCATGGTCGATCAATGGCGGTATCGTGACATTATCCCCCAAACCCCGTACGTATGCCGTAGCGTTGCCAACGGAACGTCAGCAATTGCACGTAGAGGGGTTGGTCGTCGATGAACATGGCGATAGACTGTCTAACGTTAACGTGGAAGCCTTCTCCGCGACTTACCGGTCGGTTGGTTCCCGCACCGACCGCTATGGCAGGTTCCGTGTTCCGGTGGGATCGTTGGATGATACGCTCCGGTTTACCATGGTGGGATACCAAACCTTAACGGAACCGCTACGTGGCAGGCCGCAGGTTAATGTAACCCTGAAGCTGTCGCAGGAATTGCTGGAGGACGTTGTGATAACAGGCGTTTATCAGCGTAAGGCAGAAAGCTATACCGGCGCCGCACAGACCATCACAAAAGAAGAATTGAAACGTGCGGGCAACGTCAACGTTTTTCAGGCGCTTAAAAATATCTCCCCCTCCATGGTGCTGGATAATTTTGAAATGGGTTCCAATCCGAATACCATGCCGCAGATACAGGTGCGGGGCAACGGAAGTTTACCTATTCTGGAGGAAGACGTAGTAGGCGGAATGAAAGGCAATTACCTCAAAGACCCCACTCAACCTTTGTTTATCCTCGATGGATTTGAGGCGAGTATCGAGCGAATTTTTGATTTGGATATCAACCGTATTGAAAGTGTAACCATCCTCCGTGATGCTGCCTCTAAGGCGTTGTATGGCTCGAAAGCAGCCAATGGGGTCATTGTTATTGAAACCAACCGGATGATTGGCGATAAACCGTTGGTGACCTACAACGCCAGCGTCAATGTGGAATTGCCGGATCTGACGAGTTATAACCTAACCAATGCTATGGAGAAGTTGCAGGCAGAAGTGATTGACGGGATGTATATTGCTAATTCAGGAGTCTACGACGCTCCTGGGCAGTACGTCAATCTAAATCGGCTATATAATCAAAGAAGAAAACTCGCGTTGGAGGGCTTGGATACCTATTGGTTAGCCAAGCCTTTGCAGAACGGCGTTGGACAAAGACACTCATTAAGCGTGGAACTTGGCAACCGTGACCTTCGCGTACTCACGGATTTGCTTTACAATGACGTGAAGGGCGTTATGATTGGATCAGGGCGCCGTAATGTAGGCGGCAGTGTAAACGCGTCGTATCGGCTTGATAATTTTTTGTTTCGCAATATAACTAGCGTTACCTCAAACAGAGGAGTTGAGTCCGGTTATGGAACATTTGATGATTATGTCAAAATGAACCCGTATTGGCGCGCCGAGAATGTAGATGGCACCATACCTTATTATGCAGAGACATTATTGGATGGTTCACGGGTTACTAATCCGTTGTACAACTCCACTGTCAACTCAAAGATTGAAAGCAGCTATTTGAACCTTACAAATAATTTCTATTTAGAGTGGACCATGATCCCAGGATTACGTGCCACCCTCAGAGCGGGCGCAGATTTGAAACGTAGTGATGCCGATGAGTTTTACCCCGGTAGCCATACGAGATTTGAGACATATTATGGAGCTGATCAGGTAAGAAAGGGTTCTTATCAGGTTAACACAGGGAAAAGTGTTTATTATTCAGGAGACCTAAACGTCAATTATGCAAAAGAAATTGATAGGCATTATTTGTTCGGGAATTTAGGATACAATATCAGTGAGCGATCATTTAGTGAACGTCTTTACTTGGCTGAGGGATTTCCCAGTGATCGGTTACGGGATATTATCTTCGCAAGAAATTACGCATTAAACAGCAGGCCAACAGGTGTTGATGGTATTACTCGGGATATGGGCGTCTTGGCTGCTTTTTCTTACATGTGGGATAACCGCTTCCTCACCGATTTGACTTACCGGGCTAATGCTTCTTCACAGTTCGGTGCCGACAAACGCTGGGCTTCATTTTGGAGCGCTGGTTTGGGGTGGAACTTTCATAATGAATCTTGGTTTAAAGATAATCCGGTAGTTGAACAACTGCGTGTAAGAGGATCGCTGGGGGCAACTGGCAATCAGAATTTCAATACAAATGCCTCCATTGCCACCTATAGATATATACTCGAATCGTTCTATCAGGGTTTCCCGGGATCACAGCTGGTCAATATGGCAAATCCATTATTACAGTGGGAGTCATCGTTCGATTACAACATAGGGTTGGATGCGAAAGTGAAAGGATTTGGGCTTAGGTTTGACTATTATGAACGGTATACCGAGAATTTGTTGGCGGACGTCAGTCTGCCGAACTCAACTGGATTCAGTTCGGTAAAGGATAATCTGGGTAGGGTCAAGAATCAGGGGATCGAAGTTTTTGCCAACTACATGGTTTGGCAACGTGGCCGCAATTTCATCAGTCTGAACGCCAGTATTGAAACCAATGAAAGTAAAATCATCGAGTTGTCGGATGCGATGAAAGTCTTCAATAGCCGGATGGAAGCCAGAGCAGCGGATAGAGGAAATAATAGACCGGTGCACAGATACCAAGATGGAATGTCCATGGACGCGATCTGGGCGGTGCCGTCATTGGGAATCGATCCGGCTACGGGACTGGAGATCTACCTGGATCAAGACGGAAATACAACGTTCGAGTGGAATGCCAATGACATGATAGTAGCGGGGGTAGCCCGTCCCAAGTATCAGGGTGTTTTGGGATTCAGTGCGGAATTTAACGGTTTCGGAATCGCTGTGTCCGCTCGTTATCTAGGTGGCGGACAGTTATACAATCAGACTTTGGTTGACCGAGTAGAGAATGTGGATATCAATTACAATGTCGATAAACGCGTATTGACAGGACGCTGGTTGTACCCCGGTCAAAATGCGCTGTTTAAGCGCCTGAGCCAGTACAATATAGAAAATGAAAATGGGTCAGTGTCTCCTGCCCAGGAGGTTACAAGAGCGACCACACGTTTCGTTCAGGATCGTAGGGAGCTTACCATCGGCGCTGCCAATCTTTATTATGATTTTTACAATCAGCGATGGTTGACTACTGCCCGGCTTCAGCGTTTGCGGCTTGCGTTAAACATGAACGAACTGGGAACATTTTCATCAATTGGTATTGAAAGAGGGACAAGCTATCCGTTTTCCCGGACGATGTCGTTTTCATTAACCGCTACCTTTTAATTCAGATGATATGAAAAAGTATTTAATGACAGTACTGATAATTAGTTGTTTGGGACTGTTGCAGTCTTGCGAAAAATGGTTTGATGTGACCGCAAGTGACCAAATTCATGCCGAGCACCAATTCGCATCGGCAGACGGTTTTCATGATGCATTGATGGGAATATACATCGGCATGGGAGGTGCCGAGCTGTATGCGCAGGACATGACCTATAATTTAGTGGATTTGCTATCGCAGCAATATGGAGGACTTCAAAACCTGGCCAGATACTTCAATATACAGCAGTTCAACTATGAGCATGTAAGGAGCCAAACCCAAATTCAAAACGTTTGGAACACTGCCTATCAGATGATTGCTAATGTAAACAATGCATTATATCATCTTGAACAGGCAGATTTTCCCTGGAATCCGGTCGATAAGAATTTGGTGAAAGGAGAGCTTCTGGGATTAAGGGTTTTTTTACATTTCGATCTGTTACGTTTATTTGGTCGTTCTGGCCTGATGCATCGGCCTGAATTAGCCGACCATCCGGCAATACCCTATGTCACATCCTTTAAAAATGACATCATTCCCCAACGCGGGTATGCGGAAACTCTTCAGTTAATGCTGCAAGATCTTGATGGTGCCATCGAACTGCTTAAAGATGACCCGATTTATCCAAACCCAGAACGGCCGGAGGGATATTATAATGAAGTAAATCGCGATGGCTTTTATAATGATAGAACTTTGCGTTTGAATTATTTCGCTGTTAAATCGCTTAAGGCAAGGGTTTTGAGTTGGGATGGGAGGATATCTTCAGCTGCCGCTATCGCGGAAGAAGTGATTACTTCATCCCCAGCTATGCTCTTGCGTTCAACGACAGACGTGACCGTCAACCAAACGATGACCGAAGAGCATTTGTTTGCGCTCTATATTGACAGGTTTGCTGATATTGTCAATCCTTATTTGTCAGCATCGAACGCAGCAGATTATAATACGTTAAAAATACCCAATGCGCTTGCGGAAAGTGTCTATGAAACTGCCGTTCCTGGTATTGGTGCAGTTGATGTTCGGTATAATACCTTATTGCAGTCACAGGCGTTAGGAATGGTTCCCGTAAAATTGATGCAAGCCAACGGACACGTTGATAATAATCTGATGCCGCTTATCAAGTTACCGGAAATGTACTATATCGCTGCTGAATATTATGCTTCAAGTGATTTGCCCAAGGCAATCGGGCTGCTCAATGAGGTAAGAGCGAGCCGCCGGATTACAACGCTTTTGCCAAATGACCTTTCCAGGCAGGCTTTTGACGAGGAACTGCTGAAGGAATACCGTAAGGAATATGTAAGTGAGGGACAACTGTTTTTTTATTACAAGCGTTTAGGGCTTACGCATATTCCAAATTATTCGTCGGAGATTATTGCCGATGATAATATCTATATGCTGCCGTATCCGGCAAATGAAATTGAATTTGGTAACCGAATCCAGTAATTTAGCGATGAAACGAAATAAACTGATTTTTCTGAGTGTTTTCTTGATGTCCTCGATGGTTGGATGCGAGAAATCCGAACCGCAAGCTTTCTCGGCGCTACCCGCAATTCTATTTGAATATGGAGGTGTTCGGAATATCCAGCGTATTGACTATTCCTTTCTCACCGATGTAAATGATGAGGCAACCATCAAAATTCCGATGACCATTAACGGATTTGCCGTGGATTATGACAGACCGTTTGAGGTAGAGGTGGTGAACGATACGTTGACTACAGCAGAATCATTTCAATACCAGATTCTTGGGGGTAAAATTGGTGCTGGAAAGCTTGTAGATACATTATATGTAAACGTTAGGAATACGGATGAGCTAGAATATAGCATCGCCATGCTTCACCTGAGGGTACGTGGAAACGAGCACTTTGTGCCTGGTATCAAGGAAAAGCAACGCTTTCGTGTCACTTGGAGCAATCAAGCGATCATGCCTACATGGGGAGTGTACTTTCGGACATTCTTCTCAACGGCCGGAAGTACTCAGGCCTTTCGCATATTCGTGTTGACAACAGGGCTTACTAATTTCACGGCTACTGAGTTTCGGGCTTATGGACAGGCCGGGGCAGAAGTGCTCGGCACCAAGTTCGGTGATTACATTAAGCAATGGAATATCGACCATCCGGATGACATCTTAAGGCACGATGACGGGGCCGCGGCGGGACAGCCGATTGTGCCATTATATTATACCCGGTCAAAATATGATTAACGTAACCATTAGTTTGCAGAAAACATGAAAACAATATACCAACGGTTAGTTTCTATAAGCTTATTCTTTATTGTCTTTGCTGGATGTAAAGACGATTTAAGCTCTCTGGACACTGATAAGATAGCTGCCGTCGAAGTGGATACTGTTGGCCAGTCGGTCATTTACGTGTTCCAGTTCGAAACGCTCGTTGTGGATCCGAAAATCAACACGAATGGATTGCCAGCCGAAAATCTGGTTTATGAATGGATGATTAACTCGGATCCTGGGTCAATCGATTATCTGTCCATCTCCAACGAAAAAAAACTCGAATATGAGGTTTCATTTAGACCGACTGATGCAGGCGACAGTCATCAGTTATTGTTGAAAATTACGGATACACAAACGGATCTCGAATATTTAACTGCCTGGCCGCTTATCATCCGCAATAGTGTTGGAGAAGGGGTGGTAATTGCGGAAACACATGATGGTACCACGACGGATATCAGCCATCTAATGTCACCGCAGGTCACTCCGAATTACAACCAGGAAACCATTCGCTACAATGTCTTTTCATCGGTGAACGGCTATACATTGCCGGGATTAGTGCAACAATTGAGATTCACACAAATACAAGGTTCGGGCCAAACCATGTTAGGCAGCACATCAAATTCATTGTTTACTATTAAAACGCTGGATTATACGTTTGATAAACAAAACGAGGAATTATTTTATGCACCTCAAAGTGACTATGGAGCTCAGTTTTTGGGCGGAGTTGTACAGAATGATATGATGGTGATTAACAATCAGCTTTATGCCAACTGGCTGCAAATTTCTAAATATGGTTTGCCGTTTGAAAGCGCTTATCCGATTCCAGCCCATATTGCAATAAATGGTTGGAATAATTATCCCAATGTAGTCACCAGTTTTTATTCCGAATCTCACGATATCTTCGTATATCAGCAAAGCCCTTCATCTTTTGGGGATAGGGTTTTCCGACCGGTGCCTGCAGTGACGGATGGTCCCTTCAATCCCAATGACGTACCCCGGAAAATCAATGTTGCAGCCGGGGTTTACTCCAATGGCGACTTTCTCCACCTGCTAAAAGATGAACAATCCGGCGAACTGGCACTTTATGTCCTGGCTGCAGCGGAATACGATAATGTCAATTGGGTCGTTATCCCGTCTAAGCCGAGAGCATTGATAACCTTTGCTGGCGCGCCGGAAGTTGATAAAGCAGAATTTTTTCTGCTACTGGACGATCAGAACGTAGTACTTTATGCGACAAAAAATAAGATCTATGCCGCTATGTATGGCACGTCTATCCCCACTTACGCGTTGCGTTATACAACAGAGGCTGGCGAGGAAATTACTTCTTTGAAGGTATATCAACAAGCCGACTATCCTATGCGGACTAGTGGAGAGCCTTATTTTAGTCGCAACAACAGGCAATTGATTATGGGTACGTTTGACGGTGACCAAGGAAGGCTATATATTATGCCGCTAATCAATCAAGGGGAAGCATGGATAGATGTTGCAAACATCAAAAGGTACAGCGGTTTCGGTCGTATATTGACTACAGCAACCCAACGATAATAGCTACTATAACATGAAAATAGGAGACTAAATCTATTTATTTAAGTATCCTGTTTTTTATCAATTACGAATGAAAAAATCACTTCAAATCGCTCGGACCGAGCTAAGTATTTTATTCTTTTCGCCTATTGCTTGGCTACTATTGGTCATCTTTACCATACAGGGGGGGGTGGCGTTTACCGATTTTTTAGCCAGTTGGGAAGCATCACAACAGCTGCAAGGGACTGCAAACGTTTCGCTTACACAGGAGGTGTTCAGCGATAGCAAAGGCTTCTTCGCCACGATGAGGCAATACCTGTATCTTTATTTGCCGCTGCTGACCATGGGGTTGCTGAGCCGCGAAATCGGCAGTGGCTCAATTAAATTGCTGCAGTCGTCGCCAATAACCGTACGGCAGATTGTATGGGGCAAGTATATGGCCATGCTGGGATATTGCCTGATGCTGATTGCTATCTTGGCAGTCTACGTGTGCATCGGTGCTATCGCCATCGAACACCTGGACTGGGGCTTCATTGGTAGTGCACTGTTCGGCCTTTTTCTGCTGCTTGCAGCCTATGCGGCTATCGGTCTGTTCTTTTCCAGCCTCACGGGCTATCAGGTGGTGGCTGCAATCAGCACATTGGCGGTACTTGGCGGGCTTAGCTACATCGGCGAGTTGGGCAAGGGAATAGAGGTGGTGCGCGACATTACGTATTGGTTTGCCATGGATAGGCACACCGGTTATGCACTGAGGGGACTATTGAGTAGCAGGGATATCATTTACTTCTTGCTCATCATTGTGTTGTTTCTTGTGCTCACGGGAATGAAGCTCAACACTGGCCGTATTATCCGGTCGGCCGCGGCCAATACTGTCCGGTACGTGGGGTTGGTGGTTGCTGTGGCTGCGCTTGGCTATGTGACTTCGCTGCCCCAGTTGAGTGGTTATTGGGATGTTACCCGCTTTGATACCCAATCTTATACACCGCGAAGCCTTGACGTAATTAAGCGTGTAACGGGGCCGGTGGAGCTTACAACCTATGCGAACGTGCTGGGCGGCTATGCGAATATCGGTGCTCCGAAATTCCGTAACCTGGAAAAGACGAATTTGGAACAGATGGAACGCTACCTGCCGCAGATGAAGATGGACTACGTGGTTTACTACGACACGGCAGCGTCTATCCGGCTGGATCCGAATGTGCCGATTGAAGAACAAGCGTTGCGCAAAGCCATTGCGTGGGGGTACGATATCGCGGGAATCTGGTCGCTTGATTCTCTCCGCAAGCACATTGATCTGACTCCTGAACAGGGCATGCTGGTGCGCATGCTTACCCTTGATGGGAAATCTACACCCTTGCGGATGTTTTATGACATAGCGGCTTATCCACAGGAATCGGAAGTGATCGCAGCAATCAAGCGGTTGCTGGATGGGCCTTTCCGGGCGGGGATGCTCACGGGGCATGAAGAGCGCAGTATACACGGCGATGGTGATAAGGACTACGCGGCGTTTACAACCGTGCGTAGCACCCGATCGTCTTGGATTAATCAGGGTGCCGAATGGGTTACGGTGGTGCCGGATAGCCCACTGTTACATGCAGATAGCTTGGACTTGCTTATCATTGCAGACCCTTATCAGCCCTATGATGCCCAGCAACTGGAGCGCATCCATCAGTACGTACGTGACGGGGGCAACTTGCTACTTACTGGAGAGCCGAATAAGCAGCATATCCTTAACCCGATTGCTGAGCGTTTTGGCGTGTCTTTCAACGAAGGGGTGCTGTTACAAGAGAGTGCTGAGCTTGAAATTGATTTGATCCAGGCCCGATTTGCTTCGGATATGGCGAATACGGGTTTTCCTAAAACGGCGGATACAGTCATTACCATGCCCGGTGCCACCGCCCTTTCTTACCGGGATACGGCTGGGTTTAAGGCGGTGCCAGTGCTTGAAACGGACGGGCGTTATGTATGGAATAAATTAGGTAAGGTAGACCTGAAGAATGAGCGCCCGATTTTCCAGCCGGGAGCGGATACGCGCGTAGCTCAAGCAGTGGCAGTGGCGGTAATCCGCGCAGTGGGAGAACGCCAGCAGCGCATCTTAGTGGCGGGCGATGCGGATTTCCTAAGTAAAGCGGAATTCGCCCGCTTCAATGTGCGGGCCGGAAATGGTGCTTTGGCTACAGAATTGCTGCGCTGGTATAGTGATGGCAAATACCCGCCAGATACCCAGCGACCTAAATCCATTGATAACCGATTGCGTATCAGAAAGGAGCAAGTGGGGCTGATTCGCGCGGCAATGGTTTTTGTGGTGCCAGCCCTGCTGGCTGCTTGGGGTGCACTGACCATCATTAACAGAAGACGTAAATAAATCCGAACATTTCCATCATGAAATCATACATAGCTAAAATCGAACACCTGTCTCATCGCTACACGCGCGACTGGGCCATTCGTGATATTAATTTCGAAATCCCTTCACAGGGTATACTGGGATTACTCGGCTCCAACGGCGCTGGCAAATCCACAACGATGAATATTCTGTGCGGGGTTATCAACCAGACGGAAGGACATGCCCACATTGACGGGATAAGTGTGCGCGATAATCCGGTGGAAGCGAAAAAGTTGATAGGCTTCCTTCCGCAGAAAGCACCGCTGCATCTCGAACTGACAGTTGATGAATACCTGCGCCACTGCGCTTATCTCCGCTCAGTGCCCCAAAGCGACATTAAAGCTGCCATGGATATGGCTAAAGCGAAATGTGGCATAACCCACTTCAGCAACAGGCTGCTCAGCAACCTTTCGGGGGGGTACCAGCAACGGGTAGGTATTGCTCAAGCCATTATACATCAACCTAAGCTGGTGGTGTTGGATGAGCCTACCAACGGATTGGATCCTAATCAGATATTGGAAGTTCGTAAGCTCATAAAGGAGATTGCTGAAGAACGGGCCGTTATCCTATCCACGCACATCTTATCTGAAGTTCAGGCAACGTGCGATAATATCATTATGATTGAACTGGGTCGGGTAGTGTTTGCAGACACCATGTACGCCTTCAATAATTACATTGCACCCAATAGTTTCGTGGTAACGCTTGATCAGCCTCCAACGGCGATGGATGAAATACGGCTACCTGGTATTACCGAGGTGGAGCTTATTGGTCCCCGCATGTATCGCTGCCGTTTTGAAGGGAGCGCAGACATCACAAAAACAGTTATCGGCCATGCATTGGAGCACGGTTGGGACCTTAAAGAAATCTATCTGGAGAAGACGTCTCTTGATGGTGTCTTTGCTCAATTATCAAAAAACGCCGCTAAGGAGGTATAGCATGCAAAAGATTATTCAAATTGCGCGTTTGGAGCTGGCTGTGCTATTTTATTCTCCCATTGCTTGGCTGTTGCTGGCCATCTTTGTGATCCAATGTGGTATGACGTATACGGATATGCTCTACCAAATGGAAACGCAGCAACAACTTGGCCGACAATTACCTGCGCTGACCCGGGCGCTGTTTTCGGGAGATACGGGCCTGCTAACGGCTATCTCCAAGACATTGTACCTCTATATTCCTTTATTAACCATGGGGTTGATGAGCAGGGAAATCAGCAGTGGCAGCATTAAACTGCTCCAATCTTCGCCTGTGAACAACCTACAGATTGTACTAGGGAAATTTACTGGCATGATGGGGTATGGCCTGTTGCTCTGCGGCGTGGTGCTGGTATATATGTTAGCGGCCTTGGGGTCCGTTGAATCGCTGGACGTAGGGTTTGTGTTGGGAGGTACATTTGGTTTGTTCATGTTGTTAAGCACCTACTTGTCCATCGGTCTGTTCATGTCCAGTCTTACGGGCTACCCCATCGTGGCGGCCGTTAGTACGCTGGCCGCTTTGTCGGCACTGAACTACGTGGGACGCATAGGCCAGAATATTGATGGCTTGCGGGAAGTCACGTATTGGATTGCTCTTTCGGGCAGAATGGATGGGATTATTAACGGGCTGCTTACCACCCGTGAGGCAATTTATTTCCTTGCTGTTACGGTATTCTTTTTAATCCTTGCCATGTTGAAGCTGGATGCCGGACGTAAACGCCGACCGATGGCTGTGCGCATCGGGACGTATACTGCATTGGTGGCTGCACTGGTGGGGGTAATTTTCATCGCTTCCCGCCCTTCATTTATCTTGTACTGGGATACTACCCGCGTGGATGACCAAACGCTAAGCCGAAAATCACAGGATTTGATTGCCAGGCTCAATGGACCGGTTCGCCTGACCAGCTATACCAATTTACTTGACCGAAAGGTAACGTACGGTGAGCCAAAAAACAGGATTCCTGATCGCCGACAATTTGAGCGCTATCAACGCTTCCTGCCGGATATGGAGCTTGTTTATGTGAATTATTATGACTCGGTGCGGTACGGTTTGGATACCACCAAGACACTGGAAGCACAGGCCCGCCATGTAGCTAAAGTCCGCGGATTCGACTTTGGTAAGGTATTGCCGCCGGAGGCCATACGGCGAGCAATGGACTTGCGTACCGAGGAAAACGGTTTCGTGCGGATGCTTGAATATCAAGGTAAGGTTACCCCCCTGCGCATGTATGATGATATGCTCCAATATCCTGGTGAAAGTGAGGTGATGGCGGCGTTCAAGCGGCTGGTTGACGGCGCAGCGACAGTGTGGACGCTAGCGGCTAATGGCGAGCGTGCCATAGACAGGATAGATAATGGAAGTTACCAGGTCGTCACGCAAGGACTGAGTATACGTGCGTCGTTAATTAATCAGGGTTTTGATACCAAGCCCGTGGCATTGGATACAATTGGTGAAATACCAACGGATATTGCTGTATTGATGATTTGTGATCCGATAACGGCTTATGACGCTGCGAGCTTGGCTAAAATTAACCGGTATATCGACCGTGGCGGTAATCTGATGCTAGCTGGTGAGCCAGGTAAGCAGGCCGCTATCAATCCGATTACCAGTCGGTTAGGCGTTGAGCTGGTGCCGGGTACGGTTATGCAGGAGAGTGCGTATGATGAGCCTGATTTGGTATACGGACGGTTTTCAAGGCAGGCAGACAGCTTAGGGTTCGGCTTTTTCGATGGAGCCAGAATAAGTATGCGGGGCACGGCGGCCATACGTGTTGCCGATACCTCGGGTTTCCGGATTACACCAATTCTCGTGACTGATTCCGTTGCTACTTGGAATAAGATTGGTGCTTTTGATCTCGCAGTGGAAAAGGTGAAGTTTAATCCTGTCGCCGAGCGTAAGGAGCGGCTCACGTTATTGGTGGCGGCCAGTAGACAGGTTGGCGGCCGCGAGCAGCGTATCATCGTGTCTGGTGATGCCGACTTTATGAGCAATACGGAGATTCAACGGCCCGCAGCTCAAAATGCATCATTTGTGATTAACCGCCTGTTCCGGTGGTTCTCCGATGGTGCGTATCCTTACAGTCCCAATGGGGATAGGGCAACAGACCGCGTGGTGAAGGTAACCCGTAAGGGCGTTAATCACCAAAAGATTGTTTTCTTTGCTGTCCTGCCTTTACTTATCGTTTCGGCAGGCAGTATCACGTTGGTACGAAGAAGAAGAAAATGATTCCGGCATGCGGTATGCAGTCAGTATATTGCCGGCGCTTTTCATAGCCACTACATTACTGGGGTAGTCCCGCGGCCGCACATTAAGTGGCGCATTGGTAGATTCTACGGGAGCGGCAGTGAGCAGAGCCAATGTGCGGTTGGTGTCGGCTGGTGATACGTTGGCCACTGTCAGTTCGGATAAGGGCAAATTTATCTTCAAAAACGTAAAAGATGTCCGGTTTCAGGTGCACATCACTCATTTGGGTACAAGGTCAAAAGCGTGCAAGGCGAGATACCGAGCAATGGAGAACAGTATGAGATGGGAAAAGTAATGTTGGAAGCCAAGACCATTGAGTTGGATGAGCTTTCCATAACAAAGCCTCTGCCTGTCATTTTCATTTTTTCCTTGGAATTCCATGACCTGTCAAATCAAAATACCAACGTCGGCCGCACTGTCAGCCGCAACGGCGTAAGCGATTACCGCAGCAATGTGTTAGGGCGCTATGTTTTCCTTTCTTGTTCATGGCGGTTCGGTAATTTTGGCTGTTGACCAAAGGAGGCAGCGGTGCCTTTACTGGAAATTCCGGCCCTTGTAGAACACTTGGTTTACTTCCGGACTGTCTGGCGTTGCGGATAGCCCGCGCAGCCATCCGTTGAGGTTGAAGCATTGGTGCACAATCACATGGATAACTTCGCCCTCGATTTGCAGTTTGCCCGTGGCCATAAGCAGCCGGGATTGCAGGATGGCCCGTCGGTATTTTTCAAACAACTTGCCCCATACCACGAGGTTGGCGAAGCCGGTTTCGTCTTCTATGGTGACAAACAGCACGCCCTTGGCCGTGCCGGGCCGTTGCCGCACGGTTACCAGGCCGCATACTTTTACCAGCATGCCGTCTGCCAGTGTAGACAATGCACCTGTAGGTGTCACGTGCAGCAGGTTTAGCTGTTCCCGCAGGAAGCTCACGGGGTGGGCTTTCAGTGATAGCGCCGTGCTGGCATAATCCTGCACCACGTGTTCGCCCGGGGTCATCAGAGGCAGTGCTACCTGGCCTTCCTCCGGAGCTGCCGGTTGTCCTTCGAACAGCGCAAGGGGCCTGTCGGGCAATGCGGCTATTTTCCATAGTGCCTGCCGGCGGTCGAGGCCCAGTGAGCGGAACGCATCGGCATCGGCCAGCCGTTCCAGTGCTGCTGCCGATACCCCGGCATCGGCCAGTGCGGTTACCGAGGCATAGCCGCTGCCACGGGCGTTTACCAGGGTTTCAGCATCCTCCTGTCCCATGCCTTTTACTTGCCGGAAGCCGAGGCGCAAGGCGTGGTAGCGCTGGCCGAATTCTCCTTCCAGCGTATGGTCCCAATGGGAGTGGTTTACGTCTACCGGCAACACCGTTACCCCGTGCTTGCGGGCATCGATGATGATTTGCGCGGGCTGGTAGAAGCCCATGGGCTGGCTGTTGAGCAGCGCCGCGGCAAAAATATCGGGGTAATGGCATTTCAGCCAGGAGGAAACGTATACCAGCAGCGCAAAGGAAGCGGCATGGCTTTCCGGAAAGCCGTAGCTGCCGAATCCCTGAATCTGCCGGAACACGCGGTTGGCAAAGTCTTCGGAGTAGCCCCGTTTCACCATGCCGCTTACCATCTTTTCATGGAAGCGGCTCACCTCTCCCTTAGCTTTGAAGGTGGCCATGCTGCGGCGCAGTTCATCGGCTTCCTCCGGGAGGAAGCCCGCCGCCACGATGGCGATTTCCATGGCCTGTTCCTGGAATAGCGGGACACCCAGCGTACGCTTTAATATGCCCTTGATTTCTTCGGAGGGGTAGTCTATGGCTTCCTCGTTGTTTCGCCGGCGGAGGTAGGGGTGCACCATATCGCCCTGTATGGGGCCGGGCCGGACGATGGCTACCTCAATGACCAGGTCGTAAAATTCCCGGGGTCGCAGGCGCGGCAGCATAGACATCTGCGCGCGGCTTTCAATCTGGAATACGCCCAGCGTGTCCGCATGGCTGATCATCTCGTATACCTTGGGGTCTTCCTCCTTATTGATGCTGGCCAGTGTGAGGTCACGACCATAATGTTGCTTAACCAGGTCAAACCCCTTGCGGATGCAGGTAAGCATGCCCAGACCCAGCACATCCACTTTCAGGAAGCCCAGGGCTTCGAGGTCGTCTTTGTTCCATTCCAGGCAGGTGCGGTCTGCCATGCGGGCGTTCATGATGGGGCATAGTTCATGGAGATTACCCTGCGTGATGACGAATCCGCCCGTATGCTGGCCCAACTGCCGTGGGAAACCCATGTACTGGTAGGTCAGCTTCAGCACCTTGCGCAGGAGCGGATCGCCGGGATTAAAGCCTTGTGCGATCAGCAGTTGCGGGTCGAAATGGTCATCCCAATGGCTGCCGATGGTGCCGGCCAGGCGCCCCACGGCATCCACCGACAGCCCCATGGCTTTGCCCACGTCGCGGATGGCACCCTTGGCACGTACCTGTGTAACGGTAGCCACGATGGCCGCACGGTGCCGCCCGTATTTCTGGTAAATATACTGGATCACTTCTTCGCGCCGCTCATGCTCGAAATCCACATCAATATCGGGAGGTTCGTCGCGGGCATCCGACATGAAGCGGGCAAAGAGCAGGTTGATTTTCGTGGGGTTTACTGAAGTGATGCCCAGGCAATAGCATACCGTTGAATTGGCTGCCGAGCCGCGTCCCTGGCACAGGATGTTACGGCTTCGCGCGAAGCGCACATAATCATATACCGTCAGAAAATAGGAGGCATAGTTTTTCTTTTCGATGAACGCCAGTTCATGGTTGAGGTTTTGCCGCACTTTTTCGGGGATATCCTCCCCGAACTGTTTGCGTGCCCCTTCCCAGGTTAAGTGTACGAGTTCTTCCTGCGGGGTACGTCCTTCGGAGGTCAGTTCTTCGGGGTAGACATATTGCAGTTCATCCAGTGAAAAGTGGCAAGCCTCCGCCACCGCCTCCGCATTGCGGATGGCATCTGGGTACTGCCGGAAGAGGCGCTCCATTTCATCCAGGGGTTTGAGGTACCGCTCGGCATTGGCATGCAGCCGGAATCCGGCGGTGTGGATGGTGCATTTTTCGCGGATGCAGGTCAGCACATCCTGTAATTCGCGCCGCTCCGGCAAGTGGTAATGTACGTCATTCATTGCCACCATGGGCATGTACAGCTGCTGGCAGAGTTGATGGATACGGAACAGCCGTTTGGTGTCATCACCCGTATATGTGCGCACAGCACCCAGGCAAAGGCGGTCGCCCAGCGTTTCCCGGTATTCCGTAATGAGTCTTGCATAGTTTGGTTCCAGCTCGTAGGTGGCCGTCAATTTTTCCGGTGGCACAGCAATGAATAGCAATCCCTCGCTATGGGCATACACATCTTCTTTGTATAGGTGGCATTGGCCTTTCTCGGCCCTTCGATTGCCTTTGGTGAGCAGGGAGGAGAGGCGTCCGTAAGCCTCACGGTTGGTGGGGTAGGCCAGCAGGCTGGGACCATCCAGCAGGTCCAGCCGGCAGGCGGGGATGAGGCGTATACCATGCTTCTTGGCAGCGGTATGCGCCCGCACGAGGCCCGAAAAGCTGTTACGGTCAGTTACGGCCATAGCGGTATAGCCAAGCGCTGCCGCCTGTTCCACCAGTTCCTCGGGATGAGAAGCCCCCCGCAGGAAGCTGAAGTTTGTGGTTACCTGCAATTCCGTGTATCCCATGCTTCAAGCGAAAAATCCATGTAAGAACCAGTGCTGTGGTTCGCCTTCCCTGTAATGACCTGAGCGGAACAGCCAATAGCGCTTTCCATGCTGGTCTTCCACGCAATAATAGTCGCGGTGTTCGCCGGATTCCATCCACCATTCCCGTTCAATGCGTTCCGGTCCATCGGCTTTCGCAATAAGGTGTACCTCACCTTTGTAGCGGAACAGCATGGGCGGATAATCCGGTATAGGCGCTGTCACCTCCACAGGCTCGGGCGTGGCCAGCAGCCGTGCTGGCCGCGGCTTGTCGGTAGTCCATGCCGTGGCCGGTCGTTCGGCGATGGTTGTTGCTTCCTTGATGGAACGCTCCGGCCAATGGTGTTCAGCGGGCAGGTAGCGGCGGATAGCGCGGGTACCGCTGCGGCTTTTCAGGCGGTCGAGCAGCTCCGCCAAAGCTGTGTCTTCCAATCCCGGGTTTCCGGCCCACAGGGCTTCCTGTACAGGGGCCGTGTCTTCCACCGTGGGGGCTTCCAGTACAAACAGCTCAATGCCCAGAGCCGGCTCAATCCGGGGTAGCTGCAACTGGAACAGCCTGAGCAGGTGCGGCACGCTGGCCGATGGCCGGCTGGTGTTGATGGTTACCTGAACGGTTTTGCCATCCACCCGGTGGCACCTCAGAACGGCTTTCCGTAGCCCTTTGCCTTCGCCGGCCAGGCGTGCACAGAGCGTATCCAGCAGCCGGCCGATGGCCAGCTCAATGCCTGCGGCCGTGCGGATGGGGTCCAGGCAGGGCAGCCGTTCATCATAAGGGGGCGCAGGCCGCAGCGGGGCAATGTATTCAGCCTCCTGCCCCAGCGCCTGCCGCAGCCTGGCGGGCAGGCCCCCGCCGAAGCGCCTGCGCAATACGGCGGGCGGCATGTCCATGAAGCTGCCCACGGAACGCAAGCCCAGCCTGATAAGCCTATCCGCGGTATCAGGATCCAGCCGCAGGGCGGCAGGCGGCAGGGGACGGAGCGCCTCCACTTCCGTGCCATTGGCTATGATGGGACTTGCCTTGCCGAAACGCGCCACCGCCCACGCCGTCCCTATGGTGCCGGCAATGGCCATGCGTGTATCATAGCCTTTGCCCCGCAGCCGTGTGACGATTTCTTTCAGGTAGCTACGCTCGCCGCCCCAAAGGTGGGCACACCCGCTGATATCCAGGAGCAGCCCATCGGGAGGGTCAACCGCTACGACGGGGGTATAGCGGATGCACCAGAGGCCCAGCGCCCGGAGCAGCCGTTGGGCTAATCCCGGCGGTTCGTTCATCACCACCAGCTTTGGCAGACACACCTTGGCATCCGCTACTACCATTCCTTGGATTACACCCTCTGCTGCTGCCAGGGCATTAGCTGCCGTGATGACCATGCGGCCATGCATGGGGGTTGCCAGCACAAACGGTACCGATCGCAACCCGGGATACCGGATGGCCAGTCTGTCTGCTGTCAGGTGGCGGAACACTATCGAAGCATATCGTTTTTCCATGGGTAAACTATCCTGATTTCCTGTCCCAACCGGACATGAGGGGCTGCGTCTGCCGGGGTGCCAGGGGCAGGAAGCGCCCATGAGCCCATTCCATCTTCCAGCGGCCGGGATTGCCATTGCGCACTTTCAGCAGCTCCACCTCCCACCTGGGAAAACCTACGCCGGGCATCCCTTCATCCAGCGCACTGGCTATTGGCCGGATATGCCAGCGGGCAACGCAGGCCGTGGCCCCGATGCTCTGGGAGGTGCTGCGGATTACAAAACCGGTTACCCTGCTTTTTTCTACCGCCAGCTGAAGCCGCCTTGACTGGATGAAATCCAGTGTCTGTACTTCAGCGACCACGGCGGCAAGCCCACCGCATTTCAGGGCCTCTTCCATCGCCCACATAACGTCCTTTTCCCGTGCCATATCCACGAAAATAACGTGGTGCGGATCTACACCAAAGGCCTTGAGGACAGGAGGAAAAAGTGCCCTTGACGCGCTAATCCACAGGCACACACGGCTATCCTTCATGAACCTGGAGAGCAACCCGCTTAAGAAACCACTTGTGGCGGCGGCTTCTTCTTGACCTCCGTAAATGAACTCATGTATACCGCGGACAGGGAAAGCACCGTTTGGGAAAGCTTTTTCCACCGGACCGAGCCCTATGTGTTGTGCTGCGGAGCTTGCCGTTGGAACATCTCCTTGTAAACGTAGGATATCCTGCCTCAACCGGTTCATTATCTCGCGTTTATCTACCCTCATCGCAGCCATGTTATCAGATTGGGGCAGTAAAGATAATACTAATATTTTTAGTATGCAAATAAACAGCTAAGAGCTGTAAACAAAATGTTTCTATTTTCGTAGCTTTATAAAAGGTATATTATGCTATTGCCCATCGGAGACGAGAATCACGACCGGAAATCATTTCCCTTTGTAAATTACCTGTTGATTATTGTCAATATACTGGTTTTTATCTTTCTCCAGGGGTTTGGCTACGATATTTATTTCACCTATGCTTATGCTACCATCCCCGCAGAAATTCTGACCGGAAAGGATATCGTTACTGACAGCCAGCTTATTGTAGATCCCATACTGGGGGAGTCGTTCGAGTTGCCGGGATTGCAGCCCACCGGCATTCCTGTTTGGTTTACGCTCATCACGGCCATGTTCATGCATGGGGGCATCGGGCATCTGGCTGGCAATATGCTGTACCTGTGGATATGCGGGGATAACGTAGAAGACCGGATGGGCCACTTCCGTTACCTGCTTTTTTACCTGCTATGCGGCGTGCTGAGCGGCTTGTGCCACGTATTCACGACATTCTTCCTCGGGCATGATTTGCTCATTCCCTGCTTAGGGGCGTCGGGAGCCATTTCCGCGGTTTTGGCAGCATACGTTGTGCTTTTTCCTCGTAAGCGTATCAATTTTTGGTTTTTCTTTTTCATTATTTCAGTGCCTGCTATTCTGGCTATCGGCTTGTGGTTTGTGTTCCAGGTGAGCAACGGTCTTGGGGCGTTGGGAGGTGAGCAAGCAGGTGGGGTGGCATACGCGGCGCACATCGGCGGGTTTATCGTAGGATTGTTGTTTGTTAACCGTTTTAGGCGGAAAATCCGTAAATCGCGGATTCGAGTTTAAGGGTATCCGAAATTTATTTACCTTTGCCGCGAACCAATGATAAATAATAATGTCCTACATAACTAATCTGATCTCGGCTATGTTTCTGGCATTGCTGTTTGTTACATGCCAGACGACTGAAAACCGTATCCTTTCCCATAAGCCTTCTTATAGTGGAATCTATCCGCACTTGGCACATTACAATGAAGAGGGTGAATGCGGTACGGGAGCCATAGTTCCGTGGGCGGATAGGCTTTGGGTGATTACTTACGGGCCGCATCTGCCTTTCGGCTCTTCCGACAAGCTATATGAAATCACACCGGATCTCCAGCAGATCGTACGGGAAGAAAGTATCGGTGGCACGCCGGCGAACCGGATGATCCATCCGGAAAGCAACCAGTTGTTTATTGGCCCGTATGCGATAGACGCCAGGGGGAATGTGCGCACAATTCCGTATGAACGTATGCCCGGGCGCCATACCGGTAATGCCAGGCACCTGGCTGATCCGGCAAATAAGTTGTACTACGGCACCATGGAAGAGGGGTTTTATGCGGTAGATGTACATACGCTGGAAGTGGATACGTTGTTCCTGGACGGCAATGCCATGCGGAAACCTGGGGAAATGGGGCAGGAGGCCCACCTGTTGCCCGGTGCTCACGGTAAGGGACTCTATTCTGGTCAGGGTGTGCTGGTATATTCCAATAATGGCGAAGCTACCCAGGAGGCACTGAAACGGTTCGATGTGGAAGCAGGTGTGTTAGCCGAATGGGACGGTACAGCATGGAACATTGTACGGCGCAACCAGTTTGTAGAGGTAACCGGCCCCGGTGGAATTGAAGGAAACGCCAATCCGGAAACTGATCCGATATGGGCTACGGGGTGGGACCATAAGTCGGTACTTGTAGGTGTTCGATCGCCCGGCCGGGGATGGGATTTTTACCGACTGCCGAAAGCAAGCCATTCATATGATGGCGCGCATGGATGGAATACCGAGTGGCCCCGCATACGTAATATAGGCACAGCGGCAGAACCGGATTACTTAATGACCATGCATGGACTGTTCTGGCGCTTTCCGGCCACGTTCACGGCGGAGAACACCACCGGAATCCGGCCGAGGTCGGCTTACCTGAAGGTGATTGGCGACTTTACGCGCTGGCGGGATGGATTGGTGTTCGGCACCGATGATTCCGCACAAAAGGAGTTTCTGAACAAAAGGAAAGCCAAGGGGGGGATCGAAGGTCCTGGCCAGTCCAATTCAAACCTTTGGTTTACTTCCTTGGATAAGCCAGATCAATTAGGTCCTAATACGGCAAGCGGTGCGGTATGGCTGCGTGAAGATGTGTCCGCAGGTGCCCTATCTGAACCTTTCCTGTTCGCGGGTTGGGATGAGCGTGCGGTATGGGCAAGCAATGAGGGGGCGCAGCAAACTACGTTGACATTTGAGGTTGATAAGGCCGGAAATGGTCAATGGACCGCGCTGGAAACGATAACGCTGCAGCCGGGCAAGCCGGTTCACCGGGTGTTTCCTGCCGGCGATACCGGGGAGTGGATCCGGGTCAGAAATGCTGGGGCAGCGAAACTGACCGTACAGTTTACCTATACCGACCGGACCCGTTTCCGCCAACAGGCATCCACGTTGTTTACCGGTATGGCTACCATCGTGGATGAAAAGCAGGCAACAGGCGGGCTGCTGTATGGCTTGGGGGATAACCGCCGCGCGCTCGGTATCCTTGCCGGAACCATCACGGAGAATGGATTCAGTGAAACAGGGTATTATGAATTGGATGGCGATATGAAACTGAAACGCATGGAAGATACTGCCACGGCAGCATTCATCCGCGAAAAGTTTGCTATTCCCCGCGAGGTGGTCACCATAGACAGCGCTTCGGTATTGGTGGTTGATGATCGGGGCCGGCGGTGGCGCCTGCCATTGGGTGATAACCATTACACTCCTTATACGGATAGGGGAGTGCTACGGATATGCCGGGAAGTGGCTACAGAGCGTGATCTGCTGAATGTGCACGGTACGTTTTATGAACTGCCTGCCGAAAATGCGGATGGCTTTGCCAAAATGCGGCCCATTGCCTCGCATAAACTGAAGGTGCACGATTATGCTTCATACCGCGGACTGTTGGTGATGACCGGCATAACCGGTGGGTCCGACAACAAGCACATCATCCTCTCGGACGATGGTATGGCAAGCGTTTGGGCAGGCACGATTGATGACTTGTGGAAACTGGGTAAACCTGTGGGAATGGGTGGACCATGGAAAAACAGTGAGGCGAAGCGTGGGGTCGCTTCGGATCCATACCTTATTGGTTTTTACGATCAGCGAACATTAGAGCTGTCGCATAACGCTCCGGAGCCTGTTACCTTTCGTATTGAGGTAGAGCCTGTGGGACACGGTCCGTGGATGACCTACGACGAGGTAACGGTAGTGCCGGGGGCAACCTTCAGGCACACGTTTGCCCACGGTTTCCAGGCACGGTGGATCAGGTTTGTGGCCAATCGCGACTGTGAAGCCACGGCTTGGCTGACGTATCGTTAACAGGTTTCCGGCACATCCGGAAGCGGCGGATAGGCCCGTTTAAGCCCGTGGGCAATGGCGTGTTGGGGAAAGTGATAAACAAACAGGAGGATATAGCTGTTGAACCCATAGGTGGAGGCATTATGAATGTAATAGACATCATCCTGTTTGTCGTCATTGTGATGAGCGTTATTTCCGGTTACCACAAAGGATTCCTTTACGGAACCCTTGATTTGCTGCTGTTGATCCTCGGAATCGCTTTTGCGATTTGGTCATCCCGGTATATCGCTGCCTTTTTTGAAAAATATGTTATATCCATAGGTGTCTGGACGCTTCCGCTGGCGTTCATCATCGCTTACATTTTCGCACGGGTGATACTCGGCGCTTTAATCGCCAGGCCGGTCCAGCGCATACCGGAACGTGTGCATGGCCATGTCGCCAATAAGGCACTGGGTATTATCCCTGGAGTGGCAAACGGGATGATTTACGCCGCTATTATCAGTTCGTTGCTCCTCGCGCTTGCCATGTTTGATGGATTTTCGTCGAAAATCCGAGAGAGTTCAATAGCGAATGCCCTGACGCCGCATGTACAGTGGGCCGAAGCGAAACTGGCCCCGGTATTTGAAGAGGCCGTAAACCAAACGATGAATAGCCTCACTGTAGAGCCGCAGTCCGAAAAATCGATTGATCTGCCTTTTGCTGTAAATAACCCTGAAGCTCGCGGAGATTTGGAAGCGGAAATGCTCGAACTTATCAATGAAGAACGAAAAGCCGAAGGGCTGCCGGCGTTGGCTGCTGATCCGGAAATGACGGCCGTTGCCCGGCTGCATTCGCGGGATATGTTTGCAAAGGGATATTTTTCCCATATTAATAAAGAGGGTGAGACGCCCGCTCAACGGGCCCGGCAAGCGGGTGTACACTTCTTGGTCGTGGGCGAGAACCTGGCGTTTGCCCAAACATTGCGGATAGCCCATGCCGGGTTGATGGACTCGCCCGGCCATCGGGCCAATATCCTGAACAAATCGTTCGGGCGGGTCGGTATCGGCATCCTTGACGGCGGAAAATACGGGTTAATGGTCACTCAGAATTTCAGGAATTAGGGGATGGGGGAGTCAACGGGAACGAGACAAAAAATGTAGACCCTTTTCCCAACGCGCTGTGTACCCATATTTTTCCACGGTTTAGGGTGGTCAGTTCTTTGCATAGGAAAAGGCCCAGCCCGATACCTTTCTCGCTGTCCGTACCGGCGGTTGATTTGACGTTGACTTCAAACAAACGCTTAAGGTTGTCGCTGGCTATTCCCAGTCCATTATCGGCAATAGCCAATGTGCAGCAGCCTTCGTCATCGTTCCGTGCAAGAGAGATATTTACCGTCCCGTCTTTGGGTGTAAACTTCAATGCGTTATTTACCAAGTTGCGGATGATGAGTTCCAGCATGTCAGCATCCACCCAAATGATTAAATTTTCGTCAATTCCGGTGTGGATGGTGATGTTTTTCTGATGGGCTACAAACTGCTGGATGTTTAATACGTGATCAATGATGCTGCTTGGCCGCGTTTTCGTAAATATCGGTTTCAGTCCCTTTATCTGGCTTGAAGTCCACGACAAAAGGTTCTCCAGCAACTGCGACGTATTGCGCGCAGCCAAGAGCAGTTGGCCTTTCATTTTTGTTTGCAGTTCTTCCGGCAGTTCTTCATGCGTAAGGATTTCCAATACGCCTGTAATCGCACTGATAGGGTTGCGCAGATCGTGGGCCAAGATGGAGAGCAGCTTGAGTTTTTCGCTGTTCGATTTCTGTAGTAATCTGTTCTGTGTGCGGATTTGGTCGTGCTGCAGTTCTATTTCCCGCGCATGTTGCTCCGCCTTGTTTTTTTCCCGTTCATAATTGCCGCGTAAGTAAATGGTAATAGCATACGTGCAAACGATGATAATGATAAAGGTGGTGGCAATATCGATATAGCGGTACTCGGGAGCTGAATACGGATCTATTATGCGATGTGGCATTAGGTATTCAAGCCCCAGCAAAAACAAGGGTATAGATAGGTGCAGTATGGTCCAAAGACGGTGGAAGCGGAGGTTTGTAAATGCAATGAGAAGCAAGTAGGTGAGCAGGAACAAATAAAGTGCAGGCCCGTCGCTCCCCCCGTTGTAGAAAAAGGTAATGGCTACCACTATATAGCTCGATACCGCATAAACGAGCAAGCTGAATGCATATTTGCCATATATGCGCGAACGGATATACAAGAATACGAGTATGGCTGCTACAACCACCAGCATAGCGGATATCGCCCACAGCCTTAAGGCGGTATTTAAGGGGATAAGGATGGCTATGAGCGTGATGGTAAGGATTGCGATGACATTGAAGGCCCGATGTTCTGAAGAAAGGTGTTCAGGATCTCCAACCAGTTTCCGCCAAAATTTCCGAAGCCAAACGAGCATTTATATTAGGTATTAGTGAATTTCCTTTATGGTCGTTGTCATTGCAAAGCTAAGTATAATTCCCAGTTGCTCATCGTTTTCTTTTAATCCCCGCCGTTCCTTTTTACCGAAGTTTAACGATGACTGAAGACGTACACCTAAAAAATTGCGGATGGCGGTCGTTTTGCTTAGCTTTGACAGGAGTTACTAAATATCAGGGGTGCACCCGTTGAGCGGGAGGCGATTGCTAATGTAAGCCGCTATCATTTCGAGTGCAGCCGACACGGAATTTAAGGAGATATGCGTAGAAGTTTGTTGATTATTGCGATGGTTACGTCGGTTTGGAGTGCATTTGGACAGGAGCAAACAGACCGGGCCAAATATGAACTGATTCGGGAAACCATAAATTTTCTGGCCACCGATAAAGTGGTTTCGCGAGATACCAACTTCAGGATATCCTGCGAAACGTTAGACTACGATTGCTTTAAACAACAGTTGTCCGGTCAGCCGATAGCCGGAATTGAACGATGGTATAATAGTTGGCGCTCCATGACAGTTGCCGATGAGGCGGGGTTGGTGGCTCTGCGGAACCAAGTGTTCGCGGATATTTTTGAGCGTCCGGGAAAAGGCTACCGGAAACAGCTTATAGGCTACGAGGCATATGTTTCCCGTACCGAGCAATTGATTGATCCATATGCGGACTATCCGCCACCGGTTGAAACTTCGGTAGACACGGCTTCCTTGCCAGTGGCCACCCCTGCAGAATTAAACGAACCCGCTGCGGAACAGCTTGGCATTCCAACCGACACACCAGAAAAAAACAATACCATGATTGCATACTTCGCCCTGGCCCTTGGCCTCATTGCATTAATCGTTGCCGCCCGGCCAATCTTCGGAAAAAAGGAGCCGCAACAACAACCTGTTGATTCCCAGTTGCTGCTGGAGCGGCTCGATGAATTGGCTGTTCGGATAGAACGCCTGGAACGGACAATGGCAGATAATCAACAAATTAAAGACGCTACCGGTAGCTTAACAGAAATTATGGAGGCTATTGAAAGCCGGGTGGTGGCGTTAGAGAAAAACACGAAACAACCATAATATGGAATATCAATTCAGACCAGCCAAAGAAGGCGATGTAACGGATATCTGGCGGGTTTTGCAGCAAGCCATAATCCGCAGGAAGAATGAGGGGAGTGAGCAGTGGCAGGATGGCTATCCCAATCCGGAAGTTATTCAGCATGATATTGAAAAGCAAGCCGGATTTGTGATGACAAGCGGTGATACTATTGTTGGATATTGTGCCATTTTGATAAATGACGAGCCGGCGTATGCGGGAATTGAAGGCAAATGGCTTACGGATGGCGATTTTGTCGTGTTCCACCGGGTTGCTATTGCTGACAGCCATATCGGTAAGGGCCTTTCAAAGCTAATGTTTGCCTTTATTGAAAACTATGCGCTGGAACACAATATATACAGTGTCAGGGCAGACACCAATTTTGATAATTTGGCAATGCTTAAAATTTTCGAGCGTGCAGGATACACTTACTGCGGCGAGGTCTTTTTCCGGAACCGCCCCAGAAGGGCTTACGAGAAGGTGTTGGCAAACAAATGACCCATACACACCGGTGCCTAAGGGCGAATACCCATACGCTTAATTCTCAAATTTACCATAAATTTTGCATATCCTAAACAGCACGGCTTGGATATCACGGCTCTGCAGGAAAATACTCGTCTGGAGTAACGCTTGCTTGCTGCCGATGTTTTTGCGCCGGATGATATCCAGTTCGTTGCCGAAATTGGTGTTGATGAACGTTCGGATTTCATTACGGTTTTGGCGGAGCAGGGGTACATCGGGCCCTTCTTCTTCATTGAGTTCGTTTATCGCCAGCCTGAAGAATTTATCCATTTTGGCCCCCAGGTTTTCCAGTGTGGTGATAAAACCTTCGGCAAGGGGAGCATGCAGGTTCTCAATGTACTGAAGACTTTCAGTGCTCAGGAACTTCGCCGATTGAAGCATGTCCTGTATCAGGTCGGCACCGTACACAATAACCTCTGCCGAGCGTCTATCGGCAGCGCCGAGCTGCCGGATGGCCCGGAGGCTATTCCGCTTCAATTTGTACGTATAATTGATTAATTCCAAAAGTTCTTTGTCTGCTTTCCGTATTGCCGCTGCATCGCCACTGCGTATCCCATTTAAAATTGTACTGTAATGACCGGACACTTCCACCACCATGGTTACCAGCATGTTTTTGTTTCGCCTGTACACGTCCAGATCCGGTTCTTCCAACAAACTCAGTCGGCTCTTCTCTTTCTTGGACTGACGCTCTTTGTGGGCAAACTTAATGTTGGATATAATGATGTAAATAACGACGACACCCAGCAGAATACCGGTTGCCAGCATTCCCTGGTAAATGATGAATGCAAAGAAGGCCGCCACGGAAAACGCAAATAGCGCGGTGATAAACCACCCGCCTATAACGCTGAGCACACCTGCCACCCGGTATACGGCTGATTCACGGCCCCAGGCCCGATCGGCAAGCGATGTGCCCATAGCTACCATAAAGGTCACATAGGTGGTTGATAGCGGAAGTTTCAGTGAAGTAGCCCAGGCAATCAGTATACTGGCCAGCACCAGGTTTGTTCCGGCTCTTATTAAATCAAATGCGGGGGCGTCTTGGTCAACCCGGGTTGCCTTACTTAATTTATCCCGCTCAAAACTGAGGTTATAACGTCTTTTTACGTTACGAGGAATAACCGTGTCAAACACGTTGCCCAGCAGCATGGCCGTTTTAACCACCCGCCTGGATATGTTGTTGGGTTTGAAGCGATCATCACTTCCATCTTCGTCCTGCTTCCCTAAGTTGATTTCTGTTTCCGTTACTTTTTTGGCTTTGGCACTCAGCCAGATGGTCAGTGCCATGATGAGTCCGGCTATTCCCAGCATATAAACGGGCACAATCACGTCGTTCGTCGCGAGATAGTCCTGATATAATGCATCAGCGGGTACACCACTTTCCGCCCAGTTTTGGTATGCCATCAATCCGGCAATGGGGACGCCGATGAAGTTGACCAAATCGTTGCCCGCAAACGCCATGGCAAGGGAAAATGTGCCTGCAATGACGACAATTTTGATGGGATTCACCTTAAATTGCTGTTGTAGCCAAAAGCAGATAGCCGTTGTGGTAACCAGGAGAAGCGCCATGAAAACCAGGATGTTTTCGTTCAATGTTTGCACCCACCCGGCTTGAGCCAATGTAGTACCTTTGAGCCCCTTGATCAGCAGGAAATACATGATTACGGTAATTCCCATGCCGGAAAAAGGTGCTCCCAGACTCTTCAGTCTTTTTTCATATTGGAAAGTAAAGGCTGATCGGATGAAATACTGCACGGCCACCCCAGCGGTAAACGCGATCAGAATCGAAAGAAAAATACCAGAAATGATGGAGAATGTGCTTTCCACATTTATGTATTTCATCACTTCGCCGATAGGTTCTCCTTTTTCGGCTGCAAACAGGAAGCCTACGATGGCTGCGGCTCCCAGCAGTTCGAAAACGATGGAAACGGTTGTCGAAGTGGGTAAACCAAGCGCGTTGAATATATCGAACAACACAATGTCGGCCAGCATAACCGCTAGGAATATCCACATGACCTTATCGAACGTGAAGTGTTGGGGCTGGAATATGCCCTTGCGTGCAATCTCCATCATTCCGCTGGAGAAAAAACATCCCGCTAATATCCCCGCGGAAGCTATCAACAGAATATTCCGGTAAGTGGTAACCTTACTGCCTATTGCTGAATTCAGAAAATTGACGGCATCGTTGCTTACCCCAACAATGATATCCGCGATAGCGAGGACAAGTAAAATAGCAACAATAAGCAACAGATAATCCATAAGTGTCAACTATAATGGCTCAAAAATGTAAATTTAATGTTAGTGAATGGTTATTTATAAGTTAAATTTATGTTAATAAAGCCAGGGGTTTGTGAATAACTTATCATGGTCTTGGCCTGGATGGATGTTTCTGGCTTGCGATGCGCTCGTTGGACCGGGGATAAGGCTACGCAACTTGCAGTTGCCGGGAAAATAATCACGTTAAAAAAACAAATACGCAAAGCTATTGGTTTTCTCGATAGTTTAGCTATATTGGCCGTATATTAAGACTGGGCGGCCGAAATTGCAGCAACGTTAAGGCTGGGTTAGCGCCCTTGATAGCGATGTTAAACATTGCCATATTTCCCCCGGACGATCGTAGGTACGTTGGTTTAAATGTTATACGTTATTCCTATAATTGTACATGAAAAAAAAACTATCCATTCATCAGGACGGCGAAGCATATAGGGCCATAGTCGACAATGCGCCGGTGATGGTTTGGAGCGCGTCGCCGGACGCACGGCGTTATTTCTTCAACGAGGGCTGGCTGCGCTTTACCGGACGCGCTTTGGAAGAGGAACAAGGCGATGGTTGGACAGAAGGTGTTCATCCGGACGACCTGCCCCGGTGTTCCGCAACTTACAAAGCTGCCTTTGATGCCCGCGAGGCGTACCGTATGGAATACCGGTTGCAGCGGCATGATGGTTCGTACTGTTGGGTATCAGATAGTGGAGCACCCTACTACCTGGCCGACGGTACGTTTGCTGGTTATGTCGGTTCGTGTGTGGATATATTAAACCTCATGGGGTCCGCCCGCAGGGGAAAGGGGGCCGCCGCTGGAACAGGGGTTGATAAATCGCATGGATTTGATGTCCGGCAAAATGAGACAGGGTTTGAGGAACGTGGCGGTTCCAACTACCTAAATCGGCCATATACGTTTAATGACGAATTGGGCGCGGTTAATGAGGAATTGGCAGCCGTTATTGAAGAATTGCGGGCAACTAATGAAGATCTGGAAGAAAGCGAGTATAAAACCCGCAGTATCATCGCAAATGCACCGTTCCCGATAGCGGTATACACCGGTCGTGAAATGCGTATTGTGGAGGCTAACCAGGCGATAATTGACGTTTGGGGAAAGGGAAATGATATCATTGGCAAGCGGTATGCCGAGGTACTGCCGGAACTCGAGGATCAACAGATTTATGAACAACTTGATACGGTGTTCACCACAGGCATACCCTTTAACGCCCGGAATCAACGGGTGGATTTGGATATCCACGGCGAGCGGAAGATATTTTACTTCAATTATAGCTTCACACCGTTGAAGGATCGCTCCGGAAACATCTATGGGGTCATGAATACCGCAGCAGATGTAACGGACGTGGTATTGGCTAAGCAGCAGATAGAGCAAAGTGAGAAAATGCTCTATAACCTGATTCTTCAGGCACCGGTGGCCATGTGTTTTATGACCGGCCCGGATCACGTTGTCGAAGTGGCCAATAGATTGATGATCGAGCTCTGGGGAAGGCCGCAGGAAGAAGTGGTGAATAAACCGATTTTTGAAGGCTTACCGGATGCGAGGGATCAGGGATTGGAGCAATGGGTTGATCACGTTTATAATACAGGCGAAACCTACCAAGCTTATGAACGCCCTATCACGTTGTTGCGAAACGGGCAAATCGAGGTAGTTTACCTTAGTTTTGTTTATCAGGCCTATCGCGATCCTCACGGCACCATTATAGGGGTTATCGCCATCACCACGGATGTGTCAGCACAGGTCAAGGCCAAAATTGAAGTGGAAAGAGCTTATGAACAGTCTCGACTTGCAAAAGAAGCTGCACAGCTCGGCATGTTTGACTTGGATATCAAAAGTGGCAAGCTGGAATGGGATGAACGGTGCAGGGAGCTATTCGGTATTTACCACAATGAGCCCGTAACCTATGAACAGGATTTTGTTGGCGGTTTGCACCCGGACGACCGTGAGCGCGTGAAGGTTGCGGTCAGCAACGCACTTGATAGGGCCAAAACCAATGGCAATTATGATGTTGAATACCGGGCAATTGGCAAGGAAAACCAACAATTGCGCTGGATTAGAGCAAAAGGTCAGGTTCATTTTGACCGGCATGACAACCCATCCCGGTTTATCGGTACGGTGCTGGATATTACCGAACAGAAGCTGTATGAAATTAGACTGAAAGAAAATGCCGAACGGAAAGCGCGGTTGGCGGCAATCGTAGAAACGTCGGACGATGCAATTGTCAGCAAAACATTGCAAGGCATCATCACCAGTTGGAACAAAGCTGCTGAGCGGATGTTCGGCTATACGCCGGAAGAAGCCATAGGGCAGCACATCTCATTGATCATACCGCCCGATCGTATACAGGAAGAAGATTACATCATCGGCGAAATCCGTTCGGGCAATAAAGTGGATCATTTCAATACCGTCCGGATGACTAAAGACGGACGCGAAATACCACTTTCAATCACGGTATCACCCCTTATTGACGATAGTGGCCAAATCATTGGTGCGTCCAAGATTGCACGTGACATCACCGAACAAACCGCCGCTCAGGCATCGGCCCGTCGGTATACCGAGCGGCTGGAGATCATTAATTCCATGGTCAAGAGCATCTCGGAAGAACTTGATCTGAAAAAGACACTGCAAAAGTTAACCGACGGCACAACGGCATTAACCGGGGCAAAATTTGGTGCTTTCTTTTATAACGAGAGCAATGAGAAAGGCGAGCTTCATACGTTATGTACGTCGTCCGGCCTGCCAATAGACATTTTTAAACAGATGGATATGCCCAGTGCGGTAGACGTGTTGCGTCCCGCATTTTCCGGTGAAGGCGCCATCCGTGTCGATGACATTACGAAAGCCCCCCGCTACGGGAGGAACTTTCCGTATCAAGGGATGCCCGAATGGCATTTACCCGTGGTGAGTTACCTCGCCGTTCCGGTATCATCACGCTCGGGCAACGTTATCGGGGGGTTATTCTTCGGCCATCCCGAGCCGGGTAAATTCACGGCCGACCATGAAAATCTGATTATGTCCATTGCAGCTCAGGCTGCCATCGCCCTGGACAATGCTAAACTATATGAAGAGGTTAAAGCATTGAACGACAAGAAGAACGAGTTTATTGGCTTGGCGAGCCATGAGTTGAAGACGCCGTTAACGAGCGTAAACGCCTATCTGCAGATATTAGAAAGGTTGCCTATTGATGATAAGAACAAGCAGTTTACTCAAAAGGCGTTGCGTCAAATGAAAAAACTGATAACACTCGTCAATGATCTGTTGGATATATCGAAGATAGAAGCAGGAAAGCTCCAGTTGCAGATGGGCGAGTTCGACCTGAAGAAACTGATGGAAGAAACCATCGAACTTATCGGTCATACCAATACGAAATATCATATTAAGTTTGAGGCCGCTGCTAAATCGTGTGTCATATATAGCGACGCACAGCGGGTCGAACAGGTGGTCACCAACCTGCTCACAAACGCCATCAAGTATTCGCCAGATGCCGATGAAGTAAGGGTGAGCCTGGAATGCTCAGCAGACGAGGTAAAGGTGGGAGTGCAGGATTTCGGCCGGGGCATACCGTCATCGGAACTGCCGCATATATTTTCACGGTTCTACCGGGTTGAGGATATTACCCAAAGTATATCGGGCTTGGGAATTGGCTTGTATTTATGTGATGAAATTATCACCCGGCTGAAAGGTAAGCTCTGGGTAGAGAGCGAATTAGGGAAGGGGAGCACTTTTTGGTTTACCCTTCCTGTGCGTGGTGTTCAGAAATGAGGTTAGTTAAAGCGTCAAAAAAAGAGGCTGCCGTACAGCCTCTTTTTTTACAATAAACTTTCCCTTGGGATGGGGTTTTTATCCCCATTGAATTATTCCGACCGTAAGATGCGCATGGGTCTTGGCATGCTTCGCCAAGTTTTAGAAAAAATGCCGGAAGAGCAATGGAATACAGATGAATATAACAATCCCAACTGGCAGATCGCCTATCACATTTTGTGGGGTGTCAAGTTTTATTTGGCAGCTGGTCCCGAACACTATGTGTTATGGGAAAATGCCATCGAAGGGGCCGAAAGCCTCGGGGGAAGCCAAGATTGGGAAAACCCTGATGAAGGGGTTGTGGTAGCAGGACACCACACCAAAGAAGAGTTGCTTGGTTTCATTGATGAACTTGAAAACCATTTGCCTCAAGCTGTTGAAGCTTTGCCTTTTGACCGCAGCTCGGGATTCGAATGGTATCCCTATTCCCGTTTGGAGCTTCACATCAATAATATCCGTCATATTCAGCACCATACCGCGCAACTTATCGAACGCCTGAAGGCAAAGGGACTGTCGGGGTTCAACTGGTGGGCCGACCAGAACCAGCCACAGGAATGGTAACCGGATTTCTGAGATAGGGCTGCTGTAACCCCAACCACGTTGCTTAAAGTGAAGAAACTTTTGCCACATAATTGCAGAACCTGAGCAACAGTTGTAACGTAATGCTTGGCTGGCACAATATATCCGGTAATGCTGCGTTTACTATGTAGGTTTAGGTTGATAAGAAAGGTCCGGCAATCCCAAAGCGCCGGGCCTTTCGCTTTGGTAAACGTCTTGAATTCCTGCAAAAATGTGCCTGGCCGGCATAGGCAAACCGGTAAGCAAGTTCGGTCAGGCGTTCACGGCGTTCATTTCGTTGCCGGCTCATAGTAAAGCGCTATCGTGCCGGAACCCAAGGTTTTCGTCTCTATCAGTTTGAGGACAACCCTGTCGGTTATGTGTTTAAATAACGGTAACCCTTTTCCAGCCACAACCGGGTGAATGCAAAGTTGGTATTCGTCAATCAGATTCATCGCCATCAAGCTTACGATCAAGCTCGGGCTGCCCACAAAGATGTCTTTGCCCGGCTGTTGCTTGAGCGCTGAAACCTCTTCGTTGAGGTCGCGCGCCGCCAGCTTCGCACTTGCCCACGTTACGTTTTTCAGCGTTCGCGAGAAAACTATTTTCGGGACGTTGTCCATGATTGCCGCAAAATCATCCGTTGATTGGTTACCCGTGGGATTTTTCACCACCGTGGGCCAGTATTCCATCAGCTGGTAAGTTTTCCTGCCATATAGTATGGCGCCTGCCCTGCTTAGCAGTTCGCTGTAATGCCGGTGCAATTCATCGTCTGCAATCATCTCGGTGTGGTCGCAGAATCCGTCAAGTGTCATGTTGATTGCCGCAATCAGTTTTCTCATACCCGTTTGTCTATTCGCGTTTTAATTCAGGCTGCTGCTCCGTGAACTGTGTTCATAGCGGCCCTGTATACAAAGATATCTTTACCGTTAGGCAACAGGATAGGGTAGAAGAGACAAACTGTGGGGGTAAAAAAGACAACGCTTAAGAGGCTGGTATCAAATCCACCGTCTTACCCGACTCCTATAGCGGCGGTAGTCGGCACCAAATATACGTTCCAGTGCTTTTTCTTCGGGTAAAATCTGGAACTTCGTGAGTAACCCCACGAACACAAATAATGCCCCAATGCTTATCCAATTCATCAGAAACAGCCACCACCCGCCCAGCAATATGGTCATCCCCAGGTAGATTGGGTTCCGTGAATGATTATAAATGCCGTTGGTAACCAGCGTGGTAGCACGCAGCAGCGAGCGCCGATCGGGTCGTTCCGTCGTGCGGTGCCTGGCCAAGGCCGCCTTGGCCGAAAAAATGATGACCAGGCCGCAAAGCAGCGTGGCCCCCGCTACGACAAAACGATAAGGCGCATTGAATCCAAACTGAGGCAAATATGTTGCCGACAGCCACATCAGTATGCCGCAGCACAGCAGGATGAAATCAGGAGGAATCCGTGCACCCATATTAACAATAAAGCATTAGATCACCGCCATCAAGTGACATTTACTATCCGATAGTTCATGCCATTGAAGACAAGTTCGTCGCCCGCTTTCGAGCCGATGAACCGTTGTCCCAGAGGTGATACTGGGGAAATAACCCGGTACGTCTTTCCGCCAATTATTAACTGGCCAACGTTAACGGCGAGGAAAAACAAACCATGGTTCGTTTCTACCAAGCTGCCGAGTTTTGCGGGCCCGTGATGTGCGCGCACATCCAGACCGGCCAACACCTGTGCCATGCGCCGTGCGTCTGCCAGGAGCTGCTGATGTCTGTTTAGCTCCTGTTGCATCATTTCCCGTGTGGTCTCAAACTTGTCGCCGGCGCTGCTTTTGGTGTCATCAGCGGCCGCAGCACTGGCCGATGCCATGGCTTGCAAGGCATTCTCCATTCGCTGGCCAACATAGGTTTCGCACGCTTCCAGCAAGGAAACTTTGATGGTGTTAGATACATCGCTTGTATGCATAGCCCACAAAGGTAAGTATTAGTTGAATAGCTGAACAGACAAGGAAAGCTGATAAACTGGATGGCCTTCACAATATATATGACAATGCCGCGTTTATCATTGTAGGTTTAGGTTGATAAGAAAGGTCCGGCAATCCCAAAACGCCGGGCTTTTCGCTTTTTTGCACTTTATGCACGATTTGATCGTCAGTTCCTTTTCCATCCAAAATATGCTGGTCAGTGGCTGATTTTTTCTTTCAGTCGCGCTATTTCCTTTATCAGGGTCAGTTTTTCTGTTTTGGATTTTGTATGCCGGACAGCTTCTTCGTAGTGTGCAATCGCTTTATCGAGGTCTGTGTCGGCATATAAGTAACCTAATAATTCGTGATAATAGGTGTTGCCTGTCAGCTGTAATTTTTCGGCTTCGGTTATGGCTTTGTCATGTCCGTAAACTTTGGCAAAAGCAAACGTTCTGTTCAACGCTGTTATTGGCGAATATTCAACAAGTATAAGCCGGTTGTAAAGCTGTAAAATATGTTGCCATTTGTTTTGGTCTGCCGGCGCGGTGTGCCAATAGGCAATACCTGCTTCCAAATGGTATTTTGAAATCTCGTTGTTGTTGCAGGCGTTTACCAGAAAGTAATTCCCTTTCGCTATCAATGTGGTGTCCCACAGACGCCTGTCTTGTTCGTCAAACAAAACGGCTTCGCCTTTATCGTTTGTTCTTGCTTCAAGTCGCGAGCCTTGGAAACACATCAAGGCAAGCAAGGCGTTCGTCTGCGGAGTGTCGGTCAATGGGTTTTCTGTCAAAATCAACGTCAGCCTTATTGCTTCCGAGCAAAAGTCCTTCCGGATTTGCCGGCGGTAGGTTTTTGAAAAATAACCTTCGTTGAAGAGCAAATACAACGTTTTTAGCACGGTATCTAGCCTTGATTTGATGGCCGTTTCACTTAACGATTTGATTTGGAAATCGTCGTTGCGCAGGTTGGCTCTTGCTCTAAGCAAACGCTTCTTTATCGTTTCGGTTTTCGTCAAAAAAGCACTGGCTATTTCTTCCACACTGAAACCGCAAAGAATTTGCAACGCCAAGCAAATTTGCGCTTCGGTTGAATTTGTGGGATTGCAAACCGCAAAAATCATGGCTAACTGGCTGTCAGAAATGTTCTGGCTGCTCAGCTCAACATCGTTTTCGGCTTCAATTTCAGTTGGTTTTATGGCTTCTTTGACTTGCGTTTCGAAAACTGCTACGTGCTTAAAGTAATCCTTGGTTTTGTTTTTGGCTACGGCGTAAAGCCACGCCGTAGGGTTCTCGGGTATTCCGTTAATTGCCCAATTTTCGGATGCTTTTAAAAAGGTGTCGCTGGCGATATCTTCGGCAATTTCAATGTGCTTAAGACCAAAATGACGGCATAGAACAGCCGTCATTTTAGCGTATTCCTGCCGGAACAGGTGAGGTAAAAGCTCATGATGTGATTGATGCTGCACTTTCATCACTCACGTCTTAAAACTTCCCGGACTTCAATGTTTCCGCCTACCTGGTTAAAAATCGGATTGGCCTTGGCCATTTCTACCGCTTCATCAATGTTTTCAGCACTTACCACGATGTAGCCGCTGATAAATTCTTTGATTTCGGTGTAGGGGCCGTCCGTGACCACATTGTTGGGTTTTACCGTTTTTGCACTTCCCGGAATGGGCAGAAGGGTGTTGCCTTTGTCCACCAATTTGTTCTGTGCGGCGATACTGGCCAGCCAGTTCATGCGTTCCTGCATTTGTTCGGGCGATGGTTTGAAATCTGCAATGTCTTTTAATCTGAAAATTAACGCAAATTCTTTCATTTTCTTAAAAATTTATTGTTCGTCTTCATGACGACCGACATTTCAGAACGGGGACAAAGTTCGCTTTTTTTTTGTCGGACGGATCACATCGTCGGCCAGCTCCGTTGAGTATTTGCGATATTCGGTAATCGAAGGGATTGCGGGGCATTATATCTTTTTGCCGAAAGTTAAGGCGCTACCAAGAGCGGTCCACATCAAGCCGGTAGATAGTCGTCGTATCGGTCGTACTGTCATCATCTTCACACAACAGAAACGAAACGCTTCCGGTTTCGGTTGGATAGCGGGCAATCCCCTCGAATTTATGCGTCCGGGAGATTATCCGGCTGTGTAGCAGCTTCCGGCTTCCCAGATCGATGGCGCCGAACAGGCTGCCGCCCACCTCGCCATCGTGGTAGGTAGACTGGCCCGCCTCGGCCGTAGCGATAAAGTACAGCGTATCTCCGGCAACCGTTGCATCCGAAAACCCAAAGGGCAGGCCGTCTATCACGGGCAGGTCTATCTCCTCATAGGAAACCTGGGGATTTTCAGTCAAGCTGGGGCCGTGGACGGTAAATAAGACGTTCCGCCCGCCCGGTCCGTTCCCCCGGTTGAGGAATAGCCAATCGGCGCCATAAACAGCCACCCCTTCGATATTAAAATCATCCGGACCGATTCCGGCAGCCGAACGCATGATGTCATATAACGCATGCAGCTGCAAGGTATCGGTCCGGCGGTCAGTTTTTGAAACAGCAAACCCAAGCTCCCGGGCAGGGGTGGAGCCCGAGCCGAACACATAAGTCGCATCGCCGCGCTCCACAATGGCTTCCAAATCCATCTTCCGATCCTTGGCCACCTGCTCGGTATGTTCCCCATCCTTGAGCAGATACCGGGTCAGCTGGCCCGTATCCATGGGATATTCGTAGAGATAATTGCTGTTGTCGGAGACCAGGCGGATCAGGCCATCGGAAAACGTGATTCCCGAAGCTGCACTGATGCCGACGATTTTTATGAGTGCTTGCAAATAGAAATTATTCATGATTTGTCGGTGTCCAGTCCGTGTGTCATATGCAAGTATACATAAATTCCCACATATCCGTTTACCATTAAACTTCCATTTCTGCTTCCGGGGCCGGGCTAGATTGTGCGGTCTTTGCGTCTAATTGCATCAGCGCGGGAATAAAGAACGACAGGATGCCGATGAGGCCTACCGTGCTGCCCAATATCACGAAGGTCTGCGTAATTCCGATGTAGTCGGCAATGAAACCGGTACCCAGTAAGCCTACCATTGAAGGAAGCAGCGCGATGCTGAAGTACATGGAAAATACGCGGCCCAGCATGGCCGGATCGATTTTTTCCTGCAATAGGGTAGTGAAGCTGGCGTTGTAAACCGACGCGGCGATACCGCCGATAACGGTAAGCCCTACGAAGAGGATGAACCCGCCAGGCGGCATCAGCCCGGACGACGCCAGGCTGATGCCCAGAATGATGTTCATGCTGTTGAGGATGATTACCTTATTGAGCGTGGGCTTGAATATGCCGAGCAGCCCCCCGCCTACCAGCATGCCGATGCCCCAGACCACTTCGATGAGGCTCATCTCAAACTTGCCGCCCCCGAAATGCTGAAGGGTGAGCAGCGGAAACAACACCGCCACGGGCATGATACAGAACATGACGAGGGTAGAAGACCCGAAAAGCCACGAAATGCCTCTGTTGGAGGTCACGGCTCTGATACCCAGACCGAGGTCGCGCAAAACTTGTTTGATGCCGGCCTGCTGCTCCTGTTTTTTTTCGGGGTTCGGGATGTGCACCAGTAACAGGGACGTGATGGCAATAACGGCTCCGCCGATGTCGAGCAATAAGACATAGCTGATATCCATCAGCCCGATGGCCAGCGCGCCCAGGGCGGGGCCGGCGATGTTGGATACCGACTGGATGACCTGATTGATGCCGCCGATGCGGAGCAGCTCAGATTCGGGGGCCAGCAATGGCACGGATGCCTGCATGGCGGGCATGTGGAAGGCCGACCCCAGTGAGCGTAGGGCCAACAGAAGGTAGATGAATTTGAACTCAGAATAGCCCATGTAAAAAAGCATAGACATCGCCAGGGTACATGCGGCAATGAACCCATCGGCGAATATCATGGTGCGTTTACGATCCCAGCGATCGATATATACCCCCGCAAACGGGCCAATGAGCGTTTGCGGAAGAAGTGCAGCAATAGCGGCATAGGCCAGCACTTCGGCCGAACCGGTTTCTAAACTGAGCCAGATGATAATGGCAAAATTGACGGCAGAACTGCTAAGCAGGGATAAAAACTGCCCTGTCCAAATGATAGCGAATGTTCGCTTCCATGAATGTTGCATGATACGGATAAACTATGTTCCTATCGGAATGATGTATGGATAAAACTGAAAATAATAACGTGCTTTCAGGCGGTGCCTGAAACGGAGAAGTACCAAACGAACTGTCGTCTGGTCTTAGGCCCTGTCCCGATAGACAAAGGCGATGCGGGGTGTGTTGAACTTCATGGGTCTATCGCTTTGTTGGTGCAAAGTTATGTTTTTTTTGAATATCATGCATGATTGAGATAAATTTTATGGCGTGCCAACATATCGTTACATGCCACATACATGATTTTATCGCAATGTTTCCTATGTTTGCAACTAAAAATTGCACATGAATAAATTGTTTTTGACATGGGGGGCCATGGCTGTTGGTATGGTCATGGCGGTTGCTCAGGATCACCAGGCCATTAAGCTGGAGTTTATGGATACCTCGGTACGCCCGCAGGACGATTTCTATCGGTATGTAAACGGCAATTGGATGAAGACGGTGCAGATACCGGCCGATAAGGCGCGATGGGGAAGCTTTGATGAGTTGCGCGAAAATACCGATGTGGCTACGCTGGGTATCCTGAAGGAGTTGCTGGCCAAGCAGCACGCGCAAGGGTCGGATGGGCAGAAAGTGGCCGATTTGTACCGGTCGTTTACGGATTTTGATGCGCGCGACAAAGCCGGAATGGAGCCTATAAAGCCACTTCTGGCAAAAATAGACGCCATCAGGAATATGGATAACCTGTATGCGTATCTCGTTGAAACGGCGCCCATCGGAGGGAATCCACTGTTCGGGACGTATGTTTCGGCTCACATGAAGAACAGCGACGTTAACGCGGTGTATCTCGGTGCCGCTAATCTCGGCTTGGGTCGAGCCTATTACCAGAAGGAAGATGAGGCAAACGCCAAAACACTTGCTGACTACGGCAACTACATCAACCGCCTGCTTCCGATGGCGGGGCAACTGACGCGTGATTTGAAAGGCCCTAAAATCATCGCTTTTGAGAAAGAATTGGCCAGTCACATGCTCACGGTGGAGCAGGTCAGGAATGCGTCGTTACGGTATAACCCCGTGGCGGTGGCCGACCTGAAAGATCTCGTGAAAAACATCGACCTGGCGAAGTACCTGGCCGATCTGGGCTTTACGGCAGATACGGTCATCATCGGCGAGCTGAAGTATTATGAGGAGCTCGACGGATTGCTGAACGCCGGAAATATCGAGACCATCAAGGATTTTCTCCGTTTCCACGTGATCAACGGCGCTGCGGGCAGCCTTACCCGCGAACTGGACGAGTTGAGCTTCGATTTTTGGGGGCGGACACTGCGTGGCCAGAAGGAACAGCGCGAGCTGGAAAAACGGGGACTTGAATTTGTGAATGGCATGGCCGGTGAACTGCTGGGCAAACTTTATGTAGAGCGGTATTTCCCCGCTGAAGCCAAGGAAGCCGCGAGTGAGATGGTAGACTACCTTATCCGCTCGTTCGAGCAGCACATCAGACAGCTTGCCTGGATGTCTGATGCTACCAAGGAAAAGGCCTTGGCCAAGTTGGCCAGGTTCACGGTGAAAATCGGCTATCCCGATAAGTGGAAGGATTACTCCGGGCTGGAAGTGGGCAAATCGCTGTACAACAATGTGCTCAGCGCCCGCCGGTGGCGGTTTGAGGAAAACCGGGCTAAGCAGGGCAAGCCAGTGGATAAGCTGGAATGGCACATGACGCCGCAGACCGTAAACGCGTATTACAACCCGCCGGCCAACGAGATTGTCTTTCCTGCGGCTATCTTGCAGCCGCCGTTTTACGATTATAAGGCCGATCCGGCGGTTAACTTCGGCGGTATCGGCGCGGTCATCGGCCACGAACTGTCGCATGGTTTTGACGACAGCGGTTCGCAGTATGATGGCGACGGCAACCTGAACAATTGGTGGACGGAAGAAGACAAGGCGAAGTTTGAAGCCGCTACCTCAGCGTTGGTGGCGCAGTTTGAAGCTTATGAGCCGGTTCCGGGGGTGTTTGTGAATGGACGGTTTACGCTGGGAGAAAACATAGGCGACCTGGGCGGCGTATCGGTGGCTTACGACGCGCTGCAGTTGTATCTGAAAGAGAAGGGAAACCCGGGCAAAATAGACGGATTTACCCAACAGCAACGCTTCTTCCTTTCTTGGGCCACGATCTGGCGAACCAAAACCACCGAACAGTTCGTGATTAACCAAGTGAAGACCGATCCGCATTCACCGGCGCAATACCGGGCGGTGGGGCCGCTGGTTAACGTGGATGCGTTTTATGAAGCGTTTGACATCAAGGAAGGGGATAAGCTGTATCTGCCGAAGGAAAAGCGGATAGTTATCTGGTAACGCCCTGTGGCCACGGAGCCGTACATTATGAATATAGCGGCGGTCTTTATCCCAAGGGCCGCCGCTTTTGGTTTGCGTCTGTCTGCGGGATGGCGGAATTTCGCTTTATCTTGGAAAACGGGGGCATTCGATTCGTGGCAATTGAAAGTCCACGTATATCCCACGGATAATCCACCTTTTATTCACCCTTTGTTCACCTTTTGTTCACCTTTATCCAGGGCGCTATCAGATGCTTTATAGCCGGATTACTCGTGGGAACCATTGGATTACCCCTGATTTTTCTTACATTTGTAATGTACCAATAGCGCCATAGACCGTGGCCATTCAGAAAAGTTCAATTACCCTTGAAGGACAAATCGGGGATTTGTCTTTCTACAAAAGCAACGGTAAGGCACTTGTCCGGCAACGCACGGGAGCCAGTAAGGAACGTATCAAGACCGCCCCGTCCTTCGCGAGGACACGTGAAAATAACACGGAATTCGGGCGTGCCAGTAGTGCGGGGAAACGCATCCGCGTAGCGGCGAGGCTGGCGTTGGGTGAGCGTTATACGTTGTTTGAAGATCCAACGGCAGTCAATAGGCTGACGACACGTATGACGGCCGTCGTCCGGTCAGACACCACGCACGGCCGGGGCGAACGCACCGTATTGCCCGAAAACCTGCCCTTGCTTCATGGCTTCAGTTTCAATGCGGTTGCCGCATTGAAGGATGTATTGTTTATCCCGCCGCGTTGTGCCTATCAGCGGGAGACCGGCCTGCTGGAGGTTATGCTTCCGGCGCTGTCTCCCGATAACGTGATGGCGGCACCTAAGGGCGTGGAACGCTGCAGTTTTCATGTAGGGGCCATCCTGTTCAATACCGGTGTGGAGCCATTGCCTGTTGTCGCACAGCATCAAGAGCTGCTGCCAATGAATCGGCGAACCATTCCCGCCCAGTCCTTCCGGCTGGAGTTGCCCGAGGCGTCGACTGACCCGGTAATCATCTGCTTCGGAATTTCTTTTTACGGGAATTTAGGCGGTTACCCCGTGCCAATACAGGATCAAGGGCGAAATGTCTTCGAAGTGATTGGTGTAGATGTAACTGTCGGATGACATGGATTTCGGCGCAGGCGATACCGTCCGGTACAGCAAAAAAAGCTTAGCTACCCTTGCCGGTATCGCTTTTTTGCTGTGTACAGTCTCCGTTTTTGCGCAATCCGATCGCTTCGTTGCACATGCGGCCTTTGCCGAAAAGATTTACCTCCAATTGGACGCCGATGTGTATACGACTGATCAGCCGATTTGGTTTAAGGCCGTGGTTGTGGAGTCTGCAAGCCACCGCCCCAGTGCGCTGAGTGGCGTGCTTCATGTTGAGCTTATCGGTCCGGGTGAGCAGGTTGTTGATCGGAAACGTATCAAATTGACCGATGGCATCGGATCCGGAGGCTTTGAGTTGGGTGAGCAATACGTGCAGGGGAGCTATTTGCTGCGGGCCTATACGGAATGGAATAAGAATTTTGGCGACGATTTCATCTTCCAGACCTATATAGACGTGTATCCCGCATCAAGCGAAATCGGACGCAACCCCGTAACCGCCTTGCACCTGAGTGAGCGCGAGCCCAACACCTATTGGTTGCATGCCCAGCTAAACCCACAAATGATAGACAAGGAACACAAGGAGCGGCTCACGGTCTATTTGACGGTTGATGGAAAAAAAGATACGCTCACCGTAAAGGGAGCACGCAACGGATATTATCTGCTTGACTATCCCTTACCAAACGGTGCAGCGCTTGCCACCTTGAATATGGAGACTCTGCATGGGGTCCGTTACACAAAGACCGTAGCTTTGAAGGACAGCACGTTGGATTTGCAGTTTTTTGCTGAGAGCGGGCAACTGGTACATGGCATTGCCGGCAAGGTCGGTTTCAAGGCTATCAATAGCATTGGTAAAGGGGTCGCCGTATCGGGCGTTGTGATGGACAGCCACGGCAATACCATCGTGCCGTTCAAAAGCAATCACCTGGGGATGGGGAGCCTCACGTTGACCGCTGACAGTGGGGTGTCGTACTATGCGGTATTGGATTCTCCATCCAGCAAAGATGATTCCCGCCGTTATCCGCTTCCGGAGGTTGCCGGTGAAGGGCACGTGCTGTCGGTTGTCAAAGAAAAGGAAAACATCGGGCTGGCAGTTTATTCCAATCGCCGGGAGGCCGATAGTTTGATTATCCAGGTGAGTTGCCGGGGCATACTGTATTACCACATCAGGGCATCGGTGAAGAACCGCCATATAGCGACATCGTTGCCGGCTACAGCACTTCCCGAAGGGATTATTTCTTTCCTGTTGATGGACAGGCAGATGCAGCCGCTTGCCGAGAGGCTTTTTTTCAATCAACGACCGGATACCCGGCTGCACATCGACATATCGGCTGACAAAGCCGATTACCGGAAACGGGATAAAATGGATCTTTCCATGCGGGTGCTCGGCAGCGATGGTGAGCCCGCCAATGCCAGGATCTCCGTCGCGGTGATGAATGGCGACCATGTCGGGAATGCACGGACAACACGGGCGAATCTGCTGACGCGGTTGCTGCTGTCGTCGGAACTCCGTGGCGAAATCGCGGAACCCGGTTATTATTTCCAGGATGGAGGTGACGTGGCGTTTGAAGATCTTGACGCGCTGATGCTTACGCAAGGATGGCGGCGATACAACTATACGCTGCCACCACAAGACACCTTTCACTATCCAAATGAGCCCGTTCCATATATCAGTGGGAGGGTAGGCGGCGTTTTATCCAGGAAAGCGCAGGCAGGGATAGCACTTACCTTGATGACTTTCGGTCAGACTTCATCAGTGGCTGCGCAAAACACGGATAGTCTCGGGCGTTTCTATTTTGGATTAGGGGACGAATTTGTCGATTCCCTGGATGTGCTGATCCAAAGCGCCAATAAATCCGGAAAAAACCGGAATTATACCCTGTCGTTGGATGAAAGAAAGCCTCCGGAGATTGCCTATGACCAACGCCGGTCCGTCGAACGGGTGGACAGTGTCGTTTCGTATATCGTGCAGAAACGGCGGGAGCGCGCACAACGTGAGTATTCGTACCAGCTTTCGTCCGGCGAAATCTTGCTGGACGAAGTGTTGGTAGAACGCCGGGCGCTCAGTCCGCAGCAGCAAAAAGTGCTTGATCGATATGGGGAGTCCGATGTCATCATTGCCGGGAAAGCCATTCAGGATAAGGAGGAGAAGTGGTCCTACGGACTGTATAGCGTGCTGCTGTTCAATTTTCCGGACGATTTGCGCATCGAACGGGTCGGAGGTAACGGCGGTTACCTCCGGGCGAAGGTTATTGGAGGGGAGACCACGCTGGTCGTCGTAGACGGTATCCCGGTACCGGGCCACAGCTACGATATTATTCCAAATATCCCACCCAGCGAGGTGAAAAGTGTGGAGCTTATCCGTTTTGCCAAAAATTTCAGTTCGTTGTATCGGGAAACCTATCCGGAGGCCTCTCCGCTGGATATCCCGGTAGTGGGCAGCGTCATCGCCATTTATACGCATGCAGGAAGGGGGGTGTTTGGCGTTCGCAAGCCTACGGGGCTGTTACAGGCTACGGTTCCCGTTTATTCGCCTGCTGTTGAGTTTTATGCGCCGCGTTACGAGGCACCCACAGAAAACGACGCGGAGCGGCCGGACCTGCGCACGCTGATTCATTGGGCACCCGAGTTGGCCACCGACGAGGAGGGAGCGGCCAAGACATCATACTATCATTCGAAGTTTTCATAATGGAAGCGGAAGTAGAAAAGCCAGAAGAGGTATCCCCAATAGGGGATGGACGCCAATTCGGCTTCACTCACGGGCCGGAGAGCACGATAGCCCCGTATAAATACGGCAAACTGGCGGTCTGCTTCCGGCTGCGTCATTTTGTGGTGAAGCACATCCAGGAAGAAATGGACATAGAATGAAGCAAGGTCATTAATCAGGTATCCGGCTCCCGCAAAATCGAAGTCAAAGAAAGTGACGCTGCCGGCCGAGTCAAAGTGGAAGTTCTTGGGCAGGAAATCGTAGTGGCAATACCCGTGGCTGAACGAAGGCAGGTCAAACGCTGACAATTGCTGCTTCACACGGGTTGCTGTATCGCGCAAGTATTCGTATTCGGCTTCCAGCCCGTTAGCGAATGCAGGTTTTATGACGCGCAATGGCGCATCCACCAGTGCTTCCATGTCCAGCGGTTGGCGGTGATGCGTTAATTGCAATCCGGCGGTGATTTGATGGATGCGGGCTATACCCCGCCCCACTTCCAGCAACTGTTGGTCGCTCATCGCGGTGTATACTTCGCCCTCGGCATAGGTAAACAATACGCCATATCGGATACCTTCTGCTGCGTGAAAGGGTTGTAAATAACGGCCTTCCTTATCCGCCAACGGGCGGCTTACGGAAGCCCCGCCCGTATGCAGGATGTTGAGCAATTCGACTTCGCCGTTTATCTCCTCCATTTTCCGGTGCGCATCGCGGTAAATCTTGAAGACATACCGCGTGCCGGAGCTTTCGAGCAGGTAGGTATCGCTGACGTTGTGGATCAGCAGGCGGCATGTTGTGTCGCGTAACGCGTAGCATTGCTGTAAATAGTCGTTGAGCGCCGTTGCGGAAAGCAGCGAATAGCGGGTGGGGAAGATGTCCATGGTCTGACTTCCTCCACTTCTTCGCCTTTTCTTATTTCCCGTTTTCCAACTCACCGATCCGCTTCTGCAATGCGGTGATTGTCGCCGCCTGTGACTGAATGGTTGTTTCCTGGGAAGAGATGACCTTTTTTAGTGCTTTAATCAGTTCATTGGTCAGGTCAGTTGAATGCCCCGAGGCATACTTTTCTTCCAAATCGCGGAGCACATCCGCCTTCCGCATTTCGCCTTCGCCGGTGAGCAGCCATTGGGGTGAGTATTGGGGATAATTTTCAGCCAACTTCACCAGCCACTTGCTTTGGATATCAGTTCCATTGGCCAAAGCCCGCGAGAAAACGCCTTTGCTGGCGCCTATGGATGCTTCCAGCGCGGTTACGCTGACGCCTTCCTGATTGGCTATTTCTTTAATTCTCTTCAAAACAGAATCCATTGATAAAAATATTCTTCAAAAAATTTTGAATTGAAGAAAAATAGTTCTTAAATTTGATTTGTCAGAAATAATTATTTTCAAACCATTTTTCTTCAACCCCAAATGAAACAATTATGGCGAAAATTAAACAAAAGAAGCTGAAAGCCGAAAATTTCCGGTATGTAATCAAACGGGTGATCAAAAACCCCATGATCTACCTGGACAACTTCTTCCGGTACGAAGCCTCGATCGATCACTGGATGCGGGATATCAGTTTTACCGTGAATGCAGGTGCCTATCCGGCGATGGCGTGCCCGGACGCAGTGGAGAACGGATACCATTGCAGGCAACTGATCGAGCAGGTAGAGGTAGCTTATGTCATCTTCAAGCAATGTGGCCTCAAAAAGCAAAAAGAACCGCTGGCTTTTTTCAAATCGCGGGATGATTATTATACCTATGCCTCGCGCGGTGAGTATTCCTTTGACGGTCAGATTAATCCTGCGGATACACTGAGTAAATTTTTTTCATTTCAGCCGATGAAAAAGTGGTACGCCACACTGGATGATTTGATGCTGGGACTTACTTGGGGACGAGCTCCCAACTACGAACAGTTCGGCGATAAAATAGTCGCTATTCACGAGTTATTGCTTCGGCTCGCGCAAGCGCTGTACGTAATCCATCGGCAAGGTGGCTTACCGTTACAGGTGCCATCGTATGTTATTGCCCAACCGACTGACAAGTTCGAAGGAAAGATGCCATTATCCAGATTGGGAGAACTCATTCACGGTATTGCTGATAAGCGCCATGCGGAGGCTGCGGCCGAATTGGAACCGATTTTTGAGAAAGCGGAGTTATGGGATAACCATATGAACGGAGAGGATGGGACTGAGGTGGTGGATGGCGATGGTGACGAAGGAAGCAGTAAGGCAGATGAAGAAAGGGGTTCCACCAGTAATGTAGCGCAGGAGTAGATATATTGATTGTTTGAAACCATTGAACGTAATGATTGATGCTATGCAGAGACCGATGGCTAAGCGTGTATCCGTTTGGCTATGGGAAGAAGATTACCCCCACTCATTGAGCGAGGAAGAGCTGCGAAATCCGGCAACGGTACTCCAGCAGGTCTTTAGTCAGTATTCGTTAGCCGATTGCCAGTATTTGTTGTGGGAATGGCAACATTGCCACTATCGTCCTTTTTCATTTTCCTTTGGCGAAGGGTTGGTTACACTTTTCCGTTTCCGGAAAGTGCTGAATAAGCTGCTTGATGTTGCCTGGCTGATTGCACGCGATATGGACGATGGTCATTTGCTTCGTGTCTGCACCGAAGAAAAGGGGAGACATATATGGGAAAGGGACTACTTCCTTGCGCTGAAGCGGGAAAATTTACCGACTTTGGGTGATACCTTGAAAAGAATGCTAAGTGACGGCGGTGGGCTGCAATGGTGGAAGAACATACTTTATCATTGGTGGGGGATGGGAATCAGCCATGAACAACTGGACGATGGTACCCGGACCAATCCAATGGACGAAATTCCGCAATTTATTCAACTAGCTTTAATGATTGAAATACAGTACGTGATTGCCATGGCCCTAGAATACAGCCCGGGGGAGAACCGGTTTGCTGCATTGGCTTACCTGTCCATCGAAGAAGGAAGAAAGCCGGTTAAGACATTGATGAAGATTTTCAGCAAGTGGGAATATGAGGAGCTGAAGGAGAAACTTAGGCAGCTGTATTATCTGCTTAATTTCTGTATGGATGATAATGGAAACCTTAGTGAGCCGAACGGGATAATTCATACCCTCCACAAGATTATTGCCTTGGCATCTTTGCTGGCAAAGAATGGTGACGATTACTTTTTGCAACCGGAAAACTTCAGCTTTCCATACGAAGGGTTAGGCTGTTTCTGGCAGCATGATCATCATCTTCCGTTCCACCACTTGAGCGACGAAGAGTATGAGCGTCCTTTGCTCGCGATCCGTAGCTTTGATTTGCCCGGGCTACACCGCGGATTGCATCGGTTTACGGTATACATAGCTTCAGATCGTACGCTCAAGTTAGACGAAGAAGTGATTGCGTTCGTTGGACTGTTCCAGCAACTGGAGCGGCTGTTGGAAGCGTTGTACCTCCTCGTCATACAACGGATCCGCATCGAATACTAACTATTCCCATGTTTGTTATGATAATGAGTACCCTGCCCGGACTGATTGCGCTGCAACACAAGCATGATATCCAAGTAATTGACGATTTAGGCACGTACTATTACAATTTTTTTGATGCCACGGATTACGAACACCACCTGCTTTGTAACGAAGAGGTATTTAGAACCGTCATTTCCAATGATGTTTACTCCGGCATATGGGCTGAGGATCATATTTACCATTTGGAACTGAACCGCCGTTTAATCGACATCGCGTGGCTGTATCTGGAATGTTTGGAAAATGGAGAAGAGAACACCGTTGAATCGCGGCCACCAACGAGTACCTATGCTCCGAAATTCCATTATCAGTTTCAAAGTACGTATTACTTTGATGAACATTCCGATGTGCACGTCAATCAAGACGGCCGCCCCGATCCATTTGCAGCTAAAAATGACTATAAGGAGGTGATTGCGCGATTCAAAGGGAAAGTTCGGTGGCTGACGCTTGACGAAATATTGCACCCACATTGGTTATATGAGCAAGTGTTTGAACGCCGTACCTACCCGCAATGGCTGGAAGTTTTGGATACATGGGGAGAGTATACGTTGTTGAACCGAAGTATATGCGAGAAGTTGGACGGCGGGGAAGTGTGGAGCCTGGTAGCGCAACATTTTTCCGGCTCATGGGTTGCACAGGCGTGTCAGGAAGAATGCGTTTAGTAGCGCGGCTATTTCGGGAGAATTGATAAATTTGTTTGGATGTAAGCCTGGGATAAAAGTCGCTGCAGTTTATGATTTATAAGGTATGCGCAGAAGGGAACTGATAAAGAAAGCCGGAACGTTGGCATTGAGTGCAGCGGGGCTGCCCTTATTGTCAGCTGCGGAGGGGTTGGTCGCAAGGCCGGTAAGCAAGCTTCCCCGGTGGAAGGGGTTCAATGTGCTGGACTTTTTCAACCCCGATCCAACAAACAGGCGGCAGCATACGCCGGAAGAATATTTCCGTTGGATGGCCGACTGGGGGTTCGATTTTGTCCGTGTGCCGATGGCTTACCCGTACTACGTGGATTTCGACCGGACAAGGGCTATCCGCAGGGATGAGGTCTGCCGCATCAGTGTGGAACGGGTGCACGAGATAGTTGATCTGGTGGATACGGCTAACCATTGCGGCCTGCATGTAAGCCTAAATCTGCATCGGGCACCGGGATTTTGCGTTAATGCGGGGTTTGAAGAGCCATACAATCTGTGGGAAGATCCGGAGGCGCTGGACGCATTTGCGTTTCATTGGGCTTATTGGGCTAAGGTATTCCGCCATAAAACCCGCAGCCAAATCAGTTTCGATTTGCTTAATGAGCCCTGTTGGCGGGAGGATATGAATGATCAGTTCTCCAAACGGGCTGCCGTGCCGAAGGAGCGGTACCGGTCGCTCATCATCAAAGGATTTGATGTGATACGCATGGCTAATCCCAAGCATCTGGTTATTGCCGACGGGAATAACATCGGTACTGAAGTAATCGACAACATCCCGGAACTGGACGTGGCCCAAAGCTGCCGGGGGTACGCCCCGGGGTTGGTATCGCACTACAGGGCGCCCTGGGTATTCCAGCAACCGGATGATCTGCCCGCGGTCTCCTGGCCGCATAGGGATAATGGAACATTGTACGACAAGGCATGGCTGCGGGAGCACTTTGCGCCGTGGATAACACTGGCCGCGCAGGGGACGGGTGTGCACTGCGGCGAATGCGGTGCGTGGCGTGAAACCCCGCATCGGGTGGCACTGGCCTGGATGGATGATATGTTTTCCGTATTAACGGAACACGATATCGGATTCGCCCTGTGGGAGTTTGACGGCGATTTCGGTGTGCTGAATTCCAATAGGAGGGATGTGCAGTACGACGATTGGTACGGTCATAAACTCGACCGGAAGCTGCTTGCGTTGTTGCAGAAATTCGTGTAGTTGCGGCATGCTCGTGTTATTCCGCCCACTTCGGCTTGGCTTTCAACACCTCGGCATGTACCGGACAGGCAGGGGCATGGGCACCCGGCAGGTATCCCGTGCTCATCAGAAACTCGTTGACAATTTCGCCGCCCGTGAACTTGAAGGTTTTCTTGAATAGCTTTACCCACTCAAAGAGGGGTTTGGGGTGGTGGTGTTCCAGCCATTTTTCGAATGAACCGTATTCTTTCTGCAATTGCCGGATGGCTTTTGCGTTTTCTATTGCTGCGTTGATTTTGAGTCGGTTGCGGATGATGCCCGCATCGGCTAACAGCCGTTTGCGGTCGGCCTCTGTATAGGCGGCTACTTTGGCAATGTCAAAATTGTCATATGCGTTGCGGAAGGCTTCTTCCTTGCGGAGAATGGTTTCCCAGCTCAGTCCGGCTTGGTTGATTTCCATAATGAGTCGCCCAAACAGTTCGTTGTCATCATGGATGGGAAAACCATAATGGTTGTCATGGTAATTTTGATGCAGCGCCCGTCGCGCTTCGGGCTGCATGGTGGGAATGTAGTCGCAGTATGCCATATCGTTTCAGTGTTCTGGGGTTGATGCCTGTGGTTGTAGCCTGTGATCTTGCCCGGATGGGTGCGGGCTGCCTGTAGCTTCGCGGATGATTTTTTCGCGGTGTTGCTGCCCCCATCGATGCAGCGCTTCCAGGACGTCCGAAAGGGTTTCACTGTACGGCGTAAGCGCATATTCAACGGTGATGGGCTTGGTGTTGCGGACAGTCCGGCTTATCAGGCCGTTCATTTCCAGTTCCTGTAATTCTTTCGATAATATCCGTGGGCTGATGCCGACTTCGCGCGAGAGCTCCTTGAACCGCCTTTTGCCGTGCTGCAGGACCGTGAGCAGCACGAGTTTCCATTTGCCGCCCACAACGTCTAACGTGTCACGAACGGCCAGCTGTGCTTTCTTGCAGGCTTCAACGTCATGTATGGTATTCATTTTGTAACCGGTATCCTTTGTGTAACAGGTTACAAAATTATAGCTTAAGGGGGTAAATTTGCAAAGAATTTAAAATATTATCATATGAATCAGAAAACGGTTAACATTATCGGATGGGTGCTTACCGGTATGGTAGGTGCGCTGTTGGCACTCAGCGCCATGATGAAATTAATGCGCCATGACACGGCGTTGGCCCAAGCGGCGGCAGCTGGCATTGATGCTGATACTTATTTTATGATTGGGGTGGTGGAAGCGGTAGCCCTTTTGCTTTTTCTGATACCGCGCACGGCGGTGGTGGGCTTGCTGCTCCTGGCCGCTTACATGGGAGGCGCCATTGCCATGCATGTACAGCTCCATCAGCCCATTGGAATGGCGGTGCTTGTGCAGGTGGGGGTTTGGGTAGCCGGGATACTGCGTTTGCCGGAACTAAGGAGGCGTTTGATTTTTGGGGGCGGTGATTGATGATGGTTATAGTGTGCCTGCTTTACGGCAGGGGCTCAACAGTTAAATGATGATACAGCGGAAATTAAGAAATATCGCGACCCCGCGTTTAGAACGGGGGTTCTTAGGGGAGGGCCATCAGGCGGCCCGGGTTGTGGGCGGCGGTAACTTTGAAGATACCGACCCGTTTATTGTGCTGATGGACGACCAACTGGACTTGCCGGGAGGGGCGCCGGTGGGCGGCCCGCATCCGCATGCTGGTTTTGAAACCGTGACGCTGGTGCTGGAAGGTGACGGGCAACACTGGGAAACGGGCAGTTTTGAACTGATGACCGCAGGAAAGGGAATCGTGCACACGGAGGAAATTACGGCGAAGATGCGCATGCGGATACTGCAACTCTGGTTGACACTACCGCCGGAAAAGCGGTGGACGGAGCCTTTTTTCCAGTCGATCAAAGCGGAATCTGTGCCCGCAAAGCAAATGGAAAAAGCGGAAATCAAGGTGTACAGTGGTGCAAGTAACGGGTTGACGTCTCCTGTCATAAACCAGACACCGTTGACGGTGGTTGACGTTGTGCTCGGCCCGGAGGGCAGGTTCACCCAAGAAGTTCCCGCCACGTACACGGGCTTCATTTACGTAATTGAGGGTGCCGTATGGGGGGGCGGTGAACGGGTGGTAAAAGGGCAGGTGGCCTGGTTGGATGCGCCCCGGCAGGCGGGAATGACGGAGTTGGTCTTGATCGCGGGCGCAGCCGGTGCGCGCTTGGTGTATTATGCCGGTGAACCGCAGCGGGCGCCGATTGTGAGCTATGGGCCCTTCATAGCGGACACGCGCGCCGACATCCCCCGGCTCTACCATGAATACAACCGCGGAAGAATGGGGCATGTAAATGATTTGCCGGAAACCCAGATTGTCCATTACGGTTAAAGGTTCGGCGATGTATTATCAGGCTGAGAGGCTCTCGTAGTCGTCGTCAGACAAATAAATCCACGCCGTTTGCAGATTTTCCTCCAAGTGCTGCACCGATTTGGTGCCAGGTATAAGCAGGATGTTGGGCGACCGTTTCAGCAGCCAGGCGAGCGCTATTTGGGCCGGTGTGGTACGGTATTTCTTGGCCATTGCCGCTGTTTTTTCCTGGAGGTCAGCGGAACCCGAGGCCAGCGGATACCAAGGGATGAAGGCGATCCCCTGCTGTGCGGTATAGTCGACTACCTTTTCCCAGGTGCGTTCAGCCAGGTTGTAGCGGTTTTGCACGGAAACGATGGGTACCACCTGTTGCGCGCGTTCAATGATGGGGATGTCTACTTCGGAGAGGCCTACATGCTGAATTTTGCCGGCATTCACGGCATCGGCCACCGGCCTCAGCGTTTCTTCTATGGGAAACCTCGGATCCACACGGTGAAGTTGCCACAGTTGGAGGGTGTCTTTACCGAGCCGTTGGAGACTACCGTCTATCGCCTTCCGGATGTATTCGGGGTCGCCGTTGCTGTGCCACTGGTTTGGGCCACTGCGCTCCAGCCCGCCCTTGGTTGCGATGACAAGATCTGCGTAATGGGAAGACAACGCTTCGCGGATGAGAACTTCATTGGTGTGCGGGCCGTAGGAATCGGCAGTGTCAATGAAATTAACACCGGCTTCGACCGCCGTAAGCAGCACCTGCTTGGCACGATCGCGGTCGGGCGCATCACCCCATACGCCGGGGCCGGTCAGTTGCATGGCGCCGTATCCGATACGGTTGATGTCCAGTTGGCCGCCGAGTTTATAGTCAAGTGATAGGGTTGCGTCCATAGTTTGTTTGATTAAACGGAAGCCCAAAGATACGACTCCGTATACGAAACAGCTGGCCGGGCGTAAGGTTTTTGCGAAGCGTCAGTTTTGAAAATTTTTCCGTACCTTTGGATTGGCTTTAGGGGTATTCTGGATAAGAATTGAGATAGACCCTTTGAACCTGATCCGGCTCATACCGGCGTAGGGAAAAGCAATCCAAGGAATCCGCTTTAGCCATTTAGTTATTTTATTAGATATGGAAAAGCGCCTTTGGGAACACATACAGACCGTGCGCCAGCAGTCTCCGCTGGTGCAGAATATCACCAATTTCGTGGTTATGAACAATACGGCCAATGCCCTGTTGGCGGCGGGTGCATCGCCCATTATGGCGCATGGCCACGCCGAACTGGCGGATATGGCCCGTATCTGCCGGTCGTTGGTGATCAATATCGGCACGCTGGACAATTACTGGACGGAAGCGATGGTGCAGGCAGCATCGCTGGTGCAGCGCATGGGCAAGCCCTGGGTGCTGGATCCGGTTGGAGCGGGGGCGTCGGCATACCGCGATGCTACCCTTGATGAGCTGCTGAAGCGGAAGCCCACCGTGGTGCGTGGCAATGCATCGGAAATCATGGCTTTGGCTAATGTGGGCGGCACGGCTACCAAAGGGGTGGACAGCACGGCCGCCAGCAACCAAGCGTTGGATGCCGCCAAGCGTATCCACAGGCAGTACGGTAGTGTGGTATGCGTTTCGGGCGAGGTCGATATTGTGGTGGGTGAAAAAAAAACGGTCTATATCCGTAACGGGCATCCGTTGATGGCCAAAGTTACCGGACTGGGGTGCTCGGCAACGGCGCTGATCGGCGCATTCATCGCTGTGGTGGATGATGCCTTGGAGGCGGTGAGCGCAGCGATGGCGCTGATGGGTATCAGCGGAGAGCTTGCCGCGACGGCCAGCGCCGGGCCGGGCACTTTACAACTCAATTTGCTGGACAAGCTGTATAATTTGACGGAAGCGGAATTTGCCGCTACCCTTCGGATAACCGATGAAGGCTGACCGCTCATTCCCTTATGGGTTATACCTGGTGATATCCGGGGCCGACTGCCGAGGCAGGGATCTGCTTTGGGTGGCCGAAGAGGCTATTCTGGGGGGAGTGGATATCATCCAACTGCGTGAAAAAAGTGTGTCGGATACGGAGTTTCTGGCGAAAGCAGAACGGTTGAAAGCGGTTACTGACCGGTACGGAGTGCCGTTGATTATCAATGACAACCTGCGGGTAGCGATGCAAGTGGGCGCGGCCGGCATTCATGTGGGGCAACGGGACATGCCCCCGCCGATTGTGCGCGATGCGTGGCCGGGATGCCGGCTGCTGGGGTATTCCATCGAAGAACTGGCGCAGTTGGAAAGCACCGCCGCGGCCGCGGCAGACTACCTCGGCATCAGCCCAGTATTCAGCACCCCCACCAAAGCGGATACCGTAACGGAATGGGGTATTGCGGGTATCCGGAAAATCCGGCGGCTGACGGCCAAACCGTTGGTCGCCATCGGCCGGATGAACCGGGACAACGCGGCCGAGGCTATACGTGCCGGAGCGGATAGCATCGCTGTGGTGTCGGCCATCTGTGCGGCAGAACACCCCCGGCTGGCCGCCAGCGAATTGAAACAGGTAATCGAAAACGTAAAATGAAGATGAAACAATACCGATATCCGTCGGTTCTGACCATTGCCGGATTCGACGGCAGCGGCGGTGCCGGCATCCAAGCAGACATCAAGGCCATCTCGGCACTGGGATGCTATGCGACCTCTGTGTTAACGGCATTGCCCGTGCAGAATACCCAAGGCGTACGGTCTATCTATCCCATTCCATACGGCGCCGTACAGGAGCAGCTTGAGGCCATCCTCGATGATGTTTTTCCCGATGCCGTCAAAATAGGAATGGTGCATACGGCCGAGCTGGTGGACACTGTTGTGGATACGTTGAGAAGATACCCGCGGATGCCCTTGGTGTTTGATCCGGTGATGGTGGCAACCAGCGGCGACAGGCTTATCGAGGACGATACCATTGAGGCCATTGTAGGTAAGCTCTTTCCCATTACAGATGTATTAACACCCAACATGGATGAGGCGGCCATTCTTGCCGAGATGCCCGTACATACAGTGGACGATATGCATCGGGCAGGCGAAAAAATCCGCAAGCTGGGCTGCCGCTCCGTGTTGCTGAAGGGTGGGCATCTGGATATGCCACGGCTTACATCGCTTTATTTCGATGAAACCGGCGCTGTGCATGAATTCGGGTTTGAGCGGTTTCACACTGCCAATACCCACGGTTCAGGGTGCACGCTGTCGGCTGCTATTGCCAGCTATATCGCACTCGGGAAGGAAACGCTGGAGGCGGTGGGAGCGGGGCAGGATTATGTACACCGGGCCATTCTCCACGGACGAGATGTGCTGGTAGGCAAGGGGAACGGTCCGTTAAATCACTTTTTTGATCCGCAAAAGCTTAAAAAACATGACTTGGTCTGAACAGGCATGGGCTGCTATCGAGCCCATTTACCAATCGATTACTGAAATGCCGTTTATTTTGGAATTGCAGGAAGGCACGCTACCACTGGAGAAGTTTCAGTTTTACATGATACAGGACTCGGCCTATTTGGAACATTTCGGCCGGGCCCTGGCACTGATAGGGGCGCGCGCAGATGGTATCGATGATGCGCTGACCTTTATGCGCTTCGGCGAAAACGCCATTGTCGTCGAAAACGCGCTGCATGCATCGTATTTCAGCGATTTTGGTATCTCCGGGCGCAGCGCCATGGAACCGGCCTGCCATCATTATGTACATTACCTGAAGAGCACGGCTGCATTGGAACCCGTTGAGGTGGCGATGGCCGCCGTGTTGCCGTGCTTCTGGATATATAAGGCGGTTGGCGATCATATCTATGCCGGCCAACGGGCGGCGGATAATCCTTACCGGCGGTGGATCGACACCTACGCGGGGGAAGACTTCGCAGCTTCTGTGCAGCAGGCTATCCGTAGCTGCGACAATGCGGCGGCGGCCGCCACGGAGGTTATGCGGAAGCGCATGATCGATGCCTTCATCACCGCGAGCCGCCTGGAATACAACTTCTGGGACAGTGCATATCGGCTGGTCAGATGGTAAGTCGGTAATTGTCCCGGTTGTCCCCCACGCTTGTCGTGGCTTGCCATAGCGGGCATTACGGGGAGGTCATAGGTTGTCAGTTGCATTGCGTAGCTTTGCGGTATAACGTACGAGCATGAAAGCACATACCACCAATTACACAAATACGTTTATCGCTGTGGCGGACGATTGCCCGGTGGAAAAAGGCGAGGTTGCTCCATTATACGGCCGGGAAACGCCCGAATATGAACGGTTTCTCCATGACGACCGCATTAAGGTGGTTAAAGCCATGAAATCAAGTCGGTGAGCCGGATTGGAGCTCAATCCACACCGGGGCGTGGTCACTGGTCTTTTCCCATCCCCGCACATGGCGGTCTACGCCGGCGGCACGTAGCCGCGGTAACACAGCAGGGCTCAGCAGAAAATGATCAATGCGCAGGCCAGCATTACGGCCAAAAGCATTGCGGAAGTAATCCCAGAACGTGTAGATGGTTTCATCAGGGTAGAGGCTTCTGATGGCATCGGTCCACCCCTGTGCAACCAGTCTGTTGAACGCGGCGCGGGTTTCCGGCCGGAAAAGCGCATCATCAACCCAGCGTTCAGGCTTGTACACGTCTATTTCTGTGGGAATTACGTTGAAATCTCCTGTCAATATCACAGGCGTGTTTTGAGTCAGAAGGGATTGCCCATGTGCAATCAGCCGGTCGAGCCAACGGAGTTTGTAGTCGAACTTTGGCCCCGGAGCGGGGTTGCCGTTGGGTAAATACAGGCAGCCGATAGTTACCTCGTTGACTTTGGCTTCGATATAACGGCTATGCGCATCTTCCGGATCTCCCGGGAGTACCCTACAGATTTCTTCCGGTTTCCCGATGCGTGATAAGATAGCTACACCATTCCAGCTTTTTTGCCCATGCCAGATGGATTCGTAGCCTGCGTCCAGCAGGGCAGTCTCCGGGAAGTTTTCCTGGATGGATTTGAGTTCCTGCAGGCATACGACATCCGGCTGGGTTTCTTCCAGCCAGCGAAGTACGACCGGGAGCCGGGCATTGATGCTGTTGACATTATAGGTTGCTATTTTCATTATCAAGACAACAATATGTAGTAATGCCGAAACCTTATGGGGTTATCCATGTTGAAAAGCCCCGTCCAGTTTCCACGGTTTAAAGATGGAAAAATTTTCAGAGCAGGCCAAGTTAATCTGCTTTCGTTGTTTCAGTTTATGTTATCGTAATCAATCCGCAAGCCCGTCACTTTGTCTACCTCTGCCACCAGTTGTCCGATTACCTTACAGTATCCCAGTCCATTGGCTTGGCAGAAACGCTCGGCATCTTCAAAAGTCGGTGCGTCGATATAAGGCCCCGCATATGTTGCCAATTCACCCGTAAGCGGATCGATAGCTCGTATTTCCGTTGTCCATTTTTTCATCGTTCCCTCCACGCTATGTTCGCTGCCTATCTTTTCACACACAGAAAAAGTCAGATTGTTTGGTCTTATTGAGATCAGGAGGATATAAAAAAAAGGACAACCCCATCCAAGGCGCTGTCCTTTACGTGACCCCGGACAGGTTCGAACTGTCGACCCACTGATTAAGAGTCAGTTGCTCTACCAGCTGAGCTACGGAGTCAAAACATCGTTTCTGACTTACAGAGGCAATATTAGCCAATATTTTTGAAACCGAGAAATTTATTCCGTTACGTATTTGTAACGGTTTTCTCTAAAATTTCTAAAAACTTGTCGGGAGAGATAACATCAACCTTTGGAAAATCGGTTCTTTTTAGCACATTGAAATGAGCATCCTTTGTGACCAGATAATCTGCCTGTCCATTAAGAAAAGCATCTGTGAATTTATTGTCATCTGGATCAGCATGGATAAGTTCCCAATAGTAATAGTCAGTGACAGCAATTACATTTGGAGCTTCGAGGAAAGCACCCAGTACAATATTGGCGATAAGTGGGTTTGCTTTTTCCGATAGTATCTCTTCGTATTCAAGAAAAATCGGCGTGGTGATGATCAATTCGAATTGACGATTGTTAAACGCCTGTATAATTTTATGATACGAGGAACGGGTTGGCAAGGCCATTAAAAGGATTGGTAGGGCGTCCGCATATGTTCCGAACCCCATTCCTGTATTTTTTCCTCTCCCCATCCTTTTTGGTCGAATAGGTTGTCCATTTCTTCGGATGCTTTCTCCATAAAATATTTAGAGAGCAAATCCTTTACCTCTACCCAAACCTTATCGGGGTATTGCTTGGAAAACATCCTAAGCAACTCCAATTGAGCCTGTGTGAATTTTCCGCTTGGCAATATTTCTTCCGCTATCATAACAACTATCCTTTTTTCAAATTTACATAATCTGCTGAAACAAACAAAACACGAACAATCACATTTTGCGCCTGTTAATACCCCTGCCCGGAGAAAAATGGAGTTGCGACATTTTTCCTCCCCCGGTACAGACCCGCGACAACGGAGACGGGCTGTTCCGGGGCAAGTTAGGCTTTTTGTGGGTACGGCCGAGTTACGAGGGCTGTACGTACAAAAGCACAACTTGCACACCACTAAACAAAAAAGAGGGGTTATTCCCCAATAGCTTTAAAACGGTTTTTTGGGATGCTATATACAGCTATAGGGATAGGTGTATATGTAATATCCGCTTATTCAACTATCTGTATATCCAGACAGCTACATAACCGGATATCCCGATAAATTGCTATCATGCTGTGCCCAGCTGTCAAGGAACGTCGTGGCAGAAACCATCATTGCAACCAAATGAACGCCAATATAAGAAAATATCCGAAATAAAAACAGGGAAAGAAGGTGAAATTTATCTTTTATTGTCCAACAGGTCGTTCATTTTTCTTGCCAGCTCCGTCCGGGAATTGACCAGAACCTTGCCGAAAATGTTCTGGACGTGTTTCTTAACGGAGAGTTCGGAAATGTGCATCTTTTCGGCAATCTCTTTATAGCTCAGCCGTTCACAGACCTATTTTTCATCAATAATCCTATTGCACCTTACGAACTACATGTTTGATTTTTGAACCTTAATCTTATAGCATGCCAACAGCACCTTAACTACCCCCTTTCTTCTGACCAAATTCCCCCGTCTCCCACGGCCCGCTTTGGGCTGGTCCACGGCGTGTCCACAAAATTCCAAAGAAAAAGCAAAGCAGGGGCAAAGCAGTCCCAAAGATACGGCGGGAGATAGTGGGGAGAAAGTCAGTAAAAAGTCGGGAGAAAGCTACCAAGGTTTCAGGTTCCAACGACGTCCCTGCCCAGCCAGCCGCATTCATCGATCCATGTTTACCAAAAGTACTTTATAAAAACGTACCATTCAGGCCCTGCCCAACCACTCTTTTCAAATTTCGTCACTTAAATGATAAATCATTGTGTATTGTTCAGATAAAGTTTGGTTAGTGGCTAAATATTTGTACGAAATCTTCATTTCTAATGTTCCATTGCTTTTATTCCTCTTCCTCAAAATCAAGCCCTAATTGGCTCGCAGCTTCCTTTGCGGACTTGTACTGGATCATGTTTTCAGTCAATGGACCAGCGGCCGTGGATTTGATCCTGAAACGCACGTCGATCTCGACCTTATTTCCGTTCATGACGAAGGGTGCGATGAAATAATTAAACAATTTGGTATACTCGTCTACCGAGGGCACCCTGCCGGAAATCACTAGCGACTTAAACTGCGTCGGTGATGGGACACTGCCTTCGTTTTTGGTTTCACTGCCGTATATTACATTGGGGGGATGCTCACCGACGATATTAGCTGATCCGGTCACCGTTTGGGGCGGGATGGGTGCAACGGGTGAATCGGCTTCGTGCTTCACCGCGAGGCTTTTGTCTACGAGCCAAAGCGTTACGTCGTCCGCATCGAGGAACGGCACGTTTTCCTGGTAATAGATTTTGGTGAATTTTTTTCCATCACCGCTGGCGATGGCGAGTTCTCCGTGTGTGCAGTATTTTTGCAGGCTCCTGGATACGGCCTCTTTGCCCACGATCATGGGCTTGTCGTCGAACCGCACGAATGCCTCGTACACGTCTTTTACCTTTATCGGGCTATCTACGGTGGGCAGCAGGTTGTTTGCACGGAGCGTGCCGAGTCCGACATTCTCCAGCAACCATTCCTCGTCTTTTAATGTGCCGATGATATGGGTGTTGATCTGGCTGTCCAGACTGTCTTTGAATTGCTTGATGGCGAGGATTTCGGTGCCATGCTTCGTGGAGTGTTTGATGACATTCGAGTACGCGGCGGCAAGCGCGACTTCGGATTGCTTTTGGGCTTCTTCCATCCGCTTGCGCAAGTCTGATTTTTGTTCGGGTTCCAGCTGGCCTCCGTAGTCCTGGTGTATTTTCGCACAGGCGAGGTACTCCCGGATAGCGGATTGCAGTTTCGATATGCCGATTTCCGTGGCTACGAGATAAAGCATGGTATTCCGGTAAATCCGTTCGCTGGTGCCTTTTTTTGTGGCAATTTTCTCGATGAATTTCTGGGTATCGCGATGCAGTCCGCCGTTGGACAGGTGCTTGGGTGACAGGATGATCAAGGTAGGCCGCAGTTGTTCGGGCATGTCTTCCGTTGGGTCCACGATCGTGTTGAACAATTGGATGCGGTTTGCCGTACGCTGCTTGATCAGGCGGATGGTTTCGGCATCGATGTCTGCCGGCGTGACGTCTGATTTTGCCTGGTTGATCAGGATATTGATATTGGGTTTGGTGTGGAACCAATACCGCTTGCCATTACCTCCGGTTTGGGCATAGTAAAGGTAATAGGCCTTGTTCTCCAGTTCATCCAATGCGCCGTTTATGCTGTTGTGGTTGAAGCCGTCCGGCACCAGCAGGTTCAATTTCAGCTCGGCGACGGAGATGCCTTTGTTGCTCCCTTCGCTGCCAAACGAATTCAACAGGATCACGGATGCTACGGATTTCGTGAGATTCCACTGGCCGTAGTCGTACTTGTTTTCATCGATTTTAAATGCGTTTGACGAGGATCCGGAGACGTCTGCTGAAATTACCGCATCATAGCCGTTTCCGTACAGTTTTTTCAGTTGGCCGCTCAAGGCATCCAGGTTGGCGAAGTTGATCTGGCCGGAATGGATCAGGAGGTTGCCACCCGGCAAGGACTGCTGCCGCTTCCACAGGTCGCTCACGATAGCAGCCAGCAACCGCAGCACTCCTCTTGTGCGCTGGAAATCCGAATTGCTGGCCCACCGCACCCGGAACACATCGATCAGTTCCGGATGGAAGGGGTATGATTTTAACAGGCGTTGCCTGTACTCACCCTTGTTTGCATTGGGTGGCAGTTCTGTCCAGTATTGCTGGTACATGTCCATGTACCTGGACACTACCGCTTCAATTATTTGGGGGTCTCCGATATCCTCGAACAGTCTACGGCGGATGACTTCATAGATCTCGTCGTCTGCTACGGGCTGCGTATCGGCGCCCACCCGGCTTACCCGTTTCTGCAAGCTGCTCAATATGGCCTGTGCTTCGGGCGTATTGCCAACTTCCTGCGGGCTGGCGGGCAGGGTGATGACCGCCACGCAGTTTTCGGTGCCCGCTACCGCTTCGGTGAGCTCCTGCATAAAGCTGATGGTCTGGTCGGCCAAACTGCTGTTCCCCGCCGTCCGTGCTGCGGCCTTCACGCAGTAGTCGGCCAGTTCGTCCACGAGGATGAGGGCCGGTTTGGCATGAGCAAGCACCTTTTTGAACAATCCGCCGGGAGCGATGAGCTGTTCGTCGTTTTTGCGTACGATCTCATAACCTTCCCGGCCACCCAATTGGTAAGCTATTTCCCCCCAGATGGTGTTGATGGTCAGGTCGTCGGCCACCCGCCGACCGTTGGCCGGATCGTTGGTGGTATTGGTGAATACGGCGATATTGGCTTTTTCAAACCGGGGTATGCCCGTATAGGCCAGCAGGTCTTCGGCATGGGAAGATTGGGCGAGTAGCGTTCCGTGGCGCGCGATATGGTAAAGGCTGATCAGGGTGTGCGTTTTTCCGCCGCCGAAGCCGGTTTGGAGACTGATGACGCGATTTTCAGCATCTTCCGTGCCGTTCAGGCCTTTGATAACGGTCTTGGCAACGTTTTTCAACCCTGCGGTGAAGTAGGTTTTTTCGAAGAAGACCACGTGGTTGTTATATACTTCCCGGCCGTTGCCCAGCGCGACTTCCGCGAGGTTGGCCGCGAAGACGGACTCATCCAGCCTTCCCTGCCGGATATCGGCATGCGGCTTTACGGTCATAAACCAAGGCGCGGCTTCATGCGGCAAAGCTGCGGTTGTTTTTACGGCAGGTTTTTGGGTGGATTCCTCGGCATGCTGCAACGCCTGGAGCTCCTGCTCGAGCTCTTCCATGGATAAAGCGCGGGCGATGCTTTTCATCTGGATGAACGTCTCGGTAAACTCGTCGCCCGTGATGCTCTGGAAATGGGCCAGCTTGTTGCGGGTGTCGTAGATGGTTTCCAGCCGGGTAGCCAGTTTGTTGGTATCCCTGCCGAAATCCTTTTTCAGTAGGTCTTTATGTTTCAATGCAAACGGTTTGAGGTACTGGAAGTCGATCAGCGCATCGGGAGAAGAACCCGACTTCAATCCGAGGTTCCAGCTCTCGCGCTGTGCCGGGTACAGGGCATCCACAAAAGCGGCGGGCCATTTGTCGCCAAATTCCTTGGAAAGCACTTCCACGACATAAAACCGAAACGCTTCGATAAATAGTCCGAAGGCTTTATAGAGTTGTTCCTGTTGGCTGCTGGTGATATTCATATGGTTTTATGATTACTTATAAATCCTTGTAAAAACCTTTTCCGAGATTCAACGTCTCTTTTTTGTGGTCGACCTGTAACAAAGCGTCGACTATCTTCAGCTTCAATGCTTCGCTATAGTCGGGTTCGTTGATGATAGCGGCGACAATTTCCTGGAGCAGTTCTTTGTCGATAATATTGTCGGCTACCGTGACAGCAATGTTTTCCATCTCGATGATAAACTTATCTACAAAGCCACCCAAACCATTTATTTCCAGGAAAAAAGCACCCAAAGCTATTGAAGTCCGTTTGTTGCCATCGTTAAAAGCGTGGAATTTATTGAAAGAGAAGATCAGGTGTGTAATTTTATCTTCAAACTCCGGATAATAATCGTCGTTTTGAATGTGTGTTAGCGGACTGTCTATATTTCCAAAATCCTTGATCCCCGGACTACCTCCCGATATTTCGATGATTTTATCGTGGATGCGGATGGCATAGTCCGTTTCGAAATAGTTATACGCCATGTTATCTATCTTTTAAGCGCCTAAAGACATCCCTGTTTTCTTCCAGCCGTTTTTCTAGATCCATGCTCCGTTCCCCGATAAATTTCTCATAGTCTTCGGCGCTGACTTCATTGATGTAGTCCTTTAGCTTTTCGTGCAAGGCATCCCTAAAAGCCAAGTCCCTGCTTGCCATCAGGCTTCTGGCCTTTTCCCTCAAAGGTGTCAATGTCGCCTGTGTTAGACTTTCGTATTTGGCGAACAATTTGTGCGCTTCGGAGAGTGTCAGTTTCCTGCCGTTTGTTTCAGATTCCTCTTTCAAAAGTGCCGAAAAGCCATTCTCATATCCGGCTATTAAATCCAGTATTTCGGCATACATGGTACTTCTTACACTTTCCTTGGCGTTCAGCTGTAAAATCTGGCGATACTCCTTGGCATTTTCCTTGAAAACCGCTTTGTAGATTTTATCTGTCAATTGTGCATACTTGAATTTATTCTCCGTGATGTAATTATCCAATGCATCGGTGAACGTTTTACGATAGTTGTACTCCCGAATAGCGCTTGGCAGAAATTCCTCTTCGCGTTGATTGATATATTTGGCTTTTCCCCCGATTTTTTGGTTTAGTACATCGATGACGATATCCAATATGGCAGAACGGAGTTCTTGTGCTTTCTCAGACCCGGTTAACAACATTCCTATGTTTAGGAACGCTTTGTAGGTAAATACGGACAATTGCGGTGTTCTGGAGAGATTATCCAGTTCCTCTTCAAAGAAGTTAGCAACGGCCTGCCGATCTTCCGGGGTTTCCGGCATGTTCCCGACATCGGTGTCGGGAACATCGCGATGCCTTACTTCATTAATAAAATGCGTAATTGTATCTTTGAATTTTTTGAGTTGAGCACCGGTATACACTTCATAACCGCTTTCCGTGATTTCCTCTTTGTGAGCCTCCACGATCCGTTCAATCGTCCGGATATCAACTTCAAAATAATTGGCTACCTGTTGTTTCGTAAAACGGTATTTACCGTCATACTTAATGCCATAAAACCCGATTTGCCGATACACCTCTTGTATCGCAAAATTGTTGTTGAGGATGTTTTTCCGGTCTACAACCGAATTGGTTAAATCTTTTGCCATATGCTATTCAAATAACCTCGTTTGTTCCACGGCGGGTTGCTGTACCGTTTTGCTCTCCCGGATGAGGCTGTCTTTGTTGGCCAGCAGGCCGCTGGCCTGTTTGTAATCGTCGCTTCCCTGTGGCAGCACCTCGCAGAGCGAGGTGAGTACCCGCCAGAAGTTGCCATCCGGCTGTGATGCCCGCTCGTTGATATAGCGCAACAGTGCCTGGCGGTCGCTACCCTTATACATCATCATGGCACGGTGCACCAGGTCGATCAGGTTGCCGCCGGCTTTATCTCCCAGACTTTTGCTCGCCATTATGCGCTCCTCATAGGTACCCAGCGTTTGTTTATTGCCGTTTTTGATGAGGATATGCTGCCTGAACAATTCGTCCACATTGATGCTCAGGCCGACCCGGCTGAACTTGGCAGCGTCGTCGAAATCGCTTTCGGCAAAACCGAAGAGCTGTAGCCAGCCGATATAAAATTTGGTAACGTCATCGCCGTCAAACCCTTTGAGCAGTGCATTGAATGCCGCTTCGCGGGCCATTTCCAGCAGCTCGGCCACGGACACCTCGCTGCCGTCGGCCTTTTCCACACGCTGGTATTTTCCGAACTCGCTCACCGCCTTGCCGAAACAGGCCGTAAGCAGGTCCGCTCCGCGAAAGCCCAACTTGTAGAGCATCTCTACCTCTATGGCCACGGTCTGTTCGATGGCGCGCTTCACCTCGCGGTAGCTACCAAAGCCTTCCCGCTGGGAAGGCTTGCAGGAAACGGTGACGGAAGATTCCAGCGCAGCCCCGGCCAGACCTAAACTGCGATTGGCCATTTCTGTATCCATGGCCCACGACCCGGTGATGTTCATCCGTGCACCGAGGATAGAGTTGCATAGCGTAGTCCAGGCGGCGGTACTTTGGTGGGCAAACATGATGCTCACAATATCGGATGTTTGGTGCTCTATGGCGTCGAAAATCTGGGTAAGCTTGTCTTCAAAATGCGCTTTAGCCCGGTCTTTGCTGTTGCTGTGATGGTGTTTTAACGCCGTACATTCCTCCGTTTTTGGCGTTTGCGGCGTAGCGAAGTTGAGCGGGTATACATCTCCTAAAGTTCTTTTAAGCCATACATAAAAGAAGTCGGACAGATCAGCGTAAGCGATGGCGTCATAGTACGGTGGGTCAGTAACCACTGCAGTTAGGTATTTTTCAGCGAACTGGTTTTTCTCCCCGCTGCTCGCATTTTGCATTTTGGATGCGAATGGAAAATTTGATTCCGATTCAATGTACCGGGTGAGCCATTCCAGTTGATTATATGCACTACCCGTGGAGTTACAAAACATATTTGATTCCGGGTAATCGAATATCATGGGAATTGCTTGTTTCGCAAAAGGGTGTTCAAGTGTTTCACGTCCGTTGTGCCATCTACCAAACGAGGTGTTGGATAAAATTACCCTGTCTAACAAAATCCCCAAATACGTTACCACAGCTTTGGCATAATCGTCCTTATCGGGTTGCAACGCGGCCTTTATTTCCTGCAGCTTTTGCACGAGGGTTTGCAGGGCCAGCAATTGGCGGGGGGAGAACATTTGACCCCATTCCGTTACGCCCCAACTAAATGTATCTCCACCAGCAGAGTTGCGTTGCATTTTTTCGGTGGGTCTTTCGACAGTAGGAATAATAGCCGCAGAAGCAATTTCAGAAAGAGTGGGCAATCGGTATTCTTTGCCGTGTTGTCCATCGACAATAATAGCTAACAATCTTTCTCCTAAGCCGCCGTTAATATTCTGCTGTTTAATTTGCTTGACATCAGTGATGCTGCCGCAAAAAGGGCATTTCAAATTACCTCTATTATTCCATCCATCCAAATCACATTTCCCATGCCTAACCTCAAAATCAATTTGCTTCCCGTTAATAACAGGGTGCAGATAGACTTGCTTGGTTTGGGTATTGGCCAGATAAAACCCTTTCAGCAAGGGCACTTCCGCCTTGCAGCTCGGATTGCTGCAGGTGCCGACCCGTGCCCAGTAGTAGGCGATGGGTTTGCCTCCTTTTGTATCGGCGGGATAGTAGTGTCCGATTTCCTTTTCCGCTTCGCTGAGAAGTTTCCTTGCATAAAAAGCGACATCGAAACTGAGCCTGTTGTCAATCTTCGCCCCGATGGCTTCACCATTTTGATAGACCAATTGGCTGCCACTCAACTTGTCCCAGGTATCCTGCCCGTACAGCTTGATGAACTCCGTCTTACTGTAACTGATGGGTTTGCCGTATTTCTGCGGGAACTCCAGGCTGCCCTTCTGTATGATATGCGCCACCGGGTTGATGTCATTGCCGTAGCTTCTACAGCCCAATCGTGCCGCTTCCAGGGGGATGGCGCCGCCACCGGCGAATGGGTCGAAAACACGGGGCATTTTATCGAGGAACGCATCGATGGCCCGCTGTAAGTTGGCCGTGGCCTGCAGCACTTGTTCGGTTTCGATGTGGCGGTCGGGCAGGCGGTATAGCGCTTTTTCGGCGTCTTTTATGGCTTTGTAGTGGTCGTCAAAGCTGGCCAATAGATCATTTGCCGTAGCGCCGGTATTTTCTTTGCTGTTATGAGCCACCCAGATGAGCTTGCGGGCTTTGTTGATGATTTTTTCGTTGTTTTTGTTGTCCCATTTGATAAGGCTGCTGTCGGCTATCTGCTTACCCGCAGCAGGCTTTGGCTTATGATACAGCAAATGTTGCTGCATTTCGTCCGTGAATTTGCCGATAAACAATTGCAGCCGATTACGGAGATTATCCTCCATCGGATCATATACAGATGTCCAGGGAATGTCCTTATAGGGTGCGTAGTAGTCGATTTGTTCGGCCTGATTACCCAATAGCATCTCCACTGCGTCCCGGAAAGCCTGCGGGCAGTTTTCGTCCAGTGGGTCCGGCACCAAACTGGCGAAAACCACCGCCCGGCATACAGGCAGCGGCCGGCGCGCCCACCAAAGGTGCAGCGTACTGATATGCCCGTGGCGTATGGACTTGTCCCGCACGCTTTCGGCCGATATCTCTTTGATCGGCATGGCTACTTCGATGAGTTTTTTGGGTGGGGTCATTGTGTAATTAATCATTGTCGGCAAAGCTACCAAGTATTTTCGTTTCATGCAGCGCGCTTTTTCCTTTCCACTCTGCCATGGGCAAAAAGTACTGGATGCCTTTGGTTTTTAACTCAAACCTCAGGGTCCTGGCCGGGTTCTGCAACCGGAACAACTCTGGGCTGGTCTTGCAGTTGAGCACGATGTATAGCCAGGCGGAATCGCCCAGCTGGGCCAATCGGTTCATTTCGTTTTCGCTGAGCATGATGCTGCCATCGGCACCGCTGCGTCCTTTTACTTCGATATAGCGTTTGAGCTCATCCGGGCTGATGCTCTTGATATCGTACCCTTCGTTGTTGGCGCTCACGTCTTCGGGCCTCCAGCCCGCACTGCGTTCATACGCCATGGCCGTCTGCATGGCTATCGCTTCGGCCTCGTCGTCGCGGCTCATGCCATAATGCCCGTTGTATTCCACCTGTGAGAGGGGTAACACGTAGGCGCAACCCAGTATTTCGGGAGCCTTGGGGCTGAGCTGGGTCATCAACCCCAGACGCTCCAGCCTGCCGGCTTTCTTTTGGATCAATGCGTTGATACGCTCCTGTTTCTTCAATATTTTATCCTGGAGCTTCGTGTCTCCGTACAGCATCTTTGTCTGCAGTTCCTGTATCTCTGCTTGCAGGGATATGATAACCTGTGAAAAAGCCGATTCGAGGTAGCGTTTCCGGTCTTCGGTATCTTTCTGTACGTGGGCTTGCGTATCGTCGAATTGCCGAAGGGTGACGTGCTGGAAGCTCCATTGCACAACGTCATCGATATGCTGTACAGGTGGCGGGGTTACGGGTTTTGCGAATGCTGCCGGTGCGTGCAGGTCGATGAACTTGGCAGGCGAAGTGATGCGAAACTGCCTATCATGTGACTGGCTCACCAATAGCAATCGCTCATCGGCGATGCTGTCTTCCCCTTTGTTTGGCCGGTTGTCCACAATTTGGCTTTTTACAAAAAAAGCAAAGTAATCCTCTTTTTCATCGGGCGAAATTAATATGGTTCCTTTGATCATATCTTCCCGGTATTCCCGACGAATGACCGCAACCAGGCTATCGAACACGGGATTGCCCGGATTGATGTAATGTACCTTCCCCAAATCGGCCACAAGCTGGTAGTCGAGAAATACCTGTTTGTCAAAACAAAACAGGATGGACTTGATGGCATCGAAATGGATGTTGTAGGTGGTCCTTAGTTCGGCAGCCACCCGCTCGGGCATGCTATCGATACGGTAGATGTCCGGCCGGACCTGGGTGAACGAGCCGTCAAGGCTTTTGAATGCCTTCTCAAAAAACAACCGGATATATATGGGTTGCAGGCGCTTTTCGTCGGAATGTTCTTTCAATATCCGCGCGTCCCTGAAATCGACGACACTATGGGCCAGCTTGTCTTTCTGTTCGGCTATCTTTTCGGTAAACTTCAATTTCAATACTTCCGTATCTTGGGCGAGGAAACTGTCAAGATCGGTTTCCCGGCCGTTGAACACAGATTCGATAATGTCATCGAGTCCCACGCCTTCCAGCACATCCTGGATGACGTCGTACACGCGGTCGTCGCCCATGCTCTCGCGGATAACATCAAGTTTGGTCAACAGGCGCCTCAGCACATTACCCTCGCGGGTATTGCTCGCCACCATGTTGAAGACCAGGACGTCCTGTTTCTGACCGTAACGGTGGATGCGGCCCATGCGCTGTTCCAAGCGGTTCGGGTTCCATGGGATATCCCAATTGATGAGCAACCGGCAAAACTGCAGGTTGATGCCCTCGCCGGCGGCATCGGTAGCAATCAGGATCTGGGTATCAGGTTTTGCGAAATCCCACTGGGCCTGCCTGCGCTCGTCGACCGTTTTCCCACCGTGTATGGTGGCTACGCGATATCCGCCGCTTTTGGAAAGCCGTTCTTCGAGGTAAAACAACGTGTCCTTGTGTTCGGTGAAAATGACCAGCTTTTCCCCCTGGTCCAACACGCCATTGGACTTGAGCAACTCCTGAAGCTCCTGGAACTTTTTCTCCTCCTGCTGCCGGTTGTAGAGGCTTTGTGCCATCTCGTACAACCGTTTCACCTCGGTAGCCTCCTGCTGGATTTCGCCCAGGCTCTTTGCCGTGGTAAACAACTTGAACTTCCGCGGGTCGGCCAGGATATTCTCCAGCGCGTCACGCTCTTCGTCTTCCAGTTCGTCATAATCGTCGATGTCGTCCACATCGAACGCTTCCAGTTTGTGCCGCTGGTTCCAGAGGTTCGGGTTTTTGGAGACCTCGTCCACGATACCCTGCAAGGCTTTCCATCGCTTTTCCAAGGTGTTCTTTATGGCGAAAATGGAGCTCACCAGGCGCCGTTGCATGACGGTGAGCGCCAGGGATACGTGGATGTTTTTGCTTTGCGAGGCTTCCTCCTTGCGTTTGGTGAGGTATCTGGTGACGGCATCGTACAGCTCTTTTTCTTCGGGGGTGAGCTGATAGGCCACCGTTTTGGTATAGCGGTTTTTATACAGCGGCTGGCCGTTCCAGTCTTTCATATCCTCCTTCAAACGGCGGATAAAGAACTTATTGATGCCGTTATGTTCCAATTCCTTGATCCGGGTGGCGGCCAGATCCTCGGTCGCGAAGATATCCTCGTCCAGCAATTGCAGGAGTTTCTTGAACGTATCCTTCCTGCCGCGGTGCGGCGTGGCCGTGAGCAGCAGCAGGTGTTCACATTGCTGCGAGAGTGTATGCGCGGCCTTATACCGCCTGGAGGCATACTGCTTCATGCCGTAGTCGTATGCCGAAAGCTTGTGGCATTCGTCAAATACGACCAAATCCCAATGCGAATTGCTCACCACATTCAGGACATCATCGCGGCTGACAAAGTCGATGGATGTGACAATCCGCGGCGTGGTGTGGAAAACGTTGGGGTCTGCCGCAAACAGGCTGCGGTTGACCAGCGTGAAGGGGATGCCGAACTTCATCCCCATCTCGTCTTCCTGCCACTGCTTGGTCAGCCCTCCGGGCGTGACGATCAGTACACGCTCGACCAAATCCCGCATCATCAACTCCTTGATGAGCAGGCCCGTCATGATGGTTTTTCCCGCGCCGGTATCGTCGGCAAGTAGAAAACGTATCTGCGGCAGCGGCAACAAGAATTTGTACACCGCCTCAACCTGATGAGGCAATGGATCTACGATACTGCAATTGACGGCAAATAGTGGATCGAACTGGTAGGCGGAGTTGATGCGCTCCGCTTCGGCGTAAAGCGCAAACCGGGTAGGGTCTCCGCTGAAATTGAACGATCCTTCGTCGGCAAGAACCTCCAGAGCTTCGAACTGCTCCCTTGAAATCACTTTGGTGTTTACCTTGTTGGTATTGATGCCGGTGTATTTCAGGGACACCATGGTGCCCAGTGCCTGGATTTGATTGATCGTCACCGGCTCGCCGGGGTTTAAGTTCTTGACGATTTGTCCTACTTCGACTGCCATTTATTGTTTTTTTGAAGTGCCCCGGTTATCGGAGGGCAAAAGCTGCTCAAAGTTAACTTTATTTAGTAACTAGCCATAATTTACTAATACAAAAGCCGCCGGATCGCGTTTTTCTACTGCCATGATGCATATTGAATTGGTGAATGGCAAAACTGGAAAATCTATCGGTATTTAGTTCACAACGTGCCCACAAGTTGTTAGAAATAATCAGGCAAACAATTATATTCCTTTTTACAGCTTAAATCAAGATGTTTATGTAAAAGAAAAAACCCTATAAACGCGCTGTTTATAGGGTTTTGATATTTTTTGATTCGCTGGTTGCGGTGAGGGCGGGATTCGAACCCGCGGTACCGTTTCCAGTACGACAGTTTAGCAAACTGTTCCTTTCGGCCTCTCAGGCACCTCACCGTTTTTTGCGAGTGCAAACGTACTATAAAAAAATGAATTTTGAAAACCTCTAAGGCGAAAAAAATGATGGTTGACGCATTTAACGGTCAGTTACGGTGTACTGGCATCCGTTTTCGGGGCAGCACCGGTTTTCTTGTTCGCATCGTAATCAATACGGACGTGGTAAATGCTCTTCAACATGTCCTTGAAAATCTCGCTTACTTGCGTAATATCCCGCAACGTGATGTTGCTGTTGATGAGCTGCTTCTGGCTTAATTTGGATTCGATGATTTTATCTACCAAATCATTGATGCTTTGAACGTTGGGTTCCTTGAGGCTTCGGGATGCGGCTTCTACGGAGTCGGCCATCATCAGCACTGCGGTTTCCCTGGAGAAGGGGATCGGACCGGGATAGTGGAATATTTCTTCATCTACCAGCTTTTCGGGGAATGACTTGATGTATGACTGGTAGAAATAGTCCACACGGGTGGTGCCGTGGTGCGTACGGATGAAATCAATGATGACCTCCGGTAATTGGTGTTTTCTCGCCAGCTCGACTCCCTTGGCCACATGGGAAATAATAATCTGCGCGCTTTGCTCGAAGGAGAGGCCGTCATGCGGGTTGTATCCCTTGGTTTGGTTTTCGATAAAATATTGCGGGTTTGACATTTTGCCGATATCGTGATACAGCGCTCCTGCCCGCACCAGCAGCGTGTTGCCGCCTATTTTGTATATGGCGGCTTCGGCCAGGTTGGCCACCTGCATGGAGTGCTGAAAGGTTCCCGGTGCCTTGTAGGAAAGTTCGCGGAGCAATTTGGAATTGCTGTTGGTCAATTCCATCAGGGTAACGTCGGATATAATGCCAAATACGCGCTCAAATGCATAGATAAGCGGGTAGGCAAGCAATGTTAACAGCACGCTGAATACAAAGGGCAGCACATTTGACCAATAGAGGTTGCTGAACGACCCGTCGCGCATGAGCCCCATCCCGAGGTAGGCAATGAGATAGGTGGCCAAAATGATGGCCGACGAGATCAGGAACTGCTCTCGCTTAACCAGTGTTTTGATGCTGTATATCGCCACCATGCCGGTTGAAAACTGCAAAAACACAAACTCAAAACTGTTGGGTACAAAAAAGGCCGCCAGCAGCACCATGAGCAGGTGGATATTGAGCGCCAGGCGCGTATCGAACAATATGCGGATGATGACCGGCACGATACAGTAGGGGATGTAATAGAGATTAGGTAGTTTTATGTTGATGGCCCATGAAAGCACCAGCAGCATGCCGGTAATGACAATGAGAATCAGAAAAATGAGGCGGTTGTTGTGGTAGATGTCTTTCCGGAACAGGTAGATGAAGACAAACAGCAGGGTAACCACCAGTGCAACAATGAGAAACTGGCCCAGCATGAGCAGACTGCGGTTGCCGCCGATGCGGGCTTCTTCTTCATACGCTTTGCGCAGGGATTCAATTTTTTGATAAATCTCGTTATTGATGGTGGTGCCGTTGGCCACGATGAGCTCGCCCCGTTGCACCATGCCCCTTGTGGCCGATATGCTCGACAGTGCGTCCTGTTCGAGCCGGGCCGTCAGGGACTCGTTGAACACGTAATTTACGGTAATGTAACTGGACAGCACATCGGCGAGCCACGCTTTCTGTTTGATGGCTGATTTGCCGGCAATGGTTTTATGGGCATACTCCCGCGCTGTTTCAGTGGTGAATACGGTAGCCGTATTGGTCTGCTTGGCTACATTATCGGTAAGCAGCGTGAAATTATAATGGGGTTGGTCGCCCTGAAATTTATTATTCAGTGCAATGACCCCCCGTTGGTAGATCTCGGTCAGTATTTGCTTGCCCACCTGTTCATAGGTGTTAAGGTTTTCATCCAGCGTGTCCAGCCTGGCGGCTTGCCATTTTTCAGGCAGGGCTGCCTCAAACTGTGCAAGTTGCTGCTCGAGGACCTCCGTATGGTGGTCATATATGGGATATACCGATTTAAGCACACTTTCGCGGTCTTTTTCCAGCTCCGCCTGTGTCTTCAGGATGGCAAAATTATAGGGCGATATGAGATCTTCATGCATCCATACCTTGCCCTTTTCAAACTCGTACCGGAAACGCGGTTGCTTAGGGAGAAACACCGTGATCAATGCAATGCTTGCCAATATCATGCCGTACTTGAGCATGTATGCATATTTGCCGCCGGTATGGGTTGTCTTGTATTTAATTTTCAATCTCGCCACGGTATGGTATTTTATCCCAAACTTACTAAAAAATCGGTACGCACCGAAGAAATGGGGGTACAGCGCAAAGGTAATAAATTAGTCATGTAGGCGGTGTGCCGCTTTTAACGGTATCATAAATTACCGTTAACATTGACTTATTATAGATGCTGTAATTTAACATGCGCAATTTTAACAAGGGTAATGACATGACAAAATCAAGTATTGAAATCACGGACAATGCGTACCTCATCAAACTCAATAAAGCGGAGTTTGAATATCCGGTGGTGCGCAAGTTGCTGAACAGGCTGCTTAACGGCAGTTTCCAGAGCGATGACGAATTCGGCGGCGATGAATTCCCCGCCGGTAAGTACACAAGCGATCTGGGCGATCGGTTTGATTTTCTGGCCGATAAATAAGCGGGCGGTTTATTGCTTTCTTGGTAAAGAAATGGGGGCGATTCATTATCTTTGCCAAAAAAAGCCATACTGCCATGCCCAAGCGCAAACACCTTGTTGCCCCTTCCGTATTGTCTGCAGATTTTGCCCATTTGCATGATGACATTGTTATGGTAAACCAAAGCGAAGCCGATTGGTTCCATATCGATGTCATGGACGGTGTATTTGTGCCGAATATTTCCTTTGGTTTTCCGGTCTTGGCATCCATCGCGCACTACGCGAAGAAGCCGCTGGATGTGCATCTTATGATCGTGGAGCCCCAGAAATACATCAAGCAGTTCAAAGAGGCCGGAGCCGATAACATTACGGTACATTATGAGGCCTGCACACACTTGCACCGCACGGTGCATGCCATCAGGGAATTGGGATGCACGGCGGGAGTGGCCATCAATCCGAGTACGCCGGTATCTCACCTGTATGAAATTATCGATGACGTTGATCTGGTGCTGATCATGTCGGTTAATCCGGGTTTCGGCGGACAGAAGTTTATTGAAGCCACTTACCGGAAAATCAGGGAACTGAGGGCTATGGCGGCAGACCGGAATGCCGATTTGCTGATTGAAGTGGATGGCGGCGTGAGCAACCATAATGCACTCGCGCTCCTCAAGGCCGGCGCGGATGTGCTGGTGGCTGGTAACGCGGTCTTTTCTGCTAAAAATCCCATTCACACCATTGCCGAAATGAAGCGGATTTCCCCCGATCTGATATCGGCCTGAAAGACCCATGCAGCGGAAGGTTGAAATTGTTTAGAATATTTCCAAATTGCTTGGCGGATCCCTTACCGTTAGTTTGAACTGGTTTTTTTTGTAAATTCGCAGGGTTTTATAAAAATAACGACACCTTATCGCCCGTTATTTTTCATTTCATTTTAACAAAACAGCAAATAGATGGCTTTTGATATCGACATGATTAAAAAGGTCTATGCCCGGTACGGCGAGCGGATTACCGCTGCCCGTAAGGTGGTAAATAGGCCGTTGACCTTGACAGAGAAAATTTTATATGCTCACCTGTGGGATGGCAATGCCACCCAAGCGTATGAGCGAGGGGTTTCGTATGTGGATTTTGCACCGGATCGCGTTGCGATGCAGGACGCTACGGCCCAGATGGCTTTATTGCAGTTCATGCAGGCCGGAAGGCCTAAGGTAGCCGTACCCTCTACGGTGCATTGCGATCATTTGATCCGTGCGAAAGAAGGGGCTGAGAAGGATTTGGCTGTCGCGACGACCGAGAGCCGTGAAGTTTTTGATTTCCTGGCTTCAGTGTCCAATAAATACGGCATCGGGTTCTGGAAACCGGGTGCGGGCATCATCCACCAGGTGGTGCTTGAAAATTATGCGTTTCCCGGAGGTATGATGATAGGAACTGACTCCCATACCGTTAATGCGGGTGGTTTGGGCATGTTGGCTATCGGGGTAGGTGGAGCTGATGCGTGCGATGTGATGGCTGGACTGCCCTGGGAACTCAAGTTTCCGAAGCTTATCGGCGTTAAGCTGACAGGCAAACTCAACGGCTGGACGGCGCCTAAAGACGTTATACTTAAAGTGGCGGGCATCCTTACGGTAAAGGGCGGTACTGGCTGTGTGGTGGAGTATTTTGGTGAAGGGGCGAAGTCTATGTCGTGTACCGGCAAGGGTACCATCTGTAATATGGGGGCCGAAATCGGCGCTACCACGTCTACGTTCGGATACGATGAATCCATGGAGCGGTACCTCCGGGCAACCAACCGTGCCGATGTGGCTGATGCCGCCAACGCCGTTAAGGAACACCTGACGGCCGACCCTGAAGTGTATGCCGATCCGGAACGTTACTTCGATCAGGTGATTGAGATTAACTTATCTGAGCTGGAACCGCACCTCAACGGTCCGTTCACTCCGGATTTGGCAACGCCGGTGTCTAAAATGAAAGAAGAGGCTGCTAAGAACGGCTGGCCGCTGAAAGTGGAATGGGGGCTGATTGGATCGTGCACCAACTCTTCGTACGAAGATTTGTCCAGAGCGGCCTCGGTGGCCAAACAGGCGGTTGACAAAGGCTTGGTAAGGAAGGCCGAGTTCGGTATTAACCCGGGTTCTGAGCAGGTACGTTACACGGCTGCCCGTGATGGCCTGCTCAATACCTTTACCGATCTTGATGCAACGATTTTTACCAACGCCTGTGGCCCCTGTATTGGCATGTGGGCGCGCGTAGGGGCAGAGAAGGCGGAAAAGAACACCATTGTTCATTCGTTTAACCGCAATTTCGCCAAACGTGCCGATGGTAATCCCAATACGTTTGCGTTTGTAGCGTCGCCGGAGATGGTTGCTGCTATCGCGATTTCGGGCGACCTTTCGTTTAATCCGCTCACCGATACTTTAATCAATGATAAGGGAGAAGCAGTGAAGCTGGATCCGCCGGTGGGTGATGAGCTTCCGAAGAAAGGTTTTGACGTGGAAGATCCGGGATATCAGGCACCGGCGGCCGATGGCAGCGATGTGGTGGTTGCGGTATCGCCCACATCAGACCGCTTGCAACTGTTAGATCCGTTCCCGGCATGGGAGGGTACAGATTTGAAGGGCTTGAAGTTGCTTATCAAGGCCAAGGGAAAATGTACCACGGACCACATTTCGATGGCCGGACCTTGGCTGAAATACCGGGGGCACCTCGACAATATTTCCAACAACCTGCTTATCGGGGCGGTCAATTTCTTTAATGATAAAACGGATTCCGTAAAGAACCAGCTAACGGGTGAGTATGGGCCGGTACCGGCTACGCAACGGGCGTACAAAGCTGCTGGAATAGGCTCCATCGTAGTGGGGGATGAAAATTACGGTGAAGGCTCGTCGCGCGAGCATGCGGCCATGGAGCCGCGTCATTTGGGTGTACGCGCGGTATTGGTCAAATCATTTGCCCGTATCCATGAAACCAACCTGAAGAAACAGGGGATGCTGGCATTGACGTTTGCCGACAAGGAGGATTACAACAAAATCCTTGAAGACGACACTTTTGATATCGTGGGGTTAACCGAATTCGCCCCCGGTAAACCGCTGACATTGGTGATTCGCCATGCCGACGGCACAGTGGATGAAATAGCGGTTAACCACAGTTACAACGAGCAGCAAATCGGCTGGTTCAAGGCCGGTGGTGCACTCAATATCATCCGCCAAGGCTTAGCATCGGCATAATGGTCTAAAAAGGCGCATTAACTAAACTAAACAACTAAACATAAGCCGTCCGGGCATACGCCGGGACGGCTTTTTTATAGCCATTCGTTCAACGAGAAGGTCTCCTTCAGCCGGTATCCTTTTTCAGTAAGCTGTATGGTGCAGCATTCGTTTACCGGATCATGCTCCAGGAACAATGCGTATTCATGATCCACCGCCTCTTGCCAATAATTCTTGCGCTCTTCCATCGTTACCAGCGGACGCACGTCATAGCTCATTACATAAGGAATAGGGATGTGGCCCGCGGACGGAAGCAGGTCAGCCATGTATAGTAATGTCCTGCCGTTGTAATTGATTTGGGGCAACATCATGGCGTCGGTATGGCCATGAGCGAACCGAACGGTAATGTTCTCTGAAAACTGGATGCCGTCTTCGGTTTCAATGAAACGGAGCTGTCCGCTTTCATAGATGGGAATGATGTTTTCCTGGAGGAACGAGGGTTTTTCCCTGTGGTTGGGAAACAGGGCCCAGTCCCAGTGCTGTTTGTTGCTCCAATAGGTGGCATTTTTGAAGGTCGGCACCAGCCGTCCGTCGTCGGCCGAGCGGCGGATGGCGTCTCCGACATGATCGAAATGGAGGTGCGTTAAGAAAACATCGGTAATGTCGTCGCGGTGAAAACCATGCGCGGCCAAAGAACTGTCGAGCGTAGCATCGCCGTGCCGGTAATAGTGGCTGAAGAATTTTTCATCCTGCTTATTGCCGATGCCGGTGTCTACCAGAATAAGCCTTGGGCCGTCTTCAATGAGCAATAACCGCGCGGCCCATGTACACATGTTCCGTTCGTCGGCCGGGTTGGTGCGTTGCCATATCGATTTTGGCACGACACCGAACATCGCGCCGCCGTCAAGTTTGAAAAAACCAGTGTCAATGCTGTATAATCTCATGCATTAAAGATAAAAAATGCCAGTAAAATAAGTAAACGATTGCGCGGAAACATGCGTAAATTTTTATTGGAATTCGGCTAAAACGATAAACACCACTGATTTATAGTGTTTTGACTTAGTGTAAATTATACAAAAAGCTGATTTTCAGTATTTTTAATTTTATAATATGCATTTTTAATCTATACCTTTGTCGCAGTTCTTTTTGGTTTAATATATTGAAAAACAGCTATGGAGGCTTCAAAAAAAGCAATTCTTGAGTTGGATTATCTTTTCATTCGTGGCAATGGAAATGTACACTATCAAAAAAACATTGCCGAATTGGTGGAAGATGCCGTCGCGGGCCGAGAAGGGTACCTGTCTGACACGGGCGCATTGGCAGCAGATACGGGACATTTTACCGGCCGGGCGCCGTACGACCGTTTCATTGTGCAAGACAAACTTACCCGGGATACGGTATGGTGGGGCAGTATTAATCAACCGATATCGCCTTCCGCTTTTGAACAGTTGTTCGAACAGGTGGGCAGTTATTTTAACGATAAGCCGGTTTTCGTCAGGGATGCTATGGTAGGGGCTGATCCGGGCCACCAGATTAGCGTACGGGTGGTTACCGAAACTGCCTATCAGAATATTTTTGCCCATAACCTCTTTCTGCGGCCGTCCGTTGCGGATCCGTCGGCACGCCCCGAATGGTCCATCCTCGCCGCGCCGGGTTACCGTTGCGGGCAACCGGAGAAGTACGGTTTGCATAATCCCAATTTTGTGGTGATTAGCTTTACCCATAAAGTGATTTTGGTGGCCGGTACGGGCTATACCGGCGAAATCAAGAAGGGGATGTTTTCCGTGCTTAATTTTATTCTTCCGCTTCAAAAGCGGGTGCTGTCCATGCATTGTTCGGCCAATACGGACAGGCAGGGGCATACCGCACTTTTCTTCGGGCTGTCTGGTACCGGGAAAACCACCCTGTCTACCGATACGGGTCGTTTGCTGGTGGGGGATGATGAGCATGGATGGGACGATAAGGGCATTTTTAACTTTGAAGGCGGTTGTTATGCGAAATGTGTAGGACTGGATGAAAATAAAGAGCCGGAAATCTTCAGGGCGGTGCGCTTTGGTGCGCTTATCGAAAACATCGGTTTCTTTCCCGGTACCCGGATACCGGATTATGCTGATACCTCGAAAACCGAAAATACTCGCGTGGCCTACCCGATCCACCATATTGCGGGCAGCATAGCTTCGGGTATGGCACCGGCGCCCAACCATATTTTTTTCCTCACTGCTGATGCTTTCGGCGTGATGCCGCCCGTTTCGCGGCTGTCCACCACGCAGGCCATGTACCACTTCATATCCGGGTACACCGCAAAGGTGGCGGGCACGGAGGTGGGCGTCAGCGAGCCGAGGGCTGTTTTTTCTGCGTGCTTCGGCGAAGCATTCCTGCCGTTGCATCCGTCTTATTATGCGGAACTGCTGCGGAAGAGGCTCGAAGCACGGCAGATTGATGTATGGCTTATCAATACCGGGTGGATTGCCGGGCCGTACGGCGTAGGCCGCCGTATTAAACTGGATTATACCCGGTCCATCATACGTGCTGCCATCAATGGAACCCTTAAGGAGGCGCCCTTCCGGACGCATCCGGTATTCGGGTTTCGTTATCCCACGGCATGTCCTGGCGTGCCCGATACCGTGCTCGATCCGGTGAAGCTATGGGCCGATGAGGAGGCTTACTATGCCCAGGCCAACCAACTGGCTAAGCGATTCATTGGTAATTTCGGTAAATTTGAAAGGGAGGTGAGCCCCGATGTACTGGACGCCGCACCTGTGATATGGGAAGCTAAACCTATCGGTTAATTGTTTAATAATCACAGCCCGGCCCTGTAAACGGTATTCCGCTTACGGGGTTTTTTTTTGAAAATCGCGCAAACGATTGTTTGGGAGATTGGTGTGTTAATTAACGGATGAATTTGCATATTGCATCCGTTTCGGCCGTCAGGCCATTTATCCTGTATATATGAGCAGTTTCAGTTCGCATCAGCTTTCCGGCCTGGTAGGGCAGTTCCATGTCAGGGGAACGGTTGCCAGCGTTATGCCCTTTGGTTCGGGGCACATCAACGATACTTACCGGGTGCAGATCGATAAACCGGGGGAAAGAAGCTACTTGCTTCAACGGGTTAATCATCACGTTTTCAGTGATGTGCCAGCCGTTATGGAGAATATTCGGTTGGTTACCGGACACCTGCGTGCCAAATACCGCGCAAACGGGGATTCAGATGAACGCCTCCTGGATCGCAAAGTGCTTACCTTGATACCCACCAAAACCGATCAGTTTTTTTATCGCGATGAGCAAGGCAACTTTTGGCGCATGTTTGTGCTGCTTGAGAACACACGGAGCTACGATATTGTCGGAACCCCGAAACAGGCGCGTGAAGGCGGCCGGGCATTCGGTCAGTTCCAGCGATTGCTGTCTGATCTGGATGCGGCGCTTATCCGCGAAGTGCTGCCGGACTTCCATCATATCGGCAGGCGCCTGGATAAACTGCACCGGGCGGTAACAGCAGATGCCGTGCAGCGGTGCCGACGGGTGGGGGAAGAGCTGGCATTTATCAGCAAGCGGGAACGGCGCATGCATACCGTGCTGCAATTGGCAGACAGCGGAGAACTCCCCGTGCGTATTATCCATAACGACACTAAATTCAATAATGTGCTGCTTGATGAGGAGGATAGATTGCAGTGTGTGATTGATTTGGATACCGTGATGCCGGGGTATGTGGCTTATGATTTCGGAGATGCCATCCGCACCATCATTAACCGTGCTGCGGAGGATGAAGCCGATCTCCGCCGCATAGCGTTGAATATTCCCTTGTTTGAGGCCTATACCGAAGGGTATTTTGAAGAAGCGCACCCTTTTCTGACCGTTGGGGAAGTGGATTCATTGATGGAAGGGGTATTACTGCTGCCGTATATGCAGGCCGTTAGGTTCCTGACGGATTTTCTGGAGGGTGATCACTATTTTAAGACTCACCATCCCGATCATAACCTGCAACGTGCCAGGGCGCAACTGAAGCTTGTGGAACGGCTGGAGGCCGAGGAGCCGGCATTGCTCGGCATCATCAACCGGGTGAAAAGCCGGTACGGAATAAATTGACCCTATGAAACAGTTGGATATCCCTTTTTTGGCATCGATAGGATATGATACGCCCGCCAGCACCGTAATGGAGGCCCTGGCCGCAGTGCCTGCCACGGCATTGGCGGAGGTGCCCTGGCCGGAATTCCCTTATCGGCCTTCGGTGAATTTCCGGATAGCCCATACGGAAGACAGCCTGGTGCTGCTGTACGACGTCAGGGAGAAGAACGTTAAGGCCGTTTATCGCAAGCCCAACGATCCGGTATATAAAGACAGCTGCGTGGAGTTTTTCCTGTCGTTCGATGGACAGCATTACTATAACCTGGAGTTTAATTGTGTCGGAACGGGATTGATAGGGTATGGCGGCAGCGACAAAGCGAAACGTAAACGGCTGCACCCCGACACCGTCAGGAAGGTGAAAGCATACGGCAGCATTTCAGCAAGCCATGTACCGGACGGGACTGATACCGCATGGCAATTGTTGTTGAATATTCCTTTGGTGGTGTTTGAACATCACCGTATCACCACAATGGCCGGCCTGCAGTGCCGGGGTAATTTCTATAAGTGCGGGGATGACCTGTCCGTGCCGCACTTTGTGGCGTGGAACCGGATTGTGGCCCCTGTGCCGAATTTCCACCTGCCCCAATTTTTCGGCGAATTGCGGTTCCAATAGTGTACCGTGGATTGGATTCTGCATAATTCGGCTAAATAATATTGGAAATTAATTTCAAATACCCTATCTTTGCCCGCTCAATTCAATTGGAATAATAGTAACTCATAAATAAAATGAAGAAAGACTTGCATCCGTCAAATTACAGGTTAGTGGTTTTCAAGGACATGTCAAATGATTATGCTTTCCTGACGAAATCATGCGTTGATACCAAGGAAACCATTACATGGGAAGATGGGAATGAATATCCGCTGGTTAAACTGGAAATATCGCATACTTCTCATCCTTTTTATACCGGTAAGATGAAACTGGTTGATACCGCCGGACGTATCGATAAGTTCCGCAGCCGTTATAACAAGAAATAAGGCTATAGCAGATAATTGCATATCGGTCCCGGTAATTACCGGGACTTTTTTATTTTAGCCGTTCTAAAAACGGGATCCAGATGTGGCGCCTTACGCGGCTATGTGATTCCGGAGGGGTTGTGATACTGGCGATTACGCACAGGATAAATTGATTGTCACATTATATTGTTAACTATTTTAAACAAGCACTATGCGAAAGAAAATTGTTGCCGGGAACTGGAAGATGAATCTCGACCACCAGCAGGGGGTAAGTCTTTTTTCTGAAATCGTCAATATGGCAAAGGACGAGGTGATGGGCAGCCAGCAAGTGGTCGTATGCAGTCCATTTATACACCTGCATAGCATTGCGCAACTGGCCAAAGGAACTCCTCAGGTGGCCATCGGAGCACAGAATATTTACTTCCAGGAGTCAGGAGCTTATACCGGCGAAATTTCCGCCACCCAAGTGAAATCCACGGGTGCGGCCTATGTTATTCTGGGGCATTCGGAGCGTCGGGCGTACTTCCATGAGGATGACGAATTGTTGAGCAAGAAGGTTGATGCGGCACTTAAGCATGGTTTGATACCCATTTTTTGTATTGGTGAAACACAGGAAGAACGAGAATCGGGCCGTTATTTTGAAGTAATCCGCCAACAGTTGGATAAGGGGATCTTCCACTTATCCAATGATGCATTCAGTCAGGTGGTGCTCGCTTATGAGCCCGTATGGGCCATCGGCACAGGGCTTACCGCATCGCCGGAACAGGCTCAGGAAGTCCATGCGTTCATCCGGAACGAGGTGGCCGCTAAATATACGCAAGAGATCGCAGACAGCGCCACCATATTGTACGGCGGAAGCTGCAATCCGAAGAATGCGCCGGATCTTTTTGCACAGCCCGACATCGACGGGGGACTTATCGGCGGAGCTTCGCTGAAATCCCGCGATTTTATCGACATCGTAAAGGTGTTTAACCGTTAGCCGGTTCCAGGTTTCATACCATGAAATACAGCGAGGTCATATTTACCTGTCACGGCGGAGAGGAGTGGCAGCAGGACGTGCTGATGCATGATTTGGCAAGCATGGGGTTCGATACGTTCGAGCCCCGGGAAGATGGCTTTGCTGCGTATATTGCTTCTGAGCAGCTGGATTTCCAGGCTATCGAGTCACTGTTGGTGCACCAACCCCCGGGCTTCCAGGTAACGTATGCCGTGCGGGAAATCGTGCCGCAGAACTGGAACGCGGTATGGGAAAGTAATTTCGAGCCCGTAGTGGTGGCCGGCCAGTGCTATGTGCGGGCCACGTTTCATGATCCGAAACCGGATTACCCCTATGAAATCGTGATCGATCCGAAAATGGCTTTCGGAACGGGGCACCACCAAACCACATCCCTGATGTTGGGTTATCTGTTAGCAGCGGAGCTGGAAGGCAAGCGTACGCTGGACATGGGGTGTGGAACAGGGATACTGGCCATTTTGGCGGCCAAGCGGGGGGCATCGCCGGTATGGGCGGTTGACAACGATCCGGTGTGTGTGGCGAGTGTGGAGGAAAATAAAGTGCGCAACGGGGTGGAACATGTCATAACCGCATGCGGGTCGGTGGAGTGGATAGCAGGGAGGAAGTTTGATGTTATTCTGGCCAACATTAACCGTAATATCCTGTTGGAGCACCTGGACGGCTATGCCCGAAGCCTGGATGATGGCGGTGTACTTTATATGAGCGGTTTTTATGAAGGTGGGGATTTGGCGGCGCTGACCACTGCCGGTGCAGTGGTTGGACTGGTTTATGACAGCCATGATACGCTGGACGGCTGGGCTGCGGCACGGTTTGTTAAACATTGATCATTATGCGTGTACATTTCATAGCCATCGGCGGCAGCATTATGCATAATCTCGCCATAGCATTGGCCAAGAAAGGGTATATCATAAGCGGGTCAGACGATCACATCTATGAGCCGTCACGTACCAACCTGGCCGTAGCGGGGTTACTTCCTCCGGAGGGGTGGTTTCCGGAGCGCATCACCCCGGATATCGATGCGGTGGTGGTGGGTATGCATGCCAAGGCGGATAATCCGGAACTGTTAAAAGCCAAGGAATTAGGTATCCGCATTTGTTCGTACCCCGAATTCATCTACGAGCAAACCAAAGAGAAAATGCGCGTGGTGATCGGCGGCAGCCATGGAAAAACTACCATCACGAGCATGATTATGCACGTGCTTAAGGCAATCGGGCGCGATTTTGATTACCTGGTAGGTGCAAAGCTCGATGAGTTTGAATACATGGTCAAACTGACGAAAGACGCGCCGTTGATTGTCATCGAGGGCGATGAGTATCTGGCCTCGCCGATGGACCAGCGGCCTAAGTTCCACTTATACCGGCCGAATATCGGACTGATCAGCGGCATAGCCTGGGATCATGTAAACGTATTCCCTACGTTCGAAACCTACGTAAACCAGTTCCGATTATTCATTAAAAGCATTGAACCTAAGGGAACGTTGGTTTATAACAAAGAAGACAAGACCCTGCAGGAACTGGTGCTTGAAGATCAATCCAAGATTAATAAACATGGTTATCGGACACCTGAATATACCATTAATAAAGGAATTACCTATATGCATACGCATCTTGGTAATATCCCGTTGCAGGTTTTCGGCAAACATAACCTGTCTAATATCGCGGCAGCATTTACGGTATGCGAGTGGCTGGGCGTTGAACGGGAAGCGTTTTACGCGGCTATCAAGCAATTCAGGGCAGCTTCCAGGCGCCTCGAATATGTGGCGAGTAATAACGACAGCGTGGTTTATCAGGATTTTGCCCACACTCCGGCAAAATTAAGGGCCAGTATCCACGCGTTGAAGGAGCAGTTTCCGGGGAAGGCCCTGGTGGCCATTATTGAGCTGCACACCTACAGCAGCCTCAATGAAGATTACTTGAGTGAATACCGCGATACCATGAAAGAGGCGGAATACCCGGCGGTTTTCATCAACCAAGAGGCACTGAAACAACGGAACGCCGGTTCTATCACGGCGGACACGCTGAAAAAAGCGTTCAACCAACCCAACCTGGAATATTTCAGCAGCATCGAGCGCATGAAACACTACTTGCAGGATCTTGAGCCCGACGGCAAGAACCTGCTGTTTATGAGTTCCGGAAATTATGGGGGTGTTAATCTGGTTAATTTTGCCGATAAATTCTTATTTAAGTGAAAGTTTAATTATCTTAGTTAGCTATTAAGAAAATAAGTTATAGTAGCGTTTGTTTTCAATACCATCTTACCCATGAATGCATTAGGAAAAAAAATCAGGCTGTTGCGGCACCAGCGGGGGTGGAGCCAAGAGGATGTGGCCAAACGGCTGGACATCTCCATCCCGGCTTTTTCGAAGATAGAAACCGGTATAACGGATGTTAACCTGTCAAGGCTGGACCAGATTTCCCGCCTGTTCGGCTTAACGGTTGTTCAACTGCTGGCAACAAGCGATTCGGAGGAAGAAAAAAAATACGCTTCGGAATTAGCCTTGGTGAACAAGAAACTGCAGGAACGTGAAGCGGAGATTATCGAATTGCAGAAGAAAGTGATTGAGCTGTATGAGTTGCTGCACCAGAAATCAACACCGTAATCCGGTTAACGGTCAAACACACCTACTATGAGCAGGTAGCCAGCATAGTAGATGTGTTGTTTTGTTTTGCCGCACTGTAGTTAATACCGACAATGGGGCGGCCTACTCATGGGTGTTTAGGTAGGAGTATTCTCAAATATGAAGGGCTTTTTTATCAATAGTCATCGTCATCGAAATCATCGAAGTCATCCAACGAATCGAGCTCATCTATCTCAAAACTATCCTCATCATCGAAAAGGTCATCCGTATCGTCATCATCATCGGGCCCACCGTCAAACGTGACCAAAACGTCATCCTCCAAAATCGCTAATTCATTGTCGTGCATCATTGGCGTTTTCATAATCATTGTTAAATGTGTACTGATTTATTAGGATAAAAATAGCAAGTTTTTGATTTCAAAACATTTTTTTTAAAAAAAATATCGCCGGCATAATTTAGTCGCTTGTTTCCCCTATGGTGTTGTTTTCCGACACGATTTCTTTCAATTTGGGAAGGTCGGCCGTGCTGTTTATTCCGAAATGATCCATGAACAGATCACTGGTGCCATAAAGAATGGGTTTGCCCACGGCATCGGCCTTGCCCACGATTTTGATGAGTTCCTTCTCCAACAGCCGCTGAATTGAATAGTCGCAATTTACGCCGCGGATCTGTTCAATTTCCAGTTTGGTGATTGGCTGGCGGTAAGCGATGATGGCCAGCGTTTCCAGTGCGGCTTGGCTGAGTTTCTTTTTCGCACGGTGCGCTTGCAATTGGTTGAGGGTTCCGTAATAGCCGGGTTTTGTTAAAAACTGGTATCCGTTGTTTATCAGTTTCAATTCAAAAACATGGCTATCCGCCTGATAACGGACAGTGATATCGGCTACCGCATCCCGGATGGCCTGTTCATCGATTTCGTGACCCGCGATGGCGTCGATAACCTGTTTGATTTCCGCAATGCCGATGCCGTGTTCCGAGGCAAAGATAAGGGCTTCTATGTGCTGTTGTAGGTTTTCCAAAACTTCGCCAACGTTAATAGTCAATGACCTGCTCTTCCATCGTTTGGGGTATTTCCCTGAATTCGTACTTCTGCGTGCGGAGCTGGGGTTCAAACCCCGCTTCGCGTATGGCATCCTGAATGGATGAGGAGGTAAACCGATGCGGCGCCCCGGCAGCAGAAACCACATTTTCCTCGATCATGATGGAGCCAAAGTCGTTAGCTCCCGCATGTAAGCAGAGTTGGGCTACGCGCTTCCCTACCGTGAGCCAGGATGCCTGGATATTCCTGATGTTGGGAAGCATGATACGGCTCAGGGCAATCATCCGTATGTATTCTTCGCCGGTTACATTGTTGGTAATGCCCCTTAGGCGTTTAAGCAGGGTGCCGTCGTCCTGGAAAGGCCAAGGGATAAATGCGATAAAACCATGGGCGTCTTTCGGCCGTTCTTCCTGTACTTCCCGGATCCATACGAGGTGTTCAAAGCGCTCAGCTACCGTTTCGATGTGGCCGAACATCATCGTTGCAGAAGTAGGCAGGTTGATTTGATGCGCCGCACGCATCACATCCAACCACTCCTTGCCGCCGCATTTGCCTTTTGAGATCAAACGCCTTACCCGGTCGTTCAAAATTTCGGCCCCCGCACCGGGCAGGGAATCCAAGCCGGCTTCCTGGAGGGCACGGAGCACGTCTATGTGACTCATGCCTTCCAGTTTTGCAATATGCGCTACTTCAGGCGGGCCGAGCGCGTGTAGCTTCAGCGCCGGGTACAGCGATTTCAGCTCCCTGAAAAGATCGGTATAGAACTTCAGCCCCAAATCAGGGTGGTGCCCCCCTTGCAGCAGCAGCTGATCGCCACCATAACGGAACGTCTCCGCAATTTTACGCTTATATGTCTCGATATCGGTAATGTAGCTTTCTTCATGCCCCGGCCTGCGGAAAAAGTTGCAGAATTTGCAATTGGCAATACACACGTTGGTGGTGTTGACATTGCGGTCTATCTGCCAGGTGACCTTACCGTGGGGTACCTGTATTTTGCGCAACTCATTGGCCACAAAGGTCAATTCGGCAGTCGGAGCATGGTCATACAGGTAGATGCCCTCGTCTTTCGAGAGAAATTCGAAGTCGAGTGCACGCCCAAGCAGATTGTCTACATTCATGACACAAAGATACGCAGTTTTTGGCAATCCAATAGGCCGGAAAAATATTGTTTTATGCCGAGGGAACCAGCCGTAGCAGCATGCCGGGATCTTCAGTAAGCACATAAATCAGCCCATCTGGGCCCTGTGCCAGTTGCCTTATCCGGCCGATATCCAGCAACAGTTTCTCTTCGTGGCGGTAACGTCTGTTCACGACCACGATACGGGCCACATGCCGTTGCGCTAACGCTCCGGCGAAAAGATTGCCTTCCCAGCCGGCATACTTGCTTCCGGTATACAGCAGCAGTCCGCAGGGGGCTATGGCGGGTGTCCAATAGTGGATGGGTTGTTCCATACCTTCCTGCTCGGGGCTTTCTGAAATGACGGTGCCGTCGTCATCCAAGCCATAGGTAATAACAGGCCATCCGTAGTTCTTTCCTTTTTCAATGATGTTCAGTTCGTCGCCGCCGCGCGCACCATGTTCGGTAGCGTACAGGATGTCGTTCACTGCATCATATGCCATACCCTGGATGTTGCCATGCCCGTATGACCAGATACTGCCGTTGGCGCCCGGATGGTTTACGAAAGGGTTATCGGCCGGTATGCGCCCGTCGTCATGCAGCCGGTGGATTTTTCCAAGGCCGTTGGCCAGATCCTGCGCGTCTTCCCTTGTGCCGTGGTCGCCCGCGCTGAAATACAGGTACCCTTCGCGGTCAAACACCAGGCGGCTCCCGAAGTGTATGCCAGACGTTGATGGCGGTGCCGTTCGGTATAGTAATTCTTGATCGGCAATACGGTTGCCTTGCAGTTTGAACCGCATCAATGCCGTGCCCGCCCCTTCGCCGTCGGGCATGGCATAGGTTACGTATATCCATCCCGTTTCGGTATACCGGGGATGCAGTTGGATATCCATCAATCCTCCCTGACTGCCTACATAGGTTTCAGGACTCCCCTCGAGGCGGCGTCCGGTGCCTGCCCCGCGTTCGAGCAGCAGAATCGCGCCTTCGCGTTCGGTAACCAGCATCCGGCCGTCGGGCAACCACACCATTCCCCAAGGCTGGTTGAGCCCCGTGTTGATCGTGTCCATACGGAAAGTCACCGTTTCGGTCGTTACAGGAGCGCTCGTGCGGTGTGAGCGGCTACCGTTTGTGCCGTTGCAGGCCAGCGACAGCAAACCCACCACCAGCGCGCCGGATAACAACGGCAGCATGTCAGCGAAACGTTTAGGATACTGAATAATCATGTCCCAAAGATAGGACTTAATCTTTTTCCTATATTAGCCTTTTCAATAGACCATGAAACTGATAAAAAACGATAAGCCCACCATACGCGCATGGGCCATGTTCGACTGGGCAAATTCCGCTTATAACCTGGTTATTACCTCAACCATTTTTCCGGCATATTATACCGCCATCACGTATACAGAGGCCTATGGCGACAAAGTCCGCTTTTTCGGTATAGCGATGGTTAATACCGCGCTGTCCAATTTTGCCCTGTCGTTTGCCTACCTGTTCATGGCATTGGTGTTGCCCGTCCTGTCATCTGTGGCCGACTTCAAGGGCAACAAAAAGGCTTTCATGAAAGGCTTCACCTACCTGGGCAGTTTGGCTTGTATGGGCTTGTTTTTCTTTAGGCTCGAAACACTGGAATGGGGCATTTTTTGTTTCATTCTGGCGGCCATGGGGTATGTGGGAGGGGTGTTGTTTAATAATTCCTACCTGCCGCAGATCGCTACTGTAGACCAGCAAGATCGCGTGAGCGCGCAGGGTTTTGCCTATGGATATGTAGGGTGTGTGCTCTTGCAGCTGATCTGTTTTGTGTTTGTACTTAAGCCTGAATGGTTTGGTATTACGGATCCCACTTTACCGGCGCGGTTGTCTTTTTTCCTTGTTGGCGTATGGTGGCTGGGATTTTCACAGATACCGTTCCGGAAACTCCCTCCTGACGAACACCGGGGCGAACGGGTTACCAAGCAAGTGTTAAGCAAAGGATTTTCGGAATTGCGCGATGTTTGGAACAGGTTGAAGGGCATCCCCGGCATTAAGCGGTTTTTGCCCGCATTTTTCTTTTATGCCATGGGGGTACAGACGGTCATGATTGTCGCTGCGGCCTTCGGCGAAAAAGTGCTGCATTTGGGGGCAGCAAAGTTGATTGGCACCATCCTGATTATCCAACTGGTGGCTATTGGAGGGGCTTACCTCATGTCGGTACTTGCCCGCTACATCGGCAATGTCCGGGTATTGATGCTGGTGGTATGCGTGTGGATGGCGATATGCGTATCGGCTTATTTCATTAGCCATGAAGTGCACTTCTACGTGTTGGCGGTTTTGGTTGGACTGGTAATGGGAGGTATACAGTCGCTTTCGCGGTCAACGTACTCCAAATTATTGCCCGTAGGCGAAGAAGATACGGCGTCTTTTTTCAGCTTCTATGACGTTACGGAAAAAGTGGCCATTGTAATCGGACTCTTCTCCTTTGCCCTTATTGAGCAACTGACCGACAATATCCGGTATTCGGCCTTGTTTCTGGGGATTTTTTTCCTGCTGGGCTTGGCGCTGCTGTGGCGGATGTTGCTGTTGCCGGCTGAAAGGTAGGAGCTATCGCTGTTGAATTAACAATTTCGTAATCTTATTTTGTACTCCGGTCGGCCGTTTTTGGGGTAAATTTGCCGCGTTTGTTGATTATTAGTAATTTTGCATGGACCAATTGTAATGGGGATGTCTCAGAATTTATCTGACTCGCAATTATCAGCTGCGCTTTCCACTGGTTCTGTTGATGCATTCGGTTTGTTGTACGAGCGGTACCATCGGGCTGTATATGCCAACGTACTGAAGCTGGTGCAGCGAACTGAATATGCCGAGGATCTTCTCCAAGATGTTTTTGTTTCGTTGTGGCAAAACCGCTTCAAAATACGGTCTGATCAATCGGTGGGTGGCTGGCTTTTTGTAGTCAGTTACAACAAGGCGCTTTCCTTCCTGAAGAAGAAAGTTAATGAGTCCTTGGAATATGTGGGAAATTATGAGGCTTTCGAGCAGGTTGTTCCAGAAGAATCGGTAGATGAGGAGCATTATACGAGCCAGTTGGCCATGGTAGAGGAGGCCGTAAACGCCTTGCCGGCCCGAAAGCGGCAGGTGTTCCGTTTATGCCGCTTTGAAGGCAGGTCTAAGGAAGAGGTCGCCTCGATGATGGGCATATCGCCCGATTCGGTCAAAGACTATCTCAAACAATCCAACCGGGCAATACGCAATTACATCATTTCCAAGTATCCCTATGGCACCGCCAGTCTAACGGTTTTCGCTTTATTAGCCGAAAACATTTGATTTTAAAAAAAAAAGCATCCCCTTTTTGCTTTTCCTGAGTATTTATTATAGAAACAATGAATATGGAAAAGCGGATACGCTATCTTATTGAACTATTCTGGAGAGACGAAGCAACTGACGAGGAGCGAAAGGAACTGTTGGGTTATCTTGAATACCAGCATGAGGCGTGGAGGGACGAGTTGCTGCGTGAATTTCAGGTATCTGACGATAGTAGAAATCCGATTGACCCGGTGCGCGCCGACGAATTGTTTTCACTCATTCAGTCAAAGGCTGGTATTACGCCCAATCCGCCGAAGCCGATTATTCAGCGGTTACGGCCTTTCATACGCGTAGCAGTAGCGGCAGCTGTTGTTGTGCTTTGCTGGAATGTATATCGAGCCGTTTCGGTACGAGACGCATTGCCTTTGGAATCAAATAGCATAGCGGTGCTTGATACGGTGTCCAACACCAATGACGGTGACAATCCTACAACTATATCTTTAGAAGACGGTACGGTCGTGTACCTTTCGCCCGGAAGTTCGATAGCTTATGTGAAAGGCTTCAGTGATGCTTCCCGTGAAATCGACTTGAACGGCGAAGCCCGGTTTGATGTGGCGCGAGACACACTGCGGCCCTTTACCGTGCGCGCCAAAGGGTATACGACTACCGCTCTGGGTACGTCTTTTGTTGTAAACACGGCGGTGCCGAATCGGATATTTGTTAAGTTATTGACAGGAAAGGTAGTTGTGCGGGCCACTGAGCAAAGTGGGGTAATATTGGCAGACATTTATCTGAAGCCGGGAGAGGAATTGAATATTAACGAGCTTAGTGGGCGCTGGTCTGTAAGCCAAAAGACTCCTGCACCGATCATAAACGATGACCGTATCGAGAATAGCCGAGTGGTATGGGAGGAAAAAGGTCGTCTGATGTTTAATAAAGCACCATTGAAAGAAGTATTTGCCCGTATTGCTGCAAGCCATGGCCAAACTGTCGATTTGGCGTCAGTCAGATTGGACGGATTGACCTTTACGGGAACCTTTGAGCCTACGGATTCATTGCATGTGATGTTAAATGTAATCTGTAATATGAACGATTTGACATACGAGGATGACAATGGCAAGCTGCGCATAAGGAACAAGTAAGCGTAAACATATTGAAGTGATATAATCGGCTTTTCGGAGCCGGACGGGAGACTTTTGGGTTAATGATTAATAAATGTAAATGTCATAATACTATGAAAAGATGCAGATTATCATGGATTTCCAGATGGTGTTGCAGCCTATGGATATTGTTGTTGCCGTTAGTATCGGTCGCGCAGCAGCGAGGTGTTGTTAGAGGAACCGTCATAGACCAAGCGGGGCGGCCACTTAGTGGTGTACTGGTAACAGTTGTCGATGAAGGAAATGTGGTTGAAAAGACGGCAACGGACAACAGCGGAACGTTTGCCATGAGCGGACTAAGTCCTAATAGAGCTTATGATATTGTAATAAGCCTTATCGGATATGAAACACACACAGAAAGCGGTTTCATTATCCGCCCCGGCGACAATAATTCGCTCCTGGTGAGGCTCGGTGAAGTTTCGGAAGACTTGCAGGAAGTAATAGTGGTAGGGTACGGAAGTACCCGCAAGGAAAACCTTACCGGAGCGGTATCGGTATTGAATATGCAGGAAAAGGAAAACCAACCCATTACCGACGTCAGCCAGGCACTCCACGGTGTTCCGGGGCTGTGGGTCAATCAGGCAGGGTCGCAACCCGGGCAAGACGGTGCTTCTATCCGCATCCGCGGAATAGGTACGCTTAACAACAGTGCGCCTTTGGTGCTGCTCGATGGAGTGGAGTATCCGATGAGCGAGATCAACCCAAACGATATTGAAACCATAACTGTACTGAAAGACGCATCAGCTGCCATTTACGGGTCGCGGGCAGCAAATGGCGTTATCTTGATTACATCGAAACGAGGACGGGAGGGCCGAAATGCCATCAACTACAGTTATTCGTACGGTATTCAACGCCCCACCTTTCTGCCGGATGTGTTAACGGATCCTATCCGTTATATGGAACTGCGGAATGAAGCGGTGTTGAATGAAGGCAAGTTGGTTGGCGATTATACGGATGCATGGATTGAAGAATACCGGAACGGGTTAGGTACGGACCCCGTAGTATATCCGGCGTCTGATTGGTTCGATATTATCCTGAAAGACGGGCAGATTCAGCAACATAACCTCGCTTTTCGAGGTGGCAACGAACGGACTCAATATAATATTGGCTTGGGGTATATGGACCAGCGAGGTATCTTAATCGCAAATGACGAAGCCAATCGTTATTCGCTCGATATGAAAGTAACCGCGCAGGTTACCGAACGGATTAAGGTGGGAGGAAGCGTGACCGGTAATTTGCGTCAGTTCATAGAACCCGGTTATGGGGCAACCACGATTTTCAACGTGACAATGCGCGGTCTACCGATTATGACTGATACACTGGCGAACGGCACCTATGGCAATTCATGGCTCCCCACGCCGGGCCGTAATAATTACGAAAACCCGCGCATGGAGGTGCAAGAAGGAACCATATTTAGGCAGAACCAGCGTTTTCTGGCAAAAGCATTTACCGAAGTCCAACTACCCTTAGGTATCACTTATAACGGTGATATCGGGTTCGATAAGCACGATAGGTTCAGTAAAGACCACATCCCGCAGATGTATACCTATAATCCAAAAACAGGCGAACAGCGGGCATTTAATACCGCGGCACCTCGTGTACGGGATTGGAGTTCCAATTATTTAAACCTAACGCTCTACCATACGCTAAATTGGAAAAAGACATTTGCGGGCAAGCATGATCTCGCTGTTATGCTGGGGAGCAGTTACGTAAGTTTCAATAACCGAAGTTTCGATGCCTATACGGAAGGCTTCTTTGATAACCAATTGACCGATCTGGATGCAGGTTCCACCAATCAGGTTGCAAGGGGGAGAACATCACAGGACAGGTTATTGAGTTATTTCGGCCGTGTGAATTATGCTTATGACGAAAAATACCTGTTAGAAATCACTTCTCGCTACGATGGTTCGTCGCGGTTTTCACCAAACAATCGATGGAGCTTTTTCCCCGCGGTATCGGCTGCATGGCGCATTGATCGCGAAGACTTCCTGAATGACACCGACTGGATTGACCAGTTGAAACTGCGTCTTTCCTGGGGAAAGCTTGGTAATCAGTCCGTTCCACTTTATAGTTACTTGAGCATTGTCAATGTAGGCAATGAATACCGTTATTCCTTCGGAAACGTGATTAGCCCCGGAGCAGCAGTAAACAGTTATAACGATCCGGGTATTTCTTGGGAAACGACCACATCTATTAATGCAGGGATAGACGTAGACCTCTGGCAAGGCAAGCTCGGGGTGGTTGCCGATGTCTTTAAACGGCGTACTTCGGGCATTCTCCGGTCGGTCGGCATACCGGCGCAGATCGGTAACCTGTCGGGGCCGCAGCGGAATATCGGTGTAGTGGATAATATAGGTTACGAATTGATGCTACGGCACGGGCATCGCATCGGGGAATTTAGCTATGATGTCAATGCCAGCATCAATTACGTGAAGAACAGAGTGGTCGATTTGGCCGGGGAAACCATCATCAGTGGGCGCCGGATCATCAAGGAGGGATACCCTATTGATTCTTATTACCTTTTGTTGGCTGATGGTTATTATCAAAGTTGGGACGATGTCAATTATAGTGCCACGGTGAGCAATGCCGTGAAGCCGGGCTATATCAAATACCGGGATATCAACCGGGATGGAAAGATAGATGGTGATGATCGCATCATAACCGGACAATCGATGCCTGACTATACGTTTGCTTTTGGCGTCAATTTGAACTATAAACGGTTTGCACTAACCACGTATTTTCAAGGAGTAAGTGGGTTGAGTATTTACCCCACCGCAAACCTGGCCTTTCCTTTCAATAATGGAGCCGGTATTACACGCGATTGGATTGATAATACATGGACGCCCGAGCGTCCCGATGCCCGCTACCCACTGTTGACCACCGCAACCGGCGCAACGGAAAACTTCCAGAACTCAACATTTTGGCTCAAGGACGCCTCTTACCTCAGGTTGCAAAATGTGCAACTTAACTACAACCTGCCGGAAGCTTGGTTAACCAGGGCACATATCAGTCGCGCGGTAGTGTTCGTGAATGGGCAGAACATGCTCACTTTCGCGAACTATACACAATGGGATCCGGAAAAAGACATCAAAACCGACAACCTCTATGATTATCCCTTTTTGAAAACCGTCAACTTCGGAGTGAACGTAACCTTCTAATGAGACAGAACATGAAAAAACTATTTTATACCGCGGTGACCGCCATGATACTCCAGTCTTGTGGCCATTTGTTGGACACGATACCAACAGACCGCTATACCATTGAGAATTTCTGGGAATCAGAAAAAGGGACCATCGGCGCGTTGACTGCCTGTTATAACAGTCTGACCAAGAGCGGTACATTTGGTGGAACTGCCACGGTGCTATGGGAAGAAACCGCCACGCCGAACGCCTATAATTATGATAATTCGGGCGGTTTTAACGTGATTGCGCTGGGCACCCATACATCGGCAACCAATTCTGCCATCATCAATGATCGATGGAACCACGCTTATGAAGGCATCGGACGGTGTAATATGTTTCTTGCCCGGGTAGACCGCTCACCGCTTGATGAGTCCGTAAAAGAAAGGATGAAAGCTGAAGCGAAATTCCTTCGTGCACTCTATTACTACCTACTGACAACTTACTATGGCGACGCCCCGCTCATTCTGGATGAACCCAACATTACCCAGGAGCGCCTACCCCGAACGCCACGGGCCGAGGTAGTAGCACAAATATTGATAGACCTTGATGATGCGGCCGGTGTATTGCCGCCGCGGTATACAACCGTATCGGATATTGGACGTGCCACCCGCGGCGCCGCTTTGGCCCTCAAAGCTCGTGTCTTGCTCTTTGAGGCCAGTCCGTTAATTAATGTCAGCAATAATGCACAAAGATGGGCGGATGCCGCCGCAGCTGCCAAAGCCGTGATGGAGCTGCAGGGCGCCGGCTATGCCTTGTTTCCGAATTATCGTAACCTGTTTATGCTTGACAATGAAAATAGTTCGGAATCTATTTTTGACGTGCAGTTTAAGGCTCCCGAGTATGGGACAGGGTTTGACGTTGTGCTACGTCAGTACAATACCGTTGCGCCATTGAGAAATTTGGTAGATGCCTACTGGATGCGCGATGGGAAAACAAAGGAAGAGTCAAATTTGTACGATGCTAATAACCCTTATGCCAACCGCGATCCGCGCATGGCGCAAACGATTGTTTATCCGGGGGCTACGTTCCGCGGATCGGTGGTTACCGCCGGTACATTCGTGAATACGGGTTATACACAAAAGAAATACAGCATTTACGACGAAGCCCCCAACAGCACTATCCCGGCAGTGTCGGAAATCAACTACATGATACTCCGGTATGCCGATGTGTTGCTGATGTATGCGGAGGCGCATAACGAAGCATCGGAAGTGCCCGACCAAAGTGTTTACGACGCCCTGCACGCCGTCCGCCGCCGGGCTGGCTTAGATCCGTATACGCTTCCCAGTGGGTTATCCAAGGGCGAAATGCGTGAAATTATTCGCCGGGAGCGGCGTATAGAATTGGCGGGAGAAGGCCTTTACTATACGGATATAAGGCGGTGGCGCATTGCCGAAGAGGTGATGAACGGCCCTGTACACAATCATGCTGGAAATCCAATTGTCGTTCGGTCGTTTAATCCGCAACGCGACTATTGGTGGCCGATTACCGACCGGCAGCGCGAACTGAACCCAGAGTTGCAACCGAATCCCAACTGGTAACGATAATGAACCTCAGAAAAAAGATGAGCATCACCACCTTTTATTCATTTTTGAAAATAGCGTTGCTCGCCACCGCTTGTTCAAAAGGAAATAGCAACGCGCCTGCTGTTCCTGAAAAACCTGAGCCGCCTGTAGAGTTGATTGAGGTGGAAGATTGCCAGCGGTGTCTTGTGCTGGCCGAGCAATCAAAAAACAGAATTGCAATCGTTGACATTAACACGGCGAATATTATCTGGGAATGGACAGCCGTTGAGTCGAATGTCCTTACTCCCCATATCGCCTGGTTTAACCTGCCGGATGAGGCCAAACCGGTTTATGGCGGACGGTATATATTGATGACAGCGTCAGGTGGCGGTGTAGCGCTGATCCGCATCAAAGACAAAAAGACTTTGTTTTATGCCAATGTCGGCGGGAATCCGCATTCGGCTGAAATACTCCCAGATGGAAACATTGTAACCTCATCGAGCACGGGAAATCGGCTGACGTTGCTACATGTGGACACGTTGGCCTACCCGAATGAGGGGTTTAAACGTGTCATTGCCATTGATGACGGACATAATGTGGTTTGGGATAACACTCGGAAGGTGCTTTGGGCGACGTCCAATACGGTATTGAAAGCGTTCGCCTATAACAACAATTGCCAGTCGCCAGACCTCTCGGAAGTGGAGACCATCAACATCCCCGGGCCTGGAACCAACGCCCACGACCTTTTTCCGGTATATGGCGAAGACGCGATGTTTGTTTCCACAACCACTAATGTGTACAAATTCAATCTGGTGACCCAAACGTTCTCCATGCTGGATACGGAATTACAATATGCAATTAAAAGCATTTCGTCCGGACCGGATGGTTTTCCGGTCATTTTGATACAACCCAAACGGGAATGGTATACCGATGAGGTAAAGGATACCGATGGACGGAGCATTTTTCAGCAAAATGATCTGCGGATTTATAAAGCACGATGGCTGGTGGATAACGCGTTCAGCTATCCACAAAACCATGCAATGAGGCAGTGTGAATAAATGTTAAAGATGAAATAAACCATGACAATGACACGATTCAAACAAAAGAATTTGCTTATGTGGGCCATTGTATCCATTGGGCAACTATTGATAATGGCTTGCAGCGGCGACTTGGATATTGACAGCTATGGCGGGCCCGAGGAAACAGAAGCTGATGTTACTATTTCCGTACGCGGACGGACAAATGGAGAACCACTCTCCAACGTAAACCTGAACGTGTACGAGAAGCCCCGGGGGCAGGAAGACTTCAGCTTGATTTATGAAGGGCAAACCAATGAAGCTGGGATACTGGTGCTGGAAGGCGTGACGGTACCTAATATTCTGCAGGTGGAAGTAGATGACACGCGCTTCCCTGGAGGTAGTCCTTTAACCACCAAAGTGTTAGGTCAAAAATCAGCGGCTATTGATATGGAGGTAAGCACGCGGTGGGACCGTGAATCGGTGATGAATACCGACGGCTGGGATGTGCTGGGAGTGAGCAGCTATCATCAAACAACGAACCCAACCCAGAATATTGGGGCCAACGTTCTGCAAAACAACACCCAGATATGGCATACCAACTATGCAGGAGGAGCCACGCCATATCCGCATTGGCTGATTATCGACATGAAAACCGAACGTTTCGTGAATGGTTTTGGAATGACTCAGCGCGCCAGTAACAATGGCCCCATCAAGAGGCTTGAATTTCACGTGAGCACAGACAACGAACATTGGGAAAAAGTGATAGATACGGAAATACCACTAACTAATCCGGGTATCTGGCATACCTTTCAGTTGGAAAGCCGCGTTCGTGCAAGGTATATTAAATTTATTGCAACAGAGCCGCATATCGTTGCCAATCAATTTATTAATGTGGAACAAATAGGGGTGTATTGATGCAGATTCATGTGCTGAATGGGTAAGGCGTAATCGATTTGTCAAAGATTCCCTTAAATTTGCTGCCATATCATACAGCGCATGACGGTTCAGCTCTTTATCCCTTGTTTCGTTGACCAGTTGTTCCCCGAAACGGCTTTCAATACCGTCCGTGTATTGGAGAAAGCTGGGTGCACAGTGGTTTATAATCCGCAGCAAACCTGTTGTGGGCAGCCGGCTTATAACGCGGGGTTCTGGGATGAGGCTAAGAAAATAGGGAATAAGTTCCTGCATGACTTTGCAGATGACCAGCCCATCGTGTCGCCGTCGGCTTCCTGCACGGGGATGGTTAAGAATGCATATAATGATTTGTTCACCAATACCATGGTGCATAACCGTTGCCGGGCAATTCAGGGAAACAGTTATGAGCTGTCTGATTTTCTGGTAAATGTGCTTAAAAAGGATTACTTTGGCGCAGAATTGGAGGGGCGCGCGGTGTACCACGATTCCTGTTCGGCCCTGCGGGAATGCCGCATCAAGGAAGAACCAAGGCAACTGTTAAGTAGAGTGGACGGATTGGAACTGGTAGAGATGCGGGATACGGATACCTGCTGTGGTTTCGGAGGTACCTTTGCCGTCAAATTTGAAGCCATATCCAGTGCCATGGCCGAACAGAAAGTACATAACGCACTGGAAATGGAAGCGGATTTTATCATTTCCACGGATTCATCCTGCTTGTTACACCTCCAAGGGTATATAGACAAACACCAGCTGCCCATTAAAACCATGCATCTGGCGGACGTGCTTGCTCATGGTTGGGCCAATATTTAGCGGAGAAAAGAGACCAAATTATAAATACGATGACAGATAGAAGATCATTTTTGAAACAGTTGGGTGTTGGCGCCCTGGGGTTGTCCGTGTTACCGTCGGTAGCGATGTCGTCCATGTCTGAACATAAGAATGCTTTGTTTTTCGATATTTCGCTCGCACAATGGTCGCTCCACAAGACAATCTTTGCAAAACGGTTGGATAATCTTGACTTTCCGAAGACGGCCGCTGAAACGTTTGGTATCCACGCCGTGGAATATGTAAATCAGTTTTTCAAAGACAAGGCGAAAGATAACGGATATTTGACCGACTTGCTCCGGCGGGCCACGGACCACGGCGTAAAAAATGTGCTGATCATGGTTGATGGGGAGGGGCCATTGGGCTCTACCGACGACAACGAACGCATCAAGGCTGTTGAAAATCATTATAAATGGGTAGAGGCAGCCAAATTCCTCGGCTGCCATGCCATCCGGGTTAATGCGGCCGGTAAAGGTACGCCGGAAGAGGTGAAAGATGCCGCCATTGACGGTTTGGGCAGATTGAGCGAGTTCGGGGCGAAGCACGGCATAAACGTCATCGTGGAAAACCATGGGGGCATATCCTCGCATGGCGATTGGCTTGCCGCGGTGCTGAAAGGCGTAAACAAACCCAATTGTGGAAGTCTTCCTGATTTCGGTAATTTTTATGAATATGATCGTTACCAGGGCGTAACGGAACTGATGCCATTCGCCAAAGGCGTAAGCGCTAAGGCCAACGTGTTTGATGCGAACGGCGACGAGGCCAATATCGATTACCGGAGGATGCTCCGGATCGTCAAGGATGCGGGATACCGGGGGTATATCGGCATCGAATACGAGGGCAAGGAGCTCAGCGAAGAGGACGGAATAAAAGCGACCAAGCGGCTGCTTGAGCGCATTGGTGCAGAATTGAGTTGATTGATCGATCAGCCATGCGGTTACCGAATACCGCGTAAAGAAGCCGTTTCAACGAAAGTCGAGACGGCTTCTTTACGTTAAGTGGGTGCCAAATGGTAAGCAATGTCGTAAAAATATCGATCCTGATTTGTCATTTACGGAATTTTAATGCAACTTTGCTGCGAATTATGAAGCGTTGCGTACAGATGTCAAAGGTATTCATGCAAATAGCCGCGATAAGCGTAATGATGGCGGTTATCAGCGTGCCGTTGATGTATGCGATGCATACTCATCATCATGCTGGTTCCCCTTGTGAGAGCCATAATCACCACGAGGAAAATCATGACGACGCTGCAGCTATGCAGGATTGTACGTTCTGCCAGCTGTATACCCACTACATTCCTGCGCAGGCCGTGCTTAAACCGGCTTTTACGCTGTGTGCTCCTTTATTTCAATTGAAAAGGTTAGCCGCGCATCCCGTAGCCAAGGCCCCCAATGAAGGCTTGTGCGACCGGCACACCAATAAGGGGCCGCCTCTCGTTTCCCAATCAGTTTAACAAACCAGACAGGCTGTCTACTGCCTGCGTGAGTTCGTTTTCTTCCGTTTCCGAGCCGGAAATGGTTGTACATCTGCATTGTGCATAAGTCTTTTTAACATTATAATATTCGATGAAAATCGTTCTCGGTGTTGTTGCCGGATTGTTTTACGTTAGTTTCGCCTGCGGACAGGGCTTCCGGTTGTCCGGCCGGGTGACTGGTGGGGATGGGGCTCCTGTTTCAGACGCTCATGTTGTGCTGCTGGGAACCGGCAGGCAGGCAAACACCGGTAAGGATGGCGAATTTTCCTTTGCCGCGCTGGCAAAGGGAAGTTACAGTATCCGTGTCCAGAAGGAAGGTTACCGGAGCCACCGGACTGAAATCCGGCTGGAGCGTGATGGCCAGCAGATAGCGATACGACTCGACAGTGCGATGCATGTACTTGATGAAGTGCTGGTTACCGATAACCATGTGGAGCGGCGAAAACAGCACGAATCGCTGAACGTAGAGGTCGTCGGCCGGGATTTCATCTACCGGAATCTGGGCGGTAGCTTGATGAAAACGCTGGAGCGGTTGCCGGGGGTACAGACCATCGGCATCGGCTCGGGCCAATCGAAACCGCTTATCCGGGGGTTGGGATTCAACCGGGTAATGGTTGTGGATAGGGGAGTTAAGCATGAAGGCCAGCAGTGGGGAGCCGATCATGGCCTGGAACTGGATCAGTTCGCTGCCGGCGAGGTGGAAATCATCAAAGGTGCCGCATCTTTCGTTTACGGTTCGGATGCCATCGGCGGCGCTATTGACGTGAAGCCCGAGTCGCCGCCGGCGCCGCACACGGCGATGGCTTCGGTAGATCTTATGGGGAGAAGCAATAACGGCAGCTACGGCACCTCCGTACGTTTTGGAGGCCGCGGGAGCAGATGGTTCGGCGATGGGCGTGCCACCTATCAGCGCTATGGCGATTACCGGGTTCCCACAGACACGGTGCATGTTTATGATTATGCGGTAGCACTTCATAAGCAACACCTGCGGAATACAGCCGGACAGGAGATGAATCTTCACCTGACGGCGGGTTACCTCGGTGAGCGGTTCAACTCCGTCCTTTATGTGAGCAATACGTACAATAAGGCCGGATTCTTTGCCAACGCGCATGGCCTGGAACCGCGCAGGGTTGACGCCGGTATGCACGACCGTTCGGCGAGGGACATTCTGATGCCCCGCCAGCAAGTGAACCATTTCAAGGTGATCAGCCGGAACGCCGTCCATTTCGGAGCGCACCACTTGCAGGCGGAACTGGGATTCCAGCGAAATTTCAGGCAGGAGTTCAGCCAGTATGTCAACCACGGTTACATGCCGCCGGTGTTCCCCGATACACTCGGTATACCAATGGGGCTTGAACGGGAATTTGATAAATTTGTTTATTCACTGAATGTGAAAGATCACTGGGAGACCGGTCGCCATACGCTGACGTTCGGATTTAATGGCGAGTACCAGGATAACGCTATTGACGGGTGGACGTTTCTGGTGCCTTCGTTTGACCAGCTGACAGCCGGAGCGTTTGTGTATGATAAATACCGGCTGAACGATAAGACGTTGCTGCATGCAGCCCTGCGGTATGACCACGGTAGCTTGCGCATGTCGGCATACCGCGACTGGTTTCCATCACCGGTAGACGACAGCGGTACGCAGGAATACTTGCTGCGGGCTGCAGACCTGCACCGCCGTTTCAATAGCGTGGTGTGGTCCGTGGGGATTAATTACGACCCGGCTGATGCGGTTTCATTGAAGGCTAACATCGGCAAGAGCTTCCGCATGCCGATTGCCAAGGAGCTTTCGGCCAACGGGGTGAATTACCATTATTTCAGCTATGAACAGGGCAACCCGTCATTGTCGGCTGAGCAATCGTACCAAGCAGACCTGTCGGCAGCGTGGCAACATGGTGGCTGGCGCATCATAGTGAGTCCGTTTTATAATTATTTTCCCAATTACATTTACCTGAATCCCACAGCACGCTTCGACCACTATTATGGAGCGGGTAATCAGGTATTCCAGTACGAACAAAGCCGGGTAATGCGGTACGGTGGCGAATTGCAGCTATCCCGTCGCATAAGCAGTGCGCTGACCGCTGAGGTGCTTGCGGAATACCTGTTTTCCAAACAGCTCTCCGGCGCAAAAAAAGGGTTTTCGCTGCCGTTTGCCCCACCACCGTCGGTATTGATGAACATGACCTGGGCTCCGGATAGGGCAGGAAACCCCTTTGTGTCGCTGGATTATAAGCTGGTGGGCCGACAATACCGGATCGTGCCCCCCGAGCGGAAGACTGATGGCTATGGCGTGGCGGCGCTACAGGCGGGGTATACCGTATCCGTGGCGAACCAGGAGGTTCACCTGAACCTGCAGGTACAAAACTTGCTGAATACGAGATATATGGATCATACAAGCTTTTACCGGCTGATAGAACTCCCCGAGATGGGCAGGAATATTGTCTTCTCCATGCGGATACCGGTCGGTATAGCGAATCGCAATAGTATTAAAGAGTAGTGGATAAATAGTAAGAAAATGAGAACAAGAAAATTAAATTTCATCCTCGGATTTATCGGGGCTGCTGCGTTGATTGTTTCGTCCTGCAAGAAGGATTCCCCGGCAGACCCCGCCATGCCCACCGTGGAGAACGTGGAAATAGGGTCGGGCAACAACGGAATCGGCGTTGTCGGCGAGGATTTCCACTTCGATATGGATGTGGTGGCAGGCGAACGGATCGACTTCATTCAAATCCGGATCGAGCAACGGCCCGATGAAACTTATGCCGGGCAATGGAGCTACGAGGTTACCTGGGATCAATACCGCGGCGCCCGGAATACTAATGTGCATAAGCATTTTGATATCCCCGAGGATGCGCCGGAAGGAACTTACGACTTTGTGATTGTGGTGCAGGATCAGAACGGTGCCAAGCTGGAAGAAAAGCACACGATTCGTATTTACCTGCGCGAAAACCTTCCTGTTGACCCGACGTTGATCATCAGTTAACATTGGTAAACCCAAAAACATAAGTTCAGTACAGGCATTTAAACACAGCGAATCATGAAACGAATTATCATTTTTTTTGCCATGGCATCGTTGCTGTCGTGCGGCAAGGATGACGGCACGACCGACACGGAGTATCCGGTTATTGACATTGCCTATGCCGATGCTTTTCCCGTGCAGTGCAGTACCATCCAGCGCGGTGAAACCTTCGTATTTCGGGCAAAATTCAGCGATAACGTCGCGCTGGGATCCTTCAGTCTGGATGTGCACGATAATTTCGATCACCATACGCACAGCACAGAGGTGAACGAATGCGATATGGAACCGGTGAAAACACCGGTCAAACCTTTTGTCTACATCAACTCGTTCGAAATTCCGGGCGCGCCGCGTATCTATGAAGCCAGCGTGGAACTGACAGTACCGGCCGACGTGGATCCTGGCGATTATCACTTCATGATTCGGGTGACCGACCGCGAGGGTTGGCAGACGATGCGGGGGCTGAGCATAAAAATACAATAGGCATTTTTTTATACAAACGATATTAAATACTAATGGAAATGAAAAAACAAAACAAATTTGCGGCACTGGCTTTGGTAGGACTTACAGCATGCTCACTGGCATCCTGCAATAAGGATAACAATGACCCTGACCCGGTGAAGGAAGGGATTGAAAAGGCTGAGCTCATTTTTACGGAGGTCAGCGGTGATGGCGTTTATCCGCACGGAGACCATTTCCACGGACTGGGAGGTGCTGTTGAAGGTGAGTCCATCACCGTCAAGTTCGATGAGAACGGCATCGCCACTTCCAATGGCCACCTGCATCTGGAGGCCGATGCGGTCTACAAAATCGAACTGAAAGCCTGGGACTACACCGGAAAAGAGGTGCAGAACGATTTCATCGCCGATAAGGCGACGGCCGATCAATACAAAGCATTCCTCATCGGCGGGGATTTCGTCCTGAATCCTGACAGCGATGATGAAAGCGGAGCTATTTTCCAGCCGCGGGAGCAAACATACGCTGACGGTACAGCGGTGGGGGGGAAATATGAAACCACGGGCATACTGAGCTACTTCACCATCGGGCACGATAATGAAGGGCCCACCAAGGAAGTGACGTACGTGTTGCGTAAATTGAACGCCGGTGTGAAGGCTAATATCACCCGGTCGGATTGGAACCGCAGCGATTATACTACGGCGTTTCCGGGCGAAAATGTACTGGAGCTGAAGTTCGAAATCCACGCGGAACACGGGCACCACCACTAAATATTTACAATATTTACATATTGTGTGTTTGTGCGAGGGCGGCGGACCGGTATCGGATTCCGCCGCCTTTATCGTTTTATACTTACCGCGCTGGCTTCTCATAAATACATTTGCAACCTTGTTGCTTTTACTGGTTTTAGTTCCTAACTTTGGCATGCTCGAAAACGTTAACAGATGATACCACAGGATTTTGAAGACTGGAAAGACTGCATTGAACGCAGGTGCCGGATACGGCTTACCGCCGCATTTGCCAGGGAACGGTTGGAGGTCTACAACAACCTCAGTCATTCAGAGACGCGGCAATTTATCAAGCTATATGGGGAGGAACACCATCGGCGTGTCGTGTCTTGGTTTACGCGGATAGCAACGGAGCGCGTGCTGTGAATCGGCCGGTCTGTTAACGAGGTGTTTACAAGGAAGCTACTAAAATTAATAGAATACAATGGGAGCAAAGAAACTGCCGGTAACCGTATTAAGCGGATTCCTCGGAGCGGGGAAAACGACTTTACTCAACCACATTTTGCACAATAAAGATAACCTCAAGGTGGCGGTTATCGTTAACGACATGAGCGAGGTTAACATCGATGCCCAGCTGGTAGAGCGGGAAAATACCCTGTCGCGAACCGAAGAGCGGTTGGTAGAGATGAGCAACGGCTGCATCTGCTGCACGCTGCGCGAAGACCTGATGGTGGAAGTGGAACGGCTGGCCATGGAAAACCGTTTCGATTACCTGCTTATCGAAAGCACGGGCATCGCTGAACCAATCCCCGTGGCGCAGACATTCAGCTATGTGGATGAAGGCAGCGGGATAGACCTTTCCCGGTTTAGCTATATCGATACGATGGTAACGGTGGTCGACTGCTATAATTTCTTCCGGGACTTCGGCTCGGATGAGACGCTCACTGACCGGGCGTTGACAACTGATGAACGGGATATGCGGACCATCGTGAACCTGCTCACCGATCAAATAGAGTTTGCCAATGTCATCGTGCTGAACAAGACAGATCTGGTTTCGGATGAAACCGTGGGTACGTTGGAGGCGGCCTTACGTAAGTTGAACCCGGATGCGAGGATTATCCGGTCACACTTCGGGAAGGTCTTGCCGGGGGATATCATCGGCACGGGACTTTTCGACTTCGAGAAGGCGTCTTCTTCAGCGGGTTGGATAAAGGAACTGGAAAATGAGCACACGCCTGAAACGGAGGAGTACGGTATTTCTTCGTTTGTGTTCCGCACGCAACGGCCTTTTCATCCGCAACGGTGGTATAAATACCTCAATGAGCACTATCCAGCAGGAATGATCCGGGCAAAAGGGCTGTTCTGGATGGCTTCCCGACCTAATGTGGCCATAAGCTTCAGCCAAGCCGGCGGCAGCCTGCGCATTGAGAGCGCGGGAGCGTGGTGGTGCAGCATCCCTGAATCCGAACGGTACCGCTATGCCGACTACCTTGAGCACCGCACATCCATTGAGGCGCGATGGCACCCGCAATGGGCTGACCGGAAGACGGAACTGGTGTTCATCGGCCAGCATCTCGACAGGGAGAAGCACCTGCGCGACCTGGAAAAGTGTCTGCTCACCGAAGGCGAGGCAGACGATTGGCGCTATACGCTTTGGCACGATGATTTTCCGAAAAATATATAAAACGATATGGAACGCTGATCTCCCAAGACCAACCGTGAAAGAGCAACCGGAACAAGGGACTCCGGCCGGGTCTGAAGCAAATGAATCTCACTCGATGCATTCCGCAACCTATGAGTGATACCATTGACCAGTATCCATCGAGCCGCAAGCCTCCAGCCATACTCCCAGGTAGAGCGCCATCATTTTCAGCGTTATCGATTGCGGATTCGCATATATAAGCGCTGGTTCCGTATATTTCGATGTATCTGCAAATGATGGAACATGCCGGTGAATCGGATGCAATTTTGTTGCAAATCACCATCAATTGTGTACCTTTGTTGTTAAATCGAATTGCATAACCGTTATTTTATGATGGCATCGTTAACAATACCACGCTTAAACCGGGCCGGACACCGTTTGACCGGCGTGCCCGGTTTATTATTCGCACTTATCATCCTGCTGGCCGGTTGCAGCTCACCCGGCAGGGGAATTTCCGACTTACAGGTGGGCGAAAAAGCGGAAGCCTTCGTGGGCTTGTCGCTTCCTGTTTCGGCACGGGTGAGCGCCGAGGCGGCGATAGTTGAAATAAGTATTGCGATCCGGCCGGTTTCAGATGAAGGCTGGACATTCGCAGCGCAGTACAGCGACGGCATCGCCGGAAAAAACAAGGCGGATTTCCGTACCGACGTGGCGATACCCGCCACAGCCGAACCGGGTAACTACCGGTTGACACTCCGCCTCGTCGAAGCGGATGGTTCCGTTACGGAAGCGTCTGCGGATTTCCGGCTGACCATTGACAGTACCGTGCCGACCGCTTCCGGCCTGGACGTAGGTATCAACGCCGCCGGCAACGACCTCCACCTGGAAACGGAACTGACTGCCCCCAGTGGCATCAAAAGCGTGTTCGTTGCGATAGAAGGAAATGCATGGAGCAAAGAATTCAAGTTCGCCGGCGAGCAATTGGTAGGGCAACTTACCCACCATTTCCATGAGCATGTGCATGTTTCAGAAGCTCCGGAAGGCGACTACCGGGTTATCCTTACCGTCGAAGACCAGAAAGGAAGACGCGCCCGGACCGAGGGAATGTTTGCCAAGAAATAGGTTCAGAACGTTTCGCCCGTAAGGGCGCTATTCACCATCGCCCCGGCGATATTTCCCGTTGCCACGGCCCAAGCCACCGAGCGCATCATGCTGGAGTTGTCGCCGCAGGCGTAGACACCATCAATCGTCGTTTTCTGCATCATATCCACTTTGATGTGCCCCTGTTCGGTCAGTTCACAACCCAACAACACCGGGATGTCTGAATGTTGCGAAAATGGAACTGCCGCATAAACTGCATCGAACGCCAGTTTTCGGCCATCCGCAAAGACCACGTGACTGAGATGCCCGTTTTCGTGTTCGATTTCGGCGACCGGTGTTTCGATGATTTGGATGCCGTGTTTGCGGAACTTCTCCATTTGTTCTGCACTGAAATCCGCATTGCCTGAAGTCAGCACGGAGATGGTATCGGTCAGGTTGTTGACTAATGACGTTATATGGAAGGCCCGCTCCCCGTTGGCCATGATGCCGGTGTTTTTGCCGCGGAACTCGTAACCGTGGCAGTAGGGGCAATGGATAACAGAGATACCCCAGCATTCCGCAAACCCCTTTATATCCGGCAGGGTATCGCTTATTCCAGTGGCCAAAATGAGTTTTTTCGCGCTGAACGTTTCACCCGATTGGGTAACGATGGAGAAGCCGTCAGCCGTTTGCTTTCCATCCACCGCCAGGCCGTTCAAGAATTCCACGGTGTGGTATTTCGAGACTTGCTCCCAAGCTTTTTTTGCAATCACAGCGGGTTTTTCGCCATCCTGCGTAAGGAAATTATGCGAATGCGGTGTTTGTGCATTACAAGGATTGCCGTTGTCTATGATCAAAATATTCCTGAGTGAGCGGCCAAGGGCCATCGCCGCAGAAAGGCCGGCATAGCTGCCGCCGATGATGATGGTGTCGTAATCTTTTTCTGATATCATGTCTTTTGGTGTTAACGATGTCCATGGGTGTGGCAGTGCCAGCATCGATGCCGCTGCGCAGCCCTGTTTGATGAACTCCCTTCTGGAAAGCATACATACAAAGGTCGCCGGAATTGCTGTTCACGCCAATACCGGTATTCCGGCAAGTAGAACCAATTTTACGGTTTGCTCCGGTAGGCCGCTGGTGCAATGCCTTTGTACGATCTAAAAAAGCGGGCAAAATGGGCCGTGGTGTCAAAACGCAGAACATGGGCAATCTCCTTGATGCTCATGGAGGAATAGAGCAATAACAGTTCGCTTTCCAGCAGTAGCCGCTGATGGATGAGTTTTATGGCCGGATAGCGATACCGGGCCTGTGTACACTCACTCAGGTATTTCGGGGTGATATGAAGCATGGATGCGTATTCAGCTACCGACCTGACTTCCCGGAAATGCTGATTGACCAGTTTCCGGAATTCATGGGCCAAGCTGTATTTTCTGCTGTCTTTATATTTAGCCTGTAGCAAACAGGTTTCGCACACCCGGTTAAAGCTGTACAAGATCTGCATAAGATACAGCCGTACCATCTCCGGTTGGAACGGAGCAGCCCATTCCAGTTCACGGCTGATGCCAGCGAACTTGGCGGAAACATCCGCATAAGCCTCAGGAAATAACGGGTAACAGTGCAACAAACCCTCTTCCGCAGGGAGCAGGTCGTCCATTGCCTCGTTCACGGCAAGTCCTTTCCGGATGAACTGGGGAGTGAAGAGCAGGAGGTCTGCACGGAAATCGCGGGTGAAATCCGTAAATACAAACGACCTGCCGGCCGGGATAAATGTCATGTGCCGGGCAGGCAGGCTGGTGCCGCCGTTGATGACTGCCGATCCGGAAATGCACAATGCGATGGTATGAAAGGCAGGGTCAACCTGCGAAACCTTTTCAAAGTCGGCGCCAACCTCAACAACGGTGAAGCCTTCAGCAAGTAAGCTGCCTGGCCTGGCAAGGTACTTCTCGTATTGCGAACTGCCGCCCCGTAGCTTGACGTGCGCTTTCAGGAATTCACGGATATCGTTCTGGGCGTTACGCATCATTTTCCCCTCATTCGCTGATTCTCAGAACGGCATTTCCCTTTTTCCGGCCTGTGTCTACGTATCGGTGCGCCTCCACTACCTCGTCCATGGAAAAGGTCTTGCCGATTACCGCTTTATATTTTCCGTTTTCAAATAGCTCCTTTAACAACATCAGTTGCTGTATGGTTTCGGAAGCATATCCCGTACGCACGCTTTTGTACACGCCATTTTTGTTCAGTAGGTGTTTCCATTCATTTTTGCGCGTTTTGCCCACTGCGTCAAAGATGATGTCAAACTTATCTGTCTGCCTGGTATGGTCCGCACTGTCGTAGCGCATAATGTTGGTTACTCCCAGGCTTTTCACCAGCCCGATTCCTTCGGCACTGCAAACGGCTGTGATATCGGCATGGTGATGCTTTGCCAGCTGGATGGCTGCTGTGCCGACGGAACCTGTAGCACCGATAACCAGGACTTTTGGGTTTGGCCTCCCAGCTATCCCCGCTTTATCCAAAAAATGAATGGCTGTTTGCCCGCCAAAGACGATAGCTGCGGCTTCTTCGTACGTTGCATTATTCGGCATCTCGATTACGTTACTGTTTTGATGTACAGCGATGTATTCCGCATACGTGCCGAACGTAAACCCCGTCATCCCGAATACGCGGTCTCCGACGTTGAATTTGGATACGTTTTTTCCAACTTTTTCAACAACACCCGAAAATACCGTGCCCAGAATTGGTTTTCTTGGTTTTGAAATCCCTAAAGCCAGGCGCATAATAATCCTCATAAACCCGTTGACATCAAGACTCCTAACCCTTACATCTCCCGAATTAACGGCAGTTGCGACAATTTTGACAAGTATTTGATGGCTGTTCGGAACGGGCTTAGCTATTTCCTGCAGTTGTAAAACTTCAGGCGAACCGTATCTTGTACAAATAACTGCTTTCATCTGTTTTTTTGCTTTCATGTTGATGGCCCGTTCCTTTTTATTCGATCTGTGATAAAGATAAGTACTTTTTTGCCTTCTTCACCGTTACAATAGGGACCCGGCGCCTTAATCGTTGTAAATAGCCATAACCGGCACGTCGATATTACGCAAGAGATCCTGGGCCAGGCTGTAAGAAAAAAGGCGTTGGTAAAAATTACGTTTATGGTTAACCAGACAGACCAGATCGATATGGTTGGCCCTGCAATAATCAGCAAGGGACGCCTTCAGGTTTATCGTGTCGATGGACCGGAACACGGTATCGCTTGTGTGCGGCGGCACGCGGAGGGATTTCTTGAACCGTTCCATTAACGGCACGATAGACTCTCCATGAGCCAAATCAAAATGCAGGACATGGAGCTTAGCCCCGAATTCCCGGCAAGTTTTCATCACCTGGGTCAGGGGAGCCCGCTCATCCTCACGGTAGTCCACCAGAAATGCTATGTGATCGATAACGCCATCAAATCGCGCCCGCTGTGGCACGGCGATTACCGGTTTGTTGATTTCCTCAAGGATGATAGCCGTGTTGGTTTCCAGGAAGACTTCAAACATTCCTTTTTTTGCTGCCTGCGAACCGATAACCACCAGTTCTATCGCGTCCTCCTTACGCTTGACATATGCTTTGAAATTTTCTATAAAAGCCCCTTCTTCAACAATATACTTTACCGTTACGCTGTCTACACCGAGCTGTTCGATGAGCTTTTCAAACGGCGGGAACTTATCCTTCTTAGAACGGAAGTTTTCAATATCGAGTTTTTTATAAATTTCGCGGGTTTCTTCGTTAAGTTCCGTGTCCGGCATAAAACTATGGTAAACAACCAGCCTGGCCTGCGTTTTCTCGGCGTATTTAACTGCATAACCGAATGCGTTAAGGGACGCACTTGAGAAATCGGTCGGGAAAAGTATGCTTTTCATCATGATGCTGTAAAACTTTGTTCATATATCTTAGTCCTTTGCCGCGCGTCCCCATCACCGCCAGTTCGGGGAGAGACGTCCTTTCGCCTATGAAAGGGCAGGAGGTTTCATAACGTGGCCAGGTATTTAACCGCAAAAACCAACAGAATACTTACTGCCAACCCGATAACAACCTTGGCCAGATCCACGGCCAGCGTTCTGAACATCGCGCGGCGGCCCTCATTTTTCCGCAACATAAAATTAAGCGCGATTTCCCTGCCGGCCAAAATACCAATAAATACCCATGTGGTACTCATGGGCACATTGTTCAGCTCTTTAAAAAAATAAAGAATAATGCCGTACGAGAAATCGATGATCGTGGCCGACCGGACATCGATCGTATTGGTCTTCGACCGGACGATATGCTGGATGGTTCCACCTTTTGAGGCAATGATGTAGGCCAATATCACGAGTATAACCAATAGGGAAAATACGAGTCCCCATGGGGGCAGCTCGCGGGGCAGGTATACATAAATATTGGCAAAATCCTGAATAAGCCACTGCGACCACAGAAATCCGGTAGAACCCCATTGCAAGACTGTCCATATTCCGTTTTCCCTGCGGGTAATCGGATGTTCAATAAACTTTTTTTCCAGCATCTTTGAAATGGCGATATACAGCACCACCGCCGCCACAAAAGCCACCACATATCCCCAGACAGATTTGGTTACCATACTGATCAGGTTTTCCGGATTGAAAAACATCAGGATCAGAAAAGAGGTGCTCACTGGTATCCCCGTACGCGTTAGGAGCAGCAGGATAATGGGCGGTAAAAGAAAATACCACTCAAAAGGATCCGGCAGTGGATATTTTTCCAGCCGGCCATAGGAAACATCCCCGCCATGGTCCAAATAACCAAATATAAGGGTACAAGTAAGAATGCCTCCCGCAAAAAACCAGAGGACCCACCACCTCTTCCGTTCATTGGAGCTTAAAAATGTACCCAGGGTCTGAATAGTGTCATTTCCCACGACGGAGTAAGACGCCAAAACAAATCCCAGACACATAACAATTGAAGAAACGTCCATGCAGTTGATATAAGTTGCTATGCAAGAAACTTAATTAATGTCTGCTGGCGATTACGAATAGGTTACTATTGTGTTATGTTTTTCCGGCTGCCTTCGGGGTTTCACCGGGGGGGCTGGCTCATAATTCTACATACAAAATTAACAAATAATTAATCACTGACTTGCAATAAGATCAAACGTGATAGCCAAGTTTGTACCGGTTAATTCTCTATAGCGTGGACTATAAAAACTTGACAGACAACAATCTATGGGACGGATGCAAAAAAGGGGACCTTCGGGCTTACAACGAGCTATTCAATAGGTACGCTCCGCAACTATATGATTTTGGCATGCGCTACTTAAAGGACGAAGAGAGAAGTCAAGAGATTGGTATTGATATTTTTCTGGATATCTGGCAAAGGAGAGGCGAAATTACCATTGAAAAGGATATATCCAGCTATATTTTTAAGGCTATGCATTTTCGATGCATCGACTACCTCCGGAAAAAGCAGATGGTGTATGTCGATGTCGAAATGATGAAAGACGATAACCGTTTTTCGGCGGAATCCACGGATTATCCGATGAGGTACAGGGAAGCAAACGACAGCTATCAACTCGCTTTGAATACGCTGCATCCAAAATGTCGCAGAGTGTTTCAACTAAGCCGGGAGGAGAACCTGTCTTATAACCAGATTGCCAACCAACTTGAAATTTCCCGCCATACGGTTGAACGCCACATCTCCACCGCCCTGAAGAGAATGCGGTTGTTTTATCATGACTACCTGACCTTTTTGATTGCCGCGCTTCTGACAGGACTTTAATCCTGAACAACATAACTTCTGATGATTTATTGAAAAAAAGTGCCAATACCAGTGGTGGTACAGCTGCATTTTTTCGACTCTACATATAGAGGGGTTAACTTTTGTAGGTAAGCCTTTTGTATACTTATTTAAGAAAAAAGTGACTGAATTAGAAAAAGAGTTGTTAAAAAGGTTTCTTGATGATAATTATTCAGCCGAGGAATACGAACATATACAGCAGCTGCTGCGAAAGCCGGAAGCCCAAGGGGTGATGGAGGAAATTACGCAGAAAGACTGGAAATCTAAGTCCATAAAGCATATCGCGCCCCAGAACCTGCTGGATCGTTGGAGTAAGCGTTTACTTGCTGCGGTAGAAAAGCAGGAAGGCCATAAACAAATCGCTGTTTTGCGAAATAGACGATCCCTGCTTAGCTACGCCGCCGTGTTTATAGGATTGGTGCTGTTGGCGGGGGTGTCCATCTATTTCTTTAAGACGGATACCGGCGTTCAGTCGCAAGCCAGGGTAGGAGATACGCTGATTCTTCCCGGAGCCGACAAGGCGCTGTTGACCTTGGCAGATGGATCGGTGGTGTCCTTGTCCAATGCTAAAGTGGGCACGATCGCTTTGCAGGGTGGGTTGGAGGTAGAAAAGAAAAATGACGGTAGTATCCGCTATAGGGCGAAGCAAAAGGAGAGGCCTGCTGAAATCGCATACAACACCATCACGACCCCCCGGGGAGGCCAGTACCGGGTTACGCTGCCGGACGGCTCCAATGTGCTGCTAAACGCTGCTTCGTCCTTAACCTACCCTGTACATTTTTCCGATGAAGAAAGACGTGTAACGATGACAGGCGAAGCTTATTTTGAAATTACTAGTGATGCGTTAAGTTTTTAAAATTCATTGTAAAGCATTGTATATAAATATATTATAGTCGTTCTTTGATTTTTTGATTTGAATTGACCTG
>NZ_FOLL01000035.1 GCF_900112315.1 Parapedobacter composti | reverse complement strand
TGCGGAACACCCCCCGGCGAATCGCTGGAAGGCATTGGTTATCCGGATCAAAACAAAAGTAAATTGGTGGCAAGCGCAAATCCACAGGTACTACCTGACACCGATGCGCAGACAGATGGCGCTAATAACCCAGCTTACTTTCAGCTACATCCGATTGGTCGCCTTCGCCATCGGCGTTTCACGGGCGTCGCTATTCCGCAAACCCGCCCTGCCCAGCGGCTTAATCCAAGTGTTTGTGCATGACCGCAGGAATGCCGTGTTCCGGCGCAGGGCCGTGTCAGGTACATGGCGGCATCATCAATGCCGAAAGGCCATCCCCAAGAATGGGTAGCCTTTCCGGTGCGGTCAGCCGGCAAAGCGACCAACCAGTAATTGACAATAATTCGCATATAGAAACATAAAAAGTGAGGTGTATTATGACTCGCAAATTAAAAAAATGGTTAATGACTACAACGGCCGTGGTTACCTCGGCGGCCGCCTTGTTATTGTCTCTCCAGGCAGCAGAAAATGAAGAAGCTTTACCTTCTAACTATCAGCAAAACGTGCCCTGGCAGTTCAATAGTGACAACCCCGAAGAAATCCTAGATCTTGGAGCATGGCAACAGTCGACGGAAGCACCGGAAGGTTGCGGACAGGGCACAGAACTTCCGTGTACGCTTATGGGCCCCGCTGACCCAACTGCTTTCCAAGCCCACTTGAATGCTCTCGGAGAGAGCGGGGTTTACTCGCAGAGTATCGGATTAAGAGACGCTCAATGATGGATAGGTAACATCATCGCCAAGGCAAGATTCGGAAGAGGGAAATCCCCCCTTCCGAATCGTCTTGAAGTGATTTTTTATCTGAAATACACCAACAGATCATCCGGTAAGGGCAAAGCAAAACGTGGAGAGTTGGCAGGCAATGTATAGGTCTGGCCTTTTACCGTTCTCGTCAACGATATATCTGCGCCCTCTTTGTTCAATCGTTTTATATCCATCCACCTAAGCCCCCTGAATAAGAGTTGCTTCCGCCTTTCTTCCAAAACAAATAGAAGGGCCTCTTCTGCCGATGCCGCGGTGAACGGCACAAATTCGTCTCGCCGCCATCTCGTTTCCAACAAGACATTCATGTCTTGCATCGATTCTTTCACGTTATTGTCACGTGCGAGGCACTCGGCTCTCATAAGATACATCTCGTCTGTAGTTACCCCCGTGTGTAAACTTGCGCTTCCGAAATAGCTTCCCCTGAACGCCATCAACCCATCAGCCTGTTGCCTGAAAAACAACATCCGTCTTAGATCATCGTCGTCGAAACTGCCGTAAATAGACTCCGGTATTCTCGCCCTGCTTTGCGCCAATACCTGCCCCGCAGGCGATCCCCGCTCAAAAATAACTTCGACGTTATGGCGTGGCATTGGAAAATTAGCTGACGCGTTTAGCTCGTTGTAATCGATGAGTTCGCTGTTTAACATCAAGCATGAATCAGCGTAACGAAGCGCATTCGGATAGTTCCTCATCCAAAGATACGTTCTTGCCAAAAGACCGTACGCGGCGGGTTTGGATGGTCTGACCTTTGCTACCGGGGCAACAGGCAATAGAGGTATTGCGTCTTGCAAGTCGGAGATGATCCGGTCATACGTCTGTTGGACGCTTGCTCTGACGGAGGGGGCGTTGAAATCTGCTTCCAGCCTCAAAGGTATTCCCGTATCGGTCTGGGCCGTTGAAGCATCGTACGCTACCGACCAAATCTGTACGGCATCCAAGAAAGACAAAGCCCGGAAGAACAAAGCCTGGCCCCGAATATCATCCCATTTCGCCTGATTATTTTCGGTGCGCTCGATATCCGGCAGGTGTTCAAGCACTGTATTGGCCCTGTATATACGGGTATACAGGCCCTCCCAATCATTGACATTTGGTCGGAACACGTCACTTTCCGCCCAGGTATAAAGCCGTTGATCTTGTTCATAAGACAAGGATTCCCAACCGTTGTCCAACAGATAGTAGTTGTCTGCACTTACCAAATGGGAATTGGGACCGATTGTCATTGATTGATGGTCGAACAATGCTTGTAGATCGTCAAGACTCGTGATTATAGCCAGACTTTTGTCAGACGGTTCATTCAAGTACTTTTCACAGCCGCCGGACAAAAAGCCCAGGCATACCGCAAAAACGGCCAATGCTTTATGAAAACCAATGCCGGTCATGTCATATCGTATTTTCATTTTCAGAATAGTTTTTTTATCGTTATCCCAATACAACCAGTTATTTACAGACTAGCCCTTATTCCAAATGCGTAAATCGTTGGCGGCGGGGTCCGTCTGAGGCTGCTGTTGTAATCGGGATCAATACCCTGTCCGTTGGCCCGCCAAACAATTCCAATGTTACTTACGTTTGCGTAGATAGTTAAGCGGCGAAATGGGCCCGCGGGCGGGTCTGTTTTCCCAAAGTCATATGTTAAGTTAATGTATTGCAGGCGGATATGGTCGCCTTGCTCCACCAAAATTTCCGAACCCGCGTAAAAACTGTTTTTGTTGAACGCCGTCGGATACACCATCGCTGGAACCTCGGTAAACGCCTCATCTCCCGGTTCCTGCCATCGCTGCGCAAAGTCGGAATGCCCCACCCAATTCGTGAACAACTCCTGGTAGTTAATGGAATGCCGCCGGAAATAATAGCCTAACTTGTATACAAATGCGAAATCCAATGATATACCTTTGAAACTAAACGTGTTCCCGAACGAGCCATACATAGTGGGGGTAGCCGGACCATGGTAAACAAGGTCTTCCAACTGTGTGGCTGAACCGGTGAGCTGAGCGTAATTGTTGCTTATCTCTCCATTTATATAGCCCCTTGGCTCACCCGTTTGAGGGTCAAGGCCCGCCCATCGATAAGAATAGATAGCATACACCGGCTTACCTTCTACCCCCGAAACCTGCACATTAGAAGGAGTGTTTACAAAATTATTCGCATTCCTATTTGCCAAATAGTATTCGGTTATCCTATCACGGGCGGTACTGAAGTTAAAATTGGTGTGCCAGTTCACCTTGTTACCGCTGATGTTATGGCTCCTTAGCGCCACATCCATCCCCATCCCTCTCATACTGGCTGCGTTCTTGATAACCGTTGGCCCGATGCCCCCGGTATAGTCAAGCACGGCGCGGCCGAAAAGATCCATCCCCCGTTTATAAAAGAAGTCAACGCTGCCGGACACCCTGTTTTTTGCAGTTCGGAAATCCAGGGCCAGATTGGTCATACCTGTTTTTTCCCATCGCAGTTCCGGATCATGATAGCTCTGAAAAAAAGCCATGGGACCCTGGGTGAAATTGTTAGTTACGGGCTGATAGCCAATAGTTGTCACAGCAACCATCGAAGGGCTTATATTCCCGGAAAAACCATATGTCGCCCTTATCCTTAAGTAGGGAACTACACGATTGGAAAAAAAGGTTTCCTCTGATATATTCCAGCTGGCTCCTATAGACCAGAAAGGATTCCATTGGTCGTTAGTCCGCAGGCCAAAGAGATTGGACGCATCGCGCCTACCGCTTGCAGAAAGGGAATAGCGTCCTCTATAGGTATAGGACGTGTTGGCAAAATATGAAATGAAATTTGTTGTCCTATCCGATACGGCGGTCACATTGGGTATAAGTTGTAAACTGCCGCCATTAATGTAGGGGTACTGCCTTGCAAAATCGATCTGAGCTGAGGTCAATGTCCTGACATTGAAACCATACAACCTTGAACTGCTCCCGGAAGTGTTTGAGCTTCGCAATTCCCACCCGCCTATTGCCGCAACCTCGTGAGATTGCCACTTGCGGTTAAAGTTTGCCTGGAGGCGGAGGTTGTTGGATTCCAACCGCGTGTACCGCTGATCCAAAATCCCGCCTGCGGGCACAATGCGAGCGACGTTTCCGCTTTCATCTATCTGGGAAAATCGGTTCACCGTGTTCCTTGCCGCGTAGCTCTCTGCACCGCTCAGATTATTTATGTCGGTGCCCTGCCGTTCAAAAAGGTACTTCAAGTCAACGTCAAGCCCCTCCAGCATCCGGAAGTTTGCTCCAAGGTTAAGCAGTATGTCATCCACGGATGTCCGTTGTGAAACATGCTTGTAGTCATCCAACGGATAATACTTCCAATCGAGTAGCCCACCATTGCCCACGGTATCCGCCCACAACGAACGTACATCCCTATCGATAGGAAGTGCGCGTCCCTTTTCATCCGCAAACCGTGCATAAGGATAGATATATTGGTCATTCCTGCCTATTTCACCGTAGCCTGGCCTACCATTACCGCTTACAGTGTGGGTATAAAGGATGCTGCTGGTTAACGCCAAACGTTCGAAAGGCCGGTAAGTGTTGTGGAACCTGACATTATACCTTCGGAATTTTGCACCGAGGTTGTCCATGTTGTTGTCCATACCGGCAGATGCTGTCCATGCCAAGCGTTCACTGCCGCCTTTCAGGTTCAGGGAATATTGCTGGTCAACGGAGCGCTGGTACATATAACGGCTAAATTCATCACGGACATCATATCCGCGAAACCGGTCGATAGATTGGTCTATTTCCTCTTGTTCGGCCGGGTTGGCTGACTGCCGCCTGATTAACAGTTCCACCACCGGAGAAAGTGCCGGTCTTGTCACCGAATTGATTTGGCTGGTGTAATAATTGCTTTCGAAAAGCATCCGTTCCACATCGATAAAATCGCTCGATGATATTTGCTGGATGTAAGATAAATTGGGTTTACTGCCTACCCGAACATTTGTATTGAAGTCAATCGTTATCGGCTGGTTGAAGCTGCCTCTTTTTGTAGTGATAACGATTACACCGTTTGAAGCTCTGGCTCCCCATATCGAGGCGGCAGCTGCATCCTTCAGTATAGAGACACTTTCGATATCATTCGGGTTGATATTATTGATATCGCCGTCGTAAGGAAAATTGTCAACCACTATCAGTGGCCCCATCATGGTGGCGGTCAACGTATTGATTCCTCTGACGTTAATGATTTCACCCGCCGAGGTGCCCCTGTCTACGGCCAGCCCGCTGGCGACGGCTTCCAGACGGCTCAAAACGTCCACACCCACCTGTTTGTTGAACGTTTCGCTATCAATATGGCTGAAAGAGCCGGTCAGGCGTTCGCGGGGCAATGATTGATATCCTGTATAAACTTCTACTTCGTCAAGCAGGGTAACATGCTCTTTGAGCAAAACTGTAATTGATTTTGCGGTGCGAGCAACAGTCATGCGCAAGCGCTCATATCCGATGGCGGTGATTTCCATTTCAGCAGTATCTCCAGTAAAAGTCAAGGCAAATTCACCATCCTTGTTGGAATGCACTACCATATCCGTTTGTAATACACGGATAATGGCACCTGTAATCGGCTGCTTGTCCTTTTCAGCTCGTACAGAACCGTTGACGGTGTTCTGTGCGGCAGCTTGGTTAAACGAAGACAAGCATATTAGTATAAAATAGAGTCTTTTCATATAGTTTATTGAAGTGGTTAACTAATTGGCTGGCTTACACATACGTCATTCAGTTGACACGATTAAACCGGGTTGGATTCAAGAATGAACATATTTAACCATCTGTAATCCTCTTCAAGCCTGAGATTCTGCCGTTCAAGTTCCATCCTTATGGCCGAAAGATCAGGCGTACCAGGGAGTTCAAGGTCAACGTTTCCGGCATAGCCTGTTTCATCAATCACGAGGAACGGAACGTCGCGGTTATCATTAAGACGGCTTACGAAATATTTAATGGGGCTGTTAGTAAAAACCGAACTTTTCGTTCTTGCCGAAAAAAGGCTGATTACCGGGGGACCGCCTTTGGTTTTGATGCCATCCAATCCGCCGCCCATCGCTTTCAGGACAAGGCATTTTATTTTGCGTTTTTCGATTCGCCCCTTTAAGCCGGTATATCGATTCAGGTCAGCCAGCATGTAATCATACAGTGAGTCTGCTTTTCGTACCGGAACGATCAGCTCATAATTATATAAGCCGTCCGTCATCCGCATTGCTCCCTTGGAACCCTCTGGTTCCACCAACAGCCTTTTTTCGTAAAACCGTTCACCATTTCGCTCGAACAGGTGGTAGGCTACCGTTTTATAGATACCCAACATACTGGTGTTCGTAAGCGCACGGCCGCGCACCACGCCGTTTTCCTTTCTGAACCGGTTGCCGCTCGGCAGGCCATCGTACTTGCCTTTCGTGAAAACCGAATAATGGGTAAGGTCGTCCAGTTGGATGGCATCGGATAGGAACAGCGGCCTTTCGGGGTCGATATCATTTTTAACCGGTATACCGATATTGTCGCCATCCAATAACTGCCGGATGTTCTCTGCGGTTACACGCTCGCTGGTAGTTATTGCTCCAACGCTTCCAGCCGGCGATATCCATACGTAATGCGGGACACCCCTGTGCGGGAATGCGGCTTTGAGCAGCTCATCCGCTACCACGGAATAAACGCCCAGCGGCTGCATGGTCTTGTTGGAGGAAAGGAAGGGAACCACCTTATCGGCGGTTTCGTAGGTTACCGGAATCACCGCCATTTCACCGGCATGTTCTTTTTCAAGCCGATGTATCCTCGGCATGGCAGCGATGCAACTGCTGCACCACGTAGCCCAGAAGTCCAATATAATCAGCTTGCACCGGTAGTCATTAAGCGTGATGGCTTCCTTGCCTTCCGGGTGGTTTACCACCTGCAATGGCATATGCCACAGGTATCCGGGGATGGAATCGCCGATTTTGAGCGGTATAATGTCTGCTACTGCCGTAGCCGCAGGCTCCGCCTCTTGGGCGGAGGCCTGCTTCACGGCATACAAACACATGATCGTTACTGCAGCCAATAGGCTACTATATCTTTTGGAAAGGGCATACCCCTCCCCTATGCGTAAAATTCGCTTCATGTAGTTGCTTGATTTCTAAGTGAAAATTTGGATGACTATTAACTGATTTTCACTTTGATCAAGCTGGTTTGCGGATTACATTTTTGTGCAGGTTCACCGTGGAAATCAGCCACGCAACGGAAACAATGGCAGATTCCAAGCCCCCTTGGGGACAGTGGCTGTTGGTTAGGTAATGGGTTCTTTTCATCGGTCTTATTGCTCAGTTTATGCTGGCGTTGACCGATGAATCTATATATCAGGAAAGGCTGCGGAGTAATATCGAATAGCGATGGGCCGCGTACCTTGTCCCCCACCGAAGGCCCTAGGAAGCCGCATAGAGAGAACAAGAGCCAGCCCATCGCTACCCGCAAAGGTAGTGATTGGGCATTGGACTCCTGAACTTGCTCTATTGAAAATTTCCTAGGTTTTCGATGGCAAGTTTCAGTGTCAAACACCAAAATAATTCGAAGACATACGACTGCTTGCATGTCTTTGACGCGGCTAATGTAGGAATGATTTTACAAAAATACAAATTTCTTTACGCATGTTTTATAATATGGATTATGTCGGTCATGACAATCTTCGCTCATGGCTAAAATTACGCGGCTTTCTCTTTTCATTATTAATAGAGCAAAATTTAGAAGACTGGTCAAAGGTTGGTCAGCTGAACGGGTATCCCTAGAAATGAAACTCTCACGAGGATATGTTGCCATGATGGAAAGGGGTTACCTTTCGACCCAATATAACACACATGAATATCCTAACCTGGCCAAAGCTCTCGATTGGACCGTCGCAGACCTCCTCCCTCCTGCTGATTGGGATCTCGGCGATGGCACCAAAGTGGAGAAAAAAGTATTGAGCCTAGCAAACCCAGAGGATATGCGGCTGGTCCTTGAAGGGATGATTGAGGATGGATATTTCGACGAGCCGAAGTCACTTCTGGAAACCGTCAAGCACTTGTACATCGACCGTGAGGGGAAGGAAATGGAGAGGCAGGTGTTAGAGCGGGTATTGGAGGAGTTGGTAAAGGAAGATAAGCTCCAAAAAAAGGAAGGTTATTTAAAGAAGTAAATTTCTATCAGCCAACCGTTTGAAGCATGACTATTTGAAAATAAGAGTAATTATAGCTACCTTTGCTTCTGTTATGAAAAAAGTTCAAAAAAATAAGGCTACTATTATCAAGTCTTTGCATCAAACCGCAAAGAACAAGGAGATGGTACGTTCTTATTTGAAGGGCGAAACAAGCTTGGATGTGTTAACCAAAAAAGGCATCAAGTTTGCAAAACCGTTATGACTATTCTTTTGATGAAGAAACCTTAACCTACAACTTCATCACCAAAAACGGCATTACTTATCGTGTGGCTTTTGTCGCAGATGAATCGCTTTCGCTGGTAGCGGAAGCAGTGTTCGACAACATTTATCAAATAGTCATTGAAAAGGCTTCCGATTCCCTGGAACCTTTGGATAATCTGGTCTCCAAAACAGTAAATGCTATTATTGTCCGCTTTTTTGAAAATGTACAACATGCCCTTCTTTATGTCTGTTCAGACAGTGAACACAAGGCCGAAATCCGATATAAAGCATTCGATCGCTGGTATAGAAACAGCGATTATCGCGAATATATTGTAAAAGTGGATAATCCTGTATCCTATGTCATCGATGGCCATCCTTATACATTGTACACTTCGCTTTTATACCATAGAGACCATCCTTCAATCCGTTCAATATTGGACGTATATAGCCAACTGGAAGCAATACTGAACGCAGAAAAATGACCGTCTCCTAAACTGCTTTTGCAAAAGTTTAAAACGCCGTACCTTTGCACCAACAGTACACGCCACGCTACCCTTTGGAACAGCGTCCAAGGGCGTTTTTTTACTTTATGACTCCTAAATGATTGTTACCACCACCAAGAAAAGCGTACGCAAACCGGCGAGTTCATACGTGAATATTTCACGAATGGACTATGAGCTGGTGTGCAACGTATTACTGCTGTTGGAAGAAACAGGCATGGACGACGAGGAAATTTCTTTTTTGCTCGGCAAACGCAACCAATATTTCTTTAAATTGATAGATCCCCGGAAAAAGCAGAAGCTAAAAACCGACCAAGCGGATCCTCTCGCTCCCATCTTTGGCAAACCACACAACCAAATTATACCACTCAATGTAGCGCCTGGAGAAATGATTCAGTTGCACCACGCCACACGGACGGTGGACGAGGATGAGAAAAGCAAAACAGTGACCTTTAGCCATATCGTTTACCCGGAAGACGGCGGCGATGGTAAAAGGGTTATCTGGCAGAAAACGTCCGTGAAGGGAGAACGCTATAAAATCAAAAGCGAAGTCTTATCATTTTTGAAGGCTAAGGTAAGCGCTGGTTACTTTAGCAAACCGCGCCTGGCGTTGCCATTATATTTGGAAATGAAACGGACCCTGGAGCCCCGATCGTTCGCTGCAATGGATTTGGAGCGGGCACTGGCGAAATTGCTGCGGGGCAAGGGTGTGTTGATGTGCGACTCTTTCGATTCGCAAGAACACTATGTTGAGCGCCACGAAATCTTCGCGGCGCAGCCTGCCGATGTAAGTCGGCTGCTGGAAATCTGGGAGGCGTCTGTCCGGGCCACACACCATTTCCTGTCGGAGGGCGATATCCGCTATTTCCTTCCCTTGGTACGTGACAAATACATCCCTTCGCTGGAGGTTTACGGCATCCGCAACCTTGATGATAAAATTATGGGTTTCATGGGCCTTGCTGAGAACAAAGTGGAGATGCTATTCATACACCCTGACGACGCTGGTCGTGGCCTGGGGGCTTTCTTGATAGCAAAGGCCGTGAAACTGAAAGGGAAGCCGCTGTTTGTGGATGTAAACGAACAGAACCCTGCGGCAATCCGGTTCTACGAGCGGATAGGGTTTAAGTCAATCGGCCGATCTGAACTGGATGCTACCGGCAAGCCTTTTCCGATTATCCATATGGAGCTGCCGGATAGCGGGGCCGAAAAAGGTGAGGAATAGAATTGGATATGGGGGCTTCTGACCCTCCGACATTTTTTTATTACATTAGATTTGCCAATATATTCACAAGCCGATCAAGGTAGGATGCTGCTGCTTCCTCGGTTTTGGGATTATTTTCACTAAACATCGTATAATCAGGTGTTTGTTATATTAATCCGCATGAAGTTGTTCGGTCAGCCATCGTTTTAATAGCTCCATGATCTCAGGGGATACCGTCTCATCCAATTCAAACACCTCGGTGTCACTCTTGCCGTTTGAGGTTTGCAAAAAGTGGTTCACGCGGGCAAAGCATTTGGGTTCTAACTCAACCGGCCACCGCCCAATCAGAGAGTCCAACCGTTCTTTCTCTTCCGGAAAACTTATGCGGTTGTCATGGCCTCCATAAACCGCCAAAACAGGACAGCTGATGCTTGGAAATATCGCATCGGGATCATAGGATAATATGTAGTAGCGATCTCGGGTAAAATAGCGCTCGAATGTTTCTTTCAACATTTTCTCGATGGCTTTTTCATCCCCCACATTTTCCCGCGTTAACCCCAAAGCAGCTAAGGCCTCTTCATCATCCCTATTGCGCTGCAGCCAATGCTTAACCTTCTCCAGGATCAGGTCCGCAGCCGCCCATTTGGACGGTGCATCCCGAATGGTAAGGAAAATTTCAGTTATCAAGCCAACCGCCTTCTCTTTGGATGAATGTGACATGTCCCTAAAAAAAGTTGCAATGTGTTTTACAAAGAAATCCGGCCCCGTAACGGAAATGGGGGACCCAAGTGTTACCACGGCTGCGAGATCGGGAACAGCAACAGCAGCATCCATAGCAATTAGCCCTCCTTGACTATGCCCGATGATCCCCATCCGGTTTTTGGCTACGCGCCCATGCCCCCTCAGGAATTCGATGGCGCACAGCGCATCATCCACGAAATCCACATCGGCACCTGGCGCCTCCACCGTCTCCCCCACGTTGCGGTCATCCAGCCTGAGCACGGCAATGCCGTGCCGTGTGAGATAATCGGCGATGACCAAATAAGGATCATGAAGAAACATATCCCCGTCCCGGTCCTGCGGACCAGACCCTGAAATGATCAGAACGGTAGGATACCGCCCCCCTCCCTCCGGATAGGTAAACGTACCGGCGAACACCACCGAACTGTCACGATTGGCAAAGCGCACTTCCTCTTCAACATATGGAAAGGGACGCGTTGGTGTCTGAGGCCGATGGGCTTGCAAATTGAACCTGCGGAAAGTCATCCTCCGACTTTGGCCATTTCGCTCGAATTCACCTACGATGGCATCCCCTTCCAACTTCCCTTCAAAGGTGTCTTTCACCTTGGGATGATTACTCCAAAAGTAGACCGAATCACCACTGAAGGAAACTGTATCGAACCACATCGTAGCCCGAAGATAGGTCGCTTTTGTAGAAACAGCCAACTTCCCGCCTTCCATCGCATCCAATTGCAGTATGTGCTTGTAGAGAACGTCGTCTAGAGAATCTTCAGCGGTCCATACACCGCAGACAGCTTCAATACTACGTTGCTGGCCGCATGAAACGGCAAAAAAAGGCCCAATCAGCAACAGCACAAAATAAGTTAACCGCTTTAAGATAAGAAAGTCAACAGGCATATAAACCCCAAATAAAACGGGATAGTCTAATCTCCGCCAATTAATTAAAGCCATCGCGACTACCCGTAAACGTAAACATGTACTGTGGGGATCCTACAAGCACCTTTACATCTTTGGCTAATGTGATGGCATACTGCGTGTGGTTGGTAACCCTCGCATAAACCAATGTGCACATGGACCTGCGTTGCCGTTTGGCGTAATGCCCTTCAAGCGGTATGGTGCCGTAATCTACGGTCAATGATTGATCTGCATGCCGCTGAAGAGCAGGCGGTTGGGCAGTAAATTCTCTAAAAGCCGTTGCGCAGGAGCAGAATAGACCTCCAGCCACAACAAATAAGAGCAGGTTGCCAATAAATGGATTAGTCATATTGATTAAAAATTAAAGCCTTGCTCATCTTTCTTTCTTCAAAGACTCTTCGCTTTCGCTCCGTTATAGTCCTGTAAAATGGCTCGCACCAACATAGGCAAGCCGACTGGGACGTATAAAAAAACAAGCACAGCGTACGAGTGTAATAACTGTCTTAGAAAGCCTGAAAAACCTCACTGCTTATTCCATGATTTAGGCTGTTGCTATCCGATTCCTTAGCAGTCAATACTCCACCGAAATCTTGCTCCGAAATTAATCAACTAATTGAAATTATAAAGTGACTGTGTATGAAATTGCTGTTAAATTTTTGGTGCCGATTTATTAAAAACAGTTAGAGTTCATTCCAGAACGGAGGTTTTTCGGACAGCGAATTGACGACTTCAATAGGTGTTTTTACCTGGGAGCGGTGCGGCCTGTATCCACGTTTAGTTTTTAGGTATTGCAATTTATATACCGGGTCCTTATTTCCATTTATTTTACGCTACCGATACCTTTTCAAAATCTACTCCTGTTAGCTTCGCCTGCTGCATAGCATTTTTTAAAGTTTCACTTACGTATAAACATGAAATCACCGAATCGCTATTTTTAAATGCTCCGGTTTTTCAGGGAGGAGGTCAAAATTGTAAACAAATTTCAATTCCTGTATGGTGCGATTAAAGGCCCCTTCAGCCGCTCGGTGATATCGGCCATAAGGTATTTCAATTCCTGTATGGTGCGATTAAAGGAAGTATACGACATGCTAAACCGAATAGCAATATCGGGATTTCAATTCCTGTATGGTGCGATTAAAGGGACTCGGGGGTGATGGCTTCTTTTATCTTCAGGTAAATTTCAATTCCTGTATGGTGCGATTAAAGGAATGCCCAGCGTGTTTAAAGCGTCGCGTTGCTCATATTTCAATTCCTGTATGGTGCGATTAAAGGCTACCCCGACGGTTTGGGAGCGGGTAAAGTACGCTGATTTCAATTCCTGTATGGTGCGATTAAAGGTTAACACACTTGTAATTAACCGCAGGCTGCAAGTTCATTTCAATTCCTGTATGGTGCGATTAAAGGACGTCGGGTCAGACCGCTCTACAAGCGTCTGGGCATATTTCAATTCCTGTATGGTGCGATTAAAGGTCTTAATCTCATGGAAGACGTGACACCACAGATTTATTTCAATTCCTGTATGGTGCGATTAAAGGCGCCGGTTACCTGAATATCAGCCGTAAGGCCCTTGAATTTCAATTCCTGTATGGTGCGATTAAAGGAACAAGAACTTTTAGAACAATAAAAAACCCCGCTGTATTTCAATTCCTGTATGGTGCGATTAAAGGCTAAAATAGAATGTAAGTATGCGTCACCAGGTGCATTTCAATTCCTGTATGGTGCGATTAAAGGTTAGTATTTCTAACGCCTTTTTGTTTTCCACGTCTATTTCAATTCCTGTATGGTGCGATTAAAGGCTGCGCTTTTGAAGCTCAATGGATTGTTTACAACTGTATTTCAATTCCTGTATGGTGCGATTAAAGGCAGCAATACAGTTCGTAAAGAACAGATATCGGTTCTATTTCAATTCCTGTATGGTGCGATTAAAGGTGTTCTGTGGGCGCCAAAAATATTAGTTCCAAAGTTATTTCAATTCCTGTATGGTGCGATTAAAGGTGTGCTGGATACACTGTCCAGCTACATGTGGCAACATTTCAATTCCTGTATGGTGCGATTAAAGGCGGTGTAATCTTCCCCGAAAACAGCTACGAATATTAATGTAGTTTTATAATTTAGGGACAATGAAAAAGAGTAGGTTTAGCGAAAGTCAGATCATCAA
>NZ_FOLL01000008.1 GCF_900112315.1 Parapedobacter composti | reverse complement strand
ACGGGCACTGTATTGTCGCCGACCGGAATTGATTAAGGTTCACGTGACCCCAATACACTGCCCATAAAAGACAAATCAGGGTTTATGGCCATTGACCTGTTATCATCGGCCTGTTAGTGATGCAGGAGGTACAGCACCCTTTTTTAATGCCCGATGCCGTTGTTGTCGAGAGTAGACTACAGTCCGGCATCGGGCAGCATTGATGGTATGGTGGGGGAGTTATTTATTCACCTTCAGGAGCTCTCCGGCAACATCTTCCCAACGATAGAGCTGGAACGTCCTGTCGTTGCTCATGGCCACGAAGAGGCCGTGTTTGAAATCGTCGTTGAGCCGGACGGAAACAATGTCTGAGCCGTCACTTTCGTTGGTCGATGTCCGAATAGCGGTGATCAATGGGTGATGGTGCGGATCGCCTTCGCCCTCACGGGGGTACACCATAAATTGGTTGGCTTGCTGGTCTGATACAAGGATATAGCCGGTGCTGTCTGACGTTTTGTAGATGCTGATACCTTCATGATCTTCGGCAAATCCCTGGGTGGCGAACAGCGCCAGTTCTTCGTTTCCTTTGTCGGGGTCCGCGTAATACTTGCGCACGCCTACCTGTTCGTCAGCGCAGTATACATACCCCAGTTCATTATCCACGGCAAGGGCCTCGATTTCCTTGTGGCCGCTGAAGTGGCCGAATTTGCGCACCAGCGTGGCTTTGACCGCACCCGTTCCATCGTCTTCAAGCAGGTATTGCCAAAGGTAGGTGCCGTCTGTGGGCCCTGTTTTCCTGCCTACGATGGCGTAGATTTTTCCTTCAGGGTGGGTATACAGTGCGATACCCATCAAGTCGCGGAATTCCTCCCCGGTTTCGCCTTCGAACACCTCGATGCCACCGTTGTCCACCGGCTGCATATCGGGCAGCGAAAAGATACGGAGTTTATGCGTCATCCTTTCGGTAGCCACGGCGATGTCCACGGGTTTTCCACCTAAAGACAGTCCGTAGGCCACATCCACATTGTTGGGTCTTTTCAATCCGCCAACGGTTTTATCTGGAAGGATTTTGCCTTGCAGATTGTACACATACAATGCGCCATCGATGTTTTTGTCGGTACCAATGATGAGGGATTGGGCAGGGTCATCCGGGTTAATCCATATGGCCGGGTCGTCTGTGTCGTGTGGGGTTGCTTCGGTCACATAAAGCGGCCTGATGATGCTGTCTGCAGCTGCGTTGTGAGAAGCTGCCTGTTGTTTGCCGCCTGTGCAGGCAGCGGAAAGGGCAAGTGCTACCGGGATAGCGAAGAGGTTGCTTACTGTGTTTTTGCTCATGATAAGTGGTGATGTTTGGTTAAACAGTTTATGAATTGAACGGTTATAAATCCAGTTTTATTCCCAGGTTGAACCGTGGACGGTAATATTCCGCCTGCATGGTGCGTGAGCGTATGCCCTGGTAATACCTCAGGGGCTGGTTGGTCAGGTTATTGGCTTCCGCGAAAATCCGCAGGTTGCGCTGTATTTTGTAAGCGGCGTTTGCATCGAGGAAAAACTGCCGATCGTAATGCGCATCGTCGAAACGGGTGGCAGCTAATTCGTCCAGGTAAGCGGCCGTGTAATGTGCGGACGCTCTGATGGAAAAGCGGCTGTCTTCCCAGGAGATCGAACCGTTGAGCATATGCGGTACCGTTCCCGGAAGGCTGATGTCATTCCGTTCATTGCCGTCTTCATCGGTCACACCTTTCGCGTTGGAGGCAACAAACGTGTAGTTGGCGTAAATACCGAGTCCGCGGAGGAATTTACCGGGAAGAAAGTCCAGTTGCCGTTGGAAGGCCACTTCAAATCCATATAGGTCGACCGTACTTCCATTGCGCATTTGGGTGAACTGCCATGTTTCTCCGGGTGCAATGGGGTTGTTTTCAGCCGGAAAATCAGCGGCAAACTTTTGGGCGGTGTACTGTTGGTCTACGAACGTGTAAATGAAATCGTTCAGGCGTTTATAGAATACCCCGCCGGAAATCAGGCCTACCGATTTGAAATAGTTTTCAATCATCAGATCGCCGTTGTACGCGTATGTTGCATTCAGATCAGGGTTTCCCGCATATATCTCGGCGTCTGATCCGGGAATTACACTTAGGTACGGTGCGAGTGCGTAATAGTTGGGCCTAGCCAATGCCGTTGTGAATGCACCACGGAAAACGAAGGATTCCGTTGGGGTGAATTTGAAAGAGATGTTCGGAAAAATGTTAGTATAGCTGTTGCGTATGGTACGTGACCCCAGGAGATCTTCTTCGTCTTCAATCACGTTACCGGTGTATTCCAGTCCGGTGTGCTCCAGCCTGGCGCCGATAATTACCGAAAACGTGTTGCTTAGGTCTTGATCCCAGCGGAGGTACCCTGCATAAATGCTTTCCCTGGCGTCATAGTTTTCCATCAGGTAGTCGTCCGGTATGGCTTCTTCCTCAAACTGGGTGGCGTCTGACAAGTTGAGTCCGCCGAGGAACTGAGGGGTAATAAACCGACCGGGGACAAACGCGTCGCCGATGAGCAGCGGACGGTGGAAATTCACCGTCTCGACATCGGCCAAGGTGGCAAAGGCACTTTCATTGAGGGGCTCATATTCGAAAGCGATATCATCACGAACTTTGGTCTTCAGGCGAAGGCGACCGCCAAAACGCAGCCGTCCCTTTTGGTCTTCAACGACTGAAAGCGGTACACGGAAATTCAGTTTGGCACCAAACTCTGTTTCCCGGGTAAATCCATGGCCTTCGGTAATTTCGTTAAACCCAAGCCCCATTTGATCGCCGCTGGTAACGGTATATAGCGGGAAACGGCTGTCGCCATTGAACGAAACGGGGAATCCGCCGCTTCTGAACAGGGCGTAGCGTTCGTTTGGCTTTTTTTCTGAAGCGGTCGAATAGCTGGCGGCCCAATCCATATCTACCGAAGATCCAAACAGGTGATCCCCTCTCAATGAATAGTTCTGCACTTGCTGCGTTTCTAAGCGGGTGTTCTTATTCTTGCCCGAGGCCCCTCCTTTGAGTTCCCGGCCTACGCGGCCGGTATAGCCGGTTATTACCGACGGGTTGCTGTCGTCGTATGTCGGATTGATGTTGTCTATGCGGAACCGGAAGCGGTTTTCCAGATCGTCACGCCAATTGTACATTGCACCCGCGGTTAAGGTATGGTTGTCGCCCAAGCGGAAGTCGAACGAGCCGGATACACTCCTTCGGATGCGCTGCACATCGTACCGGCGGATGTCTTGTTGTCTCACATAAGCATTCCCATGGCTATCTTCTACCCACGTAGCTTCGATATTGTCTGAACCATAGTCGTTGTTGTTATAGGAGCCGCTGAGGATCATCCCGATGGCGTCATTGGCAAAGCGGTTTCCATATACGAAGCCTCCGGTGTACAAGGCCTTTTCCCTGATGGGGTTGTAGCCGCCGGACAATGTGGCCGATATCCGCTGGCCATTGGGAGAAGCCCGTGTAATCAGGTCTACCGAACCGCCGATTGCATCGGCGTCCATATCGGGGGTAAGCGTCTTGTTGACCACAATAGCCTGAACCATATCGGCGGGGATCAGATCCATCTGCACACGGCGATTATCGCCCTCCGCAGAGGGAATACGGTCGCCATTCAGCGTCACGGAGTTAAGCTCAGGAGCCAGCCCCCGTACGATGATGTCGCGCGCTTCACCTTGGTCGTTCTGCATGGCAATGCCGGGTACACGCTTAAGGGCGTCGCCAATGTTGGCATCGGGGAACCGTCCCACCTGGTCCGAGCTGATCACGTTAGCGATGTTCGGATTGTTTTTCTGCTGGTTGAGCGCACTGGCCTGACCACGCAAGCGGTCGCCCATAACGACCACTTCGCCAAGTTGCGTATCGCCGTAGTCCAGTTCAAAATCAACTTTCGTATTAACCCCGGCCGCTACGGTTACGGTTTTTACCAACGACCGGTAACCGAGATAGTTTATGGATACTTCATAAGTACCTGCCGGTACGCCGAGGAATTCGTATTCCCCTGTCTGGGTGGAAACCGTATACCGGTTGCCCATATTGACCCGCAGCGTAGCCCCGGGCAAAGACAAGCGGGTGGAATTATCTATCACCTTACCTGATATTACACCCTGCTGCTGGGCCAATACTGTTATGGACGTTAAAAGGAGTAAAGTCAGTATGCCGTGCCGGACCATGCCGGAGAGGGACATACAGAAAAAGGATGTGGAGAAGTGTGAGTTTTTCTGTTTCATATACCGTGTATTTTTTGGCAATTTTATTTCGGGCAAAGATTGACGCATTTCCGCGGGCAATCAATTTTGGAGCGTATACAAAATATATACAGCTCCCCGGCGTCCATAGACAATAAGGCAACATCTTGTTTTTTATGTTTGTAATTGGTTGTTTTTTAGTGGTTTGTCGATGAATTTTTTGCCATTAAGTTTTTGTTAAAGGCAGGTTAGCTAAGGTTTAAGCTGCGGTCAGAGCCGCTGGATGAAGGAACTGAGGCTTTCGCCTTCTTGGATGTGCAGCTTCTTACGCAGCCGGTAGCGGGATATCCGGAGGCTGTTTTGGGAAATACCAAGCATGGTGGCGATATCAGCGGATCCGAGGTTCATCTTGATGAGGGCGGCCAGCCGAAGGTCAGACGAAGTGAGGGTATCGCTATGCTTTTTCAGGCTGTCGAAGAAATGCTCATGTACACGTTCAAATACAATTCTGAAGTCTTCCCAGTTTTTATCCTGGTTACTGTTAAGGTTGATGAGGCCGATAAGCTGTTTCAGTTCTTTGCGCTGGTCCCTTTTGTCGTCGCGCACCATGCTGTTCAGCTTAACCCTCAGTTCTTCCAGCAACTGATTTTTCTGGATGAGGTGCAGGGTATGGCTTGTAAGTTCCTTGGTTTTCAGTTCGAGTTCGCCTTTGAGATTTTCTTCGAGCAGGTGTTTGTTGTAGAGGTCGGCTTCCATAGCTTTACGTACTGCCCCATCAGTCCGAAGGTCCGGGCGAGATCGCGGTAAGCGCTGGCCAGTTGATACGGTTCATTAAGGGTTTCGGCCAGTTGTGCGGCCCGCCGGGTGTATTGCAGAGCTTCCGGGTACCGGTCAGTTTTTCGGTACACGTCGCCCAAGTTGTTGATGATCTCGATCTGGGCCATCTGGTTGTTGTTTTTGATATTGAGCTCCAGGGCCAGGGTGAAGTAATGTAAGGCCGAATCCAGTTGCAATTTATCTTCATAGATGCTCCCGATGTTTTCGTATATCTTAGCCATGCCGGTTCGGTCGCCCGCATGTGTCAGTTCCCCCAGCGCAAGGTTTTGATACTTGGTGGCCAGTTCGTAGTTTTTGGTTTTTTCATAAGCCTGCCCGATATGGCCGTACGCATCGGCTATGCCCCGTCGGTTGCCCAGCGCTGTATAGATTTGCAGGGATTCCTCAAATATATCCAACGCCACAGGATATTGTCTGTTGTAGTAATAGGTCTCGCCGATTTTGATTAGCGTATTGGCCAATTCGGCCATGTGTTTACCGTTTCTGAACAGCTTTTCCGCCTTGTAATAATTGTCTAAGGCTTGTGAATAGGCGGCTTGGTAATAGTATACTTCGCCGATTTGTTCATAGCATACCGCTGCGGTGTATCGGTCTTGTTCATCAAGAGCCTCGTTGAGCAGTCGCTTGATTTGCAGAAAAGCTGCATCCGGATTTTGCTTGATGAGTGTGCGGGTATGTTCCAATTTGCCCTGCGTGTTTTGCCATGCAAAGGCTTGCGTACCAAACAGCCCGATGGCGAGCAGCAAAAGGATAAGTTTGGGGAAAGGTTGTCCCGTCATTCTTGTGGCATTGGTGTGCCGGGTAAATTTAAGTTTGTTATATTAAGTTTGTGTTAAATCTGCCCTGGATTACATTTTCAACCCAATTTCCCGGAGTCGTTCATCGAGGTATTCCCCCGCGGTGATGTCGGCATACGCCTTGGGATGTTCGGCATCGATGCAGGATTCCAGCACGGCTAAGTTCATATTGGCTTTAGGATGCAGGAAAAAAGGCACCGAAAAGCGGGATGTCTTCATCAGTTCCCGTGGCGGGTTCACCACCCGGTGGGTGGTTGACTTAAGCTTGTTGTTGGTGAGCCGCTGGAGCATATCGCCAACGTTCACCACTATATCTTCACCCAATGCTTTCACGGGATACCACGTGCCCTCACGGGTAAGCACCTCTAACCCGTCGGCACTGGCACCGATGAGCAGCGTAATGAGATTGATATCCTCATGCGCTCCCGCGCGTACGGCATTCGCCGGAAGGCTGCTGGGGTCGGCTATCGGAAAATAATGGATGGCCCGCAGGATGGAGTTGCCTTGGATAACGCTGGGTTCGAAATAATCTTCCGGCAGGCTAAGGTATACAGCAATGGCATTGAGTAGTTCCCGTCCGACGGTTTCCAGCCGCCGGAATACTTCTCCGGTTACTTCGTCGAAGCGCGGAAGTTCTTCCACGATGGGATTGCCGTCCTGTCCGCGCTGCCAGAATTCTTTCAGGTCGGGCACGCTGGCATCTTTGGCCTTTTCTTTACCTTTGGCGGTATAGCCTCGCTGGCCAGCTAAGCCCGGAATTTCGTATTTTAGTTTAGTCGCCTCCGGCAATGCAAAAAATGCCTGCACCACTTGGTATAGCTCATCAATCAGCCCTTTTTCCATGCCGTGGTTGGCAATGGTGACAAATCCGGTTTCATTGAAGGCACTGCCAATGTCTTTCGAAAATTGAAGACGCTGTGAAGCCGTGCCATGTGTATAATGAAGCAAATCTAAGCGGGGAATGTTAATCTTAGTCATGGATTGCGATGATTAATGACGCTATGGTTGACAAAAATAACGCTTTAGATAGAAATTCCCATAGTTATCCTTTGATCAACTTATTTCGATTAAAATTTGCTTTCTAAAAACATTCCGGTTAAATTTGCTATGCATGCATAATAAATTTGACATGTCTCGGGATGATGGAAGAGGACAATACCATTGATTATTACCTGAAAGCGGCATGGCAGTCGGCCGCCAATAAGTACAATCAGATTGCGGCACAATTTGGGATTACGCAAGCAACAGGGTATGTGCTCATCAACATCCATAAGGAAGGCACGCCGGTATCGCAGATAGCCAACCTGCTTGGGGTGAAAACAACCAGCTTATCCCGGATATTGAGTAACTTGGAGGCGCTTGGATTAATTTACAGGGAAACAAACCGCGCTGATAAACGTTCCGTTAAAGTATACCTCACGGAGTTGGGGAAGCACAAGCGTGAGTTAGCGAAGGATGTCGTACGTCGGTTCAACGCTTACCTTGATGAACACATCACGGGTGAAGACCGCCGGGTACTCATCTCAACGCTGAAACGCATAAATGAATTGGCTGTACAATATAAACCAGAATGATGGATTTGAGACATGAGACATCAGACATGAGACATCAGATAGTAGACAAGAGGCGAATCAAAAAGATCGCCGTATTGGGTTCCGGGGTAATGGGCTCGCGTATCGCGTGCCACTTCGCTAACATCGGGGTGGAGGTGCTGCTATTGGATATCGTGCCTCGGGAGCTGACCCCGCAGGAAGAAGCTAAGGGATTAACGTTCGACAGCCGGGTCGTACGTAACCGTATCGTCAATCAATCGCTCGAAAATGCATTGAAATCCAACCCTTCACCGGTGTTCAGTAAAAAAAATGCCAAGCTGATCACCACAGGGAATTTCGATGATGACATGGGGGGCATCGCTTCGGCCGACTGGGTCATTGAGGTGGTCGTAGAGCGGCTGGATATCAAGCGGGAGGTATTTGATAAGGTGGAGATACACCGTACCCCCGGTACGCTGATCACGTCCAATACGTCGGGCATCCCGATCCACCTGATGGCTGAAGGTCGCAGTGCTGATTTTAAAGCGCATTTTTGCGGCACGCATTTCTTTAATCCTCCCCGCTATCTGCGGCTGCTTGAAATTATCCCCACGGCAGACACCAAACCGGAAGTGGTCGATTTCTTGATGCATTATGGAGATAAGTTTCTGGGGAAAACTACGGTGCTATGTAAAGATACCCCTGCATTTATCGGTAATCGTGTTGGCGTCTATTCCATGCTTGCGCTTACCCATCTGGTGGAACAGCTGGACCTCACAGTGGAAGAGGTGGATAAGTTCACAGGGCCGGCGATGGGCCACCCTAAGTCAGCCACCTTCCGCACGGCTGATGTAGTGGGATTGGATACGTTGGTGAACGTGGCTAATGGACTTGCCGAAAACGCCAAGGACGATGAGGCTGGCGGCGTATTCCAGTTGCCGGGTTATATCCGGCAGATGGTCGAGAACAAATGGCTTGGCGAAAAAAGCGGCCAAGGGTTCTATAAGAAAATCAAAGATGAGCAAGGGAACAGTGAAATCCTGGCCCTTGACCTGAAGTCATTGGAATATCGCAAGCAGGAGAAGGTAAAGGCGGGCACACTGGAGGCAACCAAAGCGGTGGAGGATATCCGAAAACGGATGAAGGTATATGAGCAGGGTACGGATAAGGCAGGGATGTTTTTCCGGGCCATGCATTACCCGCTTTTCGAATATGTTTCCCGGCGTGTGCCGGAAATCACGGATGAGTTTTTCCGTATCGATGACGCCATGCGGGCGGGCTTCGGGTGGGAACTTGGTCCTTTTGAGGTATGGGATGCACTGGGGGTAAGAGAAACCGTCGAGAAAATCAAGGCCGAGGAAAAGCGTGTGCCAGGCCATAGCGGTGAGGTGGCGGATTGGGTGCGGGAGATGCTGGATGCTGGGCATGATTCGTTTTATAAAGTGGAAAACGGCATCAGATACTATTATGATATCGGCGCGCAGTCATATAAGCCCATCCCCGGTACGGGGGACTTTATCATCCTCGACAATATCCGGGGGCAGAAGACGGTCTGGAAAAACAGTGGGGTTACCGTTACCGATTTGGGTGACGGTATCCTAAACGCCGAATTCCATACCAAGATGAATACGATCGGGGGCGATGTTATTCAAGGGCTTCACAAGGCCATAGAACTGGCCGAGAAGGATTTTCGAGGCTTGGTCATCGGCAACGACGGGGCTAACTTTTCGGCAGGGGCCAACATCGGTATGATTTTCATGATGGCCGTGGAGCAGGATTACGACGAGCTGAACATGGCGGTGAAGACGTTCCAGCAGACATCCATGCGCCTGCGCTATTCGTCCATTCCCGTTGTGGCGGCACCGTTTGCACTCACACTGGGAGGGGGCTGTGAGTTTTCCATGCATGCCGACTTCGTGCAGCTTCATGCCGAAACCTATATGGGGCTGGTGGAGTTCGGTGTGGGGGTCATTCCCGGCGGGGGCGGTTCGAAGGAGTTTGCCCTGCGGGCGTCAGATGAGTTCAAGGAGGGGCAGATTGAGCAGCAGGTACTGCGCGAACGGTTTCTGACCATCGGGCAGGCGAAGGTATCCACGTCTGCTGTGGAAGCGTTTGAGTTGGGATACCTCCAGGAGGGGAAGTATGCCGTCAGCATGAATCGGAATCGCCTATTGGCTGATGCCAAGGCGAAAGCCATCGAGCTGGCCGAAGCGGGCTATACACAACCCGCGCCGCGAAAAGATATTAAAGTGCTGGGCAAGCAGGGTTTGGGCATCGTATACGCCGGAGCCAATTCCATGCGCGCAGGCAATTATATCTCCGAGCATGACCAGAAAATTTCGGAAAAGTTGGGGTGGGTGTTGTGCGGGGGCGACCTGTCGGCACCAACCGAAGTGTCAGAAGAATATTTATTGGATCTGGAACGGGAAGCATTTTTGTCGCTATGCGGCGAACGGAAAACGCTGGAGCGGATACAGCATATGTTGACCAAGGGAAAACCGTTGAGAAATTAGTGTGATCGATTTCGGAGCCGATTAAACAGGAATTAATCAAATTTCAAGTCTATATGGAAGCATACATTATAGCAGGTTACCGGACAGCAGTTGGTAAAGCACCGCGCGGAGTTTTTCGTTTTACCCGCGCCGATGACCTCGCCGCGGATGTCATTAAGCACCTGGTGGCTTCCGTACCCAATCTGGACAAGGAGCAGGTAGATGATGTTATCGTGGGTAACGCAACGCCGGAAGCGGAGCAGGGCCTCAATATCGGGCGGATTATCTCCCTGATGGGGTTGGATACGGATAAGGTGCCGGGGGTGACAGTGAACCGCTATTGTGCCTCGGGACTGGAAACGATTGCCACTGCCGTAGCCAAAATCAGGGCGGGGATGGCCGATGCCATCGTTGCCGGCGGGGTGGAGGTGATGTCGGGCATGCCCATGGGCGGGTGGAAGGTGGTGCCTAATGCGGAGGTGGCCAAACATCACCCCGACTGGTACTGGAACATGGGATTGACTGCTGAAGCCGTAGCGAAAGAATATCACGTTAGCCGTGAAGATCAGGATATGTTTGCCTTCCAGTCGCACCAGAAGGCGATAGCGGCTATTAAAGACGGACGGCTCAAGGCGGGTGTGGTACCGATTACGATACGTGAGAATTACCTTAAAGACGGCAAGAACATCGAGACCCGTGAATATACCGTGGATACCGATGAAGGACCCCGCCCGGATACCAGTCCGGAAGCACTGGCGAAATTGAAGCCTGTATTTGCTGCCGGAGGCAGCGTTACGGCGGGTAACTCTTCGCAAACGTCAGACGGTGCGGCATTCGTTTTGGTGGTATCCGAACGGAAACTGAAAGAACTGGACGTGGAGCCCATCGCCCGGCTGGTGAGCTACGGCGTGGCGGGCGTACCACCGCGCATCATGGGAATAGGTCCTATTGATGCGATACCGAAAGCGCTGCGCATGGCTGACTTAAAACTGGACGATATCGGCTTGATCGAGTTGAACGAGGCGTTTGCAGCCCAGTCGCTGGCCGTGGTGCGCGAGCTGGGCATCAATCCGGATAACCTGAATGTTAATGGCGGGGCCATTGCTTTAGGGCACCCTTTGGGCTGTACCGGAGCAAAACTATCCGTGCAACTCTTCCACGAAGCAAAGCGCAGAAACCAAAAATATGGCATGGTCACCATGTGCGTGGGAACAGGACAGGGGGCGGCCGGGATTTTTGAGGTGTTTTGACGAAACAGATTATGGCAACGGAAACGAAAAATACGATTAAAGGTGGTGAATTCGTAGTCAGGGAAACGAGTTACCGGGATATATTCATCCCTGAGGACTTCGATGACGAACAGGTCATGATCAAACAGACCTGCGCAGACTTCCTGGACGCTGAAATTTTTCCCAAGCTCGACCGCATCGATGCACAGGAAGAAGGGTTGATGGAAGGGCTGCTGGACAAAGCGGGTGAATTGGGGCTGTTAGGGGTATCTGTTCCTGAACAGTATGGCGGATTCGGCAAGAATTTCAATACGTCCATGCTGGTGGCCGATGTCATCGGAGCAGGGCATTCGTTCGCGGTGGCGCTGTCAGCACATACCGGTATCGGCACATTGCCCATCCTGTATTATGGTAATGATGCCCAAAAGGAGAAGTATGTCCCGAAGTTGGCCACGGGCGAATGGAAAGCGGCTTATTGCCTTACGGAGCCGAACGCGGGGTCGGATGCCAATTCGGGCCGCACCAGCGCTAAATTGAACGCTGAAGGCACGCATTACCTCATCAACGGGCAGAAAATGTGGATTACCAACGGTGGTTTCGCTGACGTGTTCATTGTGTTTGCCAAAATCGACGATGACAAGAACCATACAGCGTTTATTGTGGAACGCAGCTTCGGCGGGATTAGCATGAATCCCGAGGAGCATAAGCTGGGCATCAAGGGGTCTTCGACCCGGCAGGTGTTTTTCAACGACTGCCCCGTACCGGTGGAGAACATGTTGTCGGAGCGAGGCAACGGCTTCAAGATTGCCGTGAATATCCTCAATGTGGGGCGCATTAAACTGGGGGCTGCCACCATCGGGTCATCACGACGGGTCATCAACCAGGCAGTTAATTATGCCAATGAACGCGTACAGTTCGGTATTCAGATTTCAAAATTCGGGGCCATACGCCATAAACTGGCGGAGATGGCCACGCGCAATTTCGCTGTGGAAAGCGCCGCGTACCGGGCCGGTCAGCATATCGACGACACGTACGGAACCTTGGTAGCAGGCGGAATGGATGCCGTCACGGCGAAACTGAAAGCGACCGAGCAGTTTGCCATTGAATGCGCGATATTGAAGGTGTGGGGATCGGAAATGCTTGATTATGTGGTGGATGAAGGGGTGCAAATCTATGGTGGTATGGGATACTCGGCCGAGGCACCGATGGAACGTGCATACCGTGATTCGCGCATTAACCGCATCTTTGAGGGTACCAATGAGGTGAACCGCCTGCTTATCGTGGATATGCTATTGAAACGGGCGTTGAAGGGTGAGCTTGACCTGATGGGGCCTGCACAGACGGTGGCAGCTGAACTGACGGCCATCCCCGACTTCGGGGAAACCGATGATGTGCCGTTTGCTTATGAGAAGAAGGTAATCGCCAACCTCAAGAAAGCGGGCTTGCTGGTAGCCGGTGCCGCCGTACAGAAGCTCATGATGGCATTGCAGAAGGAGCAGGAGATACTGATGAACATCGCCGACATTATCGGCTATATTTATTTGGCTGAATCTGCGTTGCTCCGTGTGGAGAAGCTCTCCAATCGTCAGGGAGGCGATGCGGTGCAAGGTCAGCTGGATATGGCCCGTATTTACCTGCACGCAGCGGTTGATGCGGTTTACCTTGCCGGAAAGGAGGCGTTGAATGCCTTTGCAGCGGGGGATGAACTGAAGATGATGCTGATGGGATTGCGGCGCTTTACAAAAACCGAGCCCTATAATGCCAAAGATGCCCGGCAGCGGGTGGCGAAACAATTGATTGATGCGAATGGCTGGTGTTTTTAGGTTAGCTGACGTAACAATAATTCACAAACACACATGAGAAGGCGAGACCGGGGCAGTATATACCGCCCCGGTTTCTTTTTAGTGTCCGTGGAAATTGGTATGTTTGGTTGGTGGAACAGTCTGAACAGTATCTATTGACCGCATACCGGGAAACAGGCAACCTGCAATTGCTGGGTAGGTTGTATGAGCCCTACATGCCGTTGGTCTACGGTTTGTGCTTCAAATATTATAAGGATGAGGCGAAAAGCGAGGACGCGGTTATGCAGATCTTTGAATCGCTCGTTGCCAAGTTGCGGGTCCATGAAGTGAGCAATTTCAAAAGCTGGCTGTATACGTTGGCGCGGAATCATTGCCTGATGGATCTGCGTACTGAGAGCCGGGTCAGTACGGTGGATATTGAAGAGCATCTTGTGGAAAGTGATCGGTTATTGCATCAACAATATGAGGAGCCCATTACTGAAGAGCGGCTTGCGCTGATGGAATCGTGTTTGGAAGAACTCAACGAAGAACAGCAACGCTGCATCCGGCTATTTTACCTGGAACAAAAGTGCTATAAAGACGTTGCAGCTATTACGGGGTATGATCTCAATAAAGTAAAAAGTTACATCCAGAACGGCAAACGCAACTTAAAAATCTGCATGGAAAGGAAACAGGAATGAACAACAATTACCTAATCATTCGCATACAACGGTACCTCAACGGCGAATTATCCCGAGAGGAGATGTATGAGCTTGAGCGGGAGGCGCTGGACGACCCCTTGTTGCAGGATGCCATTGACGGCTACCGTCTGCAGCAGCGCGTGAGCCACCGGCAGCTAAGCCTACTGCAGCAGCGGTTGGCTGATCGCATTACCCAGCAGACGAAGGAGCGCCATGCCTTTTATTTCGGTTGGCAACGACTGGGGGTAGCCGCCACCGCTTGCGTATTGATGGTACTGGTGCTGGTGTTGCTGTGGATGCGTAACCATCCGGATCCGCAACGGGGCGAGAAAGAGGTGCAGGTGGAGCTTGCTGTGCCTCAAGCTGTGGGCATACAGGCCCTGCCCATCACCGGAATGGCATTTGATGCGGAGCCGGCACAGGGATGGAAAGCGTTTAATGCGTACCTTGCCGAGCACATGGGAAATGAATTACCCAAGGGGGAAGTGTTGTTAGCCTTCACTATTGATGAGCAGGGCCGGCCCGCCGCTATCCGGGATACCGAAGGGGCGGTAGCGGAACTGTTGGCCGAAGCGAAGCGGTTGCTGGATAACGGACCCACCTGGAAAGGCAACACCGGGAAAATAAAGTTGATATTCCGATAACCCCCTGACGCTTCACTTCGGTTAAGGGTTATTCGGTATACCGTTCAAACACCAGTACACTTTCGTCCCTGTCGCCATAATCTTCTGCAACCGCTATGCGGTTTGCCGAGTAATTAATGATATCCCAATCGTCATTTAAAACGCGTAGTGTTACAGGGTTTGAAAAGAAAATGTTCAGTTCCATATCGTCGTCGTCGGCCGTGACAGACCACGTGCCGGTATAGGTTTCGCTTCCGGTGGTTGCCTCGAGGATATTTCCGGAACCAAATTGGAAAGCAAAGCCATCCATCGCGGCCGTTTTATCCAGACCGTCGTGCTTGAACGTGGTAATAGCCCATATACCTTCTTTTAACAGGTTGCTCACCACAATGGTCTGCGGGTTGGTGATATCATCGTCGTCTTTATCGCACGAAATGGTGATCGTACTTGCCAAGGCAAGTACGATACCGAATATGAATTTACATTTCATCATGATGCTAAAATAAGAAACCTACGGAAAACCTGATGTTGGAATTGAAGGCGTTGTCACCATAAGGCACCCGCTCGCTGTTTACCCGCGTAAAGCCGCGGTCGTATCCGGCACCGATCAGGAAGTGCCCTAGCCCAACATGCAGGCCTGCTGTCCCTCCGAAATCAAACCGGTTTGCAAAATCACCGAAATACTGTTGGTTGCGTGTGATGTCCGTGCCGCCCACCTGGCCTTCCGCTTTGATATCGCCTCCCAGCCCATAGCTGCCGTAGACGCCCAATGAGGGGTAAATGCTGATTTGCATGGGTAACTGGAATTCATAAAAAAGACTGACTGGAACCTGCAGGTACGCAGAATTAGCGGTCACCTTGTATTGTTCATCCCAATCGCGCTCGCGTTCCCGGCCGCCGAGCTGCGTGTAAAATACGCCCGTTTCAATGCCCAATTGGTTTGCCAGCGGAATCTGGGCCACGATACCGGCATGGAAGCCGGGTTTGTTCTCCAGCTCGGCGTCTTCCTGGCCTTCAAGCAGGAGCTCATAATCGCCCAGGGAAGATAAATTCAAACCGGCTTTTACGCCGAACCGTACTTGTTGTTGTGCTTGTGCAAGCAGGCATGCTGCCATCAGTGCTGTGAATAATACGAATTGTTTCATGTTTATTTTTCTTTTTACGAGCTTAAAACCGCTTGGTTCGCAGAAACCCTACCCTTGATTTTTTATTTTTTTTCAGGTAGGGTTTTTTAGGATATAGCGGTTATTAACAGCAATAGATTATCTTTAACGAATGGAAACGTGTGTGTTGGATGAGCGGTCCGTTTGCAAGGAAGCGGTATTTGCGCGGTTTTTCAGGGAACAGGTCAAGACATTGCGCCATTTCCTATATTATCGGTTCGGCGATATGGAACGCGCCAGCGACGTGGCGCAGGAGGCTTTCGCTGCCTTGTGGCAGCATTGCGACAAAGTACCTTACGAGCGAGCCAAACCGTACTTGTATAGTGTTGCTTACCGTAAAATGCTGAAGGTGAAAGCTCATGAGAAAGTGATGCTTACCTACAGTAAAAACGGAAACCATGAAACTGAAAGCTTCGAGTCGCCTCAGTTTCTGCTGGAGGAAAAGCAGTTTAAGGAGCGGCTCCTCCGTGCCATTGCCAACTTAAGCGATGCGCAGCGCCAGGCTTTCTTGATGCACCGGGTAGACAAGCTCAAGTATGCCGAAATTGCGGCTGTATTAGGTATCAGTGTGAAAGCTGTGGAGAAGCGGATACACTTGGCCATGCTGGCATTGAAAAAGACATTAACCGAATTTAAATAGCTAGGCGTTATGGAGCAGGATAATAAACTGGCTACGTTCCTCAACGGCGAATTGACCGGCCCCGAGTTAGCGGCACTGAAACGCGATCCGGATTATGCATTATACGAGAAGATAAAACATTATTCGTCGTTACTGGAGGTTCCCGATAATACGGATGATGAGGTATCGCTGGCTACGGTGCTCGCATCCAAAGATCCGGGCAGATTGCGCCGCCGTCCGTACCGTTCCGGTGGCTGGGCCGTAGCGGCATCAATAGCAGTAATAGCATTGATTGGTGTGCTGCTGTTCCGTTCGGGCAACCGGGTGTTCGAAACCGCTGCGGCAGAGCAAATGGACGTCAGCTTGCCGGACGGCTCTGAAGTGACACTTAACAGGCTGTCGCGGCTGGAATACAACAGGTGGCTATGGCTTTTCCGGCGTAAGCTGCGCCTTGAGGGTGAGGCCTACTTCCGGGTAGACCGTGGAGGGATATTCGTCGTCAACACGTCAGTGGGCAGTGTCGGGGTTTTGGGTACACAGTTTAATGTGAAAGTGGCGGATGGCGTTTTGGAAACCAGTTGTTACGAAGGTAAGGTGCAGGTAAACCAAGGAGGGAAGCAAGAGGTTGTTGTTGCCGGCCGATCGGTAGCCATCAAAGACGGTCGTTGGGAGCATAATCGGATTTTTCTGAGGCAGCCCGTCTGGACACAGCGGCGGTTGGATTTCCGATCGGCACCGCTGGCGGATGTACTAACCGAACTGGGGCGTGTTTATGACGTGCTTATCACCGCTCAGCAGGCACCCGCCAAAGGTACGTTTACCGGATCGGTGCCGGCTGATGATTTAGACGTGGCGTTGGACATCATAGGCAAAGCTTTTTCAATGCAGCACACGGGGGATAACGGTACTTATCAGCTAATTTCAAAGTAGCGTTGTTGGCCAGATTGAGTATTTTATTCTTGTTGTTAACCGCTTGCCGGGCGGAGGCCCAGGAACGGGATATACCGTTGGAAGCCTACCTGTCTATGCTGGAACAACGGCATGGCGTCCGGTTCAGTTTCATTGATGCTGAGGTCCATGGGGTGCGGATAAAGCCGATCGATCGGGCGGGGGCCTTGCCTGAGCAATTGCGTTACATACAGGAGCAGACAGGACTGGCGGTTACGGTGGTTGCTCCGGGGTATGTAGTGGTACAGGGCCAACTGGATAAGAAGGGGAGGGTAAAGGGCGTCGTGCTGGATGCAGCAACAAATGCCCCGTTGCCGTACGCCACGGTGCGCGCCCCGATGGGTACAAGTGCGGTAGCAGATAAATGGGGGTGTTTTGAATTGGAACTGGCCGATTCAACGGTGTTCCACATCTCACATATAGGTTACCGGTCATTGACGGTATCGTGGAGTGCAACCGAAATCATGCAACTCCCGGTTTTTAAATTGGACAGGCAACCCGTGGAATTAAGCGAAACGTCCGTTACTCATTTCCTGACAAAAGGGATACAGAAGAAGACGGGAAACAGTTATTACATTATGCCTAAAGAAACCGGAATGCTGCCGGGTGATACCGAGCCTGATGTATTGCGGACTTTACGGCAGATGCCGGGCATCATCAGCGTTAACCAGTCCGTTTCCGATATCAGTGTAAGGGGCGGTACGCACGATCAAAACCTGTTTGTGTGGAACGGGATACGCCTGTTCCAAACGGGGCACTTTTTCGGCCTTATTTCGGCCTTTAATCCTAATTTGCCACATGCCATTACGGTATACAAAAACGGTACCCCCGCGACATACGGCGAATCGGTATCGGGTACCGTTGTGATTGACAGCCGACCCGGTCCGGCACAGGTCCAAGAGCGGTCAGCGGGCTTCAACTTGGTGAATGCCGATTTCAATGTGGCCGTTCATACATCTCCAAAAACCTATTGGCAATTCAGTGGCCGGCGTTCGTTTACGGATTTCATGTCGTTTCCTATTTACAGGAGGTATTCCGATCGTGTATTCCAGCATACGAAAGTTACCAATTTCTTTGCCGACCAGCCGTTGGATTACACCAGTGAGGAAGTATTTTATTTCTATGATGCCACGGCGCAGGTCAATCATCAGATCGATGCCACGTCTGCTTTCCGAGCCAATGCTATTCTAATTGCCAATAGCCTGAATGTTACGCAAAGCAGCCAGCACAGCCGTGCTGCAGAAACCAGTACGCTGAGCCAGTCGTCCTTGGGGGGTAATATAGCCTATGAAAAGCGGTGGAACCAGTGGCAAACCAGTGATGCACAGGCATCTTTGTCGGCTTACCAACTGCAGGCCAAGGACTTTCGTGTAGATAACGATCAGGTTACTTTGCAGCGGAACGATGTACTGGCTTTGGAATTTTCAGCTGGGCATCATATCCTGTTGCAGCGTGGGTTTGCTATTGATTTGGGTTACCAATTGGATAAGACTGTAGTGGGCAACAACGACCAAAGCCATTTTCCGGATACCAGTTGGTCGAGTGACGCGTCTCTCCTGAATCATGCATGGATTGTCCAGGGCAGGGCGAGTTTCAAGAGCATGGATCTATCGGCCGGCATACGGCAGCATTATTTTGCAGCATACCGGCAGTTCCGTACCGAGCCGCGGCTTATGCTTTCTTATCAATGGGGAGCAGGCTGGCGGCTTACCTTGCTGGGCGAAACCAAGAGTCAGACGGCTTATCAGGAAATACACACCCAGCAGGATTTCTTCGGTGTAGAAACCCGGCGGTGGAAGTTGGCCAATGGCAGCGATGTACCACTGATCGGCAGCCAACAGTTGTCGCTGGAAATACAATTCCAACGTGACAACTGGCTGATTACCGCAGAACCGTTCGTTAAACAGGTAAACAATATCAGCGGCCGGAGCCAAGGTTTGCAATACCCATTTGAACGGTATGGGACAATAGGCGACTATACGGTGAAAGGCATGGAAGTACTGGTGCAGAAACAAAGCGGACATTTCACGGGATGGGTCAATGGCAATATCAATCGAAGTGCCTATTTTTTTCCAGACCTAAACCCGCAAACGTTCAGAAATCACCACCATGTCCCACTGGCACTGCGCAGTGGATTTATTTACGATAACAACACGTGGCAAGGCGCCATTGGCTCCACTTGGTATGCCGGGCGGTATTACTCCGAGCCTGCATCACGGATTCCTGGAATCAGGGACGATGGAACGCTATTTGTCCAGTATGATTCGCCGAATGGTAGCAGGCTGGCCGATCATTTCCAGGTGGATTTATCCGGAAGCTTGAATGTCGGTTTTCCGAACGGTTGGCGACTACGCACCGGCTTTGCCATGCAGAATGCGTTTAACACAGCCACCGAAATCAGCCGGTACTATCGTATTAATCCACAGAGCGAGATGATTGAAGAAGTCAAAGCCTACACCCTTAAGCGCACATGGAACGTATTTGCCCGCCTTTATTTTTAACCGTGCTCTTCCCACCGTATGGCAGCCATTAACGGACGGCGGTTGGCTTCGCGTGGCGGCTCGGTATGGTAGCCCATGTAGAAAAAGCCGAGGCATTCTTCATTTCCGGCCAGGGCCAGGAAATCCCCCATGGCACTGACGGTGCCGGGGCTGCTCCAATAGCCACCGATGCCGGCGGCCGAGGCGGCAAGCCAGAGGTTCTGTACTGCGCAGGCGGTGGCTGCCAATTCTTCCCACTGGGGTACCGCGCCGCTGTACGATACCACGATGGCGATAACGGCACCCGATTGCAGTACTTTTTCGCGGGTGTTGTCGTATTTTTTTTGTATAAACTGTTCGGCCGGTGTGTTTTCCTTATACAGCATGGCCAAGTGGTCAGCCAGTTTTGGGAGTCCGTCCTCGCGGAACACCACAAATCGCCACGGCTGGGTGAGTTTATGCGTCGGTGCTGTATGCGCACAGGCCAAGAGTTCCGAGAGCAGTTCTTTCGGGATGGCTGCGGAGGTAAAGCTTGGCGGAAACACCGACCGGCGGTGCTTGATGATCCGCGTTATGGTTTCAAAATCAGTTGGCATATTGTTTCTCCTCCCATAAAACGGCGATATGAAGGATGGTGCGTACCGCTTTTTCCATGTCCTGTACGGATACCCATTCTTCCCGGCCATGGAACGCATGCCCCCCGGCAAATATATTGGGGCAGGGAAGCCCCATAAAGGAAAGGCGGGAGCCGTCTGTACCGCCCCGGATGCTTCGCCTGATGGGCTGCATGCCTGCCCGCCGGATAGCTTCCATGCCGATCTCCATGACCAGCGGGTGGCGGTTCAGCACCTGTTTCATATTGCGGTATTGCTCTTTTACGCTGAAACGGTAGGAACATCCCGGGTAACGGGAAACAACGGTCCTGACCAGTTTTTCCAATTCCGCCTCGTGGGCGAGGAGGTTTTCGTCGGTAAAATCCCGTATGATAAAATCAATGGCGGCCTCTTCCACGCTTCCCCTAACGGATACGGGATGAACAAAACCTTCCCGCCCTGCAGTGCTTTCCGGAGCTAATCGGTCAGCCGGTAATTGTGTGATGATTTCTGCGGCAATCTTGATTGCGCTTCGCAGCTTGTCTTTGGCGAAGCCTGGATGTACACTGACACCACTGATGGTTACGGTAGCCGCATCTGCTGAAAAAGTCTCATCTTCGATGGAACCTGCGGTTTCGCCATCAACGGTGTAGGCATATTGAGCACCCAGTTTGCCTAAATCGACCTTGTCTACACCCCGGCCGATTTCCTCATCCGGCGTAAAAAGCAATTTGATGGTACCGTGTTTGATTTCCGGGTGTGTCATCAGCACCTGCGCAGCGGTCATGATTTCTGCGATGCCGGCCTTATCATCGGCTCCCAATAGCGTGGTGCCACTCGCGGTAATGATATCGTTGCCTATTTGGTGTTGCAAATCGGGGTGTTGATCCGGGCTAATAACCACTGTGGGGTCGTCGGGCAGAACGATGTGTCCGCCTTGATAGTTCCGATGCATCAGCGGCTTGACGTTGGCTCCCGAACAATCGGGTGAAGTGTCCATGTGGGAACAAAAGCAGATGACCGGTACGTGCTCCTTATCGGTATTGGCGGGGATGGTGGCGTATACGTACCCATGGTTATCCAAATGAGCATCGGAAATGCCCATGGCTACCAATTCGTCCAACAATATCCGCCCGAGGTTTTTCTGTTTTTCGGTAGAGGGGCAAGTGGGCGATGTTGGGTCGGATTGGGTATCCACTTGTACATAACGCAGAAACCGATCGGCCACTGCAAAAACCGTTATCGCATTGATTGCCGAAGGCCCCATGTTTAAGCTACCGGTTTATTTTTTAACAGAACCACGGGAACATCCGCGATGTTCAGCAGTTTCTTGCTGACGCTACTATGGAAAATGCGCTGGAAGAAGCCATAATTGCGTGACGCCATGAGGATCAAGTCGATGTCATGGGATTTAACGTAATTGGAAATGCCTCCGGCTTTATCCTTGGATTCGCTGATCACATCGAATATGGGGTTCAGTGGTTCCAGCAGCTTGAGCAATTGCTGCTTGCCCAGTATTTTCTCCGGCGTCTGTCCCTGTGTGGTGGGATCAACATGAACGATATGCGTTTCGGATCCTAACTGCCCCGCGAGCCGAATAATACTTTCGGCCGGTGTGATATATGCTACGTCCTTTAGGTCTGTGGCATAAACCACCTTGCGTATGGGCTTGAAAATATGGTTCCTTGGAACGATGAGCAACGGCGCCGAACCGGATTCGGCTACCGCCATGGTGTTGCGGCCGATGAGCGTGTTTTCAATATCGGAAAGACCCGCAATACCCATCACGATAAGCGACACCGCGTGCTCGGATACGATGGCTTCAACACCTGCCCTGACTGGCTTATCGTCTGCCAAATAATGAATTTCAGGCGACCAACCGGCGGGCATTTGTAATTTTACCTTCATTTTTTCGAGATGCTTCAACGAAGACTGCTGGTAGTTGGCCTCTGCATCGAATCCGTCGGATGGCCGATGGGCGTAGGAATGGTAAAAAATGATTTTCCTCGCGTTTAAATGGGCAGCCATATCCACCGCGTATTGGGCCGCGGTATACGATACGTCTGAAAAATCTACAGGAATCAGAAAATTTCTCATATCACATCATTTTTTCTGTTGGTCAGCATAACCGAATACTTTTTGCAAAAGCGGGGTGGTACGTGCACCGCCTAAGTTATTCCGGATTTTCAATTCTTCTTGGGCGACCTGGTAGAACAGCCCGTCAATAGCTTTTTGCGTGACGTACTTGTTCAAGTCGGTTTCAATTTTCTGGTTAACCAACGGGATTTGGTTATAGCTGCTAACCACGGTATTCCAATGCCTGGCAACGTTATGTTTGCCAAGGGCATTTTCTACGATGGGACTGAACCGCTTGGCGAGCTCATCGGTAGTGGTGCGTTTGAAAAAGTTAGTGGCGGCATCCGGCTGGCCGCTGAGGAGAATGTTCGTAGCGTCGCGGATGGTTAGCTGCGATAAAGCCGATACGAAAACAGGGGCCGCTTCGCTTACGGCGGTTTCTGCCGCACGGTTAAGGCTTTGGATAAAGTTATCACATAGAGAACCGAGTCCGATACCCCGTAAGGCACTCTCTACTTTCTGTGCTTCAGGCGGCATCAGGATTTTAACGGCTGCATTGCCTAAGAAGCCATCCTGCACAGCCAACGATTTGATGCTGCGATCCAGCCCTTGGCTTAGCGCTTGCTTGATGCCCGACGCCGCCTCACTGGAACTGACCGTAGTAGACGACGTGCTGCCGCTTGTTCCGCTGGCGGCGGGAAGCTGGCTCAGCGTATCGCATCGGCTGAATAAGAGTAGGCATGCGCCAAATGAAAGGGCTTTTAAACTGTTCATGGACTTGAGTTATAGTTAGTATGTTAATGTTCTACGACGACCTCAGCCATAACCGGAAAATGGTCGGATGGCAGCTTGGCCTGATAACTGTCGGTCAGGATGCCATACCGGGTTACACCAAACGGTTTGGACAGAAAAATATGGTCGATGCGTTTATCACTTTTCGTGTTGATATTAAAGCCGTTGAATGTACCGTTTGGTGCATATTTCAATTGAGCTAACTCATAGGCATCGCTGACCTCCGCACTGTTGTTTAACACCTGATAACTCTCATTGTGTTGATCGACATTAAAATCGCCGACAATGATCATCGGTGTGCCCTTGCCCAACTCATGGGCTTTCTGGATGATGAGTCTGGCACTTTCCTTCCGTGCTTCAACACCTACATGGTCGAAATGTGCGTTGAACAGAAAAAACTCGAACCCGGTGTCCTTTTCACTGAAACGCCCCCAGGTACAGATGCGGGGCAGGGCGGCGTCCCATCCTTTATTGGGTGTTTCCGTATTCGGGGCAAGCCAGAAATTGCCCTGCTCCACGACGTCAAACCGGTTGGTGTTGTAGAAAATAGCGGAATGTTCGCCCTTTGCTTTGCCGTCATCCCGGCCAACCCCGATATAGGTGTAGCCGGGGAGGTTCCGTTTTATGTCTTCCAGTTGGTGTTTAAGGCCTTCCTGCGTGCCGAAGATGTCAAACCCATGGAACTTAATAAGCTGCACCAGGTGTGGGTGCCTGTCCTTCCAAAGGTTACCTACATCACCCGGAGCATCATAGCGGATATTGTAAGTGGCAACAACGAATTGCTGTGCGAAGGCAGCTGCCAGGGTAAGCAGGAAGAAAACGGCTGTGCTGAACAGGTGTTTCATAGCTATTTGTTTTGTCGCCTCCCGATGATATCAAGTAAAAGCGCAGGCTGGTCGGTTGTGATGAATTCTACGTTTTGGTTCAGAAAACTGTTCATGTCGGCTTCCGTATTTACCGTCCATACGTTTACCACCAAGCCAAGGTCATGGGCCTCTTTGATCCAGTGGGGGTTTTTCTTAAATACATTCAAGTTGTAGTCCAAGCCATAGAAGCCATCCTGTTTAGCCTGTGCCGGCGCAACGTCGCCGTTAAGGTAATAGACTTTAGCTTCCGGGTCCAGTTCAATAACACGCTTGGCCCCATCATAGTCAAATAAAATATATTCCACCCAAGCATCGGCGCCGAGTTTTTTAACCAGTTGTACACTCAGATCAGCCGAATATAACGTGCGTTCCTTTCCCAGTTTAGAAGTTTTCAGTTCGTAAATGAGTTTGGTTTTCTTTTGTTTCATCCCCTCACGCAGGTACGCTTCTGCCGTAGGGATGGATTCCCCGTTCGGGTGCTTTTTGGTCAATAATTCTGCATACGTTGATGTAGCGATATCCATGCCATAAAAATCATGGTCGTGATTAACCACCAATACATCGTCTTTGGTGAGGTGTACGTCAAACTCTGTGCCGGCGCACCCGAGTTCTATGGCCCGGTGAAGAGAGGCAATCGAATTTTGGGGGAGCTCCTCAACTTTCCATGCCCCCCGGTGGGCGATGACTTGGTTTTGGATGAATTGTGCAGAACAGGCGTTGAACATGACGCATGCAGTTAATGTCAGTAAGAATCGTGACGCGGTTTTCATAACGTTATTTTCAATATAGCAAGCTATTTACTGTTGGCGTATTATCGGCTAAGGTAGGCATTTTGTTAAAAAAGTAATAGTTCGGTTCATTTTTATTACTTAGCTTTACTGGGAATCAAATGGTTATATCGTTCCGCATTGTCGGAAATGCCAACTGTAGGTTTGTTGCCTAACAGGTAATACCACTAGTGGCGGATAAATGTGTAACGATCGATAGTTGGATGCGTCTAACAGACAAAGGAAGGATGAACCTCGCTATCCGTGCTGCTACGTTGCCTTTGGAATTGGTCTGTTGGATAACAGCCCTGGTTGCGCTGTACCTTACCAATCCGCATGAGCATCATTTCACGGTGTGCCCATTGGAGAATATGGGAGTCGGTTGGTGTCCCGGTTGCGGAATAGGACGTTCCATCGCCTTGCTGATGCATGGGGAAATAACTGCTTCATTGGCTATGCATTGGCTTGGCATACCAGCATTCCTCGTAATTATCCATCGGATATATATATTATTGAAACAAACATACGGTCGTTGGACGAAACATTATCATCATGAATAACCGGAATATACTAATGAGTATTAGAGGGGTTACTCCCGAAGAACTGCTTTACCTGGAACACGCAACGAAAACGTTTACCGAAGAACAGCTAAAACATTTTGTGTTTATCTATAGCGGGAAACGGAAAAATCCCCAAGACATACTGTTATTTACCTTGCTGGGATTCCTTGGGTTTGCCGGGATCCAGCGTTTTGTACTTAACCAGGTGGCTATGGGCATTATCTATTTTCTCACCTTAGGCTTTTGCTGGATCGGTACCATCGTTGATCTCATCAACCATAAGAGCATGACCGATGAGTATAACCAACGGATGGCCCGTGAAACGGGCATGATGATCATGGGAGGATATCTGTAAGCCTTAAACGGTTTGGCCGGCCCATTCCCGGTAGAATTGTTCCAGGAACTGCTCCATAAATGCGTGCCGCTGTTCTGCAATGCGTTTTGCCGCTTCTGTGTTCATTTTGTCTTTTAACAGCAACAGCTTCTCGTAAAAGTGGTTGATGGTAGGTGCTGTACTGTTCTTGTATGTTTCCTTGTCTTGATGAACATTTGGGGCGACTTCAGGATGATATAGTTCGCGGTTCCTGAATCCTCCGTAGTGGAAAGCGCGGGCGATGCCGATGGCGCCTATAGCGTCCAGCCGATCAGCATCCTGCACTACTTCAAGTTCTTTGGAGTGGAACGTGACGGTGCCCAAACTCGCTTTGTAAGACATGTTAAGGATGATGTCTTGGACGTGCCGGACAACGTTTGGGTTTACGCCGATGCTGCCGAGAAATTCGCCGGCAATGCGAGGGCCGAGGGTTTCGTCTCCGCCGTGGAATTTGCTGTCGGCTATATCATGCAGCAGGGCTGCCAATTCGCAGGTTAGCCGATGGGCTTGCTCATGGCACAGGAGTAAGTTTACGTTGTTCCAGACACGTTGGATGTGCCACCAGTCGTGGCCCGCTTCGGCATGGGCCAGTTGTGCCTTCACAAAAGCAACGGTTTGTTCAATCGTGTCGTTTACTGCCTGCATACAATTCATATTCCAATAGTCGGCAATCCAGTTTTCCGTTATAGAATTCGATTCTCCGAGCCGCTCGTAAGCCGATTTTTTTGGCCAGTTCGGGGCTGCCAGTGAACACATAGCCGCGCTTTCCCGCACAGCGTTGTTTGAGGAAGTCGCCGATACGGCTGTAAACGGCGGTCAGCCGACTGAGCTCGCCCATACGTTCACCGTATTCAGGGTTGAAAACAACCACCCCATCTCCCTCCGGCAATGGCGTTTCGGCAAAATCGCAGACATGGAAGTCAATCAACTGATCTACTCCAGCCGTCTTCGCATTCATCCGTGCGATGGCTACCGCTTCCTTGGCGATATCGGATGCAATGATTTTAACCGGCTTTTTATCGATTTGCGCTTTAAGTCGCCTTCGTTCGGCAAAAAATAGCTGTTCATCGTACCCAAGGATATGCATGAAGCCGTAGTTCATGCGGAGCAGGCCGGGTTTCCGGTTGGTGGCCATGAGCGCGGCTTCAATGGCCAGCGTGCCGGCACCGCACATGGGGTTAATGAAGGGCGTTTTCCCGTCCCACCTTGTGGCATATACCACACTTGCGGCAAGGGATTCCAGCATGGGGGCTTTGCCCGGATGTTTGCGGTACCCATGCCTGGCCAACACTTCCCCCGAGGTGTCGAGGAAGATTTCGGCATGGTCGTCCTGCCAATATAAATGCACCACGGATCGGCTCAGATCGGGGCCGCTATCGGGCCGCAATCCCTTTTTGCCTTTGATGCGATCGGCAATCGCATCTTTGACTTTCAGGTTTGCAAACAGCGGCGTGGAAATAGTGGGATTATTCACATTGGAGGTAACGGAGACGTAGCCATCAAAGGCGATCAGTTCTTCCCACGGAATGGCGGCCACGCCCCGGTAAAGTGCATCGGCGTCTTTTGCGGTGAAGACGCCAAGGGAATACAGCACTTGACTGGCACAGCTTAGATTCAGGTTCAGCCGGATGCATTCGTTTCCGGTAGCCCGGATTTCCACACCAGACGAAAAGCTGTGCTTTACTTCATGGCCCAATGCCAGGACTTCCTGTTTTAAATACGGAGAAAGCCGTTTATAACATGTGATGATGACTTTAGCCGGGGTGTTGAAAACTTCCATAAGATTTTGGCAAAGGTACTTATTATCGTTATGTAAAAAATGCTTAATTTTACCAATTCATCAGAAACAGATATTTGTTGGTTAGTTAGCAGTAAGTAATGGAAATACGAGGAAAAGTACACGAAATCGGTGCCGTACAGCAGGTTACTGATACGTTCAAGAAGCGGGATTTAATTATTCAGTATGCAGAAAACCCCCAGTTTGTCGAATATATACGTTTCGAGGCTACACAAGACCGGACATCGTTATTTGACAACCTGAATGTGGGTGACGAGGTAGAGGTTTCGTTCAACTTGCGGGGACGTCCGTGGACTAACAAAGATGGGGTGACCTCTTACTTCAACTCTTTAGTGGCATGGCGGGTGGCGAAAGTGACCACCACACCGGTAGATGCTGCCGGACAGGCAGCTTCGGGCCCGCAGACATTCGATGCACCGCCTACGGTAGATATCTCGGCCGATGACGGCAAAGATGATGATTTACCTTTCTAAGCGAATATAGTTTTAATTGATAATAAATCAAGGAAGGTGTCGGCCAATGGTGGACGCCTTTTTTGTTTACTTTTTTTTATTCCCAGCGTTTCTTGGGCATGCAGGTGATGGTGGCCGTCTTCCGCAATAGAATGGGGCGCTGATCATAACGGTTTTCAAGGATGAGTGAATCGGCCGTGTGCTGTACGATTTTAAAGCGTGGAAGGTACTGGCCCGAGCGGTAGCATCCTGATGTTTTCTGCCGCCAGTTGGCCCGGGTATACTGTCCGTCTACCAGCAAGCTGTCGCCCCTTACCACATATACGCCTTTCGCATACTCGGTCCATTGTCCGTTATTGTAGCAAGAGTCGGCAATATTCCTCACTTTAGCCGTTGTATGCATAACGGCGTAGATGGAGTCGCAGGTGAACTTCAGTTCATGTAACGTATATTGCAGCAACTCTTCCTGTATCGGCAGGCGTTCCTGCACCCATACACCTTGGAGATATTCCGCTCCCGGGTGCTGCATATCCGGATTGAAGCGACAGCCGCCGATACATAAAAAAAGAATACAGGCTGTGAACAGCCTGTATCCTCCGGCTACTTCAGTCCGCCGATCATATCTTCTGGCCGTACCCATTCATCAAACTGTTCGTTGGTCAATAAGCCGAGTTCCAATGCGGCCTCGCGCAACGACTTATTTTCTTTATGGGCCTTTTTTGCAATTTTTGCGGCATTCTCATAACCGATGTGTGGGTTGAGTGCGGTAACGAGCATCAGGGAGTTTTCAAGGTGCTTTTTGATGCCATCATAATTGGGTTCGATGCCAATGGCACAGTGGTCGTTGAACGATACGCATGCGTCGCCTATCAGTTGGGCGGATTGCAGGAAGTTGGCCGCCATGACGGGTTTGAATACGTTAAGCTCATAATGCCCATTGGCTCCTCCGAATGCGATGGTAACATCGTTGCCAACCACTTGGGCGGCCACCATGGTCAATGCTTCACATTGCGTGGGATTTACCTTCCCCGGCATGATGGACGATCCCGGTTCATTCTCCGGAATGAGGATTTCGCCGATGCCCGAACGGGGACCGGATGCCAGCATCCGGATGTCGTTGGCAATTTTATGCAAGGCCACGGCCAATTGCTTCAGTGCCCCATGGCTCTCCACAATAGCATCATGGGCTGCCAGCGCTTCGAATTTGTTGGGCGCGGTACGGAATGGAAGGCCCGTAAACGTTGCGATGTAGTTGGCGACCTGCTCGGCATATCCTTTGGGAGTATTGATGCCTGTGCCCACCGCTGTGCCCCCCAACGCCAGTTCGGATAAGTGATCAAGTGTATTGTTCAATGCTTTTAAACCATAATCGAGCTGGGCCACATAACCCGAAAATTCCTGACCCAACGTCAGCGGGGTAGCGTCCATTAAATGAGTGCGACCGATTTTTACAACATCCGCGAATGCGTCTGATTTTGCTTTCAAGGTGTCACGAAGCTTTCTTACGCCGGGAATAGTGGTCTCCACCACCTTTTTATATGCCGCAATGTGCATAGCAGTGGGGTAGGTGTCGTTAGATGACTGAGACTTGTTTACATCGTCGTTGGGATGGATAAACGGCTTTCCTTCGCCCAGGTTATGGCCCTGCAATACGTGCGCACGGTTGGATATCACTTCGTTCACATTCATGTTAGACTGGGTGCCTGACCCCGTCTGCCAGATAACCAAGGGGAACTGATCGTCCAACTGGCCGGCCAGAATTTCATCGCATGCCTGGGCGATTAAATCCCGCTTTTCCGTGGGCAGTATTCCTGCATCGGCATTGGTGTATGCTGCGGCCTTTTTGAGGTATGCGAACGCCTCGATGATTTCCTTTGGCATGGAAGCGGCCGGCCCGATTTTGAAATTGTTGCGCGAGCGTTCCGTTTGGGCCCCCCAGTATTTGTCGGCGGGTACTTGAACCTCGCCCATCGTATCGTGTTCTATACGGTATGACATGGAATCGTAGTTATTGATTTGCCCACAAAGTTACAAAGATATGGGAGATTGACCAATACAGGATTGCCATTTGCGTTCGATACCTATAACGACAGGATTTGCCCATGTTGTAGCAACTGTTCTCTCAGGCGCTGATAATCTATTTGCTGTACGGAGGTTTTTTGATCGATGGCCTGTACAGCAGCAATTGCTGCGCTCTGCCCGAGAATCATAAAAACGGGTTCCATGCGGATGGAACCGAAAGCAATATGGGAAGCCGATAAGGATACCGGAACCAATAGATTCGTGCATTCCCGCTGCTTCGGGGTTATCGAACGGTAAGCAATGGGATAGGGCCGGAAGCCCTTGACTTCAACGTTCCCTTCGTTTTTCACCATGCCGTTGACCACCAGCCGTTGTGTATTATGGCTGTCCATGGTGTATGCCGCCATGCCTATGGGATCTGCTACGACTGCTTTGCCCCGGCAGTTATGCTCTGTCATGACGTATTCACCAACCATTCGCCGGCCTTCGCGGATGTAAAGCTGGGGTGTGAAGTTGCCGTTGTCGGGGTATTCATCTTTTGGATATCCCCATTGCTGTACAAACTGCCTTATCGATTCCGGAACGCGCGGGTCACTTGCCATAAAGTAAAGCAACCCTTTGGTATACGCCAAATGCTCATTGAAGATTTTCCGCCGTTGATGGAAATCAGCCTCGGGCCAATTGTAATTTTCGCCAATCATGTCGGTCGAAAAGCCGCCACGGTTATTGATATCGGTTTTCCGGTTGGGCATCCGGCTCCAGATAAAGTAATCATTAACTTTCCGCAACGTGGGCTGGGCTTCGATTAATCGGGCCAGCAGTTCATACTTGGTGGAGTCATAGCCCTCGGGGCGTGTAATGGGAATGCGGTTAGCTGCACTGTCGGTGAGGCATATCCTGAAGTTATAAGCCTGTACCCGGTTGTCACCGGTTCCGACGGCTGCCGGCTTTCCGTTGCCGATTCCCCACAGCAGGCCGCTTTTGGGGTCACCGGGTATTTTGTAGGGGCTTACACCGTCAGGGAACTGGTGGCGCCCGGATTGTTTCAGGTATTCCGGAAGCTGGTATCCATTTAGTGTTTCGTTATATTGGCTGTTATCTTCCCGGCCGACGGTATACGATACACCCGCCATTGCCATCAAATCACCTTCATAGGTACAATCGATAAATACAGATGCCGATAAGCGTTGTGTTGGGCGCTTTCCGTAAGTAGGCACCAATATTACATCCGTGATCCGGGCATTTTTTTTCATCACCTTAGAGATCCGCTGTCCTTTAATGACGGGTATTCCCATTTCTTTGATGTAGCGATCGAATAATTGCGCGGCGGCGCTGGGTTCAAATTTCCAGGCTTCAGGGGTGCCGTAGTATGTTCCCAACTGGCGGTAAAACTCACGGGATAAACCGCCGATAGCATGTTTATTGCCGATGTCTGTCTGACCCAAACCGCCGGAAGAAAGCCCGCCGATATGGTCATCCGGAGCAATAATAACCACCGATTTGTTCATTTTCGCTACTTGATATGCAGCGATTACGCCCGCTGAAGTTCCGCCATAGATGCATACATCGTAATTCAATTCTTCTGCCACAACCAGCCAGGGCGTAATTGCCAAGAAAATAAGCGTTAGTTTAATTTTCATTTTTAGTCGATAATTTTAGTGAACGAAATCAATTAATCTTCTTGCCCCCAGTAACTTCCGCGGAAAGTCAATTCACTGGCAAACATATAGTCGGTCTGTCCCCAGGTTTCCAGTACGTTGATACGTATGTAACGGACATTCGGCAGACTATTGTCGAACATAAACTCGTGGCCTGTCTGGGCTGCAGCGATATCCTCGGCAGTAGTCGTGCCTGCAGGGGTCCCCGAAGGTTTTACGATTTCACAATCAAGCAGTTTGATCCACCCATCGTAACTGCCATCTTCTGCGGGCTCGGTGCTTCCCCAGATTTCCCAGCGGCGGAGGTTCCCGTTATCATAAAGTAAATGGTGTTCATTAACGGTACCCCGTTGCCAGAGGCGGTAGCTGGTTAGTTTGGCGGTCACCCCCAAATCAAATTGGAAATGGTGGGGGATGCCCGAACCGTTGTTGGTACGGTACCATGCGCCGGCGGATTGGTTACCTGAAAGTATACCGCTCCAAAGACTGGACATCCGGTTTCCGCTGCCCGTCCAAGGGGAAGCATCGCCCGGAAGCCGGAACTCCACGAAGCGGTCCTTGTTCAATACCACATCCTCATAATGGCGGATGTCCAGCGAAGCTTCCTCATAATCGGTATAGAAGGTGTCGATGGCTCGGGCTTCAGGTTTAAAGAGCGTTCTATATTTGAAAACGGTCCCTGGCTGGTAATCGGCAACCACCGTGTCAGTCACCCCGGGCGGAACAATCATGGTTTTTTGTAACCCCGTGTTATTGATATAACTTACTTCTGTGCCGATAGCTGTTTGGTCAGCGCCCAGCCAGCTAAGGCTTAATTGGTTGTGTACGAATGCGGCTTCACCAAGAAGCCTCGGCAACAGTGTCTCGATATAGCGATCGCCGTAAGCGCTCCCTTCGGTTTCTGCTTTTACCGATCGGTGCCCCATTGCGTTAAAGGTAAACACTTGGAATTGGTAGCTTCCCTCATCCAGGGCTAGGGCGATTTGCATCGTATCGCCGATTTTTTGGGCAGGGATAGGCACTTCCAGTGAATCCTGGAAGCCGTTCCAGTACACTTTCGCCGATCGGAGGTTAGGATCGGCGGGCAACCGCCCGGAAAGGACGATGCGGTTGTGGCCGGCGAGGGCGGTCAACTGTTGCAGTTTTCCTGCATAGACCTTTTCTCCGTCTTCGATAAATTCACGGTAATAATGGTCCTGCTTTTTGCAGGCAGAAAGGCCCGACAACAGGAGCAACAGGACATATGTAGCAGATTTGCAGGTCATTGGTCAGTATGTTATTGTATTTGTCCAAAAAAGCTTAGTTCACTCATCCAGAAGTAATCTGTCACCTGAAAGGTACGGTTTACCCGTATCCGGATATAACGCACGGGTGGAGCGTCAACAGGGAACCGGAACTCGTGGCCCGCAGCGGCCACCCGGATGTCTTCCTCAGCGTTGTTACCGATTGGCAGACCGGAAGGTTTGTCAATCCGGCAGTCCATCAGCTTCACCCATCCATCATAACTGCCCTGGGGGTCGGGGTTATTGCTGCCCCATACTTCCCATTCCCGCGGACTGCCAGCGGTGTACAGCAAATTGTGTTCGGACACCGTACCACGCTGCCAGAAAATATACCGGCTTAATTTGGCAGTAACCCCCATATCGAAGTTTATATGGTTGGGGATGCCTGAGCCATTGTCGGTGCGGAACCAAGAGCCGCTGCCGCTGCCTGAGCCTGACCAGGTATTGTTCCAAAGATAGGAAACCCGGGTGGAACCGAACCACGCCGGATCCCCGGGCATATTCAATTCCCGGAAATTGCCTTTGTCGATCTGTTCTTCATACAACGGGGTTAGTTCGGTGGCCAGTACCTCCGACTGGTTGCCCCACCGGTCTTTCACAAAAATACGGAACGGCTGTGGCACTGGCTTTAAGCCCCTCACTGAAAATGTGCCGGCTTTCTGGCTGGTGTATAGCACATCGGCAAGTTTCCAATTGCCGATGGAATCAAGTGCTTCCACGTTAATAGTGATGTTGGCCGAATCTATATTTTCAAAACTGAGCGTTAATCCGCCGAAGTCTTCCTGGATATCCAGTGACTTGAAAACGCCCCAGATAGGCGGAGGAAGCGGCTTAACCTGTAATATCACAGGCGTAGAACGTTTCAGATTACGGCCTACTGCATATAGTTTGACGTCATAGGTCGCCGTGTCGCCGAAACCCTCCAGGCGAATAAAGTCTTTGTAAAAAGAAGATTTTGCATTCACGACCCGTCCCCCACCCAAGTCGCATTCAGCCTCGACATAGAGGAGATCCGCTCCCTCGGGTGCCTGATAGGTGATGTTAACGGCACCCGACTGACTTTCAACGGCAGCTTGTTGGACGGGCCGTGGAGGGGTTCCGTCGGTTGCTATGGGTTGAAGTTTTTCCTCCGTGCAGGCCGCCAGGGTTATCAATATATAGCCGACGAACCTCGCTATTGTTCTATTTTTCATCCTTTTTCTTAGTAAAGTGGTTTGCGGATTACATCATTTACCATCCGGGGCTCTGCATAATATCCCGGTTCTTCAATAATTCGGATTCTTGGACCGGCCAGAAATAATCCCGTGTGCGGAATTGCCGCTCAAACAGCACACGTTGGCGATAGTATGCCTCTGGCTCTTCTTGCAGGACGTCCCATCCTACGATAGGTTTGCTTAGCTCTTCCGGTGCGGTCATCCATCGGCGCAGGTCCCAGAATCGGCTTCCCTCGAAAGCCAGCTCAATGGTTCGTTCACGACGGATGATTTCGCGGAGTCCGCTTCGCTGTTGGTATTTATCGGGCCTCGTAGAATACGTTGTCCAAGATTCCTCTACCGTTCCCAAACCCGCACGTTGGCGGATGAGGTTAAGGTAATCGTAAACCTCCTGGGAAGGGCCATAGGCCTCATTAAGTGCCTCAGCATATAGCAAGTAAAGATCAGCCAGCCGAATAACCGGCCAAGGGTATGTCTGTACAGTCCATAGCGTGGGACCGGCGGCGTTCAGGTGGTTCACTACCTTTTTTGGCCAGTAGCCCGTTGCGGAATAGGAATACGCATGTCCGGAAGCGGTGCCTCCCGCCCTGGCCGTGATGTAGAAGTTATCCTCATCGGTAAACACCCCTTGACCGTACCAACGGCTGCCATCAAAGGCAAGGCTCGCGTAAAACCGGGGTTCCCGGTCGAAATTCATGGCTGCTGTCACGTAATTTTCTTGGATGAAAAGCCGCTCCTGCGCTGTTGCGGTACGCAGTTCGAAGCGGTCTGTATAGTGCCATGTCTTGTCTTCCTCAATGGGTACGCCATGCCTGCTGTAAAACGCATCCACAATTTTCATTGGTACGGATGCCTCACCTCCATAATAGTTTGCAGCCCCAGGGAAAATACGGGGATAACTCCGTGTTTGGTATGCATTGGTCATGCTATTGGTGTTGCCCCAGACAATTTCCGGGTTCCATTTCAATGTGATTGCCGTTCGGATACTGAGCTCCGTGGCAGTGGTGTCGGATATAGCGTAAGGACTTTGTGCTATATTGTAGTAATTCAGTTCCTTGTTCAACTGGTGGCAAAGGTCAATGGCCTCTTTGCAGGCGAGCGCTGCCCGTTCCCATTTGGTTTCGTCATAGGTGCTGTTGAATAACGGCGTACCATCTTTCAACGTATACCCACTGAAGAGTGTGTTGCCGTTGAATAGCGGGCTGGCAGCCGTCACCAATACCCGCGCTTTGATGGCTAAAGCAATGGGTTTGGTGATCCGCCCCTTTTCCTGTACCTCAAATGGCACTTCATCGGGTAAATTCGGCGACGCTTCATCTATCAATTCAACAATGTAATCCACGCATTCATCAACCGGGCGGCGCAACAGATTACGGATGGTATTTTCCTCTGCCGTGATATCCAAATTGTCGCGGATAATTGGAATAGGACCATACATGCGCATCAACCAGAAATGGTAATAGGCTTTAAGCACCTTTGCCTCGGCACGCATGCGATCTTTGTCGAATTCACTCATCTCCTTTACCTTATGGATATTCTCCAAGAAAATATTGCATTCGCGGATGCCCCGGAACAACGGTTTTCCACCTTGTGAGCCCACCCAATAATCTACATAGGGCGTTAACACATTCTGGTTGCCTCGTGCGATGGAGAATGCTGCATAACTTTCGTTGAAATAAGCATTGTACCAGATTTCATCGGCGCCGGAGATAGCCGGATTACTGCTAGCATAGTTGGCATGCGATGGCAACCAAGAGTAGCACGTAAACAGATATTTCTCGGCCGTGAGCGGTGTCCGGAATGCGTAATCAATGGTAGCAATGTTATCTGGTACCACGTCCAAGTAGTTGCAGGAAAAGCACATTTGCAGCAGTACCAGGCCTGTGACTATCTTTTTCATATTCTTATTGTTGAAATTACTTAAAGTGATACTTGTAATCCAATGTTCAGTACGCGTTGCACGGGATAATTCAGCCCGTTGCCTGCCATCTCCACGTCCCATAACTTGAAACGGCTCCACGTGAGCAGGTTTGTACCGCTGAAGTAAAGCCGGAAACTTTCCATTCCCAGCCGCTGTACACGGTCGCGCTGGAAAGTGTAGCCAAACTCTAACGTCTTAAGACGCAGGAATGAACCATCGCGCATGAACCAGGTACTGGGCTGGCTGTTGTTCGGATCGGCCACTGTATTCAGGCGGGGCCACAGGGCCATTACGTTATTATTGGCTTCTGACCAGTGGTTGTCTGCATAGGCTTTGAGTAACTGGTTCTCCAGGTTAACATCTTGGAATCGGGTGCTTTCTCCGGAATAGACATACCTGATGAAGGGTGCCGTTGCTAAGGGGTCTATCCAGAACGATTCCTGTGCCAGTCCTTGAAAAAAGCAAGACAAGTCGATGTTTTTGAACCCTGCGGAAAATCCAAAGCCATACACGATTTCGGGAGTGGTAGGATTGCCCATGGGCACCTGATCCAGCGCTGTGATTTGCCCGTCGTTATTAATGTCCCTGAACTTGATGTCGCCGCCCCTGACGGGCGCGCCGAAATCCTGGACGGGCGAGTTGGCTACTTCATCATCATCTACGAACAACCGTTCTGCAATATATCCCCATCGTTGCGATAAGGGGTAACCGATACGGGATTTCCACCATTCATCGGCATACTCAGGTTCTTCATAGACTCTATAAGCACTGGTGGCATAGGTGAAGTTTCCCCGGGCGGTTACCCATAAGTGTTGCCCAAAATTTTGCTGGTAATCCACCGACATATCGAAGCCCTTGCCGCTGGCCTCTCCTACATTAGCCCGTACATCCGCTGAAAGGCCCATCACGGCAGGAATGCTGGCTCGTGTCATTAAAATGTTGCGGCGGTATTCGCTGAAGAAGTCGGCCTGTATTCCGATTTTATCAAGGAGTTTGAGCTCCAATCCAATGTTTGTTTTTTCGGCGGTTTCCCAGGTAATGTCGCGGTTGTCATACCGTGAAATGGATACGCCGGAGTTGGAGTACCCGTTGTCGATACCAAATGTAGCCCCCCGGCCGCTGTTGTCCATATTTACATTCGACAGGTAGAAAAAGCGATCCTGCGGTCCGCCGATTTCATCGTTGCCCACTAAGCCGTATGTGGCTCTGATTTTTAACAAGGAAACAATAGGCAGTAGTGGTTCCCAGAATTTTTCGTTCGATATATGCCAGGCCACACCGCCGGATGGGAAAAATCCGAAACGGTGGTTCCGGTAAAAGCGCTCCGAACCGTTATACCCAAAGTTGAATTCGCCGAAGTAGCGGCTATCATAGGCATAGGTAAACCGGCCGGATAGGCCGAGGTTGCGGAAGGGTAATGACTGCTGCAGGTCGCCTGCATTGCCATTGAGGCGCTGCCGCATAATGTAAACGACCATGCCGCCGACATTGTGTTTGTCGTTGAAAATCCGGTTATAGTTAAGGGCAGACTCCATGTAAAAGACTGAACTTATTGTTTTTTCGCCTTCGCTGTAATCCAGGTATTCTGCCCCCTGCCGTTCGTTCAATAATTGTAAGTCTAACCGGCCCGTTGCTTGGTCGAAGAAGCGTGGTTGGTAAAAGAATGGCCGGTATTGCCGAGATACTGAGAAATACGAGGTGCGGTTGGTGTTTCCTAACGCACGCAGGCTCAGCCCTTCGGTGAAGAACGATAGATCCTGTTTCAGTTCAAACTGGGCCATCATTACCGACCGGGAGTAATCCCGGTATCCTTTGACCATATCGGCATATGGGTTGATATAATTTCCTTGCTCGGTTCCCCCGAACAGGATATGGTGGACGTGTTCGTATTGTTCCGTTTTGGGGAAATAGGGTGGAAACAGGACGGGGTTGCTGCGCATGACGTTGCGGTACATTTGGGTGCCGCCGTCAATAGGCCCGGTATATTCGTCAAATGTACCATACATACGAACGCCCATTTCGGTGGTTTTCGTCACGTTGACATTGACATTTGAACGCAACAGATAGGTTTTAAGATCGATGTTGTTATTAAAATTGTTTTGCGGATCTACCTGCAGGATACCGTTGTCGCGGTTGAACGTTCCGGCGAAATAATAGCGGGCTACCTTGCCTCCGCCGCTTACGTTGAGGTTGGCCCGTTGGTTCATGGCGTAATCTTTGAACAGCGCCCCGCGCCAGTCCGTTGCTGGATATAGGTACGGATTTGTTCCCGCCATTGTATTGTCTATTTTTCGTTGGTCATACAGTTCGCGCGCGTTAGGGTCGCGTGTGCGCGTCGCTTCATTGTGCAACTGCATGTAGGTGACGGGGTCTGCCAGTTCTACATTCCGGGTGGGGGCGGACAGCGAGTTTTCGAGCCGGAAGCCTACTTTGGCCCGGCCTTCCTTCCCTTCTTTTGTGGTGACCAGGATAACGCCGTTTGCGCCACGTGCACCATACAGCGCGGTAGCTGACGCATCTTTCATGATGGAGAAACTGGCAATGTCATCGGGTTGCAGGCGTGCCAGATCGGTCGCCGTGAATTCGACGCCATCGATGAGGATGAGTGGGTCGACTTTGTAACCGAAAGTGGTAACCCCACGGATGAAAAAGTCGGCATTATCCATGCCGGGCTCGCCGCTGCGCTGGTATGCAATAATGCCTGCCAAGCGCCCCGCCAATGCGGTTGTGAGGTTGCTTGATGGAACTTTCAGCTCTCCGGGGCTGATGGTGGTTACGGCGCCGACGAGTTCGGTTTTCTTTTGGGTGCCATAGGCTACGACCACCACTTCATCCAGGTCGGACAATTCCTCTCGCATAACGATGTCGTAAACTCCTGATTCCCCCACTTCCATTGTTTGCTGTCTATACCCAACCATCGTGAAGGTCAACGTGGCGGATGCCGCGGGTATGCGCAGGATATACATCCCATTTTCATCTGAAGAAGTGCTGACTGTAGGTTTACCAGCCATACTCACGGAAACCCCCTGCAGTGGACTGCCCAATGTGTCTTTAATAGCGCCCCGGACTTCCAATTCTTCTTGTGTTCCTGTTGCACTTTTACCATAGTGCGGCCTGCTTGGGTAAATCGCTACTTTTCCGGCTCTCTCCGTATACGTAAATGGAAGTCCGGACAGCAAACGTTGCAAAACGCTTTCGGCACTTTCCGACTCTGCACTGACGCTTACATGATGGTTGCTGAGCTGTTGTTCGTTATAGGTAAACGCCAAACCGGATTGCTGTGCCAGTTTTCCTATCGCTTCGCTTAAGGGAGCATTAGCGATCGAAATGCTCACTTTGGTATCTTTGAGCTGCTGTGCGCGGACTGTGGGCGTAGCAAGTAGTTGAAGCATGCAAAAGGCTACCAGAAAGAATAATATGCAAATTCGCATGAAAAAGATGCGTTGATGTGGGACCTGTCGTAGAAAAAAGATAATAACTTCTCCACGATATGTTTTTTTCATAACTTAGCATTGTTTTAAATGGTTTTGAACGATGATTTGAAACACCGGCATGTTCCGGCTTCCCTCCGGTTCATGCCATTTTCTTTGCATTGGTTAGTTTTATGTTTCTTTCATAATGGCTATCCTTCTTTTAATGTGTCATGTCGTGTTATGGCAGGCACCCCCTGCCCGTTAATGTGATCCGTGTTCCGTGTTGCTCGTAGGTGAACTGGTTAACCAAGCTGACGATATCCAGTAATTCTTCCCATGTTTCCCGTCCGTTTAGAGAAATGGTGATATGGCATTCCCGGATTTTGTCACTTTCAAATTCCAGTTGGATACCGTAACGTTTTGTCATGAAATCGGCCATGTCTGCCATGGTGATATCGTTTAACTGGAAAGTCGCTGGTTTCCAGTTGAGTAATTCGTTGAAATCTGCTTTGCTTACCGTAAATGTAGTGGCGTCTTTGCTACGGTCTGCAAGTTCGCCGGGCCGTAGGGTAAATGCTTCTACGCTGTTTGCTAATTGTACTTTGCCGGATAGCAACGCCACGCTTTGGGCGGAATCGGTTTCCTTTACAAGGAACGTTGTGCCTAATACACGGACTGCCGTTCCTTTGCTGTATACGATAAACGGCTTATCTGGATTATGCGTAACGTCGAAATAAGCTTCGCCTTCCAGGTTGGCATGGCGGTTTTCACTGCCGAAATCGGCTGCCAATTGCAGTTTACTCCCTTGATTGAGGAAGACCAGTGAGCCGTCAGGCAGCAGGAATTGGCCCACGCCGTCATTATTGGAAAATGACTTGCCGTCGTACCGGACAATGTCATGGTTTAACTGGTGCGCACTGTTTTGCTGGTTAATGTAGAAGTAGGCCAGGCCCAGGGTCATCAGTAGGCTGGCAGCCAGACCGATGTATTTGTATTTCACCGGTGCGCTGGCGCTTTGTTTTTTGGCGGTGTTGTTTGGAAGTCGGGTGCTGCGTTCAAAAATGGCCTTTCTTAACTGCCTGTCGATAGCCGCGACATCTTCTTCGGATAGCTCATCCAGGATAGCGCCTTTATTTTCAAACGAATCGAAATAGCTTTCCAACAACGCTTGCTCAGTGTCGGTAAGCGGTAGTCCCTGCAGGTACCTGTCAATCAATTGCTCAAACGCTTTTCTATGTTCCATCATGCTGATGCCATATTACGCCCCAGGCGTTTCGGCAGTCCTTATAGATAGTACCGTAAACTGCAGTCTTTCCCAAAAAAAAGTGATTTTTTTTTAACGCTGTTGGATGGTATAGGAATGTGTTAAAGAGAAGTCAGCAGAAACAGCAGGAAAAGAGATAGCATTTTGGTTTTTAGGTCTACATGTAGTAGTGATAATTGGTTTTGTACGGTTTTAGGAGATATGCCCAATACCCGGGCGATTTCTGACACGGGCATATCCTCTTCATACCGCATTTCGAAAATGCGGCGTCGACTGGCCGGCAATGTAGCCTGCCACACCTGGAATCGATGGAAAAGTTCTTTCTCCAACACCAAGGTATCTGTTTTTGGAGCACTGCATAAGTGGTCGAATTTCTCAAAGAAGTGCAATGCCGATTTATCCTTACGTGCAGTTTTATATACTTGGTATTTAACAGCATGGAAAAGGTAGGTCGTCAAATTCCGTATTTCGAGGGTATGCCTCCTTGTCCAGAGATCACAGAACACTTCCTGCACAACGTCTGTTGATAACTGGCGGTTGGAAAGCCGTTTAAATGCGCTGTTGTATAGCACCTGCCAGTACCGCTCATATATTGCTGAAAATGCCGATTCATCGCCTTCGCGAAGCAATGAAACCAGCTCTTCTTCGCTTGAATGAATATGGTTTTTTTTCTTTTGCATAATTACTAATAGGTGCGTGAGCCTGCTAGTATACCGCTTGCTGCAAGGCGTCATCGTCTTTACAGTAGCTTTCCATCCGACTCAGCCCAACATGATCGAGGTGTTATCTATAATTGTATGCCAAATATAGGAAACAAATACATATAGTAGGTAGAAAACCTTGAAAAGCGTCACCCACGCGTTGGGAAGCCTTGGTGTTCAGCGCACGCACAGCCAGGTCGGCAATCGTTTGATTAATCGGGCTATAAATACATAAGCCGCCTGCTCGTTTGGGGCAGGCGGCTTATCCAAGACGGTAAACGGGTTTATTTGCTCAGGTACATCGATTTCTTCGCGTACATTTCACGGAAGAAGGGGTCGTCCAGATCCTTGATGAAGCGGATAGCCTCACCCGTCGATTTCATTTCCGGCCCGAGCTGCTTGTCTACATCAGGGAATTTATCGAATGAGAATATGGGTTCTTTGATGGCATAACCGGTGAGCTTACGTTCAATGTTGAAATCTTTCAGCTTGTTGGTGCCGAGCATAATTTTGGTGGCGATGTTCACATAAGGGACATCATAAGCCTTGGCAATGAACGGTACCGTACGTGATGCACGTGGGTTGGCTTCGATGACGTATACCTGTTCATCTTTTACCGCAAATTGAATGTTGAGCAGTCCACGCACATTGAGCGCCTTGGCAAGTTTTATCGTATACTCTTCCATCTTGCGCTGCACATTTTCGGAAAGGCTGAATGGTGGCAGCACTGCGCTGGAATCGCCGGAATGGATACCTGCAGGTTCGATATGTTCCATCATGCCGATAATATGCACCTCTTCACCATCGCAGATGGAGTCGGACTCGGCTTCTTCCGCACGGTCAAGGAAATGGTCAATCAATACACGGTTGCCCGGCAGATTGCGCAGCAGCTTCACAACGGCCGTCTCCAGCTCGTCATCGTTGATAACGATGCTCATACGTTCGCCGCCAAGTACATAGCTGGGGCGTACCAGTACTGGATACCCCACTTCGTTCGCGACTTTAAGTGCTTCCTCGGCGCTTTCGGCTACGCCGTATTTCGGATAAGGGATATCCAGCGATTTAAGCAGATCCGAGAAACGGCCGCGATCTTCCGCCAAATCCATGTCTTTGAAGGATGTACCGATAATCTTGATTCCATTGGCTTCGAGCTTCTCGGCCATCTTCAGGGCAGTTTGCCCGCCTAATTGTACGATGACCCCTACGGGTTTCTCCAGTTCGATAATTTCACGGACGTGCTCCCAGTAAACCGGTTCAAAATACAGCTTGTCTGCCATGTTGAAATCGGTCGACACGGTTTCGGGGTTGCAATTGATCATGATTGATTCAAACCCGGCTTCCTTGGATGCCAAGAGGCCGTGTACACAGGAGTAATCAAATTCGATGCCCTGTCCGATGCGATTCGGGCCGGAGCCAAGCACGATGATTTTCTTCTTGTCGGACACAACGGATTCGTTTTCTTCCTCAAAGGTGGAGTAATAATAGGGGGTCTGTGCAGGAAATTCCGCAGCGCAGGTATCCACCATCTTGTACACCCTGCGGATGCCTAGTTCCGTGCGACGGCGGAATACATCGTCTTCCGTGACGTTACCCAGCAGCCAGGCGATCTGTACATCTGAATACCCTTTTTGCTTCAGGGTGAGGAAAAAGTCGCGGGGAATGTTGTTTAGTTGATACCGGCGCAACTCGGCCTCCAGGTGCACGAGTTCCTGGATTTGCAGAAGGAACCACTTATCGATGTGGGTTGCTTTGCGAATAGACTCCAAAGGTACGCCCAGTTCAAACGCATCTTTGATATGGAATATGCGATCGCTGCTGGGATGTTCGAGGCTGTGCATTATCTCTTCGAGGTTGCGCAATTGTTTGCCGTCGGCTCCCAAGCCGTGACGTCCGGTTTCGAGGCTTTGACAAGCTTTCTGCAAGGCTTCGATGAAGGTGCGCCCAATGGCCATCACCTCGCCTACCGACTTCATCTGAAGGCCCAGTTCACGGTTGGCCCCTTTGAACTTGGCAAAGTTCCAGCGCGGCAATTTCACAATGACATAGTCGAGTGTAGGCTCGAAATAGGCTGAGGTGGTTTTGGTAATCTGATTCTGTATTTCATCGAGGTTATATCCGATGGCCAGCTTAGCTGCAATCTTGGCAATTGGATATCCCGTCGCTTTAGAGGCTAATGCAGACGAACGTGATACACGCGGGTTGATTTCAATGGCAATGATCTCTTCATTTTCAGGGTTTACCGAAAACTGAACGTTACATCCCCCGGCAAAGTTACCGATGGCGCGCATCATCTGGATGGCCTGGTTGCGCATTTCCTGGTAGCAGCGATCACTTAAGGTCATGCCGGGTGCCACGGTTATCGAGTCGCCGGTATGGATACCCATGGGGTCGAAATTCTCGATGGTACAGATGATAATCACGTTATCGTTGCTGTCGCGAAGCAGCTCCAGCTCAAATTCTTTCCAGCCCAACACGGCCTGCTCTACGAGTACTTCGTGGGTCGGCGACGCCTGCAAGCCCCTACTGAGGGCGGCCTCGAACTCTTCCTTTTTATGGACAAAGCCGCCTCCGGTACCGCCCAGGGTGTAGGAAGGACGGATAACCAGCGGAAATCCGATTTCCTGCGCCGCTTCTTTTCCTTCAAGGAAAGAGTTAGCGATCTTGGATTTGGCTACACCAACGCCGATATCCACCATTAAACGCCGAAATTCTTCACGGTTTTCGGTCTTTTCAATGGCAGCGACGTCAACACCGATGACTTTGACACCATATTTTTCCCATATACCCCGTTCAGAGGCTTCGATGCACAGGTTGAGGGCCGTCTGGCCACCCATGGTGGGTAATACGGCGTCAATGTGCTGTTCCTGCAGGATTTTTTCGATGCTTTCACAGGTGAGCGGCAGCAGATACACATTGTCGGCAATCACCTTGTCGGTCATGATGGTGGCCGGATTGGAATTGATAATAGATACCGTTATTCCTTCGTCTTTGAGCGAAAGTGCCGCTTGCGAGCCGGAATAGTCAAATTCACAGGCTTGTCCGATAATAATGGGGCCTGAACCGATAATCAAAACAGAATTGATGGAGGTGTCTCTGGGCATTATGTGGTGAAAATGTTAACAATACAAACCATGTTCCATTGTCAAAACAGCGAAAATGCCTGGGAAATTAAGGTAGGATATTCCGACTGTTTTGTCGGAGTGCAAAGGTATGTTTTTTAACGGAATAACTGGTTAAATATTTTTGATAAAGTTTACCGGCCGCCGGATTGCCGTGGTTATACCGTTATTTTCGCGGTTCTTGGAAAGCCCGCGGCAATCTTTAATTTTGAAGGCAGCAAATCAAAGCCAATGGACAGTACACCTTTAATAAAAATTGCAGTGGTAGGACCCGAATCGACGGGCAAATCGGTTACTGCCGAATACCTGGCCAAGTATTTCGGAACGGTATGCGTGCCGGAATACGCTCGTGAATATTGCAGGCACCTGCACCGAGAATATACCATGCAGGATGAACTGAATATGTTCTATGGGCAGCTAGCGCTGGAGCGAAGCCTATTGCCTTTCGCACGGCATAACCTGTTGATTTGCGACACCATGTTCTTAACCATTAAGGTGTGGTGCGACCACCTGTTTGGTTATACCCCGGATGTTGTGCTTGATGAACTCCAGATGAACCGTTATGACGGTTATTTGCTGATGGATATCGATTTGCCGTGGGTGGATGATCCATTGCGCGATTTCCCGCACTTACGGGAGCACTTTATGCGTGTATGGCATAACGAACTACAAGCTATCGGCGCTAACTATGTGGTGGTGTCCGGTGTAGGGCAGGAACGGGTTACCCATGCGTTGGAAGCGGTACAAACGCTATTTAACCAATAAATAGAAAAGCCACGGATAATGATCATCCGTGGCTTTAGCAGTTTCATTGGCGGCATGCCGTTAATACCGGTAATGTTCTGGTTTATAGGGTCCTTCTACAGGCACGCCGATATATTCAGCCTGGTGGGCATCCAGCACATCCAGTTCAACACCGATTTTGGCTAAATGCAGGCGGGCTACTTTCTCATCAAGGTGCTTAGGTAATGTATAAACCTTGTTTTCGTAATTTTCGCCGTTTGTCCACAATTCAATCTGAGCCAACGTCTGGTTGGTGAACGAGTTACTCATCACAAACGATGGATGCCCTGTAGCACAGCCGAGGTTAACCAGACGCCCTTCAGCCAGCAGGATAACATCGCTGCCATCAATGGTGTATTTGTCCACCTGGGGCTTGATTTCCACTTTGGTGTGCCCATAATGCTGATTAAGCCAAGCGACGTCAATCTCATTGTCGAAATGGCCGATATTGCATACTACGGCTTTATCTTTCATGGTTTTGAAATGTTCAGCACGTACAATATCGCGGTTACCTGTAGCGGTAACTACGATGTCGGCTTCTTTCACCGCCTGTGCGAACTTCTTGACTTCATATCCTTCCATGGCGGCCTGGAGTGCGCAGATGGGATCGATCTCGCTCACGATTACCCGTACCCCTGCGCTGCGGAGGGATTCGGCCGATCCTTTGCCTACGTCGCCGTATCCAGCTACCACCGCTACTTTTCCGGCAAGCATGAGGTCCGTGGCCCGGCGGATAGCATCAACCAGTGATTCGCGGCAGCCATATTTATTGTCAAATTTGGATTTGGTCACTGAATCGTTCACATTGATGGCCGGCAAATGTAGCGTACCGTTTTTCATGCGTTCGTAAAGGCGGTGTACACCCGTGGTGGTTTCTTCAGAAAGGCCCTTAATGCCTTTGATGAGTTCGGGATATTTATCGAAGACCATGTTTGTCAAATCACCTCCATCATCGAGGATCATGTTGAGCGGTTTCCGCTCTTCACCGAAAAACAGGGTTTGTTCGATACACCAGTTGAATTCGTCTTCGGTCATGCCTTTCCAAGCGTATACAGGGATGCCCGCAGCGGCGATTGCAGCGGCGGCATGGTCTTGCGTTGAAAAGATATTGCAGGAAGACCAGGATACCTCGGCGCCCAGTTCGATGAGCGTTTCGATAAGCACGGCGGTTTGTATCGTCATATGGAGGCAGCCGGCGATACGGGCGCCCTTCAGCGGCTTGGACGCGCCGAATTCTTCACGGAGTGCCATCAAGCCCGGCATTTCGGCTTCCGCCAATTCGATTTCCTTGCGGCCCCAGTCGGCGAGGCTGATGTCCTTTACTTTGTAGGGAACATATGTGGTTTCTGTAGTTGGCATATTGCTAAACATCTATTTATTTGGGTACAAAGATATCTTTTTCCATGCTGGAATTCAATAGGTATAACGAATCGTCGGTAAGTAGTCCGTAAAAACGCTTAATAAAATGCCCCTTTCTGCATATTCTGACATTCCGGTGAAAAGGGATATTTGTTAAACGCCTTACCGCGCCGTATCTTTGCAGGAGATTTTAATCGTTAAACTATTAACAGAAAGGACTAAACATTATGTATCCCGAATACCTTGTAGCGCCGATGCGCAAAGAACTGACAGACGTTGGCTTTGAAGAACTGAAGACCCCAGAGGAGGTCGATTCGGCCATTAAACAGGATGGAACCGTGTTTGTCGTGGTTAATTCGGTGTGTGGTTGCGCGGCAGCCAATGCGCGCCCCGCTGCAATAGCTGCGATTAAGAATGAAAAGCATCCTGACAAAATCGTAACGGTTTTTGCCGGAATGGAAAGAGAAGCGGTTGATAAGGCCCGTTCTTACATGTTACCTTATCCGCCGTCTTCCCCGGCCATGGCATTGTTCAAAGACGGTAAGCTGGTGCACATGATTGAGCGGCACCAGATAGAAGGCCGTCCTGCCCAGATGATCGCGGATAACTTGGTGGCAGCATTTGACGAATACTGCTAAGTTATATTTCTGCCTTTGAGTTTTGTTTTAATTTTTGGATGAATAAAAAATCCCGTCTGCCGCATGGCGGACGGGATTTTTTTAGATGAAGGTGTCTGGTGTTTATTAGTATTCGATGGGTACGTTTAACTCTACACGGCTGCCACGCTGCGGTACACCGACAATCCGGACAATGCCCCGTTCTGAATCTGCCAGTGCTGCTTCTACTTCATCAGCGCTGTTCACGGGCCTGCCGTTGACGTGGGTGATGACTAAGCCGCGCTGTACATTGAAGTAATCAAATAGTCCGCCTTGGTGTACTTGCGCGACCACAACGCCTGAGGAAACACCCAGTTCCTTTTTCCTGGCTTCCGAAGCCGGTACAAAACCAGCGCCTAATTTATTATAGATTTCGGTACCGCTGCGCTTGGCTTCGCTTTCCTCTTTACTGCTTTCAGATGCCCGTGTATCTTCCCTCAATGTCACGGTTACATCGCGTTCTTTACCATCGCGCTTGTAGCTTAGCTTCACCTTATCACCGGGTCGCAGACGATAAATACGTTCCTGCAGATCCGATGATGACTGGATAACACGGCCGTCGAGTTTGGTGATAACGTCGCCTTTTTTGATGCCAGCTGCTTCTGCAGCACCGTCGGGAACAACTTCCATAACATAGAGGCCTGTGGTCTCTTTGGTTTCGAGTTCTTTAGCTAAAGAGGGGTTGAGCTCCTGGAAGGAAATGCCTATCAAGCCCCGTTTAACCGTACCATACTTGATGAAGTCGTCGGCAATTTTCTTAACCAGGTTCACCGGAATGGCGAAGCCGTAACCCGCATAGGTGCCGGTGGGCGTCATAATGTTGGAGTTGATGCCAATGAGTTCTCCGTTGGCATTGACCAACGGGCCACCACTATTTCCCTTGTTAATAACGGCATCCGTCTGAATGAACGATTCCACTGCCGTATTGACCATGGGCTGGTCATCCGACTGATAGCCGCGTTGTTGGTATTGCCGCTGTTGCAACTCGCGGGCAATGATTCCCGTAGAACGCCCCGTTGCACTAACGATACCCGCCGTTACGGTGGATTCCAGTCCCAGCGGATAGCCAACAGCCAGTACCCATTCGCCGATACGCACCTGGTCCGAATCGCCGAACCTGACGAAAGGAAGTCCCTTTTCGTTAATTTTGATTAATGCCAAATCGGTGTTCGGATCCCGCCCGATAATTTTCGCTTCCACCACGCGTTTGTCGGTGAGTTTCACTTCGATTTTGGTGGCATCCTCGACCACGTGGTTGTTGGTGACGATGTAACCGTCTGCTGATATTATTACTCCTGAGCCTGTGGCCTGTGCAGGGGGAGCGGAGCGCGGTTGCCGTTGCCGGGGCATCCCAAAGAATTCTTCAAATAAATCCATGGGGCTTGCGCCGTAACCCCTCGAACGGCCCGGGTAGGTCGTGGTAATGTTAACCACCGCCGGGGCCACCATGGCGGCAGCCTGAGTGAAATCAGGGTTGCCCGTAGACGAAACGACATTAGGAACGGGGTTGTTGGCATAATGCAATTGCTGCCGTTCCTCGAATGACATTTTACTTTCCTGTTTACTTTCGACCAATTTATAACCGCCCACAGCTATCAAGCCTCCTACCAGTGCGGTCAGTAATGTTAATCCTAATTTTTTCATCGTAATTCCAATCGTTGTAAGTTGAAAAAAGTGCTTCGATAGAAGTTGTTTCAAATGTAATACCATTTGCCTTTCTGTAGCAAATGCAGGCCTGTTTTTTCTTGTTAAATAATGTTAAAGTTGCCAATATAGGACACGTAAAGGTTAAGGATGGAATTTCGAACGGATATGATTACCTTTGCTCCGCTAACGAACTCATGGAGTTACATACATTTTATAAATATCAGGGGGCGGGCAATGATTTTGTGATCATTGATAACCGAAATGGACTATTTGAACGGGAAAACACCGGCTTGGTGCGTCGGCTATGCGACAGGAGATTCGGCATCGGGGCAGATGGATTGATGTTGCTGCAGGGCGCCGAAGGGTATGATTTTGAAATGGTATATTATAATGCCGACGGAAACGAGGGAAGTATGTGTGGTAACGGTGGGCGCTGTATCGTGGCTTTCGCCCAGGATATTGGAGTGATCGGCAGTGAGACTGACTTTTTGGCAGTTGATGGTCCTCATCACGCCCGTATGCATGATAGGGTAGGATGGGTGAGTTTGCAGATGGCCAAGGTGGACCACATCGGCCGGGACGGCGACGCTTATGTGCTGGATACGGGATCGCCGCATTATGTAAAGATGGTGGACGATCTAGCGAAGTATCCCGTGGTGGCCGAAGGACGTGACATACGATATAGCGACAGTTACCGAGATAAGGGTATTAATGTCAACTTCGTGGAACCGGAAGAAGATGGGTATTTTGTCCGCACATACGAGCGGGGCGTGGAAGACGAAACGCTCGCGTGTGGTACCGGGGCGACGGCTGTGGCGCTGGCCATGGCGGCGCGGGCGGGAAAGGAAGGGCCAATAGAGACACCTATTCGCGCGGCGGGGGGAAGGCTGAATATCCGTTTTAACCGGGACGGCAACCGTTTTACCGAAATTTTTCTGGAGGGGCCAGCCGTATTCGTTTTCAGGGGTGAAATTGCATGGTAGCATGAAGCTTGGGAGGTTCATCGGATATTACCATGCGTTTGGGCTACTTGTGGCGGCAATTGCTGTGGGGTTGCAGCATTTATTCAAACCTGTTGACATTCTCAGTCCGTTTTTTTGGGTGCTTTTTGCCATTGTGTTTTTTCTCACGTTGGTTGCATATGTCCTGAGCGATTTAGGAATCCGGAAAGGAGGGGAGACCGCAGTATACAGCCTGTTGGGAGGGCTTTTTGTTAAGCTGTTCACCTGTTTGGCGGCGGTAGCTGTATTGATAGTAAAATTTCCTGAAAATAAGCTGCTTACGGCACTTAACTTTTTTTCATTATATTTCTTATTTACGGTCTTTGAAGTTACTTTTTTGTTACGTAACTTGCGCGACCAAAATCAGACGTAAAAAATTGGGATTAGATGGATTTTAGGCACTTTTTCGATTCAAAAAAAATCAGCTTCATAGCAATTTTTGCCGTTTTAACGACCTTTTCCGTTGTACAAGCCGCAGATACACCGACCGTAAATTCAGCCGCCATAGATAGCCACGGTGCACATGGCGAAGGGGAATTTCAGCCTACCGATGTAATCATGGAACACATCAGTGATGCCCATGATTGGCATCTTTGGGGGCACTCGTCCATCCCGCTTCCAGTCATATTATATACAGACAAGGGATTTGAGTTCTTCCTTTCTTCACAGTTTCATCATGGTGAGCATGACTACCGAGGTAAACACTATACGTACCGGCTGGTGGATAAGAAAAAGATCCAGGTTGTAAATGCGGCGGGACAAATTGATGAAGAAGCCTCCAAAAAGATATGGGATTTTTCCATTACGAAGAACGTAGCTTCGATGTTCCTGTCGGTTTTCTTGCTGCTGTTAATTTTTACGTCGGTAGCCAAAGCCTATAAAAAGCGGGAAGGCAAGGCGCCGAAAGGGCTTCAGTCTTTTCTTGAACCGATTATCTTGTTTGTGCGGGATGACATTGCCCGTCCCAATATTGGCCATAAGTACGCGCGGTTCATGCCGTTGTTGCTCACTATTTTCTTTTTCATCTGGATAAATAACCTGATGGGCCTCATTCCGATTTTCCCCGGTGCGGCCAATGTCACGGGAAATATTGCGGTAACTTTTGTGCTGGCGTTTATCGTATTAATCGTGGTTAATGTTAATGGCAATAAGTACTATTGGAAGCATATTTTGCTGCCCGATGTGCCGTGGTGGTTATATCCCATCATGATCCCCGTAGAGCTTGTGGGAGTGATATCGAGACCCTTTGCCTTGATGATCCGGCTTTTTGCGAATATCACGGCCGGCCACATCATTATCCTTAGCTTGATTTCCCTGATATTTGTGTTCAAGTCGTTGGCGATAGCTCCTGTTTCACTGGCGTTTGTACTGTTTATGAATGTACTTGAGCTGTTGGTGGCGGCGTTGCAGGCCTTTATATTTACGTTGCTTACCGCCCTGTTCATCGGTATGGCGGTGGAGGAGCACCATTGATTTTGTAAACCCTTTATTAAATATACATTTTAAATTAAATTGTTATGGTAGGTTCAATTGCGGCACTTGGTGCCGGATTAGCAGTAATCGGTGCCGGAATCGGTATCGGACAGGTAGGTGGCAAGGCAATGGAAGGTATTGCCCGTCAGCCTGAAGCTGCATCAAAGATTCAAACTGCTATGATCATCGCCGCAGCGCTTATTGAAGGTGCTGCGCTGTTTGCCATCGTAGTTGCCTTGATGGGTAATAACCCGTCGTAACGGCATTGAGTCAAAAGCCGGACACTTAACGGTTGGTTGTGTGTCCGGCCTTTTTAAAAAAGAGAAATTAATAGTTAGATACTGGAAATATGAGCTTTGATATTGGAAATCCGAGTATTGGATTGGTTTTCTGGACGTTTGTTGCCTTTCTGTTATTGCTTTTCCTGCTGCGTAAATTTGCTTGGAAGCCGATTATGGAAGCGATCGGTGAAAGGGAAAAGTCTATTGAGGATGCGCTGACCTCTGCTGAAAAGGCAAAGGCCGAAATGGCGCGCCTGACCAATGAGAATGAGCAGTTGCTGAAAGCCGCACGGGCGGAGCGGGACATTATCCTCAAAGAGGCTAAAGAACTGAAAGACCAGATTGTGGCCGATGCGAAAACGTTAGCTCAGGCCGAAGGGGCAAAGCTGATCGAGCAGGCCAGGAAGGAAATCGATGACCAGAAGAAACGTGCATTGGCTGAGGTGAAGAACCAGGTGTCTTCGCTTTCGCTGGATATTGCACGCAAGGTGCTGCAAAAGGAATTTGAAGACGAAAACAAGCAGGAAGCGCTGGTCGCCGACCTGCTGAAAGACGTGAAGCTGAATTAGTATGTCGGAGTTTAAAGTAGCATCGCGGTACGCCAAATCACTCATCGACCTCGCCCAGGAACAAGGGAAGCTGGAGACGGTAAAAAGGGACATGGAGCAGGTGGTGGGGATATTGAAGGCGAACACGGAATTGCAGGCTGTGCTCAGCAATCCGATAATGAGGCAGGATAAGAAAGGGAATATCCTGCAGGCGCTGTTCAATGGGAAAGTTGACCCCTCTATTACAGCTTTTTTCGAAATCATGGTCCGGAAAGGGCGGGCGGGTATCTTATATGCCACGGCACAGGAGTTTATCCGCGAATATAACGAGGTAAAAGGTATCGTGCATGCCACGGTTGTTTCAGCGGCTCCGCTTTCACAACCGAACTTGGAGGAACTGCGGAATATCATTGCGGAGGCCATTAAGGCCCAGGTGGTGCTGCGGAACACCGTAGATCCCACATTGATCGGCGGGTTTGTGGTAACGGTGGGCGACCGGCAGATCGATGCCAGCATCGCTGGCAAGCTGAAAAAGCTGGAGCGTCATTTTTTTGCAGGTACTTAGACGTTAGTACGCATAGTTAGTTGAGAATAACAGAGAAACCCCTAATAACATTAACATGATAGAGGTAAGACCCGATGAAGTATCGGCAATTTTAAGAGAACAATTGTCAGGCTTCAAATCAGAAGCGGAGCTTGAAGAAGTGGGTACCGTATTGCAGATCAGTGACGGTATTGCACGTATTTATGGCTTAACGAAGGTTCAGTCAGGCGAATTGGTTGAATTTGATAATGGATTGCAAGGCATTGTATTGAACCTTGAGGAAGACAATGTTGGCGTCGTGTTGCTTGGCCCGTATGACGAGATCAAAGAGGGTGATACGATTAAACGTACCCGCCGCATTGCGTCCATTAAGGTGGGCGAAGGGATGCTTGGCCGTGTGGTAAACACGCTTGGGCAGCCCATCGATGGTAAAGGACCCATTGTGGGCGATACCTACGAAATGCCGATAGAGCGTAAAGCTCCGGGTGTAATTTATCGTCAACCTGTAAATGAGCCACTGCAAACAGGAATCAAGGCTATTGATGCGATGATTCCGATTGGTCGCGGTCAACGGGAATTGGTAATCGGTGACCGTCAGACGGGCAAGACAGCGGTTTGTATCGATACTATCATCAACCAAAAGGAATTCTACGACGCCGGACAACCTGTTTATTGTATCTACGTAGCGGTAGGCCAGAAAAACTCAACGGTGGCGAATATCGTGCGTACCCTGGAGGAAAACGGCGCCATGCAATACACCATTGTAGTGTCGGCATCGGCTTCTGACCCGGCACCTATGCAGTTTTACGCACCGATGGCTGGTGCGGCAATCGGTGAATTTTTCCGGGATACAGGCCGCCCCGCATTGATAATTTATGACGACTTGTCTAAACAGGCTGTTGCCTACCGTGAGGTATCCCTGTTGCTCCGCCGTCCACCGGGCCGCGAGGCTTATCCGGGCGACGTCTTTTACCTGCACAGCCGCCTGTTGGAACGCGCAGCCAAGATCAACGCATCCGATGACATTGCACGGCAGATGAATGACCTGCCCGAATCCATCAGACCATTGGTCAAAGGCGGCGGATCGCTCACCGCGCTGCCGATCATCGAGACGCAGGCGGGAGACGTATCGGCATACATTCCTACTAACGTGATCTCCATTACGGACGGCCAGATTTTCCTGGAGTCTAACCTGTTCAACGCGGGTGTACGCCCGGCGATTAACGTGGGTATTTCGGTTTCGCGCGTGGGGGGGAATGCACAAATCAAATCGATGAAAAAGGTGGCGGGTACCTTGAAACTCGATCAAGCGCAATATCGCGAATTGGAGGCGTTTTCTAAATTTGGCTCCGACCTCGACGCCGCAACCAAGGCGGTATTGGATAAGGGGGTGCGTAACGTAGAAATACTGAAGCAAGGCCAGTTTGCGCCTGTTCCCGTTGAAAAACAAGTAGCTATTATTTACGCTGGTACAAAGGGATTGTTCCGCAATGTACCGGTAAACAAAGTGAAGGAGTTCGAAGCGGAATACCTGCAGCAATTGGAACAGCGCCATCCGGAAGTGCTGAAAGCATTGAAAGAAGGCAAGTTTAATGATGAACTTACTGGGATATTGGAAAAAGTCGCAAAAGAATTAGCTGACAAGTATTAACAAATGGCAAATTTAAAAGAGGTAAGAAACCGTATCACGTCGGTAACTTCCACACAGCAGATTACCAAGGCTATGAAAATGGTCTCTGCGGCAAAGCTAAAACGGGCGACGAATGCCATTGTGCAGTTACGCCCTTACGCTGAAAAACTGCGGGAAATTTTGGCCAACGTTTCTGCCAGCGTGGAAGGCGGCGCTTCTCCTTATACCGTAGATCGTAAACCGAATAAGGTGCTGGTTGTGGTTATCGCATCCAATAGGGGGCTTGCCGGTGCATTCAACACCAATGTGATAAAAGCGGCTAACCAGTTGATTGCTGAAAAATACGGCGAACAACTGCGGGCGGGCAACCTGAGCATTATAGGTATCGGTAAACGTGCGCAGGATTATTACCTCAGGCGTAAATATCACGTGGTAGGCGACCATAACGACCTGTTCAGTGCGCTTAGTTTCGAGAATACATCGAAGATTACCGATGCGATCATGAAAGGTTTTGCAAATGGTGAGTATGATCGGGTGGAAGTGGTATATAATCGTTTCAAGAATGCTGCCATACAATTGCTTACCACGGAGCAATTGCTTCCACTGCTGCCCAACACGGTGTCATCCGAAACTGAGAAAGGCAATACGGACTATATCATTGAGCCATCTAAGGAGCAGATTGTCGAAGAATTGATTCCCAAAGCCATCAAGGTGCAACTCTACAAAGCCGTCTTAGATTCCCATGCCTCCGAGCATGGAGCACGGATGACGGCGATGGACAAGGCCACGGAAAATGCCGGGGAGCTGCTGAAATCGCTCAAACTCTCGTATAACCAGGCACGCCAAGCTGCGATTACTACGGAACTTACCGAAATAGTGAGTGGCGCAGCCGCGCTGTCCAACGGGTAGGTCGGAACAAGGCGTATAAACAAAAAAGGTGCTTCTTAAAGCGCCTTTTTTTGTTTTATACGGTATATTGAAAAATACCAAAAAATAGGTATATATCACGGCAAACAATCCTCCTACTTTTGTGTTGTAAGCATGTGTGGCGATTTTGGCAAGGTTATTGAGTCACCACACAAAGGCAATGTACATATACACCGTAGCAAAAGTTGGGTTGAACGTCAAATTCAGGTTGGCGACAGGTAAAGCAGCTACATTATTAAATATATAATGAAAGACCTTATACTTCGCTTTCGTATCGTGCCTCGCTGGGCCATCTTGTTGTTGGATTTAGTTATTTTGGCTTGGTCGTTCATATTGTCGTACTTCATTGCAAACCAGTTTCATTTTCAGGAGATTATACGAGGCCATTTCTTTGTTTGTACCGTGCTGTACAGCTGTATTGCCCTGCCGGTATTTTTTTTGATGCGAATACATACGGGCTTAATCAGGTATTCGGACACCAGGGATATGTTGAAGATTTTTTCGGCCATGCTGGTCACCTCAGCGGGCTACTTGATGGCCGTTTATTTGGTGTTGTCTCCGGTTTTCAATGTTACTGCATCGCGGTTGGTTCCGGTCATCCTGATTAATTTCTTCATTGCCACGTTTTTCCTCTTCATGCTTAGGGTGACTGTTAAAAGCATCTACTTTTCGGTAATGAGGAAGATGCGTGATGTAGATACCATAAGGGTGCTAATCTATGGATCGGACCAGAATGCAATCATGGCGAAACAGGCCTTGGAGAATAGCAAGGAGTCTAAATTCATCATTGTTGGCTTTATTGATACAAACAGGAGCAAGCTGAACAGTTATATCGAACGCAAGCGGGTGTACCACATTAAGGATCTTCCCACGCTGAAACACAAGTATGCCGTTGACCAGCTGATTTTTGTGAAAGATCATTTGGGGAGCCGCGATAAAAAGGTGATTGTAGAACGTTGCCTGCGCTTGGGAATTAAGGTGTTGACCGTACCCCCTGCATCGGAGTGGGTATCCGGCCGGTTGCGTTTGCGGCAGATCAAAAACCTGCGTATTGAAGATTTATTGCAGCGCCCGCCCATCAAAATTGACAACGACAGTATTTGTGATGATCTCTGCGGTAAGCGTATTTTAATAACCGGGGCTGCCGGGTCGATCGGTTCGGAGATTGTTCGCCAGGTGTTACGTTATCAACCTCAGATGCTGATTTTGTGTGATCAGGCTGAATCACCCATGCATGAAGTTCAACTGGAGATTGAGGAGACTTTTCCGGGGAGCAACGTGGTGGTCGTAATCGCCGATATCCGGAACCTCGAACGCATGCATCAGATCTTCAACGATTACCGGCCTGAATTGGTTTACCATGCAGCGGCATATAAGCATGTGCCCATGATGGAGAAAAATCCGGGCGAGGCTGTAAGTACCAACGTAGGGGGAACCAAAAACGTGGCGGATTTATCGGTACTGTTCGGTGTGAATAAGTTTGTAATGATTTCCACGGATAAGGCGGTGAATCCGACGAACGTGATGGGGGCGTCTAAACGTATCGCTGAAATATATACGCAAAGCCTTGACGGGCAGCAATCCCTGCAACTGCTGGATAATGGGAAAGGCGCAACTGTGAAAGGAACCCGGTTTATCACTACGCGTTTTGGCAATGTCCTTGGCTCTAATGGCTCCGTGATACCCCGGTTCAGGGCACAGATTGAAAAAGGCGGCCCAGTTACCGTTACCCATCCTGAAATCACCCGCTATTTCATGACCATCCCGGAGGCAGTGCAGTTGGTGCTGGAAGCGGGTACCATGGGCAAGGGTGGGGAAATTTATGTGTTTGACATGGGTAAGCCCGTAAAAATCGTTGATCTGGCAAGGAAAATGATTCAGCTTGCCGGCCTGAAACCGGATGTTGATGTAGAGATTGTTTATACGGGACTGCGCAGCGGGGAAAAGCTTTATGAGGAGCTATTGAGTGACGGGGAAACGGTACTTCCAACACATCACGATAAAATTCATATTGCCCGGATTAACCCTATGGACCATGAGTATGTAAAAAGGGCCATTTATGAGCTTCTCGCACTGAATGAGCGGAAAAGTCATAGCGGCGTAGTCCGGAAAATGAAGGAAATTGTGCCGGAGTTCGTGAGTAAAAACTCACCGTTCGAAGCATTGGATACGGTAAGCTGATCACCACCTTATCAGCGCGCTCGCCCATGTAAAGCCGGAGCCGAAGGCAGCCAAACATATCAAATCGTTTTCCTGGATTTTTCCCGCCTCCCATGCTTCACACAGCGCGATGGGTACTGACGCAGCGGTGGTGTTGCCGTATCGTTGAATGTTGTTGAAGACCTGGTGATCAGCCAATCCCAGCAATTTTTGTATGTATTGACTGATGCGTAGGTTTGCTTGGTGCGGAATAAGCAGGTCAAGGTCCTTTTCGGTAAGGTTATTGGCATTCAATGCTTCTTTGATTACCTCCGGAAATTTAACGACAGCTTTTTTGAATACCGCAGGGCCATCCATATAGGGTAGTGCTGCACCGCTTTCCAACTGTTCCGTTGTGAGAAAAAGACCGCCTAATTCCTGATCTGGAAAAGGCGGTTTGTCTTTCAGCCATTTGTTGGCGTGTGCCCCGGGATAGTACATCGCTAATATTTCTGCCTCAGACCCGTCGCTGTGGAGATGGGTACTCAAGATGCCTTTACCGTACTCCTGAGTAGGTTGGAGCACTACTGCGCCCGCTCCATCGCCGAAGATAACCGATATGTTCCGGCTGCGGGTGGCGAAGTCCATTGCAAAGGAGTGTTTTTCGCTGCCCACTACCAGGATGTTCTTGTACATTCCAGTTTTGATGAACTGGTCGGCCACTGATAGCGCATACACGAATCCTGAACATTGGTTGCGTACATCCAACGCGCCGATTTCGCGCATGCCCATCTCCCGCTGTAACAATACGCCGCAGCCAGGGAAATAATAGTCAGGACTCAATGTGGCAAATACTATAAAATCAATATCCTGTGCTGTGAGACCTGCACGATGGATAGCAACTTTGGCCGCTTCCATAGCCATGGTGGTAGTCGTTTCGTTAAACCGATCTGCAAACCTGCGCTCCTGGATACCCGTACGCTCCTGTATCCACTCGTCATTGGTATCCATAAAACGGGTAAGATCGTGATTGGTGTATACGTTTTCTGGAACATAGTATCCCAGGCCCGCTATCCTCGATTGGTATAGTTGCATCAGTTTTCCTCCCTTTGAATAATACAATTGTACGGAAATTTTATAAAAAGCCGTAAATTTGTAGTCATGACGGTCGAAACACAAGAAGAAACCTATACGCTCGATGAATTGCTGGCATCGATTACTCCAAACCATCGATTGATTTTGTGGAACGACGATACCAACACCTTTGAGCATGTGATTAACTGCTTGGTCAAGCACCTGCAATATACGGAAGCGGAAGCCGAGAAGATAGCTTGGAAAGTACACACCGAAGGTAAGTGTGCTGTGCTGGAGGGTAGCTACACTGAGGTGGAAGTATACCGGAAAATACTCAAGGCAGAAGGGCTTACCGTCAGTATTGATTGAGGATGCGCGCTGGGTAACAATGTAGTGCATACAGCCACCCAAGCTGTAATATTGCGGTTACCATATACCTATGATTGCAATAAAAGCATAATCTTTGCGGCTGATTTCCGGTACTATATTATTTCAGATACGAATTAAGAGTTTAATAACGACAAACAGATTTATGGGCAAAGTGGGATTACGTTGGATAATAGCAACGGTATTGAGTGGGTGGTTTTTTGGGGGGATGGCACAGGAGCGCAATGCAATAGTAAGAGGCGTGGTGGTCGACGCCGGCACGAAGGAACCAATAGGACTGGCAAGCGCCGCATTGCTGAAACAGGCGGACAAAACGTATGTCAAGGGGATGCAAACAGCTGATGATGGCCATGTACATTTTTCAGCGGTGGCGCCGGGCACCTATGCCCTCCGGGTTACGTTTGTGGGCTATGAGGATTACTTAAGGGAGCAGATTGTCGTAACCGCAGGACAAACCGTTGATTTGGGCGATATCTTGCTGAAACCTTCGGGTGAACTGCTGGAAGAGGTGGTGGTTGAGGGTACGCCGCCTCCCATGCAACTGGGCATCGACCGTAAAATATTCAATGTGGCGCAAAGTACGCTCAGTGTAGGCGGTACGGCCACGGATCTGTTGGCCAACGTTCCTTCGTTGCAGGTGGATATGGACGGAACGGTAAGCCTTCGCGGTTCCAGCAGTGTACGTATTCTTATCAATGGCCGGGAGTCAGCGATGGCGGGGAGCGATATCGCCCAGTTCCTTCAGTCGTTGCCCGCCAACGCGGTGGATCGCATCGAAGTAGTGACGAATCCTTCGTCAAAATATGATGCCGAAGGGCAGTCGGGGATTATCAACATCGTACTGAAAAAGAATACGCTTGTAGGTTTCAATGGTTCGGTAAATGCTTCCGGTGGTTCTTACAATAACTATATGGCGGGATTTAACCTTAACTTCCGGGATACGAAATTCAACTATTATGGAGGTTATACGTTTAACAGACGGAACATGGTAGGCGACGGAGTGAACAATACCGAGTTCTTAGGCAGCAACAGTTTGATTCATAATAATTCCGAGAGCGGCCGCCTCGGTCTCAATCACAACGTTCAACTGGGCGTGGACTATTACCTGAGCGAGAAAACTTTCTTTGGTTTCGGGGGGAACCTGAGTATCCGGGGAAATAATCGCAATGAGGATCTTTTTTATCGGTACATTGACCACCCTCAATTCAGTGGTAATAGCACGCGTATTTCGCGGCAGGATGAAGACGATTTCGGAGGAGAGGCGTTTCTGGACTTCCGGCGGAGCTTAGCGCATAAGGGGGAAGAACTTACTGCTAACGTAACGTATGGGTACGACACGGAAACCGGCGTCAATTGGTTCAACCAGGATTATACTCAGCCTCCTTCCAATTTGTATGAACGGGAACGGATTAACGATACCAAGGAAACCGGGCATAACATCAACCTGCAGGTTGACTATGTCAGACCCTTAGGAGATGGCGAAAATCACAAGTTTGAAGCCGGCTATCGAAGCATTATCCGAAGGGGGCTGGAATACCAGTATTCGGAAGTCGACTCCACAACAGGATTTTTACCTGACTACCGGGTAAGTAATGACTTTGACATGAATAGCAGCGTACATGCCCTGTACGCCAATTACCAAAACAAGCTGACCGACAGGTTAGGTTATCAGGTGGGCCTACGTGCCGAGCAAGCTTATCTGAATACCGAATTGGGATTGCTTACCCCCGGGTTGCCGGAGGAGGAGCGTGTTATTCCAGGAAAGCTTGACTATTTCCGGCTATATCCCAGTGTTTTCCTTACGCAAGAATTCGGCAACCAGAATCAGCTCCAGCTAAGCTATACGAGACGGGTAAGCCGGCCCCGCGGTTGGCAGGTAAACCCGTTCGTGAATGTTTCTGACAATTTAAACCATCGTCAGGGAAATCCAAACCTGATGCCTGAAGATATCCATTCCATTGAGCTGGGGTATACAAAGACCTGGCCAGCTGTATTACTGACGACGTCCGTATACCAGCGGATTGTCAATGACGTTACTCAACCGATTATCGCGGAAGTGGATGAAGCGAACGGCATAACACTGATGCAGTGGCAGAACCTGGGAAAAAATGAAAACACGGGGTTTGAGTTGATATCCAGGGTAGACATTTCCAAAAAGTGGGACGTCATGGCCAACGTAAATGCGTTCCATACGCGGTTCAGCGGGGGGCAGGTGCAGGTCGGTAACGAGGATATTATTATCGAATCGAATTCGGGTTTCAGCTGGAATGCCAATGCTACCACCAATTACCGTTTTACGCCGCTTCTGTCACTGCAAGCGCGGCTTGAATACCAGGCACCGCGGATTATGGCACAAGGTAGGGGGATCGATAACTTCGTGATTGATGCCGGCCTCAGAATGGACGTGCTGAACAGAAAGGGCAGCATCATGTTCAATGCACGGGACTTGCTGAACCAGCGGAGATTTGGAGGGTATACGACGAGCAACGGGGTCTATCGCTATTTTGAACACCGTTGGATGCGCAGGGTATTTATGGTGTCATTCAACTACCGTTTCGGCAACCAAAACATCAAGCGTGAAGATCGGAAGCGAAAAGGCGAAACGGAAGATTACGGAGGAGGCAGCGAACAGCAATTTTAATAGCGTGCATTTGCACAAGACGGCCTTTTCGTGTATCGCATCAGAACAGGCTTGTGAGTTCGTTTAACGCGGCGATGCTTTGCTTTACGTCAAGCGGTACGTCCTCGTTTTTGGGATTGAAATAAATCGCATCCATACCTACTTGGTATGCCCCACGGATGTCGGCTTCTAAACTGTCGCCCACCATGACACTGCGCGGGATCGATGTTTTGGCGTTGGTTACGGCGTGATGGAAAATTTGGGGATGTGGCTTATGTACGCCCACTACTTCGGAAATCACCACGGTGGTAAAGTACCCTTTCAGGTTAGTTTTTGCGATTTTTAATTCAGAAGCTTCTTTGAAACCATTGGATATCAGGTGTAGGGTGTATTTTTCACGTAGGTAACCCAAGGTTTCATGCACATGCGGGAACAGGTGAGTCTTTTGCGGGCAGATTCGTAAATAGTCAATTTCGAACGCTTTGGGAAAAAGAGTGGGGTCGATGCCCAATTCGATGAACGTGTCTGCAAAACGTGCTTCACGCAGTTCGGCTTTGGTAATTTTGCCGTGATGGTACAAGGACCAAAGCCGCTGATTGTTCCGGTTGTATGTGTTGATGAACTGTTCGGCAGATTCAATGCCCAGTGCACGGAAGCGATAGGTATCGAACAGTTCAGCAAGTGTCTCTGCGGCGTTTCTTTCAAAGTCCCACAGCGTGTGGTCCAAATCAAAGAAGATATCCTTTTTACCCTTGTCACGCATACGGCAAAGGTACGGATTTTTGTTAAGCGCGTCTTCTTTTCTGAATGCGCGTATATATTTAAATATTGTCATAATGTGGCTTCTATTTGCTTTTAACTAAAGCAAATCAATACTTTTGTGATTTAGATTTTAGGGGATTGTTATGCGGAAGTCGTTGGTGTTGTTTTATTTTCTGGTTTTTTATGCGACGGCCCAGTTGATTTGGTGGGGCGTGTTGCTCGTTGAGGCACAACCGCACCGGAAGGTCATGATTATTGGCGAGGGGCTTTTTTTTATGCTTATTTTCGTGGTGGGGGCATTAAAATTAAAAAAGGCGGTTGTGCGGGAGCATAGGATCCAGCAGCAACAACAGAATTTCTTATTAGCGGTTACCCATGAGCTGAAGTCGCCGCTTGCGTCCATCAAACTGGCCGTCCAGACGATTCTAAAACGTGATTTGAACAAGGAGCAGCGGGAACAGTTCCTTTCCAACTCGCTCAAGGATATTGAGCGGCTTGATGATCTGGTTGGAAATGTGTTGGTTGCTACCAAAATGGAAAGTATCCGGCGCGATTTTCCCAAGGAAAACATCAACTTGACCGAGTTGATCCAACATGTGGCGAGCCGCTTGCAGATTCATTCCTGTACGTCCCAGATAATCAAGACAGAACTGGAACCAGATGTCCATATCGAGGGTGACAGGTTCGCACTAACCAACGTAGTGACCAACTTAATTGAGAATGCGGTGAAATACTCTCCCCCCTGTGCGCATGTGTTCGTTAAATTGGCGAAGAACAACGGCAGCATCGTGTTTTCTGTGGCCGACCACGGAATCGGTATACAGGACGACGAAAAAAAGCGTATCTTTAATAAGTTTTACCGGGTAGGCAATGAGGATACCCGTAAAACCAAAGGTACGGGGCTGGGGTTGTATATCGTGAAAACCGTGCTGGAAAAACACCGTGCACAGATTCGGGTGAAAGACAATACCCCATCGGGAAGTATTTTTGAAGTTATATTTAACAACCATTATGCAGCAAACTAAGCAACGTATTTTATTGGTGGAAGACGAAGAGCACCTCCTCGAAGCCATTAAACTGAATCTTGAGCTGGAGGGGTATCGTGTGTCTACGGCCACCGATGGAAAGAAGGCCTTAAAGATATTCAAGGAAGAGCGGTTTAACTTGGTGATATTGGATGTCATGATCCCCGAAATTGATGGCTTCCAGGTGGCCGAAACCATACGCCTACAGAATACGGAAGTGCCCATCATGTTCCTGACGGCCAAGAACAGTAGCGAAGATCGGATAACCGGCCTTAAGAAAGGGGCTGACGATTACTTGGTGAAACCGTTTAACCTCGAAGAGCTGATACTGCGTGTGGGCATATTGGTTAGACGCAGCATGAAAGGGGACGAACTGAAAGAGCTCAACGCGTATACCATTGGTGATAAGACCATTTATTTCAATTCGTTTGAACTCCACCATGCAGATGGTACGGTTACCTCGTTGACCAAGAAGGAAACCATGCTGCTCAAGCTGCTTATCGAGCGCCGTAATGAAGCGGTTTCGCGCGAGCAGATCCTGGAAACGGTTTGGAACTATGACGTCTATCCCTCAACACGTACCATAGATAATTTTATCCTGACATTTAGGAAGTATTTTGAGCCCGATCAGAAGCACCCGCGGTATTTCCATTCCATACGTGGGGTAGGATATAAGTTCACCGACAATCCGCAAAACTCATGATGACGTCCAAGGCGCGTGCCGCGGTTTTGTTTTTTTTGCTGTTGGTACTGGGCTACGCGATATATACGAACAACGTTCAGTCGGCCGTACTTATCGGGGGCGCAATGGGGTACCTCATCTGGAGCCACTACCGTGAGGGTACGGTTTTCATGGCCTCACAGGCGTTCCAGAAGCAGGATTACGACAAGGCGCGCCGATTGCTGGCGGATATCAAAAAACCCGAGTATCTGCGCAAAGGCAGACGCAATTATTACGAATTCATGAGTGGTAACCTTGCCCTGAAGATAGAAGATTATGATGCCGCCGAGCGGCATTTCCAGATTGCCTCGCGGCTGCCGTTCCGCAGGCAAAACGATAAGGCCATTATCCTAGTGAACTTGGCCAATCTTAATTTGAGAAAGCGGGACTTTGAACGTGTGAAGGCCTATGTCGACTTAGCAAGGAAGCTCGACGTAACGTCCCGCGTGGCGCAGATTATCAATAAAATCGAAAACGAAATACCCAAAGACAAAAGATAATATAATAGTGACTCATAATTTACAAAACGACCTACTCGTCCGTGCTGCCTTTTCGCGGCCCACCGAACGCCCACCTGTGTGGATGATGCGCCAAGCTGGCCGGTTCATGAAAGAATATTGGGATATCAAGAACAGATATTCCTTCCTTGAGATGTGCAAAACCCCTGAGATTGCCGCAGATGTAACCATGCTCCCCGTGGATTTATTGGGCATAGATGCAGCCATTTTGTTTTCGGATATTCTGGTAACAGCGGAAGCAATGGGCGGTCAACTGAGCTTTGAACAGGGAGTAGGACCCCAGTTCGCGAATCCGGTACGCAGCCGATCGGATGCAGAGGCGCTGCAAACGGATGTGGTACATAAACTGCAATACGTTGCCGAAGCTATTAAGGTGGTAAAACATCGGTTGCAAGGAAGTATCCCGCTGATTGGCTTTGCGGGAGCACCATTTACCGTGTTGAGCTACCTCGTGGAGGGCGGTTCGTCTAAAGACTTCAAACGGACGAAGCTGTTGCTGCACAATGAACCTGAACTGGCACACCTTATCCTGCAAAAGATAGCTGATGTAACGGTAGACTACCTCAATATGCAGATTTCAGCGGGTGTGGACGCGCTGCAGTTGTTCGATAGCTGGGCCCTGGCATTGGCTTGGGATGATTATGAAGCGTTTGCACATCGGTATAACGCTTATATCTTTTCGAAGATTGACCGGGGTGGGGTACCCGTCATTTCGTTCTGCAAGGGAAGCTCGGTTTTTGCCCCATTGATGGCAACGGCTAAACCCGATGTGGTTTCCGTGGACTGGAATGCTGACCTCCGCCACGTGAAAGATGGGTTGCCCGAAGGGATAGCTGTACAGGGGAATCTTGATCCGTTTGTGTTATATGCTGACAAAAAGGTAATCAAAGCGAAAATTTTGCAATTGTTTGAACGGATGCGGGGAACGGATGGCTTTATCTTTAATCTGGGCCATGGTATCATGCCGGATATCCCGTTTGACAATGTAAGGTATGCGATTGACATAGTGAAGGAATTCCGTTATTAATATGCTTTATCTATATGCCAAAGCGGTACACATTATTTTTGTAATCACGTGGATGGCGGGCTTATTCTATATGGTAAGGCTGTTTATCTACCATACCGAAGCGAAGCAGAAGCCGGATGATGAATACCGGATATTGCATCATCAATTTATGGTGATGGAAAGTAAACTATGGTGGATCATCACCACACCGTCCATGTACTTGGCGGTCGCGGCGGGGTTGACCATGGTTTTCTTGGCGCCGGCATTGTTAGGGGCTGGATGGATGCACGTGAAGCTGACTTTCGTACTGGGGCTGGTGGCCTACCACTTCATCTGCCAGCGTATCCTATATCGGCTTCGGGACGAAACAAGCCGGTGGACATCCATGCGCCTGCGCGTGTGGAATGAGTTGGCTACGGTGCTGCTTTTCGCCATCGTTTTTACCGTGGTGCTCAAGAGTGCGGTCAATTGGATATATGGTGTTCTGGGGTTGTTGATATTGTCGGCCATGCTGATGCTGGCCGTGAAGTGGTATAAAAAAATCCGGGAAAGGTGAAAGTGATTTCGTTCTGCTGCTGGGCAGGCCTTGTTAGAAGGCAAGCGTAACAGACGCATCCGAGCCTGTTCTTCCGCGAGCTTAGCCGCCAAAGCAGAGGTATTTGATTTCTGTATACTCATCAATCCCGTGTTTTGAGCCTTCGCGCCCGATGCCCGATTGTTTCACGCCGCCGAACGGTGCCACGGCATTGGAGAGCAAGCCGGTGTTTACCCCTACCATACCCGCTTCAAGCTGCTCAGACACACGCCAGCAACGGTTCACATCAGTGCTGTAAAAATAGGCAGCTAAGCCGAATTCTGTATCATTGGCCTTGGCTATGCCCTCTTCCTCTTTTTTGAACCGGAATAACGCGCATAGCGGCCCGAATGTTTCCTCATGCGCCAGCTGTGCGGTAGGAGGAACATCTGCGATGACTGTAGGCTGGAAAAATAGTCCCGATTCGGCTTTTCCGCCCGTTAGTAGACGTCCTCCTTTATCGATGGCGTCCTGCACGTGCGCTTTTACTTTTTCCAGTCCATCCCGGTTGATTAGCGGTCCTACCTGTACATCCTCATCCAGTCCGTTACCCACTTTGAGCTTTTTTACTGCCCAGGTCAGTTTTTCAGCGAAACTATCAAAAACTCCATCCTGTACATAAAATCGGTTGACCGAAACACAGGTCTGGCCGGCGTTTCGGAACTTGCCTGCGATGGCACCCGTCACCGCCGCATCGATATCGGCATCGTTGAAAACAAGGAAAGGTGCATTACCGCCCAGTTCAAACGATACCCGTTTGATTGTTCCCGCTGCTTGGGCCATCAACGAGCGCCCCACCTCGGTGGAGCCGGTGAAGGAAATCTTGCGTACTTTATCGTTGGTAGCCAGCTCGGCACCCATACCTTTGCTGTCTCTGCCCGTAATAACATTGAAAACACCTGGAGGGAATCCCGCTTTGTGGGCCAATTTGGCTACCGCCAGTGCAGTAAGTGGGGTTTGGGATGCCGGCCGGAGGACCACCGTGCATCCGCATGCCAATGCCGGGGCTACCTTTCGGGTAACCATGGCCAGCGGGAAGTTCCAGGGAGTGATGGCAGTTACTACCCCCACCGGTTGTCGGATCGTAATCAGCCGTTGGCCTGCTTTGGGGGCTGGGATGGTCTCGCCGTAAGCCCGTTTAGCTTCTTCAGCAAACCACTCCACGAATGATGAACCGTAATCCACTTCGGTCAGGCTTTCCTTCAGTGGCTTGCCGCTTTCCAGGGTCATGATGCGCGCTAGTTCATGTTTGTTGGCCACTATCAATTCATACCATTTCCGCACGATATCACTGCGGGCGCCGGAAGGCGTGTCACGCCACTCCGGCCATGCCGCGTGGGCATAATCGATAGCTGCCCGGCAATCTGCTACACCGAGATCGGGTACGGATGCAATGGCTTCTCCGGTAGCGGGATTGACGACATCAAAGGTATCCCGGCTGTGGATAAATCTGCCGTTTAGGTACGACTTGTCTACGATTAATTTTTCCATTGAGCGAGTTGTTGATCAACTAATGACGTATCCATGTTTTGTCATGAACGCGGGCTACGTATCACATGAAACACCAGATAAATGTAAAGGTTTTTCAGACAACTCCCAACATTCGGCCCGATGTGTGCTTTAATTATCTTTATTGTATTTTTGCTACACACAGACGAACGATGGATTAAGAAAGTCCAATGAATAAATCAAAAAAGAAAATATATATAGCGGGTTGTGGAGGAATGCTCGGCGAAGCTTTTTACCAAGTTTTTAAAAATGACTATTTACTCAAATGTACCGATATAGACATCAATGAGCCTTGGCTTGAGTTTTTGGATTTTCGTGATTTACAGTCGTACAGAGCCGATGTTAGGTCTTTTGCTCCCGACTTCTTGTTCCATCTTGGGGCTCATACGGACCTGGAATTTTGTGAAGCCAATGCCGATGAAGCTTATTTAACAAATACGATAGCAGTTGAAAATGCCGTGCATATCGCCAACGAATTGAACATTCCACTGCTTTATATTAGTACTGCAGGTATATTCGACGGAGAAAAGGCCTTTTATGACGACTGGGATCAGCCCAATCCGCTGGGACACTATGCACGTTCAAAGTACTTAGGTGAACGTTACGTGGTAGAACATGCGTACAAATACGTTGTATGCCGCGCCGGTTGGATGATGGGCGGCGGACCGAAGAAAGACAAGAAGTTCGTAAACAGATTGATCCAACAGTTGGTTGCAGGTAAACGGGAATTATATATCGTAAACGACAAAGACGGTACTCCCACCTATACCATTGATTTTGCCCGGAATGTGAAGTTGATTCTGGAAAAGGAATATTGGGGCCTTTATAACCTGGTATGTAACGGGCAAACCAGTAGACGGGAGGTTGCTGAGGAACTCGTGGACATCCTGGGGTTGAAGCAAGAGGTGGTCTTTCATGAAGTTACGTCAGATTTTTTTAAGGATACATTTTATGCGCCACGGCCGCCGTCCGAGCGTTTAATCAATAAGAAGCTTAATCTCAGGGGCATAAATGTCATGCGCGATTGGCGTGAGGCGCTCAACGAGTATATTGAACTGTATTTCAAAGCCTACCTTAGCGACAAACTTTAATGCATGGGCAATATTCAGCGGAATGTTATCTACAATGTGGCGCTTTCGGTGAGCCAGGTGCTGTTCCCGTTGCTGGTATTCCCGTATGTATCCCGCATACTCGGTCCGGCGGGTATTGGCAGCGTTTCTTTCGTAGATAGCATTACACAGTGGGGTATGCTTTTTGCCGCGCTGGGTATTCCGCTATATGGTGTGCGTGAAATAGCCAGGGCGCAGCATGACCGCAAGGAACGCACGAAGCTGTTCAGTGAACTCATTGTTCTCCATTTACTGACTACGGTTTTATTTTTGGCTTTTTTTATTATTGGTTTTGTCAGTTTGGACCTATTTGCATCGTACCGGCAGTTATTTTGGATAGGTGCGGGAATGCTGCTGGTGAACGTTTTTGCAATCGAATGGCTGTTTCAGGGCATGGGTGCATTTCCCTATATCACATGGCGAACCGTTTTGGTCCGCATTTTGGCAACAGGCATGGTTTTTATTTTCGTGAATGATCCCGGAGATGTTGCTGTTTACTATGCACTAACCCTGCTGGCCATGTTCCTTAATGTCTTGTCAAACACCTATTACGCCAGACGATTTGTCCGTTTTTCGTTTAAAGGGTTAACCATTAAGCGCCATATCAAACCCATTTTTTTGATATTTTCCTTTACAGTGGTTACCAGTATCTACACGCTGTTTGATCACACCTTATTGGGGCTTTTATCTGATAATATACAAGTTGGGTATTACAGTACTGCGGTGAAATTGACCAAAATAGTGGTTACCGTTTTAGTGGCAATATCTACCGTAATTGTACCTGCCATTTCCTATGTAATCAGCCGGGGCAAGCGTGAGGAATCAGTGTCTTTATTGCAAAAATCGTTTGCGTTGACGGTGTTTGTGAGCGTACCGGCGGCGCTGGGATTGTATATGGTAGCGCCGAATATTGTTTTATTGTTTGCCGGGGCTGATTTTGAGCCCGCTGTGGCTGCATTACGGATTTTAGCACCCTCTATTTTTTTTATTGGGCTAAGTAACGTTTTCGGTATGCAAGTATTGAACCCAACGAACAATGAGCGACTTTTTTTTAGGGCAGCGTTGGTGGGCGTAGCGGTTAGTTTAATGGCGAATATGCTTTTGATTCCTGTATACCGAAGCGTGGGAGCCGCCCTTGCCGGCCTGCTTACGGAGATCGTGGTATGTATTTTATTGGGGTTATTTGCATTAAATAAGTTTCCTTTCCGACCTGATTGGTACGCGGTATTCAAGGCGTTGATTGCGGCATTGCCAATGATGGCCCTGTGTTTGGTAACGGAACGGTTAACGATGTCCCTTATCGCAGAAACGGTTGTGGTAGTAATGGGGGCGGTTTTTAGTTATCTTGCGGTGCAATATTTTGTATGGAAAAATCCTTTGGTTAAGGATATGCTGAGATTGGTGCCGGTTAAATTTCCAGGGAAAGAAAGACCACGCTGAACATATGGGCAGGATATATGTACTTTTTTACGATTACCTACATACCAGTGGAAATCATGCTGGAATGGCCCATCTGGCGCGCACATTGCGCCACAGTAACAGCCGGATCCGGTTGATTAAGCACCCCATCCAGGAATATAAGGGTGGGTGGATAGTTGCGCTCGGTTATGCTTGGATAATGGCCGTGTACCTTAGGCTGGTATTGCGCAGCGGCGATCAGGTGGTTTTTTTTGAATATCTTTCCGGTGATTTTGGTTTTCAAGATACTATTGCGCGCTTACTCCGGAAATGGAGGGTGAGCAATTTTTTTTCGGGTATCGTCCATTTGGGAGGCGATCAGTTGTTGGAGTTGTATAAATCTCACGCCGGAATAAAAGAACGCCTTGATTTGATAGACCGTGTGTTGGTCTTCGGCTCTTCATTGCGGTTTTTTTTACAGGAGCAAGTCAGGTACAGGGGAGAAGTGATTCAGACGTTTCATTACGCCGATGTGGATTATTACAAACCGCTGAGCGAGGGGCCGAAAGACCATAACAGCCGATTGCAAGTGCTGTTTTTAGGAGCTATCAAGCGTAATATTGCACAATTGGCAGATATTATCGGTCGGGTTGGCGATGGCATCGATTTCCATATCTGCGTCGGTAAGCATAAAGGTTATCCCCAATTGAGCAAGTTTCCGCAAGTAACGGAGTACGGTTACCTGAATGAGGGCGAGCTGTTGGAGTTGATGCGGCGCTGCGACGTGAACCTTTCCGTATTTTATGATACGGTGGGTAGTAATGCGATCACAGGGACGCTTGCGGTTGGTTTGGCCCAGGTTGCTTCCCATGTGGGATCGATTGAAGATTATGGTGATAGTTCCAATGCCATATGGTGCGATAGCACAGCGGACTTTACCGTTGCTCTCCGTACTTTGAAAGCTGATCCGCAGCGGCTTCAATCCATGAAATTAAGTGCTCGAAGAATGGCAGAGCGAATTTCACTGCCGCAGTTTGTTTCTTATTTTAATACACTATTTGCACGTGATCAATATGATTGACAAGCATCCCACAGTAACAGTGTTAATGCCTGTATACAACGGAGAGCGGTACATATTGGAGGCCGTAAAGAGTGTGCTTGGGCAGTCTTATACAGATTTTGAGCTTTTGGTCATTGATGATTGCTCGTCTGACAGCAGCGTTACCATATTGGAGGCGGTAACTGATCCGCGTATGATACTTGTAAGTAATACGCATAACATGGGGTTGGCGGCTACATTGAACAGGGGAATATCACTGGCCAAAGGCACATGGATTGCCCGCATGGATCAGGACGACATCGCCCATCGTGAACGTCTGAGGTTACAGGTGGATTTCATGGAAAGACACCCCGATGTAGCGGTTTGTGGATGCGGTGTGGAGGTATTCTATGTGCATGGAGGTACCCATCGGCATTATTTCCCGCTGTCATACGACGCGGTCAAAGTAGAAGCGCTTTTCAATAGCCCCGTGTCTCATCCGGGAGCGATGATACGGAAAGAAGTGTTGATTGCAGGAGCATACCAATACGATGAAGCTCCTAATAATGTAGAGGATTATGACTTGTTTAGCCGGTTAAGCCATCAATATCCCATTGTAAATCTGCCCTACTTCCTCCTGCGCTACCGTGTGTCTGGTTACAACGAAACGATGAAAGCTGAAGCACCGGAGCGTGCAGCCATCCGTAAAGAAGCTATCACGCGGGTGCAGGCGACCAATCTTGCCAAAGCCGGTATCCAGCCCACGGCCCGGCAATTGGATTTGCATTATCTATTGTCATTGACCGCACGGATCCAACAGTTAAACGACAGTACGTATTCACTGAATGAGATAAAAGCTTACCTTTACCATATTAGAAAGCAAATCGTTCGCACCGGGTTCGCCCACCGGAGCAGTGCTGCGGGGATCACCGGCAAGGTTTTTCTGAAGGTAGTGATATATAACGCCAGGCTGTGGGGACTGCGCAAGGGGGTGGCCGCGATATGCAGTCGCATGTTGTGGGATGGAATCTGGCACCTGCTGGCTTTGCGCGGCAGTTATTTATTAAAGATAAAACGCATTTGAAGATGATGTTGGTCAAAAGCAAACTTCATTCCCTTTGGTTGTTGTTGCTTTATTTTCTATATATCTTCAACATATCATTCGCTCCTTTTCCGTATTATGTGCGCACCCGTATTATTTTTGGGGTGTTGGGGCTTCTGCTTGGCCTACTGTTACTCCGACCGAGGGTCAGTAAATCTGTAATTTATTTCATGGTTGCGGTGTTATTGTTACTCGTGCCGTGCGGTTTGACGTTTCTGGTAAACGGCGTATTCGATGCTTGGTTTATCCAATATGCGGCGCAACAGGTTTTACACTTATCCGGAGCTTATCTGTTGGTGTTGCTTTCACTGCAATTTGTCAAGCCATTCGATTTGAATAGGCTGTTCTTGTTCATCATATATGCCGTTGCGCTGAATAACCTTCTCGCTGCCGTCATGTTCATTGCCCCGCCTTTACAGGACTTCATGCTTGCAATACAGAATCACGATGAACTCGCGCGCACTAAATTGGAAGAGTATCTTGATATGGATTTCCGGCTCTACGGTTTGGGCATCCATACTTTTTTCATGGGGGGGCTTCTGTCTGGCTATTCCTTATTGCTGGCAGCGTATCTGTTGCGCAAGGAACGTCGTGGTAAACAAACGTTGTGGCTAACATTGTTATTCTTGTTTATTGCCATTACCGGCTTGTTCATTGCCCGGACTACGCTGGTGGGGGCGGCTATAGGAACGGTATATATCCTTTGGCCGTCCCGTTGGAGCGCGACTTTTTCCAGGGGTGCGATAAAACGTAATTTTCTTTTCATCGCTGTGCTGTTGGCTTCCATGATATTCGGCGTCATCGCACTCAATTATTTCTTTCCAGAAGCATGGGATTCGGACATCATCGGTTATGCGCTGGAGTTTTATATCCGTATGGATCAGGGTGACGCGCTGGCTACAGAATCGACGGACCATCTAAAGACCATGTATATATGGCCGGATAGCTGGCGGACATGGCTTATAGGCGATGGCCGGTTTAATGTGCCAGGTGGGTTTTATATGGACACTGATGTGGGTTACCTCCGTATGATTTACTATTTCGGCGTCACGGGCATGTTGCTTTTCTTTGTTATCCAGTTCGTTTTGGTGGAAAGGATTCATCGGTTTTACCGTGACAGGCATGTGTCTTTCTTTCTGTTTGCATCTGCTGTTTTCGTGCTGCTGCTCAACTTGAAAGCGTTGGCTGACGTGAATGCATTTTTTTACCTGATATTGTGGCTGGCAATAATAAAACGTGACGAGTCGCTTGAAAATGCCAAAAAAGGCGAAAACCTGTGATTGAATGAAAATACTGCTTGTTATCAATTCATTAAATGGTGGTGGTGCGGAAAAAATAATTGTTGAATTTACCAGACGGTTGTCTCGCATCAAAGACATTGAAGTCAAGTTCCTGGTGTTGTCATCAAAGCGGGCGGTTTATCTCAATGCACTGGTTGATGCGGATATCGAAGTGATGTTTTTGGGAAAAAACGAATATAATCCGTGGTTGATCGTAAAAATGATACCGATTATCAGCCAGTTCGATATTGTTCACGTGCATTTATTCCCTGCGCAATATTTTGTAGGTTTAGCATCGTTTTTGTCTCGGCACCGAAAGAAGCCCGCTTTGATTTTCACAGAGCACAGCAGTCATAACAAGCGACTGGGAAAGCCCTGTTTAAGATGGCTGGAAAAGTGGATCTATTTTAGGTACGGTAGCGTTATTGCGGTCAGCCAAAGTGTGAAAAACAAGGTCTGTTCTTGGATCAATCACCGTAATATCGTGAAGATACCGAACGGCATACCTATAGATTCGATTAGCGTTGCCCCGATTTATAGCAAAGTTGAATTAGCCGCACAGTTCGGTATTCCGGAGGGAGCAAAACTGATGCTCATGGCCGCTCGTTTTGAGTTTCCCAAGCGGCAAGATTTGCTTGTTCAGGTGCTCGGCTTGTTACCGGGAAACTATCATCTTTTATTGGCAGGCAGCGGTACCAACGAAAGTCATGTTAATGCGGTTGCTTTAAGAAACGGGGTTGCGGAGCGAGTGCGGTTTTTGGGATTTAGGGATGACATTTACTCGCTAATGAAGTCGGTCGATATAAACGTATTGTGGAGCGACTACGAAGGCATGTCTGGTGTAGTACTGGAGGCAATGATGGCAGGAAAACCTTATTTGGGTTCGGATGTTGAAGGGATAAATGACATCATTCCTGCATCAGATTTTCTTTTCGACTCGTTAGCTGATTTGGCAGCGAAGGTGAGGATTTTATGCGAAAATCAGGCCGAAGCGGCGAATTGTGTTGAGATTGGCAGAAGGTATGCCGCAGATTATCACTTGGACATTATGGTGAAAAGGCATGTTGAACTATATAAATCGCATATTAATTGAATAAGAGAATAGCACTGGTTTCCAATACGTCGTGGAGTTTTGTCAAATTCAGGTTGCCCCTGCTTATCCGGTTAAAGGCCGCAGGTTATGGTGTTATCGTGGTGGCTCCGCCGGATGAGGAAAGCGCTGTTTTTGCCGAACATGGGTTAACCTATGTCCCGCTTTTGAAGCTTCAGCAGAAAGGGAAAAATCCGTGGCATGATTACCGGCTTTATCGGGAAATCCGGCAGATTTATGCGACATGGCGGCCTGATTTAGCGATCCACTATACCATAAAGCCCAACATTTACGCGACCAAGGCAGCATCGAGCCTGGGAATACCATGTATCGCGGTGATTACCGGGCTGGGATATGCCTATATCAACGGAGGACTTCTCGCGAAGATCACCGATTTCCTCTATAAGCACGCACTTAAGCACGCGGAACAGGTATGGTTTCTCAATAGGGATGACCGGGCCGTGTTTGTCCAAACACGGAAAATTGTGCAGGCTTCTCGAGCGGTGTTGCTGAATGGAGAAGGCATCGATGCCAAGAAGCGGTTTAACCCTGAAGGGGTGGAGAGGAAGAGGGAAAGTGGGGCATTGCGGTTTCTCTTCGTGGGGCGGTTGCTGCACGACAAAGGTATCGGGGAGTATGTGGAGGCAGCTGCACAGGTGAAGGCACGTCATCCCGAAATGGAGTTTAATATATTGGGTTATCTCAATGTGGATAATCCAAGCGCCGTACGTGCGGAGACCCTGGCAGCATGGGAAGAGCGGGGGGTGGTAAAGTACTTAGGGGCGGTGGCTGACGTGCGATCAGTTCTTTTGCAGCACGATTGTGTGGTACTACCATCGTACCGCGAAGGGATGTCTACTACGCTGATGGAGGCTGCGGCGCTGGGGCTGCCCTTAATTGCCACGGACATACCGGGGTGCAAGGAATTGGTAGATGAGGGGGTGACGGGTTTCCTGTGCCGTCCGAAAGATGTATCCAGCTTGGCGAACCGTATGGCGGATTTTATCCGGCTTTCACCATCCGCCCGCCTGGCTATGGGCCAACAGGGACGGGAAAAGATGCTCCGCGAATTTGATATGGATGCAGTTATCGCATATTACTTTACGGTTATTCGAAATTTGTTGAACGAAAGCGCGAAATAACCGTTATTTTGCAAAGGATATGGAAATATTGATCTCAGGCGGCGCTGGATTTATCGGTAGCCATTTGGCCGTCCGGTTATTGGCGCTGGGACACCGGGTGACGGTATTGGATAACTTGCTGCCACAGGTGCACGGGGAGCAACCGGCGAAAGATTCTTATTTGTACCGCAGGGTAAACGCCAGTGTCGCGTTCGTGAAAGGTGATGTGACCAGCCGGCAGGATTGGGAAAAGTGTCTGGAAAACAAGGATGCAGTGGTGCACCTCGCTGCCGAGACAGGTACGGGCCAATCGATGTACCGGATAGCACGTTACACCGATGTAAATGTATGTGGCACGGCGACGATGCTGGATGTGCTTGCGAATGCATCACGGCATTCCGTAAAGAAAATTGTGCTGGCTTCATCACGGGCCGTATATGGAGAAGGTAAATACCGTTGCCCTGACGGACGGATTGTCTATCCCCCGCCGCGCAGAAAAATAGATTTGGATAATGGTATTTTCGAGGTGCAGCACCCCGGAGAAGCCTTTTTGCAGGCGTTGGCAACCGATGAGTCTTCGGCTTTGCATCCGACATCGGTATACGGCCTTACAAAGCTTCATCAAGAGCAGTTGCTTACAACGGTTTGTCCGGCAATCGACGTTGCGCCCGTGGTATTGCGCTATCAAAATGTATACGGACCCGGGCAGTCATTGCGTAATCCCTATACAGGCATACTGTCCATCTTTTCTACGCTCATTTGCCAAGGGAAGGAGCTGAATATCTTCGAAGATGGCCAGGAAAGCCGTGATTTTGTTTTCATTGATGACGTGGTCGAAGCAACCGTTCTGGCACTTACGCGCGGGGAAGCCAATGGCCAGGTATTTAACGTGGGTGCCGGAAAGCCGGTTTCCGTGTTGGAGGTAGCTAAGACATTGATGAAGTACTTTGGCAAGCAAGTGAAGTTCAATGTGTCTGGAAATTACCGGCTTGGAGACATCCGGCATAATTTTGCAGACATTTCCCGGATTAACAAAGAACTGGGCTACACGCCTTTGGTATCGTTTGATGAAGGTATACGCCGTTTCGTGGCTTGGGTAAACGAGCAGGGGGTGCAGGAGAGCGGATATGAAGACAGCTTAACGGAGATGGCACAACGGGGCATGTTCAAATGAAGGCAGCTTTAACGCCGAAAATAGGTTTGGTAACGGTGCTTTACCGGAGCGAAGCGGTGCTTCCTGGTTTTTTTAGGAGCTTGTCCGCGCAATCATTCAAGGATTATCACCTTTATCTTATCGATAATGAACCGAGCAGGAATTCCGCGGCGCTTATTCAAGCGATGCAGGTGCAATATCCGGTGGCGGGATATACCTATATCGCCAACGACGAAAACAAAGGGGTAGCCCACGGCAATAATCAGGGGATCGAGCATTCGCTGAACGCTGGGTGCACACATACCTTGCTGCTGAACAACGATATTGAATTTGAGCAGGAACACCTGTTACGGGACATGTATGCCCATGCCGTGATATCCGGTGATCGGATGGTTGTTCCGAAAATACTCTTTTATGACAGCCGTAAAATATGGATGGCGGGCGGACGGTTGCTGAAGTTCCGGGGGTATACCACGCACGTGGGTGGCCTAAAACCCGACGGCCCGGATTACGATGTTGCCGGTTACTTTGATTATGCCCCCACCTGCTTTATGTTGATAGACAACCGGTTGTTTGAAGAAATAGGTCTGATGGATCCCAATTACTTTGTCTATTTCGATGACACCGATTTCGTATATCGGGCAGTGAAGCGGCGGTACCGGGTCTATTATCTACCCCAACTGGTGGTTCTCCATAAGGAAAGCTCTTCTACGGGAGGGGCTATATCCCCTTTTTTCACCTATTATTTCAATCGCAACCGTATCTATTTCATTCGCAAAAATTTCCGGGGCCTGCAACGATGGATAGCATTATCTGTAACCACCTTAGCCAATCTACGTAATCTGATCCGTTATGGCCGGCAGAGCCGCAGGAACCTGTTGAACGCCATTAAGGCGGGATGGCAGCTAAAACCGGTACATCATTCCGACCGTTAATTGGAATTGGTTTTTGTCCACCGGCGTGAAATTCCAGAAATCTTCCCTGACCTCGCGGGGATGGTCTATCAATTCATATTGATAATTATGGGAGCGGGCATAGTGGATTCTCCCTGAAAATATAAACTTGCGGTAATCCCATTCGGTTAATGCAGATATACCTAAGTCTACCCAGTTGCGCCGGATGTCGCTGCTGGCGGCATAGTAAAAGTCGTTAAGATGGACGAGGCGCTCAACCTGCAAGCCGATTTGTTTGACACCTTTCAGCCAACTTACATAAATTGCCTGTACATTGCTGCCCGGACCTATTCCTGCGCCAAGCAGTTGACCACGGTGGGTATAGCCGTGCCTTACCTGAGGATGGATGTACCAAGTATTGCCGCCCCGCACCTCCAATGTACGCGTTTTTTCCGTTTGGGTAGCTTCTATGCCGATTTGCATATGCTCATTCCTGAGGCGGTTGAACGGGAAAAGTTTCCGAAACCCGACGGTATAAGCCCGTGAATTTTCCAGTTGAACGGCTAAGTCCCGCAGATCCCAAGCAGGCTCATTGCGCCCATATTCCATATAAATTTCTGCATTGCCCTTTGGCATTACCCATCGGCCAAAGTACGACAGGTAGGCATCTCTGTTTCTGGATTGCTCACTGGTTCCGCTATAGCCGATAAAGGGTAAGGAGAGGTAGTCGGCGATCCCCTGGCCCTGGTCGCTTCGATTCACGACAAAGCTCTGGGCAAATCCGAGTGACAAGCCGGGCAACCACTTGGGTTGCCAACTGACGGTGAGTCCGGAGATGTAGCGCGACGCCGCCGGTTTGGGTATATAGTACTGGTCGTAATGGCTGGGAATTCCCTGTTTGGTAGGAGCAAAGCCAGAAGGGTCAAGTTTTCCGATAATGAACTGTCCTTCGAACGATCCGATGTTGCTTCGGATAGGGCTGGTTGTATTGATAGTGGCATGAAGGAATCCCGGCGCAGTGTTACTCATCAGCAACGAATTGCGGATGCCCGGCCCCCACCAGATATTTTCGGTTGAAATGCCCGCAGATAAAGACCGATAATTAATGCGTATACTGCTCTGGCCCGGAAACAGCCGGGTGTAAGCTCCGTCACCGAAATGTTCCGGCATATCAATATTGTTGTAAAATTCATACCAAAGGCGCCAGGAAGGTTCTGTCTTGCCATCAAACCCGAGGTAATAGTTATTTTGCGCATAGACAAATTCTGGACGCAGCTGAATGCTCAAGAATTTATATCTGGCGTATAATCCTGCACTTAGTTGTGTTTGGTAACCCACGTTAGGGATCAGTGAACCATCGTTCCACCCATAGGGGAATCCCGAGGTTACCTGATGCTGCCACAGCAACGGGAGGATTTGAACGGTCCATTCCTCGTTATTGATGATACCGGTTTCGGACGATCGGACACTGTCAACGTCGTGAGGATCCGATTTTTGAAGCGCATCGGCGTAAAGCGGTCTTACCGAAAAGGAAATGGAGGAGTCCAACAGGCCCAGTAGCTGGTCGCGGCGGTACTTGTCTTCCAAAGCCGGCATGCCTAAAGGTAATGTTTGCGAAGATAGTGGGTGAGGCTTTGCTACGGCAAGCAACAGGAGCAAAGCAGTAGCGTATATCGTGTTTTTTGTTGTCATCGCATATCAGTTAAAAACGGTACATCGCCCCGACATTCATAAAGAAGTTGTGCTTGTCTTGTGCGTTAAAACCCCAGAAATTGTCAGGATTAACAGGGTTTTCTTCCAATTCATATTGGTAGTTCAAGGCCCGGGTGAGCTGCATCCGCCCGCTGAAGACAAAGTTTCCATAATCCCATTCGGCAAACGCCATCCCAGAAAGATTGACCCAGTTCCGCCGCAAATCGCCCGTCCTCATCGCATAAAGGAGGTCGTTGTTATGTGTTTCCCGTTCAAGCTTGACACCCAGTTGTTTAAGTCCTTTGAACCAACTGACCTGGAGGGTTTGCAGGTTTCCCCCTAAGTTGATACCCGCACCCAACAACTGGCCCATATGGGTGTATCCGTGTCTTACTCCTGAATGCCTGTACCATGTGCCCGCAGGCCTGTAAATAGTGGGCTTGCCATCTTCCATCTGGGTTACCTCAATTCCGATATTGAGCCACTCGCCTGCCCTTGGGAGTCCCACCAGTTTCCGGAAACCGATAACATATGCCCGTGAATGTTCCAACTGCACGAAGAAATCGCGTAAATTCCAGGAGTGATCGTTCCTGCCGTATTCCACATAAGCCTCGGCATGGGCTTCCGGGATAACCCAGCGCGCAAACATAGACACCAGTTGATCCCTGGCCCGCGTATTGCCCGGCTCATCCAAATATTCCCGCTTGGCGGCTGAACCGGAATTGAAGACAGCGAGCCAATCTTTCAGGCCGGAGCGCATGCCACTTCGATACATCGTAAATGCGCGCGTTATGCCTACCGACAAGCCGGGTACCCATTTAGGCTGGTATGTTAAAGCCAGGGCCGATAGGTACCGCCAGTCATCAGGCATCGGTTGGTAGAACGCATCGTGGAACTCCTGCCTATTGGCATTATAAGTGGGTAGGTAGCCCGATGCTTCCAGCCGCCCTCCTACAAGCTGCCCTTCAAAATCGCCGATGACGGTGCGTATTGGCCGGGTAGTATTCAGCGTCAGGTGCGCGAACCCCGGAGCGGTATTTGTCATCATCAATGAATTATGTATGCCGGGCCCCCACCAGAGGCTTTCGGTGGAAAGGCCGATTGATACGGGGTGAAAGTTAAGACGAATGCTGCTTTGACCCAGTACCGTCTTGGTATATCCTCCCGTTCCAAACCGTTCTGGCAAGTCTATGGTGTTGCCGCGGAGCCTGTACCACTGTTGCCAGTGGGTGCGGTTTTCGCTGTTGAAGCCCGGATAATCTTGGTTGGCCGCCCACACGAACTCGGGCATCAACTGTATGCTGAGAAATTTGTAAGACGCATAAAATCCCGCGCTGAAATAACCTTGGGGGCCTACGGCGGGAATGATCGGGCCGTCATTACGGCCAGTAGGGAACGTACTATTATAAAGGAGGCTTGCCGTGATGGGCATCAATTGAAATACTACGTCACCTTGGGAAGATCGGTGCAAGCCGGAACCATCGGTCCGGATACTGTCGAAACGATATAGGTCATCCTTTTTTAACGCCCAATTGGTCAGTGGGCGAATGGCAAAAGAAATGTTAGAATCAACCTCGCCGAGCAATTGCTGCCGCCTATACATATCTTCAATAGCCATTGTTCCTACCGGCAACCATTGGCCATGAGCTGAAAATGCATTGCAAGTGACGATGGTTATCAGTAAAAAGTAAACGAGTACCTTGCCATTCATCATAATTTTGAAATTTAATTGATTAGGGAACACGATCGTTATCCGCTATTTATGCTGCGTTGTTCGTTATAGATTTATGGATATTTAGTTCCTCTAGAGATTTACCGGCCATTGTGCGATGATTTTTTGGTCTTTTTTATATGAACAGAATAAAAAATAGTTATTTTGTGTAAGAATCCGAAATTTGGAATATAACTTGATAACTCACATCTTGCAATCAGAAAGACAATTTGATGAAGAACCTTTTTAATGTGATTTTCGGTAGCTTCCCCTGCATGGGGATATTGTTATCCGCTCTTGTCTTTTGTGGTAATTATCAAGTTTTGGGCCAAACTATTAACCCGGACGATCTTTCTAACGTCCGTGTTGACGATTTGTCCGACGAACAGATCCGGACGTATATGCAACAAGCGGAGGCAGCTGGTTTTACAGAAGCTGATTTGGCCGATATGGCCTTACAGAGAGGAATGCCGCCCGGTGAAATCCAGAAACTCCGTGACAGGATAGCAAAGCTGAACGGTTCATCTAGTACTCCGGTGAACGAGTCGAGACCGACGGATATACGTCAAGGCAGGCGGGAGTTGACAGATACCCTTAACATACCCCGGGTTAGCATGCCCAGAGGAGCACCTGATACTGCAGAGCTAGATTCACTGCAGGTATTCGGCAGAGCCCTATTCAGCGGTGTAACCCCGGTATTCGAACCTAACCTGCGTATCGCCACACCCAAAAACTATGTTATCGGAGCAGATGATCAGTTATTGATTGACATTTATGGGCAATCCGAAGCAGATTATGCACTCACCATTACACCGGATGGTACCATCAATATTCCATATGTCGGCGTCGTATCGGTGGCTGGGATGACCATCGAACAAGCGACCGCCCGTATCAGTTCCCAATTGGCTACGGTTTATCCGGCTATACGGAGTGGCGGCACGAAGGTGAACGTTGCGCTGGGAAATATACGGAGTATCAAGGTGGTATTGATGGGAGAGGTTGTGAAACCCGGTACCTATACGTTGCCTGCTGTAGCAACGGCGTTTAACGCGTTGTATTATTCCGGAGGCCCCACCGACAATGGGTCTTTCAGAACCATCAGCCTCATCCGTAACGGCAAGGCGATTGCACAACTGGATGTTTACGATATCCTGATGAATGGCGCCCTGGCCGGAAATATCCGGTTGGAAGATCAGGACGTATTGATGGTTCCGCCGTATCAGCGGCGGGTAGCAATACACGGAGAGGTGAAGCGCCCGGCCATCTATGAGATGAAATCGGATGAAACTTTCGAGCAGTTGCTGCACTATGCCGGCGGTTTTACCGAAGATGCTTACCGGACCCGGATTAAGGTTGTAAAACGGACGGAGAAGGAGCAACGTATAGAAGACGTAATGAATAGCCAATTTGCACATTACGAGCCGCAGATGGGGGACGTTTACACCGTGGATCGGATATTGAGCAGGTTTGAAAACCGGGTGACGATTGAAGGCTCTGTATTCCGTCCGGGTGAATATGAATTGAGCCCTGGACTTACGTTGTCTATGCTGATAAAAAAAGCCGAAGGTCTGAAAGAGGATGCATTTTTGAACCGGGGATACATTACCCGTTTAAAAGACGATATGCAGACGGAGCAACTCGCGTTCAGTGTATCCGGAATCATGGCGGGTATAACACCAGACATCGAACTGAAGCGTGAAGACATCGTCACCATTTCTTCTATATTTGGTTTACGTGAGGCCTATACGGTGGATATTGATGGAGAGGTACGTTCGCCGGGACGGTTTTCTTATGCTGAGGGCATGACGCTGAAAGACCTGGTCATGCAAGCCGGGGGATTCCGAGAGAGTGCTACGGCCAACCGGATTGAGGTGTCAAGGAGAATGACAAACGCGGACGCATTGTCGCAGTCCGCACGGATCGCTGAGGTCTTTCAGGTGGATGCAGACAAAGGGCTAAGCAGCGATGACGGAGATTTCGTATTGATGCCGTTTGACAAAGTAGTAGTCCGCACAGCTACCGGTTATGAAACCCAGAAGACCGTAAGGATAGAGGGGGAGGTGCTGTATCCGGGATTGTACACGATCACCCGGAAAGACGAACGGATTTCCGATATCATCAAACGGGCGGGTGGTTTTACCCCCTATGCCTACGTAGAGGGAGCTTCTCTGCGGCGGGGGGCAGCCATAGATACCAATAAGGCTGCTAAGACCAGTGCGGAAGAAGCGGACGAAGCATTTAAATCGCAGGATGAATACCGCCGGTTGCTTACGTTAAGGCAATTGCAAAACAATGCGACAGCCATTGACCAGGCAAATTTAAGCCGGAATGTCAGTGCGGATTTGGTGGGCATTAACCTCGACCGGATTATCAGAAATCCCGGACAACGAGGCGATTTGATTTTGCAAGACGGCGACGTTATCCGGGTACCCAAAGAACTTCAAACCGTAAAAATCTCAGGAGAAGTTTTAGCCCCGTCCACCGCTATTTACGCACCTGCTAAGGGGTTTAAACAGTACATTTCGCAGGCAGGAGGCTTTTCCTCGCGAGCGTTACGGAAGAGCGCGTATGTGTTGTACGCCAATGGTTCCGTGAAGAGTACCAATCGGTTTTTGTTTTTCAACAATTACCCTCCCATTAAGCCGGGCACCGAAATTTTTGTGCCACAGCGGCCCGAACGTGCCCGGGTAAGCCCGCAACAGTGGATCGGCATCAGTACAGGTATCGCATCATTAGCTGCGATTATATTGACAATGGTTCGGTAAATAGACGATACGTCAAATGGTTGACAACAAAGGTATCCCTACGGATAGACGTGATGAAATCAGTTTAAAAGAAGTGATTCTTAAAATACGGGAATGGCGGAAGTACTTCTTTAGCAAATGGTTGGTTATATTGGTAGCGGGCGCGGTTGGGGCAGGTGCCGTATTGCTGTATGCGGTTGTCAGGAAAACCAATTATACAGCTAAGCTGGATTTCGTAATGGATGAACAAAGCAGCTCCGGCAATAACTTAGGCGCTGCGGCAAGCATTGCTGCCCAATTTGGATTTAATTTAGGTGGTATGGGCAGTCCCGGCGGTTTTTTCCAAGGGGATAACATCATTGAATTCCTTAAGTCGCGTTCCATGATTGATCAAACGTTGCTGGCAACTGTGGCAATCGATGGCAAGCAAGATTTATTGGTCAACAGGTATGTCCAATATAATGGTTTCCGGAAAAAATGGGCGAAAAAAGCGCGCCTCAAAGATTTTCAGTTCAGCGATACCACAGGGAACTTTCTGCAAGATAGCTTAATGGGCGAATTTTACAAATCCATTTTGAAAAGAAATTTGGTGGTAAACAAACCGGACAAGAAGCTTAACATCATTACCATTGAAATGGAAACGCCCGATGAGGCGTTTTCAAAGGCGTTCGTTGAGACGCTGATTAAGAATGCATCGGATTTTTATATTCGAACCAAAACGAAAAAGGCCGCAGAGAACCTTGCAATCCTTACACATCAGGTGGACTCTGTACGCCGGGAGCTTAACGAAGCTATCGGAGGGGTGGCTGCGGCGGTAGATGCGAACCCCAATCCGAACAGGGCTTTCCAACGCCTTCGTGTTGGATCACAGCGGCGAACAGTAGATGTACAGGCAAATACAGCAATATTGACTGAACTGGTAAAGAACCAGGAATTAGCCCGGATAACGCTGCGTAATGAAAAGCCGGTAATCCAAGTGCTGGATACTCCCATTATTCCATTGGAAAATGATAAGATCGGAAAAATAAAAGCCATTACCATCGGAGGTATTCTAGGGTGTTTTCTTATGTGCCTGATTTTGCTGGTAAGACGGCTTTATAGCCAGGTTATGGAAGCTGATCCTTCATGATGGTATGTCCCATCCTATCCCGTTTGGCGCGCAGGTAACGTTCATTGAATGGATTAGCAGGGATTTCTATAGGTACATTCTCCACAATTTCCAGTCCGTAACCAATCAATCCGGCCCGTTTCGTTGGATTGTTGCTCATCAGGCGCATTTTGGTAACTCCCAAATCCCTTAATATTTGCGCGCCTACGCCATAGTCGCGATGGTCCGGCTTGAAGCCGAGCTCCAAATTGGCGTCAACCGTATCCAAACCGTTTTCCTGAAGATTATATGCATGTAATTTATTAATTAAGCCGATACCTCGGCCTTCCTGGTTCATGTACACCACTACTCCCTTGCCTTCTTCTTCAATCATCTGCATTGCACGGTGGAGTTGCGGACCACAATCGCACCGGCATGAGCCAAAGATGTCTCCAGTGACGCACGAACTGTGTACTCGCACCAATATTGGCTCATCAGGTGCCCACTCACCTTTATAGAGCGCAATATGCTGTTCTCCGGTATTCTTCTGTGTGTAGGCCATCAGGTTAAACTGGCCCCATTGGGTAGGCATATTCACCGAAACTTCGCGGGTGATGAGCGAATCTTTCGCTAACCGGTATTCTATCAGGTCTTTGATCGAAATGATTTTCAAATCAAAGTGTTTAGCTACTTGCATCAAATCAGGTAACCGGGCCATTTCGCCATCGTCTTTGAGGATTTCAACCAGTACACCGGCGGGTTCAAACCCGGCCAGACGGGCCAAATCCACTGCGGCTTCGGTATGGCCGGCACGGCGTAATACCCCCCCATCTTTGGCTATTAAAGGAAAAATATGTCCCGGCCGACCGAACTCCTCAGGCTTGATTGCCGGATTGATCAATGCCTTAATGGTTTTTGAACGGTCGGATGCTGATATGCCCGTAGTGCAACCATAGCCCTGCAAATCCACAGAAACGGTGAAATTAGTTTCATATACAGCGGTGTTATTGCCTACCATCAGGTTTAGGTGCAGTTCTTTGCACCGCTCTTCTGTGAGTGGTACACATACCAGCCCCCGGCCGTGCGTCGCCATGAAATTGATAATTTCCGGTGTTGCGTTCCGGGCCGCCGTGATGAAGTCGCCTTCGTTCTCGCGGTCTTCATCGTCAACCACGATGACTACCTTCCCTAATTTGATGTCGTCGATTGCTTCTTCAACCGTGTTTAACCTGATATCCATTAAGCCTCCTTGAAACCGCACAAAAGTAACCTACTTATGGCGATAAAGTATAATTGTCGTGTAAAGATTTGGGTGGTTCTGCCGTTTTCCTGTTGCGGATGCCCAGGCGTGCCTTTACCCAGGCCAATATTCTTTCTGCCCTTAACCGGTATTGTTCGATATCAAACAAGGAAGAATCTGTAGCTGCCTTGTAGGTTAGGAACAGCGCTAACGGCGATAACACGAAGATGGCCATCCACATACCCCAGAATGTGTCGATGTTGCCTTCTTTGGCAGCCTTTTCGCTTACCGTGGAAATGATGTGGTATATCAAAAAGAAAATAATGGCCACCACCACCGGCAAACCAAGGCCCCCTTTCCGGATGATAGCGCCCAACGGCGCCCCGATGCTGAACAGCAGGAGGCACGAAACCGCCAATGTGAATTTCCGTTGGAATTCGATTTTGTACCGGATGTCTTTATCACGGTAAAATGAATCTTCGCCAACCTTGGTGTTAAGCACATCCTTAATATAACGCATCTGGCTTAAGGCGCTGCCGATAGCCGCACTCCGGCTGTCTTTTGGAATAACTTCAGTAAACCGCGTGGTATAGTTCACCTCTGGGATTCCGGTTATTGGGTTTTTCGGTTGATAATAGTCGTTGAAATAAAAATAATATGATTGTATTTCCCGCTGCACGGTGTTCCGCAAGCTATCCATTTTTACGGCATTGGAGTCGGTGTAAAGCCGGAGCTGCCTGAGGTTGAGCATCGCATGGTGGCTTTTGAACAGGTTTTCATCGGTTCGTTTCCAGGCAAAGGCCGACATATCGAACTTCTGTTCGGTTTCTTTAAAATAGAACCGCGTAAACTGTTGCCTTGGGTTGTAGGCCTTGGCTTTCCTCGCTCTGCTATCTTCGTAACGCACCCCATCTTTCAGTTTGAGGATCATCGTGTTGTTATCCGGAGAATTATAAATATATCCCTCCTTGGCTAGGAGTACATTACTGGCCGTATTGCTCAATTTGTGATCGTATATCATGAGATCATACAATACTTTCCCATCTGGGCTTTTTCCCTTGGCCCGGATGGAGTATCCAGGGATGGTATTGTTAAAGATGCCCGGTTTTACCAGGAAGTCGGTCTGTTTGACCCGTACATCGTAAAGCAATGCCCCCATCTTGAGGTTGACAATAGGTAGAATATAGTCACTGAACAAAAAGGCCCCGCCGCTGAATAGTCCTACCAATATAAACAGGGGCATCATGGCTTTACGGAGCGATATCCCCGCAGCCTTTATAGCCACCAATTCATAACTTTCGCCAAGATTGCCGAATGTCATGATCGAAGATAGCAGCATGGAAAGCGGCATAGCCATGGATATCTGCACGGCCGACTGATAAGCCAGCAACTCCAGAATGACGTACCACTCAAACCCTTTTCCGATCAGGTCATCGATGTATTTAAAAAGAAATAGCATCAGCAGAACAAACATCACAATGAAAAACGTGACGATGAACGGCCTGATAAACGATTTAAGGATAAGCAGATGGATTTTCTTCATCAATGGGCGCCCCTACCTTTTTATACAAAGGTAGTAATTTTTAGGCACCAATGACGCTTTGGAGATATTCTATTTGATTATTCCAAATCAGTTTGCGATCTGCTATATTCTCTTCCCGGGCAAAATCGGTAATGGCCAACGCTACATCATTTGTAAGTTCATCCTGCACGATCTCCATTTCAAAATGATAGGGCTCATCATCCAGCCATTTGTATCTCACCAGTTTGTTTTCTTTAAGGCTGATCAGCTTGGCAGCATGCTGTTCGTCATCCCAGCTGAACTCGTAAATGCCATCTTTATAGGTGACATCGTCAGCAAACCACTGTGCTAACGCATTGGGTTCGTGCAAGAATGAGAATAAGATTTTGGGTGAGGACTTGATTTCGTATTCCAGCTGGAATTTGATTTTTTCTGCCATGCCAATCGTTATAAATATTGCGTTTAATTTGCCTTGTTTACAGTTTTTAACTTTTTTTCTAAAGAAAAGGAAAATAAACTATATTTGCAAACTAATTTTTGAGGGCAGCGTAGCCTTCATGTCATACAAAGAATGGCGGGGTAGCTCAGCTGGTTAGAGCGTAGGATTCATAACCCTAAGGTCGGCAGTTCGATCCTGCTCCCCGCTACCAAAGTTGCAAAAGAGGCATAATCCAGTTTAGTCTGGTATGCCTCTTTTTATTACTGGTTGTAGATTGTTGAAAACGTAGGGGTCAGGCAAAAAGGTCCCGAGCTGTCTAACCTAAGTTCGATGCCGCTGCTTTTGATGATTCCCGCGCAATTTTTTTCAGACTTTTACAGCGGTCATGCTGGCATAGGGGTCTTACTATCCGATCAATTTGATGTCAAGATCAAAACGGTGGTTCAGTGCTTATAGAGCTTCGCCCAGCTCACTACCTTAAATATAAGGAGAATATAAGAAGATTGCCCATCAGGCGATATACAGCCCGGCATCTGCGCTCTCTTCTTTTCCTCCATCCGTCACAGGCTTACAGATTAAAAACTGTGTTCATTGCAGCCAAAACTTCCCGATGCACTGTTTTTATCCGAAAATGAATTTTGGCCACGGTTGGCTTGTCTGTCAATCTTTCTGCTCTCCTTTGGGTGTATAGATGCTCGCACAGATGACTTCATCGCTATCAACGTTTGGTCAGCGTGTCATCTTCATCCTGCAGCTGTTTGCACGGCTATGTGGTCTAGACCATATTTCGCTTCAATGCCAAATGCTGTAATGACTAGCCTGCTCCTGTCGGTTATGTGAGCAGTAAAACAACGAGGCAATTGCCAGTACTGATAGAGTAAAGCAGTATGATAAGCAGAATAGTTGCCATGCTTGTCTGCGTTGGCTTCGTTATGTTTACCTTAAATATAAAATCGACCCAAAGAATAAAGTAAAACAAAAATAGAGCGATTGTCTTTCATGATTTCTCTCGGTGAGATAAGTGTCTGAAAGCATACGATACCTTTGTTTAATTAAGACTTAAATGTTGTATAATTGTAGCGATAAAAAAATGCATGGTTCACGTAGTGAATACGATCGGGTTTGCCCCTGTTATGTTATTATTAAGCGTTTCTTGTAAATGCTAACGTTGGACACAATGTGTCGTGGGACTGGATCCACGTAAAATAGGAAGGATACGCGAGCATTTCATTACGTTGCATTATCTGCGTGGGCGAATTATAGGAGCTTAGGTAGGGATTCGTATGATTGCATGGAGTACATTTAGGTGTCTGACTTTGGGCCAACACTGCTTCAGCATTGAAACAAATATATCGAAAGAATTTATGATAGAGTTAATCGAAAAATTATGGTAAAATGATTATGTTCGTTGGGTAGAACCATATTCGTGTTGTCTCAGTGTTTGAAGTAAGTAGCCTCTGTTGAGGATACCTAAATATAAAGAAAGGTCGCCCTATGCCAGGGATAAGTTGTTGCAACGATGTTCGAAATGCAGCGTGTTAGTTCAGTATCAAACGTTCCTATATAAAAGATGATAAATGGCTTCTAAAGTTTCAATCCCCGAGTTTTTGGCGGAGCGCAGTCGTGGTCAGTTTGACGACAATGGTTTTTTGCCGTTCTTTTTTCGTCTTACTAATGGAAAGGATAGGCAGGCATTGAAAGTGCTGTTGGAAGAAAAGCCTTACATAAAAGTCTTTGACACCATGGCGTCGCAGCTTAAAGAATTGGTGAAATCAGCACAGCCTAACCGCTCACTTACAAATGAGGAGATCGAGCATGCGGTTAAAAGTCGTCTTGATGGGGTATCCTTACATGACTATGGAGTATGGGTGTATTACCCCTGGAATGAGAAGTTGGTGCATATTCTGGACGAGCAAGAGTTTGTCTTGATGCGGACGAACCGGAATAAATATAAGATCACTGATGAGGAAGCGGCACTGCTTGCGGAGAAGAAAGTAGGCGTGATAGGATTGTCAGTCGGACAGTCGGTGTCGCTTACATTGGCGATGGAACGCGGTTTTGGAGAGTTGCGTATTGCCGATTTTGACGAGCTTGAAATAACAAATCTGAATCGCCTCAGGAGCGGCCTGCATAACATAGGACTCAAAAAGACAATCATTGTAGCTAGGGAAATAGCCGAGATTGATCCATTTTTAAGGATTACTTGTTTTCATGACGGGATTACCGCACATAATCTGGATGCGTTTTTGCTGGAGGGGGGCAAGCTCGACGTGTTGATTGACGAATGTGACGGTGTAGATGTTAAGATCAGCTGTAGAATAGCAGCTAGAAAATACCGAATTCCAGTATTGATGGAAGCAAGCGATAGGGGTACGATAGACATTGAACGGTTTGATTTGGAACCCGAACGGCCAATTTTGCACGGTTATGTTGAGCATTTAGATGTTTCTAATTTCGGGAGTCTTAAAACCAATGAGGAAAAGCTCCCTTATATGGTCGCTTTTGCTGGGCTGGAGACTTTATCAGCACGAATGAAAGCATCAGCGATCGAAATAGGACAAACGATTTCAACATGGCCACAACTGGCAAGTGCTGTTACAATGGGTGGAGGCATCACTGCTGATATATGTAGGAGAGTGCTTTTGGGTCACTTAAATCATTCAGGAAGGTATTTCATTGACGTTGAAGAACTGATTGCTGATCCTAAGAAACCTATTCAGCCATTTGTATATCTTCAGCGATCGCTGACGCGAGATGAAATGTTGGCTTTGGCTGGTCAAGTTCCTGTTTTGGCCGATAATGCGATCACTGATAAATTAACAATAAGGACACTTGTCGAAGCTGCTGCAATTGCACCATCTGCTGGTAATAGTCAGCCGTGGAAGTGGTATTTTGACGGCAAGCAGCTTTACTTATTTCACGATATAGAGCGCTCAGAGTCGTTTGGCGACTACGCAAACATGGCATCTTACATGTCATTGGGTACTGCTATCGAGAACCTTCATATAAAGGCTAGTGATCTGGGGCTTGAGGTGATTTCTAAGTTGTTTCCAGTAGTTGGGCAGCCTTTATTGGTAGGTGTTTTTGGCTTTTTGCCAAAAAATGGATTGGCCAGAGATCAATTGGCTGATTATCTCAGTATTCGCTTCACCAATCGACGTCTAGGGCATGGGGGAGAATTGTCTCCGATTCATGCGCGAGAATTCAATGAAGCTATATCAGATGTCGAGGGGGCACGGTTATACATGCTTGGGCAGGGATATAAGAAAGATAAAATTGCAGAAATCGCGGGAAAATCCGAAAAACTTCGGATTTTTATTCCACAAGGTCATCACGAACTTTTTGAAAGGGAGATACGATGGAATGTGGCCGGAGCAGAGAAAATAAAAGATGGATTGGATTTACGTACGCTCGAGTTAAGTGTCAAAGATGCAATAGGATTCCGTATGGCGAGAGACCCCAGGGCTATACAATTGATTGCAGAATGGAACCTAGGAACTGCCTTGGAAAGTGCAACGGCAAAATTAGTTTCCTCATCCTCAGCCGTTGGCTTGATCACTATGCCAAAGTTTGATGGTGTCGATGGCATCGCTGCAGGTCGTGCAGCTGAGCGCATTTGGTTGACCGCTACCAAACACGGTCTCTCATTACAGCCTGTGTTAGCATCGGTTTTGCATTTTGCAAGATTGAAATATGCTCATGGAGAAGGGATGCCGCTAAATGTTAGCAAACAATTCGAAAGTATGTATCGTGAATTTGTGGCTGTATTTGGTTATAATGAACAAGTAGAGGTACCTTTCTTTTTATTTAGATGCTTTGTTGGAGGCGGCCGACCGGATATTAGATCGGCCAGGATTGATTTAGCTGATGTTTATATTAATAAGGAATAGGAGAGTTGCTGGTTATGATTTCAGTGGTTTTTAGAGCTTTCCGTGCAATCGATGATCCCGAATCTTGTGCGCGATTTATAGAGGGGCACCGGAAAGTTCTGGAAGTATTTGGTATAACGATGATAACTTCGAATAAGGCTTTATGGGTAAACCACAAAAACACTTATGTGATTTTAGTAGAATCTAAAGAAGATCATAGGCCTTTGGGAGGAGTGAGGTTACAAATAGCAGATGGTGAACTGATGTTGCCCATTGAGGATGCTGTGGGCAAAGTTGATAAAAAGATACACGAAGTAGTGAAAATGCGTGATTCCAATGTCACAGGTGAAATGTGTGGACTATGGAACTCTAAAGAGGTAGCGGGATTCGGGATAGGAAGTACCTTTTTATCACGGGCTACCGTTGCACTTGCAAGGATGATGAAAGTAAAGACATTATTTGCGTTGTGTGCCCCAGCTACCGTTAGAATGGGGCACAATATGGGATTCGTGATAGAAAAATCATTGGGAAACAATGGTTTTTTCAACTACCCAAAATTGGATCTGGTGGCTACCGCTATGGTTATGGAAGATACCGAGGATATTTCTAGGGCTACACAGGATAACCAGGCTTTTATCATTGATTTTATGAAAAACCCCATTCAAACTAGAATAGAAAAGGGACCAAAAGGGGAGGTAAGAGTATATTACGATCTATCTATGGGAACGTTGGTCAAGTGAAAATAATGTTGAACCAATTATGGAAAGGCCATATGCTGTGAATTTTTTTATACATTATGGACGTCTTACTTGGTTGGTGTTGCTGGGGGTTTGTACGCAATTTATGGGCACATTTGCGTATAATGATAGGAATGGACAGGTATCGTATTTGCTCCAGGTGTTTGAGGACAAAAACGATGAGTTCACGATTGACCAAATAATTGCTTTCAATAAAGAATTCCGTCCGTCGGAGAAGTTTCCGAGTTACGGGTTAACCAATTCAGCATTTTGGTTTAAGATTGAAGTGATAAATAATAGCTTGGATAGTAATCTATTGCTAAAAGTAGAGAATCCTAATCTTCACACCATAGACCTATACTATAAACGAAACGGCCAAATTAATTTACAGTCGTTTTCAAGTACATCGCCCGAGCAGGATCGAGTGTTCAACACACCGTATCCGTTATTCAAACTGATCCAACCGCCCCACACATCATCTACATATTACATGAAGGTAAAAAGCAAAGATGTAGTGTCAGTTCCGGTTTCCATAGAGAGGCAGGACCTGATTATTTCAGATGTTGGGTTCAATAAGATCTATTTTAGTCTTTATGCGGGAATCGTGTTGGCGATGTCCTTGTACAACTTCTTTCTATATCTATCACTTCGTGATAATATATACTTGTACTATGTGGTGTATATCGTAGCAGTAGGCTTTACACAGGCATGCTTGAAAGGGTATGCTGCGTACTACATTTGGCCTGATAACGAATTGTTCGTAATAAGGGCCAATCATATTGTTACCGTTATGTCAGGAATTTTCTCGGCAGCTTTTACGATCGAATTTCTCCGATTGAAAAGTACACTCCCCAAACTATATCTATTTTTACTTGCAAACGTAACTATCTATGTCATCTCGGTATTGGTATATGTCTTTGGGTATTATAAATTGGGCCAGGAGGTGCTGCAGTATAACACAACAGTGGCGGCCTTAGTGGTGCTGTTTTGTAGCTTTTATATCTATCATAAAGGCTATAAGCCGGCATTGTTTTTTGGCGTAGCTTGGTCGTTTTTTCTTGGTGGAGTAATATTATATGTATTGAAAGACGTGGGGGTTTTGCCATTCAATACCTTTACTAACAATGCGATCTTGATTGGGTCTGCATTGGAAGCAACGCTGCTTTCGTTCGCTTTGGCCGATAAAATCAACATGTACAAAAAAGAAAAGGAAGAATCCCAAACGCAAACTTTATTAGCCCTTAAGGAAAATGAACGGCTGATAAGGGAACAAAACATCGTGCTTGAACAGCGAGTAGCGGAACGTACCAAAGCGCTCAGAAAATCTAACCAATCGCTACAGGAAACGCTGACTCACTTAAAAGAAGCACAAGGGCAGCTGGTCGAGGCCGAAAAAATGGCGTCTTTGGGTCAGTTGACCGCGGGCGTTGCTCACGAGATTAACAATCCGATTAATTTTGTCACTTCTAACGTGGCGCCGTTGAGGCGAGATATTGGTATGTTGTGGGAAGCTTTGGCTGCCATCGAGGATATCGCATTCTCGACGGAACTGACAATTGAGGAGAAAATACAGAAAATAAACGCATACAAGGAAGCCCAGGATTTGGATTACCTGAAAACCGAAATTGATTTCCTATTAAAAGGAATGCATGAGGGCGCGCACCGCACTGCCGAAATCGTTCGCAGTCTGCGTATTTTTTCACGCACGGATGGCGACTCGTTGAAATATGCCGATATCAATGAAGGACTGGAATCTACTTTGGTAATTCTAAACAGTTTGATAAGGGAGGAAACGCGTGTCGTCCGGCAATACGGGCAATTGCCGGAGATAGCATGTTACCCCGGAAAGCTGAACCAGGTATTCTTGAACATCATAACCAATGCATTGTATGCCATCCATAAGAAGTTTAATGGCAAACCGGGTGGGGTTCTAGGCATAAAGACCGACGTGGATGCCGACAATGTATATATATCCATCAAGGACAACGGCATAGGGATGCCTGCCGACATCCGGGATAGGATATTTGAACCCTTTTTTACAACGAAAGAGGTAGGGGAGGGAACCGGCCTTGGCCTGTCCATTGTTTATAACACCATTAAGAAACATCAAGGGGAAATAAAGATTGAATCGGAAGTTGGGGAAGGCACGGAATTTATGCTCAGTATCCCGCTTAATCTGCAAGCAGTGGATTAGAAATTTTTATCCACAATAATTAATGTTATTTTTGTTTCTTAGTGGTTCATTACCATTTTAACCCCCTTTAGCTTTATGCTCAAGTCTCCGGAAATACTCTACATAGATGACGAGGCGAACAACCTAATCAGTTTCAAGGCAACGTTTAGGTACCGTTATCAGATTTATACCGCCAGCAATACGGACGATGCTCGGAGCATATTGCAGGAGAACCCCAATATCCGCGTTATCTTCTGTGACCAGCGTATGCCTGGCGAATTGGGAATCGATTTTTTTCATAGCATCAGGCATACTTACCCCAGACCGGTACGTATTCTGTTGACGGCTTATGCCGACATGGAAACCGTTGTGGGCGCGGTAAACAAAGGGCATATTTTCCGGTTTGTACGGAAACCTTGGGTGGAAGAGGAGATTGTTTCATCTATTGATCAGGCCAACAAATTTTATATAGCCAATTCCTTGCTGGACATCCGGAACGAGGAACTGCAAAAAGCATACGATGAACTGGATAAGTTTGCCTATAGTGTCAGCCATGATCTCCGCGATCCACTCACGGGCTTATTATCGGCAATCAAGTTGGCGTTTGAGTACGATTCCGTGGAGCGGATTCATGAAATCTTGGGGCTTATGGAAAGCTCCGTGCTGAAATTAAACACCTATATCAATAACCTGCACGATTATTACCTGCTGAAACGTGGTGAATTGTCTATTGCTGATATTGATTTTAGACTGTTGTTTTCATATTTGGAGAATTTTTACAGCATATATATCCAAAGCCACCAAGTTACGTTCAGGGTGAGTAGCAAGCAGGAGGAGGAATTCAAAAGTGACGAAACCACTTTAAAACTAATTCTACATAATCTGCTGTCTAACGCATTTAAATATCAAAAGCTAAACAGTGAAGATAAGCTGGTTGAACTGTCAGCTGTCGTGGAGGGTAGCGTGGCGAGAATACAGGTCAAAGATACAGGAATCGGGATAGCCAAAGAAGATATTGATGACATTTTCAAGCTCTTTTTCAGGGGCAATGATCAGGTGGAGGGAACCGGTTTTGGCCTATATAATGTGAAAAGTGCCCTATCCAAGTTACAAGGGGAGATATCCGTTGACTCCGTGGAGGGCGAGGGGACTACTTTCACTGTGGTGATTCCCAGCAAATAAGGTCAGGAAAGCAATTTCTGGCGCAGCAAGAACTCCAGCTGTTCATTGGTGGTTTCCAGTTTGGAAAAAGTTTCTTTTATCGTTTTCCGCTCATTATAGACTTCGTAAGCGCGGTCAATGGTTTCTTCCAATTCGGCTTCGCTCCAAGGCTTGCTGAGGTAGTGGAATATTTTGCCCTTGTTCACGGCTTCCACAACGGCATTCAAATCGGCGTAACCGGTAAGCAGAATACGCATCGGCTCAGGGTTTACCTTAATGATTTCTTCAAGGAACTCTACCCCGGTCATTTTTGGCATTCGTTGATCCGTAATAATGACATCAACGGGTTTTTCTTTTACAAGTTGTATGGCTTCGGCGCCGCTCAGCGCAGTATACACCTTATACTTCAGACGGAATGTGGCTTTAAAGGATATCAAGTTGTTTTCTTCATCGTCCACATATAAAACCGAGATTTTCTTTTCCATATTAGCAACTTTAACCCTTGGGGTCTCTGTGGGCTTGTATCCGGAACGGTGTGTTAACTGTTTGTTAATATACCAGTCTTACAGTTACATTACACCCAAGTTACGAAAAAATTTTTTAATGGAATAAAAATAACAAAATTTTTAACGCCCAGTTATATAACAACCAAAACGGCCAGGATGTTTAGTTAAGTTGAGGTGTAAAAACAACACCTCCTCTCAGAACAGGCGTCTGGAGGAGGTGTTGTTATCAACGTGCGCGTGATTTAGACACCAAGCTGCACCCTTTTGAATACCGTTACTGTTAGCCCCTTCGATACGCTGTCTAGGAACTGGGCAATGGTTTTGGACGAGTCTTTTACAAATTCTTGATTTAGTAGTGTAGACTCTTTGTAGAATTTATTTAACTTGCCCTGTGCAATCTTCTCAACCATCTCTTCGGGCTTTCCTTCCGCGCGGATTTGTTCTTTGGCAATTTCCAGTTCGCGCTCGATGGTGCGTGCATCCACATCTCCCTTATCAATTGCTACCGGGTTCATAGCGGCAATTTGCATAGCCACATCCTTACCCGCGTCATCGGTTCCTTCTGCTGCTGCGTTGTTAAGGCCTACTAATACGCCCAAACGGTAGTTGCCGTGGATATAGGCGATTACTTTTTCGGCTTCAACCGTTTCGTATTTGGAGACGTCGATTTTTTCGCCGATTTTGCCGGTCTGATCAAGCAACAGATCGGAAATCTTCACACCGTTTATCTGTGATTCTTTAAGCGCCTCCAGCGATGCCGGTGCCTGATTAATAGCCGCTTCGGCTACGTTTTCGGCAAACGCAATGAAATCAGCGTTTTTGGCTACGAAGTCGGTTTCGCAGTTCAATTCAATAATGACCCCTTTTTTGCCGTCTGTCGTGGTTTTGGCTATGACTACGCCTTCATTTGAATCGCGGTCTTGGCGGCTTGCCGCTACTTTCGCGCCTTTTTTTCGCAAATAGTCAACGGCTGCTTCGAAATCGCCATTGGCTTCTATTAATGCTTTTTTACAATCCATCATGCCTGCACCGGTCTGCTGGCGCAGTTTATTTACATCTGATGCGGAAATTTGTACTGTGGACATGCTATTTTCCTTATTTGTGATTTACGAATATGTATTTTTACTACCCCGGCAAGTTACCTATAAAAAAACCGGACGGCAATCGGTTAACGGAAAGATAATGCTTCCGAAACCTGCTGTTTACCATCCGGTTTCTATTAAGTGTTATTCTCCGTCTTGCGTATTGTCTTCAGCTTCGGCAGTTGCTTCCGCTTTAGCTTTGCGCGGGCGTTTGCCGGCATCAGCATCTTTTGCCTCTACTGTCGCTTCGGGTTCTTCACCGCTGTCTATTTTCGCTTTTGCGGCAGCAGCCTCCCGCTCGGCTTCCTCTTCTTTGTCGCGCTTACGTTCTTCCAGTCCTTCCTGAATGGCTTTGCCAATAAGTTCAGTGATAAGGCTGATGGACTTCGTGGCGTCGTCGTTAGCTGGGATCGGAAAATCGATGTGCGTTGGGTCGGAATTGGTATCCACCATGGCAAAGGTGGGGATGTTCAATTTCAACGCTTCGCTCACAGCGATGTGTTCTTTCTTCACATCGACGATGAACAAAGCCGCCGGCAGACGATTCAGGTCGGCAATGCCACCCAACAGGTTTTCCAACTTGATACGCTCGCGTTGTATCATCAATTTTTCCTTTTTTGATAATACATCGTATGTGCCGTCTTTGGTCATCTTATCGATGTTGGACATCTTCTTGATGGACTTGCGTACGGTGGCGAAGTTGGTAAGCATACCGCCCAGCCAGCGTTCGGTCACATAAGGCATGTTTACGGCTTTTGCTTGTGCGGCCACAATATCTTTGGCTTGCTTTTTTGTAGCCACAAACAATACTTTTCTGCCGGATTTGACGACCTGCTTGATGGCCGAAGCAGCCTCTTCAAGTTTAACCAGTGTTTTATTTAAATCGATGATGTGGATGCCGTTACGCTCCATGAAAATGTACTTGGCCATTTTCGGATCCCACTTGCGGGTAAGGTGGCCAAAGTGCACACCTGCATCCAGTAACTCTTGATATGTTGTTCTTGCCATTGTTTGATTCTCCTTAAAAAATTAACGTTTACTGAATTGGAACCTTCTGCGCGCTTTGCGGCGCCCCGGCTTCTTACGTTCCACCATCCGGTCGTCGCGCGTTACCAATCCCTTGGCTCGCAGTGCAGATTTTACCTCGGGGTTAAGCTCAATAAGGGCTTTGGCAATGGCCAAGCGGACCGCTTCTGCCTGCCCTTTGATGCCACCCCCAGCTACGTTAACTTTTACATCATAGTTGCCCGCTGCGCCGGCTACTTCCGTGCTTTGGGTTACAATGTATTGTAATGGCAATGTTGGGAAATATTCTTTATAATCTTTACCGTTTACGGTAATGTTGCCGCTGCCTGCGGAAAGGTAAATACGGGCAACTGCTGTCTTTCTTCTTCCTGAAGTGTTAGTTGTTGACATTTCTTGGCTCCTTAAAATTTAACAGTCTTTGGATTTTGCGCGGCGTGCGGATGTTCACTTCCCGCATACACATACAGGTTTTTAAACAGGGCGCGGCCCAGACGGTTTTTGGGCAGCATGCCGCGTACCGCGTGTTCCACGATGCGCTCCGGATGCTTCGCCAACAACTGTTTCGGAGAACTGAAACGCTGGCCGCCCGGATAACCGGTGTAACGGCTGTACACCTTGTCTTCGAGCTTGTTGCCAGTCAACCTAACTTTGTCTGCATTGATAACGATTACATTATCGCCGCAGTCTACGTGTGGGGTGTACGAAGGCTTGTGTTTCCCCCGGATTACTTTTGCAATCTCGGATGACAAGCGCCCCAGAATCTCGCCCTCAGCGTCAACAACAATCCACTCCTTGTTGACGGTGCGTTTGTTGGCAGAGACAGTTTTGTAACTTAACGTATTCACTTGCTTTGTTTTGAAATAATTAATAAATATATTTATCCCCTTGATTTTTAGGGACTGCAAAGGTACGACAAATAAATTGATTTTTCAAAACCGCGACAGCACAGAAAATTTTTAACGTCATTTTTTAGGTCACTTTCTATCCATTATTTACATGTCAATAATTTATAAGATGTTACGATCGTTTTGCTTATGTGTTTTCCTGTGGTGTGCCGGTGGCGCCCTGATGGCGCAGGAGATAGTCCAACCAACTGCCTCGAATGAAGGGGATAGCTTGGCTATCAGAGATTTGTATTTCAAAGGGCTCCAGCAGAAATCTGTAGGCCAACTGGCAGCTGCTAAACAGACGTTCGAACGGGTAGTCGAACTACAGCCCGGTAATGACACCGCCCATTTCGAACTTGCACGGATCAATTTTGATGGGGAAGATTACCTTGCCGCGGGCCGGGCTGCCGAGCGGGCTGCCCGGATAAACCCCGATAATGTAGCGTACTGGATATTGCTATTGGACATTCATAAAAAGACAGGTAACTTAAAGGCTATGCCACCGGTATTCGATGCGCTCATCCGGCTGGAGCCCGACAAGGCGGACCACTATAATGATAAAGCATATGCCTTATTCCTGAATAAGCAGTATGCGGCTTCATTGGCTGTGTTGGACACCATCGCCGAGCGGTTTGGGGAAACGGCAGATTATCACCTGACCAAACAGCAGGTATATCGGGCCAAGGGTGATACACAGTCTGCTATCCGGGAGCTGGAAACGCTGATATCCAAGAAGCCTGAGGGCAGTAATGCTTATATTCTGCTTGCCGAGCTGTATACCAGTACGCGATCGCCCAAAAAGGCACTGGCCCTGCTGGATGAAGCATCCAGATTATTCCCCGATGATCCCATCGTTTTGTTAGGTAAATCCGATGCCTATCTGGCCACAGCAAAACCAAAGCAAGCCTTTGAATGCCTTAGCCGGGCATTTCAGAGCGATGTTCTGGATATTGATGCTAAAGCGGGGGTGCTTTATACGGCAGTGTCGGATAGCCGGAAAGCATTACCCGACAAGTCGTTAATGGACCTGGCCGACCTGCTCATAGAAAAATATCCACGGGCGGAAAAGGCGCATGCCGTAAGAGGCGACGTTTACATGCAATTGCAGGAATTGGAAACTGCGCGTGAGGCTTATTTACAGGCGCTTGATATCAACAAATATATCGATGGTATCTGGCAGCAATTGTTGCAGGTTGAATTGCAAATGGGCCGCTATTCGGAGGTGGAGTCTCACGGGAAGGAAGCCCTGGCGTTGTTCCCAAATCATACTTTATTACTGTTTTTCACTGGGCACGGTTTTTTAGGGAATAAGAATTACCCCGAAGCCCGGACATATCTGGAAGCGGCATTGAATAACGCGAATGAAGAACATACGCCGCTGCTTGCCCAACTGTACAGTAACCTGGGGGATGTCTATAATTCTCTGGAGATGTATGCCGAATCGGACGTTGCGTTCGAAGAAGCCATTGCTCTTGACAGTACCAATGCCTATGCCCTTAACAACTACGCTTATTACCTGGCGCTGCGAAAGGAGAAATTACCGCTTGCTGCCAAGCTGACCAAATTGTCAAATGAACTGTTGCCTAATTATGCGTCTTATGAAGACACTTATGCTTGGGTGCTTTTTCAACAGGGGAAGTATGACGAAGCATTGTTGTGGATAAAAAAGGCTGTCAAAAATTCGGCAGAGCCTTCAGAAACGTTACTGGAACATTACGGCGATATCCTTGCCAAGCTGGGCCGTATCGATGCGGCCGTTGTACAATGGAAAAAAGCAAAGGCCATTTCGGAATCGGTTGGCAAGGATATTGATAAACTATCAAAAAAGATCAATGAGAGACAATATATTGATTAACGGCTGGCTTTTCTTCTTGGTAGCGGTTGTAGCTTTATCATGCGCCCCCAAAAGAAAGGCGGTGACTGATAAGGGGGAAGAACGGCGTGTATCACGCGCCGAGCGTATGCACATCCTCCGGGCCGTGGGCGAGAACCGCTCGCAATTTTCGACGTTCAGCGGAAGGGCGAAAAGCCGTATCGCCATCAATAAAAATAGCTATGATGTAACGGCGAATGTGCGTATGGAACGGGATAAAGCGATATGGATTTCCATAACTGCCTTTATGGGTATCGAAGCGGGGAGGGTGTTAATTACACCTGACAGCGTGAAGATCATCAATCGGTTGCAATCCGAATATATCCGGAAGCCGTTCGATTACCTGTACGAATTCACGAGCAGGGAGCTCGATTTTGCGGGTCTGCAGGATTTGTTGATGGGTAACGTCATTGCTTCGGCAGTCAACAATGATACTGAGGTAGTGCAGACGGCAACCGGCAGCATATTGAGCGGGCAGTCCGGCGGATTGCAGTATTCGGTGGCGATAGACGACCGTTACCGGGCCTCGCGGATCTCCCTCGATGAACAAAGGCGCGGGCAGCAATTAACAGCGGTTTATACAGGGCATCAATTGTGGGATGGTAGACCGTTTCCCCAACAAGTCGGAATATCCATTATGGCTAAGGGACTCACCCTGAAATCGGAAATGCAATACAGTAACGTGGTGTATGACAAAGCAGTGGAAATGCCGTTTAACATTCCCTCTCGCTATAAGGAAGTCCAATAATTCCAAAGGGTTTGTGATTTATCGAGGTAGTTTTATTACTTTCGCAATCAATAATCGGACAAGTGGCGCGATCGACAAAGCAGTATAATCGATGGATGTTATCAGAGGAGTTTTAAGTGTAGTCGCATTTTTCTTAACCGTGGCCGTTTGCCACGCCCAAAGCAGTGCCGAACTCAAAAAGCAACGGGAGCGCCTGAACCGGGAAATTGAGCAGTTGAACCAGAGCCTCAAAGCTACATCCAGTAATAAGAGCCTCTCGCTTAAGCAGGTGAATGCGCTGAACGTTCAGCTGCGTTTGCGGGAACAGAAAATAAACACCATCAATAGTGAAATCAGGTTGATCAATAATCAAATCGCATCGCACAATAAAACCATCCAAAACCTGCGTGACCAACTGGCGAAGCTGCGTAAAGATTATGAGAGTATGATTATGTTCGCCTTCCGCAACCGGAATGCGTACAATAAGATGATGTTTATTTTTGCCTCCAAAGATTTCAATCAGGCGTTCAAGCGGGTCAAATACCTGCAGCAGTTCAACGAATCACGGAAGAAGCGGGCTGAGGAAATTGAAAATACGCAGAAGGAGATAGCGCTGAAAGTGGCGCAACTGGAGGCCAGTAAGCAGGAGAAGGCGTCACTGCTGGATGAGCAGCAAGAAGAACGGAAAGTCATTGCCCAGGAGCAGGGCGAGCATTCCAAGGTGCTGCAGGCGCTTACCCAGCAGGAAAAGCAGTTTAAACAGGAGTTGCAGAAAAAGCAGCGGGAAGATGAACGCTTGGCGAGGGCGATACGGACTGCTATTCAGCGGGAGATTGCTGAACAAAGACGGCTGGAAGAGGAAGCCCGCAAAGCTGCGCTTGCCCTGGAAGCCGAACGAACGGGAAAGACTATCAAGGAAGTAGAAGCGGAAAAACCAGCGGTGCGGAAAAGCGATACGGAAGTGCTGGCGTCCACTCCGGAAGCGGCCAGGATTTCCGCGGATTTTGCAGGCAACAGGGGGCGGTTGCCTTGGCCGGTACAGCAGGGATTCATTACCCAAGGCTTCGGAAGGCAAACCGTTGGGCGGAATGTCACCATCAATAATACCGGTATTAAAATCCGCACAGCCAATAACGCGCCGGTGCGAGCTATCTTTGACGGAACGGTAAATTCCGTAGGGAACATGACCGGGGTTTATTACGTAATCTTGCAACACGGCAAGTATTTTTCAGTTTATACCAATATCAGTAACCCAACGGTGAAAAAGGGACAAACGGTTCAAACGGGACAGACATTGGGGACCGCGTTAGTCGATCCGGACGACGGTACATCGGAAGTGCATCTTGAAATTTGGGAGGGGGCAGCCCCGATAAATCCGGAGCCTTGGCTTGCGAAATAGTTGCAGGAATAAAAATATTATGCCTACATTTGTAAAATCGTCCGTGTAAAATGGATGGAATAAAATAATTTAATACAACGGTTATGTTAGATTCAGTGTTGTTATTTCTCGGGGCACAAGAGATTATTCTGATAGTTTTGGCGCTTCTGCTGTTGTTCGGCGGTCGTAAAATCCCTGAACTGATGCGTGGCATGGGGCGCGGTATCCGCGAGTTCAAGGAAGGTCAGAAGGAAACCCCTAAAGAGGAATTGGAAGAGAATAAGCAGTAATAGAAGCCTTACGAAACATATCGGCGAGACGTTGTACCGGCACAGGGCAGGTATGAGGTCTCGTTGTCTTTTTATTGGGTCTTATATCCTTTTATTGCCCGGAGCATACAATAAAATTGTATATGTGCACGTTTCTCAACGTAGAATGCTTAACCAATGACATTTAACTAATGCAGAAAGAGGCTGTAATGTGTCCTTTAGAAGGCTTTATGGCACGAACACCTATTAGCTGAACATGAAACTAAAAGGAATTTCGGCGATGGCCGTGAGTAGTATGCTGTGTTTACAGCTGGCATTTTCGAAAACCATCCCCGTTGACTCACTTTCCGAAGTTATCCCCGATACCCTGATGGGGAACCGCATCGCAAACCACATCCATAAGCAACTAGATGAAATTGCAGACAACGTGAATTTTGTCCACTTAGAGGAGCAGCTTGCCGAACCGTCGCTGTCCGGATTCGTTCCTACCACGGTGGAAGGTCGCTTGGCGTATTTGCAGAAAGCGGTTCCGTTGACCTATAATGCTGAGGTACAATCGTATATAGACATGTACAGTACAGACCGTTATCGTCGGCATCTCTCGCGCATGAAGGGGCTGGGCATGTATTATTTCCCGATTTACGAGCGAGTATTTGCGGAGATGGGCTTGCCCGACGAAATTAAGTACCTCTCAATCGTTGAGTCTGCGTTGGACCCCCATGCGGTTTCACGGGTGGGAGCAACGGGGCTATGGCAGTTTATGTATGCTACAGCGCGGGTCTATGATTTGGCGATGGATAGTTATATCGACGAACGTAAGGATCCGGTGGCTGCAAGCTACGCTGCGGCCGCTTATCTGTTGGATGCCTATCGGGAATTCGGTGACTGGCATTTGGCCATTGCTTCTTACAATTGCGGAAAAGGGAATGTGTTGCGTGCTATTGAGCGTTCCGGTCTGCAAAAGCCCGATTATTGGGAGATAAGCCGCTACTTGCCGCGTGAAACACGCAATTATGTGCCGGCATTTATTGCCATGACCTACATGATGGAATATCATGAGGAGCACGGGATAAGGCCAGAAGAAACCGATTTGGATATTAACACCGAAACCGTATGGGTACAGCGGCATGTGCCTTTTAGTGGGGTCGCCAAGGCGCTGGCTGTTGATGAATCCATGCTCCAGATGCTTAATCCTGCTTACAAACGCGGATTAGTAAACGGTACGCCGGAATTTCCAAAAAGGCTGGTATTGCCGGAAGTGAAACCTTCAGCTTATTCAGCATTATATGCTGTGCTGAATGAAGCCTCATCAGGGAAGCCCGCAGTGCTCAATGCGTCAAACCGTACAAATGAAGAAACACGGCGCTTTGCCATAGTGCACCAAGTGCGTAAGGGCGAAACATTGGAGAAGATTTCCAGACGGTACGGCGTAACGGTGCAGGATTTACGGGTGTGGAATAACCTGGAGAAGAACATCATTGTTCCCGGCCAGCGGCTTAGGGTTTCCGACGGAGAAGTGCGTTCGGGCAATGACGCCAGCAATGATGGTTCCTACATTACTTACCGTGTAAAAAAAGGGGATACGTTGTCCGGAATCGCGGGAAATTACCGCGGTGCAACGGTATCGGCCATCAAGGCAGCAAACGGCTTGAAGAGCAATCAAATCAAGCCGGGCATGACATTGAAGATCAGGGTGAATTAATGGCTCCCGTGGAGTAGGACTATGTCAGCCACGCAGCATCCTCGCCACCGTCGTGCTCATGGAGATTCACCGTTACGTGTTCTTTTAGGATGGTAGATAGTTTCAGTCCCGAGAAGTCGGTGAAAATAGGGAACTGGTGGTGGCTACGGTCAATCAGTACAACCGTACGCATCTTTTTTAGCGGCACATTGAAAAATACGCCCATCCCATAGGCAAGTGTTCGGCCGCTGTTCAGGACATCATCAACCAAGATAACCACCTTGTCTTTGGCTCTTTCTACAGGGATATCCGTATGTGCATTCAATGTGCTGCTTGTTTTGTCAATCGTCACCTTAATCAGCTGTACCTGCAAATGCGAAATGCGTTCCAGTAAAGCCTTCAGACGCTGGGCAAATACATAGCCGCGCTCCGCTATGCCTACCAAAACCAAGGATTCCTCTTCGAAGTTGTCCTCAAGCAGTTGATAGGCAATGCGCGTGGACTTTTTCCGTATCTGCTCTTTGTCAAGGACTAAAACTCTTTTTGCGGCCATGCTACCTAATATAAATGTGGGATAAAAATAGCAAAACTTTTATTCAAGGCAATAAAAAATCCGGATACGTATACCATGTAGTCCGGATCCCCTGTAGAAAAATGCTTTGCTAATTCATTGCCGGTTGCAACGAGTTTTCCTCCGGCATATTGTTTTCCGCCATGCGCATCCTGCCACCGTTATAGTAATAACGCTTCCAGTATGCTTCGTTGAGGTTGCTGATCATCACACCCCGGCTTGAGGAGGCATGCGCGAACTTGTCATCACCGATATAAACGCCTACGTGTGTGATGTTACGGCTTCTGATCTTGAAGAACACCAAATCACCGGGCCTGAGATCTTCCTTCCGTATGGGGTTTACTTGTGTATAAATGTTACGGCTGTTATGCCCCAATGTCGTGTTGAAGACTTTGTCATAGAGTTCGTAAGCGAATTTTGAACAATCTATTCCTTTTTTTGTCTGGCCACCCAGGCGGTAGGGCGTTCCTATCCACTCGTAAATAAACTGATAGAGCTTTGTATTGGTGGTGGCAGATGCCGCAACACCCATTATTTGGGAGAAATATTCTTTTGCTAAGTTATCAGGGTCGGCCGGGGCTGAGGTTGATTGTTCGGCGGTAGTCTGTGCCTGCGATACGGTAAATAGACAAGCAAGTAGCACACATGCTACCGATATTTTTTTCTTCATTGAAGTGCCTTTTTTTGAAACATTTAGCTATTGGTGGTCGCCTTAATCTTTCACGCGGATGTCCCGCTTTCCCGCAAAACTATGGTAAAAATGTAAGGGATCCAAGAAAAAAATGAGATTCGTCAATTTTGTTTGATTTTTTTTAAAAAATAAGGTTATCTCAAAAAAATGACTTTTTTCTTGTGAAATTGAAAATAATAACTTTCCTTTGTCGCGGAAATTTTAAACATTGTGAATAGGACAACAACCATTACAACATCCACTACCACCGGGAGCAACGCACGGAGGAAGTAATTTATGTTGTAATCGAAACGATAAAAATCATAAAGCGCCTTCCTCGAATACGGGAAGGCGCTTTGCTTTGATGGGGCTATAGAAACCGTATAAATAAAATGAAGATACTTAAGTTTGGCGGTACATCCGTAGGTACCGTTGATAGCATCCGGGCGGTGCTTGACATTGTTAGGAAATCGCAGCATGCCGGCGATCAACCCATTGTTGTCCTTTCTGCTATGGGGGGGGTAACCAATTTGCTCACCCAACTGGCGGAAAATGCCGCGGAAGGCCGGAATTTCGCTTCGGGACTACAGGAGTTGGAAGACAGGCATTTCGCTGTGGTAAAGCAGCTCATCGCCGTAAAGCACCAGAATCCGGTATTTACACGGCTCAAACTCTACCTCAATGAATTGGAAGATCTGCTACAGGGAATATACAACCTACGCGAGTTGAGCTTACAAAGCAAAGACCTGGTACTGAGTTATGGCGAGCGGTGTTCGGCTTTTTTGATCAGCAAGATTGCCGCACAGTACTTTCCGGACGCACTGTTCGTAGACGCTACCCAGCTCATACAAACCGATAGCCATTTCGGTAGCGCTCATGTAAACCAGGCGCGTTCGGAGCAGCTTATCCGGACGTTCGCAGCCGCCCACGCGGGTAAGCTCCTGTTTGTTACCGGTTTTATCGCCTCTAATGAAAAAGGGCGGGTGACCACACTGGGTAGGGGAGGCAGCGACTATACTGCAGCCATTATCGGTGCGGCACTGAACGCTGAAGCCATTGAAATATGGACCGACGTGGACGGTATGCTTACCGCAGATCCCCGTATCGTAAAAAAGGCATTTTCGTTGCCGGTACTTTCCTATACAGAAGCCATGGAATTGTCGTACTTCGGCGCCAAGGTGATTTATCCACCGACCATGATTCCTGCTTTCCTGAAGAAGATTCCTATCATTATCCGCAATACTTTCAACCCGGATTTCGGGGGCACTACTATCCAGCACGATAGTGGCCGCACGGCACTGCCCATCAAAGGTATCTCATCCATTGCTGATATCAGTGTGATCAACCTCGTCGGTAGCGGCATGGTGGGCCGGGCCGGTTTCAGCGGGCGCCTGTTTACGCTGCTTGCCCGCGAGCAGATCAATGTCGTGCTTATTACCCAGTCATCTTCCGAACACAGCATCACGTTTGCAGTGCATCCAGCGGAGGCGCTCCGGGCAAAGCAACTCATTGAACGGGAGTTTGAACTGGAACTTCAGGCCAACAAATTGTCGCAACCCGAAATCGAAGAACGGCTGTCCGTGTTGGCCATTGTAGGCGAAAACATGAAGCAAACTCCAGGCATGTCCGGTAAGTTGTTCCATGCGCTGGGTCGCAACGGCATCAACGTACGCGCGATAGCTCAAGGATCTTCAGAATACAATATCTCGGTCATCATTTCGCAGGCCGACCTTTCCAAGGCGCTGAACGCTGTCCATGACGCATTTTTCGCCCAATTGAACAAAACCTTGCATGTCTTCAGCGTGGGCACAGGCAACATCGGCTCCACCTTGTTCAAGCAGATACAGGAGCAATATGCTTTCTTGCTGGATAACAACGACATCGAAATCAAAGTGGTGGGGATAAGCAACTCGCGCAAAATGCTTTTCAGCGGTGAAGGTATTGATTTGGCTAATTGGAAAACCGTATTGGAGCAATCTGGCGAACTTGCGGATCTTCCGGCGTTCGTTGCACGGACGAAGGCCATGAACCTGCCGAATTGTGTATTCATTGATAATACGGCCAGTGAGCTGCCCACCCTTTATTACAGAGAACTGTTCCAATCAAACATATCGGTGGTTACCTGTAACAAGATTGCTAATTCCGGTCGTTACAGCGAATATCGGGACTTGAAGGATACGGCACGTAAGCACGGTGTTGACTTTTTCTACGAAACCAACGTGGGTGCAGGGTTACCGATTGTGCGTGTGCTGCGAGACCTGATGCTAAGCGGCGACCGCATCATCCGCATTGAGGCCATCCTCTCGGGAACCATATCGTATATCTTCAATAATTTTTCGGGTGATGTTTCCTTTCATGACATTGTTAAGAACGCCCAACAGCTCGGCTATACCGAGCCTGACCCGAGGGACGATCTGAAAGGTACGGATTTCATGCGCAAGATGCTGATACTGGCCCGGGACGCCGGCTATGCCCTGGAACCCGAGGATGTGCAGTTGGGGGGCATTCTGCCCGAGGCCTGCCTGCGAGCCACCACCGTAGATGATTTCTACCGGGAGCTGCAAGCCGCAGACGATTATTTCAACGAACTAAAAAGCAAAGCCCAGCGTGAAAACAGGGTGCTCCGTTACATCGGCAAACTGGAGGCCGGGCGGGTAAGCATTGCCCTTGAATTTGTCGATGAATCGCATCCGTTCTATGCGCTTTCGGGCAGCGACAATATTATTGCTTTCACTACCGAACGCTACAAGGAGCGGCCCTTGGTCGTGAAGGGACCCGGTGCGGGAGCCGAGGTAACGGCAGCAGGCGTTTTTGCGGATTTGGTTAACGTGGGCGCTTAACTGATTGATACCAATGGAAAAAAATCAAGTACATGTATTCGCGCCGGCAACGGTAGCCAATATCGTTTGCGGATATGACGTGTTGGGCTTTGCGTTGGATGAGCCGGGCGATGAGGTGGTTATCCGCCGTATAGACCCGCCGGGCGTACAACTCAAAGAGGTTACGGGCGATGACGGCCGACTACCCCGCGATCCGTCCAAAAACACGGTAAGCGCCAGCGTCATCTCCTTTCTGAACCATATCGGCCGAGCAGACACGGGGGTTGAGATCAGCCTGCACAAGCACATGCCAATCGGAAGCGGCCTGGGATCTAGTGCGGCCAGCACGGTAGCCGGCTTATTCGCCATCAACGCATTAATGGGCCATCCGCTCTCGCGGCGAGAGTTGCTGCCCTTCGCTTTGCAGGGTGAAGAGTTAGCTTGCGGCCATGGTCACGCAGATAACGTAGCCCCCGCATTGCTTGGGGGTATTACCCTGATTCGGGGGTATGACCCCCTTGATGTGGTACCTATCCCCGCGCCACCGTCATTGTTCGCTTCCGTGGTATTCCCCCATGTGGATGTGCCCACGCGCGATGCGCGGCAGATGATCCGGGCAAAAGTTGCCCTCAAGGATGCGGTTATCCAATGGGGAAATATCGCCGGACTGGTGGCCGGGCTGTTTGCTCATGACTATGAACTCATTGGCCGTAGCATGCGCGATGTAGTCATCGAGCCCACGAGGGCCATTCTTATCCCTGAATTTTACGAAATGCGGCGGCTGGCCATGGACGCCGGCGCCCTCGGATTCGGTATTTCAGGGTCGGGGCCATCCGTTTTTGCTTTCACCCAGCACCGGGATACCGCTACCCGTATTACGAAGACAATACAGGAATATTTAACCGAACGGGGTATTGAAAGCAACGGCTATGTTTCGGGAGTGAATGCCGAAGGGCCACGCGAGTTAGCATAACAGAAAAATCCAGACTAAGATTCAGCATAATGCAATTTTACAGTACCAACAATAGAGACCTGCGTGTTTCACTGAAAGAAGCGGTTTTCAATAGCTTGCCGGCAGACAAAGGATTATACATGCCCGAGCGGGTACCTTCGCTCGACGCATATTTTATCCGTAACCTTCCCGGACTTTCCTTTCAGGAAATCGCCTTTACCGTGGCGGGGGCGTTTGTAGAAGAAGCGGATATCCCGGCAAATGATCTCCGCCGGATTGTGGAAGACGCTATTGATTTTGATGCGCCCGTGCGGCTATTGGATCATGAAACGGCGGTGTTGGAACTGTTCCACGGTCCGTCGTTGGCCTTTAAAGATTTCGGTGCCCGCTTCATGAGCCGTGTGATGGCTTACCTCTCCACCGACGACCGGGTGCTCGATGTGTTGGTTGCCACATCTGGCGATACCGGCGGTGCCGTGGCGTTAGGATTCCTCGGTGTGCCAGGTACGCGGGTTACTATCTTATATCCCGAGGGCAAGGTAAGCCCCATACAGGAATCGCAGCTTACCACCAATGGGCAGAACATCCGCGCTATTGCGGTGGCAGGAACCTTTGACGATTGCCAGGCACTGGTCAAGACGGCGTTCAACGATCCGGAGCTGAACAAAGCGTTTCGCCTCACATCGGCAAATTCGATTAATATCGCGCGTCTTATTCCTCAAGCGTTTTATTATTTCCATGCATACGCCCAACTCCGGGCGCAGGGTGCTGAAGAGGTGGTGTTTGCTGTGCCAAGCGGTAATTTCGGGAATATCGGTGCCGGACTGCTGGCCCACAAGATGGGTTTGCCCGTTCGGCGGTTTATCGCTGCTACCAACGTGAACGATACGGTGCCGCGTTTCCTTCGGAACGGACGTTATGATCCGCGGCCTTCCGTACAGACCCTGGCTAATGCCATGGATGTCGGCAACCCCAGCAATTGGGTGCGTATTATGGATTTATTCGGCCAAGATCAAAGCGCCGTGAGGCAAGCGGTTGCCGCGTATGCATTTACCGATACACAAACGCGGGAAGCTATTCAATCGATGGTTGATCGGTATGAGTATATCGCTTGTCCCCATACGGCCATTGCTTGGTTAGCCACCCAAGCGTACCGCCGGGAATATCCGGGCGATTATGCGACGGTATTCCTGTCAACGGCCCATCCGTGCAAATTTCCCGAGGTATTCGGGCCCCGAATCGCAGCGCAGATCGCCGTCCCCGACCAAGTTAGGGCACTGGAAGGTCGGGAAAAAGCAGTGGTTCGCCTGGGTGTCGACTTCGAAGGGTTTAAAAGTTACCTGTTGGGTACCGCTTAATCAGCTCAGGTTAAACCGCATCCACACATCTTCATCACGACCGAAAATAAAATACTTCGGATGGATAATTTCGGCCAGTATCTCTGCATCGTCGGCTATAAGTGCACCAGGCTGACGGAGGTACTGGTTATGGTGAATGATGAAAATGTTGCTATGCATTATGGCCGGAACATGCCGCCATGCCGGCGCGGAAAATAAACCGGGCACTTCCTTCAGGAGCTGCGGTACGGGTTCTTTGCTAATCAGGATGATGATATCCGGCTGTTCCCCCGCTGCCGCGGTTTCCAACAGCGGGATGCCCCCCGCAATCCGTACGAGGTTATCAAGGTACGCTTGTCGGATAGCTGTCAGAGGTGATATTGCTTGCAAAAGCAATACGCGGGGTTTATGCGTTTCAGGGATAAATTTCAGCTTATGGACGATGATATTTATACGTTCTTCCAAAGCTTCCACCAGCGTTTCGGCCCGTTGCTGGGCATTCAGGATACGACCTATGGCCCGTAAGCCGGTATATACGTCGTCCGGTGTGGTGGCGCGGACCAAGTCTTGGTACTCGCCCGTGTGTTCAAGCAATGGTAAATCAGTTGCAGCAAGATTTAATGCATCCAATACAAGTTGTGCAGCTGAAAAATGGCTTCGCATGGGTGCAAAGGTAAGCAAGTCGCTCCACTATCACCAAAGCAATACCTTAAAAACATTAATCTCCTCCGGCAATGAGATGAACGATGCGTTCACTTGGATTCGTTCCTGGGCCACCTCATTCCCGGTTTGTCCTATCACCAACAGCAGCGCCACAAAAATAGGGATGATAAGCAGCAGAAAAGGTGAAATGTTGCCGATAAACTTTTTCATTTTTATTTATTCAATAGTTAACCAATCGCACCGGTTCCAAATGCACGGTACAAAGAAACCAATTGGCTCCGGTCCCTGAAAAAGTTTTAGACAAACAGCCCGATTTCGTAGACTAACCGGAAAGTGCGTGTTCGTCTGCCCGGAATGCAGATTTGCCGACAGAAGTAAGGCGTTTGTCTATCAAGCAGGGTGATATTGGCAGGTGAACATTATCTTTGCCGTATGCTTGGAAATAAAGCCGTTTTAATCCATGCCTTGGTGTGGGGCGTCTTGCTGACCGTTTTGTACTTTATCAACGTCAGGGAGAAGCCCGTTGACGCCGCGATTATTATTCTGCTTTATGGGGCATTGAACATTGCCATTTTCTACATCCATTACTTTTGGGTTAATCCGTTGCTTCTGGGCGGCAACCGCCTTTGGCGGCCCGTATTTTATATGGTTGTTGTCCTGTTGGTATCAATTGCGGTAAAGTACGCCATTGCGGCGCATTACGAAGACACGGTGTTACAGTATCGCGACACCGAGAACAATGAAAAGATACTTACGCCCCTGCAATATACCGTTGCGGCATTGATTACCGGGCTGTTTTTTATGTTGGTCAGTACCGCTGTTTACGTGATTTCGGCCAATTTTAAAGATATGGAGCACCGTAAAAGCTTAGAAAACGAAAAGCTGAACGCTGAGCTGGCCTTTTTGAAGTCGCAGATCAACCCGCATTTTCTTTTCAATTCCCTGAATAACATCTATTCATTGGCTTACCAGAAGTCAGAGAAGACACCTGAAGCTATTCTCAAGCTCTCGGAAATCATGCGCTATATGCTGTATGAAAGCAATGAAGACACCGTATTGCTGGAAGAAGAGATCAACTACCTGAAAAATTACATTGAACTTCAGAAATTACGTTTCAAGGAGCAGATATATGTAGAACTCCATGTGGATATTGACAATGTCAACCACCGGGTGATGCCGTTACTGCTCATTTCGTTCCTTGAGAACGCTTTCAAACATGGCATCTCTACAGATGCCACCAAACCCATCCGTATCGATATCAACGTCAAAAATGGAAGGCTGCATTTTCGGGCAGAAAATGCCAAAAACCAGCTTAACAAGGATCATACAAAAGGGGTAGGGCTGGTAAACTTGAAACGGAGGCTCCAACTCGGATATCCCGATAAGCATACGATTAATATTATTGAATCAGATCACTACTACAGTAGTGAACTTTTTTTATATTTATAATTTTTAATCAATGACGCACATGGTACGATGTATAGCTGTAGATGACGAACCACTGGCGCTGGATATTATTGCTGATTATGTAGCCAAGGTGCCTGAACTGTCGCTTGTGGCCAGCACCACCAATGCGATAGAAGCCCTTGCCACAGTACAAAACGGAGAGGTTGATCTGATATTCCTCGATGTCCAGATGCCTGAACTCACCGGTATCCAGTTCCTTAAGATCATCAATGGCAAATGCGATGTTATCCTCACCACCGCCTATCCCCAATATGCGTTGGATGGTTATGAACTTAACGTGGTGGATTACCTGTTAAAACCCATAGCGTTTGACCGATTTTACCGATCCGTCCAGAAGGTATTGGCCAATAAAGCTCCACGTTCCCATCAGCCAGCCCCCCAAGCGAAGCAGAGCGAGACGGTGGATTTTATCTTTGTCAAGACAGAGCACAAAATTCAACGGGTAGATCTTGATGATATCCTGTATATTGAAGGATTAAAAGACTACATATCCATCTATACACCATCAGAACGTATTGTAACCTTACAGAATATGAAGAAGATGGAAGATATTCTGCCGGCCAACCGTTTTGTCCGGGTGCACCGTTCATATATTGTGGCGCTCGATAAGATAGTCAGCATCGAACGGGGGCGAATTTTCATTGAAGACAAGACCATTCCTGTCGGCGATACTTACCGGGACGCTTTTTATAAATACATCGGCGATAAAAACGGTTAGAACGCTTTTTATAACTTGCATATAAGCACAATTTTCTCTAAGTTTGCACCCCCGTTCGGGATGTAGCGTAGCCAGGTATCGCGCCAGCATGGGGTGCTGGAGGTCGTGGGTTCGAATCCCGCCATCCCGACAAAAGCCACTGATTATCAGTGGCTTTTGGTTTTTTCGGACATATTGCGGACAAATATATTGTTTTATTGGCGTGATTGTTAAGTTAGGAAAAGTTATGATTCATTAGCTTCGTTGTTGAATTTTGACTGTCTAATAAATCTATCAAATATGATATGGTCTGCACGATGCAGTACATTATAACGGTGTGTGTGCGGTCTGTCGGCAAAAATCCAATCGATAATTAGCTTAGTGTATTCTGCTTCTTGCTCTGGGTCGTAAAATGGTGTTTTGTCATTTTGTTCTATTTCGATAGCACCAAGCACATATAAAGCGCGGATAATGGGAGATATCTTTTCTTTGAGTTCCTCCAGTTTGAACATTCCTTTCGACACTTCATCCGATGATATTATGAATGATAAATCGACCAAACTTTCGTGTACAATCCAATTTCTGTTATCTTGAGCCTTCTCAAAAAGTTCAGCAACCCAATCGGATAACGTATTTGAATTAACAAACAATTCTTTCCGATTTTTCGTAAAAACTCCTAAACTTGTTTTCTTTGACGTTGGTTTCCGGTCTTTAGGTGACCAATAAACCCTTCCCGCAACCCAATCTTCTATACTAATTCGCTCATTCTTTAGGCCTAAAAAAATACTTAGCATCTTATAATGATACATGCATCGTTTCTCGAAGGTTTGGCATAGCATAAGTGCTTTACCATAAACAGTAAAATGTTTGTTCAGACTTCTCGATGGAACAGAATGAAATATCATACTAATTGAGGCTATTGTTGTTCATCACGGATATGTTGTTCTTAATAAGCGCTACTAACAGCAACGTAAGATAATAATAAGCCTATGCCTACTAAAAACGACTTACCTATAATTGCACCCGTTCTTGGTTTATTAGTCGAAACCAATACATCATCAACTGTATAGACAGAGTATCTTTTCCTGTTCTTGCTCATTTTTACGTAACCAACAAAGTTGTGATTAATATCGTGAATAGAGAGAAACTTTGTATTAGGAACAGGATTAATATACCCAATAGGTTTTTTATTCAACGTGCTACTCTCGTAGACAGCATAAGCTCGAGAAGATTTATAATCCAAATTTGAGTAATTGGTACCTCTCAATAAGGTGCCGTAATTTGCATAGTCATCTAATGAATAGGAGTGATAAACCTTGTAATAGCTTGCCAAATATGCGGCTTCACTCCCTCCGGCTATCTTGCCAGTATAGGGGTTATAATTTCCAGGATAGCTATAATTGTTATATGGATTACCATCAGGAGCAGAACGATAATGTGGCTGAACGTAGGTGCCATCTTTCCTGTAATAACCTTTGACATATACGTCCTGTGCTGACACTAAAAAGAAAGCAAAGAATATAAGGTACAATAGTAAAATCCAAATTTTCATAAAAGCAAATTTTTGAATCTTCAACTATTAACTGAATTGACAAACGGTGCCCATGACCAAAATCTAACCATCAACTCGGGAAATAGCAGTAATCCGATAGAAAATATAAATACTACTAATGAAATATACGGGGCGGCGTATACGCTGGGGATATAACTATATGATATGTCTTGAAGTGTCATTTGGCGTGATTTATCTTTAAAACGAGATACTATTCCCGAAGCAAATGTTATAGCTGCTATTTTCATAAATAAGCTATTTGGGTGTCTTATCGTTATCCAACTTAAGTATGAGGAGACTACACCCAAAAATAAATAGGAAAAGCCTGCAACTAGCACTAAACACAAAAAGTAAAAAATAAGATTCCATTTATACTCGCCGTTTGTTATCTTGTAATACAACACATTAAAAGGTGCTGCTAATAAATCAAAAAGAAAGTAATGGACTGCCAAATGGGTGACAATTGTGATTCCGATAAGAATTAATAAAGATACTATCATAAGAGAAAAATTTAACCTGACTTGTTACCCGGACATATCTAAACCTGTGAGCTGTTTGATATAGATCCGGCCTTTTACACCATTATTTGACTAATAGAAATCAATTAGTGTTAATTCTGGATACCCTTATTGGGATAACAAAACTGACCTCTGCTGGTCTATTGCGAAATAACGCAGGTGACCATTTTCCAAGTTTTGTAATAACCCGTATTCCCTCTTCTCCGGTTCCGGCACCAGCACTTTCTAAAATTCGGAAATTGTAGGGTTCACCATCTTCTCCCACAATAAATGATATTAGTACTCGCCCAGATAAATCAGAGGAAAAAAGATTTCGTTTATAGTTGGAGGAAACGGATGTCATAAAAGCACTCATGCCTCCTTTTGGAGGAACAGCATTGACGTCAACATGCCAGTCCTTGATTGTCGTGTCTAGACCGAATTTTAATACTGATGAACGAGACATAGCTGCTTGCCGTTCTTGGCTATAGCAAACTGTTATGTAGAACGTAGCAACGAAAAATGAAATTATGATTTTCGAATGTTGTTGCACGGTTTTTCTCATGGATTATTGATTAAGTTAATGAACATAGAGAATATATCGTTAATTTCGGTTAATATGACAAACAAATTTATTGTTCTTACTTACTGTATCTTTACGGGTTCCCGTAAGCTGCTGCGCGCCTATTAAGTCTCTGCTATGGTTTAATATCACGGCATCATTTTTTAACTCATAACGGTCATCCAGCACACTTGCATTGACAAAGGTTGTTTCTCTCTTAGCCAGCACTCCGTAATCCTCATGGATATGACCAAATATATGGTACTTGGGCTGTATTTGATAAACCCTCAAAAGTAATTCCTCACACCCCGTTCGCTTACTGTAAACGGTTTCATCGAGTATGCCGAACGGTGGGCCATGGGTGATTAGGATATCGGTGTTATTGGGTATCAAATCCCAATGCGCTTTAATTTCCGCCCCACGTTTCCGGTTGAATGCCCAATTATGGAAATAAGGGGTAATGGGAGAACCCCATATTTTCAGGCAATCAATCTCAACGCCCGAATCATTCAGGTAGATGACATCCTTGGGAATCATCCGGCCAATGATATCGGGGTGCGCATCCTCCAAAAAGAAATCGTGATTGCCCGCTATAAAAACCTTGTGCCGGAATTTTAGGTTGCTGAACCAATCCAAGAAATCCTCGATTTCAACCGGATGCCCCCGTTTGCTGATATCGCCTGCATGGATAATCATATCGCCGTTGGGCAATTTCAGTTTACGGTGCTGGCCGTGGGTGTCCGATATGGCAACAATCTTCATTAGGTTTAAACAGGTTTGAGCCCAGACAAATATATGGTTTTCCGGCTTTATTACATCCGGTTTATTTCCGCAACTGCCGTCTTAGGTATTCCTCTAAAAGCTGTTCCCGCTCGCGCTGCTTCCGCTTCTTGCTGTCTTTTGAAGCAACCCACCAAATGAACAAGCCCCATGCACCAAAGCCGATGATTGCGCCGGGAATGATGTTGCCGCTGCCCATCCCGCTCATCATGGCGATGAAGCTGACGATACCCGTAAGGAATAACCTGATTAAAAAACCCATAATTACCGTATTTTGGAATAACCGGATGTTATCAACTGATAGCCAAATATACGGAATTTTACCGTCTCATGTGACGGTGTTTTGATTTTTTATTATGCTTTCCTTGCATGCCATGGACAACAAACCGCATGCAACCGATGTCGACACCTATCTCATCGAGAAAGTAAAGGAATTGAGAACCAAAAAAGGCATATCCCAAGCCAAGCTGGCGTTGGCGCTGGATGTGTCCGTTGGTTACATCGGCCATGTCGAAAGCCCAAAGGACAGGACGAAATATTCCCTGTCCATGCTTCCTAAACTGGCCGCTGCGCTGGAATGCGAATACGCCGATTTATTACCGCCAATTTAGTTCTAATTTTCCATACTTTGTATTATTTTTGTTTATGGCTAAGATTGAATATATTTACAGGTATCGAGATGCCGTATCTGGACATTACGTAACCAAAGAGTACGCAGAGAAACACCCAAAGACTACCGTTAAAGAGCGGGATAAGGTGGTTCCTAAGAAAAAAAAATGAAACTTTTGGAATCGCATAGGCATTGCATGGTAAATGGTTCAAATAGCTAATTTACAGTGCTTTAACTGGATTTATTACTGAAAAATTGCTGTAAATCCGTTGTAGGTTTTCCATTTAGAAGTTCAAGATTTCTATGGGGTTGTGGGTTAACATTCATTCTCCTCGATTAATATTGATTTTTGATTATAATCACTTTTTATCAAGTTAGGACGTTGCTACTTGGCTGATTCGATTTCCCTCCTTTTTTCCCTTGCCGACTGGATGAGCCTTTCACTATACGGTTAACAAAAGGGTTAGTTTTTTATATAAATACCTAAAATATTTTGAATTAGGTTAGGATTGTATATAATTACAATATATTTCTTAGTATGTTGGCCTATTTAACGTTCTCTTTTTTCTTTCATTCGAATTGTTAGCGTTCTGTTTTTTATTCTAATCTCGAACCTGCTGAAAAGATATTCAATAGGTATAAATATGACACGAATAACAATCATCAAAACACATATGATTAATAATAGTTTTGCTGACTCATAACCGCCAAAAAACCAAACAATTGCAAATGGAACCAAAGCCATGCACAAGAGGAATACCCACCCAAATAGTGCTTTTCCAATTTTTCCTTTTTTCACCAGCATATAGTTTGAGGTTTCAACTCCTTTAAGTAAGTTATTTATCGTTGTAGTGCCCCTTTGCCGAAAGAACGTATACTTTAATAAACGTATCATCAATGGAATAAACAAGTCTGTGTTTTTCGGTAATCTTACGTGCATAAAATCCAGCCAAATCATACCTTTTCAGTGTCGGCTTACCCCTTCCGGTTCTTGGATGTTCCGCAAGTTCTTTGATGTTCCGCAAGTTCTTTGATAAGCGATACTGCTTTTTTGAATGCTTGAGGTTCAGATTTTTTCAGCGCCTTTAAATCCAAATCGGCATTTGGCGATATGATTACCGTATACATCAATTACAGGGTGTCAAAATATGTATCCAGTTCTTCCTTGGTTTTAATAACGATACCTTTGCCCGCTTTGATTTGCTGGCGGGATTCCTTTATGCGCTGAACCATCTCGGGGGTAAAGTACAAATCATCCCCCGATACGGGAGTGAGCACATAGGCCTGTTTGTTCCCTCGTTTGATAACCACTTTTTGACCCTTGTCCGCCATGTCGAAAAAATCTTTTTGGCGTTCCCTGAATTGCCTGCTTGTTGTTTCTACTATTGACATTGTGTACACGTTTTGGTACGCAAATATACAAAATAATCTTAAATACTGCGGTTTTATCAACCCATTTTCAAACCCAAGATTTGGCTGCTGCGCTGGAATGCGAATATTCCGATTTATTGCCGCCGATAAACAATTAAATCGCCTTTATCTGGTCGATTCGATTTCCCTCCTCTTTTCCTTTGCCGACTGGATAAGCCGTTGCTCTTCTTCCAGTTTCTCCAAGATGAATAACGCCCTGTCGGGGTCGGCATGGTAAACCGAATCTATACGACTTCCGATTTCGGGAAATTCCTGCCGGAACATTCGGAATTTGATACTGCTCGCTTTCAGGGATTCTTGATGCCGGTACAGTCCGATAGCCACACCAAGGCTGGCGAAAGAGAAAAACAGTAACAATGCGAGCGTAAGGATTACCTTGGTCGATTTGAAATCGATGCCATGCTTGTATCTAACTTCGGTCTGCGCCGGGATCCGTTCAACCAAGCCCTTGAACTCCGTTAATTTCCTATCCAATTCGAGGTAATCCTCTTTTGTGATATTGATGATGTTGTCTGTCAATCCCTGTAAGTTGCCGTAATCCCTTACGTAATTGTCAACTGCCGTGTTGCAATCCTTGATGTAGTCAATCAGCTTGGTTTTGGTTTCCAAGTCCTTTTCCCTGACCTCGTGGAAGCCTTGCAGCAATTTTTCGTTTTCATCAAGAAAACCGATGATGGTCGGGAGCATCCGAGCGATGTCGCTCGTCAACAGGTCGGTGTTCAATTGCAGTTCGTCCACCTGTTGCTTTAAATTCTCTAAATCCATTGGTTACCTCCTGTTCCTGTTTTTTCTTTTGATGGCGTCGTCATCCTGGTCATGGGCGATACCGATATCCAAAAGTGACACCATCGCATCCATCGCCAATCCCATGGGTGATATCCCAATTGCTTGGTGATTGGTTAGATTGGTATCCGTTTCGGCCGATTGCTGCACCTCCTGTCCGTTGAATAATCTGTCGATTTTCCCATAGCTCAACGACCTGTCCACTTCCGAACCCTTGAACGTATATCCGCTTTTAGAGAACGATACCCCCTGCACTTCATCCGAATTTGCTTTTTTCTTGTACTGTATGGCCACCCCTTTGTATTTCAGGTAGCTTTCCAGTTGCTTCCAATCCCCGCACGCCCGCAAAGCTGTCTTCAGCGCATCATGGATTTCATACTTGGCTTTGTCCGCTCCTTTCAGCCGGCCACGGTTCACCTTTTCCTTGCCACTGGCTTGGTAGAAACCATACTTGCTGTTCAACTGCTTGCATAGTTTCACGCTCCTGAACCGGAGATTGCTGTTGGCAATGGTCTTGCCTTGGTTGTCCACCCGGTTGTAAACGATATGGACGTGGTCATGCTTCCGGTCGTGATGCCTGACCATCAAGTATTGGGTGTTATCGATATCGAGTGATTTCAGGTATTCCAGCGCAACTCCGGCCATGAGGCGATTCGTAAGTTTTCCTTTGTCATGTTCGCTCCACGAGAGTACGATATGCCCGACCGCCTTGCCAAGCCTTGGATTCAGCTTGCGTTGCAGATTGAAATCCTGTGTAATGGTACGGGCGGACGTAGTACGCAGCCCCTCGGCATGTATGATTTCGCTTCGGTCTTTCAGCACGTAGCCAACGCATCCCCCGAAATGTTTTCCCTCAATGATTTTCGCCACCATGCTCCAGTAATTTGTCTACACATCGGTTGATGTGGTTGATGGTACTTTGGCACTCATGCGCCATTTGGCTCAAGCCGATTTGGTGGGCTTTCTTGGTAAGTTGGTTGAGATTGTTCGCCGCTCCCGTAAAATCCCTGAACACTTTCAGTTGTTCCGGTGTATACCGGGGTGTGATTTTTTTCAGGATGGCACTCTTGCGTACCCATTCCGATTTCTTCATGTTGGCTATCCGTGCATTGTGCAATACAAGTCGGTATTCCTGTTCATCGAACCGGACGTTAATCCGCCGGTTTTTCTTATGGGGTGAAAGCGGCCTGCCGCCTTTGTTGTTTATAGTCATAACTGTTCCGATTAATGTGTGACCATCGGGAGCCAAGGCGGTTTTGGGTGCACCAAAACACAACCTTGCTCCGTCACGGCTGCCAAGCATTGCGTTGGATGCTGGCTAAGAAAAAAAGATGGGTGTCCGTTATCTTTATCGATGATTCGTACACTCGTACTTCTCGTACCATTCGTATCAGTACGAGAAGTACGAACGGTACGACCGTACGAAAGTCATGTACCTTTCAGCCACTTCCTGACCGCCCCCTCACTTACGCCCAGTTCGTTCGCTATCGACACATTGGATAAACCTTGGTCTTTCAACTGGCGTGCGGTTTCAACCTTGGTTGTCCGTAAATCTTCCGATGGGAGCCGCAGTAATTCCATTTCGTTAGCGAAGCCGACCTGACTGAATCCAAGGTAACCGCCATCCTTTGAAATCCGGCAGACCAGCACGTTGTCCGTATCGTATTCCAATTCGGAACTCCGTACTTTCAGTTGCTTGATGTAGCGGATGTTTTTGTCGGTAGCGGATTTACCGATGGTAAAGACCGAATCCGCAAAATTACTTTTCATCTTGGAGCCTTGCAGGTCATTGAGGGATATCGGCCGCCATTCGTCCACTTTCTTGTTATGTTCGAGAATCAGGAACGTAAGCCCTTGGTCAAACTTCATTTCACTGAGGCTGTTCATGATGGGGATGGTGCTTTTGGCCGTATCGGTCGAACCTGCTACAATCTTGGTCATGTTGTCGATGACAACCACGGTGGCCTTGGTTTCCTCTATCCGGCTTTTCAGCGATGCGATGAAAAAATCCTCGTAGCCCATGTCGGGGAATTTCTTGAGTACGCAATAGCCTGCCCGATAGAATGTTTCGGGAAACCGGAAGTGGATGCCCTCGTCATTGCGGTAGCGTTTCTCAAACTGTTTGTCCGAAAGTTCCAAATCGACGTAAAGCACATGGTATTTCTGTTTGGCGATGTGGACGGCCATCTGTACGGATAATGCGGTCTTCCCAATGCCTGTGTCAGCGAACAGTATCACCAGCTCGCCTTGTGTCACCAAGGGTTGGTATAGGAATATCGGGTCGGGTTGCAGTGATGCATCCTTAAGCACCTGATTGGCTGTCCTGACCTCCAAAAGATTTGCTTTGCTATTTTCCATGCCGCCCTCCTTGTCTGTTGGGAGATTTCGACATCGCTTCGATGACCTCACTTTTTTTGAAATACACCCGTTTGCCCATCGTCCGGTAGGGGATACGACCCTTTTTCATCCAATCGGTTAAACTGACCAGTGATATATCCAGTTCTTTGGCCATCTCCTGTTTTGTTTTTAACCGTTCCTCGGTCTGCTCCTTTTTGGGTGAATCGTTCCTAAGGTTCGATATCAGTACGTGCATTTCTTCCCTCACGGCATCCTTGATGCACTCTTTAAGGGCATTTGAATCGAATAGTTGCATTGCTTTGCTCATGTTTATCATTACCAGTTGTCGAAGTTGTGGCCACTTTCTTCGAGTGAATTAACATGGGCAAAGATGGGTGGGGATAGGCGAAAGTCGATGCCTACGGGAAAAGACGTAGGCAAATCAACTATGAATCTTTGGTTACAATTATATAGGGATAGTCCTTTTCATCGACCTCCGTTTTTCTTTTTGTCGGTACTTTTCGTTGGTCTTTGTCCTCAACTTGGAAGTAGTTCAGTGCAGTTCCGTATTTTATAGGTTTCCCCTTTTCGAGGAAATGGTTGGATAGGATTTTTGCCCATGTGGTTTGAGCTTTGGTGATAAGGAGTTCCTTTCCTTTTGTATATTCGAGCCTTTGCATCTGCAGGAATAAGCTAATGACGGATTCCTTTGAGCCGTTACTTATGTCGATTTTTGCGCCGTCTACGGTGTTAAGGCGTTTCAATTCCGATTTCAGTTTTTTTATTTCGGCTTCCAATTCCTCTATCTTTTCGTTTTTTTCTTTCAAAACATCCTCGATGGGTTTAGTGTTTTGCCAATGGTCGATGCTTTGCAGGTACTGCTGAAATTCCGCGAGTTTATCCTTTCTTTTAATGGCCGTGGTTGAATAAGGTAGTTTTCTTTGATTTTCAATCCCCTCTTTTACAATTTCCCAAATAACCTCGAAAAACTCTTTCTCCGTACCCAATGGATTCCGTTTGATATAGTGGTTTAGGTGAAATCGATAGAAGTCATTGTAAGTGTCTTTGTTGATATATGGCCTGAATATTTTCATGACAAAGTAATTGCCCACGTTGGTTTTGTTATAAAAAAATAGTGGGCCAACTTGGTATCTCGATACCTTTTTCGAGCCAAGCCGCCATCTCTGAATGTATTGTTCTCTATCCATGTGTTTTAATATTTATTCAATGCCTCGATAAGTGAATCCGTGCTTGCCGATTCATATTTCATCAATGTCCGGATGTCGGAGTGCTGGGTGATTTTCTGCACAAGGTTGATGGGAACACCCTTGGATAAGAGGATGGTCACCATGGTTCTCCTGCCCATGTGGCTGCTCATGAATTCATATTTAGGCTTTTCTATGACGATTTCATTTTTCCCATTGAAGCGGACTATCCTGACGGGTGAATCGATTTCGGCCAGCTTGCCCACCTCCTTTATGTAGTCGTTGAACTTCTGATTGGATATGGTTGGTAATTCGAAATCGTATTTTTCCAAGATTTTCAGGGCATTGGCAATATATCCGTTAAACGGTACGGTCACCCGCTTCTTGGTTTTGGATGAAAGGAATATCCATTTATTGTCTTGGAAATCAGCTTTGGTGAAGCGCATGATATCCGAAAAGCGTTGGCCAGTATAGCAACCGAAGCAAAAAAGGTCTCTGACCCGCTCGTAGGATGGTTTATCTGCCAAATCAAAGGCCATTAGTTTTTCCACCTCCTTTTCCGTCAGCACAACGATTTCATTGTGCGATTTCCTTTTGTAGGAAGATTGGTGCGGCTTGAACGTGTCGGGGTGGACAGTATGCCCATTATCCCTGCACCACGACAGGAATACCTTTAACGTGGATATGTATTTGTAAATCGTGTCATTCAGCAATCCCCGTTCCCCATCCAAGGGATTCTTCTTACGGCTAAGGAAATCCTCAAACCGGATGTAGAAATCTCTGTTGAAGTCCGCTAAAGTAAGGTCGATGCGCTGTTTGGTTTGGTAGTCATCCAGTGCCTTGAATACCGTGGCATATTCTTTCATCGTGCCTGCCGTGCTATGGAACGCCTTGTAGGTCTTGAAGTCCTCAATCAGTCGTTGGAGTTGGTTGGTTCCATGACCAACATGGTCTTTATCTACGCATTCCGCTATCAGGCGTTTATAATCGTTGATTGACAGGATGGCGGACTTCTCCTTGGCATCATGGGCAGCTTTGATGATGCCTGCGGACAGTTTCGACAATTCCCCGTTCAACTGGATGGAAGCAGGGGCCGTACCTTTGACCTTGCCGTCCTTAAAATCCCAGTGCTTGGGATGGATTTTGATGGATGTCCGGTACTTGATACGGATGCTTTTATCCGGTGAAACAAATACGTAAACCGATGTGGGGCGGGGATTGAAATACTTTGCGGCCAATGGCTTCTTTTTCTCTTTAGCCAGCAGCACTTCCTTTTTGATGATACCGGAATCAATTTCGGGATTGTAGGGTCTGTCAAGATAAAAGCTACACTTCATTATGCGGACATATTGCGGACAAAAAATCTTATTTTTAACAGGTATTACCCTTGTTAAGATGGATAAAGTTAGAAATAATATTTTGTATTTAGCTAATAATCAGCAAAATTGAATTAATTGGAATTAGGTTCGGTTAATAGGTTCGAATCCCGCCATCCCGACAAAATAGAAAGCGATCAATTGATTTCAGTTGGTTGCTTTTTTGTTTTTGGGGTAGGGTAGCAATAAAGGCAGTCTAACAAACTCTGTCCAATCGGACAGGGTTTTGATCCTCCGTTCCTTCTCCGCTGCGGCTGTATACCCGCTGCGCACCGAGTGTCACTTCCTAAAAAAGCTATACACTAAAAACAGTGTATGGAAAAAAAAGAAACGTTTGTAAAACGAGTCTGGTGCCAGGCAGTCTCAAAAATGAAACAGGATTATCCCGTCTGGGGACAGCCATGAAATGCTGTTTACCGTTGTAAATTTGTAAAAGATGTATGTGGTTATTATATGTAATGTGTTAAGTTTTTTTAATAAGGTTCCTTTCCTATTGTCTTTTTTTTTCTGCATTTGTTATACCCTCACCTTTACAACATAGATGACACCTTAACTACCCCCTTTCTTCTGACCAAATTCCCCCGTCTCCCACGGCCCGCTTTGGGCTGGTCCACGGCGTGTCCACAAAATTCCAAAGAAAAAGCAAAGCAGGGGCAAAGCAGTCCTAAAGATACGGCGGGAGATAGTGGGGAGAAAGTCAGTAAAAAGTCAGTAAAAAGTCGGGAGAAATCTACCGAGACAGCCCGATGTCCAATACCAAATTGTACCATCATGGCAATGGTTGTCATGCCGATAGTTCCGGTTGGGCAAAATAATAAATATCCGGCCGATAACATACCGGCATATTTTCATATGTGCCATATATCTGATTGACACCATACTATCTTTGATGTGTTCAATCATACATAGTGAAATCGATGTTAGATACCGATCGTAAAATCAGCAGCTGATGGATATTCTCGTCCTTTCGTTGGCGGCATTCGCGGTAGCTCTGCTCACATTCTTTTCGGGCTTTGGTCTTGGTACCATTCTTACGCCGGTTTTTATGGTTTTTTTCTCCGTCGACCTGGCAGTGGCCCTTACTGGTGTCGTCCACTTTTTCAACAACCTATTCAAACTGGTGCTTGTTGGTGGACGGGCCGATAGGCAGGTACTTATCCGTTTCGGCATACCGGCAGTTATCGCAGCCTTTTTCGGGGCTTGGCTCCTGTTGCAGGTAAGTGATTTGGCGCCGTTGTTTTCCTACTCCATAGGGGGTGAAGCTTTTGAGGTTTATCCGATGAAACTGGTCATCGCTGTGTTGCTTATGGGCTTTGCGGTGATGGATTTAATCCCGTATTTCAGTAATTTGGCATTCGGAAAAGCGAAGTTGCCGATTGGGGGACTGCTTAGCGGCTTTTTCGGAGGTTTTTCAGGTAATCAGGGAGCGCTGCGCAGCGCTTTTCTCGTACGGGTGGGGCTTTCCAAAGAAGCGTTTGTGGCCACTACCGTCGTCATCTCTACATTTGTGGACTTCACAAGGTTATCGGTATATGCAACGAGGTTCGCAGCATCGGGACTTCATGATAACCTCCTATTGGTCGGTTGCGCTACGGTGTCGGCCATCCTGGGCGCATACCTGGGGAATAGGTTATTGAAGAAGGTGACGCTCCGGTTTATCCGTATACTGGTAGCTGTCATGCTGATAGTTATTGCTATGGCTTTGGGCGCTGGCATCATATAGCACCAAAGATGAGCACGATGGGGACGGTCTAACCGGTTTTCAATTTATCCAGGATTTTTTTTAGGTTGATTCCTTTTCCCAATACTGGCTTAAAAATATCACCTGTTTCTCTTACCCGTTTTACGACGTTGGCTATGGTGAAGTCTGCCATCTTCAGTCCTTGTTTCACTTCTTCCCAATGCAGCGGCATGGAAACCGTTGCACCGGGTTTTGGCCGGAGCGAATAGGGTGCGGCAAGAGTAGCCGACGGCCTGTTCTGGAGAAAGTCTATATAGACCATTCCCTTGCGCTTGCTGGTCATGCGTTCCACGCTGGTAAAATCGAACTGGGTATCCACCTGCGTTGCTACCCATCGGGCGAAGAGCTGTGACTGGTCATAAGTATAGTTGGCACCCAGTGGTATATACACGTGTAATCCGGTGGAGCCCGAGGTTTTGCAATAAGAAGGGATTTTAAGGTCTTCCAGTAAGTCGTGTATGGCCCGGGCTACTTCAATCACCTGGTCAAAGGTGTTACCTTTGTCTGGGTCGAGGTCAAGCATGCACCATGTCGGATGGTCTGGCTTTTTTACGGTGCTGCTCCAAGGGTTCATTTCAATGGAGGCGAGGTTAGCCATGTACAGTAGGGCGGCTTCATTGTTGCATAGCATATAATGCTTACGTTTGCGTTCTCCTTCCGCTTTATATGGATGCTTTTCTACCCAGGGAGGCACTTTTCCGGTAACGTCCTTTTGGTAGAAGTTTTTACCGCCTATGCCGTTTGGGAAGCGGTTCAGCGATTGAGGACGGTTTTTCAGGTAGGGGAGGATATACTTGGCCATCTGCCAATAGTAATTTAGCATGTCGCCCTTGGTGTAGCCTTCTTCCGGCCAGAAAACCTTTTTGAGATTGGTAAACTTCAGTTCGTTGCCATTGATTTTCCGTACCTGTGTGCTTTCCGAGGGGTTCACTAACGTGCCTCTCTCCCGTTTGGCTGGAGCATTTACGATTTCATTGCTGGCGCGGTCTGCTTTACCCAAATCTTCCGCGCCGTCTTTGGCTTTCTCCGTGGGTACCGGCTTTTCAGCAACCACCAATTTGGCGTCCTTGTCTTCGCGTAAGGCAATGAAGGCGGGATGCCTGAATACCCCATCGGCAGTTACTTCGGTATAATGGATTTCGCATACCAGTTCGGGCTTCAGCCACGTTGCCCGCGCATGCGGTGGATTGGGCCTGAAACGGGAAGGTTTGTTGTAGTCAGGTGTATCAGTAAAAGGACTGGTTTTTCGTTCCAGTGGCTTGAATAACTCCAGCAATTCACGTTGCTGCTTGTCTTTGAAGCCCGTACCGACTTTACCCACATAACGGAATTTCTTGCCCTCAAATACGCCAAGCAGTAAAGAACTGAACGGTTTTGATGTGCCCTCATTTCGTGTATATCCTCCGACGACCACTTCCTGCCGTTTTTGTGACTTAATCTTCAGCCAGTCTCTAGACCGATCGCCGGGACGATAGGGGCTATCTGATCGCTTGGCGATGATGCCTTCAAGTCCAAGCTTTGCCGCAGCGTCGAAAAACTCGGTACCCTTTCCGGCGATGCTGTAGCCGCTCCGTATGATACCGCCATCTTTGGGGATGAGGGTCTGCAGTACAGCTTTCCGTTCTGATAAGGGCAAATCCATCATGTCTTTGTCGTTGTACCATAATACGTCAAACACATAATACAACAACTCACCGTCTGCTTCGCTGCGCCAGTTCTGCAATTGGTTGAAATCAGAAATCCCCTTGTCCGTTACCACCACGATTTCACCATCGACCACCGCTTTAATACCCCATGCCTTGATGGCGTCGTATACCGGGTAGAATTTGTCAGCAAACGACTTATCGTTACGCGATTTCAGGGCAGTCGTCGTTCCGTCCATGAACGCTATGGCCCGGTAGCCGTCCCATTTCACTTCATATTCCCACCCTGGGTCGTCGAACGGTTCATCCACCAGCGTAGCTAACATGGGCGACAGTGTTTTTGGAAACGGTACTTTCTTCGCTTTTTTCAGGATGGCGGAGACATCCACAGATGCTTCGGGTATTGTGTCTTCTGAAGGGTCGACCTGCCTTTCCACCTGCGCTTTTACGGTAGACCCATCGCCTGCGGTTCGCCTTGCTGATCGTTTGGTGTTTCTTTTTGTGGTACTTCCGTCTCCATTTGACGCCGTTGAGGCTTTCTTGGCTACTTGTTCCAGCGTCTTTTGCGACACCACAGATTTGTCGTTCTGCGTTATGTCTTCGTCCGCTGCATATCCATCTTTATGCTTGATGAGCAACCAAGCATTGTCCTCCTTACCTTTCATTTTTACCAATGCAAATTCGCCTTTCAGCTTTTTGCCATGCAGCCTGAATTTCAACGAACCTGCCCGCCATTGTTTCATCAGTTCCTTTTCCATGGCTTTTTTGTCGCCGCTGACTTCCGCAGGCTCATAAGTGCCCTCGTCCCATACGATTACCGCTCCAGCACCGTAGTTCCCTTTGGGAATGGTGCCTTCGAAATCTTTATAATCGTAGGGATGATCTTCCACCTCCATCGCCAGGCGCTTATCCGCCGGGTTCAGTGATGGACCCTTCGGTACCGCCCAACTTTTCAATACCCCGCGCATCTCCAGCCTGAAGTCATAGTGAAGCCGTGACGCATGGTGTTTTTGTACCACAAACCGCAGCGTATCATTGGACGGTTTACCGCCCTTAGGCTCGGGGCTGGTGCTGCTTCTTTTCTTTTTATACGTTGTCAGGCTCATTTCGTTACTATGTTGTTACAGCAAACAACAACCGGTGCGCCGAAATGTTGGGCGGTGTTTTTGGTTTATCGGGTATATCTTTTTATTTTGCGGCCCGAAAATATTTCTCTTTTAAAAAAAAATCCCGAATTTTTATGATTTTACCCAAGAAAACTTGGTCCATTTCATTCTTATTTTTCGTTTCACTAACTACTTTATTACTGCCGGTTCCGGTTTTGGCCGTCGGGATCGATAAACAGATAGATGAGTGGTTCACGCCTATCGCTGATTGGTGGGAGGCTGTAGTTTTTTTCACGATTCCTGTTTCTAATCAAATCGCTATTCCCCTTGTGTTGATTCTATTAGTGTTTGGTGGTATTTTTTTTACATGCTACTTCAGACTGGTTAATTTCCGGAAGCTACCGGTAGCGTTCCGTACGATAAGGGGTAAATACAACGAAATCGGACAGCGGCCATCAGCCGACGGAACCCCTGTAGCCGGCGAGCTTACACACTTCCAGGCGTTAACGGCGGCGCTCTCCGGTACCGTTGGACTGGGCAACATTGCGGGTGTTTCCGTGGCGATAGCCATAGGTGGCCCTGGAGCTACGTTCTGGATGATTGTCTCGGGACTGATAGGAATGACCACAAAATTTGTAGAGTGTACACTTGGGGTAAAATACCGTGATGTAGATGAAAACGGCCGGACGTACGGTGGCCCCATGTATTACCTCACCAAAGGACTGAGCGAAATGGGTGCGCACCGCCTAGGAAAAGCCTTGGCTGTAATATTTGCTGTCATGTGCGTGGGCGCGTCTCTGGGCGGGGGAAATGCCCTTCAGTCGAACCAGGCAATCGCCCAATTGACCACAACGCTTGGAGTTGAAGGAGATTTCGTAAGAACACTGTTCGGCGTTGGTTTAGCGTTGTTGGTCGGTGTAGTGATTATCGGCGGCATAAAGCGTATCGGTCAGATCACTGAAAAGCTAGTGCCGTTCATGGGAATCATTTACCTGTTGGGTAGCTTGGCCGTTGTGGCGGTTCATTATGCATATATCGGCGAGGCATTCGGTTTAATTATTGGCCAAGCCTTTTCCCCTGCCGCCGGTCTGGGAGGTGTGGTAGGTGTGTTGATTACCGGTTTCCGCCGGGCAAGTTTTTCCAACGAGGCCGGAATCGGCTCTGCGGCAATTGCCCACTCCGCCGTAAAGACCCGGTATCCGGCAAGCGAAGGGTTGGTTGGCCTCTTGGAACCTTTTGTTGATACGGTGGTTATCTGCACGCTGACTGCACTGACCATTATTTTTTTTAACAGTGAAGGTGTTTTCACCTATGGCGTCCAGGATCAATGGGGCAATGTCTTGCTCAAGGATGGCGGCCAAGCCGTGGGAGGTGTAGAATTGACCAGCATGGCATTTGAAAGTGTCATTCCCCATTTTTCGGTGGTGCTCACCATCGCTGTTTTCCTGTTTGCATTTTCAACCATGCTTTCTTGGTCATATTATGGTATTCAATCGTGGAAATTCCTGTTCGGCCGTTCAAAATGGGCAGATCTATCGTATAAAGTACTGTTTTTATTTTTCGTGATCATCGGTGCGGCTGCTACGTTGGATTCCGTTATCAAGTTTTCCGATGCGATGATTCTGGCGATGGCGTTTCCTAATATGATCGGTTTATTTCTGCTGGCCCCCAAAGCGCGGCAGGAGCTGAGCCGTTACCTGGATGCCGTACGCTCGCACGTGAAGCAGCGGCAACCATGACAATTTTGCGGCAACAGTGGCTTCGTTTCATATGGCTGTCATATTTGCGGATCGTTTTTGATAAAATGCCGTTAAAGCGAGATAGCCCTGTTTAGCACCTTTCAGAAACTTGGTATAACCATGATATTTTTAGCATAAAACTAACAATATGGCAACATTTGGCATGCCTGCATGAAGGTTGTTCCATATGGGTAGCATTAATTTTTGAATCAATAATAAAAGAAGAAAGGAATGAACGTACTTGTAATTGGAGGAGGGAACATGGGCATGACCTATGCAGAGGCGATTGGTAAGTCCAATTTTTTAAATACCGGAAATCTAATGGTTTATGACAAAAGTGAAAAAAAATTGGCTGAATTACGAGCCAGTGGACTTTTCGAGGTACATGAATACCTCAGTACGTGCTTGCCCAAAGCGGATGTGGTGCTGATTGCCGTTAAACCGGTGCATGCCGCCGGGTTGATGGCAGAGATGAAGCCAATGCTGTCGGCTGGGCAGCTGTTTGTATCCATTATGGCAGGTGTTACTATTGACACGATAAAACAAGGGCTTGGAGTCAGCAAGGTCGTGCGGGCCATGCCTAACTTACCGGCGTTAGTCGGGTTAGGGATGACCTCTTTCACGGCTTCGGAGCATGTGTCAAGGCTGGAACTTGCTGCCATTGAGCGGCTGCTGGATACCACAGGGCGGTCGATTAAATTGCCCACTGAATCCAAAATCGATGCTTCTACGGGGATATCCGGAAGCGGCCCGGCCTATATCTTTTACTTTATGCAGGCCTTAATGGATGCGGCACTGAAAATGGGCTTCCAAGAGGAAGATGCACGGCTCTTAGTAGGGCAGACTTTTGCCGGCGCAGTAGAACTGTTCAATTCTTCAGATCTCAGTCCAGAAGACTGGATGGCTAAGGTGGCTTCTAAAGGAGGGACCACTCGTGCAGCCCTGGATTCCATGGACGACAACAACGTTAATGCCTTAATCCAGGAGGCCGCGTATGCCGCTTTCCGCCGCGCGGAAGAACTGGGAGCGCAAACCAAGGGTAAAGAGGAGGGTGCTCATGCTTGAACGGTTGGCTACAGGCAAACCAATACAGCGCATCGTTATTAAAGTTGGCACCCATGTCATTACCAACAAAGACAACCGCATCGTAGGCACCATCCTGTCAAAGCTGGTAGAACAGATAGCTTACCTCTATGAACACGGTATACTCTCGGTGCTGGTTTCGTCGGGTTCGGTTATTGCCGGCAAGGAGGTGATGAGCCGAGGATTGAAAACGACAGATAAAATTACCCGGCGGCAGGTCTTTTCCGCCATCGGTCAGCCACGTATGATGCGGCATTATTATAACCTATTTCAGGATCATGGCATGCGTTGCGCACAGGTATTGGCAACGAAGCGTGATTTTGATCTTGGCCGGCATCGAGATAATATGGTCAATTGCTACGAGGGTCTGCTGGCCGAGGGAGTCATTCCCATTGCGAATGAGGATGATGCCGTATCCTTGTCGATGTCGACTTTCACAGATAACGATGAATTGGCCAGTTTGGTGGCCGAATTGATTAAGGCTGATATGCTAATCCTACTCACGGATACGGACGGCCTATACAATGGGCATCCGGACGATTTGGAGAGCCAATTGATTCCGCACCTCCGTGTAAACGATCCGGTTGAGCAATACATCCACAAAACCAATAAAGGCGAGGCCGAAGGCCGCGGTGGCATGGAATCCAAGCTCAGGGTAGCCAAACAGACTGCAAAATTGAACATCCCAACTTTCATCGCTAACGGCAAACAAGACCATGTCATTACCGATATAGTCTATGGTAAACATGTGGGTACTAAGGTGACCCTTTAACAGACGCGATTATGGAATTACTTACAACAACAGAGAAAAATAGTGTGCTGGCGTCAATGATAACCATCATTGGCGACCGCCGTAAAGATATATTGAACGCAAATCAACAGGATCGCGACGCGTTTACGCGCCATGACGGGGCGTTGTATGAACGTCTGGCGGTGGACAGCGCCAAAGTTGACGGTATGATCCAGGCCATACGGACCGTCAAAAATCAGCCCGACCCGATTGGGCAGGTACGGTCGTCAGGTGTACTGGATAACGGATTACGCATCGAAAACCGGACGGCGCCGTTTGGCACTATCTTGATCATCTACGAATCGCGGCCCGATGTGACCGTCGAAGCTGCGGTTTTGGCATTCAAGGCTAATAATAAAATTTTGTTAAAAGGAGGTAAAGAAGCTTTGCGCACCAACCGCGTGTTGGTCGACTGCTGGCACCAGGCACTTGCTGAAAACGGCCTCTCAACAAACTGGATTCAGTTAATCACGTTGGATCGTCAGGCAACGCGCGATTTTCTGAAGAATCCATCGCAACCGATTGATCTCATCGTGCCCCGGGGAGGAGAACAGTTAATCCGCTTCGTGAAAGAACATGCGCAGTGTGCCGTCCTGGTCAGCGGCAGAGGCAATAATTTCGCCTACATTGCTCCCGATGCCGATTGGGATCACGTGATGTCGGTTATCCTCAATGCGAAAACCGATAAGGTCAGCGCATGCAACGCTTTGGATAAGGTGCTTGTTGACGAGGCAACCCCGGAGCTGCAATTGAGAGTAAAGGAGCTGGGCGCGGCTTTGCGGGCCCAGTCGGTCCAACTGCTGGCCGATAAGACGCTGTTGCCGATGTTGGAAGGGGCCGTTCCTATTGCTGACGAATCGGTTTGGTACGAAGAGTTTCTTGCGCCCAAAATCTGCTTCGGCCGAGTTGCTGGCGTAGAAGCGGCAATCGACACGATCAACCGGTACAGTGGGGGACACTCGGCTGTTATCCTGACGGCCGACGAGCGGAAGGCCTTTGTTTTTATGGAACAGGTAGACAGCGCAGCTGTGTATCACAACGCGTCTACGCGGTTCACAGATGGAGGGGCAATGGGCGTTGGCGCTGAACTGGCTATTAGCACTGATAAGCTGCACCATCGCGGACCGTTGGGTCTTGAGCAGTTGGTAACCAATAAATACTACGTATATGGTGACGGACATATCCGGTAGCGAAAAAGCTGAAAAAGCCGAACAATTCCTCTGGCCAGCTGTTCTATTGATGTCACGTGAACATTATGGAACAGATGAAAGTGCCAGAAGAGCGGATCATCCAGCTTAATTACGAAGATGCCGGTCTCCATATCAATGTCAGGGAGTTGCGCCCTGTAATTTTTGAAGGCAGCGAAGGGTATTACTGTGTGTTGGGCCCCGATGTACAATCTGGCATTGCAGGTAGCGGTAATACCATCGCAGCCGCATTGGCTAACTGGATAGACGCACTGGAAGAACGTATTAAAAACCCGGCAGACGATGATGAAGTCGCCCTGTATGCTATAGACGTATTGCAGGCCTCTAACCGGAAAGTTTGGTAAGGAGTTATCGCGACAGTCCATTCAATGGTTTCAGTCCTCCAGGTATTCACGCACCTCATGGAGGTTGTCGAACGTAAGATCCGCGTTCAGCTTCTGCCGGATGGATTCATGGGTTTGTACGCCAAAACAGGTGAGCTGTGCTGCTTTCGCCGCCGTGGTGCCGGTAACAGAATCTTCCAGTGCCAAGCAGTCCGCTTTTTCCAACTTCAGCTGGGCCACGCAAAGGTCATACGGTTCGGGGTCAGGCTTGGGCCGGTCTACTTCAGTGCGGGTTACCAGCACGCGGAAATAGTGCTTTATCCCGTTCTTTTCCAGATGATAGGTTGCCACCGGGCGTTTACTGGAAGTTACTACCGCCATCGTGACACCACGATGGTGCAAAAAGCTGAGCAGGTCTGCGGCCCCCGGCATCAGCGGTACCACTTCTTTTTCATGTTGTTGCGCAACGTTCGCCCTTACTTCGCTGAAGAAAGTTTCCGGGTCGGCTTTCAGTCCGTATTTATTCCGCAACAACTCAAACGCTTGTCTATCTGTCGTTCCGGCAAATTCATTCAGCCATACATAGCTTTCGAGGGCGAAACCATGCGTTTCCAGCGCTTTCTTCCATGCCTTGTAATAAAACCATTCCGAGTCAAGGAGTGTCCCGTCCAAATCAAACAACACCGCTTTCCACTGATTAATCATATTTGTATGTAGTTTATGTGTCTTTGGTGCGAAGATACAAAATGCCCATTTCGAAAAAATTTCATAAATTTATTTCGTATAAACGCAAACAACGAATATGGGTACGAAGGAATCTTTTTTTGTACATGGCGAAAACCTGGTGAAGAAAATCAGGGAGCTGATTGAGGAAGGAAACGTCCGGAAGATTATCATTTCAGACAAAAGCGGACGGGAAATTATGAGCTTTCCGGTGACTATTGGCGTAGTGGGTGCGCTCTTTGCGCCGGTACTTGCGGCAGTAGGAGCCTTAGCGACGCTGATTACCGAATGCAAGATCACCGTTGAGCGGGAGGAAGATCCAGGGCCGGTGGATGATACAGAAACTTAGCTGGTGCCGGAGCCAAGCTAACTATCCAGCATTGCAACTGCCTCCAGGTTGCCCTGCTGCACGGCGAGGTCAAGCGCCGTCAGCCCGCGCGATTCACGTATGTTGGTGTCCGCACCATGAAGCAGCATCATTTTAACCAGCTCGTTACGGCCGAACATCGCTGCAAACATTAGGGCCGTACCGCCATTACCGTGCTGAATGTTGAGGTCGGCTCCACGACGTATCAGTAGATTCGCGATATCCGGATATCCTTTAAAACATACACCCATCAGGGCCGTATTGCCCCCATAGTCCTGCGCGTTGATATCCGCACCTGCGTCCAGTAATGCTTCTGTGGCCTCCAGGTGGCCGTTGTAAGCCGCGATGATCAACGGTGTGTAACCGCGGGCGTCCCGTGTGTCAATGTGTTGCACATTAGCGTGCTGCCTGATAAATGCGGCGTCGCCAGTGCGCGCCGCATCAAATATACTTCTGACCAATGTATCTGGTGTCATCACGGTTATACTCAATAGGGTTTTGCTTCTCTGCCTTTTTCCTCGGCCTGCTTCACTGCTTTGTCCGCTTCGGCGGCAGCACCGTCCGTGCCTTCCATCGTGCGTGCCTGCCGGATACCTTCCTGTACCCGGTTACCGTAATCGCCATCACAAGCGTGGAACATCTCAATCATTTTGTCCTGTATATGTGTTGGGCATCTAGACAAGGCATCCACAAGGTTAATAATTAACTCCTGCCGCTCCCATTCCTCGAAACCACGGTAGGTCTCGCCAGCCTGCTTGAAGTTGTTTTGCCTGTCTATTTTGGCGCGCACCAGGGCGGCGTTATACTGAGGTGTGTGGTCCGTTCCCGGCCTTTCGGCTTCTTTCAAGCCACCCAGCGAAGATGGTTCGTAGTTCACATGAGGATTAACACCCTCAACAATGTCTTGATGGTAGGCCATCTGACCATCACGCTGGTTGGTCGCTACATGTTTACGTGGTGCATTGATGGGTAATTGGAGGTAGTTGGTACCTACCCGGTAGCGTTGGGTGTCGGAATATGAAAACGTACGGCCTTGCAACATCTTGTCGTCCGAAAAGTCAAGCCCGTCTACCAACACGCCGGTACCGAAGGCAGACTGTTCCACCTCCGCAAAATAGTTCACAGGGTTCCTGTTCAGGGTCATCCGGCCGACCGGCAACCAAGGGAACTGGTCCTTCGGCCATATTTTGGTATCATCCAACGGATCAAAGTCAAGCTCAGCATGTTCATCATCACTCATGATCTGGACGCATAGCTCCCATTGCGGGTAATCGCCGCGTTCGATAGCCTCATAAAGATCTTGTGTGGCGTGGTTGAAGTTTTTTGCTTGTATTTCCTGGGCCTCTTTTGTTGTCAGGTTTTTAATGCCTTGCAATGGTTCCCAGTGGTATTTCACGAGCACCGCTTCTCCATCTTGGTTTACCCATTTATACGTATTAACGCCTGAACCCTGCATTTGGCGATAATTGGCAGGTATACCCCAAGGCGAAAAAAGAAACGTAATCATGTGCATCGCTTCAGGTGTATGGCTGATGAAATCAAACTGCCGCACGGGATCCTGCCGGTTCGTTACCGGGTCGGGCTTGAAAGCGTGGATGAAATCAGGGAACTTCAGCGCGTCACGAATAAAGAAAATTTTCAGGTTATTGCCCACCAAGTCCCAATTACCGTCTTCGGTATACATCTTAACTGCAAATCCGCGCGGATCGCGCAGTGTTTCAGGTGAGTGTCCGCCGTGAATCACCGTAGAGAAGCGTACGAAAAGCGGCGTGATTTTACCTTTTTCCTGGAATAGTTTGGCCCGTGTATACCGCGATATCGGTTGGTCGCCAACCGTTCCGTAAGCCTCAAAAACCCCATGCGCCCCTGCGCCCCGCGCGTGTACCACCCGTTCAGGTACACGTTCGCGGTCGAAATGCGACATCTTTTCCAGAAAGTGGTAGTTTTCTAGTGTGGCCGGCCCCCGGTTGCCCACCGTCCTCAGATTTTGATTGTCGTAAACAGGGTGACCCTGTCGGGTGGTCAGGATGTCGGAAGTTTCCTGGCCAGTACTGCGCATGGTAGATTGTTTGGCTTCTGCGTTTTCGTTTGACATGGCGTTGGGCCGGGTGTGCTGCTCCATAGCTGTTTCAATTTATCAGTTGTACTTTAGGTGCCAATTGCCCGTAGCACCATGTATGGATAACAGTCATCTGTCCGGTTTGTTTTTGTTTGCAGCATGTCGCCTGGGCAACCGGAAATTGCTGCGCCGATGAAAACCATCACCGGTGTTATCGGTTATCTAAGTACGGCGCAGATGGCGGATTGATAACAGGAAGTAACAGATGAAAAATAAACGATTAATATGTTGGGTAGCAGTACTGGTTATCGTCCTGTTAAGTTCGTGCGCTAATATCCCGGAGAACGCGCAGCCAGTAAGGAATTTTGAGGTAAACCGGTATCTCGGTAAATGGTATGAAATAGCGCGTTTGGATCACAAGCAAGAACGTAACCTTAACAATGTAACTGCTGAATACGGCCTCAATGGCGATGGAACGATAAGGGTGGTCAACAGTGGTTATAATTACATCAAGCGTAAACATGAGTCGGCCACGGGAAAAGCGAAGTTCAGGGACAGCCAGGGTATAGGTGCGTTGAGCGTGTCATTTTTCGGTCCGTTTTATTCGGGTTATAACGTAATCGCTTTGGATAGAGATTATCAATATGCTTTGGTGGCGGGCGAAAGCCTGAAATATCTTTGGATTTTATCCAGAACAACGGCGGTTCCCGATAGTATAAGAAAAGATTACCTTCAAAAGGCTAAGCAAATCGGTTATGACACCTCACAACTCATATGGGTAGAACACAATAAACAGCCTGTAGGAGCTCCTTCGATATAGCCATCCAGTGTTACGGCCAATCCTAATATTACTTTTCGCATCTGTATTCGTCTTTATACAAAAGTACGCATCACGCACCACAGCTAATTGTACAAGTTTAACCGCTTTAAATAAAAAGCCACGCATTCAGCGTATCGCTGCGAAAACAAACCGCTATCCAGCCGTGTTTGTAACTTATACGGAGTGGAATAGCTAATAGAAACCAATAACACTAAGCAAATGGAAAAGCAGCGAGACGATAGTGAGTTTGCCCGGCCGTTGCAAGTGCCAGCCAAATATGCGCCACAGGCGTCATTGAAAGATCGTGTGGTTTTTGCGCTGGCCGACATCGGAAGCGGTACCGCCGAACAGATTGTACAACGGCTTACTGAGCTCAGCGATCCCGATGCGGATGTGGATGCGGTAGAACCGGTATTGGAGCGACTGTTCGACCAAGGGTTGATTAACGGTACAGAAGAACGCCGAGGGCGTGTGTACGATCTTGCCAAGGTCACCCGGCCCCATCGCGGGCACGTAAACCCCGATTCCATTGACGAGTAAGCCAAGTTGTTGGGCAAATCGAGAATTTTATGGGTAGGTTGAAGCATTTTTTTATAGCTTTGGCTATCCTGCAATGGGATTACCCGGAGATATATAACATGCAGATCAAGAAAGTTACCTCAACTCTCCCTGGCCTGTGGGAGGCCATGGTACGGTTCCTCCGCCAATTGACCGGGCGCGAATGCGTATTCACCGAATTGGATCTGGAAGTGTTGATCGCATCTGAGAACAGCCATCTGTTCGTAGCGGTTGCCCACGACGGCGGTTTCGCCGGTATGATCACCGTCTGTATCTACCAAGCCCCTACGGGTCGCAAAGCATGGATAGAGGATGTGGTTGTCGACAAAGCCTACCGCGGACAAGGGCTGGGCAAGCGGCTTGCCGAACACGCTATCGCCTTTGCACGGACACAGCGGGTCGACCTGTTGTCGCTTACCTCCAATCCTACCCGCATCGAAGCGAATAAGCTGTATCCGAAAACCGGATTTTTGCGTAAAGAGACCAATGTTTATGTGATGTCCTTAAATGGAACGCAAGGTTAAGATTTGAAGATGGACAAAGGATACCAACAGCTTCTATTTCCTTATGCATATAATATTTTAGGCTCGGCCGAAGACGCCCTGGACGCCGTTCAGGATGTGCTGTTGAAATATATTTCTCGTTCAAATGAAGCGATTGAAGATGAACGGAATTACCTGATACGAAGTGTGATTAATCAAGCGATCAACATTAAGAATCGCAACCAACGCTACGTACAACGAGATGACGTGTGGTTGCCTGAACCCGTGGCGACGGATCGCGCAGATCGGGAGTTGCACCTAAAAGAAGTTCTTTCATACTCGTTATTGGTATTGCTGGAACGGTTGAATGCACAGGAGCGCGCCGTTTTCATTCTGTACGAAAGTTTTGATTATAGCCATCAAGAAATTGCAGATACTTTGGATATCAGCTTAGAAAACTCCCGTAAGTTGCTGAGCCGCGCGAGAACAAAGCTTTTAAAAAAGGGCAAGGATACCGGTCGTCCGGTCGCCGTGGAAAAAAAGCGGCTCCTCACACAACTCAATCGGTATATGGAGGCGCTCCGGAGTGGAAATATGGCGCATGTGGAGGAACTGCTAACAGCCGACATTGTGTTCTATGCAGATGGCGGATCCAAACTGAATGTTGTTAAGAAAGTTTGTATCGGATCAGCCGAGGTCGCTAATTTAGTGGTAACCGTATATGAAAGGTATCATGCCCGCTATCGATTAGTCGTCGAGGAAGTGAATCACCAGCCGGCCCTGTTGTATTACGATGGAGATCACCTCAAATCGTGTCAGGTGTTTGAAATCTCTCCAAAAGATGGAAAAATTATCCAGATCAATTCCGTCGTGGACCCTGACAAACTGAATCGTCTAATGCGCTCGCGAGCCTCCTAACAGCCACCAACAACCTTTAAAAAAAGGCTAAATTTTGTCACGTTTTCTTGCTTTGCTTTGTCTTTGTTTAAAAAAAAATCATGGCAAAGCAAATTACTATTACAATACTATGGATCATGGCAATGTTTGCGGCTAATGCACAAACGCCTGGGGCGGAAAGTGAAAACAATCGGCGAATATCCGATTATTTAAAAGACAATTTGGTGGACAACGCCGTTGTCGTGAATGCCGGTATGGGCGAATCGTTAAGCGTGCACGGCTCGACGATGACATTTAAGCTCACGACCGCATCTACCAATAATCAATTAGGGTTATATGAAGTTACTTTGGCTCCTCAGGTGTCTGGTGCCAAGCTGCATTATCATCGTTTTATGGACGAGACTTTTGTGGTTACTCAGGGTAAGCTTACCATCCAGTTGATTGATAGGGAAGTAGAATTGGCGGAAGGCGGCATTATCCATATCCCCCGTTTCACGCCTCATGGGTTTTACAACGGCACGGATGGTGAGGTCAAGGCATTAATGCTGTTCAACCCGCCGCAACATCGTGAAGATTTCTTCCGAGGGATGGGCGTTATCCTTGCCGAGGAACCGGTAGACCCGACCAAATTCCTTCAGCTGTACCATAAATATGACAGCCATCCCGTCAATGAATTCGAGGCGGCAAGAATCTTGCAAAAATAAAGTGTTTTAAGGACGGCTCTTCGGTTCAAAATGGTTTTTACTCCTCGCGGTTATCCCCATTGCCGGAACCCGTGCCGGCCGGGTCGCCGTCTCCACCGTCAGCCTTGTTGGCGCTGTCGGTGTCCTCCTCGGCCTCGCGGCGGCTTTCTTCATCGTCTGCATCCATATATTGCTGTAGTCTATCGAAGGCCATGTGGTTAGCATGGTCGCCTTCAGAAGTTTTCTGTTCTTTCTTCTCCGGATCTTCCGGGTCGTGTTGCGTGTTGTTGCTTGTCATAGCATGCAGTCCTCCTGTTATGCTAACAGGGTGCCAAGGAAAATGTTTGGCAGGGTGATGCGGTCAATCTTCCTTCTTGATTTCGTAACGGCCGGTAGGGCTTATTTCTATCCATTTGCCCTCCACTACTTTAGAGTCCCCTGTGCCTTTGTGTGTCATCGTTAACCGGTAAGACACAACGCGGCGACGTTCTTCGATATATGAGGCGTAGTTAGACTGCCCGGCGGGCAGGGCGATGGTCACCTTGAAGTCGCTCTGGTACGGTTCGTTTGAAATGCCGCCATAGATGCTTTGCTGCGCGGAGAGGTACACGGTGTCTTCGGTGATGTGAGAAGGCACAGGCACTTCCACCGCATCGTTTTCCAGCCACACGAATGCATATTTATCATCGCTTTCGAAATGCGAGTTGACCACCACGTTGGGCCCGTTAAAGGGGTTGATCGAAACTTCTATAGGGGTGGAATAGGTAAACTGGTAGGTGGCCACGCGCTCACGCACGTACAGAGAATCGCCGTCGCCCTCCTCCAGAAAGTACTCGATGCGTTCAAAGTTGTAGCCAGCAGAGGTGGGCTGCTCAACGACAATCTCCTGCGTTGTGAGTCCATTGTCAAGCTTAATAATAAAACAAAATGGCCTATCCAATGCGTTTTCCTGCAACTGGATGTGGAAGAGGCCAGGCGTTTTGTGGATAACCTGGAAGCCGCGGAGTGTTCCTGACCACGCTAAGCGGCCTAATCCGTTGAGTTTGAGCAACTCGTTTTTCCAAATGATTTCTCCTTCTGCGTTATACACGTCGCCAAACATGCGCATGTTGCCGTCCGCATTGACCACGCTGACAATCTGCCAGTCGCCCGCGCCGAGTGCCACCTCGGTCGCACCACCCTCGCCGGCGATTTCCAGCTGGATGGGATCCGGCGTGGTATCTGGCTCATCGTGTTTTTCACAGGAAACAACGGCAAAGGTGAAGAGTATGGCTAATAAACGGATATGCAGCTTCATGGTTACGTGGTTATCTCGATATTGACACGCCGTGGCGCTATCTCAACAAAGATAGTCATTATGGGACTAATATACAACGCCGGTTTACCGCACTTCGGTATAACCATGGGATAAATATAAAGCGCCATAGGTCCAGTTGGGGCCAACCAGTAGCAGCACGAACGGCATTGTCAATCTGAAATTACCCGTCATCTATAGGTAAATGAGCGGTAAAGATAGCTAGACAGCTGATTGGGCGCTTGAAAACAGGCGGTGGCAGGCACGAAAACTTTATCAGCTGATATTTCCTTTTTTGACGGAAACCACTAACTTTGCGCGTAAGTTTACGGGATGTAGCGCAGCCCGGTAGCGCGCTTCGTTCGGGACGAAGAGGCCGCAGGTTCGAATCCTGTCATCCCGACCCAAAATGAGTCCTTGTGAAAACAAGGGCTTTTTTTGTGTGCCGCAGTGGCTCAGATAAACAAAGACTTAAGGGGATTTATGCTAATCGCTGCTCCGGTGGTGATTCCGAATCGTTATCTGAAGGTTTAGCCATGTTGACGATAGCTGCTTCGTGGTGCGGCAATAGGAAATAGAATACGGAGCCTTTTCCTGCCTGACTTTTCACGCCGATTTCGCCGCCGTGCTGCCGGATGATGGCATCGCAGATGTAGAGTCCGAGGCCTACGCCCGTGCTGCTTCGCGTGCTGTCGTTGTTTTTCCGGAAAAAGCGCTCGAATATCTTTTTTTTCTCGCTGTCATCAATACCAATGCCCGTGTCGGCGATGCTGACCATGCACTGCCCGTCATTTGTGGTTTCCGATGTGATGTTGATGTCGCCGCCCTCCGGTGAATATTTTATAGCATTGGAAATCAAGTTAGTTAAGACCTGTCCGATTTGTTCCTTGTCGACCAAGACGATTTGTTTTTCTGCTGCACGGAAGTTCAACTGATGATTCTGGGTGAGCGATTGCAGGTCATCCACGTATTCCCGAATCAACACGTTTATATCCGCTTTTTCAAGATGGGGTTTAAGCGACCCGTCCACCACCCGCGTTGAATCTAGCAACCGGTTCAACAGGTTGATAAGCCGGTTTGTCAATTTGTTCTGCTTTGCGATCAGCCGGAGATTGGTTTCCGGATCGTTGTGTAAAAACCGATCCTGCAGCAGCTGGCCGTAAGCCTTAATGCCTGTGGCCGGAGTCTTCAGTTCATGGCTTACCATTTCGATAAACTCATTCTTTTGTTGTTCGAGTGTTTTCCTGCCTGTGATGTCAATGACACAGCCAGCCATGCGTGCCGCTTTGCCAGTTTTCGCCGAAGTATGGACCTGGGCATGGAATGCCAGCCAGCGCTGGCTGCCGTTCGGGAGTTGGATGCGGATATCTTCCTGTATGAACTTCGGTGTTTCGGCTTTGGAAGCTTCATCAATGGCGTTCAGGTACCGGTCAAGGTCATCGGGGTGTAGGGTAGATCGTAGTGCCGCTGCCATATCGGATGCCGATTTAGGTACACCGAACAGGTAGAGCATCCGGTCATCCGGCTTTACCTCATCGTTTTCCAGATCCCAGATAAAAGTGCCCAATTCTGCCGCAACGACAGCCGACCGCAACCGTTCTTCCGATTCGCGGAGCGCTTCTTCCGCTGTTCTTCTTTCAATAAGATCAGCCGCCTGGCGGGCCAGGATGTCTAAGAGATGGAGGCGGTGTTCAGAGGGTCGGTGCACCTTTTTCCAATGTGTGGAGATCATGCCTACAACTTTGCCGCCGCGGGTGATAAGTGGGGTGGTTTGTACGGCACGGATTGCCGACCATCTGAACACCTCGATGTCGCCACCGTTTATGAAGTCGCATTGCTCGACGTCAGGGGTGATAACCCGCGTCCCCAGCGATAATGCACGGCCGCAGACAGATCCGGAGTGGGCCGTCACCCGTTTCCAGAAACTGGCTGAACGGGGGGCAAAGCCCCTGCTAGCGAGCAGCAGCAGCTCATCGCGCTCCGGGATGAGCAATTGCAGGCTACCCATATCCGACCCCAGTAGGGTCACCGCCGCGCCAACGATATCGTTGTATAGCTGATTTATGTGATTCTCCGATATGAGGCTGGTGCTGATTTCATGCAGTTTTCGCATATCGGATAGCACCGAGACCAAGTTGTTCTCGTATCGCGGCGCATCGTCATATTCATCCATATTTACATTTGCATACAACAATAACAAAACTTTGCGAAGATGGCTAAAGAAAAAATGTTAAAAAATGCTTTGGCCTTTTCCTTACCCCGAGCAGGGCATTTCGGTATAGTCGTTGGGTAGCGAGCTAACCGCCACGGCCTCGGCTGCTCTCGCCGAGGCAGATTCCGACACGCTCAGCGATTACCGCTCTTCTGCCGTCAGTTTTGGAGAATAATGATTAATAATATCTTTGTAATTAGCAATAATATGATAGGTAAAGTTCTTTGGGATCGGGCCGCTCCCTGACGAACGGATTATTCCGCAGTGCGGCTGACAGCGATGAAACAGGATTGGGTGATTGAAAATTAAATGCGAGTACATGAACTATCGGACATTTCCGCCACACCCTGACTTAAAGGCTCTCGTAAAATGCTATTGGACATTGGAGGTGCCTGCCGAAAAAGAAACAAAAAAGCAGCGGATCATACCCGATGGTTGTATTGAAATGGCTTTTATCCTTGGGGATGACATCAAGCGGTATACATCTGGGGCGGATTTCATCCTTCAGCCTCGGGCCATGGTACTTGGCCAGACCATTGCACCTTTTTACATTGAACCAACAGGTTATGTCAATTCCTTTGCAATCCGCTTCTATCCATATGGATTCGCTAACTTCGTTTCTGTTCCTGTTAAGAATCTGGCAAACAAGGAAACACCCCTGTCGTCACTTTTCGGTAAAACGGTATCCGAAGAGTTGGAGCAAAAGATCGTCCAAGCAACAAATACGGTAGAGCGAATAGCGATTATCGAAAAATTCCTCTTAAGTAGGCTGACCGGAGAAGCAACTATCGACCGGATCGTAAAAACAACGGTTGACATGTTGTTCTCCGAAGGGGGAAGCTTGGCGATTAAGACCATTTTCAAGGGTGACTTGTCCAAACGGAGGCAACTTGAACGGAAATTTTTAAAACACATCGGCATTAGTCCCAAGCAATTAGGAAAGGTTATCAGGTTGCAAGCGGCATTGAAAATGGTGATTAGGCAACAGTCAGGAAGTTTAACCAAGATTGCTTACGAAAGCGATTATTATGACCAGGCACATTTTATCAAAGACTTCAAGGAATTTACCGGGACTAATCCGAAAGATTTCCTGAAAGACGCGGAAATGGCTCTTTCTTCACTTTTTTATGCAAAAGAATAGTGTCGCATTTTTACAATTTGGAGGGTTGTAGGCCCCATAAATTTGGGCTGTTAAAAATGAATAGTAAAGATGAAAAATTTAGTTTCAATTATTGAGATCCCCACGAGCAACTTCCGAAGGGCCGTTGCGTTTTATCAGGCGATATTGGATATCCATATCGAGGAAACCGATATGGAAGGCACACCGATGGGGCTATTCCCAAGTGAGGGCGACGTTGTTTCTGTGGTGCTGATACACGGAAGCGAGTACGTGCCTACCGTGGACGGCGCCAGGGTATATCTGAATGCCGGAGACGACCTGGACATTGTATTGAACAGGGTAGTGCCCAATGGCGGGAAAGTGGTTGTCCCTAAAACAGAGATTAGCCCTGATATGGGATTCTTTGCTATGTTTTTGGACACCGAAGGGAATAAACTGGGGTTATATTCGCGGTCATAGCCCAGTCATTTAGCGAAACTACCGGCAGATGGGCGGAGAGCCCATCGAACGCCGGTAGTACAAACACACATGTACGCAAGAAATCGTTATTTCTTAATAAATGCTTGGATCCCGGATGGCAAGAAACCGCGGTAACCGGCGGCATGCAGCTTCAGTGCCAGCGCCAGTTCGATAAATCCCAGCGTAACCTTGACGCTGCTGAGCCAGCCGCTCCGAAGCTAACATCAGGTGTTTCATATATCTCATTTTATTCAGTTGTACGCCATTGCCATGCCGCCCGCCGCCCCTCGGGATTGGCCAGCCAGCCGCGGGATGGGTTCGTATCCAGTAAATTGGGTGTCAATACTGATATAGCCTTCCCGCTTCGGTTCGTCCCGGACAAGGTCGGTACTAAGGTATTTCTTGTTGCAGTCAGACAACACCGTCACCACCGTTGCATCCGGCCCCAACTGTTCTTTCAGTTTGATGGCGCCCACCGCATTCGCGCCGGACGAGATGCCTACGGCTAGCCCCAGTTTCTGAGCCAACAGTTGGGCCATGATGATAGCGTCTCCGTCATTTGCCTGCACGACTTTGTCGAGTTTATCAAACTCCACGATGGCAGGGATAAACTCGTCTGATATTCCCTGGATGCGGTGTGTTCCTGCCTTGTATCCGGTGCTTAGCGTGGGGCTTTCCGCCGGTTCCAGCGGATACACGCCAATGGTCGCGTCCCGCTTTTTGAAGTAGCCTGCCGCGCCCATAATAGTGCCACCTGTGCCTACCCCGGCGACGAACGCATCGGGCTTGAGCCCGATGGCATCCAGTTGCTGCCCTATCTCGTGCATGGTGGTGCACTCATGGGCCTCAGCATTGCAGCGATTTTCAAACTGCCGGGGTAAGAACGTATTACCCCGCCGGGCGATTTCTTCGCTCAGCGCAATGCATCCAAGGAAGCCGCCCTCGGCTTTGGAAACCTGCAGGACTTCCGCGCCCATGCTACGGATAATGGCTGCTCGCTCCCTGCTCAGCCAATCGGGCATAATGATTTTCACCGGATGCCCCAGCATCCGCCCGATGGCAGCAAAGGCAATGCCCGTATTGCCGCTGGTGGCCTCTACAATAGTATCGCCCGGCGCTATCCGCCCATCGGTATAGGCGCGATGCAGGATGTGCAGTGCCATGCGATCTTTGATACTCCCCGTGAGGTTGTAATGCTCACACTTTACATAGATGCTGCCCGGCCGGCCCCGAAACCGGTAATCGAGCCGCAGCATTGGCGTATTGCCTATCAGGTGCCAAAGGTGGCCGAAGCGTGCGCCCAGCGTTTCATTAGATGCCGGTTGAATCATAGCGTATATTCTTGATGTTAATCCGAATATTGGATAGGCAAAGATGGTATTAATCGTAAATAAATGCAATTATATCTGTATTATCCGTAAAAAATATCAATAATTAAATAAATATCCGTAAAAAATACAGTATCAAAATAATAAACGGCCGGGCGGCTGGATTTTTTCCGTACTATCCGAAACCGTTACGGTGCAAAGTTTCTTTGTCCTTTTGAAAACCAGGAGCGAAACGATCTATCTGACGTGAAATAAACAATATTTATTTTTTTATAAATAAAATTAATACTTATAAGTGTATTATTTATTTTTGACTTTATAAAATTCAAATTTATGAAGTCAAGGTTTCCGGTTCATTGTCCCAGTTGTTCAAGTATGCTCATGGTTACCGAACTCACCTGTAGCAACTGCGAAACCCAAGTGTCCGGAAATTACATGCTGCCAGTTCTGATGCAGCCTCACCGCCGAAGAGCAAGAATTCATTCTCCGGTTTTTTTTTTTGAGCAGCGGTAGCCTCAAGGAAATGTCAGCACAGACGGGCAAAAGCTATCCGACGGTACGCAACCGATTGGATGACATGATAGCCCATATCAGGCAACTGGAGCAGCAACAGAGAAAGACAAATGAAACATAGTGTTATGCAACAACGAGCTTTAGTTAACCCGTTTGCATGTTATGCAGAAAAACAGCTGGTTGCCCGCATTCCGTTCTACGTCCTTCCTTTGGCAAATATCGGTGGTTATATGCATGAAGCTGCTGATCGGTTGGTAACCAGCGCAATGGACGGCGGCCCGATGGGGGCGGGGCCGATTGGGGCCACTATCGCCTTTTTTGCCTTGGCTGTGTCGGCTATGGTTATTTTCATTTTCTGGCTATTTCAAGGATTTAAAACCGCCACCAACAGTAAAAAAGCAGTGCATAAATGGATTTTTGGGGGGTGTATTGTACTTAGTGAGGTGATTTCAAAGATGATGCTCGTGCTAATTAGCAACATTTAATTCCGATGCGAACACTTATATTTTTCTTTATCCTCCTTGCCGCCAGGCTGCAAGCGCAGGACATTGGCGGCACCTGGCAGGGAACGCTTGATATCTCCGGGGTCAAACTGCGTCTAATGCTGCATATCGAACAAACCGAAGGAGGTTACACAGCCACGATGGACAGCCCCGATCAGGGTGCAAAAGGCATTCCGGTTGCATCGGTCGACTTTGCAAGCCCCACGCTGAAGCTGGGGGTGCCCATTATCGGGGCGCGCTATATAGGTAATCTCGAACATGATACGGTAATCGTGGGTACTTTTTTCCAGGGTGGAATGGAACTGCCCCTCGAGCTGGTGAAGCGAGCCCGAGCCGGCAATACCTCCGCCGAACGCCCGCAGGAGCCGAAGCCCCCTTTTCCGTATCACATTGAGGAAGTAAATGTGGCCAACCGGGACGCGGGAATTACGCTGGCGGGAACATTAACAAGGCCGATGACCGGCGGACCGTTTCCGGCGATGGTGCTTATCAGCGGTAGCGGTCCGCAAAACCGCGATGAGGAGCTATTCGGACATAAGCCCTTTTGGGTAATCGCTGATTACCTCACGCGGCATGGATATGCCGTGCTACGCTGCGATGATCGGGGCGTGGGAGCTTCCACAGGCATTTTCGCGACAGCGACTACCGCTGACTTTGCCTCTGATGCCTCGGCAGCAGTAGATTTCCTCCGGTCGGCACCGAGCATTGACCCAGACGGTATCGGTATACTGGGCCACAGCGAAGGCGGCATGGTGGCCGCTATGGTAGCTTCTACTCGAAACGATATCGCTTTTCTGGTTCTGTTAGCATCACCTGGCATCCCTTCGGATAGCCTCTTGATGATGCAAACCCGGATGATCGGTGCGGCTTCGGGGCTTTCACCAGCCCAGCTTAGCGCGAATGCGCAGTTAAACCGCCAGCTTTACGATCTCGTGATTGGGGAAGACAACCCCGACGTGCTGGACAGTAAACTCGAAGCGTTCCTATCGTCTTCATTGCAAACAGCACTAAGCGATAGCGCGGTTACCGGGGAAGCAGCCACTGCCGCCATCATGCGACAAAAAGCGCAGCTTAACACCCCGTGGATGCGTTATTTCCTGCGGTTCAATCCGGCAAAATACCTCTCGCGCGTGAAATGTCCGGTATTGGCACTGAACGGCGACAAGGATTTACAGGTCGCCGCTAAAGAAAACCTTACGGGGATTGCCGCCGCATTGCAGGCGGGGGGGAATGAACAAATAACCGTCAAAGCGCTTTCTGGCCTGAACCACCTTTTCCAAGAAAGCAAAACCGGACTTCCGGCGGAATACAGTACGATCAGCCAGACAATTTCTCCAATGGTATTGGAGGAAGTCCGCCGCTGGCTTGACCTGCATTTACAAAGCGACGATGCGCTATTTTAATCGTTCCAATTTGCCTTTCCGTTTTACGATATTTTTATAATCCCATTGGATATCCCTTGATTTCGAAAGCCACCGTTGCAGATTTTCTATATTGATTTCGGCAACGGAATGATAGCGGATGGAAGCATCTTTGAATTTCGAACCAAGCTCGGCGAGGTCATCCTCTCCAAAGTCGGCACCACTCCAGAACATCAGCCGCACCCCATTTTTGAGTTTATCATAGCCCGTGATGGGATTGCCATCGAGAAACCAAACGGGGTGCCCGTGCCATAGTTTGTTCGTTGCTTCAGGCAAATGTGTGTGGATGGTTTTGGCCAGTAATTCGCAGATGGCTCTATCTTCTCCCTCCTTGGATTTGTTATATTCCAGTATTTCTTCTGCAATATTTTCCATACTTCTAAAATCGTGTGTTTGTAAATATAAGGCTTACCATTCGGTTTCGAAAGTAAGTTTAGATTTTATGCCCGAACTGCCCCCTTGCCTTACGAGGGCGCGGTAAAAACAAATAATGGGTTAGTCTGTTTATATACATGATGTTCAAAGAGATTAAACCCGTATTGTTCGGCATCTTATTTTTCGGTTTGGTGGCTGGATGCTTAGCTCAGGAGGAAAATAATCCGGATCAACAGGTGAAGCGATTCCTGGAAAAGCAGCAAAGCGAATGGCGCGACCTGAATGTACCGATGGAGGACGGTCAGGTGCTGTACGACCTTATTATTTCGAATAATTACCAATCGGCGTTGGAAATCGGTACATCCACGGGCCATTCCACCATCTGGATTGCCTGGGCACTTAGTAAAACAGGGGGAAAGCTGACCACCATTGAGCGGGACGAAGGGCGGCAGCGCCAAGCAATCGAAAACATAAAGGCTGCCGGACTGACCGAAGTGGTGACTTTTGTGCTTGGTGATGCTCACAAGCTGGTAAAGACCTTGGAAGGGCCTTTCGATTTTGTGTTTTCCGACGCGGATAAGGATTGGTACACGCAGTACTTCAAAGACATTGATCCTTTACTGAAGACAGGTGGCACCTTTACCGCCCATAATGTGCTGCAGCCCATCAGCGGCATACGGGAATATATGGATTTTGTAAGAGCTCATCCGGAATACGTGACCCGTGTGGATAGTTCAAGCAACGCCGGTATAGCGATAAGCCGAAAGCAATAGGTTGGCTATGGATACCGTTAATGTAACAGCAAAATTTGTTGGATATTATGGGTATTTATAGTAGGTTAGCACCCCATGCGGACACAAAATAGTTTGATGCCACTACTGAGCCGGATCATGTTATGTTATTGCTGCCTGGTGGGTTGTTCGGGCGCCCCTGAACAGGATGCCCGAAAAGACGTCGATCCCCGGCGCCCTTCGTTTTCGCCTATTGTGGGGATTGATTTTTATGAGGTGCGGCGCTCTTTTGACAACGGGCTGGCATATGACTCCATCGGTTTTGTGCAGGAACCCGAGTGGCACATCAAGTTCACGCGCGAAGATGCCGTGCAGATTTATGTTCCTGGCAGCGATTCGTCGTTCAATTTTAAGATAACCCACGACCATGATTCGTTTTTCCATTTCGCACGGGAAGCATGGAAGGTAATAGATCTGCACCCAGACAGTATAATGCTGCAACGGCTCAGTCTGGATGGGCTGAAGGTAAATAAAATACGTTCTAATGTATACATGCGATTCTATGCCAAAGAATACCTGAGTCGGCTGGGAACGCCATTAGCCGAATTACGGAAACCACGCAGACAAGACTCGTTGTTCGTGCAGCACATGGTAGCCCGCGCCAACCGGAACCTGAATAATGTAGACAGCTCTTACTCATCGAAAAACTACCCCAAGCTGGTAAGTAAAAGCCCAATTTTGGAAATCAAACGCCGCCGATATACCGACAGTGTAGAGCTAACCAAGCGATCGGCCGCCTATGAATACCTATATCCGGAATATGATATTGTTATCCATAAAGCATATAAAGATTTTTATCATACGTTTTCTATATTAGTGGGGCCGGACGGCAAACTACGCCTGGGCAAGTTTTTCGTGATGCCGGAATTTGAAGAATCCAGGCGGAAGGTGCTTACCGGCATTATAGAAGTGTATCTGCAGAACTTATTGGACATTCAACCGGCAACAACCCTGGGCATACCGCATAACAGCGTAGTGTACCTGAGCGTAAGAGGCCGGATGGATAAAACGTAAACATTAAAAAAGGAAACCATGTTTGACAAACTGTTTGAAGCCCGTCAGAAAGCCGAGGAGATTAAGAAACGGATGGATCAGACTATCGTGACGGGAGAGGCCGAGGGCGGCGTAATTAAAGTAACCGCTACTGCGAACAAGGAGGTGACCAACGTGTTTATTGATCAGGTGTTTTTATCCAAGGCGGATAAAGAAGAAATTGAGGAGCTGCTTGCCGTGGCCATTAACCATGCCATGAGGCAGGCCGACAGCATTAGCCAGGCGGAAGCGCAGGCAATCACCAGAGATTTATTGGATAAATACAGGTAATTATGGTTAAAGCAATCTATTAGGGGCATTCCAGCTTAGCCCTCCAATTGGATGAGATCAACGTCTTGTTCGACCCGTTTATCAGTCCCAATCCCAAGGCTGCCCACATCGACATTGGCAGTTTGCGGCCGGATTACATCTTGTTGAGCCATGCGCATGACGATCATGTGGCCGACGTGGTGACCATCCAGCAAAGGAGCAAAGCTAAGGTGCTGGCTGTAGTCGAAACGGCGATGTGGCTGAATAGCCAGGGTATCCCCGAGTCGGATTTGGTGCCCTTTAACTTTGGCGGTACGGTGCAAACAAGCTTCGGGAGTGTGAAGATGGTGTATGCCCTGCATACCAATGCAACGCCTGATGGCCAATATGCCGGCGTACCGGTAGGCTTTGTGTTGAAAAGCGGCGGGAAGACCATCTATTTTGCCGGCGATACGGGGCTTACCATGGAAATGAAATTGCTCGAGAACATGGCTATTGATTGGGCGTTGCTGCCCATTGGTGGGTATTACACCATGGATGTAGACGATGCCATCCTTGCCAGCGGCTTCATCAACTGCCCAAACATAATTGGTATCCACTACAATACGTTCCCGCCCATTACCATTGACACGGACGCGGCCAAACAAAAATTTGCCGACGCGCAACTTAACCTGCATCTCCTGGAAATCGGGCAGGAACTGGAATTATAAAATAAGTCGGCAATTATGCCGACTTATTGATGTGGTACTGTACCAGATCATCTATTGGTGAGCGGACAATCCGGCCCACCTTCATGCCGTATTGGTTGGCCGTTTCTTCCAACACGTTACGGAAGTTGTATCCTACCGAACCGATGCAGTTGAAGGTGTAGCTTTGGTAATCCGGATAGCGGGATACCAGGTTACGGAAGAAGTCGTCAAAAGACGTTTTAACCAAACCGCGCGAATAGTTGATGTTGACCATCACGTCGTATACAAATTTACTGAAGCTGGCGCAGAAACGGTTAGCCAACGGTTTGGTATATACCGCGTCCATCACATCGTCGGGCGTAAGTTTATAGGTTTCCCAGAACACCTCCCGTACATCTTCAGGCATATAACCCCGGATATAATCGGTAAGCAGCTTTTTGCCAATGTAGCAGCCGCTACCTTCGTCACCCAGAATGTAAGCGGCTGAATCAATATTGTGAATAATGTCGTTGCCGTCATAAATACAGGTGTTGGTGCCTGTGCCCAGGATGGCAGCAAAACCAGCCTGATCACCCAGCAGCGCGCGGGCTGCGGCCAGCAAATCATGGCCTACAAATACTTGCGCGGCGGTAAATACCTTTTGAAGCGCTTTAATCACAATCTGCGCCTTCTCTTCGTTGTGTACGCCTGCACCGTAGTAGTTTACTTCGGCGACCCGCTCAAACGGCAAATCTTTGGGTAATCCCTTTTTTAGCGATTGGACGATATATTCGCTATCTACGAAATACGGATTGTAACCCTCCGTGTTGAAATACACTTTTTTTCCAGCGTCATCCAGCAAGCACCAGTTGGTTTTGGTCGATCCTCCGTCTGCAATAATAATCATTTGTTGGGTGTTAGTTGTTGGTATATGATATTATTAATGATATTCAAATGCACGTGCCGAAAATACAGTTTTCCTTGAAAAAAACAGCAAAGTGGGCTTTTAATATTTAAAAACTTTTTGCCCGGTTTTGTGTTATTAAAAACAATAAGCAAAGCAGACCTTATTGAAAAACAGATCGTTATTAACGTGGCGTGCTATAGTTTAGTGATATGTATTTTAGTTTTTTTTTAATATTCTTTTGAAATTCCGAAAGTTATCCTTTACTTTGCGCAGTAATTCTCAAATTTATCCTAACACTTCAACGAAAATCATTGATTTCTGAAGACTAAGATGCTGATTCATTACGATTGAAATGTGCAGCTGATAGGGGTGGATAAATTTCTGTGTGTAACAGCGAAATCCTTATTTATTTTTTATATTATAGTTGATGGATATTAATGAATTGAATGCGAAGCTCGTGTCTGAACTACGTGAGATAGCAAAATTGATCGGCATAGCAGACGCGGATAAACTCAGAAAACAAGAACTGATTGCCAGAATTGTCGCCACAGGCGAAGAAGAAGCGGCCAAATCCGCGGCAGAAGAGGCTGGCGGATCTGCCGAAGTTCAGCCGGCGGAAGAACCGCGGCCACGGAAACGTATGCGTACCGTAAAATCTGCTGAACCTGTAAGTGTTAGAAGTACTCGGGAAGAGGCTGTTACGGAACCACAGGTAGCCACTACGTCAGCCAAAGAAGAAGTAGCCGCGGAATCCGCTGTGCAACGACCTGCGAACGGTAGTAAGATAGAAGGCCCCGCTACAAGCCTTGACTTTGATAATGTCATCGTAAATGAAGGAGTACTTGAAATCATGCCAGACGGTTATGGTTTCCTCCGTTCATCAGATTATAATTACCTTACATCGCCAGACGATATTTATGTTTCCCAATCGCAGATAAAGCTATTTGGCCTTAAGACAGGCGACACGGTTCGGGGAAGTATCCGCCCCCCAAAGGAGGGCGAAAAGTATTTTCCACTGGTAAGGGTAGAAGCCATCAATGGGCAGAATCCTGCCGATGTGCGTGATCGTGTGCCTTTTGATTACCTCACACCGTTATTTCCAACTGAGCGGCTTAAATTGTTTACCGGAACAGGTAATTATTCCACCCGCATCATGGACTTGTTCACACCCATTGGAAAGGGACAGCGCGGCCTCATCGTGGCACAGCCCAAGACAGGTAAAACCATGTTGCTGAAGGATGTGGCCAATGCGATTGCCAAGAACCATCCAGAGGTGTACCTGATTATCCTTTTGATTGACGAACGGCCGGAAGAGGTGACCGATATGGCGCGGAGCGTACGTGCGGAAGTGGTTTCTTCCACATTCGATGAACCTGCGGAGCGGCATGTTAAGATCGCCAATATTGTGCTGGAAAAGGCTAAACGTATGGTGGAATGCGGTCATGACGTGGTCATCTTGCTTGACTCCATCACCCGCTTGGCGCGTGCCTATAACACGGTAGCTCCGGCATCGGGGAAAATTTTGTCGGGTGGTGTGGATGCCAATGCGTTGCATAAGCCCAAACGATTTTTTGGTGCGGCACGGAACATAGAGCATGGTGGCTCCCTGACCATTTTGGCTACAGCGCTTATCGATACAGGCTCAAAGATGGATGAAGTCATCTTCGAGGAGTTCAAAGGAACAGGTAATATGGAACTGCAATTGGATCGTAAACTGTCCAATAAGCGGATATTCCCGGCTATTGACCTTATCGCATCCAGCACCCGTCGAGATGACCTGCTTAATGACCGCGAAACACTGCAGCGGATTTGGGTGTTGCGTAATCACCTGGCCGATATGAATTCGACCGAGGCGATGGAGTTCCTATTGGCGCAGATGCGGGGGACAAAATCCAATGAGGAATTTCTTATCAGTATGAATAGTTAGTGAAACCGCATATTCCCAATGTGCTTACCTGCCTGAACCTATTCAGTGGTTGCGTGGGGGGGGTGTTTGCATTGCAAGGGCGGTTCGAGGTGGCGGCATACTGCCTCGTTGTATCAGGCGTCTGTGATTTTCTCGATGGCTTAGTGGCTCGTGCGCTGGGAGTAAAATCAGCCATGGGCAAAGAACTGGATTCACTTGCCGATGTGGTGAGTTTCGGCTTCTTGCCGGGCGCGATTTTTCACCTGTTGCTCAGGACGGCGTTCCCGGGCAACGGGTTATTGCCTTTTCTTGGTTTTACGGTTACCGTGTTCTCCGCTATTCGTTTGGCGAAATTTAACCTTGACGACCGCCAGACCCATGATTTTATCGGCTTGAATACGCCAATGAATGCCTTCTATGTGATGTCATTACCTTTTATTGCTGAAAGCTACGGACAGGTAATTTATCACCCGGCTTTTCTGGTGTGCAGTGTACTAATCAATAGTTTGCTGTTGGTGAGCAATATTCGCTTGTTTTCGATGAAATCGGAGTCGTGGTCGTGGAACAGTAACCGCTGGAAATACCTGTTTTTGATCAGCAGCACCGTGTTGGTGGTGTGGTTGGGGTTTGCGGCCACCCCCGCCATTCTGGTGCTGTATTTTCTGTGTTCATATATCCATTTCCAGGCGCTCCGGCCACGTTATTAGCCAATCGATTCAAGGTATCCGTTCAATTCACGATACAGTGTGTCGAGCCGGGATTGCAGCGCATGAAACTTTTCGGGTAGCTTGTCGAGTTTGTTGCGGTTCTTAGCCCAGTCCTCTATTTCCTGTATTTCGGCTCGTATCGCTTCGGCGCCAACATAGGACATGGTGGGTTTGATATGATGTGCTTGCTGGTATACCTTTTCCCAGTGGGCTTGTTCAATATACGCGGCAAGAAGTTTAACGTCTTCGGGAGTCTGCTTGATAAACAATTCGAGAATTTCCCGGATAATGTGCGGGTTGCCGCCGGATAAATCCTGGAGGTAGCCCATGTTGGCTTCTTTAAAGCTTGTGTTGCTCATGGTTGGTTGTTTTAAAAGGTATACGGGTAATTGATCGGGTGTGTGGGTTAGGAGTTCGGTGATGGTTTTCAGTGATACGGGATGGCGCAACTCGGGCGCGATTTCGTGCAACGGCACCAGTGCAAACCGGCGGTTAGGCAAGTGCGGATGCGGGATTTGCAAGCGGGGCGTGTTTACTACCTGGTCGCCATAAAGCAGGATGTCAATGTCGATGGGTCGCGGCTCCCACTTGGTTTTCCGTTGTCGCCCGAGGCGCTGTTCGATGGAATGGACTTGTGCTAACAACTCGATTGGTGCAAACCGAGTGGCTACAGACAGCGCTTGGTTAAGAAATTTGGGTTGCTGCTCATTTCCCCACGCCGCAGTTTCATATACGGAGGAAAGCCGCAGTATTGAGCCAACCTTATGGGTAATATGTTGGATGGCTTCCTCCAAAAGTACGGAACGGTGGCCCATGTTGGTGCCTAATAATAAGTAAGCGGTTGTAGTATCTGGTGAAAACATGAATCATTAAACCCTATCTTTGATTAGTTTTCACAAAGGTAAGGAAAAGATAGAGCAATTGTAACGATATAGATGCATCGCCGTCAAACAACGAACACGGATAGCTGTTAGTTTTGCATATCCGCCAAGTTTAGCTAAGTTTGGATATTAGAATATTCGTATGAAGTCTTTTTTTAAATATGTGTTGGCCACGGTCACCGGTATTTTCCTTTCTTTTATTTTATTGATGGTAATCGGTATCATCATTATTGGAGGTATGATCAGCTCCATGAGCGCAGATAAAGAGACGGTGGTTGCTGATAATTCATTGCTTTACATTGACCTAAAGCATGCGATAACCGAACGTACCATCCCTGATCCATTTGAAGAACTGGATATACCCGGAGTGGCGACCGCCAAAAGCTTCGGGTTGAACGACATCCTCGAGCGCATCGCAGGGGCGAAGGAGGATGACCGAATAAAGGGCATTTACTTGGATTTGTCTGCTGTGTCAGCCAGCTTTGCCACTTTACAGGAGATACGGGACGCGTTGCTTGATTTCAAAGCGTCCGGGAAATTTATTGTTGCATACAGCGAAGGTTATACCCAGCGGGCTTATTATTTGGCTTCTACAGCGGATAAAGTGTATGTGAATCCCGAAGGGACGGTAGACTTCAGGGGGCTTGCATCACAGACGATGTTCCTGAAAGGGACATTCGACAAGTTGGGCATTGAAGCACAGGTGATAAAGGTAGGTACGTATAAAAGTGCCGTTGAACCGTTCACGCTGAATAAGATGAGCGATGCTAACCGGGAGCAAGTAAGTGCATTTCTCGGTAGTATTTACAATCATTATCTCGATCAAGTGGCAGAAAGCCGCGGCACAAGCCGTGATTCGCTGTTTGCAATTGCCGATGGATTCCGCGTGCGGACGGCCGATGACGCAGTTGTACTGGGGCTGGCTGATGGAAAACGCTATAAAGATGAGCTGATAAGGGAGCTAAAGGATTCACTGGATGTCGACGAAACCAAAGACCTCAATGCGGTGGCGATTACGAAGTATAGGCCAAGGGTCAAGCCAACCCCAACGGGTGGGCGTGACCGCATCGCCGTGGTATATGCCGTAGGGGAAATTGTGAGCGGCGAAGGTAATGATGCGGTGATTGGATCCGATCGGATTTCGCGCGAACTGCGCAAGGTGCGGCGGGATGATAAAGTCAAAGCCGTAGTGCTACGCATTAATTCGCCGGGAGGTAGCGCGTTGGCTTCCGATGTGATTTGGCGGGAAGTCAACCTAATACGCCAAGTGAAACCCATCATCGTATCTATGGGCGACGTGGCGGCTTCCGGTGGCTACTATATCGCCGCAGCAGCCGACTCGATTTTCGCACAGCCTAATACGATTACCGGCTCAATAGGGGTGTTCGGGTTGATCCCTAATATGCAAGGGCTGCTGAACGATAAGCTGGGCATTACGTTTGATGAGGTCAAAACCGGGAAGTATGCTGACTTTTTAGCTAATGTGGACAGGCCGTTGACGGCAGACGAACGGAACATCATACAGCTTGAAGTGAACCGAATCTATGATACGTTCCTGCAGCGGGTAGCCGATGGGCGGGGGATGTCCAAGACCCGGGTAGACAGTATCGGGCAGGGCCGGGTGTGGAGTGGGCAGCAGGCGTTGGCTAACGGGCTGGTAGACAGGCTTGGCAATATCGACGATGCTGTGGCTGCTGCAGCACACAAAGCTGGGCTTGAGACCTATCGCATTGTTCGCTATCCGGCAATCAAAAGTACGCTGGAATCGCTTTTGGGCAGGTCTACCGACCGTATCAGTGCGTGGTTTGGTCAGCGCGAGTTGGGCGACTATTATAGGTATCTGGAACAGGTGAAGACGGCGCTTCAACAACGCGGCATACAGGCCCGCCTTCCATACACCTTGGAAATCCACTGATGAACCCGATATTGATTACCGAGTGTCCGCGCGATGCGATGCAGGGAATCCATCGCTTTATCCCCACGGAGATAAAAGCGGCTTACTTGCAGCGGTTGCTGCGGGTAGGGTTTGATCGGCTGGACTTTGGTAGTTTCGTTTCGCCGAAAGCCATTCCGCAAATGCGGGATACTCGGGATGTGCTCCGCATGTTGGATATACCGGAGCGGTCGACAACACAGCTCCTGGCCATCGTGGCCAATGTGCGGGGTGCAGAGGAGGCAGCCATGGAAGAAGCAGTGGGATTCGTAGGGTTCCCTTTTTCCGTGTCTGAAACGTTCCAACTGCGTAATACCAATAGCACCATTGCCCATTCGCTGGATGTCGTAAAAAAAATGGTGGCGATATGCCATGTGAATGGGAAGACGCCATTGGTGTATCTTTCCATGGCGTTCGGTAATCCGTATGGCGAGCCGTGGAGTTTGGCCATGGTGGCCGATTACACTGGAATGCTGACAGACCTCGGTATCCGGCATGTCGCTATCGCTGATACCATAGGCAGTTCTACGCCTGATCTCATCGCTTCACTCTATACATATGTCTGCACAGCATTTCCCGATGTTGAATTCGGTTTGCATCTGCATAGCTCGCCCGAAGCGAGCCGAGATAAGTTGGCGGCAGCGCTGGATGCAGGATGCATCCGGTTTGATACGGCACTTCGTGGATTCGGCGGATGCCCCATGGCGGAAGATAAGCTAACCGGAAATATTGCCACCGAGACGTTGCTGGCGCTGCTCTATGAGCGGAATATACCGAGTGGCCTGGATATGGAGGCTTGGACTGAAGCCATGAGATACAGCAGCGAAGTGTTTTGAATTTCCAATACTTATGTTAGCTTTGTTTCCCCAAAACATAAAAAACATAAGCAATGAATACTATCGATAACTTAGACTTTTCCGGCAAGAAAGCGTTAATACGAGTAGACTTTAACGTACCCCTTGATGAGCAATATAACATTACCGACGACAACCGCATACGTGGGGCAGTTCCCACCATTCAGAAAATATTGGGCGACGGCGGTGCCGTTATCCTAATGTCTCACCTGGGAAGACCTAAGGACGGCCCCACGGAAAAATATTCTCTGAAGCATATTGTGGACCACCTATCGGACGTGCTGGGCGTGTCCGTAAAATTTGCAGACGATTGCATCGGTGAAGACGCCTATACCAAAGCCGGAGCCCTGAAACCCGGTGAAGTACTGCTGTTGGAAAACCTCAGGTTCTATAAGGCGGAGGAAAAAGGTGACGAAGAATTTGCGGCCAAGCTGGCCAAACTCGGCGATGTGTATGTAAACGATGCATTCGGTACAGCGCATCGCGCCCATGCGTCCACAGCGGTAATCGCCCGATTTTTCCCGCAAGCCAAATACTTCGGTTACCTTATGGCATCGGAAATCAATAACGCCGAACGGGTACTGAATAACCCGCAGCGTCCGTTTACGGCTATTATGGGTGGAGCCAAGGTGTCTGACAAGCTGGAGCTGATTGAGGCATTGCTGGATAAAGTGGATAACCTGATTATCGGAGGCGGAATGGCTTATACCTTTGTAAAAGCCCGCGGCGGGGAGATCGGTAAATCCCTGGTAGAGCTGGATAAGCTTGACCTGGCCAATGAACTGGTGAATAAAGCGGAGGCTAAAGGAGTTAATCTTGTGTTGCCCACCGATTGTCAGATTGCCGACGAATTTTCGCCGGATTCTCCGGCTTATGATGGCCCGAATGACCAGATACCGGTCGACAAGATGGGATTGGACATCGGCAAGGAATCAGCGGAACATTTTGCCCAGGTGATACTGGCATCTAGTACCATCTTATGGAATGGCCCCATGGGTGTATTCGAAATGGATAAATTCGCTAAAGGTACCAAAGCCGTCGCAGATGCGGTGGTTGCTGCTACGGAGCGTGGCGCCTTTTCGCTTATCGGTGGGGGTGATTCAGCCGCTGCCGTAACCAAGTTCGGCATGACTGAGCATGTGAGCTACGTAAGCACAGGGGGCGGAGCCCTGCTGGAATATATGGAAGGAAAGGAACTGCCAGGCGTGAAGGCGATAAACGGGTAATGGAACCGTGAAACCGAGCAGCAGCACGGTACCGATGCTTTTGGCCTGTTATTGCATGGCAGGCATGCTGACGGCTTGTGTGTTCTCCGGAAAACGAAGCTTACGGATTGAAGGGGATATCCCCATCACGGGAAACAACCGCGTGGAGTTGGTCAATGAACGAAACGGCAACATAGTAACTACCTCGCGTATTGAAAACGGTAAGTTGGATATGGTAGTCGATAGCCTGGGCGCAGGAGTGTATGTCCTTTCCATTTATTGGCCTCGGACACTGGTTAGCCCTAAGGAGCGTATAAACCGGATAAAGACCGGTATGGAAGGGGGAAGGCTCGAGCATGCCTTGCTGAAATACCTGTATATCGATCCGGGAACTGCACGTAGCGTCCGGATCAGGCTTGATGAGGCGATGACCCAGGAACAAATGGAAGCGTATTTATGGAAACAAGACCCCCGGTTAACGCTGCGGATTTCTTCGAGCTGTGAGGATACACAGATATTTGAAGAAGCTGAACAACTGCTCAATGATTTCCGGATCAAACACCTATTGGAACGCGATAGCTTAAAGCGCTTGCTTTACCAGATCGAACCCGGCAGCGGGCGCTACGCAAAGATCACTCAGGAAATGAATACCCTGTGGGCGAATAAGTATCTTCCCGAAATGGTGGAAACCCACAAGTCATTGATGCGGGCCCATCCAAACAGTGCGGTAACACCGTATCTCATTTATAGTAACGTGCAAAACGCTGAAGAATTCGAAGAATACCGCGACATTTATGAAAACATGGGAAAAAAAGCTAAACGAAGCGGATACGCCCGCGCTTTGCTACGCTTTGCCAATAATCCCGAGCAGTGATGCCCTGTCAATAGCTGTACCCGATGCCATAGGTGGCAAATATCCGCTTGGCTGCACCTGCTTCGTTGGCATACACCAGCTTGACGCCGATGTCGAAGTTAGGCAGGTAATACCTTAGTAAATTCATATCAGCCCGTAGTTCAACCCCGAACGTCCGTGGGCTGAATGCATTTCCTGCCTTTATATTCTGGAAATCGGCGAAAAATCCGCTGCGGAAACGCTTGATGTAAGCCAGTGGGCCGATAGCCCAGTCGGGATAAGCCAATGGAAATCGGTAGCTAAGCAGCAACGTGTTATCCACTGGAACCGGTCGCAATTGGTCATACCCGCTAACCAGCGGAATGTCATTTGCGTACAGGTAGGTGCCGGCGCCATGCTGGTAATTGAAACGCGCAAGCAACGAATGGTTGCGCCAAAGGCCTGGAAAATACCATGCTGTGCGTATGGAAAAGTGCTCGCCGGCAATCCGGCCGTCAAATGGGAAGTGCCGGTAGGTGGCGCTGAGGTATTGACCCCAGCGTGGCGCCAGGTCCAAGGCACTCCGGCGGGCGTAATGGTTGAAATATACCTGGTAATGCATTGGGAAACGGAGGCGGTCGATGAACCGGTTTTGCCACTCAGGCTCGCTGAGCCCATACCGTTGTGTGTAGGAGGTAGCGGTATTGAAGCCGGTGGTAATTATTTGATTGAGCCGGTAAAATACCAAGGGGATTTCTGCGGCCAGAGTTGCCGTATTTTCACGCCAGCGCAAGCCGACTAGTTGCTGCTGCTGCCCGTTGGAAATCCGGGCGGTGCCTACTTGTCCACGATTTCGGTACTCCAGGGAGAATTTCGGGAAAAAGCGTTGGTAAGCGATGGACGCTTGATAGGTACTGCTGCGGATATTGCCATCGTATTGGTACCCCAAGCGTAGCTGGGTGGTGTTAAGCAGGTCGTCAGACAGCCAATAAATCCCAGGACTGATGTTATCCAGGTTTTCAAAGTTTCCGTTATCCACCGATAGGCTATGGAAGTTTATCAGGTTTTTCAGTCCCTTATAAGGCTCTGAAGCCCTTATCGGGGTTGCGGGGGTGTCCGCTGTACGGTAGGCGGGGCTTTGCGTCAGTAGTGGCTTAAAATAGCTGATATGGGAGTCGTTTATGTTTTCAATGGGTGTGCCGCTCTTTCCGCTCCATGCCAAATGACTGATGCGATACCCATCTATTTGATAGTTATTGAACCATAAAGTGCTTGTGCTGCTATCATATGATGGGTTGAAAGCGCCGAAGCGGGCACGAGTAAGTTGGCTGATGGTGCTGTCTCGGAGGTTCAAAGCATAAATATTGTCTATGCCGTTGTAATGTGCCTTAAAGAGTATTTGCCCCTGTGCATATACCGGCCGCTCGAGCTGCTGTGATTGCCACTCGAGCAATCGGCGGTATGAGCCTGTGTTCACATCCAATTCTATCAAGGTGGCACCTTGCTGCTCGATTCCTGTGGCTATCACCTTGGTGCCGGTTTCATCAAATGAAGGTGTCTGCAGCAGGATATTGTCCGGTGAAGGGAAGCGGGCAACAGGCGTCCCGCGCTCGGTATCCAGCAATACGATGCTTACTGTGTTGCCGCCATCAACTTCTACGGCCGCCAATTGTTTGCCGTCCGGCCGAAGGGCCGGAGCGAAATAACGGCTTCTACGGGTGAGCTGACGATAAGACCGGGTTTGCATATCGTATACGTTAATTACACTGTACGTGCGCTTGCCATAGCGACCGTGGCGACGCAGCTCATCCCAGGTGACTTTTCCGGCAGCGTAAGAAAAGTGGGGCGTTGTTTGCCTCCCTGTTTTTACCACCGTACGCTGATGGCCAGCTGAGTCGATCAATACGATGGCTGGCACCTGATATGCGCTTTGGTGTAATGTGATGATCCGTCCGTCCGGCAACATGCGTGGAAGCAGCCAGCTTTGCGGCTTGCCCGGTCCGTCAGCGGGTAAGGTAGGGTAGTCTGCCGGCTGGTTGGTAACCAGTTGGGCTTCCCATAAGCGTGTGAGTTCTTCCCGTGTTTCCCGGTGCCATTGGCGGGTGTTGTACCCGGTGGATTTTTTCAATGAATTGCTGAAGTTGTAAGGCCGGATAGGAAGTTTCGCCATGCGGGTCATCAGGCTGTCCACCATCCCTATTCCATATTCCCTTTGCATGCGTGCAGTCATGAAATATCCAAGTTCATAAAAGCCCGGTGTAACCGATTTCAACGATCCCAGGTAATCCTTTTCATAACTATAGGTTTCGCCGCTGAGAAGGTTCGTCCTGAACGGCATCTCCCACGATGGAAGGCGGCCGCGGCCGGCAGGTGAAAGGAGCGTCTCGGTGACCACCGCATCCCCTTCGAAAAACCAAGCGGGAAGGTTGGTACCATAGATGGCGAGGGCCAATTGTTCGAAAAAAGGTGCGCGCAGATATCCTGTCAATTTGTCAAACTGTACCACATGCCGCAGCTCATGAATTGCCAGATTATACAACCAATTTTGGAAATCTCCCTGCTGCGGAGGGGTGGTGAAAAACTCTGAACGGCGAGGTGCCAGTTGCACATTGCCGTTGGATTCGACCGTCTGATTTTGTAAAATAATTGAAATTTTCCTGGGTCGCTTGTTTAGGGTATGGCTAACCTGAGCCGATAATGCGTCCAGTTTGCTGGCCAGGTATTGGGCCTGCGGTTCTGCTTCAGAAGGGAAAATCAATTGAAAATTTTCCGTATTGATTTGCCTCCATTTTACACTTGCTGGGTATTGATCATTGTTGAATACTTGAGCTGTGGTGATATGTGGATTTATACATGATATAAATACAAGTAAAATACTGATTGTTAATTTATAATGTGTAATATAGTGTGGCTGCATATGAGTATGATAAATTTTTTAGTAAAAAAACCTATTGGGTGAGTTGCTTTTAATGTACAATAAGTTTATTTGAAATTTATTCGCAATTGATTTATAGTATTTAATGAAAACTTCAATGCTCTTCTGTTTCGCTTTTTTAGGCGATATTTTTTTCAAAAATAAGGTTTTAAAGGCACATTTCGCTAAACGATTTTCTCCACGGATCCTCATTCGGATGCTGTACACTATCCGGTGGGCAGCCGCCTTCCCATTTTTCTGTTTCTACGAGCGTGTTACCCGTCTTTTCCGACATCCGTATGCTGGATGTTTACATCGTCGGCGCCCGCATTGTATCCGCCCCCGAATCGCCAGTTAGCTGATTATCGGTTCGCTTATCTGTCGGCCTTCAAGCCGTAGGCCGGCATGCCAGCTCCGGCTAGTGCCGGTGTACTGTGCCTCCCATATTCCATGAAAACAATCCACTAATTTATGCTGTCATATTGTCTGGTTTCCAAGTTGCTTTTTAGTATCTTGGGGGTTCGTTCTTTCAATTAAAAAACCGACTTTTGCAAGCAAAATCATTTCACCGATGTAGTATACCGTTAACACAGGAGGGCCCATGGATGAATTGGATACGTTGGTAGCGCAAACCGAATTGCTTTTGGCCGAAGGCAATGAACAGCAGCTCAAATCATACCTTGACGAGCTCAATATTTCAGACGTGGAAGCCCTCATCGATGAACTGCCCGAATACGGTCCGACGTTCATCGAAACGCTTAGCATCAACCGGGCGGTGAACGTGTTCCGTATCCTCGATTTCCCGACACAGGAACGTATACTCAAGAAACTTTCCGGTCCCAAAATATCAGAGATTATCAACGAGATGCCACCGGACGATCGGACGGCATTTTTCAGCGAGCTGAAGGGTGATGTGGTGAAGCAGCTTATCATCCTCCTATCGCCTGCCGACCGCAAGGAGGCGCTGGCGCTGTTGGGATATCCTGAAGACAGCGTGGGCCGCCTGATGACGCCCGACTACATCACGGTAAAGCAACACTGGAATATCGTGCGGGTATTGGAGCACATACGCAAGTATGGGAGGGCTTCTGAAACCATTGACGTACTATACGTCATCGACAGAGACGGAAAGCTTTTGGATGATATCCGTATTAGGGATATCCTGCTGGCCGATCCGGAGACTAAGGTGAAGGATCTGGTCGATAACCGGCTCATTGCACTGAATGCCAATGACCCGCAGGAGGAGGCCATCAACGTATTCCGGATGAACAATCGCGTCGCTTTGCCCGTGGTGGATGAGCAGGGGATTATGCTGGGCATCGTCACCGTCGACGATATCCTCTGGGTTGCCAATGAGGAATATACCGAAGATATGCAGCGGATAGGGGGTACGGAAGCGCTCGATGAGCCGTATTTGGATGTCTCTATTATGCATCTTGTGAAAAAGCGGGCCGGATGGCTAATTGTACTTTTCCTCGGACAACTGCTTACAGCCACCGTGCTCGAGCATTACGAAAGCCAGTTGGCGAGTGCAATACTCATTTTGTTTATGCCGTTGATTCTCTCCAGTGGAGGAAACAGCGGGTCACAGGCTTCTACGCTGATTATTCAGGCCATGGCGCTGGGCGAGGTAACGCTGGTCGATTGGTGGCGCGTGATGCGGCGGGAAATCCTCTCTGGCTTGCTTTTAGGGTTGATACTTGGTACCCTGGGGTTTGCGCGCGTCTGCACCTGGCAAGCCTTTTCGGCAGCCTATGGCGATCATTGGGTGTTGGTAGGGATGGTGGTAAGCCTTTCGCTCGTGGGGGTGGTGCTCTGGGGTTCGTTGGTAGGATCCATGCTTCCTTTCATCCTGCGTCGGCTGGGTGCTGACCCCGCGTCGTCATCGGCACCGTTTGTATCAACGCTGGTCGACGTTACGGGATTAATCATCTATTTCACCGTGGCAACATTAATCCTGGCAGGTATATTGTTATGATGCGGTTGAGGGCTTATTTCGTCGGTGTCGGGCTGTTGCTGTTGAGCACATCCGTCCAGGCGCAGCGGGCTGTTCCGGTCTTGTTGGAAGGTGAAGTGGGGGTTGAGCGATTCAGTGATGCGGCTGTGCGATCGGTTTTCCCAGTAGGGGCGAACCTCCGTTTGGGCCCTGCCTTCGTTATGGCCAGCGAGGGACGATTGCGATTGCGGCCACAGGTGGGATTGAAACTGTTTCTCAATGAAATTGAAGAAGGGTTGACCGAACATCTCCTGTTTTTTAAATTGGGTGGGCAGGTATGTTATGATCTGTTTTACATCGGTCAAACTACCTTTTTTCCGTATGTTGCCGCAGAGTTTAACTGGGTGTCCAATTTTGATGCTGAGCGTTATGCGGACGATGACGTGTCGTTTTCCGAAAACTATCTGCGTGGTAGTGGCTGGTCGCAAGAAATGGGCTTCCGGGTGCAGTGGAGGGAAGTGTTTCTCAAAGCAGGGTGTGAGTTCTTTAATCCCACGCTGCGGGCGAGGCAGTCCCTTATCGAGGAAGACCTCGCGGCGGGCTATGTTACGCCAGAATCGCAGGTTTTCCGCTTCCACACATTGAATATTTCCATAGGTTTTTCGCTGTTTCCGTAATGAGTTTTTATCGCCATATCAGCGTCTTCGTCTTCACATCGTTAGCATTGGTGGCATGCGATGGAACGGGTACCTTGCTTGACCTGTATCCCGCAAAGCCTATTGTGAACCCAGAAACCGGTGTTTTGATACAGGACAACCGGTTGATTTATGCTTGGCTGGGCACTGGAGGGCGGATATCCGGCATGACGGAAAAGGGTGGGTTCACAACGTCAGATCACTTTCGGTCGTTTGAATTCTGGCCGTCTTCGTGGTTCGCCGGACAGCATTCCGTAGGATTCGGCAGCGGACTGATGGCTTATGCTGCTGTTCATGGCCGCGCATTTGTGCTGCATTACTCTACAGATAACGGACAATCCTGGGCTACATTTGATAAACCCATCGTAAGCGAGGAACAACTATTAGTGGGAAATGTGTATGCGGCAAAGGTTGTTGTAGGCCCTCAGGGCATCATATGGCTGTTGTGCGAGCAGTCTGCGGGAATGAGCAGGCGGCTGCTTGTTTATCGGGTGGATGTACAGGAACAGACGGCGAAGTTGTCGTTCCTGAAGGAGGGAGCATCTGGTGTGGATGTGGATTTTACCGACCTTGAACATGGTTGGCTGATATATACAGAACCGCAGGTTCCGGCTGGAGGAATCGGGGTATTATACACTACAGACGGTGGTGCTGCATGGCATGACGGAGGAAAACTGGACGGTATGCAGCAAGCTGCTATAACCGCCGTGGACAAGCGGGTATTGCTGGTATATCATTCAGATGGAAGGATCTTTCGTTCTGCTGACGGCGGTAAGACGTTCCAGCGAGTGTCTGCGGGAGCATCCGGTGTGCATGACTGCCAAGCGGCTAATTCCCGGATGGTTTATGCGTTACTGACCGACGGTGTAGCGAAAAGTGAGGATGGGGGCCAGACCTGGCATGCTTTACCTGCGGGGACAGACGGACTGCCCGTTTCGGGCAAAGCAATATACTTTTCAACGGAGCGCCGAGGGATTGTATACGGCGATGATCGGCTGTTCGTCACGCGTAATGGCGGTGAAAGTTGGTCGGTATTGGTCTATCCTTATGAATATGTTTTGCAATAGCGCCTGTGTTGGCGGTTGACAAATGGGAAAATAGTTTGCATATAAAAGAAGGCGTCTAAAAAGGGCGCCTTCTTTGTTTTATTATGGGCTTGTGGTCTGTAATGGTTTTAGGAGATTAGCCTAGGCCGCCAGCGGTTGATAT